>CAWBIZ010000005.1:0-637927 GCA_963789005.1 uncultured Solirubrobacteraceae bacterium
CCCGGCGGTGCGACCGCATTACCTTCAGTCGCAGTGTCCCGAACGGTCATCGCCGCCAGCGTCGTGCTCCTCCTGTCACTGGCGGCGTTCGCCGGCGTCGCCGTCTCGGATCGCGACGAGGACCGCGCCCCGCGGCCGGCTGCGCCCGAGTCGGCCGGCGCTCCGCCGGAGGCCACGCCCTCGCCACCTGAGCGGGAGCTCGTCCTCGTGCGCCGCCGCGACGGCCTGCCGGCGTCGTGGATCCGGCGGCTGCGCCGCAGCCCCGCGGTCGACGCGCTGGCGAAGGCATCCCGGACCCAGTGGCTGCTGCGCCGCTCGGCGAAGGCCGGGGACGCGGAGGCGCCGACGCGCGCCTCCCGGCTACGCCGTCCCGCTCGACGTCCACGTCGTCGACCCGCGCGCGTACGCGCGCGTGACGGGCGAGCCCGCGTTCCGCCGGGTGCGCCGCGGGCGCGTGTTGCTGTCGGAGACGTCCGCGCGGCTACGGGACCTCGGGCGCGGCGGCCGGATGACGCTCGAGGGTGGCCGCACGGTCCGGGTCGCCGGCGTCGTGGCCGACCGGCTCGCGCGCGATGCCGAGGTCGTCGCCGCGACGGCGGACGTGGCGCGGGCCGCGCGCCGGCAGACCGCGGTCGTCGTCGCGACCAGAAACCCGCGCGCCGTCGCCCGCGCCGTGCCCAACGACCCGCTCACGCGCGTCGCCACGCTCGACGCGCAGCCGACCGGTCGCCGCGGCATCATCCGCCCCGCCGCGGTCAAGCGGAGCTTCGGCGAGTTCGCCGTCCGCCTCCCGTACGGCTCGGACTGGATCGGGATCGACCCGCGCTGGCTGCGCCGCAACGTCGTCACCCGCGCTGTGCCGATCCTCGGGGCGGTCACCTGCAACCGGGCGTTCATCGCGCCGCTCCGCCGCGCGCTCGGCCGCCTCGAGCGCCGCGGGCTCGAGCGGCTTGTCGATCGCGGCGACTACGCCGGCTGCTACGCGCCGCGACGGATCCCGTCGTCGGGGTCGCTGTCGCTGCACGCGTGGGGGCTCGCGATCGACCTCAACGCGAGCGAGAACCCCCAGGGCAGCGAGCCGCGCCAGGACCGCCGACTCGTCCGCGCGTTCGAGCGAGAGGGATTCACCTGGGGCGGCCGCTGGCCGACGGCGCCCGACGGCATGCACTTCGAGCTGCACGGCGACCCGGGGGGCTGACCCGTCAGCGGTAGCCGGTGGCGTCGGCGGGACGGCCGGGGTCCTGGACCTCGACGAGGTAGCGCCAGCAGTCGGGCTGCGAGCCGTCGACGTCGGTGAAGCCGTACTCGCGCGCGAGGCCGCCGGAGGAGAACGAGCTGCCATTGCGGCGCTCCAGGTCCGGGTCGGCGGCGAGCGCGGCGACCGCGCGGCCGACGAAGCGCGGGCTCTCCGAGATCGCGGCGAAGTGCGGGTTGCGGCCCTCACGCCAGTTGGCCTCGGTGACGCCCATCGCCTCGAGCATCATCTCCGAGCGCAGCCAGCCGGGGGTGAGCGCGACGGCGGTGGAGCCGTGCGGCGCGAGCTCCTGACCTTGGGCGAAGGCGAGCCTGATCGTGGCGGTCTTGACGAGGTCGTAGAACGCCGGGTTGCGGTAGGTGGCGCCGTTGTAGGCGGCCGTCCCGTCGGTCATCTCCACCAGCAGGCCGCCGGGACGGCGGATCAGCAGCGGCAGCGCGAAGTGGCTCGTGATCAGGTGCGTGTCGAGCCCGAGGCGCAGCATCCGCAGGCCGTTTTCGAGGTCGTGCTCCCACACCGGCGTGTCCCACTCGAACAGCCGCTCGCCGCCCCAGATGTCGTTGACGAGGACGTCGAGCCGCTGCTGCTCGGCGTCGATCTGCCGCACCAGCCCCCGGACCTGGTCGGGCTCGAGATGGTCGACCGCGACGGCGATCCCGGTGCCGCCGGCGTCGGTCACCAGCTCGGCGGTCTCCTCGATCGTCTCCGGCCGGTCGTACTCCGAGCGGCGCTCGCGGGTGCTGCGCCCGGTGCAGTAGACCGTTGCGCCCGCCTCGCCGAGCGCGACGGCGATGCCGCGCCCGGCGCCACGCGTCGCGCCCGCCACGAGCGCCACCTTGCCTTCGAGGGTCATGCTGCCTCCTTGGTCGTTCGCTGGGTTCGCACGGCGAGCACCGCCAGCAGGACGAGCGCACCGCCGCCGAGCTGCGCGGGTCCGAGCGTCTCGCCGAACGCCAGCGCCGCGAGCGCGACGGTGACGACCGGCTCGAGCGTCGAGAGGATCGAGGCCGCCGCCGGGCCGACGCGCCGCAGCCCGGCGAAGAACAGCCCGATCGCGCCCACGGTCGACACGGCCGCGAGGCCACCGAGCCAGGCGAAGCCGGCCGGGCTGACGGCCGACGGATGCAGGTCGCCGGACGCGGCGGCGCCGAGCGTCAGCGTGACGGCGGCGCCGGTGCACACGAGCGTGCCGAGCGCGAGCGGCCCGAGGCGCGCCGCGATGCCCTGCGAGACGAGGATGTACGCGCTGTAGACGACGGCCGCGCCGAGCCCGAGTGCGGTCCCCACGGGATCCAGCGCCCCCGCGGCGGCACCGGCGAGCACGAGCACGAGGCCGGCCGACGCCAGCGCGAGCGCCGCCGCGGTGCGGCGGCTCGCCGGTTCGCGCCCGAGCGCGATCGCTGCCACGGTGACGAGCACGGGATACGTGTAGACGAGCAGCGAGAGCAGCGACGCGTCGAGCCGCTCGAGCGCCGCGAAGTAGCCGCCCGCCTGGGCGCCGTACCCGACGGCGCCGAGCGCCAGCGCGATCGCGACGTCGCGAGGGAGCAGCGCCCGCAGCCGCCGGATCCCGCCCGTCGAGGTCGACAGCAGCCAGAAGAGCGCAGCCGCGAGCACGAACCGCGTCGCCAGCAGCGTCCCGACGGTCGCGCCCTCGTCGTAGGCGAGCTTGCCGAAGATGCCCATCGCGCCGAACGCGGCGGCGGAGGCGAGGCAGAGGAGAGCACCGGACATGGCCCGGATGCTGCCGAACGCATCGCTAAGCAACCACTCCGATTCATAATCATCATTCGGTAGCGTTCCTTGATCATGCTCGACCTTCGCCGGCTCCGCCTCCTGCGCGAGCTCCACTCGCGCGGCACGATCGCAGCGGTCGCCGACGCGCTGCAGTTCACCCCGTCGGCGGTCTCCCAGCAGCTCGCCGTGCTCGAGCGCGAGGCGGGCGTCCCCCTGCTCGAGCCGGCCGGCCGCGGCGTCCGGCTGACCGACGCGGCGCTCGTGCTCGTCGGCCACGCGGAAGTGCTGCTCGACCGCGCCGAGGTGGCGGAGGCCGAGCTGGCCGCCGCGGCCGGCCGGGTCGCCGGGCGCGGGCGCATCGCGTCCTTCCAGTCGGTCGCGCTGCGGCTCGCGGTGCCGGCCATCCAGGCGCTGGCTCGCGACGCGCCGTCCCTGCGCTGCGAGCTCGTCGAAGCCGAGCCCGAGCAGTCGCTGCCCGCGCTCGCGCTCGGCGACGTCGACCTCGTGCTGGCCGACGAGTGGCACCACCAGCCGCTCGCGCGACCGCGCGGCGTCACCCGCGAGGACCTGCTCGAGGATGCGGTCCGCATCGTCCTGCCCGAGGGCCATCCGGTCGCCCGGCGGCACCCGGACGCGGTGCCGCTCGCCGAGCTCGCCGGCGAGCCGTGGGCGACCGGCCATCGCGAGACCGCCTGGGAGGAGATCACCAACCGCACGTGCCGTGAGCTGGGTGCGTTCGACCCCGACCTGCGCCACCGGACCAACGACAGCGTCACCAGCCTTGCGCTCGTCGCGGCCGGGCAGGCCGTCACGCTGCTGCCCGACTTCGTGCGCCCGCAGACGCACCCCGGCGTCGCCGTGCGGGCGATCGCCGACGGGGCGGTGCACCGCACGATCCTCATGGCGACGCGGACCGCCGACGCCGAGCGGCCGTCGGTGCAGGCGCTGCGGGCGGCGGTCCGCGCCGCCGCCGCCGGCTAGACGAAGCGCTACACGAACCTGGGCGCCCGGCTCAGACTCGCGACAGCCGCGCGATGACCTCGGCGTTGTGCTGGTGGCTGTGGAGCTCGTAGCCGATGACGGTGACCCACGGGCTGAGACTGAGCACGACCAGGCACCACGCCATCGAGACGCCGGCCGAGGCCAAGAAGAGCGGGGCGACCAGGAACACCGCCGTGATCGCGATCATCGTCAGGTGGAACGGGTCGAACGAGTGCGTCAGGTACGCGTAGAGCACGAAGACGCTGAGGAAATACACGGCGACCGGGATCACGACGGTGAGCACCGTCGCCGAGGCACCGAGTACCGACTCCTCCTCGAGGTAGTACGCGGCCACGTGCAGCCCGGCGCCGGTGCCCACGACCCCGCCGATCAGCGCGATGTGGCCGTAGCCCCAGCCGAACGCTCGCCGGCGGTTCGCGTGCAGCGCCGCGCCCGACGGGATCACGAAGTAGATCCACCACAGGCCGAACGTGAGCCCGATGCCCGCAAGCGCGACCGCGGCGGCGTCGATCGACCAGCCCGGCCCCTCCGGCCCGACGACCGCGGACAGCGACGCGATCGTGCCGATGACCCCCTCGCCGAGCGCGATGATCACCAGCAGGCCGTAGCGCTCGGCGATGTGGTGCGGGTGCCACGGCGTCCCGCCCTTGCGCGTCTCGGCGATCCATGGGCCGGCGAACTCGACAAGCGTCAGCAGCACCACGCACACGATCGTGACCGCGAGCGACGTGCTGGCGATCAGCAGCGCCACCCAGCCGGCCTGGGCGATCAGGATCGCCTTGATGTAGGTGATGCAGGTCGCGCGCCGGTCGGGATCGTGCCGCGCGGCGCGCACCCACTGGAAGACCATCGCCACCCGCATGACCACGTAGCCGGCGACCATCACGCGGTTGTCGATCGCCCCGCCGTCGTCGATCGACTGGTACATGTCCGGCAGTCCGAGGGCGAGCACGATCACCCCCACCATCTGCACCATCGTGGTCAGGCGGTAGACCCAGTCGTCGGTGTCGTAGGCCGAAGCGAACCACGAGAAGTTGATCCACGCCCAGTTGATCGCGAAGGTCGCGAACGCGAACCCGAGGATGCCGGCTTTGACGTGGTCCTCGGCGAGGAAGTGGGCGAGCTCGTCGGCTGCGATCCCGAACGCGACCACGAACGTGAGGTCGAACAGCAGCTCGAGCGGGGTCGCCGTCCGGTGCGACTCCCCGGGATCGCGCCCGCCCATGCGGGCCCGGCGGTGAGCGAGCAGGCCGGCCATCGCCGACATGCTCGCATCCCGCGCGACGCGGCATTATCCCGCCGATGACCGACGACCGCGACCTGGCCGCCCGCGTGGCGCGCCTCTCCCTCGAGCAGAAGGTGCGGCTGCTGACCGGCGCCGACTTCTGGTCCCTGCACGACGAGCCGGCGGCCGGCCTGCGGCGGCTGGTGGTCTCCGACGGCCCGGCCGGCGTGCGCGGCGAGACGTGGGACGAGCGCGACACGTCGGCCAACGTCCCCTCGCCGACCGCCCTCGCCGCGACCTGGGACGAGGCGCTGGTCGAGCAGCTCGGCCGCCTGCTCGCGTACGAGGCGCGCCGCAAGGGCGCCGACGTCCTGCTCGCCCCGACCGTCAACCTGCACCGCACGCCGTACGGCGGCCGGCACTTCGAGTGCTTCAGCGAGGACCCGCTGCTGACCGCGCGGATCGGCGTCGCCTACACCCGCGGCGTCCAGAGCGGCGGGGTCGGGGCGACGGTCAAGCACTTCGTCGCCAACGACAGCGAGACCGAGCGCTTCACGCTCGACGCCCGGGTGAGCGAGCGGGCGCTGCGCGAGCTCTACCTCGCGCCGTTCGACGCGATCGTCAACGAGGGCGGCGCGTGGTCGGTGATGGCGGCCTACAACGGCGTCAACGGGCACACGATGACCGAGAGCCCGCTGCTACGGGAGATCCTGCACGGCGAATGGGGCTTCGACGGGCTCGTGATGTCGGACTGGTTCGCCACCCGCTCGACGGCCGAGACCGCCCGCGCGGCGCTCGACCTGGCGATGCCGGGGCCCGCGAGCCCGTGGCGCGGCGCGCTCGTGGACGCGGTCCGGGCGGGCGAGGTCGACGAGGCGGCGATCGACGACAAGGTGCTGCGCATCCTGCGCTTCGCCGCGCGCGTGGGGGCGCTGGAGGGCACCGAGGCGGCGCCCGCGCCCATCTACGACTCTGCCGAGGTGGCGGCCGAGCTGCGGCGCGCGGCGTCCGCGGGCTTCGTGCTCGCGCGCAACGAGAATCATGCCCTGCCGCTCGACCCCGGCCAGCTCGGGCGTGTCGCCGTGATCGGCCCCAACGCGGCGAACGCGCGCACGCTCGGCGGCGGCAGCGCCACGGTCTACCCGCCGTACACCGTCTCGCCACTGGATGGCCTCCGCGAGGCGCTCGACGTGGGGCGCGTCGAGCACGCCGCCGGCGTGCGCGCGAGCACCCGCATCCCCGTCGCCGATCGGCCTGGCGTCGAGGTCCGCTTCCTGGCCGCGGACGGCGCGGTGCTCGGCACCGAGGAGCGGCCCGGGGCGGCGTTCAACTGGATGGGCGGCTTCGGCCCCGGCGTGCCCTCGGACCGGGTCGCGTGCGTGGAGGTCCACACCACCGTGCGCGCCGGCGAGCCGGGCACCTACGAGATCGGCGGCTCCGGCGTCGGCCGCCTGTCGCTCTCCCTGAACGGCGAGCAGGTGTTCGACGAGCGGCTCGAGCTCGCTCCCGGCGCGGACGTGGTCGAGGCGCTCATGACCCCGCCCCAGCGCGTGCACCCGGTCGAGCTCGCGGCCGGCGAGGAGGTCGGCGTCGTGCTCGGCTACGAGGTCGGCTCGGCGGGCGGCGACATCGACCTCGGCGGCGCGGTCTTCCAGCTCAACCTCCTGCCGCCGCACCCGAGTGACGACGAGGGGATCGAGCGCGCGGTCGCGCTGGCGCGTGACGCCGGCGCCGCGGTCATCGTCGTCGGCACGACCGAGGAGGTCGAGAGCGAGGGCTTCGACCGCACCTCGCTCGCGCTGCCCGGCCGCCAGGACGAGCTCGTGCGGCGCGTCGCCGCGGCCAACCCGCGTACGATCGTGGTCGTCAACGCCGGCGCGCCCGTGCTGCTGCCGTGGGCCGACGAGGTCGCCGCCGTGCTGCTCGCCTGGTTCCCCGGGCAGGAGTTCGGCAACGCGCTCGCCGACGTGCTGCTCGGCGCCGCCGAGCCCGGCGGCCGGCTGCCGACCACCTGGCCGGCGTCCGAGGACCGGCTCCCGTCGACCGAGCCCGTCGACGGCGTGCTCAGCTACGACGAGGGGCTGTTCGTCGGCTACCGCGACAGCGAGCGCGACGCGCGCTACCCGTTCGGCCACGGCCTCGGCTACACCACCTGGGAGTACCGGGCGATCGAGGCGCCCGGCCGGCTTGCCCCGGGCGACGACTTCGAGGTGGCGGTCACGGTCGCCAACACCGGCGACCGGCGCGGCCGCGAGGTCGTCCAGGTCTACGCCGGTGTCCCGGAGGGTCGCGTCGAGCGGCCGGTGCGCTGGCTCGTCGGCTTCGCCACGGTCGACGCCGAGCCGGGCGAGGAGCTGACGGTGCGGATTCCAGTCAGGGCGCGCACGCTCGAGCACTGGGACGGCGGCGGCTGGACCGTCGAGCGGGGTCGGTTCCGCCTCGGCGCCGGCCCGTCGTCGGCCGCGCTGCCGGTCGACACCTACGTCGAGGTGCGCGACTAATGGTCAGGGTCGCCTGAGCGCCCGCACCGCGCGGACGTGGCGGCGGACGGTGGCGGACGAGGGCGTGCCCGCGTGCAGCTCGACGACGAACGCCCCGCCGCCGGGCAGCACCTTGTTCTGCCAGCCCGCAGCGGTGCCGCGGTAGCGGGGGAGCCGGCGGACCGGCAGCCCGGACACGCGGGCGTAGCGGTCGACGAGCCGGCGCTCGGAGCCGGCGGACGGCACCGTGATCCCGTACGGCTGGTGCAGCCACACCGTGGCGTGCGGGCGGACGTGCCGCATCAGGCGCATCGCCCAGCGGGTCTCCGGCTCCGACGCCTTGCGCGCTCCCGGCCAGTAGCGCCCACGCGCGCCGCCGCGCCAGCGATGAGGGAAGTTGCGGTTGAGATCGACGCCGCGGGCGTTCGTGCGTGTGCCGCGACTCGAGCCGTCCGGGTTGAGGTCGCCCACGATCCACCACTGGACGCCCGTGGGTGGGCGCCGGCGCAGGAGCGCGCGGGTGACGCGGCGCCCGCCGGGCTCGTCGCCGTGCACGGCGCCCACGATCAGGACGCGCCGGGGCGCGGCGGGATCGCCGAGCCGCGTGACGATCAGTGGCCGGCCCTCGACCGAGCGGCCGGCGGATGGGGCGCCGGGCGTCCAGGCCGGTGTCAGCGCCACGACAAGTGAGAGCAGCTCACCGAGCAACTTGCTTCCAGTATGTCGTCATCGCACGCTATCTTTCCGCCGCGTGGAGGAGCATGAGATGGACGCCAAGCGTCTCGCGGCCCTCGGGCACCCGATCCGCATCCAGATACTCGATGCCGCCGACGATGACTCGGTGAGCCCAAGCGACCTCGCCGTAACCCTCGGCGAGCCGCTTGGAGTGGTGGCTTATCACTTCCGCGTGCTGCACAGCGCGGGCCTGATCGAGCTCGCCGACACAAAACGCCGGCGTGGCTCGATCCAGAGCTTCTACCGCGTCGTCCGCCCGGGTTGGCGCGAGTTCATCGGCGCGCTGCGCGACCAGGTCGCCGACAAGGCGTAGTCAGACCGCCTGCCGGGCCGCTTCCGCGATCCGGCGGCGGCGCTGGCGCGCGTGCGCGAACACCCACGTCCGCATCGCGATGTAGCGGGTGACCGTTGCTGCCAGGCCGGCGCGCCCGCGGATCCCGAAGGTGACCCGCCGGTTCGCCGCGGTGTTGCCGATCGCGGTCACCGCCAGCGCGAGCGCGTTGGCGCCGGCGGCGCCGAGCGGGCCGCGCAGCGCCAGGAACGGGAGCCCGTACGCGATCGTGCTCAGCACGCCGACGCCCGTGAAGCGCGCGACGGGCGTGTCGGCCATCAGCCGTGCCACGCCCCGCAGGTCGTCGACCGCGGTCCGCAGGATGCTCACCCGCGAGTCGGGGTCGTCGATCCAGTCGACCGGGACCTCGTGGATCCGCAGGCCGCGGCGCTGCGCTCGCACGAGCAGCTCGGTATCGAAGAACCAGCTCTCGTCCTTGACCTCGGCGAGCAGGCTGGGGAGGAGATCGGCGCGCACGGCCTTGAAGCCGCACTGCGCGTCGCTGAAGCGGGCCCGCAGCGTCATGTGCAGGAGCGCGTTGTAGGTGCGGGAGATCAGCTCGCGCTTGGGGCCGCGTACGACGCGCGCGCCGCGCGCCAGCCGTGTGCCGATGGCGACGTCGCTGTGGCCGGAGAGCAGCGGCGCGACGAGCGGCAGCAGCGCGCGCAGGTCGGTCGAGAGGTCGACGTCCATGTAGCAGACCACGCGCGCATCGCTGGCCGCCCACGCCGCCCGCAGCGCGCGGCCACGGCCCTTGCGCTCGAGCCGCAGGGTGCGCACGCCGGGGAGTGCCGCAGCCAGGTCGCGCGCGACGGCCGGCGTCGAGTCGGTGCTCGCGTTGTCGGCGATCGCGATCCGCCACGAGAACGGGAACTCGGCGGTGAGGAAGCGGTGGAGGCGGCGGACGCTGAGCGGGAGCGCCGCCTCCTCGTTGTAGACGGGGACGACGATCTCGAGCTGCGGCCGAGCGCGCTCCGCCGCCGAGGAGGACTGGTGGAGAGCGAGGGAGGACATGACCTCAGCTTCGGCGCCGCGCGTCGGGAATCGGTGTGTGTCACCTGTGAGACAACTGAGACCCGGGCCCGCAACTTCGACCGCGGGGTCCTGCTGGAACCCGTATGCGAAAGAGACTCAGCGGGAAGTTCGCCAACGTGGTTTCGATGCTCGCGCTGTTCGTCGCCCTCAGCGGCACGAGCTACGCGGCCTACAACAGCGTCGGCAAGGGAGACATCCGCGCCAACGCGGTCGGCAAGAGCGAGGTGCGCACGAACGCCATCGGCGCGTACGAGGTGAAGACCGGAGCGATCCGGCGCAGCGAGATCGCCACCGGCGCCGTGGGCGCCTCCGAGGTGCGCGAGGGCTCGGTCGACAAGACCGAGATCACCGACGGCGGCCTCGAGGCCGTCGACCTGTCCGCCGCGGCGCGCACCGAGCTGACGCAGGCCAACGGCGTCGCCTTCAAGGTGGCCGTGAAGGCCGACGGCGCCAAGGTGGCCGGCGATGGCACCCCGAGCCGGACCGCTCTGGGTGTCTATTCGGTCGAGCTCGGCCGCGACGTCGGCGCCTGCCAGTACTCGGCCACGCTCGCCGGCAGCAAGACCGGGACGACGATCGATCCGGCTGTCCCAGGCGTGATCACCGCCGAGCCCGCGGCCGAGGCCACCAAGGTCACGGTCAAGACGTACGACAACGCGGCGGCGCCGGCAGCGGCCGACCGGCCGTTCCACCTGCTCGTCGCCTGCTGATCCTCCCGGCGGCCCCCGCGCGCCTTCCGGCGCGCGGGGGTTAAGCTCGCCCCGGATGCCCGACGGCGCCCGGATCGAGCACCTCGAGCGCGACCTCGCGGAGGCGCTCGAGCAGCAGATGGCGGCGCGGGCCGTTCTCGAGATCATCGGTCGCCCGTCGGCCGAGGTCGAACCGGTCTTCGAGACCGTGCTCGAGCAGGCGGTCCGGCTCTGCCGCGCCGACGCCGGCCTGATCTACATGCTCGAAGGCGAGCGCTACCGGGTCGCGTTCGCGATCGGCGGCTCGGAGGCGTATCGCGACCACGTCGCCGGAATCCCGCTGGAGCGCGGGCCCGGCACGCTCGTCGGCCGCGTCGGGCTCGGGCGCGAGACCGTGCAGATCCTCGACGCGCTGGCCGACCCGGCCTACGAGATGCACCGGGCGCGCGAGCTCGGCGGGTTCCGAACGATGTGCGGCGTGCCGATGCTGGTCGGCGACAAGGTGGTCGGCGTGATCGTTCTCTGGCGCGAGACCGTCGACGCCTTCGACGCGCGGACGGTCGCGCTCGTGACGACGTTCGCGGCTCAAGGCGCGATCGCGATCCAGAACGCGCAGCTGCTTCAGGCGATCGAGGCGCAGGCCGCCCAGCTGGCGGAGTTCAACCGCGGCCTCGAGCAGCGGGTCGCCGAGCAGGTCGACGAGCTCGACCGTGTGGGGCGGCTGCGCCGCTTCCTCCCGCCCCAGATCGCGAACCTGCTCGTCTCGTCGGGCGATGAGTCGTTCCTCGAGAGCCACCGGCGCGAGATCACCGTGCTCGTCTTCGACCTCCGCGGCTTCAGCGCGTTCGCCGAGGCGGTCGAGCCGGAGGAGGTCGCGGCGGTGCTGCGCGACTACCACCGGGCCGTGGGCGAGGAGATCCATCGCTACGAGGCGACCCTCGACCGCTTCAGCGGCGGTCGCGTGATGGCGTACCTCAACGACCCGCTGCCTTGTGCCGACGCGCCCGAGCGCGCCGTGCGCATGGCGGTGGCCGTTCGCAACCGCGTGTGGGAGCTGGCCGAGGGCTGGAGCCGCTCCGGCTACGACCTGCACCTCGCGATCGGGATCGCCCAGGGCCACGCCACGCTCGGGCCGGTCGGGTTCGAGGGCCGCTGGGAGTACGGCGCGATCGGGAGCGTGACGCTGCTCGCCGAGCGGCTGTCCGAGGCGGCCGAGCCCGGCCAGGTGCTCGTCAGCCGCCGGGTCCACTCAGCGGCGGAGGCGATCGCGATCGCCCAGCCGCTCGGCGAGCTCGCGCTCCCGGGCTTCGCCCGGCCGACCGACGCCTACGACGTCATCGGCCTCGAAACCTAGCCACCGCCGCCGCACCCACCGCCGCCGCACCCGCCGCCGCCGCCACCGCCGTCTCCGCCGCCGCCGCCGAAGTCTCCACCGCCGCCGCCTGCGCAGCCGTTCCCGAAGCCGGCGTGCCAGCCCGCGCTGCCGCCGTACCCGGGCTGGAGGGTGTCCTGACTCGCGCGGATGCGCTCGATGTCGTCGGCCTGCCAGACGAAGCCGTCCTCGAGGTCGAGCTCCCGGTCGACCGCGAACAGGAGCGGCACGCCGGCCACGGTCAGCGCCTGGGACTCGACGATCGCCAGCGTGTTGGCGAGGCTCGAGCTCATCGGCGTGTCCATGCCCGACTCCGGCGTGTGGTGCAGGTAGCCGCCGAACGCCCGCTCGCAGAAGTGGTGGTACTCGCGCGTCATCAGGATCATCTCGTGCCAGGCGACGTCGACGGCTCGCGAGGGCATGCCGAGCATCTCGCCGCGGGCGGCCAGGCACGCGACGTACCACTCGCGCAGGCCTTCGAGCGCGACGTTCGCGCGATGGGCGTCCCCGAGCTTCTCCAAGAGCTTCGTGCGCAGCGTGGCCGGGAACGCGTACTGCTCGATGAACGCCCGGCGCCGCCGGGTCTGGAAGGGAAGCGTGAACATGGGAGCAATGCTCGGGGGCGGCGCGCCGCCCGGGTAGCCACCCTGGGTGGCGGCCTTGCCACCCGCTCAGTCGCGCGCGGTGACGATGCCCTGGAGCAGCGCGACGGCGGCGAGCCGCGCCCGCTTCTGGTTCTGCGGCAGGTCCTCGAGCCCGAAGCGCTCGAACATGACGCGCAGATGGGCCTTCACGGCGTCGACGCTGAGGAAGACCTCCTCGGCGATCTCGCGGTTCGTGGACGGGGTCGCGAACGCCGAGTCGCGCACCGGGCGGCAGAGCGAGACGAGGATCCGCCGCTGCGTCGGCGTGAGCACGACCGCGGCCGGGCTCTCCGGGACGACGACCGTCGAGCTGTCGGACGACGCCGCGACGGCACGGTAGACGACCGGCGTCTCGCCGAACACGAGCCGGTCGCCGTCGCGCAGCGTGCGACGGCCCACCACGCGCTCGCCGTTGACGAACGAGCCGTTGCGCGACAGGCCGTCGTCGATCAGCACCCAGCGGCCCCCTGCGGTCTCGAGCTGGGCGTGCAGGCGCGAGACCTCGCGGTCCCAGCCGAGGGCGACGTCGCAGTCCGCGCCGCGGCCGACCGTCAGCGTGCCGGGCGCGAGCTCGCGGATGACCTGGCGATCAGCCCCGTCGTGGAAGAGCAGGAACGGCGCGCCGCGCCGCTCGGCCTCGAGCCGTGCCTGGAGCTCGGCGGGAGTCGAGCGGTGGGGAGCGGTCATGCGGCCGCCGGCTCCAGCTCGTCGAGCGCGCGGGCGAGCGCGCCGAGCTGTGGCTCGTGACCCGCACGGGCACGGCCGCAGGCGGCGTCGAGCTCGGCGAGGGCGTGCTCGAGCCGCACGGAGAGCGCCTCGAGCCGCGCGTGCGCACGCCGCTGGGCGGCGAGGCGCTGCGCGAGCGCGTCGACCTGCTCGGCCTTGCCGGCGCCGTGGCCGGCGCGGATCTGGGCGATGCGCCGCCCGATCAGCTCGGGCGGGTCGGCGGCGATCGCGTCGTGCAGCGCCTGCGCGCGCTCGGCCGCGCGCGTGAGGCGGTCGAGCAGCTCGTCCGCGCCGGGCAGGACGTCGCGCGCCTGCGCTCCGAGACGGCGTGCCGCGGCCACCACCGCGGTGGCCCCGGGCGCGCCGGCCTCGCCCGCATTCGCGGCCGCGAGCAGCGCGGCGGCGAACGCGGCCGCGCTCTCGTGGCGGTCGCGCGGCAGCTTGGCCATCGCCATGGCGATGACAGCGTCGAAGGCCTCGGGCGCGCCGGCGTCCGACGCGCGCGGCGGCGGCTCGGAGACGTGCGCCCACAGCTTGCTCTCGGGCGCCTCAAGCCCGAACGGGACGCGCCCGGTGAGGGCCAGGTACAGCACGCACCCGAGCGCGTAGACGTCGGTCCACGGGCCGGTCGCGCCGCCCCGGATGCGCTCCGGCGCGAGGTAGTCGAGCGTGCCGAGCACCTCGGCGCTTCGTGTCGCCCCCGTGGGCGCGCCGAGGTCCTCGACGAGCCCGAAGTCGGTCAGGTAGCAGTGGTCGGCGGCGGTCACGAGCACGTTCGCGGGCTTCACGTCGCGATGCACGAGGCCGCGGCCGTGCGCCGCGTCGAGCGCGGAGGCGACCTGGGCGAGCAGCGCCGCCGCGCGCCGCGGCGCCAGCGCGCCGTCGCGCGCCACGAGCGTGCCGAGGTCGTCGCCGTCGACGAACCGCATCGCGAGGTACAGCGCGCCGTCCTCCTCGCCGGCGCGGAAGATCGGCACCACGTTCGGGTGCTCGAGCGAGGCCGCGATCCGCGACTCGGCGATGAAGCGCCGCCGGAAGCCCGCGTTCTCCGCCAGCTCGGGCGCGATCAGCTTGAGCGCGACGGTCCGCTCGAGCGACAGGTCGACCGCCGCGTAGACGACGCCCATGCCACCGCGGCCGAGGACGCGCTCGATGCGGTGGCCGGCGAGCTCGGCGCCGAGGCGGGGGTCGGACACGTCTGAGTTGTAACCGCGCGGCCGCGGGCGGACAACCGATGGTGTGAAACCCGCCACCTACGGGTCGACGCGGAAGGCGAGCGAGCTCGGCTCGCCGCGGTCGAGCGCGGCGACGTGCTCGGCGTAGCTCGTGCGGTCGTGGAGGGGCTCGCCGCGACCCAGCGCCTCGAGGATCGCCCGCTCGGCGCGGGCGATCGCCTCGCCCTGCTCGAGTGCGGCCTCGAGCCGCTCGGCGGGCGCGATCACGATCCCGTCGTCGTCGGCGAACACCACGTCTCCAGGCTGCACGTCCACGCCGCCGCACCGGACCGGCCGGCGCAGCGGCGCGCGCGAGACGGTCGAGCCGGACATCGGGATCGTCCCGCGCGCGAACACTGGGAGCCCGAGCCGGCGGAGCCCGTGCACGTCGCGGCAGAAGCCGTCGATCACGATCCCGGCGACGCCGCGGCGGCGCGCCTCGGTGGCGAACAGCTCGCCGGCGACCGCGAGCCGCCGGCCGCCGGTGACGATCACCAGCACTTCGCCGGCCTCGGCCTCGGCGAGCGCGCTGAAGACCGGCAGGTGGTCGTCCGCGGCAACGACGGTGAGCGCCGGCCCGGCGATGCGAACGTCGGGCACCATCGCGCGGATCGCCGGGTCGACGACCGGTAGGCCCTTGTCGGCGTCGCACAGCGCCGACACCTCGATCTCCAGCAGCCGCTCGACCAGCACGGCTAGGAGACTACGGGCGCTACGTGGCGGGCGCGGGCACCCGGAGCGCGGCGATCATCGTCTGCAGCCGCTCGCGCAGCGTTCCGCCGTCGATCCGCAGCAGACTTGCGATCTCGCGCAGCGAGAGCGTCGCGAGCCGCATCCGCAGGATGTCCTGGTCCTCGGCCGGCAGGCGCCGCTCGAGCGCCGCCGCAGCCTCGGGATCGAGCTCCGGGAACGTCGGCGCGCCGCGGGCGGCCGAGCGGATCGCCGCGGCCAGGGTGCGGGCGTCGCCACGCGAATCGACGAGCGCGTCGGCGCCGGCCAGCATCGCGGACGCGACCGCGCCGGCGTCGAACCCGTCGGCGTAGAGGACGACCTGCGGGCTCGGAACGTGGCTCTTGATCAGGCGGGAGAGCTCGATGCCGTCGGCACGACCGGGGGCGTCCTCGACGACGACGACGTCGGGTGTCGTGGCGTACAGCATGTGCGCCACCTCGTTCAGCTCGCCGGAGGCGCCGGCGACGACGTTGATGTCGTCGGCCGGGGAGAGCAGCGCCTCGATGCCGGCTCGCATCGCGGGGTGACCGTCGATGACTGCTACTCGAATCATGTCCCGCAGTTCACAGGACCAGCCTGTGAGAAACCTAAGCGCAGGCCGGGAGATTCCTCAGAGCCTCACTCGAACAGCGGGCGCAGGTGGTCGTTCAGGAACACGCCCTCGGGGTCGAGCTCGCGGCGGGCCGCGACGAAGTCGCTCGCACGCGGGTACAGCGCGTGCAGCCGCTCGGGCGTGAGGAAGTGCAGCTTGCCCCAGTGCACGCGGGCGTCGAACCCGGCGAGCAGCTCGTCGACGGCGCGCAGGTAGCCCCAGTAGTCGGTGCCCGGCCGGCCGGACACCGAGATCACGGTCGTGGCCGTCTCGAAGCTGGGGGAGAGGAACGCGTCGTCGGGCCCGACCGTGCGGACCTCCATCGGGTAGACCGAGTCCGGCAGGCTGTCGAGCATCAGCTCGCGCGTCGCCTTGAGCGCCTCCGGCCCGCGCTCGAGCGGCACGAAGTACTCGAGCTCGTGGAAGTTGGGGTCGTAGACCATCGGGTAGATCCGATAGCTGCGGTCGATGCGCCGCCCGGGCGTGTCGTCGTCGGGCTCGTCGGGCGTCGCCTCGTCGTAGATCTTCACGTAGCAGCGGTCCACCAGCGTCTCGCCGTGGGCGTCGAGGTTGTAGAGCGCGCCGGACTCCTCGGTCGGCAGCCAGAAGAAGCCGAAGTGGCGGTGCTCCTGCACGAGCTCGTCCCAGCGCTCGAGCACCTCCTCCCACGGCCAGACGACCACCTGCTGCTTGAGCCGGTAGGCCTCGGTCACGGCGAGCTCGATCTCGGTGACGACGCCGAGCATGCCGACCGAGACCTGGGCGGCGCGCAGCAGGTCGGGCTCGTCCTCGCCGATCTCGCGGATCTCGCCGCTGCCGGTCACGAGCCGCACGCGGCGGACGAAGCCCGACAGGCTCGGGTTGCCGATCCCCGAGCCGTGTGTCGCCGTCGCCACCGCCCCCGCGATCTGCTGGGTGTCGATGTCGCCCTGGTTGCGCAGCGCCAGCCCGGCTTCCCACAGCGGCTCGTAGAAGTCGTGGATCAGCGTGGCGGGCAGCGCCGTGACCCGTTGCCGGTCGGCGTCGGTGGAGATGACGCCGCGCATGGCGGCGAGGTCGAGCAGGGTGCCGGAGGTCTCCACGACCGGCGTGAACGAGTGCCCGGCCCCGGCGACCCGAACGCCCCCAGTCGCCTCGCGGATCGCTCGCACCACCTCGTCCTCGTCACGAGCACGCACGACCGCGGCGGGCGAGAACGACTGGTTCCCGACCCAGTTGGTCCAGGTCATCCGTGGGTTCTACCGGATCGCCGGCTGTGAGCGCCGGCTACCGCTGAGACACCACCCGCACGCCGGCGACCCAGCCGCCCCATCCGTCGTCGGGCTTGCTGTCCTGCACGCGCAGGTAGACCGTCCGGCCCCCGCCGCGGAGGGCGTTCAGATCCAGCGAGTACTCCTGCCGGTTGGATAGGTCACGGATCTCGCGATTCTCGCGCAGCACCTCGGTCCACGTCGTCCCGTCCGTGGAGGCCGAGACGAGGAACTGGTTGCCCATGTCGAGCGTCAGCGTCCCGCCCGTGACCCCCGCGGGCAGCGTGAAGCGGTAGGTGAAGTGCGTGCCGTTGTCGGCGTACCGGCCGCCGTTGTTGAGCTGCGAGCCGTCCGCGTCGAACAGCCACGGCCGCTCTTCGTCGCTCCCGGCCGTGAACTCGATCGTGTCGCCGACGACCTGCAGCGTGCCCGCGGCGGACAGGTCCTCGCCGCCGATCGTCGCTCTTGCCTGCAACGCAACCGAGCCCGGCTCGGCGGTCGCGGGCACCGCGACCGAGAACTCGACCGTCCGCGACTCGCCCGGAGCGAGCGCCCCGAGAGCGACCGAGGGAGGCGTGACCGCGAACCCGTCCGGCGCGGTCAGCCTCACCTCGCCCTCCACCGGCTCCTCGCCGTAGTTCGAGACGGTCACGGGCACGGTCGCGGTCTCGCCTGGCCCGGCGGCTGCGCCGCCTCCGATCGCCATCACGACCGGCGACGCGCTCACCGGCCGGTAGTCGAGCAGCTCGACCTCGGCGACCGCCGCCGGTCGCGCGAAGCGGATCCGGTAGGCGGTGTAGTCGCCGGTCGTCGAGAGCTTGAACGCCCGTGTCTGCGAGCGCCACGTGAAGCGCTCGCCGCGCCGCGAGTCGAGCGGCGTCCACGACTGACCGTCGTTCGAGCCCTCGACCACCCAGTCGCCCGGGTCGGCGCCCTCGGCCTTGCCTGACGTCAGCGTGTAGAAGCTCACGCGCTCGGGCGCCGCGAACTCCCACGCCGCCTCGGAGCCGGTCGCCTCGGTGCCCGACGTGTCGTCGAACAGCGGGCTGTCGGAGCCGCCGGTCAGGTCGGTCAGCGGCTCCGGCCGATCCTCGCCCTGGGTGATCGACGGCGGCGCGTCCGGTCGCCGGCTGCCCCACTTGGAGGGAGACGGGCCCATGACGAACTCGAGCCGCCCGCCGCGCGCCACGTCCTCGTGGCGCAGGTAGGCGTGCTCCCACGCCTTGCCGTTCAGCCGCAGCCCCTGCACGTAGACGTTGCGACGGCTGTTGGCGGGCGCCTCGACCACCAGCTCGCGCCCGTTCGCCAGCTTCACGGTCGCCTTCTTGAACAGCGGCGAGCCGACCGCGTAGTACGGGCTGCCGACCTGCAGCGGGTAGAAGCCGAGCGCGCTGAACAGGTGCCAGGCGGACGTCTCGCCGTTGTCCTCGTCACCGGCGTAGCCCTGCCCGATCTCCGAGCCGACGTACATGCGGCGCAGCGCCTCGCGCACCTTCTCCTGCGTCTTCCACGGCTGCCCGGCGTAGTCGTACATGTACGGGATGTGGTGGGAGACCTGGTTCGAGAAGCCCCACTGGCCCATGCGCACGTCGCGCGCCTCGGTCATCTCGTGGATCACGCCGCCGTAGGAGCCGACGAACTTGGCGGTCTCCGGCGTGGCGAAGAACTCATCCAGCTTGGCCGCCAGCCGGTCGCGCCCGCCGTAGAGGGTGGCCAGGCCCTGGCCGTCGTGCGGCACGTGGAACGCGAAGTTCCAGCCGTTGGTCTCCGTGTAGTCGTGATCGTGGCCCCAGACCCGCGGGTCGTACTCGTCCGGGGTCGACTTCCACGTGCCGTCGGACGCGCGCCCCTGGAAGAAGCGGATCGCCGGGTCGAACATGTTCACGTAGTTCTGCGAGCGGCTGCGGAAGTACTGCGCCTCCTCGCGGTAGCGGCGCCGCTCGGCCGCGCTCGACGCGCGGTCGTCGGCCAATAGCGCGGCCATGTTCGCGATCCCGAAGTCGTTGATCGCGCCCTCGAGGCCCCAGGAGACGCCCTCGGAGACGCGCGACGGCGTGTAGCCGAGGAAGATCGACTCGATCAGGCCCTTGCGGCCGACCTGGCTGTTGTACGGGTCGCCCGGCGGCGCCACGGTGGCGTTGCGCACCGCCGCGTCGTAGGCGTCGCGGACGTTGAAGCCCTGAATGCCCTTGACGTGGGCGTCGGCGAACGAGACGTCCGAGCTCGTGCCCGTCATCAGGTTCGCGTAGCCGGGAGAGGACCAGCGCGAGATCCAGCCGCCGTCGCGGTACTGCTGCACGAAGCCGTCGACCAGCTCGCCGGCGGTGCCCGCGTCGAACAGCGAGTAGGCCGACCACGCGGTCCGGTAGGTGTCCCAGAACCCGTTGTTGACGTGGACCTTGCCGGGCCGGATCGGGGCGCCGGTCTGCGTCGGGGTGCTGGCCGGCGGCGTGCTCGAGGCCGTCGACTGCACGGCGTGCTCCCACCGCGGGCTGGCGGCCGTGCCGGTGTTCTCGTGGCCGGAGTTCGGATACAGCGAGAGCCGGTAGAGGTTCGAGTACAGCGTCGTCAGCTGGTCCTCGGTCGCGCCCTCGACCTCGATCACGCCGAGCTTGCGGTCCCACAGCTCTTGGGCGCGCGCGGACACGCTCTCGATCGTGTCGCTCGCCGACAGCTCGAGCTCGAGGTTGCGCTTGGCCTGCTCGGTACCGATCAGCGACGTCGCGATCCGCATGTTCACCGTGCGGGAGTCGAAGCGCGCGAAGCGCGCGCCGCTGCCGGTGATCGGGCGGTCGAAGGTGGCGTAGAAGAACATCCGCGTGGCCCCGTTGGAGAGCCCGCTGCGCGTCTCCGTCCAGCCGGTCAGGACGCCGTCGTCGGACAGCTCCATGTCCCACCGGTTGTCGACGTTGTCGAACACCAGGCTGGACGAGTCGCCGGGGAACGTGAAGCGCATCAGCGCCGCGTGGTCGGTCGGCGCGATCTCGGTCTTGATGCCGTTCTCGAACGTCACCGCGTAGCGATGCGGCGAGGCGACCTCGTTGGCGTGCCGGAACGGCAGTCGCCGCGCGGCGCGGTCCAGCGGCGGGTCGCCCTCGGCCGCCGACGGCATGACCTGGAAGGTCTGGCGGTCGCCCATCCACGGGCTCGGCTGGTGGCTGAGCGAGAACGCCTCGAGCGCCGGCAGGTTCTCCGGCGTGTTGTCGAACTGGTACTCGTAGAGCCAGCTCAGCGTCCCGGCGTTGGTGACCGGGACCCAGAAGTTGAAGCCGTGCGGGACGGCGGTCGCCGGGATGTTGTTGCCGCGCGAGAAGCGCGAGCTGGAGTTCGTGCCGCGCGTGGTCACGACCCAGTCCGAGGGCTTCGAGCGCTCCCGCGGCTCGGGGCTGCCGTCGATCGTGACGTCGTCGACCCAGCCCTGGAAGTCGGCGGGCCCGTCGGGGTTGTCGTAGGCGACGAGGATGCGGTCGACGGTCTTGCCGGCCGCCACGGCGCCGATCTGCGAGCGCTTGAGGTTCCACTGGTTCGTGTAGAGGCTCTTCGAGCGACCCTGGCCGGCCGGGCTGAGCTCCTCGCCGTGCTGGTCCTCGGCGCCCAGGTTCGACAGGTACGTGCCGTCGGTGAACGCGAGGTCGACGGCGGCGTAGGTGCTCGGGTACGACAGGTCGTCGGTGATGAAGCGCGGGTAGATCAGGTACGAGAGCTCGGTCTCGCGGTTCACCTGCACGTCGACGTCGAAGACCTTGTTGTACGAGTAGCCGCGCCCCTCGGCGGTGTGCTGCCCGGCGTACTCGAGCGCCTTCAGGCCGGTCCAGCCGGCGCCCGCCTTGGCGTTGTAGCCGCCGCGCGGGCCGGCCCCGGCGATCGTGCGCATGTCCGACGGCGGCGGGGGAGTGGTGTCGCCGTTGGAGAGCTCGATCTCGGCCAGCTGCACGATGTTCGCGCCCGAGTTGCGGGTGATGTTCAGGCGGTAGTGGCGGTAGGCGGTGGTGTTGGCGAAGCGGTACTCGCGCTTCTGGAAGCGCTCGGCGAAGACCTGGTCGGTCTGGGTGTCGAGCGTCGTCCACGTCTGGCCGTCGTTCGAGCCCTGGAGCGTCCAGTCGCGCGGGTCGCGCTCGGCGGCGTCGTTCGCCGACGTGAGCGCGTAGTGCACGACGGCGACCGGCTCGGCGAGCTCGAGCTCGACCCAGCCGGTGGTGGCGAACACCAGCCACTTGGTCTCGGCCGAGCCGTCGACGAGGTTCTCCTTCACCTCGCCGCCATTCGTGTTCTCGCCGCTCGCCCGCACCGCGACCACGCGGTCGGTGACGTTGCCGGGGATCCCGGAGCGCCGCGGGCCGCTGACCCCCGAGGACCGCTCGGCGGTGTTCGTCCACGCCGGCTGGGGATCGCCGGGCTCGAACGACGACGAGAAGTCGTCGGCCGGGGCGGCGTGCGCGGCCGTGGCGAGCGCCAATGTCGCGAGGACCGTCAGCGGTCCGAGAATCCGGCTGATCGCTTGCATGGCGCCTACTCCCCCTGACAACGTTGTCATTCTGCGCCGCACGTACACGCGGCGCGCTACCGCCGTACCCGCACAGCCGATCGGCTCAAACCTCGGATATCGTCGCGCCGCGATGGCCGCCGCCAAGAAGCTCGTCCTGCTCGGCCCGCCCGGCGCCGGGAAGGGCACCCAGGCGGGGCGGCTCAGCGAGGACCTCGGGCTCTTCTACCTCTCGACGGGCGACCAGCTGCGCCAGGAGCGCGACGCCGACACCGAGATCGGGCGGCGCGCCGGCGCGTTCATCGAGCTCGGTGAGCTCGTCCCGGACGAGATCGTCGTGGCGATGCTGGTCGGGCGGCTCGACGCGGAGAACGTCGACGGCTTCCTGCTGGACGGCTTCCCGCGCACCGTCGCCCAGGCGGAGGCGCTCGAGCAGGGCCTGACCGCACGCGGGCGCAAGCTCGACGCGGCCGTGCTGCTCGACGTGCCCGACGAGGACGTCATCGGCCGGCTGGCCAGGCGTGGGCGCGAGGACGACAGCCCCGAGGTCGTCCGCGATCGCCTGCGCGTCTACCACGAGCGGACCGAGCCGCTGATCGGCTTCTACGGCGAGCGCGGGCTGCTCGAGCGCGTGGACGGCACGGGCGAGCCGGACGCGATCCAGGGCCGGCTGCGCGAGGCCGTGGACGGCCGCTGACAGCGTGTAACGGCGCACGCGCACCCGCGACTGGTGCGAGCATGAGCATCCTCGACGCCTTGCACCCCGCCATCCACCACGACGCGATCGAGGGCTTCGAGGCGGTGACGCTCGCCGCCGGAGAGCTCGAGGCTGCCTTCGTGCCGTCGCTCGGCATGGTCGGCGCGTCGCTTCGCCACGGCGGCGAGGAGCTGCTCGACCGCGTCGACGGGCTCGCGGCGTATCGCGACGCGGGAACCGTGATGGGCGTGCCGTTCCTGCACCCATGGGCCAACCGGCTCGCCGGCGACGAGTACGAGCTGCACGGCCGCCGCGTGCGCCTGCCGGCCGGCCCGCCGCGCCACGACGACGAGCAGGGCCTGCCGATCCACGGCCTCGTCGCGGGGCACCCCGGATGGTCGGTGCTCGGCCTGCACGCCGACGCGCGGAGCGCTCGGCTCGCCGCCCGGCTCGACTTCGCCGCCGATCCGGCGCTGCGCGCCGCGTTCCCGTTCGCGCACGACGTCGTCGTCGAGGTCACGCTCACGCCGCAGGCGCTGCGGATCGCCACGACCGTGATCCCGACCGGCGGCGCGCCGGTGCCGATCGCCTTCGGCTACCACCCGTACCTGCGCCTGCCGGGCATCGACCGCTCGCGCTGGGAGCTGGGCTTCCCGCCGCGACGCCGGCTCGAGCTCGACGCCCGCAAGCTCCCCACGGGTGCCGTCGAGCCGCGTCCCGGCGAGCGGTTCGTGCTCGGGGACCGCGTGTTCGACGACAGCTTCGACGAGATCGCCGACGGCGCCGTGTTCACGCTCGCGGGCGGCGGCCGCGAGCTCGCCGTGACGCATCACGCCGGCTATCCGGTGGCCCAGGTCTTCTCGCCTCCGGGCTCGCCGTTCGTGTGCCTGGAGCCGATGACCGCGCCGACGAACGCCCTGCGCACCGGGAGCGGCCTGCGCCGCGCGATCCCCGGTCGGCCCTACACGGCCCGCTTCTCGATTCGCGTAAGCAGTGTCTAGGCGCGCCGGTAGTCGCGGAACGCCTGCAGCAGGGCGCTCACGTCCTGCCGGTCCGCGAGCTGCTGGCTCGACGAGGTGAGACGGATCGTCGTCCGCATCTGGTCGAGGTACGCGCGGCACCCCTCGCATTCGTCGAGGTGCGCGTCGAACCGCGTCCGTTCGGACTCGGGGAGCGCGTCCTCGAAGTAGTCGGTGACGAGCTCCACGAGCTCCTGGCACGTGAGCCCTGCCATGTCACCCAGTGTGCCCGTGAGCCTCGGGCGTTACGCCAGGCGCTCGACGAGCCACTCGGACTGCCGCGCTCGCTCGGCGTAGTAGCCGTCGATGCCGGCGATCTCCTCGGCGGCGCGGGCGGCCATGAAGCCCAGCAGCGCGGGGCCTTCTGGGATCGAGCCCTCGAGCGCGGCCTCCCAGCCCTCCGGCAGCGCGGCGCCGCGCACGAGCTCGATCCCGCGCTCGGCGCACATCCGCGTGTACTCGTCCCGCAGCGCGTCGTCCCAGGCCTCGATCCGCCGCAGCAGGCGGCCGCGCGGGGCGACCACCTTCGTCGGCTCCTCGACGACCGTTCCCTCGAGCTCGATCTCGTACAGCGCCCGCCCGGCCCAGTACGGCAGGTCGGCGTCACGGCAGGCGTGGATCCCCATGTGGCACGGCTCGACCGTGGCGTCGACCCACGCGCCCGGACCGCCGCCGTCGGGCAGCGGCCAGCGGAAGCGGGTGAACGTGCTCGTCCCGTCCGGCCGCAGCCACTTGTAGGCGATCACGAGCGCTTCCAGTCGCGGAACGCGGCCAGCAGCTTCTCGCGCGTCTCGGGCGGGACGTCCTCCTCCTCGATCCGGCCGACGCTGGCGATCGTGGTGCGGATCTGGTCGACGTACCAGATGCAGCCGTCGCAGAAGTTCAGGTGCTGCTCGAACAGCGCGGTCCGGTCGGCCGGGAGCGTGCGCTCGACGTAGTCGGTCACCAGCTCGACGACCTCCTGGCAGCTGACGTGCTCGGTGCTCGCGTGCTCAGCCATTGAGGTGCTCCTCGAGCGCGGCGCGGACCTGCGAGCGGGCGCGGTGCAGGAGCACGCGCTGGTTGCCGTCGGAGATCTCCAGCAGCTCGCAGACCTCCTCCGGCCCGCAGCCCTGGACGTCGCGCATCGCGATCACGGTGCGCTGGGCGGGCGGCAGGCCCTCGATCGCGGTCAGCACCACCTGCAACGTCTCGCGCCGGTCGAGCGCGTCCTCCGGCAGCGACCGCCAGTCCGCCGGGTACGCCCACCAGTGGCCCGGAAACGGATCGCGGGGTCCCCGGAAGCGCTCGGCCTCGACCGCGGCGTCCTCGCCCTCAGGTGCGAGCGAGGCCATCGGCACGCTGCGCGCCTCGCGCGTGCCGCGGGTCTTGGCGATGTTGACGAGGATCCGCATGATCCACGTCGTCAGCGAGGAGCGACCCTCGAAGCGGTCGAGCCCGTTGAGGACCCCGAGCCACGCCTCCTGCACGACCTCCTCGGCCACCGCCCGCGTGCGCACGTAGTTCTGCGCGACCGCGAGCATCGTGCGGTAGTGGCGCTGCACGAGCGCCTCGAACGCGCGCTCGTCGCCGGCGCGCAGGCGCGCGAGGAGGTCGAGCTCCTCGGCGGTCGGCCTGTGCTCTCGGACGGCGGCTTGCTGCACCCGGCGCCGAACCTATCCGCGGCGAGGGCGGCTGTCCAGGTTCCGTAACGGGCGGGCGGTTCGAGCGACTGTCCGGCCATGAGCACTGTCCTCCCGCACCCCGCCGCCGCTGGAATCTCCGGCGCGTTCACGCCGATCGCCGACTACGGCCTGCTGGCCGACTGCAACTCCGCGGCCCTCGTGAGCCGTGACGGCTCGATCGACTGGCTGTGCCTGCCGCGCTACGACTCCGACGCGCTGCTGTCGCGCATCCTCGATCCGAGCGCCGGCCACTGGTCGCTGCGCCCGGCGGGCGCGTACTCGAGCGAGCGGCGCTACGTGCCCGGCACGCTGGTGATCGAGACCACCTACCGCACGGAGACCGGCAGCGTCCGCGTGCGCGACGCGATGGCCTTCGCCGAGGGCCAGCGCGGGCACGCGCTCGGCTTCGACGCGCCGCACGAGGTGCTGCGCGCGGTCGAGGGCGTCGACGGCGAGGTCGAGATGGTGATGGAGCTCGCCGTGCGGCCCGAGTACGGGCTGATCCGGCCGCTCATCCGGCCCGAGGAGGGCGGGGCGCGCACGTTCGGCTCCGGCCGCGTCGTGGTGCGCTCGGGCGCGCCGCTCGAGGTCGATGACGCCACCATGCGCGCGGCCTTCCGTGTGCGCGGCGGCGAGCGCGTGGGCTTCGCGATGCGCTGGGCGCCGGCAGAGACCCGCGTGGCCGAAGCGACGGCTTCTGAGGCCGTGTTCGACCGGATCGACGACACCGTCGAGGCGTGGCGGTCGTGGGACGCCGAGCACGACGTCTACGACGGCCCGCGGCGCGACATCGTGCGTCACAGCGCGCGTGTCCTGAAGGGGCTGACCTATCGCCCCACCGGCGCGATCGTCGCCGCTCCCACGACCTCGCTGCCCGAGACCGTCGGCGGCGAGCGCAACTGGGACTACCGCTTCTCCTGGATCCGCGACTCGAGCCTGACGATCGAGGCGCTGTACATCGGCGCCTGCCCGGACGAGGCCGAGGAGTTCATCTCGTTCATGACCAGCGCCGCCGGCGGCCGCGCGAGCGAGGGCTCGCTGCAGATCATGTACGGGATCGGCGGCGAGCACGACCTGTCCGAGCGGTCGCTGCCGCATCTCCGCGGCTGGCGCGACTCGCAGCCCGTGCGCGTCGGGCAACGGCGCCTGGGACCAGGTCCAGCTCGACGTCTACGGCGAGCTGCTCAATGCCCTGCACCTCTACCGCGAGAAGCTCGGCGACCTGCATCCGGAGATCCAGGCGTTCGTCGCCGACCTCGCGGACACCGCGGCCCGGCGCTGGATGGAGAAGGACTCGGGCATCTGGGAGATGCGCGGGGAGCCGCGCCACCACCTGTCCTCGAAGGTGCTGTGCTGGGTGGCGCTCGACCGCGCAGTCGAGCTCGCGCCGCAGCTCGGGATGCACGCCCGGGTCGAGAAGTGGGAGGCCGCACGCGACGAGATCCGGGCGGCGATCCTCGAGCGAGGCTGGAGCGAGTCGCGGCAGGCGTACGCGCAGTCGTTCGGCGCCGACGAGCTCGACGGCGCGCAGCTGCTGATGCCGATCTACGGCTTCCTGCCCGCGACGGATGAGCGCATGCGCTCGACGATCGAGGCGATCGCCCGCGACCTCACCGAGGACGGGCTCGTGCTCCGCTACCGCGCCGAGGAGGGCCTGAACGCCGACGGCCTGACCGGCGAGGAGGGCACGTTCGTCATCTGCTCGTTCTGGCTCGTCACCTGCCTGGCGCAGGCGGGCGAGATCGAGCGCGCCGAGGCGCTGTTCGAGCAGCTGGCCGGCTACGCCAACGACCTCGGCCTGCTGGGCGAGGAGATCGACACCGCCAACGGCGAGCAGCTCGGCAACTTCCCGCAGGCGTACAGCCACATCGGGCTGATCACCGCGGCGCACGCGATCGACGAGGCGCGGCGGTCGTGACCGACTTCGACGTCATCGTCGTCGGCGGCGGGCCCGCCGGCGAGCACTGCGCCGCCCGGCTCGCCGAGGGCGGCCTCCGGGTCGCGATCGCCGAGCGCGAGCTGCTCGGCGGCGAGTGCTCGTACTGGGGCTGCATCCCGTCCAAGACGCTCCTCCGCCCGGGCGAGGCTCTCCACGCCGCGCTCGAAGCCCCCGGCGCGCTAAAGGGGTCAGACCCCTTGAGTCGGCGTGACTCAAGGGGTCTGACCCCTCCGTTGGTCGACGCTGCCGCCGCGTTCGCGTGGCGGGACTTCATGGTCAGCGGGTACGACGACTCCGGCCAGGCGAGCTGGGCTGCGGGCGCGGGCATCGAGGTGCTGCGCGGCGCCGCTCGGCTCGATGGGCCGGGGCGAGTGCTGGTCGGCGACGCGGTCTACACGGCTGCCGACGTCGTGCTCGCCACCGGCTCGGATGCCGTGATCCCGCCCGTGCCCGGGCTGCGTGAGCTCGAGGGTGTGTGGACCAACCGCGAGGCGACCGGCCTGACCGAGGTCCCGCGGCGGCTGCTCGTGCTCGGCGGCGGGCCGGTCGGCATCGAGCTCGCCCAGGCGATCGCACGCATGGGCGCGTCGGTCGCGATCGTGGAGGGCGCCGAGCGGCTGCTCGCGCGTGAGCCGGCCGCGCTTGGCGAGGCGCTCGCGACCGCGCTCGAGGGCGAGGGGATCGAGCTGCACTTCGGGCAGCACGCCGCCACCGCGCGCCGCGAGGGTCACGACTACGTGCTCGAGCTGGCCGACGGAACCCTGCTGCGCGGCGACCGGCTGCTCGTGGCCACCGGCCGGCGCCCGCGGATCGCCGGGCTCGGGCTCGAGACCGTCGGGCTCGACACGGTCAAGGTCGACGCGCGCATGCGCGTGGCCGACGGCCTGTGGGCGATCGGCGACGTGACCGGCATCTGGCCGCTCACGTACGTCGGCAAGTACCAGGGCCGGATCGCCGCCGCCAACATCCTCGGCACGCCGCGCGAGGCCGACTACTCGGCCGTCCCGCGCGTCGTCTTCACCAACCCGCAGGCGGCAGCGGTGGGGGAGGCCGACGGCGCCGCTGGTCGCCACCGCGTCGCTCGCGGAGGTCCCGCGCACGGCGACCTACACGCGCGCGTACGACACCAAGCCCGGCTTCCTCACGCTCGTCTCCGACGGCGAGCGGCTGACCGGCGCGTACGCGCTCGGACCGGACGCCGGCGAGTGGCTGCAGCAGGCCACGCTGGCGATCCGCGCGCGGGTGCCGCTCGACGTCGTGACCGACGTCATCCAGCCGTTCCCGACGTTCTCGGAGGCCTTCCTGCACGCGCTGCAGGCGCTCGAGGCCAAGGAGCCGGCAGCGGCATGATCGAGCTGGTCCGCACCGACGCGCACGAGGGCCCGGTCTGGGTCCCGGGCGCGCTCTACTTCACGACCAACCGCCCCGACGTGCAGATCCGGCGGCTCGACCTCGCCAGCGGCGACGTCACCACCGTGCAGGCGGACACCGGCGTCGCCAACGGGATGGCCCGCGACGACGGGTCGCTGCTCGTGTGCGAGCAGGCCCCGGCCGCGATCACGCGCGTCGACCCGCTCACCGGCGCACGGCTCGAGACGGTCGTCGACACGTTCGACGGCAAGCCCCTGAACTCGCCGAACGACGTCATCGTCGACTCGGGCGGCGCGATCTGGTTCACCGACCCGAGCTACGCCCACGTCCAGGGCTTCGCGCCGCCGCCGCAGCTGCCCGACGCCGTCTACCGCTACGCCGACGGCACGCTCGAGCGCGTCGCGGACGGGTTCGAGAAGCCCAACGGCCTCGCGCTCTCGCCCGACGAGCGCACGCTCTACGTCGGCGACAGCGAGGCGTGCGTGATCTGGGCGTTCGAGGACGGCGAGCGACGCCTGTTCGCCGAGATCGACACCGGCTACCCGGACGGCCTCAAGGTGGACGCGGCCGGGCGCGTCTGGAGCACGGCCGGCGACGGCGTGCGGATCTTCGACACCGACGGACGGCAGATCGGGCTCGTCCCGCTGCCTGGCGCCGTGAACTTCGCCTTCGGCGACGGCGCCGTCTTCATCACCACCGACGACGCGATCTGGAGGACTTCGACATGAGCACCGTCCGCACCCGCAGGATCATCGACAACGCCGGCGCCGCCGCCGTGCTGGACGCCGCCGAGCAGGCGGCCGACGCCGCCGGCCACCGCGTCGTGATCGCGATCGTCGACCCGTGGGGCGAGTTGATCGAGCTGCGCCGCACCGCGGGCGCGCAGGTCGCCTCCTCGCGCGTGGCGGTCGACAAGGCGCGCACCGCCGCGATCTTCGTCCGCCCCAGCCGCGAGATGGAGGAGCAGGTCACGAACGGGCGCATCGGGGCGCTCGCGCTCCACGGTGCCTCGGCCCTGACGGGCGGCATCCCGCTCAAGTACGAGGGCGAGGTCGTCGGCGCGATCGGCACGAGCGGCGAGACGCCCGACGAGGACGAGGCGATCTCGATCGCCGGCGCGGGCGTCAACTTCTCGGTCGTCGAGGTCCCGGCGCTGACCTACGAGGGCGCCAAGGTGGCCGCCGAGGCCGTCGCTGCCGAAGCCGCGCGCCGCGGCGTTGCCCCGGTCGTCTCCGCGGTCGACGCGGGCGGCGCGCTGATGTTCCTCGTCCGCCCGGACATGGCCCAGGTCGCGAGCGTCGAGGTCACGACCGACAAGGCGCGGACGGCGGCGATCTACCGCCGCCCGAGCAAGGACTTCGAGGACCAGGCCTCCGGCGGCCGGCCGTCGGCGCTGCACCTCGCCCGCGCGGTCCCGCTCCAGGGCGGCATCCCGATCGAGCACGACGGCCACGTGATCGGCGCGATCGGCGTGTCCGGCGCCACCGACGCACCCGAGGACAACGAGCTGGCGATGATCGGCGCCCGCGCGCTGGCGCTCGTGGAGGCGTGATGGCGGCCACCGAGATCCAGTCCGCGGCCGCCGTCCCCGGCCCGCCCGAGCTCCTGCCCGGGCGACCGGACGCGATCGTCGACCTGCAGACCGCCGCCGGCGCCGCGCTCGTCGGCGTGGCCTGGCGCTACGCGGATGCGCGAGTCGAGGAGATCGACTTCGTCGAGCTCGCCGGCCCGGGCGCGCCCGACCCGCTCGGGCCGGGCACCGTGCCCAACCGCACGTACGACGTGCTCCCGCACGCCGAGGCCGCCGACTTCGACGACTCCGGCTGGGAGCGGCTCGCGCCCGCCGACACCATGCGCCGGCTCGCCACGGGCCGCGTGTGCTTCAACTGGTACCGCACCGAGGTCACGATCCCGGAGCGGCTCGGCGAGCTCGATCCCACGGGCGCGACCGTCGTGTTCGAGGTCGCCGTCGACGACTACGCCGAGGTGTGGGTCGACGGCGCGATGCCGCTGGCCCTCGGCACCATCGGCGGTCAGGTGGTCGCCGGCTTCAACGCCCCCAACCGCGTCGTGCTCACTCGCGACGCGCAGCCCGGCGACCGCTTCACGATCGCCGTGTTCGGCATGAACGGGCCGATCTCGGCCTCGCCGCGCAACTACATCTGGATGCGCACCGCGACGCTCGACTTCTACGCGGGCGCGACCGCCGCGCGACCGGAGCTCGAGCGCGTGGCCGGCGGCTTCGAGTTCACCGAGGGCCCGCTGTGGTCGCCCGAGGGAGCGCTGCTCTTCAGCTCGCCGAACACGAACGTCATCTACCGCCTCGATCCGTCACTAGGCCAGGTGACGGTGTTCCGCTCGAAGTCCGGCTACGCGGGCGTCGACATCGGCCGCTACCACCAGCCGGGCTCGAACGGGCTCGCGTTCTCGCCAGACGGCCTGCTCACGATCTGCCAGCACGGCAACCGGCGCGTGATCCGCGTCAACCCGCACGGCGACATCTCGGTGATGGCGGACGCGTACGAGGGTCGCCGGCTCAACAGCCCCAACGACCTCGTGTACGGCTCCGACGGCACGCTGTACTTCACCGACCCGCCGTTCGGCCTGCCGGAGTTGTACGACGACCCGGCCAAGGAGCTGCCGTTCAGCGGCGTCTTCGCGGTCCGCGACGGCGCTGTCGAGCTGGTCACCGACGAGTTGCAGGGCCCGAACGGCGTCGCGCTCTCGCCCGACGAGCGGTACCTCTACGTCGGCGACTGGGATCCCGAGCACAAGGCCGTCATGCGCTACGACCTGCGGGTCGGCGGGCCGGGCGAGCTCCTGTGCGACCTCACCGCCGCGCCCGGCGAGGACGCGATCGACGGCATCGAGGTGGACCCCGACGGCCGGCTCTACGTCTGCGGCCCCGGCGGCATCTGGGTGCTCTCCCCACAGGGCGAACAGCTCGAGCTGATCGAGCTCCCCGAGTCTCCGCACAACCTCGCGTGGGGCGACGCCGACGGCCGCTCCCTGTACGTGACCGCCCTGACCAGCATCTACCGCATCCGGAGGAACCCATGAGCCGCAACCTCGAGCCCGGCACCACGATCCCCGACTTCGAGCTGCCCGACGAGAACGGCGTCATGCACCGGCTGTCCGAGCTGCAGGGCGACGGCGTGCTCGTGGTTCATCTCAGCCGCGGCGAGCACTGCCCGCGCGAGCGCAAGCACCACGAGGAGCTGCTGCGCTTCCACGAGTGGTGCTCGCTCGCGTACGCCGACCTGGTCAGCATCCTCCCCAACACCCAGCACGACGCGCTGCGGGTGAAGATCGGCACCGGCGCGCACTGGACGTTCCTCGCCGACGAGGAGCTCGAGGTGCAGCAGCACTTCGACATCAACGAGTACACCGACACCCATCACGACAACGCGGGCGTGCCGCACACGCTGATCCTCTCCCCGGGGCTCGTGGTCGAGAAGGTCTACGTCGGCTACTGGTTCTGGGGCCGCCCCTCGAGCGACCAGCTCTGGCGCGACCTCGGCGAGATCTATGCCCGCATCAAGCCCGACTTCGACCCGACCACGCCTGAGGCGCGGGCGGAGTGGGAGATGGGCCTAGCGGCGTCCCGGTAGCAGCGGAGAGACGAGCAGCGCGCAACCGGAGGCGATCGCGCCCATGAGGAACGCGTCGGTGTAGCCGGACTCGGCCGGCAGGGGGCCGAGGAGGCCGGCGCCGGTGATGATCGCCGCGGTGACCGCCGTCCCGACGGCGATGCCCGACGTCCGCACGACCGCGTGCACGGCGACCGCCGCGCTCGTCTTCTCGAGCGGCGCGCCGCGGGCGACCACGGAGATGATCGCCGTGACGCAGAACCCGACGGCGAGGCCGACGCCCGCGGCGCCGGTGGCGATCGGCGCCGCCGCGTCGTGCTCCGCCATCAGCAGCAGGTACGCGGCGAGCGCGCACGCCGAGCCGATGGCCATCAGCACCCGCGGGCCGATGACGTCGACGGCTCGCCCGGCGATCCACGCGGCGGCGATGCTGGCGAGCGCCATCGGCAGCAGCAGCAGGCCTGTGCTCGTCACCGAGTAGCCGAGCCCGTAGCCGGTCACCTCCGGCAGTGCCGCGATCTGCGGCACGACGATCACCACCGCGGCAAACGCGACGCCGACGGCGAGCGCGCACACGTGCGCCTGCGCGAACGGGCGCCTGGCGATGAACGCGAGGTCGATCAGCGGCTCGCGCACGCGGCCCTCGACGGCGAAGAAGGCGGCCAGCAGCAGCGCGGCGCAGGCGAACAGCACCACGACGCGGCCGGAGCCCCAGCCCCAGTCGTTGCCCTTCGAGATCGCGAGCAGGAGCGAGGCGAGCCCCGACGCCACGAGCACGGCGCCGCCGAGGTCCACGCGGGCGCGGGCGCGCGGCGGGGGCGCCGGCACGAGCGCCACGACCCCGGCGATAAGCACGATCGCGACGCCGAACAGGACCCAGAAGAGCGCCTCGACGGACACCTCGTCGACGAGGATGCCGCTGATCAGGTAGCCGATCGCGGCGCCGGCACCGGCGGCGCCTACGAGAATCCCGATCCCCGCGCGCGAGCCGCTCCCGCGGGAGCGTGTCGCGGGCGATCCCGAGCGCCAGCGGCCCGATCGCCGCGCCCGCGCCCTGCACGATCCGGCCCGCGATCAGCAGGCCGATCGAGTCCGCCAGCGCGCAGATCAGGCTCCCGACCGCGAACGCCGTCAGGCCGGCGAGCAGCATCCGCCGGCGCCCGAACAGGTCGCCCAGGCGACCGCACAACGGAACAGCGACGACCGAGGCGAGCAGGAACCCGGTCGCGAGCCACGAGACCGAGATCAATGACGCCGAGTACTCCTGCGCGATCACCGGCAGCGCGGGCAGCACGATCGAGGACTCGAGGCCGAAGTCGGCGGCTCCGAACGCGAGCACGAGCAACCCACCGAGTGACAACGACCGAGCCTCGGGCGGAGCAGTCGGGACGGCGGCGACCGTGGACGCCATCGTCCGCCGACGCTACCGCCCCCGCGGCGGCGGAATCAAGTGCGCCGAACAGCCTCGTGCCACGACCGGTGGCGCATCAGCGTGCGGGTCACCGCCGCCGCGGCGGTCATCGGCGCGGAGCGCAGCCGCACGCCGTCCCGCCGCCACGACCACAGCACGTACACCGCGTCGATGTGTATCTGGATGAGCATCGACGCAGGCGTAGCGATCGTCGGCGCCGTCTCGGCGGTCAACCCCTTTGAGCGAGGCGCCCGGATGGTCCACACCATCGCCGCTGCCGTCGCGGCGAGCACGAGCGCGGCGACGGCACGTTCGTGCGCCGTGGGGCCTCGGCGGACGACGTCTAAGGCCGCTGCGAATACGCCGATCAGTGCGAGGGCGATCGGCAGCGGTATGGGCGCGCGGACGTCCTTCCGGTAGCCGGCCCAATACGCCTGCACGACTGGCTGCCCTTGCTTGCGGAGCTCGTGCCAGCGTTCGATCCGCTCCCTCTGATCGCCGGCATTCGTCCGGCTCTCTCGTCCGGCGTCGAACGCCGCGCGTAGCTCGGGCCGGCTGAGGTCCGGCGGCGGACCGTACGCCCGATGCGGGCAGACGAGCGAGAGGTGGTAGCGGGGCACGGCACTCAGTGTGCCGTGCCCCGTCGCGGTGCTACCCCTCGCGCGGGACGTCTCCGCGCCAGGCGCCGGTCTCGCTGCCGCGCTCCTCGATCATCTCCTTGAAGCGCTGCAGGTCGCCCTTCACGCGCCGGTCGGGCGCGCCGATGGCGTCGCCGATCTTCTCCTTGATGCCCTCGGGCACGAAGTCCATCTGGACCATCACGCGCGAGTGGCTGTCGTCGAGCTTGTGGAACGTGACGACGCCGGCGTTCTCCTTGCCGTCGGTGTTCTTCCACGCCACGCGCTCGTCGGGGAGCTGCTCGGTGATCTCGGCGTCCCACTCGTGGCGGGTGCCGCCGAACTCGGCGACCCAGTGCATATGGCGGTCGTCGATCTGGCGGATCTCCTCGACGCCCTCCATGAACTTCGGGAACTCCTCGAACTGCGTCCACTGGTTGTACGCCGTCTGGACGGGGACATCCAGCTCGATGGACTGCTCGATGGTCGACATGCGGTCCTCCTTGTCAGGGATTCGTTGCTATTTGCGTCACCACTCGCTACGAGTGGCAAACGCGTGTGGCTCAACCCTGACGCGCGTCCGCTAGTCGTCGAACTCCTCTTCGTGGCCCTGGCCGGTCCTCGGCTTGGAGCCGAAGCCGCGCTGCAGGCCGCCAGTGCTCACGCCCGGCGGCGGGCCTCCCGGCTGGGGGTCGCCGGCGCGGCCTCGCTGGGTCGGGCGATCGCGGTCTCGGGAGGGCTGGACGCGCTTCGGCTCGTCCCTCTGCTTGGGGAAGTGCGGCGGCCAGGGAGCGTCGCCGAGGCCCTCCTCCTCGTCGCGGCGAGCGAGCTCGTGGAGAGCGTCGAGCGAGCCCGCATGCGCGTCGATGTCCGCCGCCGGATCGCCCACCGCGAGCAGTCGCTCGCGCAGCGTGTCGAGCCGCAGGTCGCCGGGCTCGACGGCCGGCACCTCGTCCCACTCGAGCGGGGTCGACACCCGCGCGTCGGGCGTCGGCCGCACCGAATACGCCGACGCCACGGTGCGATCACGAGCGTTCTGGTTGTAGTCGACGAACACGCCGTGGCGCTCCTCCTTCCACCACTTGCTCGTCGCCAGGTCGGGCGCGCGGCGCTCGACCTCCCGCGCCAGCGCCAGCGCAGCGCGCCGCACCTCGAGATGGCTCCAGCGCGGCTCGATCCGCACGTTGACGTGGATGCCCTTCGACCCCGAGGTCTTCGGGTAGCCGCGCAGCCCGTGCTCGTCCAGCACGTCGCGCACGACCATCGCCGTCCGGCGCACCTCGTCCCAGCCGATCCCGGGCGTCGGGTCGAGGTCGACGCGCAGCTCGTCGGGATGGTCGAGATCCGCCCGCCGCGCGGGCCACGGGTTGAAGTCGATCACGCCGAGGTTCACGGCCCACACGAGGTGCGCGGCGTCGTTCGCCACCAGCTCCTCGGCGGTCCGGCCGGACGGGAACGCCACCGTCGCCGTCTGGAGCCACTCCGGGATGTTCTTCGGCACCCGCTTCTGCCAGATCGGGTCCTCGCGGATGCCGTTCACGAAGCGCTTCATCACCGTCGGGCGCTCGCGCACGTGCACGAGCACCGCGTCCGCCGCGTCGAGGTAGTACTGGACGACGTCGAGCTTCGTCCAACCCGGCTTGGGGAAGTAGACCTTCGCCGGGTTGGAGAGCCGCACCTCCTGGCCGGCCGCCTCGATCGTGGTGTACTCGCTCTTGGCCACCCAGAGGGAGACTAACCCCGGCCCGCGATCAGCTCGTACGCCATGCCGGTGGCCGCCGTGTAGACCGCGTGGTGGAAGGCGTCGATCGCGATCTCCTCCTTCGGCCAGAACACCACCGGGGGCGCGACGTCGAGCACCGGGAGCGTGACCTGGGCGGCGCCGTAGATCGCGGCGCCGTGGGCGGCGGTGGCCGCTCGCGGCGAGAGGCCCGCGGTCGCCAGCAGGCCGCGGACGACGCCCCAGCCGGTGCCGTAGCCCCAGTGCGAGAGGTCGCTGAAGCGGGCCTTGGCCAGATCGCTCTCGAACTCGGAGATGCCGAGGACCTTGGCGGTCGCCCGGGCCGGCGCGGAGCTGGGAGCGCGGCCGCGCAGGCGCGCCTCCAAAGTCGAGGACACGGTCATGGCCGCGGTGCCGGCGAAGCCGGCGAGCAGGCCGCGACCGACCGCGGAGGCGAGAGTGTCGGCGATCTTCATGAGGTCTCCTGGAGGTGTAGGTCGCGCTTGCCGTTGGCAGTCGTCGCGCCGAGGCGCTCGAGCAGGTGGTCGCCTACGCGCATCGCGTTTGCCATCGCCGTCAGCGCCGGGTTCACGGCGCTCGACGACGGGAAGAAGCTCGTGTCGACGACGTAGAGGTTGTCGAGGTCGTGGGCCTTGCAGTCGACGTCGAGCGCCGACTCGCGCGGGTCGGTGCCGAAGCGCACGGTGCCGCACTGGTGGGCGACGCCGGCGAGCGGGATCCGCTGGTCGAGGATCGTCCGCGACGGGATCCCCTGATGGCAGCCGAGGTCGCCCATCAGCCCGTGCAGCTTCTTCAGCAGCCGCCGGTGGGCCTCCTCGTTGTGGTACGTCTTGGCCAGGTGGATGTTGCCGTCGCGGTCGACGGTGACGCGGTTGTCGGGGTGGGGGAGGTCCTCGCTCGTGAGCCAGAAGTCGATCGCGTGCTTGCGACATGTAGTCGAGCGCCATCCCCGGGGCGAACCACGGCGCGCCCGCCCGCAGGATGTTGCGGTCGCTCTTGCCGAGCATCTGGATGTGCCCGAGCGGCAGCTCGGAGTCCTCGGCGCCCCAGTAGTAGTCGTTGACGCCGAGCGTCTTCTGGAACTTCGTCGGGTTCGGCGTCTGCGAGATCGCGATCACGCCGGAGTTGATGTGGGCCATGTAGTTGCGCCCCACCTGGCCGGACGAGTTCGCCACGTCCGAGCGCAGGAGCAGCGCCGCCGAGTTGACCGCGCCGCAGGAGACGACCACGACGTCGGCGCTGAAGCGCTCCTCGCTGCCGCGGCGGTCGACGACGACCTCGGTCACCCGGCCGCGGCCGTCGGTCTCGAGCCGCTCGACCTGCGCGTGGGTGCGCAGCGTGACGTTCTCGATGCTGGAGCGCGGGCCGCACGCACAGCACGTGGGCGTCGGCCTTGCCGTCGGTCAGGCACGGGAAGCCGTCGAACTTGTCGCAGCGCACGCAGCTTGCCCCGCCTCGGGATCGGACTCGTTGAGATCGACCCCGACCGGCAGGTGGAACGGCTGGTGGCCGGTGGCCGCGAAGTCGTCGTGCAGCTGCTGGATGCGCGGCTCGTGCGAGACCGCCGGGTACGGATACGCGCTCGACGCCCACGGCTCGGTCGGGTCCTCGCCGCGCTCGCCGTGCACCAGGTAGAGCTTCTCGGCCTCGGTGTAGTACGGCTCGAGGTCGGCGTACGAGAGCGGCCACGCCGGGGAGATCCCGCCGTAGTGCTGGACCTCGCCGAAGTCGCGCTCGCGCAGCCGGAAGAGGATCGCGCCGTAGAACTTCGTGTTGCCGCCGACGAAATACTGCTGGTGCGGGGAGAACGGCTGGCCGTCCTTGTCGAACCACTGCTCGCCGGACAGGTAACGATCCTTGTTGAAGACCTCGGCGCTGTCCCAGTTCTCGGGCTCGCGCGGCAGGTAGCCGCCACGCTCGAGCAGCAGGATCCGCTTGCCGGACGGTGCGAGGCGGTGCACGAGCGTGCCGCCGCCGGCGCCGCTCCCGATCACGATGACGTCGTAGTGCTCCATGAGTTCCTCCGTCTCAGATGAGAGCGATGGGGGACGTCCAGGCGCCGGTGGCGCCGCGCAGCTTGGGGTGGGTGAGGATCAGCGCGAACTCGCGCACGCCCGCCGCAGCGAGCTCGGCGGTGTCGAGGTTCTCGACGATGAAGACGCCGTGGTGGACGTTGAGGGTCTGGGGCACCTCGAACGGCCGGCCCTCCGCCGGGACCGGGCCGTAGCTCCACGTGTCCGCGCCGGTCAGGGCGACGCCGCGCTCCACCAGCCACTCGGCGACGGCCATGCCCGGGCCGGGCTCGCGCGAGAGGTACGTCTCGGGGTCGTCCCAGTGCTCGCCCCAGCCGGTGTGGAAGAGGACGGCGTCGCCGGGCGTCGGGTCGATCCCGTCGAGGTCGGCGACGGTGATGACGTCGCGGCCGGGGGCGTCGACCAGCCAGCCGCGGGTGACGATCTGCGGGACGGTCTCGACCCCGAGGTGCCGTACGCCATTGGTGCCGGCGAGCTCGGCGACCGACCAGCCGTTGTAGCCGCGGTCGCCGATCTGGAGGTGGCTGAGCGCGTCGAGGTGGGTGCCGAGCTGCTGCGTGCCGGCGATCTGCTCGGTGATCCAGTTGCCGCCGTCATGGTGCGCGGTGGTGACCAGCGTCTGGCGGAAGTAGCGGCCGGGGAACACGGGCACGTTCTCGTCGAGCACGCGCCCGAGGTCGAACAGCCGGCCCTCGCGGACGAGGCCGAGCGCCTCGCGGCGCTTCGCCTCGTCCACGTGGACGAGCATCCCGATCTCCGGATGGGCTACTCCGACGACCACGGCGTGAGGAAGCTCGGGAACAGCGTCAGGCCGCCGTCGACGAAGATCGTCTGGCCGGTGATGTAGGCGGCCAGGTCGCTGGCCAGGAAGGCGGTGACGCCGGCCATCTCGTCGGACGTGCCGGCCCGGCGCATCGGGATGTGCTCCTCGACCTGCGCGCGCTTGACCGGGTCGTCGATCCACGCGCGGTTGATCGGCGTGACGGTCGCGCCGGGGCCGACGCCGTTGACGCGGATGCCCCGCCCGGCGTACTCGAGCGCGAGCGTGCGCGTGAGGTTCATCATCCCGCCCTTGCTCGTCGAGTAGCCGAGGTAGCCGGGCTTGGGGATCAGCTGGTGGACGCTCGAGATGTTCACGATCGAGCCGCCCTGCTCGTCGCGCAGGAACGACCGGATCGCCTCGCGGGCGCACATGAACGAGCCGCGCAGGTTGACCGCCAGGACACGATCGAAGTCCGCGCTCGAGAGCTCCTCGCTCGGCCGCGAGATCTGGATGCCGGCGTTGTTGACGAGCACGTCGAGCCCGCCCAGGCCCTCGGCCGCCTCGGCCACCATGCGCACGACGTCGTCCTCGTCGGAGACGTCGCCGCCGACGAGCACGTCGCGGACGCCCTCCTGGCGGACCTTGCGCACGCACGCGTGGACCTGCTCCTCGGTGTCGTGCGCCTCCTCGGGCTGGCGGAGGTAGTTGATCGCGACGTTGGCGCCGTACTCGGCGAAGCGCACGGCGATCGCCTGGCCGATGCCGGAGCTGCCTCCGGTCACCAGGACGTTCTTGCCCTTGAGGCCGGGCATGGCCTCGACGGGAGCGACGGTAGGAAGTGACATGGCCCTTCGGTCACGCCACCCGCGTGGGCGTTACAGCAGCGCGGAGTCGATCCAAGCGGCGCGGCGCGAGAGCCACGCCTTCAGGCCCCCGACGGCCGAGCGGTGCGAGCGGAACGCGGGCTGGCCCGGGAACAGCGGCGTGCGGAGGACCGGCCAGCGGGCGAGGTTGCGCCGCGCGGGGGCCCGCAGCACGCGCTCCCACCCGCTGATCGCCCGCAGCAGTCCGCGCGCGAAGCCGCGCGCCTGCAGCGCGCGCCAGCGCACGGCTAACGCGGACCGGAAGCCGGGGTCGGCGAGCAGCGCTCCCGCCCACGCACGGTCGCCGAGCAGCCAGCCCTCGGGCGGCCCCGCCGGCGGATGGGTTACGTTCCCGGCGCTGAGGTCGAAGTCCCACACCGGGCCGAGCGCCAGCCTGCCGCTCGCCTGCTGGTGCACGAACGTGCTGCGGTGGAAGCCGTCCTGGTTCTTGAGCAGCTCGGTCAGCAGCACGTAGTCGACCGCCGAGCGCTCGTCGAGGTGTGCGCGCCAGCCCGGGCCGCCGAGCGAGGCTTCGAGCGCCGCCACGGCGGCTCGGGCGCGCCGCGACTCGCGCTCGCCGGCCTCGTCGGGCTCGACGTGCCGGACGGCGTAGCCCGTGGCCGACGGGAAGCTGTCGTCGCCGCGGTCCAGCGCAATCGGCTCGGTCAGCTCGAGCAGCGCCTCGCCCTGCACGCGCCGCCGGCTCAGCTCGGCCCGCTCCATCAGGACGTACAGCCCGCGCGGCCGGCCGTTCAGCCACAGCTCGACGTGCCGCGTGCGGCTCGAGGCGAGACCCAGCTCGCGCGCCGCGCGGTGCGCGAGGGCGTCGCGCAGCAGCGACGGGTCGCGGAACGCGGCGTTCAGCACCCAGTCGCGCTCGGCCGGCATCCCCAGCAACCGGATGCGACGGCGCGCCTCGAACCCGTACGGCTTCTTCGCGTGCAGCTGGGTGCCCTGCCCGCGGAGCTCGATCCCGATGCGGTGGGTGCGCTTGCCGACCGTCAGGCGGGCAGGGACCTTCGGCTCGTCGCGGATCTGCTTCGCGGTGCGGATGTCGAGCCGCGGGACGTCAGCGGCCGCGGGGGCGGCGAGAACGAGCGCGAGGATGGCGGTGAGAAGGACCGTCTTCACGCCGCCATCGTCCGGTTGGCACGTGAGGCTCGGGTGAGAAGGTCATGAGACCGCGCTCATGCGCCCGACCTCGCTCACCGACCCACTGCGCCGCAACAGCACGAGCCCGGCGAGCGGGAAGAGCAGCACGGACAGCAGGCCGGCGCCGATCAGCGCGGCGCTGGTCGCCGCGTCAAGCAGCCCGAGCTCGAGCCCGATCGCGGTGGCCGCGACGATGAACGGCAGCGACGTCGACTGCATCAGCCCGGCGATCGCGGTGCGGCGGCCGTCGAGCACGCCGCGGTAGACGAGCGCCGGCAGCCCTCGCACGGCCACCAGTGCGGCGAGGAAGATCGGCACCATCAGCAGGTTGGACGCCGACGCGGTCAGCGCCTCGAGGTCGAAGCGCACGCCGCTGGTGACGAAGAACGCCGGGATGAAGAAGCCGAAGCCGATCGCCTCGAGCTTGCGCCGGAAGTCCGGATGGGTCATGACCTCGTCGCGGTCGACGAGCGAGATGATCGCGCCCGCGATGAACGTGCCGAGGATGACCTCGAGGCCGAGCTCCACGGCGATCGCGGCGAACCCCACGAACAGGACCAAGGCCGCGCGCACGCGGATCTGCGCGGTGGTGTCCTGCAGGCGCAGCAGGTCGTCGCTCAGCCGCCTCGAGCGCTCCACCCCGCGCACGACGACGAGCACGACCGCCGCCAGCGCGAACAGGCTGCCGAGCAGCAGCACGGTCGAGCCGGTGCTGCCTTCGCCGGAGAAGAAGATCGTCAGCAGGATGATCGCGCCGAAGTCCGCGATCGACGCGGCGGCGATGATCAGCTGCCCGAACGTCGACGAGATCTCGCCCGCGTCCTTGAGCACCGGCACGAGCACGCCGAGCGAGGTCGCGCACAGGATGATCGCCACCAGCAGCGGCGTGTCCACCAGCCCGGCGGCGCTCAGCCCCAGCGCGACGACGACGGCGATCCCGAACGAGAGGGCGAAGCCGAGCGCGGCCAGCCGCACGACCCGGCCGCGCAGCTTGTCGAACTCGATCTCGAGGCCCGCCAGGAACAGCACGAATGCGAGCCCGATCAGCGCGATGACCTCGACCGCCTGATCGACCTCGACGAGCCCGAGTACCGACGGCCCGATGACGATGCCCGCCGCGATCTCCAGCACCACGCTCGGCAGCTGCAGCCGCGGGTAGAGGCCGAGGAGGAACGGCGCGGCGAACGCGACCGCCACGACGAGCAGCAGGTTGCTGAAGGTGGGCATGCCCGCGTAGTCGTACCGCCCGGCGACTCGTTACGCCGAGCGCCGGCGCCCGCGGCGCGCGCCGAGCACGGCCTGCCGCTCGCCCACCGTCAGCTGCTGTGATGTTGGGTGTGTGTGGATTGGGTAGGGGGTGTAGAAGCTGATGTGGCGGCGGCGGATGGCGCTGCGGGTCGCGTGCTGGTCAGGGACGCAGAGCTGCTGCGTGGCGTGCTCGGGCATAGTCGCGATCGCCGTCGCCGCCGGCGCGTAACTGGGCTCCTCGCTCGTGTTCGACGACGTGGTGAATGAGCAGGTGCGGAGGCGCGCCAGGCGTCCGACGGGTGACCCGCGCGCAGAGCATCGCCCGCGCCACCGGCCCCGGGTCCGGGGGGGGTGGGTGGATGGGGCGGGGAGCGAGTGATGGTGTGAGGGTGGGTGTGTTATGTTTTGGTGGTGGTTTGGGTTGTTTGAGGTTGTTTGGTGTGGGTTGGTGTGGTGTGAGGGAGTGGTGGTTGTTTTTGTGGTTTGGGTTTGTTGTAGGGTAATTGTGGTAATTAGTAGTATGTGTTGTGGTGTGGCGTGATTTCGATCGCTGCGCGACGGTCGTGGTCTGGCTGGGTGTTCTAAGTTCTCTTCGCCCGGGCGTTTACGCGCCGAGCACGGCCTGCGCGCGCGCCACGTCAGGCCAGGCGATCGGACTGGGTACCGCGCGCAGGGCGGGCCGCGCACGGCGGGTCCGAGCCGATCCTGTGCCCACCGGGCCGCGTCGCCCTTCGACAGCCACACACCGTCGCTCGCCCACGCCCATGCGCGGCAGGCGGCGAGGACGGCCGCGCGCCGCCGCTGTCGTTGGCGTCGAACCAGTCGAGCGCCTCGCGCAGCGCGTCCACGACGAGCGGCCGCGGAAGCTCCGGGATCACGTCCGCGATCTCCGGGCCCGCGAGCGCGCGCCCGTGCGCACGCCCGATCGAGAGGTCGATCACGAACCAGAAGCGCGGGTCGCCGTCCGCGTCGAAGCTCACGTGCCGATCCATCCGTGGCCCGCTGTTGAGGTTCAGCTGGTAGGCGGCCTGTTCGAGGTCGTCGCGCGCGTACAGGACGAGCTCGAGGCCGCGGGCGGGAACCGGCAGCGCCTCGTGGACGAGCTCGGCGACGATCGCCTGCCGCTCGGCCAGCGTCAGCCGCTCGGACGTGACGGCCTGGACGTCGAGGTCGCTGCGCACGGGATCGAAGTCACCGAGGGCGGCGGAGCCGAGCAGCCATACCCCGACCAGGCGCTCGCCGGCGTGGCGTCGCAGGCGCGAGACCACGTCCTCCAGATAGGCGTCCATGTCCCGCCATCGTCATGGCTGGGGGGGGGTGGGTGAGTAGGAGTGGTGGTAGTTTAAGGTAGTGAGTGTGGAAGAGAGTGTAGTGATGGTGTGGGAAGAGGAAGTGTAGTGAGTGGGAAGGTGGGGAGGGGGGTGAGGGAGAGGAGAATATGTGGTAGTGATAGGATAAGATGTAAGAAGTAGAGATAGGAAAGAGGAGAGATAGAATTGGAGATAAATGAGAGGAGGAAGCGTCGGCGAGGTGCAAGACGCGCACGAGCGGCGAGTGGACGAAGGTATGCCGTTAAAGAAGGAGTGATATATATAGATAAGAGAAAAGGAAAGAAGAGGAGAGGAGAGAGGGAAGAGTGGCTGGCCCCGAGGTTTGCAATGCGCACGGACAAAAGAGGGAGGGAATGGGAGAGAGACGAGAGGGATAGGTGTAGTTGAAGAAAAAGAGAGAAATATGAAGAAAGAGAAGAAGAGATGTAATAGATATAAATGATAGAGACATAGAGAGAAAGAGAAATGAAAGTGATTTCTAAAAGCAAAAATAGATAAGAGATAAGATAAGAAAGATGAGATAGAGAAGAGGATGAAATAGATGAGAGAGAAAGAAAGAAGAGGTGTAAAGAGGGAGAGAGAAGAAAAAGAAGATAGAAGAAGAAGAGATAGAAGATAGGAAGAAGAGAAGAGAGAGATAGAAATAGGAGAGAGCCGCGCGGAGAGTGGAGACGCCGAGGTAGATTGCATGCGCAGAGTAGATAAAAGATGAAAGAGAAGTGAAAGGAAGAAAGAGACGTACACAGAATAGGAGAGATAGAGAAGAGAAGGAAGTAGGAGGAGTGGAAAGAGAAAAGGCAGATGCGCGAGAGAAAAAGATATAGAAGAAGAAGAGAGAGAAAGGATGAAGGAGGATGTGCCAAGTAGAAAAAGTAATAGGAAAAGAGAGAAGAAAAGAAAAGCCCACCAGGAGGTAGGGCATCAGCGAGACGAACAAGTCACCGCCGAAAAGGCCGACGAGGTTTAGCACGAAAGGCACGGAGAAGGAGGTAAGCGAAGCAATAAGAAAAAAGACACAAGACAAGAGAAAGAAGAAGTAGAAGAAGAAATAGAACTAGAAGAGATAGACGTAAAAGACGAAGACAGAGAGACAGGATCGCTACGCCACGAAGATAGCCCCGTGGAGCAGGGCGCGGAACAGATGACGGTGCGGCAAGCGAAGAGCTGGAAGTGGTTGGCGCGAAGGGTGAGCAAAGCACGACGCGCTAGCAGTAGCAGATGTAGAAGATCAGCCACTGAGAGAGGAAACGACGACAGACGACAGGAGAGAGGATGACAGACAGATCAACTACACAGCGGACGACACAGACGGGAGACAAGACACGATACTAGACGAGCAGCGACTCACTAGAGAAGATAGCGGAGTCGAAAACAATCACCACAAGGTAGCGGTAGACAGAGTGGATAGAGTAGAGAAAAGAGACAGAGAAGGCAAACCACAGCTAGAGAGAAACACAGAACAGAAAAGAGAAAAGAGAGAAGAAGAAAAGAGAGAAGAAAGTAAAGAAGAAGAAAAAGAAAGAGACAGAAGGAAGGAGAAAGATAAGAAAAAGGAACTAGATAAGTAAATGAAAATAGCAGAGGAGAGCAGCGAAAAAGAGAGAGAGAGAGAAAGAGAAGAAAAGAGAAAAGATAAGAAGAGAAAGAGAGAGAAGGGAAGGGAGAAGAGAAAAGAAAAAAGAAAGAAAAAGAAGAAAAAGGAAGAAAGGGAGGGAGAGAGAGAGAGGGGGTAAGGTAGTTGCATCCGCAATCGGTTCGCGCTACTCTGGTTCGCAGACGTAACCGGACTGCGGTACGGTTACGCGGGAACAAGCCACCGAAGGGGAACTTCAGATGAGCACCGCCACCGCCCTCAAGGGCACGTACACCGCCGATCCCGTCCACTCGAGCTTCGGCTTCTCCGTCCGCTACCAGGGCGTCTCCCTGTTCCGCGGCACGCTCGACGACGTCCAGGCGACGCTGACCGACGGCCGCCTCGAGGGTCGTGCCAAGGTCGAGTCGATCTCGATCCGCACGCCCGAGCAGTTCCGCGCCCACGTCCTCTCCGGCGAGTTCTTCGACGCCGAGAACCATCCCGAGGTCGTCTACACCTCCAACGATCTCGACGTCTCGGACGACGGCACGGTCTCCGTCGACGGCGAGCTGACGATCAAGGGCATCACCCGCCCGGTGACCGCCACGGGCACCTGGATCGCGCCCGAGGGCGACGCCTTCGGCAACACCCGCGGGCACCTCAACCTCGAGGCCCAGGTCGACCGCACCGAGTTCGACATGAACTGGAACGCCCCGCTGCCCTCGGGCGGCAAGGCGCTCGCCAACGAGGTCACGCTGACGGTCGAGCTCTCGCTGCTCGAGCAGGCGTAGCTCCGATGCGGATCCTCGGCATCGCGGGCAGCGTCCGCCGGGAATCCCACAACCGCAAGCTGCTGCGGGCGGCAGGCGATGCCCTGCCGCCCACAGTGGAGCTCGTGGAGTGGGACGGCCTCGCCTCGCTCCCGATCTTCGACCAGGACCTCGAGCTCGAGCCGCCGGCGAGCGTGCGCGAGCTGCTCGACGCGATCGAGGACGCCGACGCGCTCCTGATCGCCACGCCCGAGTACAACGCGTCGCTGCCCGGCGGCCTCAAGAACGCGCTCGACTGGGCGTCGCGCCCGTTCCCCGACAACGTGCTGCGGCACAAGCCGAGCGCGGTGATCGGCTCCAGCACCGGCCTCTTCGGCGCCGTCTGGGCTCAGGCCGAGGTGCGCAAGGTGCTGAAGGCGAGCGGCGCCGACGTCGTCGAGAACGAGCTGCCGGTCGGGATGGCCGACAGCGCGTTCACCGACGACGGCAAGCTCGCCGATCCCGAGCTGACCGCGCGCCTGGCCGACGTCCTTGCCGACCTCGCGCGCGAGGTCATGGCGCCGGCCGAGGCGGCGTGAGCCGGAACATCACCTCGTCCTCGTAGCACCAGCTCCAGTCCTCGCCGGGCTCCGCCGAGCGGATGATCGGGTGCCCGGTCTCCGCGTTGTGGCCGGTCGCGTGGCGGCCGGGGGAGTTGTCGCAGCAGCCGATGTGCCCGCAGGCCTGGCACATCCTCAGATGGACCCAGCGCCCCCCGGTGGCGAGGCACTCCTCGCAGCCGGCGACCTCGTCGGGAACGTCGCGGACCTCGATCGTGTCGATGTGCGTGCAGGTGGCCATGACGACATCCTGACGCAGAGGGGTCCAATATCTGCGCCGTGTCCGTCATCTACGTGACCGGCCACCGCAATCCGGACACCGACTCGATCGCGGCCGCGATCGGCTACGCGGAGCTCAAGCGGCGGCTCGACCCGAACAACGAGTACGTGCCGGTGCGGCTCGGCGAGTGCAACGCCCAGACGCGCTGGGTGCTCGAGCGCAGCGGGGCCGACGAGCCCGCGCTGCTCGAGCACGTGATGCTGCGGGTGCAGGACGTGATGCGGGAGAAGTTCCCGCTTGCCGAGCACACCGTGCCGGTGCGCGAGGTCGGCCTGATCATGGCCCGCGACGAGGTCGACCTCGTCCCGGTGGTGGCCGACGGCGGCGAGCTGGCGGGCGTGATGACCGAGCGCGCGCTTGCCCGGCGCTACGTGCGCGAGTCGCGCGAGGCGTCGAAGCTCGACGCCCCGACGGCGGTGTCGGCGATCGCCGGCGTGCTCGAGGGCGAGCAGCTCTCCGGCGAGGGCTCGCTCGAGGTCACCGGTCGCGTGTGGGTGCTGGCGATGGCCACCGAGTCGCTCCCGCTCGGCTTCAGCGCCGGTGACGTCGTGGTCGTGGGCAACCGGCCGGACGCGCAGCGGATCGCGATCGAGGTCGGCGTGGCGCTGCTCGTCACCAGCAACGGGACGAAGCCGGCCGACGACGTGCTCGAGCTGGCGCGCGAGCGGGGCACTGCGGTGGTCGTCTCGCCGCTCGACTCGTACGTGACGAGCCGCATGATCACGCTCTCGGCACCGTGCCGCGCGCTGATGGACCGCGAGCCGCTTGCCGCGCGGCCCGACGACCTCGTCGCCGACGTCTCGGAGATGATCGAGGAGGTCGACTACCGCGCCGCCGTGGTGGTCGACGCCGCCGGCCACCCGGTCGGACTCGTCACGCGCTCGGACCTCATCAACCCGCAGCCGCGCCGCGTGCTGCTCGTCGACCACGCCGAGGAAGCGCAGAGCGCGGCGGGCGTCGAGCAGGCCGAGATCGTCGAGATCCTCGACCACCATCACGTCGGCTCGATCGAGACGCGCGTGCCGGTGCTGGCGACATTCGACCCGGTCGGCTCGACGGCGACGCTGGTGATCGAGCGCTTCCGCCAGAACGGGATGGAGCCGAGCAAGCCGGCGGCGACGATGCTCCTCGGCGCCGTGCTCTCCGACACGGTGATCCTCAACTCGCCGACCACCACCGACCGCGACCGCGCCGTGATCGCCTATCTCGCCCAGGTGCTCGCCGTCGACGCCGAGGCGTTCGGCCGCGAGATGTTCGAGCGCACGTCGAACCTCTCCAGCGTGCCGGTCGAGGAGATCGTCGAGCGCGACGCCAAGGAGTACGACGCGGGGGCCAACACGCTGAAGATCGCGCAGGTGGAGACGGTCGGCGAGGACCTGCACGACCGCGAGCAGGACCTGCTGAAGGCGCTCGACGACGTGCGCGCGACGGAGGGCCACGCGATCGTCGCGCTGATGGTCACCGACATCATCGCCAAGAGCACCCGGCTGTACCTCTCCGGCGCCGACCGCTTCGCGATCGAGCGCGCGTTCGGGCGCGACGCCGACGACGGCGTGGTCGAGCTGCCGGGCGTCATGAGCCGCAAGAAGCAGGTAGCGCCCAGGCTGCTCGCCGCCGTCGGCTGATCAAGCGATTCAAGCGGGAGCGCGCCGGCGGCCGATCTAGTGGCGTATGAGCGCGCGCCCTGCTTTCTCGACGATCGATGGAGCGGCTGCGACGCGCCGCGGGCGACGGCCCTGGATCGACCACTGGCTCGAGACCGTCCGCGACCTGTCGGTGCTCAAGGCCTCTCACCCCATGATGGACGCGGTCATCGACGAGGTCGACGGTCGCATGATCCGCGTCGGCGAGCACTGGCTGGCGGACTTCGCGTCCTGCAACTACCTCGGGTTCGACCTCGACCGCGAGATCATCGACGCGGTCCCGGCGTACCTGGATGCGTGGGGAACGCATCCGAGCTGGTCGCGCCTGCTCGGCAGCCCGGTGCTCTACGAGCAGATCGAGGAGCGGCTGACCGACCTGCTGGGCGCCGAGGACTCGCTCGTCCTGCCGACGATCACGCACATCCACATGTCGGTCATCCCGCTGCTCGCCGCCTCGGGGACGATCTTCATGGACGCGCGGGCGCACAAGACGATCTACGACGGCTGCCAGGTCGCCCGCTCCCGCGGCGCCGCCGTCAAGCGCTTCCGCTTCGAGGATCCCGACCACCTCGACCAGCTGCTGCGCGCGGAGCCGGACCCGACCCGCCTCGTCTGCATGGACGGCGTCAACAGCATGACCGGCAACGCGCCCGACCTGCCGGCGTTCGCGGCGGTCGCCCGCGAGCACGGCGCGCTGCTCTACGTCGACGACGCGCACGGCTTCGGCGTCATCGGGGAGCGCCCCGAGCGAGAGCTGCCCGTACGGCCGGCGCGGCAACAGCGTGGTCCGCCACTTCGGCGAGACGCTACGACAACGTCGTGCTCGTCGGCGGGTTCTCGAAGGCCTACTCGTCGCTGCTGGCGTTCATCGCCTGCCCGACCGACGTGAAGGACCTGCTCAAGGTCGCCGCCCCTCCGTATCTCTACTCGGGGCCGTCTCCGGTCGCCTCGCTCGCGACGGTGCTCGCCGGCCTGGACGTCAACGAGCAGCGAGGCGACGAGCTGCGTGGGGTGCTGTGCCGGCACACGCGCCGCGTACTCGACTGCCTCGAGCGCCTCGGCGTCGACACCCCGAACCGGTCCGGGCTTCCCGATCGTCGAGATCCCGCTGCGCGACTATCGGCGCATCGCCGAGGTAGGGCAGCTGCTCTTCGATCGCGGGGTCTACGTGACGCTCGCGGCGTTTCCGCTCGTACCCAAGGCCGAGGTCGGCTTCCGCATCCAGCTGACCGCGGCCAACACCGACGCCGAGGTCGACACGCTGATCGAGGCGCTCGACGAGCTGGCCGCGCGGGACGAGCTCAAGCGCGTCGCTGGTGAGGCGCCCGACCCGCCCTGGCAGGTGGTCTGATGACGAGCGTCCGGCGGCTGCCCGTGCCGAGCCTGTGGCAGGTACACCTCGCGTTGGGAGGGCTGCTGTGCGCGCTCTACGTGTTCGTGCCGCCGTTCGCCGGCAGCCCGATCGTCATGAACGTCCTCGGGCTCTCGCCCGTGGTGGCGATCGTCGTCGGCCTCCGCCGCTACCAGCCGGCGTCGCCTGCCCCGTGGTGGTGCTTCGCGCTCGGCCTGTTCCTGTTCTGGCTCGGCGACGTCTACACCTACAGCTACGAGCTCCTGCTCGAGAGCGAGGTGCCGTTCCCCTCGCTCGGCGACGCGGCGTACATCCTCGTGTACCCGGTGCTGATGGCCGGCCTGTTCCTGCTCGTCCGGCGCCGCAATCCCGACGGCGACCGCGCCGGGGTCATCGACTCGCTGATCATGACGCTCGGGCTCGGGCTGATCTCGTGGGTGGCGCTGATCGAGCCCTACCTCAGCGACGACCAGCTCACGCTCGTTCCCAAGCTCGTCTCGATCGCCTACCCGCTCGGCGACATCCTGCTGCTGGCGGCGGCGATCCGCCTGGCCGTGGACGCCGGCAGGCGCGCGCCCGCCTTCTACCTGCTTGTCTCGAGCATCGTCACGCTCCTGCTGACGGACTTCGTCTACGGCCTCATGACGCTCAACGGCACGTACACCGGGCAGCTCTGGCTCGACGCCGGCTGGATCGTCTTCTACCTGCTGTGGGGCGCCGCCGCGCTGCATCCCTCGATGCGCGAGCTCGAGCAGGCCGGCGCCCGAGCGCGACACCCGGCTCACGCCGCTCCGCTTCGCACTGCTGCTGACCGCGGCCGTGATCGCCCCGGTGATCGAGGTCCTCCAGGAGATCAGGCACACCGACGACTTCATCATCGTCAACGTCGCGTCGATCGTCGCTGTTCGGGCTCGTCGTCGTCCGCATCGCCGGGCTCGTGCGCCAGCAGGAGCGGTCGGTGGAGCGCGAGCGCATCCTGCGCGCCGCGGGCGAGGCGCTCGTCGCCGCGACGCGACGGGAGGACATCCATCACGCCGCCCTCGACGCCGCGCGCTCCCTGGTCGATCGAGAGGCTGCGGCGCTGCTGTGCGTCGTCGACGAGGGCGAGGTGCGGGTGGTCGCGATGGAGCGCGAGGCCGTCCGCGACGAATCGTCGTGGACGCTCCCCGCGCTCACCGCCGAGACGCTGCTCGCAGCTGCCGCCGAGACCGCGCTCCTGCGCCTGAGCGACCCGCTGCGCGCCGCGCTGCGGCTGCCGGGCGATCGGTCGTACGCGTGCGTGCTCGAGCTCTCCGTTCGGGCAGGACTGCGCGGGCTGCTCGTCGTGGCGTCCGACGACGCCGCTTCGCGCACCGTGCGGAGGACGCTCCAGGCGCTGGCGACGCAGGTCTCGCTCGCGCTGGAGAGCGCTGCGCTGACCGAGGAGGTCCACCGCCGCACGAGCGAAGCGCGCTTCGGCTCGCTCGTGCAGCACTCGAGCGACCTGATCACGGTGCTGGACTCGACGGCGACGGTCGTCTACCAGAGCCCGTCGATCGAGCGGGTGCTGGGCTACGGCCCGGACGAGGTCATCGGCGAGCCGTTTGCCCGCCTCGTCGACTCGGCGGAGCACGGCCGGCTCATGCACCTACTTGCGGACGGCGGCGCGTACGCGGGCAGCGAGGCGCAGGTCATCGAGTGCTCGCTCCGCCACCGCGACGGCAGCGTCCGGCAGTTCGAGATCCTGCACACGAACCTGCTCGAGGACGAGCACGTCCGGGGCATCGTCCTCAACGGCCGCGACGTCAGCGAGCGCAAGGCGTTCGAGGAGCAGCTCGCCCACCAGGCGTTCCACGACCCGGTGACCGATCTCGCGAACCGCGCGCTCTTCGGCGAGCGCGTGCGCCATGCGGTGGCCCGCTCGCGGCGTGAGGACTACGCGCTCTCGGTCATCTTCGTCGACCTCGACGACTTCAAGACCATCAACGACAGCCTCGGCCACGCCGCGGGCGACGAGGTGCTCCGCGAGGTCGCCCAGCGGTTGACGGCGAGCATCCGGGCCAGCGACACCGCGGCGCGCTTCGGCGGGGACGAGTTCGCGATGCTGCTCGAGGGCACCGACGGGCCGCAGAGCGCGGCCGACACGGCCGAGCGGATCCTCGAGGCGCTCGCCGTGCCGCTGTCCGTCGAGCACAAGCAGCTGGCGGTGCGGGCCAGCCTCGGGATCTCGGTCGTCGGCGGCGGCGCGACGGCGGACGCCGACGAGCTGATCCGCAACGCGGACGCCGCGATGTACATCGCCAAGCGGGAGGGGAAGGGCGGCTACCGACTGTTCGAGCCCGCGATGCACGAAGGCGTGCTCGAGCGCCTCGAGCTGCGCGCCGACCTCCAGCGCGCCATCACGTCAGACCAGCTCGAGCTGCACTACCAGCCGGTCGTCCGGCTCGACGACGGGACGGTCGCCGGGGTAGAGGCACTGGTGCGCTGGCGGCATCCCGAGCGAGGGCTGATCGGGCCCGACCAGTTCATCCCGCTGGCCGAGGAGATGGGCTTGATCGTTCCGCTCGGGCGCTGGGTGCTGCGTGAAGGCTGCCGCCAGGCGAAGGCGTTCCAGACGCTGCAACAGTCGGGCGATGCACTGTCGATGGCCATCAACCTGTCGGTCAAGCAGCTACAGCACAGCGACATCGTCGGCGACGTCCGCGACGCGCTCGCGGAGTCGCGTCTCGAGCCGGGGACGCTCACGCTCGAGATCACGGAGTCGGTGATGATGAACGACACCGACATGGCCATCGAGCGGCTCGAGGCGCTGAAGGCGCTCGGCGTGCGGCTGGCGATGGACGACTTCGGCACCGGCTACTCGTCGCTGAGCCATCTCAGCCGCCTGCCGGTCGACATCCTCAAGATGGACCGCTCGTTCCTGCGCGCGGGAGCGACGCCGGAGGCGTCGGGACTCGCCACCGCCGTCGTGGCGCTGGGGAAGACGCTCGAGCTCGACATCGTCGCCGAGGGCATCGAGTTCGCCGAGCAGTGGGAGACGCTGCGGGATCTCGGGTGCGACCTCGGCCAGGGCTACCACTTCGCACGGCCGATGGACGCCGACGCGACGCTCGAGTTCCTGCGGTCGGGCCGCGCGACGCCCCTGGCGGGCGACCTCGCCACGGCCGATGCACCATAGCTACGAAGGTCTGGACCGTCCCGGCGGCGTGAGCCGGGTGCGGCTGCTGGCCCCGTTCCGGCACCGCGACTTCCGCCTGCTGTGGAGCGGCATGTGCGTCTCATTGCTCGGCGACGGCGTCTTCCTCGTGGCGATCGCCTGGCAGGCCTACGAGCTTTCGAACGCCCCCACGGCGCTGTCGCTGGTCGGCATCGCGATGACGGTGCCGACGATCGTCTTCCTCCTGATCGGCGGGGTCGTAAGCGACCGGATCGATCGCCGCAAGGTGATGCTGGCGGCCGACCTCGGCCGCGGATTGCTCGTGGGGGTGCTCGCAGTGCTGTCTCTCACCGGCGCGCTCGAGCTGTGGCACATGGTCGCGCTCGTCGCCGGCTACGGCGCTGCGGCCGCGTTCTTCGGGCCGGCGTTCGACGCGATCACGCCGGAGGTCCTACCGGAGGAGGAGCTCGCGCAGGCGAACGCGCTGGATCAGCTCGTACGCCCGGCGATGCTGCGGCTCGCAGGGCCGGCGATCGGAGGGCTGCTCATCAGCGCCGTGGGCGTCGGCGCCGCCTTCGCGCTCGACGCCGCGTCCTTTGCGGTGTCGGCCGCAGCGGTTCTGGCGATGACGCGCCGTCCTCGCGTCGAGAGCGCTGAGCCGATCTCGATGGCCGGCGACATCCGCGCCGGGTTCACGTACATCCGCGGGCACGTCTGGCTGTGGGCGACCTTCGCGAGCGCGGCCGTCGCCTACCTGCTCTTCATGGGGCCGGTCGAGGTCTTGCTCCCGTTCCTGGTCAAGAACGACCTCCACGGCAGCGCCGCGGACCTCGGGCTGATCTTCGCCGCCGGGGGCATCGGGTCGGTCCTGTGCGCGGTTGTGCTCGGCCAGCGCGGGCTTCCGCGGCGCGACATCACGTTCATGTACGTCGCCTGGACGCTGGCGACCGTCGCGGTGGCGGGCTACGGGCTCGCCGGTGCGGTGTGGCAGCTGATGCTCGTGAGCCTCGCGTTCAACGCACTCGAGACGGCGGGGACGATCGTGTGGGCGACCGCCAAGCAGCGCCACGTGCCGCCTGAGCTGCTCGGCCGCGTCTCGAGCCTCGACTGGTTGATCTCGATCGGCCTCCTGCCGCTCTCGTTCGCCCTCACCGGACCGGTGAGCAGCGCGATCGGCGTCCAGGCCACGCTGGTCGGCGCCGGGGCGATCGGTGCGGTCGTCACCTTCGGCGCGCTGCTCCTACCCGGCATGCGCGCCGTCGAGGGCCTCACGTCGCGCCCGGTGGCAGAGCCCGCGCCGGCGTAGCTATCGTCCATTGTCATGAAGCGCCCGGTCCAGCACACCGCGGGGGTGGTCGCCGAGTGGCTGCGCGACGAGCGGCGCGTGGTGGCGGGCACGCTGGTCGCGGTCGACGGCTCGGCGCCGCTCGACGTGGGGGCGAGCGTCTACGTCGAGGAGGGCGGCACGCTCGAAGGCTCGGTCACCGGCGGCTGCGTCGAGGGCGCGGTGGCGGAGGCGGCGCTGCAGATCCTGGAGCGCGGCGGCGGCGCGGGCCGCGGCTCGAGACGTACGGCATCTCGGACGAGCTGGCGGGCACCGTCGGGCTGATGTGCGGCGGCACCGTGCACATCTTCATCCACGAGCTGGCGGGTGACGCGCGCGAGGCGACGCTGTGCGGGCTCGAGGCGATCCTGGCGGAGCGCCCGGCGGCGCTCGCGACGCTGCTCGACGGGCCGCTGGCGGGGGCCAAGATGTACGTCGACGCCGAGTCGCGCGTCGGGTCGCTCGGCGGGCCTCGGCTGCTCGACGCCAACGTCGAGCGCGAGGCGCGCGGGCTGGTCGTGCAGGGGCAGTCGACGGTGCGCTCGTACGGCGAGGACGGAGCGACGCTCGGCACGGGGCTGCGGGTGCACGTGGCCGCGTTCGCCGAGTCGCCGCGGATGGTGATCTTCGGGGCGATCGACTTCGCGGCCGCGCTGGCGCCGATGGCGCGCGGGCTCGGCTACCGCGTCACGATCGCCGACCCGCGCCGCGCGTTCCTCGCGTCACCGCGCTTCTCCGCGGCCGCCGAAGTGGTCCCCGGGTGGCCGGACGCGGTGCTGTCCGAGGGCGAGCTCGGCCCGCGCGACGCGGTGCTCGTCTTCACCCACGACCCGAAGCTCGACGTGCCCGCGGTGGTCACGGCGCTGGCGAGCGGCGCGGGCTACATCGGCGCGCTCGGCAGCCGCAAGACGACGCTCGACCGCAACGAGCGCCTGCGCGCGGAGGGCGTCGACGAGGACGACATCACGCGCGTCTTCGCGCCCTGCGGGCTCGACGTCGGCGCCTCGACCGTCGAGGAGACGGCGATCGCCGTCCTGGCCGAGATCATCGGCCACCGCGCGGGCCGCGAGGGCGGCTCGCTGCGCAGCGCGTCCGGGCCGATCCGGCGCGAGCGCGACGAAGCGAGCCGCCTCGTTCCTTAGCTCACGGCATGAACGTGAGCGTCACGTGCTCGTCGCGGCCGCTGCTCGAGGTGCCGTCCGCGATCCCGCGCGCGCCCGCGTAAGCGCCGGTGCCGCCGGTGATGGCGAGCGGGTCGCCGGTGCCCGCGAGCTCGATGTGGCCGTCGGGCAGGTGCATTGCGCCCGTGCACAGCAGGCGCTTGCCGCGGCGGTCCGTCGACGTGCACATGACGTCCATCCGCCCCAGGCGCTTCTTGCCGGCGGCGTCGAAGATCAGGTAGCCGAGAATCGAGGCGTCGCCCGGCGAGGGCGGCACGTCACCGCGGCGGCGCGGGGGATGGTCGAGGAACTTGAACGAGGATTGGCGCAGGACGACCTCCTTCGTGCCCGTCGGCGGGCCCGGCGCCTGGGCGGCTCCGGTCGACGCGAGCGCGGCTCCGGCGCCGATGCCGGCGGCGGAGACGACGGTGGCGAGCAGGGCGGTGCGACGGCGCATGGTTGGTCTCCTGTCGGGAGTGGGGGTGACGCTCCGGGACGCTAGGTGCGCGACCGCCTGTCGTCGTCACCTCACGGTGCGATCTCGCGCCACGCGGGAGCGATCCGAACGGCCGCGCGAGTCACCCGCGGCGACGATGCGCGTCACCCGTCGAGAGGATGCGCCGGTGCTGGGACGGGCGTACGGTTGCCTCATGCGCCGATGGGTCTTGCGCCACGCGAACGAGCTCTTGGTCGCCGTGCTCCTCGGCAGCGCGCTCGCCGAGGCGGCAGCCGGCGGCGGCGACGGCCTCCTGGCCGCCGGCCTGGCGGCCCTCGTCTTCCTGCCGTTGCTCGCGCGCCGCCGCGCGCCGCTGCTCGTCCTGCTCGCCGTCCTCGTCGCCGCTTCGATCGGCTACGCCGCGCTCGACGACCCGGTCGGCGAGCTCCAGGCGTGGATCGCCATCAACGTCGCGCTCTACAGCGCCGCCGCGCATCTGCCTCTCCGGTCCGCGATCGCGGCTGGAGCGCTCGTCGCGGCCGGTGCCGTCGCCATCGAGGTCGGCCGGCTCGGAGAGACCAACGCGGAGGACCTGGCCAGTGAGTTCCTCTTCCTCGGCGGCGTGTGGGCGCTCGGGCGCTGGGTTCGCCAGCGCCGCGGGCGCACCGAGAGCCTGGAGGAGCGGACCGCGCAGCTCGAGGCCGACCGCGACGAGCGCGCCCGGGCCGCGGTGGCGGAGGAGCGCGCCCGCATCGCACGCGAGATGCACGACTCCGTGGCCCACACGGTCAGCGTGATGGTGCTCCAGGCCGGCGCCGCCGAGCAGGCGCTCGCGTCCGCCCCCGACCGTGCCCAGGAGTCGCTCGCCACGATCCAGGACGCCGGCAGGGAAGCGATCGTCGAGCTACACCGCATGCTCGGCCTGCTGCGCGCGCCGGTGGGCGAGCTCGCGCTCGACCCCCAGCCGGGCGTGGCGAGGCTGGACGCGCTCCTCGACCAGGTGCGCGGCGCCGGCCTGCCTGTCGACCTCACCGTGGAGGGCGAGCCATGCCGGCTCCCGGCCGGCGTCGACCGCTCCGTGTACCGGATCGTGCAGGAAGGGCTCACCAACGCGCTCAAGCACGCGCACGCCGCGCACGCCAGCGTCCGCCTCAGTTACAACGGCCGCGCGGTGGAACTCGAGGTCCTCGACGACGGGGCGGGACCCAGCGCGGCGAACGGCGGCGGCTTCGGCCTCGTCGGGATGCGCGAGCGGGTCGCGCTCTACGGCGGCGTCCTCGAGAGCGGCGCCCGGCCGGGAGGCGGCTACGTGCTGCGCGCGCGGCTGCCCTTCGACGGGAGCACCTTCGTGATCCGCGTCGTGATCGCCGACGACGAGGCGCTCGTGCGCGGAGGCCTGCGCATGATCCTCGAGGCGCAGGCGGACATCGAGGTCGTCGGTGAGGCCGATGACGGTCCGGCGGCGCTCGAGCTGGTCCGCCGGGACCCGCCCGACGTGGTGTTGATGGACATCCAGATGCCGGGGCTCGACGGGATCGAGGCGACCCGTCGCCTGGTCGCGCTCGGACCGGGAGCGCCGCGGGTGGTGATGCTCACGACGTTCGACCTCGACGGGTACGTCTACGAGGCGATGCGAGCGGGCGCGAGCGGCTTTCTGCTCAAGAGCGGGCGTCCGCAGGAGCTGGTCGCAGGGGTGCGCGCGGCCGTCACCGGAGACACGCTGCTCGCCCCACCGATCACGCGGCGGCTCGTCGAGGCCTTCGTCCGGCGGCCGCCCCCGGGGACGACCACGCCGCCGGGGTTCGAGGAGCTGACCCCGCGCGAGGTCGAGGTGCTCCGGCACATCGCCGGCGGGCAGTCGAACGCGGAGATCGCACGCGAGCTGTTCGTGTCTGAGGACACGGTGAAGACGCATGCCAGCCGGATCTTCATGAAGCTCGGCCTCCGCGACCGCACGCAGGCGGTGATCCTGCGCGTACGAGAGCGGTCTCGTCGAGCCGCGCGGCGCCTAATACCCTGAATCGGATGAGGATCGCGGTCATCGGTGCCGGCCCGGCGGGCTTCTATGCGTGCGACCAGCTGCTGGCGGCGGGCTTCGAGGTCGACCTGCTCGACGCGCTGCCGACGCCGTTCGGGCTCGTGCGCTCGGGCGTGGCTCCCGACCACCCGAAGATCAAGACCGTCACCCGTGTGTACGAGAAGACCGCGCGCAAGCCGGGGTTCCGCTTCTTCGGCGGCGTCGTGCTCGGCGAGCACGTCTCGCGCGCCGAGCTGCTCGAGCGCTACCACGCGGTCGTCTACGCGTTCGGCACGACCGACGACAACCGGCTCGGGATCCCCGGCGAGGACCGGCCCGGCTCCTACGCCGCCACGCGCTTCGTGGCCTGGTACAACGGCCACCCCGACGCGGTCGACGAGACTTCGACCTTCCGCCCAGCGCGCGGTGGTGATCGGCAACGGCAACGTCGCGATCGACCTCGCGCGCATGCTGCTGCTGGACCCTGACGAGCTCGCCGTCACCGACATCGCGGACCACGCGCTCGGGGCGCTGCCGCCGGCCAGGTCCGGAGGTGATCATCCTCGGGCGCCGCGGGCCGGCGCAGGCGTCCTTCACCAACCCCGAGCTGCGCGAGCTGGGGGAGATGACCGGCGTGGACGTCCAGGTCGACCCGGCCGAGGTCGACGTCGAGGTCCCCGAGGACGTCACCCCGACCGTCCGGCGCAACGTCGAGATCCTCCAGGGCTACGCCGCGCGGGCGCCGGGCAGCGCCGGCCGGCGGATCACCCTGAAGTTCCTGCGCTCGCCGGTGGAGATCCTCGGCGAGGGCGACGACGGCCCGGTGACCGGCATCCGCGTGGTCGCGCAACCGGCTCGAGAACGGCCGCGCGGTGCCGACCGGCGAGCAGGAGGTGATCGGCTGCGGGCTCGTGCTGCGCTCGATCGGCTACCGCGGGCGGCCGATCGAGGACGTGCCGTGGGACGAGCCGGCGCGGGCTGATCCGCAACGAGGGCGGTCGCGTGTGCGACGAGGAGGGCCGCCCGTCGCGGCGAGTACGCCGTCGGCTGGATCAAGCGCGGCCCGAGCGGCGTGATCGGCACCAACAAGAAGGACGCGGCCGACACCGTGGCCAAGATCGTCGAGGACGCCGAGGCGGCGCGCTCGGCCGCCCGAGCCGGACGCCGACGAGTGCCTGCGCTGGCTCGCCTCCTGCGCGCCCGACGCGGTCTCGTGGGAGGGCTGGCAGGCGATCGACGAGCGCCGAGCGCGCCGCGGGCGAGCCGCACGGCCGCCCGCGGGTCAAGCTCGTCCGCCTCGCCGAGCTCGTCGCGGCCGGCCGCGCGTCGCTCGCCGACGCGGCGGTCAGGCGATACGACGGCGCGCGCGCGGCTGGTCGGCGGACTCAGGGAAGCCACCACGCCGGCGCCCAGGATCAGCGCGACCCCCGGCCAGGGGGACACGGCGGGGCCGACCTTGCCCACCAGCTCGCCGGCCACCATCTTAGCCGGCGATGAACATCAGCAGGACGGCGAGCGCGGCCTTGAGGTAGTCGAGGCGCTCGACCAGGTCGGCGACCAGGAAGAACAGCGGCCGCAGGCCCAGCAGCGCGAAGGCGTTGGCGGCGAAGACCACGTACGTGTCGGTGGTGATGGCCAGGATGGCCGGCACCGAGTCGACGGCGAAGATGATGTCCACCACGGCGATGGCCACCAGCGCCGCGCCGCCCATCGTCAGCGCGCGCTTGCCGCCCTCGCGGACGATCAGCTTGGAGCCATGGTCGCCCTCGGCGACGTTGCAGCGACGGGGTCGCGGACGCCCTGCACGAGCTTCTCCTCGCCTCCGTGCTCGTGGCGGTGCTTCCACAGCCGCCAGACCGGTCCAGGCCAGGCAGCGCGGCGAACGGGAACGACAGCCAGACGAGGCGTGCTCCAGGGCGGTGGCCCCGGCGAAGATGAAGATCGCCCGCAGGACCAGCGCGAGCACGATCCCGTAGGTCAGCAGCTTGGGCCGGGGGGCCGCCTCGGCGATCGAGAAGGCCTGGAACACGATCAGGAACACGAAGACGTTGTCCAGCGACAGCGACTTCTCGACCAGGTAGCCGGCCAGGTAGGCTCTCGGCCTGGCCCGGCGACCCCGGCCACGGTAGAAGCACCCCGGCGAACACCAGCGAGATGGCGATCCAGGCCACGCTGGCGATCGCCGGCCGCGCGCAGGCTCATCTCGCCGCCGCGGGCGCGCACGACGGCGAGGTCGACGACGAGCAGGACAGGCGACGCGCCGCCGAGCAGGGCGAGCCGAGACGGTCAGGGACAACGGACACCTCCGCGGGTGCGATCGACAAGCCGCGAAGGTTTCTCCGCCCCGGGAGGGCCGCGGGCACCGGGCCGGCCGCGCGGCCGCCGTGTTGACGATGCCCGCCGTCGGGATACTTCCCTTCGACACAGTCCAGCGTAGGAGCCTCCGCCCCGCGGGACAAGGCGGTTTACGAAGCTTTAGAGCGCGCGCGCTCGGCCCCTCACAACGAGCGGGAGCCCCGACAAGGTCGGGGCTCCCGGTGCTTCTTGCGATCGCGGTGTGGCTAGAGCGAGTAGAGCCAGATCCTCTTGCTCGACGTGCGCTTGTTGCCGGCGGCGTCCGTCACCGTCAGCGTCGCGACGACCTTCAGCTTGCCGGCCTTGGCGAGCTTCTTCTTGGCCGCCTTGGACAGCTTGAGCGTGATGTAGCGGCTGTCGCCACCATCGATCTTCCCGCTCTTGCTGGCGACGGTGTCGCCGTCCCACTTGAACTTCAGCGCCACGTTGCAGCGCGTCTCGTCGTCGGGGCAGGTCAGCAGCAGGCGGACCTTGCCACGCTTCGTGACGTCCGCGTCACGAGGCATGCCGATCTTCGGCCTTCTTCGTGTCACCACCGGTGTTCCCGCCGCTCGGCGGCTGGGTGCCCGGCCCCGGCTGCGGGTGCGGGGGCGATCTGGAAGTCGACGCTGGCCTTGGTGAGCCGCGGCGTGAATGCGGTGTCGGGCGTGGTCAGGTTGGCGCGGTACTGGAAGTACTGTGCCGGCTGGGTGGCGCTGGTGGGCCCCCACGCCGTCCAGCGTCACGTTGTCGCTGCTCGTGCGCGACTCGTACGATGATCGTCGTGTTGTTCAGGGTCGTCGGCCTCGGGAGTGAACGTGATGCCCGCGATGCGAGAGCTGCCGGCGTTGAACACCTTCGAGGTGTACGTGCCTGACTTCTCGGCGCGCAGCAGCATCGAGTCGACAGTCACCGGGGTAGCGCCGGCGGCATCCTTCAGACAGTCACTGACCTGCGCGGTCATCGCTCCGATGATCGGGCGCGGTCAGGCGTGCCCGGCACCAGCGCACCGTCGACGTAGAACTTAACCGTGCCCGACGTCGGCCCAGTCGATCCGGAAGTCGTATGCGTTGCCGGGCGTGACGCCAGGAGACCTCGACTGCGCGTCCGCCGTCGTGCCGTCGTGGACGCGGGCGAAGATCTTGTCCGAGGTGTCGTTCGTGCTGAACATCGCCCAGCGGTTGACGGTGTCGAAGTCGACGCCGAAGCCGACATGCTGGAAGCGCTGGGCACCGAACGTGGCACGGAACTTCAGCGAGCTTCCAGGGTTCCCCTTGGCGCTGTCTACCCGCGCGCCATCGACGGCCAATGCCGTACCGGTCATCGTCGCCGCCGCCGTCGGTGGCACAGCCGCTCGACGCCGAGAGCTGCACGGCCGGCCACGGGAGCGCGGCACCGTTGAAGTCCTGATTGAACGTCGCGAGCTCGACGGCGTCGCCGACCAGCGTTGTCTTGCCGGTCTCCGTCGTCGCGAAGTCGTCCTGCTGGGGAGCCGCCTGGGCGACTCCCGCTGTCGTTCCGAGTGCGCCGGCTACCAGTGCCGCCGCCACGGTCCGTCGTACTGATGCCGTACGCATGACCCTCCTTGTCGTCCTGCTGTGTCCGGTCTGGCGGATCAACGTCCCACCAGCCGGATCGTCTTCCGAGTGACCGCCCTGTCACCCATGGGGTTCTTCGAGACCGCGACTGCGGTCACGAGGAGCGTCCGCTTGCGCGCCAGTGACGCGCGGGTGCTGCGTTGCAGTGTCATTTCGATCACTCGGCTCTTTCCTGCTTTCACCAAGAACGTCCGAGCGGCCACGGTCTTCCGCTTCGACTTCAGCTTCAGGTTCACGCGGCACTTGCGCTGGCCCTTCGGGCAGCGGACGCGGAGCCGGACCGTGCCGTTCTCCGTGATCCGCACGCGCTTGGGCGTGATCCTCACCGCCGGCCCGCCCTCACCGGACCCGTTGCCCGGACCGCCGCTGCCCGACGTGCTGCCGATGGTCACCTGACGCACGGCAGGGCTCGGGTCCACGGTGCCCGCCGGGTCGATGGCGCGCACCTGCACCGTGTGCGTCCCGCGCGACAGGTCCGTGTACTGACTTCGGGCTGGCGCACGCCGCGAACGCCCCGCCGTCGCGCTTGCACTCGAAGCGCGAGCCGGGCGTGTCGCTCGACGAACGCGATCCGCGCCGTGGTGCCGGAGACGGACGCCGACGTGATCGTCGTCTCGGGGATCCCGACGCCGTAGGTCGCGACGTAGTCGCCGTCGGCGGCCGGGAAGAACACGTAGTTCATGCCCTTCACCGGCCGCGTGGTCATCGGGACGCTCACGCCGTTGCGGGTGAGGCTGGCCAGCCCACCGGCTGCCGGAGCTCGCGGGCAGCATGGCCTGCAGGCCGGTCGAGCCAGCGCCGGCGGCGATCGAGAACGTGAGCTCGTTGCCGGGTCAGGACCAGGTTCTGGAACGAGGAGCCGTTGCGCCGTCGAGCCAGTCGAGCATCTGCTCGGGCCGAGACCACCGGCACGCCGCGGGCTGGCGAGGCGACGATCGCGTCGGCCCCAGCATGATGGACGGTCTGGTCGGTGTGCATGTTGGCCGTGAAGACGCCGTAGTAGCCCTGCGGCCCGAGCGCGTTGTCGAGGAGCGTGTTGATGTGCGCCGGGATAGCTCTCGCCCGTCTCGTCGGTCATCTGCGTCGCCGCCTGATAGACGTCGATCAGCGTGCCGTCGGTGTCGGCGAAGCGCATCGGGAAGCCCGAGCCGGTGAACAGCCGGGCCGGTTCTGCGACCCAGCTGCCGGGCCAGTAGTAGTAGTTGGTGTCGAGCCGGATGCCGTCTCGCGCTCGACCTTCGGCTGCGTCGGCCCAGTCGCTCCAGACGATGCAGTGGGTGCGGTTCGTCGCGCGGCGCGGCAAGGCTCGGGTACTTCGCGCGCCACTCGCGAGCTGGCGCGTCCAGTCGCTCGCAGGAGCGGGCGTGAAGTTCGCGCAGCCCGTCTAGAGGTGCAGCGCGATCTCGAAGCCCTGGGCCTGATAGGCCGCGGCTTGCGCGTCCGTCATCGGGGTGGCGGTGTAGATGTAGGACGTGCCGCGCACGCACTCCCAGTTCGCCACCGAGCAGCCCGGCGGGCTCGTGCTGCCTGAGCGGTCGAAGCTCGGCCGTCCGTGCCGCCGCGCCGTGATCGTCGCCGGTCATCACGACGGCGGCCTTCTTGCCGCGCGGCAAGTACCAGAAGCGCGGCAGCGGCTTGTGGTCCGCGTTCATCTGCGATGATCAGGTTCGCCAGCAGGCGCTGCTGCTCGTCGGCCTGCGGGATGGCGACCTTGTTAGGTCGACCCAGTCGGCTCGGACCGCTCCGCCGAAGAACAGATCGTCGGAGCGGATCGGCGGATGCCGTCGCCTCCTGCCCGGCCCAGGCCGGGTTGCCCTGGCGGGTGTAGACGATCGACCGCGCCAGGTCGTACGTGAACGCGGCGGCCTGGCCGCCGCGCGCCCGACGTGCGCAGCGTCACGGCCGGGCTCGGCGTGCGCGGTGCTCGGTCGCGTAGAGCGGGCGACGTGGGCGCCCGCGAGCGTCCAGCGATCGGCCGTGCCATGGAACTGCATCGACTCGCCCGTGATCCCGGCTCCCGGGCGGGGTGGTCGTGTTGATCCGCCATGTAGCCGTTGGCCAGCTGCCGACCCGACGCCCAAGCCGAGCAGGGCGGCGAGTCGGCGTCCGGCCGCATCGCGATCAGGTTGCCGCCGCCGGCACCCAGGGCGTCAGCGTCGAGACCTGCGTGCCGTGAGCGGCGGTCGGGCGAGGACGAGACCGCACGACTCGCCAGAGCCGGCGCGTCAGCGAGGCCGGCGGTCGCCACGCGAAGTCGTTGAGACCTTCGGCGAGGAGGATCTCGGCGTAGTAGCCGCCGAAGGGGTCGGCGGGGTCGGTGACGACGAGGATCGGACCGCCCGGGCCCGCCTCCGGGGGAGGCAGGGCCTCGGCAGGCGCCTGCCACGCGGTCGCGATGACGATCGCCACGACGGCGATCCGCAGGCTGACGGCGCAACATCACTGGTCTCCCTCGGGGGTCTGCTTGAGTGAACTCGGTGCGAGCACCCGGATCGAAATCACGGCGGACGGTGCGGTGCGCGGGACTCTTGGAAACGACGGAAAGCGGTGACCCGGAGCGTGCCCGCACGAGCGGACCCGGCGGCGCGCGGCGGGGCTCGGAGCCGCAGGGACACGTGCACCGACCGGCCGGCCGGGACGGTCGTGCGCGCACCGGCGATGCGGGTGGCCGTGGGCAACGCAACCGCACCCGTACGGCGCACGGCCGGCCGGCTGGGCACGACAGCTTCAAGCGCACGATCCCGCGCCGTGACATGCGCGTCCGGCCGGGCCCGAGCGCGAGCCGTGGCGCCCGGGCGGCCCGGGCGCCGGCCGGTGGGGCACGGGTGTGGGACTGGCGAAGGGAGGCACACCCGTACCGGCTAATGGGACTGAACGGGTAGAGGTTCCCGCTGTCGTCCGCGGCACGGACCATTGGGCGCACCGCGCCCGGGGCTCCCCGTCGCGGACCAGGTAAAGCTCCATTCCTCGCGGCCGTCCGCGGGGTGCCAGGTCGCTCCGCCGTCGACCGAGACCTCGACGCCGCCGACGAGGCCGCCGCCGGTGTCGCTCGCGGTACCCTGGGCCTCCCGGCGCCCGGCGACGGGGACGTGCGGTCGGGCCGGTCGTGTCGGTCGACGCGCCGCGGCCTCAGTCGCCCTGGAGCGTCGCCCGGCTGCGCGCCCATGTCGGCGAACAGGTTCACGGTCGCCTGCTGCATCCGGGTCGGCCGGCGCGCTGCCGCGGTCGTGGTCGCGTCGAGCCCCCACGACCACTGGACGGTGCCCGCGCCGAACACGAGCGCGCCGCTCGGGCCGGTAGAGCGTCAGGTCGTGCGTCGCGCGTGCCGGACGCGTAGGTGGAGCCGTAGTCGAGCAGCTTTGGGCACGTCCGCCGGGTCGTCGACGAGAGACGGAACAAGTCCGGCGGGGCGGAAGCCGTTGTCGATGTCCTCGTCCCACTCGTAGCCGAGCGTGCCGTCCGGCAGCGTCGCGGTCGCCCGGCCGCCAGGTCGGCGAGCTCGTGTTGCGCCAGAACCGCAGCTTGCCGTCCGCGGCGGCACCTTGATCCGGTCGTGCCCGCGTTGACCGTGAAGAGCGTGCCGGTCAGCGCGTTCTCCGGCCGGCCGCCGTCGGCCGGCGGGCTGAAGCGCGGGTCGCGCCAGGTGCCGGTCCACGCGCGCCGTCGGGTCGATCTTGCGTCGGCGTGGGTCTCCTTGTAAGAGACAGCGTCGGAGGCGTGCCGGTCGATGCTGTTCTCCCAGCGCGTCTTCCAGAACACCTCGTTGCCGCTGAAGAACGCGAGGTTCACGCCGGCGTCGCGCGCGGCCTCGACGTTCGCGCGTTGGTCGCCCGACCAGTACTCGTCGTGGCCGACCGACAGGAACGCCCGGTGCTTGCGGACTCGGCGCCGCGGCGTCGCTGTCGACGCCGGTGAAGTAGCTGACGTCGTAGCCGTTGCGCTCGAGCCAGCGGACCATCGGGTACTCGGCGTTGAACAGCAAGTCCTCGGGCGCGTTGCCGCGCGTGGTGAACGGGCGGTTGTAGCTGACCTTGTACGCGCGCCGCCTCGCCCGGCCCGCCGATGTAGACGCTGTGCCGCCGTACTGGTTGTAGGCCTGCCAGGTCGTGTCGGACGTCTGGAACAGGAGGTCCGATCGCCCGTCGTCGTCGCGCACGACGAAGAAGATGTGGCTCTCGCTCGTGCCGGACGTCCTCGCGCACGAGGTGGGCGAAGTAGATGCCCGAGACGGCGTCGCCGGGCACCGTCCAGGAGGCCGACGTTCCAGCTCGAGCACTGCACGAGCGCCGGTGCTGCCGTCCGTCTGGCAGCCGGGCTGGCCTGCGGAAGCGCGACGGAGGGCTGCACGGTCGGCGACCTTGCGCGCGCCGTCGCCGCCGTAGTAGCCCATCCGGTAGATGTCGAGCCGGTAGTCCGCGAGCAGTGTTGACCTTGAAGCCAACCCTCTGGCCCTGGTTGACGCTGATGTCCGTGGCGAAGCCCTGGATCGACGAGTTGCCGGCGCCCGGGATGTCCCAGACCGAGGGCGGCGTGCCGGGCTTGCAGTTCTCGGCGACGATCTCGTTCGCCGGGGCTGCGCAGGGGTCGGCCGCGACACTCGGTGCCGTGCCGCCGTCATGGTTCCCATCCCTCCCGACGCGACGGTCCTACGACTACCAGCGCTGGCGAGCCTCCAGCGCCTCGTCGCCGAAGCTGCGTGCACGTCGTTCGACCTCCAAAGTCGATCTCGGTTACACGAGCAACGGAAGAAGAGGGCCATCTCGCGCGCGGCCTCTTCGAAAGAACGGGTCAGGTCACCGTTCTGACCGCGGAAGGAATCCTGTCCTTTCGGTGGATTGAACCTCACGCGGCACATCACGGCCTACCGCGACGCTGACCGCAGGCCGATCCGCCGGCGAGTCGCCGGCCGTCGGCGCGGACGAACCTGGCGCGAGAGGAAGGACCAGGGTCCTAGCTGAACCGACGACGGTGCGGACGCCACCGACGCATCGCGGCCTCGCGGCCGCTGGCGGGCGCCGTTGGCGGCCAGCTGGGCGCGGGCGAGGAGGAAGCGGCGGCGGGTGTCGTCGAGCTCGCGGGTACGGATCTTGGGGAGTCACGTTGGTCACCTTGGCGCGTAAACGAGGCGGGCCGGGTGACCGCGCGGTGAAAGCCCCGACGATCGGGGGGGACCGGCATGATTACGCCCCGTGCAGAACGTGCGGGACATGGCGGCACCAACCCGCGAGGCGTTCGCGCCCTTCGCCGAGCCGCGGGCGGGACGACGTCTTCCGCGTCCGACTGGCCCGCCATTTCGCCGACTTCTACGAGCCGTTCGTGCGCCTGTACGGGCAGGACCCGCGCTTCGCCGACGCGCTCGACGCCGTCGCCGACGCGATGGCCGAGGCCTGCACAGCCCGCGAGCCCCGCCTGCGCCGGCTCGACTACGAGCGCGAGATCACCCCGGACTGGTTCCAGCGCCAGAGCCAGGCCGGCTACATCGCGTACGCCGACCGCTTCGCCGGCACGCTCGACGGCGTCCGCGAGCGGCTCCCGTACGTGCGCGAGCTCGGCCTCAGCTACCTGCACCTGATGCCGCTGCTGCGCTCGCGGCCCGGCGAGAACGACGGCGGCTACGCCGTCGCCGACTACCGCGACGTCGAGCCCGCGCTGGGACCGTCGACGACCTGCGGGCGCTGTCGAGCGCGCTGCACGACGACGGGCATGAGCCTGTGCGTCGACCTCGTGATCAACCACACGGCGCGCGAGCACGACTGGGCGCAGCGGGCGATCGCCGGCGACGCCGCCTTCCGCGACTTCTTCCTCACCTATCCCGACCGCACGCGAGCCTGACGCCTTCGAGCGCACGCTGCCGCTGGTGTTCCCCGGACTTCAAGCCGTCGAACTTCACGTGGTCGGAGGAGCTCGGCCGCTGGGTCTGGACCACGTTCAACGCCTGGCAGTGGGATCTCGACTACACCAACCCGGCGGTCTTCGCGGCGATGCTCGAGAACCTGCTGTTACCTGGCGAACGCGGGCGTCGACGTCCTGCGACTCGACGCCGTGCCGTTCATGTGGAAGCGGCTCGGCACCAACTGCCAGAACCAGCCCGAGGTGCACGAGCTGCTGCAGGCGTACCGCGCGATCGTGCGGGCGGTCGCGCCCGCCGTGGCCTTCAAGGCGGAGGCGATCGTCTCACCGCACGACCTCGTCGGCTACCTCGGGCTCGGCCGGCACGCGGGCCGCGAGTGCGACCTCGCGTACCACAACTCGCTGATGGTGCTGCTGTGGAGCACGCTCGCCACCCGGCGCGTCGACCTGATGACCCGCACGCTGCGAGCGATGCCGGTCGCTCCCGCCGGGTCGACCTGGATCACGTACGTGCGCTGCCACGACGACATCGGCTGGGCGATCACCGAGGACAACGCCGCGGCCACCGGGGAGGAGCCCACGAGCACCGCAAGTTCCTCGTCCGCTACTTCCAGGGCGACTTCTGGGAGTCGTTCGCGCGCGGCGCCGTCTTCCAGCCCGAGTTCAACGGCGAGGGCCGCACGAGCGGGACCGCGGCGTCGCTGGCCGGGCTCGAGGCCGCGCTCGAGGCCGGCGACGAGGCCGCGGTCGACCTCGCCGTCCGCCGGATCCTGCTCCTCTACGGCGTGGCGTTCTCGTACGGCGGATCCCACTCGTCTACATGGGCGACGAGCTGGGGCTGCTCAACGACCACGGGCACCGCGACGATCCCGAGCGGGCGGCGGACAACCGCTGGCTGCACCGCCCGTCGATGGACTGGCAGGCGGCCGAGCGGCGCCACGTGGCGGGCACGATCGAGGCGCGGCTGTTCGAGGGGCTGCAGCAGATGGCCGCGGCGCGGCGCGGCTGCGTCGCGCTGCACGGTGCCGGGACGGTCGAGCCGTTCGGCACCGGCAATCCGCACGTGTTCGGCTACCGGCGCGACCACCTGGGGACGGCGTTCCTCGCGCTCGCCAACTTCTCCGAGCACGAGCAGGCCGTCGCGGCCGTCCAGCACGGGCTGCGGATCGCCGACGGGCGGCTGATCTCGCCCGGTCGCCCGCCCCGGCGGGCGGGCGACCACGCGATCCTCGAGCCCTACGGCTTCGCTTGGCTCGAGTTCTAGGGCCGCGATCGCCGCCGCGGTGCTCGTGCGTCTCGACGGAGGTGACCCTGAAGCTCCGGTTCACCTTGACCTCGACCAGCGAGCCGTTGGCGCGACGGACATGCGCCTCGTAGCCGCCGTCGCGGTCGGCGTGCAAGAACAGCACGGTGCCGCCCTTCACGCGCGCGAGCGCGGCAGCCTTCACCTTCGCGGCCGTCGCGCCGGTCAGCGCTTGCGGGCCGCCGCGACCGCCCGGCCCGGCCGGTCGCCGCCCGGGCCGCCGCGATGTGCCTCGACGGCGGTGACCTCGAACGCGCGGTTGACCTTGACCTCCACGAACGTGCCGTCCGCCTTGCGGATGTGCGCCTCGTAGACGCCGCCGGCGTCGGTCTCGACGCGGAGGACCGTGCCGTCGACTCGGGCGAGCGCCGCCGCCTTGACCTTCTCGGCCGTCTCGCCGGTCAGCGCGGTCTCGCCGCGCCCCGGCCCCCGCGGCCGCCTGGGCCGTGATGCCAGCCGCCGTAGACGCCTGCCTGGGCGGTCTGCGTCGCGGTGCGATCGCCGGCGGCGCCGGCCATCGCGGTGCCGCCGATCGCCGCGGCGCCGACGGCGGCGGCCACGGTGAGTCCCTGCTTGAGCGTTGGTGCCACGGGGTCTCCTCTCGATGTTTCCAGCGAGTCTCGGGTCGCCGCCTGGGGCGGCCGTCGGAGAACGCTGAGGATCTCCTGAGACCGCCCCGGCGGCGCGGGGCTCAGACGGTGCTGTCCGAGCCCGAGCCCTGCTCGGACGACCCGCCGCCGCTCTCCCCCTCGGGACACGGGGTGCGGCCGGAGCCGTCACCCTCGGGCGCCTGGCCCTCGGGCGCCTGGTACTGGATCGGCGTCGTCGTCTGCTGGGCCGGCGCGGGATCGCCGGCCGCCCAGCTCGACACGGCGGCCACGAGGGCCACGAGCATGGCGAGCGCGAGCACGTACAGCGCGACGTGCCAGGGTCTGCGAGCTGCCTGCATGGCGTGTGCTCCTTTCGTCGGGTGCGAGGAGCACGCTCGCAAGCCGCCCGTCACGCCCGGATAACGGGTCGCCGCGGGAACAGCGTGTACGAGAACGAGATCAGGAAGTCGATCGTCAGGATCAGCGTCCACAGGCCCGCGGTCTGCAGGAGCGCCTCGGTCCGGTCGGGGTCGCCGACGGCGGCCACGCCGATCAGCATCAGGCCGGAGCCGATCGCCCACGCCAGCAGGTGGCGCAGCCAGCCGCGCCGCTCGTGAGCGGCGTGGGCGCGCCCGTGGCGCGGGGCGGGCTCGGGCGCGGGACGGCCGGCGAAGCGGTGGGCGAAGCGGACGTCGGCCCAGCGGACCATCGAGTGGCCGAACGCGACCGAGACCGCGATGTAGATGGCGGCGAGCGAGTGGGCGACGGTCGCGGTGGCGCCGGCGCGCAGGTCGATCACGGTGGCGACGAGGAGGAGGACGTCGACCAGCGGCGTGGCCACGAGCAGCACGGCGCCTAGCCGCGGGCGGCGCAGCACGTAGCGGGCGGTGAGGCCGCTCGCGAGGATGACCCAGAAGCCGATCTCGGCGGCGACGATGAAGGCGGGGAGCACGATCGGTCCTTTGCTAGTACGAGTGTGCCACAATAGTAGCACGACTGTGCTAGAACGTGCGACGTAGATGCCTCGCCTGATCGACGTCGATGCCCGCCGGCACGAGATCGCCGCCGCCACCTGGGCGCTCGTCCAGCGCGAGGGGCTGGACGCTGTCTCGGTGCGCAACGTCGCGCGGGAGGCCGGGCTGTCGCCGGGCTCGCTGCGCCACGTGTTCGCCACGCAGGCCGAGCTGCTGGCGTTCGCGATGGGCGCGCTGGGCGAGCGCCTGGGCGAGCGGCTGGCAGCGCTCGACCCGGAGGCGGCGCCGCTCGACGCGGCCGTCGACGTGCTCTCGCAGATCGTGCCGCTCGACGCCGAGCGCCGGCTCGAGGCCGAGGTCTGGTTCGCGTTCGTCGCGCGCGCGCGCGTCGACGGGGAGCTGCGGGCACTCGGGGAGCAGATGTACGACACGGTGCGCCAGATCGTCCGGCTGGCGGTCACGCCGCTCGAGCCGACCGATCTCGAGCTGGCGGTCGAGGAGATCTACGCGCTCGTCGACGGGCTGACGCTGCACGCCGTGCTCGGCCCCTCGTCCCCCGACGTGATGCGGCAGGTGCTGCGCGAGGCTCTCAGCAAACTCACGCACTCGGGGGCTTGACTCGATGGCATGCGCATCCTGGTCACCGAGGACGAGCCGCGCGTGGCGGCCGCGATCGCGCGCGGGCTGGAGCGCGAGGGCGCGGCGGTCGACGTGGCGGGCGACGGCGAGCGGGCCCTGTTCCTCGCGCGCGTGCACGCGTACGACGTCGTGGTCCTCGACCGCGACCTGCCGCTCCTCCACGGCGACGACGTCTGCCGCGCGCTGAACGCCGAGCGCCCGGCGACCAAGGTGCTCATGCTCACCGCCGCGGCGAGCATGGACGACGTGATCGACGGGCTGCGGCTGGGCGCGGATGACTACCTGGCCAAGCCGTTCCGCTTCCCGGAGCTGGTCGCCCGAGTCCACGCGCTCGCGCGCCGCGCGGGGGTCGCGCGGCCGCCGGTGCTCGCGCGCGGCGACCTGCGCCTCGATCCGGCGCGGCGCGTGGTGCTGCGCGCCGGTCGCGGCGTCGACCTCTCGCCGAAGGAGTTCGGCGTGCTGCTCGAGCTGATGGCCGCCGACGGCGCGGTGGTCAGCGCCGAGGAGCTGCTCGAGCGCGTGTGGGACGTGAACGTCGACCCGTTCACGAACACCGCGCGCATGACGGTCATGAAGCTGCGTCGCAAGCTCGGGCCGCCCGGCGTGGTTCACACCGTTGCGGGCGCCGGCTATCGCATCTGAGGTTCGATGTCGATGAATTTGGGATGGCGGGTAGCATCACCTTGCGAATGTGGGAATCGGCCGTGGACGTCGCGGCCGCGCTGGAGCGCGCGTTCCACGGCCTTGCGTCGGCCGTGGCGGGTGCGTCACCGGGGTGGCTCGCGCTCGGGCTGGCATTGCACCTGCTCAACCAGGTGGCGCGCGGGCGCGGCTGGTTCGCGGTGGTGCGCGCGGCGTGCCCGGACGAGCCGGAGCTGCGCCGCCGTGACGTCGTGGCCGCGTGGGTCGCGGGCGCGGGCGCGGGCGGGATGTTCTCGGCCCGCGGCGGCGACGCGGTGCGCGTGCTCCTGCTCCGCCGCCGGATCCCGCGCGCCGGCTGCCCGCTGATCGCCGGCACGGTCGTCGCCGAGGGAGCGGGGGAGCTGGCCGTCGGTCTCGCGCTGCTGGCCGTGGCGCTGCTCGCCGGCGTCGGGCCGGAGCTGGGCGCGCCGACCTCGACGCTGCTGGCCGTGGGCGCCGGCATCGCCGTCCTCGTGGCGATCGGCTCGCGGATCGCCGCGCTGCGCCGTGTGGCGTCGCGCGTCGCGCTGGGATGCGCGTGCCTGCGCTCGCCCACGCTCTACGCGCGCGCCGTGCTCCCGTGGCAGCTCGTCAGCCGGGTCTGTCGCTTCGGCGCGCTGGCCTGCTTCCTCGCGGCGTTCGCCCTTCCGGTCACCCCGCTCGCCGTGCTCCTGGTCATGTTCGCCCAGGGCAGCGGCCGCCTGGTCCCGTTCGCGCCCGCCGCGGTCGGCGCCACGGTCGCGATGCTCGCGGCCAGCTTCGGCCCGGTCACCGGCGCCGCCGTCCCGACGGCCCAGCTCGCCGCCTTCTTCGTCGGCATGAGCACCGTGCTCACCGTGGTGGGAGCGACCCTCTCGCTCACGATCTGCGTGCGCGCCGCGAGCTGGCGCGGCCTGGCCGAGGCACTCCGCCTCCGCCGCGCTCCCGCCGGCGCCTGAACCCTTCTCTCACGAACGCCTCCGCGATCGTCCGAGACGTCTCCGCGGAGACGTTTCTGCCTAGGCTCCCGCGAAGGCGGGCTGGCGGCCGGCCGGGGCGGTCGGCCGGCGGAACTTCGTCCGGGCCATGGCGGCGCCGAGCGCGTAGCCGAGGCCGGCGGCGACGACGCCCGCGGCGATGTCGAACACGTAGTGGTTGCCGGTGGCCACGACCGCGAGGCCGATGACCGGGCCCCACATGAGCCACAGCGCCTTGGCGATCGGGTTGCGGACGGCCGAGGCCATCGCGATGCCGATGACGACGGCGAAGCCGACGTGCAGGCTCGGCACCGCGGCGAGCTCGTTGTAGAAGCTCGTCGTCAGCGAGGAGTCGAGCGAGACGCCCGTCTGCGACGTGATCGTGTCGATCAGCCCGGAGTCGGCCAGCCGAGGCGGCGCCACGGGGAAGGCGGCGTACACCGGGATCGAGAGGACCCAAGTCGCCAGGATCGTGTTGCGGAGCTTGAGGTAGAGCGGGCGCGAGCGGCGGAAGAGGAAGATCAGCGCGCCCGGCAGCACGACGAGCTGGGCGGCGAGGTACAGGTGGTTGAGCAGCCACAGGGCCCACGTGCCGGTGAGCGTGCCCTGCACGGACGCCTCGGTGGCGACGCCGAGCTGGCGCTCGAGATCCATGATCCAATCGGCGTTCGCCTGAGCGACGTCGAGCTCACCGATGGTGACCCAGCGCGCGGCGCTGTAGACGAGGTAGGCGAGGAGGAACACGCCGATCTGCATACGGGCCCGGGGAGAGAGGGAGAGGCGCGCGACGTGCATTGATCGAAGGTACGCGCGCCCTCGACCGCTCGCATCAGTGGGAACCCCATTTCTCAGGTAGGGGCTGGACGACTGTTAGGTGCGGCTATCCGCACTCTCGGTTAGCGTCGGCGCTTCATGCGAAGGCTCGGAACCCTCGCCGCAGCGATCACGCTGCTCACAGCCGCCCCTGCCTCGGCCGCGAGACCTTCACGGTCAACACGAACGCGGAGCGCGCCGGCACATGCGCCATCGCACCGTGCAGCGATCCGCGCGGGCGCGTTGCAGCTGCCGGCTTCCAACGGGCCGACGACAGCAGACTCATCATCGTGCCGGCGAACACCTACCAGCTCCGGGTCAGAGCGGACCGGCGACTCGCGCGTGATCAACACGCGGCGCGGGCGCACGAACAACGGCGATCCGCGGAGCGCGGCTCACGAGCGTCGTCGGCGACCGCCTGGCGGGTCTTCGACATCGGGCGGTCGCCGGCGACGATCGAGTCGGCTGACGATGGCAGGGCGGCGACGCGGCGATCGGCTGACGGTGGCAACTTCCGCAACCTCGGCGGCACCGTACTGCTCGACCACGTCCGGGTCACCGATGGCGCTCGCCGGCAACGGCGGCGGGCATCGCCAACGAGAGCGGCTCGATGACGATCCAGACGAGCCTGGTCGAGGACAACCTCAGCGACGGATCCGAGGGAGGCTGGGGCGGGATCCTCAGCGTCTGGCAACGCGCCGAGCGCAGTGCTCATCGTGCGGGACTCGACGATCGCTCGGCAACACGGCATACGGCGCCGGGCGGCGGAATCTCGTCGCAGGCGGGCGCGTCAGCCCAGCACGGGACGGCTCGAGCGCGTGACAGTCGCGCGGAACAGCACGCGGCCGGATCCCGGTGGCATCGCGTTCGCTGAGCGCCGGCTCGTTACGGTGCGCGGGCTCGATCATCGCCGACAACACGACGATCCCGCGGCGGCGGTGAATCGAACTGCGTCGCACCCGTCTCGGCGAGCGGGGGCGGCAATATCGTCGGGACGCGCGACTGCGGGCTTCGCGGCGACCGGCGACCTGCCGAGACGCCAATGCCGCTGCTGAGCGCCGGACTCGACGAACGCGGGCGGGCAGACCGACGTGTTCTGCGATCGCAGCGAGCAGCCCGGCGGTCGATCGTGTCGGCGCATGCACGGGCGCCGACCAGCGCGATCTGCCTCGGCCGCAGGGCGGGACGTGTGACTCCGGGGCGTACGAGGTCGATCAGGCTCCCGATACGACCGTCGTCGCGACCCCGCCGACGTTCGCGTTCTCCTCGAGCGAGCCGGGCGTCTCGTTCCAGTGCCGTGTCGATCGGCCGATCCGGGCCCGGGACGTTCGTCGCGTGCACGTCGCCGCGAACTACGCGAGCCTGCGGCAGGGGCAGCTACACGTTCGTCGTGCGGGCCGTGGACTCGGGCGGGGCGGCGGATCCGTCGCCGGCCGTGGCGAGCTTCGTCGTCCGCCGCAGGCGACCGCGGGCAAGTTCGTGCGTCGTCAAGGAGGTCCGGGGGCGGGTGCGGGTGAAGCGGCCGGGTGGGAAGTACGTGAACCTGAACAAGCTCACCGAGATCCCCGACGGCTCGCTCGTTGACACCCGCAACGGCACCGTTCGGCTCTCGTTCCAGCCCCGCGCCGGGGCGAAGCTCCAGACCGCGAAGTTCTGGGACGGCATCTTCAAGGTCGACCAGCGCAAGAAGATCATGGAGCTCGTGCTCGTCGAGAAGCTCGCGAAGTGCGCTCAACAGGGCAGCGCGAGCATGGCCGCCAGGAAGAAGAAGTCGCGGCGGCTGTGGGGTGACGGGAAGGGGCGGTTCCGGACGAAGGGGAAGTACAGCTCGGCGACCGTGCGCGGCACGCGGTGGCTGACCCAGGACAGCTGCGCCGGCACGCTGACGAGGGTCCGCAAGGGCAAGGTCAACGTGCGCGACTTCGTCCGCAAGCGGACGATCCGGCTGAAGAAGGGCCAGCAGTACCTGGCCCGCCCCGGCTAGGGCGCGCGCGAGAGTACGCGCGCCCGCGCGGGGTACGCCCCCAACGTGGTCGTCGTTCTCGCTGCGGCCGCGTTCGTGCTCAGCGTGGTCGGCGCCATCGGGTTCACGAACGCCGTCGAGTGGCTGGCCAGCGGCTGAATCTCGGAGCGGGAGGGGTCTGTACGATCCTCGCGGCGGTCGGGACGGCGCTGCCGGAGTCGATCATCCCCGTGGTCGCGCTCGACCGCGATCCGGGCGTTCCGGAGGCGGTCGATATCGCGATCGGAGCCATCATCGGCGCGCCGTTCCTGCTCGGCACGGTCGCGATGCTGCTCGCGGCCGGCTCGGCGATCGTGTTCAAGCGTCGCCGCGAGCGGGGCGATCGGGTCGAGATCCACCCGGAGTCCTCCCGGCGCGACCTGCACTTCTTCCTCGCGGTGATGCCGATCGGCCTGGTCGTCGGCGCGCTCGCGGTCGGCACGCACGCGCGAATCGCCGTCGCGGTCGGGCTCGTCGCGGCGTACGTCGCCTAGACCGTCCGCACGATCGGGCCGGCGGCGACGCCGAGGAGGAGGAGGCTCCGGCCGCTGTACTTCGACCGCAGCAAGCAGGACCCGCCGAACACGGCGCAGATCACCGCGCAGTTCCTCGTCTCCCTCGGCGCGATCATCCTCGGCACCGAGCTGTTCGTCGGCGGCGTCGAGACGATCGCCGAGGATCTCGGCCTCTCGGCGTTGATCGTCGCTCTGATCCTCGCCCCGCTGGCCACCGAGCTGCCGGAGAAGGCCAACACCGTCGTGTGGATGCGCCAGGGCAAGGACGTCCTGGCCGTCGGCAACATCACCGGGGCGATGGCGTTCCAGTCCACGATCCCCGTCACCATCGGCCTGCTCCTCACCGATGGGAGCTCGACCGCCACGCGCTCGCGGCCGGGATCGCCGGTATCGCCGGCGCCTCGCTCGCGCTGTACGCGCTCCCCCGGCACCGCCTCGGCCCTCTGCACGCGGCCGTCTGGGGAGCGCTCTTCGCGGGCTTCGTCGTGTTCGCGGCGTTCGGGTAACGCGGCAGCGCCGCTGTCAGCGGGCTGCAAGCGCGCGGAAACCGCGTGCGGGGATGGTGGTCGCACACCGTCCCCTCCCCGCCAAGGAGACCCATGTTGCACCGCCTCATGCTGCAAACGCGCTCATCGCCGCGCTGGCGGCGAGCGTCCTCGCCCACACGCCGGCGCTCGCCAAGCCCCACGCGATCGACGCGCACCCCCAGTTCTCCGAGAGCCTCGACGCAACCTCGCCGAGGACCTGGTCGCCCGCCGACAACCTGCCCGCGTACCCGACGCCGAAGACCGCGGCGCCTTACAAGATCCAGGACGGCCGCTCGGCCGACGCGCGCGACGCCGCCAAGGACGCGGCGATCCAGCCCGGCCAGCCGACGTGGCCGACCAACCCGCGGACGCTGACCTCGGCCCGCCCCGGGGGTTCGGTCCGCGGCGGCACCACCGACAACGACGACATCTGGGTCGTGCTGGGTGTCGCGCTGTCCGCCACCGCGCTCGCCGGCGGTGCCGCCGGAGCCGCGCGCCACTCCCGCCTGCGCGCTCGCCGCGTCGCCGTCCAGAGCTAAACGCCGGGGGCGCCGGCATGGATGCCGGCGCCCGGAGGGGGCGGTAGCATGGCGCGTTGGTGAGCCGGGAAGCCTGGTCGGCGTCCGCCGACCCCTGCCCGGTTTCCCGTGACCCTCGCCGTCATCCTCTTCGCCGCCGCCCTGGCGCTCATCGCCAGCGAGCGGGTCGACCGCACGAAGGTCGCCCTCGCGGGCGCCGTGCTCGTGATCGTCACGCAGACGATCGAGCAGGACGCTGCCTTCGATGCGATCGACTGGAACACGATCGGCCTGCTCGCGGGGATGATGCTGATGGTCCGGCTGACCGAGCCGACCGGCGTCTACAACTGGCTGGCGATCAAGGCCGGGCAGCTCTCCGGTGGCCGGCCGCTCCCCGTGGTGCTCGCGCTCGGCCGGGACGACCGCGCTGCTGTCGGCGTTCCTGGACAACCTCACGACGGTGCTGCTGATGGTGCCGATCACGTTCCTGCTCGCGGACGCGCTCGACATCGACCCGATCCCGCTGGTGATCATCGAGATCGTCGTCTCCAACATCGGCGGCACGGCGACGCTGATCGGCGACCCGCCGAACATCATCATCGCCGGCGCCACCGGGCTCTCGTTCATCTCCTTCATCACCAACCTGGCGCCGATCGCGTTCGTCACGTTCGTGGTCGTCACGACCGGGCTGTACCTCTTCTACCGCGATCGATTGCGCGCCGAGCCGGAGGCCCGCGCGCGGGTGATGGAGCTCGACGCGTCGCGCTCGATCGAGGACCCGGACGAGCTGCGCCGGACCGTCCCGGTGCTGGTGGGGACGATCCTCGTCTTCTTCCTGCACCAGGCGCTGCACCTCGAGCCCGCCACCGTGGCCATGGGCGGCGCGACCGTGATGCTGTTCACGAGCCGGCAGTCGCTCGAGGGCGCGCTCTCCGGGATCGAGTGGTCGACGCTGTTCTTCTTCCTCGGCCTGTTCGTGATGGTCGGCGCGCTCGAGGAGACCGGCGCGATCGACGAGGTGGCCGAGGGGATCGCCGACCTCACCGCCGGCAACCGCAGCGCGGAGCTGCTCGGGATCGCGTGGGCCTCGGCGCTGGGCTCGGCGCTCGTCGACAACATCCCCTTCACGGCGGCGATGATCCCCGTCGTGGAGTCGCTCGAGGGTGACGACGCCTACTGGTGGGCCCTGTCGCTCGGCGCCTGCTTCGGCGGCAACGCGACGCTCGTGGCGGCGGCCGCCAACGTCGCCGCGGCGGGGATGGCGTCGCGTGCCGGGCAGCCGATCGGCTTCATGACGTTCCTGCGCGTGGGCGTTCCCGTCACACTCGTATCGATGGTCCTCGCCACCGGGTACATCGCCCTCAGGTACCTATGAGCCCTCGCAGCCTCACCGATCCCCTCCTGCGCGAGACGCCGGTCGTTCGCGCCGACGAGACCGTGGCCGACGCCGTGCGCGCGGTGCTCGACAGCGAGCTCCCGGCGCTCCCGGTGACCGAAGACGACAAGCTGCTGGGCATCTTCGGCGAGCGCGAGTTCCTCGGCGCGGTGTTCCCCGGCTACCTGAAGGAGCTCAAGTACGCCGGCTTCGTCAAGCGCAGCCTCGAGGACGCGCTCGAGAAGCGCGCGAGCTGCCGGAGCGAGGCCGTGCGGGAATACGTCAACACCGAGCACGTCGACGTCGGCGCCGACTACTCCGACGCCGAGGTGGCGGAGATCTTCCTCCACCATCGCGTGCTCGTGCTGCCGGTCACGGAGGATCGGCGCGTGGTGGGCGTGATCACGCGGTCCGACTTCTTCCGCTCGGTGGCCGAGCGGTTCCTGCGCACGTGACGCGCACGCTGGTGATCGTGCTCGCCGGCGGGGCGGGCGGGCGGCTCGAGCTGCTGACGCACGAGCGGGCCAAGCCCGCCGTGCCGTTCGCCGGCAGCCACCGGCTGATCGACTTCCCGCTCTCGAACTGCCACAACTCCGGCCTGTCCGACGTCTGGATCGTCCAGCAGTTCAACCCGATCTCGCTCAGCGACCATCTCTCCAACGGACGGCCATGGGACCTCGACCGCACCGTCGGCGGCCTGCTCGTGCTCCAGCCGCGGCAGGGCGACGACGGCCGCAGCGGCTTCCCGCGCGGCACCGCCGACGCGCTGTGGCGCAACGCGCCGCTGATCCGCGACTTCGCGCCCGAGGCGCTCGTGGTGGTGAGCGCGGACGCGGTGTACGCCTTGGACTACGCCGCGCTCGTCGCCGAGCACGTGGAGAGCAGCGCCGACGTGACGATCGTGACGACCGAGGTCGAGCCGGACGACGCCGGCCGCTACGGCGTCGTGCAGGCCGACGGCGGCCGGGTCACGGACTACGAGTACAAGCCGGACGAGCCGAAGGGCAACCTCGTCGCCAACGAGGTGTTCGTGTTCCGCCCCGAGCCGCTGCTCGACGCGCTCGAGGAGCTGGACGAGCCCGAGGACCTTGGCGACGAGGTGCTCCCGCGGCTCGTGGACGCCGGCGGCGCCCGCGAGGCGCGCTTCGACGGCTACTGGCGCGACGTCGGGACCGTCGCTGCCTACTGGGAGTGCCACATGGACCTGCTGGGAGACGAGCCGCCGATCGACCTCGACGCTCCCGGCTGGCCGGTGCTGACCCACGCGACCGGGCGGCGCGCCGCCGTCCGGGTGCGGCCGGGAGCGGAGATCGAGGCCTCGCTGCTGGGGCCGGCATCGACGGTGGCGGGCGCTGTGGAGCGGTCGGTGATCGGTCGCGGCGCGGTCGTCGAGGCGGGCGCCACCGTGCGCGAGGCCGTGATCCTGCCCGGCGCGGTCGTGCGCTCCGGGGCGACCGTGGTGCGCGCGGTGGTCGACGACGAGGTCGAGATCGCCGCCGACGTGGGGGAGGAGGGCGGCGAGATCGCGCTCGTCGGGATGCGCGCGCGCGTGAACGAGCCGGTCCCGGGCGGTGGCCGCTTCCCGGAAGTCGAGTAACGTCGCTCCATGCCGATCTCGCGAGGCTTCCGGCGCCGTCACGCCGAGCCGCCCGCCGGCACCGCGCTGCCGCCGGGCCAGTACCTCACGCACGACTTTCCGGTCCTCTCCGCAGGGCCGACGCCCGACGTTCCGCTCGACCGTTGGGAGCTCTCCGTCACCGGCGCCGCCGACAGCGAGCGGCGCTGGGACTGGGAGGCGTTCCGCGCGCTCCCGACCGAGACGTTCACCGTCGACATCCACTGCGTCACGTCGTGGTCGAAGCTCGGGACGACCTGGGAGGGCGTGTCCGTGGACACGCTGCTCGAGGGCGTCGATCCGCTCGGCGGCTACCTGGTGGCCGACTGCTACGGCGGCTACACGACCAACCTGTCGCTGGAGGACGTGACCGACGGCAAGGCGTGGGTGGCGTTCGCCTACGACGGCGACCCGCTCGAGGCCGAGCACGGCGGGCCCGCCCGGCTGCTGGTGCCGCACCTGTACCTCTGGAAGAGCGCCAAGTGGGTCCGCAGCCTGGTGATCACCGAGTACAACGAGCCCGGCTTCTGGGAGACGCTCGGGTACCACGACCACGGCGACCCGTGGCTGGAGGAGCGGTACGGGTGACGCCCTGGCGCTCCGCCGTCGTGCGGGACGCCGTGCGAGAGACGGCCTCGGCCTCCACGCTCGTGTTCGACGTCGAGGGCTGGCCCGGCCATCGCGCCGGCCAGCACGTCGACGTGCGGCTGACGGCCGAGGACGGCTACCAGGCGCAGCGCAGCTACTCGCTCTCGTCGGCGCCCGAGCAGGAGCGTCCGGCGATCACGGTCGAGCGGCTCGAGGACGGCGAGGTCTCGCCGTACCTCGTCGACGAGGCCCGGCCGGGTGACTTCCTGGATGTCCGGGGGCCGGTGGGCGGCTGGTTCGTGTGGCATGCCCGCGACGGCGGCCCGCTCTTCCTCGTCGCCGGCGGGTCGGGGCTGGCGCCGTTGATGGCGATGCTGCGGCACCGTGCGCTTGCCGGCAGCGACGCCGAGGCGACGTTGCTGCTGTCTGCGCGAGGCCCGGACGATGTGTTGTTCGCGAGCGAGCTCGAGGCGTTGGACGGCGCGCGGGTGGAGCGCACCTACACGCGCGGCGCGCCCGCGGGCTGGACGGGATACGCGCGCCGCGTCGACCGCGAGATGCTCGCCGAGGTCGCGCCCGCACCCGGCGCGCGCGTGTACATCTGTGGACCGACGGGGTTCGTGGAGGGCGTCGCGGGCGACCTCGTGGCGCTCGGCCACGACCCGTCGCGGATCCGGACGGAGCGCTTCGGCGCCACGGGAGGATGATCGGCATGGCCACGACCGAGGAGATGCGACTCGACGGCAACGCCGTCGCGGGGCTGCTGGGCGAGGTGTTCGCGGAGGAGATGACCGCCGCGGTGGTGCGGTGCGCCCACTGCGGGACGGCCGGCGCGCTGGCGACCGCGCACGTGTACGCCCACGGCCCCGGGGTCGTGCTGCGCTGCCCGGGATGCACCGGCGTCGTCATGCGCTTCGCGCGCGTGCGCGGGCGCATCCTCGCCGACCTGCACGGCGTCGGGATGCTCAGCGCGCCCTGACGAGCGCCGCGGCCGCCCGCAGGCGCTCGGCCACGGGCGGGCCGCCGGCGAGGCGCTCCGCGACCACGTCCGCGGCGATCTCGAGGTTGTCCGCGAGATGGTCGAGCGGGAAGTCGCGCGCGGCGAGCACGTCCGCGAGCCAGCCCACCTGCTCCTCGAGCGCGACGAACCCCTCGACGTCGCCGATCGCCCAGTTGAGGAGGTGCAGCGTGTCGTGCAGCTCCCAGGCGCGGGCGACGTCCGCCCCGTAGCGCTCGAGGTCCTCGGGGTGGCGGGCGAAGTAGCGGTCGGCGACCTCGCTCGCCAGCGGCGCCAGCTCGACGGGCGCTCCCGCGAGCTGGGCCACCGTGGGCGCGGGCCAGCCGGTCGGCGGCGCCGTGCGACCGCTCACTCGGCGACGACCTCGTATGTGTGCAGGTGCTCGAGCCGCTCGAGCTTGATCGCCGCCTGCAGCTCCGGGTCGATGCGCTCGTGCGAGACGCGGTGCTCGCGCGAGCGCATGTAGGCGGTGAACGCCGCGCGGTCGCGCCAGCGGGAGACCATCACCAGCTCGCCGCGATCGCGGTCGGACTGCCAGACCTGGAGGTCGAGGAACCCGTCGGCGTCGTCGACGAGCCGGACGCGGCCGCGGAAGGCCTGCACGAGCGCGTCGGCGCGGTCGGGCGGAACGCGGAGCCGGGACATCGACACGTACACCTCGAACAAGCTAGTGCGAACGCGCCAAGTGTGGTAGAGCGACGGGCATGGCCGAGACGAGCAGCGCCTACCTCGACGCGCTGCTGGCCGGCGAGGTCGCCGGCGCTCGCCGGGTACTCGACGAGGCGCTCGAGGCCGGAGCCGATGCCCGTGACATCTACCTCGACGTGCTCCAGCCGGCGCTCTACGAGGTGGGCGCGCGCTGGTCGCGCGCGGAGCTCAGCGTCGCGCACGAGCACCTGGCGACGGCCGCCGCGCGCTCGCACATGACGCTGCTCGCCGAGCGGCTCGGGAAGGCTTCGCGCCGACGCGGATCGGTGCTCGTGGCCTGCCCGGGTGACGAGATGCACGAGCTCGGGGCGCGCATGGTCGCCGACTTCCTCGAGGCCGACGGCTGGGAGGTGTTGTTCCTCGGCGCGCTCAGCCCGCCGGCCGCGCTGGCCGACGTGGTCGCCGCGCAGGCGGTCGAGGTCGTGGCGCTCTCGGCGGCGCTCCCGGAGCACGTTCCGGAGGTCGCGGCGGCGTGCACGGTGCTGCACGCGTTGGACCCGGCGCCGCGCGTGGTCGTCGGCGGCCAGGCCTTCGGCGGCTCGCCGCGCCGGGCGCTCGCCACCGGCGCCGACGCCTACGCGCGCGACGCCCGGGAGGCCGTACGGGTGGTGGGCGGATGAGCGGCGAGTACCCGTGGGGCTCCGACGCTCTGCTGGCCGCGAGCCTGCGCGCGGACGGCGGTGTCACGGCCGCCAACGCCGCGCTCGAGCGCTTCGCCGGGCGGCCGCTCGCGGGCGAGCGGTTCGACTCGCTGGTCGCCCCCGCTCAGCACGAGGCGTTCGGCCGGCTCCTCGCCGGCGCCGGGCCGGATTGGCGGCCGGCGGTATTGGCGCTTCGCGGCGTCGGCGAGCGGATCGCCGCGGACCACGCCGTGTGGCTGCGGGCGGAGGGTGGCGAGCTGCTGCTCGTCGCCGAGCCGGCGATCGGCGAGCAGCAGCGGCTCGTCGAGGAGGTGCTGGCGCTCAACTCCGACCTGGTGGACGCGCACCGGCAGCTCGTACGGCAGCGCGACGAGCTCCAGGCCGCGACCGAGCGGGTCCGGCATCTCGAGGCGATCTCCGCCGCGGGCCTCGCGCACCTGCGCCTCGGCGATGTGCTCAACGACCTCCTCCAGGCGGTGATGCGCGCCCTGCGTGCCGAGCGCGCGGCGGTCCTGCTGCCGGACGGGGAGGGTGGTCTGCGGGTGGAGGCGTCGGTCGGCCCTCCCGAGGCGGCAGGGCGATCCGGCGTCGTGGAGGCGGCGGCGCGCGGGCGGCCGCGGATCGGCGCCCACGGCGCGGCAGCGCCGCTGATGGTCGAGCGGACGGTGATCGGCGTGCTCGAGGTCGGCTCCGGCCGCTTCGGCGAGGACGACCTCGTTCTGCTCGTGGCCGCCTCCGAGCGGGCGGCCGTCGCGATCGCGCGCGCCCAGGTGCACGAGCGCGAGCGGCAGATCGCCGAGACGCTGCAGCGGGCGCTCCTGCCCGCGAGCCTGCCCGAGATCGACGGGCTGTCGTTCGCGGCGCGGTACGAGCCGGCCGCCGACGTCGATGTGGGCGGTGACTGGTACGACGCGCTGCCGCTGCCGAGCGGCGACGTCGCGCTCGCGATCGGCGACGTCGCGGGCAAGGGGTTGCACGCGGCGGCAATGATGGGGGAGATGCGCGGCGGGCTGCGGGCGTACGCGCTCGAGGCGGGCGGTCCGGACGAGGTGCTCGCCCGGCTCGACGGGCTGGCGTCGCACTCGTGGCACGAGATGGCGACGGTGGCGCTCGCGATGCTCGACCCCGGCACCGGTCGCGTGCGCTACGCAAGCGCCGGCCACCTGCCGCCGCTGCTGTTGCGTCCCGACGGGTCGGCGACGCTGCTCAACGGCGGGCGAGGCGCGCCGCTGCTCGCCTACCGCCCGGCGGGAGCGGCGACCGCCCGTCTAGATCCGGGCGCCTGCCTCGTGCTCTACACGGACGGCCTCGTCGAGCGGCGCGGGGAGGTCATCGACGACGGTATCGCGCGACTCGTGCGGGTGGCCGACGGCTACCGCGGCGCCGCCGGGCCGCTCTGCGACGCGCTGCTCGAGCGGCTGCACACCGACACCGGCGGACCGCGCGACGACACGGCGGTGATCGCGGTTCAGCGCAGCGTGGTTTCGTAGGCGCTCAGCAGATCGACCCAGCCGCCGGGGCTGGAAACGGCGTCGCGCATCTCTGGACCGCGCTCGCCGAGCGCCTCGAAGCCGCGATGCTCGAGCGCCACCACGGTGTGCTCGCCGTCCGGCGCGAACGTGACCTCGACCTCGGTGGCGCGCGCGGGGTCGGGATCGAAGTCCCAGTCGGGGTTCAGGTGCCAGGCCAGGACCAGGCGGCGGGGAGGTTCGTACGCGGTCACGAAGCCCCAGTCGCACTCGGTGCCGTCGGCCGCTCGCTCGTACCAGCGGCCGCCGGGGTGGGGCTCCATAACGACGTCGACGGCGGCCTGAGTGCCGATGTGGTGGCTGTCGAGCGGCCACCAGCTGGCGAAGCCGGCCGTGAAGGTCTCGAAGGCGCGCTCGGGCGTGGCCTTGACGGTGACGGTCGTCGTGGCGGAGAGCGTGGTCTGCTCCGTCATCGTTCCTCCTCGACTGCGGTCTTGAACGCGGTCAGCGCCTGCTTCCACAGGCTGTCGATCGAGTCGCGGACGGCCTCGAGGCCCTTCGGGTCGAGCCGGTAGAGGCGTCTTGTGCCGTCGCGGTCGTCGTGGACGAGCCCGGCCTCCTTGAGCACCTTCAGGTGCTGGGAGACGGCGGGGCGGCTCACGGGCAGGTGCTCGGCTAGCTCGCCGACCGGCTGCGGCCCGGCGGCGAGGCGGCGGACGATCGCCTGGCGGGTGGGGTCGGCGAGCGCCGCGAGGCCGCTGGTTCCGTAAGTCATCACTAACGGTAAGCGTACGCTTACGACCGCGCTGCTGTCAAGGTCGCCGGCCCGCCCAAGGTCTGGGCGCCCGCCGCTGCGGCTCCGCGGCTGCTGGCAAACGATCTGCGCGCCCGCCGCCGCGGCCGCTGGCAAACGATCTGCGCGCCCGCTGCGGCTCCGCGGCTGCTGATCAGAGGCCGGGCGGGTGCCGGACGACGTACCCGGCGGAGGAGCGCTGCTCGGACTGCCAGCGTGAGCCGGTCTCGCTCCGGCCCGTCGTGTCGAAGCGGCGGCCGTTGACGACCATGTACACGTGGCCGGGCGAGGCGTAGATCGTCACGTGGCGACCGGGCCCGGGGGCGCCCCAGCGCATGAAGCCGCTGCTCGTGAGCGCCGAGGAGAGCAGGCCGGCGCCGTGGAGCGCGTACGAGACCGAGCCCGAGCAGTCGTAGCCGGTGTCGTTCCAGCGGCCATGCCCGCCGCCGTACTTGTACGGCTTGTGGGCGATCCGGTTGGCGGCGCGGATGATGCGACGCACGGTGCCGCCGCCGCCTCCGCCGCCGCGCGTGCCGCCCGAGCCGCGGCGCTTGAGCACGACGCTGCGGCCGCCCTGGCCGAGCGCGCTCCAGGTGGCGGGGCCGACGATCCCGTCGGCGGTCAGGCCGCGCCGGCGCTGGAAGCGCTTGACCGCCGCCTCCGTGGCGGGCCCGAAGATCCCGTCGGCGCCGATCCCGAGCGCCCGCTGCAAGGCCACCACGGCCGACTTGCGGCTCGAGCCGCCCCCGCCGCCTGACGAGCGCCGCGCGTTCGCGCGCTTGAGCGCGCTCCACGTCATGGGTCCGACGATCCCGTCGGCGGTCAGGCCGCGCCGCCGCTGGAAGCGCTTGACCGCACGCTTCGTGGCCGGGCCGAAGATCCGGTCGGGAGTGAGGCCGAGCCAGCGCTGCACCATCGCCACGCGCGGCCCCTCGGAGCCGCGCTTGAGCGGCTTCGCGGCCTCGGCGGCGGTCGCCGGCACGAGCAGCACGAGCGCCGCCAGGGCAGCGGCGAGCGCCGCGCGGAGGCTGCCGCGCCGGTCCTGCTTCACGTCTGGTCCGTCAGTCCTCAAGAAGGTCACTTGCCACTAGCGCCTACGAGGTGAGCTGACGGGCTCGCGATCACTCGCTACGCCGCAACCAGCGGCGATTCGCCCCCGCGACCATCCAGGCCGCATCGGTTCCCCCGTTCACCGGCCCCGGAAGGCCGGCGATTCGGCGGCCGTCGTTCTATCAGTCCCAACTCCTCCCGGTGCACGATCCCTTGCAGACGAGTCGTGCGACGCAGGCCTCAGGGAACGGACGCTGTCGCTAAAGTAGCCGCTCAGGCGGCTGTGGTGAAATTGGTATACACGCGAGCTTCAGGTGCTCGTGGGGGCAACCCCGTGGAGGTTCGAGTCCTCTCAGCCGCATGCCCGAAAGGCCCGAAGGCGGGCGCTAAACTGCCCGACGGCGCAGTCACCCGCCGCTATCGTCTAGGGGACTAGGACGCCGCCCTCTCACGGCGGAAACCGGGGTTCGAATCCCCGTAGCGGTACCTCGGGAAGCCCGGCTCGAAGCCGGGTTTCGTCGTTCTAGCGGCGCTTCGTGCGGCCCTCGCGGTAGAGGTCGGCCATCGCTCCGACGGACGCTCGGTTGGCGTTTTCGAGCACCGAGGGTCCGGACTGGGGCGTCCGCGCTTCGTGGGCGGCTTCCGCGGTCGGGCCGAGCGGCTCGGGACGCCGGAGCACCCGCCGCAGCCACCGCGGCATCTGCACCTCGCCGCCCCACGCCTCCTGCTGCTGATTCGACATTCCCGGCTCCTTTCGGCCTCGTCGTGTCACCGGAGCAAGGGTCGTGCACACCCGCGGCTGCGCGCAATGACCCTAGGTGTCGGCATCCACTCCTCGTCCGTCAGCGCCGTAATGTGACCCGCCGCGTGACGACGCGCGTGTTGCGGGTGGCGTCGATCGCTCGGATCTCGAGCCGGAGCGTGACGGTCCGGGCGCGCCGCAGGCGTGCGCCGGCAGTTCGCGACACGCGGGTGCGGATGGTCGTGCGGCGGCCCGCCGCCGCTCCCGTGCGTGCGCGGGCCACGACTGCTCCGTCGCGGCCCGCGCGCAGCCCGACGCGTCTCGCCGTGCGCCGGGAGATGAGCAGCCGGGTCCGCAAGGTGCACGACTCCGAGCAGGTCGCGCGGGCCAGGACTCCTCGGGTCACAGCCCGCCCGACGGCCTGCCGGGTGGGCACCGCGACGCGCAGCGCCGGCGCCGTCGTGTCGCTACCGGCACCGGGGGAGAGCGACGGAGCGGGCGCGGGGGCGGGGGTGATCGGTGCGCTGGGCGCCGGCGCGGCGGCCGGGTCGATGCTCGTCAGGACCCGGGCTGCGTTGAGCACGCCGCCGGTGACCGTCCGGCCGAGCAGCGCCGGCCGGGGCTCCACCGAGCCCAGCAGCGCGGCGCGCACCTGCGCGACCGTCGCCGCGGGGGCCCGCGCCCATGCCAGCGCCGCGGCGCCCGCCACGTGCGGCGTCGCCATCGAGGTACCCGAGAGATACGCCCACCCGCCGCCCGTATACGTGCTCGCGATGTTCACGCCCGGCGCCGCGAGATCCACCATCGTTGCCCCGAAGTTGGAGAAGTCCGCCAGGCGGTCGCGCTGGTCGGTCGCCGCCACGCAGACGACGTTGGCGAGTGCGTAGTTGCAGGGATATGCGGGCTCGCGGTCGTTGTCGACGCCGTCGTTGCCGGCCGCGACCACGAACAGCGTCTGCGGAGCGGCGGCGATCGCGTCCTGCTCGGCGCGCGAGAAGCTGCCGCCTCCGAGGCTCGCGTTGACCACGTGCGCCTTGCGCGCACCCGCGTAGCGGTACGCGCGGATCACGTCCGACACGTAGCCGGAGCCGTCCGCGCCGAGCGTGCGCAGCGGCATCAGCGAGACGTTCCATGCGACGCCCGCGACGCCGCGCCCGTCGTTGCCACGAGCCCCGACCGTGCCCGCAACGTGGGTCCCGTGGCCATTCGCGTCGCCGGGATCGTTGTCGGCGTCGACCCAGTCCCAGCCGCGCCAGTCGTCGACCAGGCCGTTACCGTCGTCGTCCGCCCCGTTGTACTCCCGTCGGTCGCCGGACTCGCCGGGGTTGCGCCAGATGCCCGCGGCGAGGTCGGGATGGTCGAGCTGGACCCCGGAGTCGATCACCGCCACCGTCACCGCGGCGCTCCCGGTCGTCATCTGCCACGCCTCGGGGGCATCGATGTCGGCGTCGACCGTGCCCGCGGTGCCGGCCACCGACTGCCCGGTGTTGTTCAGGCTCCACTGCCGGTTGAAGTACTGATCGTTCGGGACGACCGCGAACGCCCGGCGCGGGACGTCGGGCTCGGCGTAGAGGACGTTCGGCGAACGCTCGAGTCGCTCCGCGGCCTCGGCGGGCGACTGGCCGCCCTCCGGCGCGACGAGTTGGGTGTTCGGCAGCGGCAGGGCCTCCTCGAGGCGTACGTCGGCACGCTCCCGGGCATCTGCGCGCTCGCCCGACAGCGTTCCCGGCTCGAAACGGACGATCACGTTCTCCGCGCCGGCGTCGACCGTTCCTGTCGCGGCTGGGATCGTGGCCAGCGAAGACTCGCCCTCGAACAGCCCGGCACCCAGCACGAGGCCGGCAACGGCCGCAACCGCGGCGGCACCGAGTCGCCGCGCGCCTGCAGCATTCAAACCCGCCATATTCCGGTGTTACCCGTCCTGGAGCTCCCATCAACATTCGTGGCGCGTACGTAACGCGCGTTCACTTCGCAAGACGGAGTCGCCATGATCAGGGTCGTGCGCATCTCCGCCGGACCGACGCTCACGGGCAGGCACGTGACCCTGCGGCCGATGCACGAGGGTGATGCCGACGACCTGCGTCGCCTGCACGCGGCTCCCGAGGTCGCCCGCTGGTGGGGTCCGCTCGAGGACGAGTTCCCGCTCTCCGACGACCCTGAGGCGACGCGGATGTGCATCCTCGTGGACGGCATGACCGTCGGGATGATCCAGTACGGGGAGGAGCCGGAGGAGGACTTCCGGCACGCGTGGGTGGACATCTTCGTCGACGCCGACCGGCACGGCGCCGGGATCGGGACGGACGCGCTCGAGACGCTCGTCGAGTACCTGCTGACGGAGCGCGGCCATCACCGCGTGACGATCGACCCGGCGGCGGACAACGTCGCGGCGGTCCGCTGCTACGAGAAGGCCGGATTCCGCCGGGTAGGCGTGATGAAGTCCTCGTGGCGCGACCCGCACACCCACGAATGGGTCGACTCGATCCTCATGGAGCTCGTGCGGCTCCCACCCGCGCGCGCGTAACTCGAACCGCCGACCGATTGCGCCTGCAATCGCGCGAATTGTCCGCACGCGCACATCTTGCATTCGGGTTGCGGTCACATTTATTTCCCGCTTGGAAATGGCCAGAAGGATCCCACGCATGAGCGATGCCCTCGCCGCACTCCGCACGGAGGCCCCGACGCAGGAGACCCGGCCGCTGCATGCGGTTCCGGACGAGGACAGCCCGCAGGCCGCCGCGACGGTCCTCAAGGCCGCCCCGGGCCGCTACCTCGCCGCCGACGACAAGGGCGAGCTCGTGCTGTACGCGCTCGGCGAGCGAGACGGCCAGACCCTGCACATCGGCCGCAGCCCGGCGTCCGACATCCTGCTCGACGACGTCTCCGTCTCCCGCCGGCACGCGGTGCTCGTGCATCGCGGCGGCCAGGCGGTGCTGCTCGACGACCGGAGCCTGAACGGCATCTACGTCAACGGCGAGCGGGTGAGCGAGGCCAGCCTCAAGGACGGCGACTGGATCGCCGTCGGCCAGGTGAGCTTGCGGTACGTCGAGGTCACCGGCGGCTGAGCAGTCCGGTCGCCGGCGCCACCGACGCGTACCCCTGAAACCCGGCCCGGGCTTGCCAAGCAGGCCTGGGCCGGGCATATCTTGACCCGTGGCCAAAGTGCACGGGCATTTCCTCGCGGGTGAGGCTGGAGAGCTGGCCGGCGTCTCCGGGAACACGATCGGCCAGTGGGCGCGGTGGGGCTACATCCGCCCGTCCCAGTCCGCGGAGCGCCCGCACGTGTACAGCGTCGAGGACGTCGCCGAGGCCGCGATCGTGCACACGCTGCTCGAGCGCGGCGTCCGCCATCGCGACATCCGGCGGGCGATCGAGCGGCTGGGCGGGTACGGCGACTGGCCGCTGAGCGAGGCTCCCCTGGCGACCACGCCCGAGGGCCGGATCGTGCTGCGGGAGAACGGCGCGCTGTACGCACTGTCGCCGCGGGGGTGGCAGCTGATGGCCGCTCCGCCTGCGGTCGAGGCTGTCCGGCTGCGGTTGCGGCGGGGAGGTTGAGGTCAGCCGCCGCGGCGGCGCCGGACGGCACGCCCGACGACGGAGGCGTCGAACGCCTCGCCGACGGTCCCCAGCGCGGCCGCGACGGAATGCCCGGCCCGGCCCATCCGGGAGTCGTTCGCCGGCTCGATCGCACGCTCCGGCGAGCGCCCCTCGGCGACCGCCACGCCGCGTGCGGCGCCCTCGAGCTCCCGCAGCCGCCCCTCCCAGCGGCGCTCCCACGCGGCGAGATCGTCGTCGCCCCGTGCGGTCGCCAGCTCGGCGAGGTACCCGAGCAGCACGCCCACGTAGGCGGCCTCGAGCACCGCACCGCGCACGGCCTGGTTGCGCTCGAGCAGCAGATCGGCGGCCCCGCGCAGGTGGGCGAGCTGCCCGCCGGCACCCTGCGCCGCGGGCTCGCCGTGCAGGTTGTGGACCGCGGTCAGCCCGGCCAGCTCGCCGAGCATCTCGCGCGCCGCCGCGGCGCCTCGCGACAGCACCTCGGCAGGCTCGCCCCCGAGACGCGAGCCCAGCCGCTCCCAGTGGCTCGCCAGATGGCGCCCGGTGGCGTACAGCTCGCGCAGCGCGCGGTGCTCGGCCGGGAAGAGCCCGTTCTGGCTCAGCGGTAGCGGCCCGGTTCCCACAGCGGCTCCTCGGTGCCCGCGGCCACGTTGGCGGCCCGCGACAGGATGAACAGGAGGTCGGAGAGGCGGTTCAGGTAGCGCACGCACTCGGCGCTCACGGCGTCGCCGCACGCGATCACCCGCCGCTCGGCCCGCCGGCACACCGTCCGGCACACGTGCAGCTGCGCGGCGCCCCCCGACCCGCCCGGGAGCACGAACGACTTCAGGGCCGGCAGCTCGGCGTTGACCTCGTCGCAGGCCTGCTCCAGCCACGCGGTCTGCTCGCCGGCCACCCGCAGCCGCGAGCGGTCGTCGCCGAGCGGCACCGAGAGGTCGGCTCCGACGTCGAACAGATCGTTCTGGATCCGCTGCAGCCAGCCGGTGAACCGCTCGGGCAGCCCGGGCAGCGCCAGCGCCACGCCGATCGCGGCGTTGAGCTCGTCGACCGTCCCGTACGCCTCGATCCGCGGGTCGGTCTTCGGCACGCGGCTCATGTCGCCGAGGTGCGTCTCGCCCCCGTCGCCGAGCCGCGTGTAGATCCGCGTGAGGTTGACCGTCATGACCTCGGGGCGGTATAGCATGGGCCCTGACAATCAGGTCGGTGGACAGGGAAGCCGGTGAGAGACCGGCGCGGACCCGCCACTGTGACCGGGGAAGCCAATCGCACGGGGGAATGGCCGCCAGGCCATTCCCCGACGGAATCGCCCCCTAGGGCGATTCCGCAGCCACTGGTGTCGCGACGCGAACCGGGAAGGCGCGAAACGGTAGGCCCGGGAGCCAGGAGACCTCCCTCCGACCCCAAGCCGATTCGCCCTCGCGGAAAGGGGTGGCTCAACCCATGAAGTTCCGAATCGCCGCCGGCCTCGCTGCCGGTCTAGTCGTCGCCGTCGCGGCGCCGGCCGCAGCCGAGCCGGTCACCGTCGACCTCCGGATCGAAGGTCCCACGCGCACGATCTTCGAAGGCCCGGTGACGACCGACGTGCGCGGCTTCCGGTTCACCGACGACACCGTCACGCACCGCTGCGACGGCACCACCGTCGGCGGCAGCAGTACGACGCCGGTGCCCACCCGCGGCGCCGTGTTGGCTGCCGCCGCCAAGCGCGCGCCGTTCTCCATGACCGGCGACTGGTTCGAGAGCCTGGGCGCGACGTTCGAGACGATCGACGGCGAGTCGGTGGCGTTCGACTCGGGGAGCGGTCGCTTCCTGGCCGAGTACGAGAACGGCCAGTTCGCGAGCTTCGGCGCGTGTGCGGACCCGGTCGAGGACGGCGACGACGTGCTGTTCGCCTACGCCGACGGCAGCGAGATCCTCCTCGCACTGTTCGGTCCCCGACGCGCGCGGCCGAACCGGGAGTTCAGCGTGTTGGTCGCCGACGCGTCGACCGGGCAGCCGGTCGCCGGGGCCGAAGTCGACGGCCAGCTCACGGGCGCCGGCGGCACGGTCACGCTCGACGCTCCCGGCCGGCGCGCGTTCGTCGACCTCAAGGCCACCCGGACGGGCGCGATCCGGTCCAACCGGCTGCGCGTGTGCGTGACCAAGCGGCCGTGCGGCGGCTCCAGCGATCGCACCGCGCCGCTCGCCCGCGTCACGGGCATCCGCCACGGCGCCGACTACGAGCGAGGGCCCCGCGAGCTGCGCGGCCGCGTGGCCACCGACCCGGCGGGCGTGCGCGAGGTGCTGGTCAGCCTGCGGCGCAAGCGTGAGGGCCGCTGCTCGACGTACTCGGCGACGGTCGAGCGCTTCGTCCGCCGTTCGTGCGGCGCCAAGGCGCCGTTCGCCGTCGATCCCGAGCGCGGCCGCTGGAGCTATCTCCTGCCCGCGCGGCTCGCGCCCGGCCGGTACGTGCTCGAGGCGATCGCCGTCGACCGCGCCGGCAACCGCGACAGCCTCGAGCGGGCACGCAACAAGGTGGTCTTCCGGGTCCGATGAGGGCCGCTCTGCCCATTCTCTTCGCCGCGCTGGTGGCGGCGGCTCCGGCCGACGCCGCCAGCGTCGACGTGATGGTCGTCGGCAAGGAGCGGGCGCTGCGCGCGCCCAAGGAGGTGCGGCTCAAGGCGCGCACGGTGAAGGTCGGCGCGCGCCGCTGCCGCGTGGGCGCCCGCACGCCGCTGGCGGTGCTCGCCGCCGCCCGGCTGCGGCTGGGCATCCGCGACTACGCGCGCTGCGGTCGTGACCCGGACGCCGCCGGCGGCCTCTACGTTGCCAAGGTGGGTCGCGAGCGCGAGAAGGGGAACGGCGGCTGGGTCTACAAGGTCGGTCGCCGTGCCGGGACGGCCGCGGCCGCGGACCCGGCCGGCTCGTTCGGCACCGGCCGCCGGCTGCGCCACGGCCAGCGGGTGACGTGGTTCTGGTGCGAGCAGCAGGCGTCGGGGACGTGCCAGCGGACGCTCGAGGCGCGGCCGGCGCGTCGTACCACCCGCGTTGGCGAGGCGCTGCGCGTGACGGTGCGCGGCTACGACGACTACGGGCGCGGTATTGCGACCGCGGGCGCGGCCGTCCGGCTCGGCTCGGCCACCGCGACGACCGACGCGCAGGGCGTGGCGGTACTCACCGTCGGCCCGCAGACCGGCCGCCTGCGGCTGACGGCGAGCCGAGCCGGCTTCGTGCGCGCGTTCCCTCTCCCGGTGACGGTGCGATGAGGTGGCCGCTCCTCCTCGCGCTCTTTGCGGTTGCCGCGCTTGCGGCGGGCTGCGGCTTCGGCGAGGGCGCCACGCGCGGCGACGCCACGCTCACCGTCACGCGCGACTTCGGCGGCGAGGCGCTGCACGAGGGCGCCGAGCAGGAGACCGCGACCGACGGCGACACCGTGATGCGGCTGCTGCAGGATCGCTACGAGGTCGACACGCGCTACGGCGGCGGGTTCGTGCAGGAGATCGACGGCATCGGCGGCGGTCGCGCCGACGGCCGCCGGGTCGACTGGTTCTACTACGTGAACGGCATCGAGGCGCCCGTGGGGGCGGCCGAGCGGCGCGTGTCGGCCGGCGAGCGCGTGTGGTGGGACCACCACAACTGGGAGGCCGCGCAGCGCGTCCCGGCCGTGGTCGGCTCGTTCCCCGAGCCGTTCGCGACCGGCCTCGAGGGCAAGCGCTTCCCCGTCCGCCTGGTCTGCGCCGGCGATGCCGAGCGCTCGTGCGACGAGGTCACCACCCGCCTGCTGGACTCGGGCGTGAAGGCGGTGCCGCGCGCGGTGCTCGAGCAGTCGCCGGGGGAGGAGGTGCTGCGCGTGATCGTCGGCCGCTGGGCCGACGTGCGGCGCGACGCCATCGCCCGCCGGCTCGAGCGCGGCCCGGCGGCGACCGGCGTGTTCGCCCGGCCGACCGGCACCGGCGACGCCATCGTCGTGCTCGACGCCGACGGCCAGCCGGTGCGGACGCTGCGAGCCGGCTCGGGGCTCGTCGCCGCCACGACCGTCGAGGGCCAGGCGCCGACCTGGATCGTCACCGGCACCGACGAGGTCGGCGTGGCGTCGGCGGCCGCGGCGCTCACCGAGGAGCGCCTCGAGCAGCGCTTTGCGGTCGCGGTCGAGGCGGGCCGCGACGTCCCGCTGCCCGTCACCGGCGCGGAGACGACCCCGCCGTGAGCCGGAGCTGGGATCGCGCCGCGACCGGCATCCGCCGCGTTGTGAGGTGTGGGCCGTGAGCCCGGGCTGGGATCGCGCCCTGGGCGGCGGCGCTTCGGCGAGCCCGCTGAGCGCGGCGCGGGCGGGTGTCGGTGCGCTGTGGTGCGTGACGCTCGGGCTGGCGGCGCTGTCGTTCGAGCATCCGCTGCTGGTGGGCACCGTGCTCGCCGCCACGCTGGCCGCGGCCGCCGCCGCCCACGCGGGCCGCTTCGTCGTCCGCGCCGTGCTGTGGGCGCTGCCGTTCGGGGCGGCGATCGCGGTCGTGAACGCGCTCGTCACGCGCGAGGGCCTGACCGTGCTGTTCCGCGGCGGCTCGGTGCCGCCGCTCGGCCAGCTCGACGTGACGGCAGAGGCGCTGGCCTACGGCGGCGTGCTCGGCCTGCGGGCGGTGGCGCTGATCGCCGCCGCGGCGCTGCTGACCGCGGCGGTCGACGCCGACGAGCTGCTGCGCGCGCTCCGCCGCCGCTCGCTGCGTGCGGGCGTCACCGCAGCGCTGGCGACGCGCCTGATGCCGGTCCTCGCCCGCGACGGGCGCCGGCTGGCCGACGCCCAGCGCACGCTGACCGACCGGCCGCCGCGGCTCGGCGTGCTGCGCGCGGTGACCGCAGGCGCGCTCGATCGGGCGACCGACGTGGCCGCCACGCTCGAGGTGCGCGGCTTCGGCGCCGGCGGGCGCCTGCAGCGCCGCCGCCGGCCGGTCTCCCGCCACGACGTCGCCTTCGCGGTGTCTGCGCTGGCCGTGGCGGCGCTGGCGGTGGCCGCCGGGCTTGGCGGCTGGGAGGGCTTCGAGCCGTACCCGCGCACCGAGGCCTCGCTCGGCGCCGCGCAGCTCGGCCTCGCCGCGGCCCTGACCGCGTGCGCCCTGCTCCCGTTCGCCGACCGCCGGGGGATCGGGTGAGCGCGATCGATCGCACGGGGGTCACTCCCGGCCTCGCCCTCGCCGTCGACGGCGTCACCTACCGGTATCCCGGCGCGGACCGGCCCTCGCTGCGGGATGTGTCGCTGACCGTCGAGCCCGGCGAGTTCGTGGTGCTCGCGGGCGCGTCCGGCTCGGGCAAGTCGACGCTCCTGCGCGCGGCCGCGGGCCTCGTGCCGCACTTCCACGGCGGCACGTTCGCGGGCCGGCTCGCCTGCGGCGGTCTCGACACGCGCGACCACGGCCCGGCCGAGCTCTCGGCGGTCGCGGGCACGCTGTTCCAGGACCCGGAGACGCAGGTCGTGATGGGCACCGTGCGGTCGGAGCTCGCGTTCCCGCTCGAGAACCGCGGCTGGAGCGCGGCGGCGGTCGCTCGCGGGGTCGAGGAGGCGGCGCTGGCGCTCGGGATCGCTGCGCTGCTCGATCGCTCGACGCACGAGCTGTCCGGCGGGGAGCTGCAGCGGGTGGCGCTGGGAGCCGCGCTCGCCGGACGCCCGCGAGTGCTGCTGCTCGACGAGCCGACCTCGCAGCTCGATCCGGTGGCCGGCGACGAGCTGCTGGGCGTGCTGCGGCGCATCAACGAGGAGTGGGGGACGGCCGTGCTGCTGGCCGAGCACCGGCTCGAGCGCTGTCTGCCGGCCGCCGACCGCGTGCTGGCGCTGCACGCGGGCGAGATCGCCTTCGACGGCCCGCCGGACGCGTTCGCCGCCTGGGCACCGCCCGAGCTCCAGCCGCCGGTCACCCGCCTCTGCGCGCTGGCCGGCATCTCGGAGCGCCCGGCCACGGTCAAGGCGGCCCGCCAAGCGCTCGCCGACCGCCTCGCTGCCCTGGAGGGGTCTGACCCCTCAGGGCTTGTCGCCCCGCAGGAGGGGTCAGACCCCTCGGGAGTTCTTGGCGCTGTCACGCGGTTTCTGCGTCCGTCGGAGGGAGCCAAGGGGTCGGACCCCGGCCGGGGTCAGACCCCTGTTGTCGCGCTGCGGCGCGCGTGGTACGAGATCTCGTCCGGGCCGGCGATCCTGCGCGGCGTCGATCTGGCGCTCGCGCCCGGCGAGGCGGTGGCGCTGCTGGGGCGCAACGGGGCGGGCAAGTCGACACTGCTGCGGCTGCTCGCCGGCCTGCTCGAGCCCACGCGCGGCAAGGTCGTGCGTGCCGGGCGGGTGGCCCTGCTGCTCCAGAACCCGGGCGACTACTTCCTGCACGACCGCATCGGCGACGACCTGCCGGCGGCGGGCGAGCTCGCCGATCGCCATCCGCGGGACGTCTCGGGCGGCGAGCGGCAGCGGCTCGCGCTCGAGCTTGTGCTGACAAGCGGCGAGCCGCCCGTCGCCGTCTGCCTCGACGAGCCCACGCGCGGGATGGACCGTGGCCACGGCGCCCGGCTGGCAGCCCGGCTGCGCGAGCTGGCCGCCGGCGGCACCGCCGTCCTGGTGGCGACCCACGACGCCGAGTTCGCCGCCGCCTGGGCCGAGCGCGCGGTGTTGCTCGGCGAGGGCCGCCCGGTGGCCGACGCCCCGATCGCCGAGGTGTTGGGCGGCGGCTGGTACTTCGCCACGCAGACCGCGCGCGTGCTCGGCGGCGCGGGCGGCGCGCTCGACCCGGAGAGCGGCGCAGCCCTGCTCCGCGTCGCGGAGGTCGTCGGATGAACCGGATCGACACGTCGGGTGTCGCGCTCCGCTGCGGAGGTCGTCAGATGAACCGGAACGACACGCGGCGTGTCCCGCGCGCCGCGGAGGTTGTCGCGTGAGCTGGGTCGCCGCTTCGTTCACCATCCTTGCGGTCGCGCTCGCCGTGGGCTTCGCGTGGTACGAGCGGGCGCACCCGACGGCGCGAGTGATCGCGCTCGTGGCGACGCTGGCGGCGCTCGCCGCGCTCGGCAGGATCGCCTTCGCGCCGCTGCCGAACGTCAAGCCGACCACCGACATCGTGCTCATCTCCGGCTATGTCCTCGGCGGCGCTCCCGGGTTCGCCGTCGGGGCCGTGGCCGCGCTCGCGTCGAACCTCTTCTTCGGCCAGGGCCCCTGGACGCCGTGGCAGATGGTGGCCTGGGGCGGGGTCGGCGTCGGCGGCGCCGTGCTCGCCCGCGTCGCGGGTCGCCAGCTCGCGCGGCTGCCGCTCGCCGCGGCGTGCGCGATCGCGTCGCTGGCGTTCGGGGTGGTGATGAACCTCTACATGTGGGTCACGTACTCGGGCGACCACACGCTCGCCAAGCTGCTGGCGATCTCCGCGACGTCGCTGCCGTTCGACCTCGCTCACGCCGCCGGCAGCGTGCTGTTCTGCGTCGCGTTCGGCCCGGCCCTCGTGCGCGCGCTGGCCCGCTATCGGACGCGCTTCGAGGTCCACTGGGTGCCGGTGGCGGCGACCGGCCTGTTGCTCGCCGTCGTCGTCGGGAGCGGGGCGCCGCCTGCGGCGGACGCCTCCCAGGCCGACGCAGCGGCAGCCGATCGCTCCGAGCAGTACCTGCTGCGCGCCCAGAACTCCGACGGCGGCTGGGGCGGGACCGCGGGGCAGCCCTCGTCGCAGCTCTACTCAGGCTGGGCGGCGCTGGGGGTCGCCGCGGCGGGCCGCAACCCGCGCGACGCCGGGTCGCCGAACGCCGTCGCCTACATGCGCGCGCACGCGCGCGAGCTGAACGACCTCGGCGAGCTCAACCGGACGATCCTGGTGCTGCGCGCCGCCGGGCTCCCGCCGCGGATCGGCGGCCGCAACCTCGAGCGGGCGGTGCTCGACCGCCAGCGCCGCGGTGGCTCGTTCGGCGGCCGGGTGAACACGACCGCGTTCGCGATCCTCGGGCTGCGGGCGGCCGGGAGGCCGGGAGGCGACCGCGCGGTCCAGCGCGCGGCAGACTGGATCGCCCGCCAGGTCAACGCCGATGGCGGCTTCAACTTCGCGGGTCGCGGCGGCCCGTCGGGGATCGACGACACGGGCGCCGCGCTGCAGGCGCTCGCCGTCGCCGGCTGGCGCGATCGTGACGTCGTCCGGCGGGCCGCGCGGTTCGTCGTCCGCAACCAGGCGTCTGACGGCGGCTTCGCGCTGATCCCGGGCGGGCCGTCGAACGCGCAGTCGACCGCATGGGCCGTCCAGGGCCTGCTCGCCGCCGGCCGCGAGCCGAGCCGGGTCCGCCGCAACGGCTCGCGCGACCCGATGAGCTACCTGCGGTCGCTGACCGCCGCCAACGGCGAGGTCCGCTACTCGCGCTCGAGCCGCCAGACGCCCGTCTGGGTCACCGCCCAGGCGGTCGCCGCGCTCGCCCGCAAGACGCTGCCGCTCAAGCCGGTGCGCCGAGCCCGCGCGGCCGCTGGCTCGACGACGAGCGTCGCGCCGGGCGCCACGGCGACCCCGACCGCAAGCGCAACCGCGACACCCGCCGCCGAGCGCGCCCGCCAGGCGCTGCCGGAGATCGCCAAGGCGTCGCCGCGGCGCTCGGCGCTCGCGGCCGCCTCGCAGGTCCCCGCGGCCGGCGCGCTCGTCTCCGCGCTGATGTGAGCCGCCGGCCGCAACGAGATCCGCGCCGCAGGGATGACCGACGGCGCGCGCGGCGGCGCTTGGCCTGCGGCGCGTCGTATACGGTCCTGCGCGGATGCGGATCGGCGTTCCGAAGGAAACGGCCGACGGTGAGCGGCGGGTGGCGCTCGTGCCGGACGTGGTCCGGCGCCTGTCCGGCGCCGGCCACGAGGTCGTGATCGAGGCGGGCGCGGGGGCGGGAGCCGGCGTGCCCGACGGCGATTTCACCGAGGCGGGCGCCTCGGTCGGCGACCCCTGGCGCGCCGACGTCATCGCGCGGGTTGCGCCGGGCCCGCCCGACCAGCTCACCAGCGAGCACGTGCTGATCGGCTTCCTCGCCCCGCTGAGCGACGGCGAGAACGTGTCGGCGATCGCCCGCACCGGCGCCACGGCCTTCGCGATGGAGGCGATCCCGCGCATCTCGCGCGCGCAGTCGATGGACGCGCTGTCCTCGCAGGCGACGGTCGCGGGCTACCGCGCGGTGCTGATCGCCGCCCAGGAGATGCAGCGCTTCCTGCCGATGCTGATGACGGCCGCGGGCACGATCCCGCCCGCCCAGGTGCTCGTGCTGGGCGCCGGGGTCGCCGGGCTGCAGGCGATCGCCACCGCGCGGCGCCTCGGCGCCGTCGTCACCGGCTTCGACGTGCGCTCGGCCGTCAAGGAGCAGATCGAGTCGCTGGGGGCGAAGTTCTTCGAGGTCGAAGGGCTGGGCGACGCCGAGGGCTCCGGCGGCTACGCCCGCGAGCTGACGCCCGAGGAGCAGGAGACGCAGCGCCAGGCGCTCACCGAGCAGATGGCGCGCTCCGACGTGATCGTCACGACCGCGCTTGTTCCCGGCCGCCCGGCGCCCAAGCTGATCTCGGCCGATGCCGTGAACGGCATGAAGCACGGCAGCGTGATCGTCGACCTGGCGGCGGAGGCGGGCGGCAACTGCGAGCTGACGCGGCCCGGGGAGACGTACACCACCGACAACGGCGTGGTCATCGCCGCGCCGCTGAACGTGCCGTCGAGCATGGCCGAGCACGCCTCCTCGCTCTACGCGCGCAACGTGCTCTCGCTGCTCGAGTTGATGAGCGGCGAGGAGGGGGCGCTCGAGCTCGACTGGGAGGACGAGGTCATCAAGGGGGCGTGCGTGACGCGCGACGGCGAGATCGTCCACGAGGGTGCACGGAAGGCGGCCGGATGGACCTCCTGACCGAGCTGGCGATCCTCGTCCTCGCGGCCTTCGTTGGCTTCGAGGTGATCTCGAAGGTGCCGAACACGCTGCACACGCCGCTGATGTCGGGCACCAACGCGATCCACGGGATCGTCGTGCTCGGCGGGCTGCTGCTCGTCGGCCCCGCCGACGGCTTCCTCGAGGACCTGCTGCTCGTGGTGGCGATCGCCTTCGGCACGATCAACGTCGTCGGCGGGTTCCTCGTCACCGACCGCATGCTGGGGATGTTCAAGGGGCGCAAACGCGATGGATGACCTGATCGTCGCGCTCTACATCGTCGCCTTTGCGCTGTTCATCGTCGGCCTGCACATGCTGCGCGGTCCGCGCACGGCGGTGCGCGGGAACCTGGTGGCCGCCGTGGGCATGGCGATCGCGGTGATCGCGACACTGCTCAACGACGAGATCGGCGACTGGCCGCTGATTGCGGTCGGGATCGCGGTCGGCACGGCCGTCGGGGTGCCCGCGGCGCGCAACGTGAAGATGACCGCGATGCCGCAGATGGTGGCGCTGTTCAACGGCGTCGGCGGCGGCGCGGTGGCGCTGATCAGCGTGGTCGAGTACCGCGAAGCACTCGAGGTGGGCGGCAACCCGGAGCTCGAGGAGCTGATCCCCATCTTGTTCGCCGCGATCATCGGCTCGATCTCGTTCTGGGGCTCGAACGTCGCGTTCCTGAAGCTGCAGGAGTCGCTCAAGGGGCGCTTCCGCATCCCGAAGGCGGTCAACGGCCTGCTCGCCGTCGCCGCCGTCGCGCTCGCGGTGGTCATCGCCGCCGGAAGTGAGGACGAGTTGCTGTTCTGGCTCATCCTCCTCGCCGCCGGCGCGCTCGGCGTGCTGGCCGTGCTCCCGATCGGCGGCGCCGACATGCCGGTCGTGATCTCCACGCTCAACGCCTTCACCGGGCTGTCCGCCGCCGCGGCCGGCCTGGCGCTCGACAACACCGCGCTGATCGTGGGCGGCATGCTCGTGGGCGCCTCCGGCTCGATCCTCACCCGCCAGATGGCCGAGGCCATGAACCGTTCGATCGGCAATGTCTTCTTCGGTGGGCTCGGCGCGGGCGGCCCGGCTCTGACCGGCGGTGGGGAGGAAGGCGGCACCGTGCGCTCGACGAGCGCCGCCGACGTCGCCATCCAACTCTCGTACGCGCGGCTCGTGGTGGTCGTGCCCGGGTACGGGATGGCGGTCGCCCAGGCGCAGCGCGCGGTCGCCGACCTCGCCGCCCTGCTCGAGAAGCGCGGCATCGAGGTGCTGTACGGCATCCACCCGGTCGCTGGCCGCATGCCCGGCCACATGAACGTCCTGCTCGCCGAGGCCGACGTCCCCTACGAGAAGCTCAAGGAGATGGACGACATCAACGGCGAGTTCGCACGCACCGACGTCGCGCTCGTGATCGGCGCCAACGACGTCACGAACCCCGCGGCCCGTACCGTCGCCGACTCGCCGATCTACGGCATGCCAATCCTCGACGTCGACAAGGCCGGCAGCGTGATCGTGCTCAAACGCTCGATGAACAGCGGCTTCGCGGGCATCGACAACCCGCTCTTCTACAACGAGAAAACCGCGCTCCTGTTCGGCGACGCCAAGGCCTCGGTCGGCGAAGTGCTGGCCGAAGTCCAAGCGCTCTAACAATCTTCACATCGGGACCCCTTCGAGGAATATGGTGCGGGACATGCGCGCCCTCCTTGCAGCCCTCGCGGTCACACTCGCCTTCGCGGCACCAGCCTCGGCCGCCACGCAGGACCTCGTCATCAGCCAGGTCTACGGGGGAGGCGGGAACAGCGGCGCGAGCCACACCCACGACTTCATCGAGATCTTCAACCGGGGCGACGAGCCGATCCCGCTTACCGGCATGTCGCTCCAGTACGCCAGCGCGACGGGCACGGGGAACCTCGGCGCGAGCGCGACCCAGCTCACCGAGCTGTCGGGGACGATCCAGCCGGAGCGCTACTTCTTGGTGCAAGAGGCGAGTACGGCGGCGGTCGGCGCGCCGCTGACGCCGGACCTCGTGGATCCGACGCCGATTCCGATGGCGGGCGGCGCGGGCAAGGTCGCGCTCGCGACGGGCACGACGTCGCTCAACTGCAACGGCGGCTCGGACCCCTGCACGCCCGGTGAGCTCGCGCGGATCGTCGACCTCGTCGGCTACGGCAACGCCAACTTCTTCGAGGGGAGCGGCGCGGCGCCGACGCTCTCCAACACGACCTCGGCGCAGCGCGAGGGCGGCGGGTGCACCGACACGGACGACAACGCCGCTGACTTCGACGCGCTCGCCACTGCGCCGCGCAACAGCCTGACCGCGAGGAAGTTCTGCGACGCCGACCAGGCGCCGCGAGTGACCTCCACCACGCCGGCGAACAACGCCTCCGACGTCGCGCTCGACTCCAACGTGAGTATCACCTTCAGCGAGGACGTGTCGGCCACCGGCGACTGGTACTCGATCTCGTGCTCGTCGTCCGGCGCGCATACGGCAGCGGTGACCGGTGGTCCGCAGACCTACACGCTTGACCCCGCCACCGACTTCGCGCTCAACGAGACGTGCACGGTGACCGTGCGCGCCGCGAACGTGTCGGACACCGACGTCAACGACCCGCCCGACCAGATGGCGGCGGACCACGTCTTCTCGTTCACCACGATCGCTCCCACGTACCGGATCCGCGAGATCCAGGGGACGGCGCACCTGTCGCCGCTCGCCGGGCAGCGGACCTCGTTCGTGCCGGGCGTCGTGACGGCGACGCGCAACAACGGCTTCTGGATGCAGGACCCGAGCCCGGACGCCGACCCGGCGACCTCCGAGGCGATCTTCGTCTTCACGTCGTCGGCGCCGACCGTCGCGCAGGGCGCCGGCGTGACCGTGTCGGGCCGGATCTTTGAGTTCCGCCCCGGCGGCGTCAACACCGACAACCTGACGCTCACCCAGCTCGACAACGCCACGGTGTACCCGGCCGGTCCGGGCGCGGCGATCGCGCCGACCGTGGTCGGGAACGGCGGCCGCGTGCCGCCCGGCGAGGTGATCGACGACGACGCCAACGGGAGCGTGGAGACGAGCGGCCTGTTCCAGCCGACCACTGACGGCATCGACTTCTACGAGAGCCTCGAGAGCATGGTGCTGCAGGTCAACGACGCGGTGGCCGTCGGGCCGCGCAACGACTTCGGCGAGATCTTCGTCGTCGCGGACAACGGGGCGAACGCCGGGCCGCGGACGAGCCGTGGCGGTGTGGTGATCGCGCCGAACGATTTCAACCCCGAGCGGATCCAGTTCGACGACTTGCTCGCGGCGACCCCCGTCGCGAACGTCGGCGACCGGTTCCCGGGCGCCACCGTCGGCGTGCTGAGCTACGACTTCGGCAACTTCGAGCTGCTCCCGCGGACGGCGCCCGCCCGCGTCTCGGGCGGGCTCCAGCGTGAGACCACGGCCGCGCCCCGCCGCAACGAGCTGAGCATCGCCACGTTCAACGTGGAGAACCTCGACCCGTCGGACGCCCCGACGATCCCGCGGCTCGCGCGGATAGTCGTCGACAACCTCCGCTCGCCGGATCTGATCGGCATCGAGGAGATGCAGGACAACACCGGCGGCACGAACGACGGGACGACCGACGCATCGCTGTCGTGGCAGGCGTTCATCGATGCCATCGTCGCCGCCGGCGGCCCGCGCTACGAGTACCGGCAGATCGACCCGGAGAACAACGCCGACGGCGGGCAGCCGGGCGGCAACATCCGTGTCGGCTTCCTGTTCCGCACCGAGCGGGGCCTGCGCTTCGTCGACAGCGGCGAGGGCGACGCCACGACGCCGACGCAGGTGTTCCGGTCGCGCGGCGAGGCGCGCCTGACGCTGAGCCCCGGCCGCGTCGATCCCCAGAACCCGGCGTGGGTGGCGACGCGCAAGCCGCTCGCCGGCGAGTTCATGTGGAGGGATCAGCGGTTCATCGCGATCGTCAACCACTTCAGCTCCAAGGGTGGCGACGATCCGCTGTTCGGCCGCTGGCAGCCGCCGATCCGCTCGACGGAGGTCGCGCGCCACCAGCAGGCCGCGTCGGTCAACGCGTTCGTCGACCAGGTCCTGGCGGCCGACCACCGCGCGAACGTGATCGTGCTCGGAGACATCAACGACTTCGAGTTCTCCGAGACGACGCAGATCCTCGAGGGCGGCGTGATGACCAGCCTCCTACACGGCCTGCCGAAGGCCGAGCGCTACTCGTACGTGTTCGAGGGCAACTCGCAGGTCCTAGACCAGATCTTGGTCTCCAACAACACGCTGTCGAAGCTGCGCGCCTTCGACGTCGTGCACGTCAACGCGGAGTTCGCCGACCAGGCGAGCGACCACGACCCGTCGGTCGCGCGCCTGGAGCTGGACGAATAACTAGGAGCCGGGCGGCGGCGCGCTCGTGAGCGCCTGGGCCTCGGCCGCTTCGGCGGTCGGGGCCGGCCGGGCGCCGGTGAGCATCCACTGCACCTGGGCGGCGGTGTCGGTCGCTTCGCCGCTGCGCGGCTCGCGGTGCACCGACAGCAGCCGCTCGTTGCCGAACCGCAGGACGGAGACGCTGAAGGCGGAGACCTCGACGCCGTGGCGGCGGGCCAGCCACTCGACGGCGGCGAGCGCGGGCGGCTCGTAGCCGCCGGCCACCAGGACGAGCTGCGGCGAGTCGCCGGGCACGACGGCCTCGAGCGCGTCGGACACGCCGGACAGGCGCGCGGCGTCCCAGCCGGCGACGTCGGCGGCGGCGGCGAGCGCACGGCCGATCTGCCACTCGACGGTCTCGCCGGTGACGTGCAGCACGACCGCGCGGCCGGACTGCTCGTCGAAGGCCAGCAGGTCGACGCCCGGGGCGGGCTCGCGGGCGACGAGGCGAAGGTTGGGCAGGCCCAGCTCGTGGGCGAAGGCGTCCCACGAGCTGCTGACCAGCGTCAGCAGCTCGGCACGCTCAGGGCTGTTCTCCGTGACGAGGCCGCCGGCCTGGGGGGCGACCAGCGTCCCGGAGGTCTCGTCGATGCGAAGCAACGGAACCTCTCCTGTCGGGGCGTCGGTGGAGCCGTTATCGACCGCTGTCGCCCGAACCTGTAGTGGAAAGCACCTGCACCTGCTCGCCGATCTCGATCCGCCCAGAGCCGACGACGCGGCCGTTGAGACCGAACGCCATGCCATGGTGCGCGGTGAGGTGGCGCAGCAGCTGCGGCCACTTCTCCTGCGTGTCGGGATTGCGCGTCGGGATCGCGCAGCGCTCGCAGGGGTGCAGGAGCCGCACGCGCACGCCGCCCTCGAAGACGATCTCGCCGCCCTCCCAGCCGAGCTCGGCCCACGGCTCGGCGTCCAGCTCGAGGTGGACGTTCGGGCGGAAGCGGCGGAGGTCGATCGGCCCGTCGAGCTCGTCGCCGAGCGCCGCCAGGCTGGCCGTCGTGGTCAGGAGCAGCGAGCGCTCGAGGTCCTGGATGCCGTCGACGTTGCGGACGAGATCGACGTCGCGGCCGAGGTCGTCCACGAGCGCGGTCCGCAGCCGCGGATCGCCCCACACGTAGTGGTGCCCGTCCGGCGCCACGACGGTCGCGCGCGGCGGGTCGCGGGGGTCGAGGCTGCCGTCCTGGTTGAACGGATACGCGGCGTGCCAGGCGAGCAGCCGCGGCGCCTCGCGCGCCGTGAGCGGCTTGTGCGCGCCCTTGTGCTCGTGGTAGACCGCGTGCGTCCGGTCGCCGCCCGCGCCGCGACCGTCGACCCGCAGGGCGCGGACACGCTCGCCTCCCATCGACTTGACCGGCCAGCGCCACAGCGCGGCCACGGTTCCGAGCGTGCCGTCCATGCGGCATCGCAGGCTAACCTGTCAAGCGGCCGATGATCGCCCGTCGCATGACCCGCCTGCGGCTGCGCGGCCAGGTGCTCGATCTGGGCTCGCGGCCGCTGCTGATGGGGATCGTCAACGCCGCGCCGGACTCGTTCTCCGACGGCGGCGACCATCCCACGCTGCAGGCTCGCGTGGCCCAGGGAGCGGCGCTGCTCGAGGCGGGAGCGGAGCTGCTGGACGTCGGCGGCGAGTCGGCCCGCGGCGACACGCCCGCGGTGCGCGCGCAGGAGGAGGTCGACCGCGTCGTGCCGCTGGTCGCGCGGCTGACCGAGCTCGGCGCGCTCGTCTCGGTCGACACCTACAAGCCCGCCGTGGCCGCCGCCGCGATCGAGGCCGGCGCCGTGCTCGTCAACGACACCTCCGGGCTGCGCGACCCGGCCGTCGCCGACGTCTGCGCGCGCACCGGCGCGGGGCTCGTGGTCATGCACACGCGCGTGCCGCCGAAGGGAACGCTGCTCGACCCCGCGCGCTACGACGACGTCGCGGCCGACGTGGAGGGCTTCCTGCGCGAGCGGGTCGCGGTCGCGCTCGCTCACGGCGTCGACGCCGAGCAGCTCGTGCTCGACCCCGGGCCCGACTTCGCCAAGACGCCCGCGCAGACGGTCGCGGTGCTGCGACGGCTCGGCGACCTGCACGAGCTCGGCCGCCCGCTGCTGCTCGCCGCGTCCAACAAGGACTTCGTCGGCGCGCTCACCGGCCGCGGGCCGCGCGAGCGCCTCGCGGGGACGCTCGCGGCCGTCGCCCACGGGGTCGAGGCCGGCGCCCACATCCTGCGCGTCCACGACGTCGCCGCGGTGGCCGACTTCCTGCGCGTGCGCGCCGCGCTGCGCGGCGACATCGAGCTCGAGCCGGACGAGGGTCTCACCCCCGGTCGCTACCCTGGACCCCGCTAGGGGTTGCCGGCCGCTGCGCACAACGCGGCCGGATGCCGACCGACCAACCGAAGGAGCACCCAATGTCTGCCGTCCTCGACCGCGGCGAGCTCGAGAAGAGCCCGCTCGCCGACCTGCACCTGCTCGCCAACGAGCTCGGCGTCGATGGCTTCCGCCGTCTGCGCAAGGACGACCTGATCGACGCGATCCTCGCCGGCCAGGGCACCGCGCCGCCTGCCGAGGAGGCCACGGCCGAAGCTGAGGGCGAGTCGACGGCGAGGCCGAGGGCGAGTCGACGGCCGAGGCCGAGGACGAGCCGACGGCCGAGGCCGAGGACGAGGCCGGGGACGAGACCGACGAGGGTGAGCGCCGGCCGCGCCGCGGGCGTCGCGGCGGCCGTGGCCGGGGCCGCGCCCGGACCGAAGAGGGCTCGACCGACGAGGACGCCGGCGAGCCTCGCGAGGAGCCGCGCGCGGCCGACCGGACCGCCGAGGGCGTCGTCGAGCTGCTCGGCAACGGCTCGGGCTTCATCCGCCTGTCGCCGCCCGAGCCGACCGACGACGACGTCTACATCTCGGCCGCCCAGGTCAAGCGCTGCGAGCTCGTCTCCGGCGACCGCGTCGCCGGCCCGGTGCGCCCGGCGCGGCGCTCCGAGCGCTTCCCGTCGCTGATCCGCGTCGACACCATCAACGACCGCCCGGCCGACGAGGTCGCCGAGGGCACCCGCTTCGAGGACCTGCCCGCGGCCTTCCCCGGCGAGCGCTTCGAGCTCGGCAGCGAGGATCCGACCGTGAAGGCGATCGAGTGGCTGACGCCTTTCGGCAAGGGCTCGCGCGTGCTCGTCGCGGGCGCGCCCCGCGCCGGCAAGACCGAGGCGCTGCGCCGGCTGGCGGGCGCGCTCGCCGGCCGCGACGGGGTCGAGGTCTCGCTCGTGCTCGCCGGCGTGCGGCCGGAGGAGACCGGCGACTGGCCGCTCGAGCCCGCCGCCGCCGTGTCCTTCGCCGCCTCGGCCGACGCGCAGGCCCAGGCCGTGGAGCAGGCGATCGAGCAGGGCCGGCGCGTCGCGGCCCGCGGCGGCGACGCCGTCGTGCTCGTCGACACGCTCGAGGGCCTGCCGCCCGCCGCCGCGCGGCGCGCGCTCGCGGCCGCGCGGAACATCGTCGACGGCGGCTCGCTGACCGTGATCGCCACCGCCGGCGCGCCGCTCGGCGGCGAGACGACGGTCGTGGCGCTCGACGCCGGGCTGACGGCGCTCGGGCGCTTCCCGGCGCTCGACCTCGAGGGCTCGGGCGTCCTGCGCGCCGACCTGCTCGTGGGCGACGCCGGCGCCGAGGCCATTGCCAAGGCGCGCGCGGAGGCTGTGAGCGCCTAGGGCCGCGAGTAGGCGACGCGCTGCCAGTTGGGCTCGGGCGAGAGCTCGATCGGCTCGAACTCCCGCTCGGGCTGCACGTAGCCGAAGCTGTGCGTGGCATCGTCGAAGACGATCTCGAGCTCGCCCTCCTTGACGCGCTGGTCGAGCCAGGCGGAGCGGAACACGAGCCGGCGCAGCCAGTGCACGAGCGAGCGGTCGGCGGGGCCGACGAGCTCCGGCCAGCAGTCGTTGACATGCTCGCCGAGGCCCGAGGCCGGGTCGTGGATCTCGCCGTTGACGGCGAGGTTCACGAGGTCCTCCAGCTCAGGCGACTCGAGCCGCACGCGGACGAAGCCGAGCTTGCGAGCGGCCTGCTCGACGCGCTCGGAGAAGTCCCGCTCGTTGAACGTGAACCGAAGCTCGCCGTACTCCAGGACGTAGTCCTGTCCTGAGTCGTAGTTGCCGCGGCGCAAGGGGTCCATGATCGAAGGCGCCCGCGGTTCCCGCCGGGGCGTCTGCATCTTATGCCCGAGTCCTGCCCGCCGACTCGCGTGGTACGAAACTTTCACCCGCCGGCGACCGCACGCCGCAGCTCGGCGTCGTGCTCGGCGATCCAGCGCCGCGTGCGGTCGGCTCGCAGCCGGCCGCCGCCTCGCCACACGCGCCCGAACGTCGGATGGCCGCTCGCGACCGCCGCGCGGACGACGTCGTAGCACCACTCCTGGGCGGGCATCAGCGCGTCGATCACGCGCGGCCGCTCGCGGGCCGGCAGGCCGTAGGCGTCGAGGAACAGCCGCAGCCGGTCGAGCACCCGCCCTGCCAAGCGCGGGCGGCGTGTCGCGCGCGTCGCGCAGCGGCGCCCACAGCCGCGCGGCGCACGCCAGGTCCCAGACCGCCGAGCCCGGCCCCGCGAGGTCGAAGTCGATCAGCGCGACCGGGCGCCCGCCGGAGAAGATGACGTTGTCGAGGTTCGGGTCGTTGTGGCTGACGAAGTCGCTCCGGAACACCTCCGGCACCGGCGACGGCCAGCGGTGCGCGGACGCGTCGAAGGTGGCGACGGCGTCGTGGTAGCGGCGCAGCAGCTCGGCCACGCCGACCAGCGCCTCGTCGGTCAGCGCCCACGCCGCGTGCGGCTCGATCGCGGCCTCGCCGGGGATGTAGCTCAGCACCTCGCGCCCGCGATCGTCGATCCCCAGGAAGCGGGGCGCGCCGTCGAAGCCGACCCGCTCGAGGTGCTCGAGCAGCGCGTGCTTCGCCGGGCTCGTGGCGTGCCGCGGGCGGCGCACGGTGTCGCCAACGCGGGTCACGAGCCCGGCGTTGGTGAAGCCGCCTTCGAGCAGGACCTCGCGCGGCCCGGGCATCGCGCTCACGGCTCGGCGACCAGCGCGGTGGCCATGGCGGTGTGCGTGACGAGGCTGTTGACGAGCCCTCCGAGCAGCCCGGCCCTGACGGCGCGCGCCTTCTCGGTGCCGTACGCGATCGCGATCACCTCGGGCACCGCGCGCAGCTGCTCGGCGCTGATGCCGACCAGGCGCTCGCTCAGCGCGGTGGTCATGACCTCGCCGCGCGCGTCGAGCTGGATCGCGCACAGCTCGGCCCGGACGCCCTGCTCGTACATCTCCTCCCACTCGGCCTCGGTGACCGCGTCGGCGACGGTCGAGAGGCCGGCCTTCCAGGCGCCGAGCCCCACGACCGCCTTCGTCACGTGCGCGAAGCGGGCGATCGCGCGGGCGACCTCGGGCTGGGTGCGCATCACGCGGGCGGTCGCGGCGTCGGGGACGAACATCGGCGCGTAGTAGAAGTACGCGGGTCCCTCGGAGATCCGGGCGACGTCGCGCACGAGGTCGATCGAGCTCTCGTCGACGTCCGGACGCGACAGCGCGCCGGTGAGCTGGACGACCTCGCAGGGCGCGAGGCGGGTGAGGTGGCTGCGCATCGCGGTCAGCGCGCGGCCCCAGGCGAGCCCGAGCACGTCGTCAGGGCCGACGATCTCGGTCAGCAGCCGCGCGCTCGCGCGCCCGAGGCTCGTGCGCAGCAGCGCCACGTCGTCCTCCGGCGACTCGACGACGAGGCAGTGCTGGAGGCCGTACTTCTGGCTCAGCTGGACCGACAGGTCGAGGTCGATCTCGCCCCGGTAGTCGAGCTCGATCCGCACCAGCCCGCTCTCGCGCGCCTGGTCGAGCAGCCGCGCGACCTTGAAGCGGCTGAGGCCGAGCTGGTCCGCGATGTCGCTCTTGCTCGTGCCGTCGAAGTAGTAGCGGCGCGCGATCGTCGCGGTGAGCACGAGCGCCGCGGGGCCGGCAACGTCCTGCTTGGCCACAACCCCTCTCCTTGCTCATCTGAGCGGGACAAGGCCCACTCTTGCACAGATAGTCGACAGGTGCCAGACTTCTTCTCGGACGAGATGCAGCACGCTCAAATGAGCACATTGGGGAGGAGACATCTCGGTGACGTCGTCGCGCGTGGCTCGCGCTCGGCGCTGCACGCCTACGGACGGGGCGCGGTCGTGAAGGTCCCCGCGCCGGACGACTGGATGCCCGAGGACTGGATCGAGCGCGAAGCCCGGTACGCCGTCGCGGCTCGCGCCGCCGGCGCACCCGCCGCCCGGCTGCTGGGGCTCACGACGATCCATGGCCGCACGGCCAGCGTCTGGGAGCGGATCCACGGCCCGACGTTGTGGGAGCAGGTGATCGACCGCCCCGAGCGCAGCACCGAGGTCGGGCACGACCTGGCGGAGCTGCAGCTCGCGCTGTTCGACCTCGCCGCCCCAGTTGCGCTCCCGTCACAGGCCGACCGCCTGATCGGCAAGATTCGCGCCGCGGCGGCGAGCGTCGATCCGGGACTCGCACGCGCGATCGACCTGATCCCGGAACGCTCAGGGCGCCCGCGGCTGTGCCACGGCGACCTGCATCCGAGCAACGTCATCCTCAGTCGCAATGGCCCGGTGATCGTCGACTGGTACGACGCGTCGCGTGGGGACGCGGTCGCGGACGTGGCCCGGACGTGCCTGACGCTGGTCGGCGACGGCGCCCGCCACCTCCCCGGCTGGGACGGCACGATCCTCGAGTCGCTGACCGACGCCTATCTCGAGCGCCTCTGGGAGCCGCTCGGGCTCGACGACGAGCGCCTGCGGGTCTGGCAGGGCATCAACGCGGTCGCTCGCATGGCCGAAGGCCTGGCCTCCCGCGCGCTCTTCGAAGCGTGGGAACGCTGCGCTCCCGTGCCCGCCCTTCAGGCCTGAAAAAGCGGCCGCAGCTTGTCGAGGTCGCCCGGCTCAGGCACGGCGGACGAAGATCCCGTGGCCGCTGAGGAAGTCGACCGCCTCGGGGTCGACCCGCGTGTCGGTCACGAGCACGTCGATCTCGTCGAACTGCGCGAAGCTGAACATCTGGGCGTTGCCGAACTTGGAGTGGTCGACCATCGCGACCACCCGCTGCGCGGACTCGATCATCGCTCGCTTGAGCGCGCGCTCCTCGCGGTGCGGCGTCGTCAGGCCGTGCTTGAACGACAGGCCGTCGCAGCTGAAGAAGAGCGTGTCGATGGCCATCGTGGCGAGCTCCTCGCAGCCGGTGTCGTCGACCATCGCGAGCGTGTTCGGGCGCACCGCGCCGCCCAGGACCGTCAGGCCGCCGACGCCCCGGCGGCTCAGCGTCAGCGCGGTGGTCAGCGAGTTGGTGACGACGTGGACGTCGCGGTCGACCGGGAAGACGTCGGCCAGGCGCTGGCCGGTCGAGCCGGAGTCGATGATCACCGACCCGCGCTCGGGCACCTCCTCGGCCGCCATCGTGGCGATCCGCAGCTTCTCCTCGGCATTCATCGTGCCTCGCACGTCGAGCAGCGGCTCGTGGTTGATCTGCTCGATCGGCACTGCGCCGCCGTGGACGCGGCGCAGCAGGTTGCGCGCCTGCATGTCGGACAGGTCGCGGCGGATCGTCTCGGTCGTCACGCCGTAGCGGCGGGCGAGGTCGGCGCCGTCGACGGACCCCTGCCGCAGCGCGAGCATGTAGATCGCCTGCTGGCGGTCGTGCGGCAGGCGCGTCGCGGTCCCGGTCCCGGTCTCCTCGCTCACCGTGGTGCCTCCATCGCGGCCAGCGGTCCCGCGTCCGCGATCCGGCCGTACGCCGCCGCGAACGCGTCGCGGAAGCGCGCGGACTTGGCCAGCGTGGGCGGGAACACCGCGTCGTACTCGAGGAAGGCCAGCGGGTCGTCGAGTGCGGCGGCGGCGTGGCGACGGGCGGCGTCGCCGCTCGCGTCGAACGCCTGCTCGGCGGGATCGACGACGCCGAGGTAGCGCGCCCAGCCTGCCAGCGCCGTCGTCGCGCGCTCGATCGGCCCGTCGCGCTCGAGCTGCGCGGCGATCGTCGGGATCAGCATCGTCGGGAACTTGGCGCTGCCGTCGATGCACAGCCGGGCGATCTGGTCGCGCACGCCGCCGTTGGCGAACCGCTCGAGCACGGTGGCGACGTAGTCCTCGCGCGGGTGGCCGGGGATGGCGGTGAGCGTGGGCACGGCCTCGCGCTGCAGAAGGTCCTCGAGGAAGCGGGTGACGGCGGGCATCGCCATCGCCTCGTGGACGAAGGTGATGCCGGCCAGCGTCGAAAGGTACGCCATGCTCGAGTGGCCGGCGTTGAGCAGCCGCAGCTTGTACAGCTCCCAGTCGCGGACGCGGTCGGTGAACAGCGCGCCGACGTCCTCGAACGCGGGTCGGCCGGCGGCGAACTCGTCCTCGACCACCCATTGCCGGAACGGCTCGGCCACGACCGGCCAGCGATCGCTGATCCCGGCGCTGTCCCGCAGCCACGCGCGGTCGGCGTCGGCGGTCACCGGGGTGATGCGATCGACCATCGAGTTGGGGAAGGAGCAGTGCCGGCGCACCCAGTCCTCGAGGGCCGGCTCCACGCGCGCCGCTGCGGACAGCGTCGCGGTGCGCGCCGCGTTCCCGTTGCCCGGCAGGTTGTCGCAGCTCAGGATCGTGAGCGGCCCGGCGCCGCGGTCGCGGCGCGCGGCGAGCGCCGCGGCCAGGCGATCGAACGTCGTTGGCTCGCCACCTTGGGCCGGCTCGACATAACCGGCCTCGGTCACCGTCAGCGAGAGGATGGCGGTCGTGGGCGCGGCGACGAGCTCGACGACGCGCGCGTCCTCGCCCGGAGGGCTGTGGACGAACCCGACGATCGAGCCGATCACCTCGGCCGTCGGCTCGCCGTTGCCCTTCTCGATCAGCGAGTAGAGATGGTCCTGGCTGCTGAGCGCGGACTGCATCTCGGCGTCGTGGGGGAGCAGCCCGAGGCCGACGATGCCCCAGTCGCCGCCGGCGGTCGCGAGCTCGTGCGCGTACACCGCGAGGTGCGCGCGATGGAAGCCGCCGACGCCGACGTGGACGATGCGCGGCGCCAGCCGCCCGCGGTCGAACGTGGGGACGGGGACCCCGCGGCGACGGATCTCGGCGAGGTGCTCCTGGCGGAGCTCGATGGCGGTTGCCACGCCCACGGTTTCGCCATCTAAACACAGGTCAAGTCACACCGCAAGCATGGGTATCCATGGAATTGACCACGTTTCGGCCTTGACACCCAACAGAACCAACGATATTAGTTGTTGGGACCGGAGGGATCCTGTGCTTCGGGACCGAGGAGGAGGAGACGAGATGACGAGTTGGGTACGCCTTGCATCGGTCGCGGCCATGCTCGCCGTCGCGGCGGTGGTGGCCGTCGGCTGCGGCGGCGACGACGAGGATTCGGGCGGCGAAGGTGGCGGCGGCGGCTCGATCAACGTCGCGATCGTCGACAACCCGCAGATGAAGGACATCGCGGAGCTCACGCCTTCGCTGTTCACCAAGGAGTCCGGCATCAAGGTCAACTACACGGTGCTCGACGAGGGCACCCTGCGCCAGGTCACGACGCGCGACGTCGCGGCCGGCGGCCAGCAGTTCGACGTCGTGATGATCGGGCTCTACGAGGCGCCGCAGTTCGGCGAGAACGGCAGCCTCGCCGATCTCACGCCGTTCGCGAGCAAGGACTCGGCGTACCAGATCGACGACATCATCCCGAGCGTCCGCTCGGGCCTGTCGGTCGACGACAAGCTCTACGCCTCGCCGTTCTACGCCGAGTCGTCGTTTCTGATGTACCGCAAGGACCTCCTCAAGCAGGCCGGTGCCGAGATGCCCGCGAACCCGACGTGGGATCAGGTGGCTGACATCGCCCGCAAGGTCGACTCGTCCGACACCGCCGGCATCTGCCTGCGCGGCAAGCCGGGCTGGGGCGACCTCGGAGCAGCGTTCACGACGGTGCTCAACACGTTCGGCGGCACCTGGTGGAGCGCGAACGACGACGGCTCGGTCGGCGAGGCGCAGGTCACTCAGCCCGAGTTCAAGGAGGCCCTTACCTTCTACACCGGCCTCGTGAACGAGGTCGGCGAGGACGACGCCGCGAACGCGAGCTTCAACGAGTGCCTGGCGCAGTACCGGGACGGCAAGGTGGCGATGTGGTACGACGCCACCGTCGCGGCCGGCCTGCTCGAGGCCGACGACAGCCCGGTCAAGGGCAAGAACGGCTACGCGCCGGCCCCCGTCAAAAAGACCGACGCCTCGGGCTGGCTGTGGGCCTGGTCGCTCGCGATCCCGGCGTCGACCCAGAAGCAGGACCTCGCGTGGAAGTACATCTCCTTCGCCACCGGCCCCGACTACATCAAGCAGGCGGGAGACCAGATCGAGGGCGGCTGGGCGGCGATCCCGCCGGGCACCCGCGAATCGACCTATGAGATCCCCGAGTACAAGAAGGCGGCCGCGGCGTTCGCCGATCCGACGCTGGAGGCGATGGCCTCAGCCCCGATCGACGACCCGGGCACGACGCCGCGACCCGGGCTGCCGGGCGTGCAGTTCGTCGGCATCCCGGAGTTCCAGGACGTCGGCAACCAGTGCACGCAGCAGTTCTCGGCGGTGATCGCCAAGCGGACGTCGATCGACGCTGCCCTGGACTCCTGCCAACAGGTCGCCTCGAGGGTCAGCGGCGGGTGACGCCGGCGTCATGACCGCCACCGAAAGCGTGGCCGCTTCCCCGATGAAGCGGTCACGCCGCCTCCTCCCGAATCAATCCAGCGAAGCATGGCGCCGGCGGCTGCCGCTGCTGCCGGCGCTGCTCTTCACGATCGTCCTGACACAGGTGCCGTTCGTGATGAGCATCTGGTACAGCCTCACGGACTGGAAGGTCGTGCCGCCGGGGCCGAGCGAGTTCGTCGGCATCGACAACTACGTCGAGCTGGTCAAGGACAACTTCTTCCGCGACGCGGTGTGGGTGAGCGTCCAGCTCACCGTCTTCCCGGTGCTGGGGGCGATCGCGCTGGGGACGGCGTTCGCGGTGCTGCTCGACCGCAAGTTCCTCGGCCAGGGCGTGGTGCGCACCCTGATCATCACGCCGTTCCTGCTGATGCCCGTGGTCGTCGGCCTCGTCTGGAAGAACCAGATGTTCAACGGGCTCTACGGCGTCATCAACTGGGTGATCGAGCAGCTCGGCTTCGCGTCGGTCGAGTGGGTGTCCCGGTACCCGACGCTGTCGATCGCGGTCGTGCTGATCTGGCAGTGGACGCCGTTCATGATGCTGATCATGCTGGCCGGGCTCCAGAGCCAGCCGGCCGACGTGCTCGAGGCCGCCAAGGTCGACGGCACGAGCGCGTGGGGCACGTTCCGCCAGCTCACGATCCCGCACCTGCGGCCCTACATGGAGCTGGGCGTCCTGCTCGGCACCATCTACCTGATCCAGGTTTACGACCAGGTCGCGGTGATGACGGGCGGTGGCCCGGGCTCCACGAACGTGCCGTACTTCGTCTTCGAGCGATCGATCGGCGGCGGCTGGGAGTTCGGCCAGGCGTCGTCATACAGCATCGTGGTCGTGATCGCCTCGATCATCATCGCCACGATCGCGCTTCGTGTCCTGTCGAATCTCCTGAAAGGTGAGGAGGCCGCATGAGTGCCGAGGCGTCTGCCGCCGCCGTCGGCGAGAGCCGGTGGTTCAACCGCGGGCTCGGGCTGCTGGCGTGGCTGGTCGGCCTGATCTTCTTCTTCCCCGTGTTCTGGATGGTCCTCAGCGCGTTCAAGGAGGAGCAGGACGCGAACACCTCGCCAAAGCTCTTCTTCGACCCCACGCTCGACCGCTTCGACGACGTGACGGCGAGCACCGGCGGCCTGCTGTCGTTCGGCGAGGCGTTCACGAACTCGGCCGTCGTGGTGCTGATCTCGACGGTGATCGTGCTGGCGCTGGCGGTGCCGGCCGCCTACGCGCTCGCGATCCGGCCGGTGCACAAGTGGCGCGACGTGCTGTTCTTCTTCATCTCCACCAAGTTCCTCCCCGTGGTGGCGTCGATCCTGCCGATCTGGATCCTCGCCCGGGAGCTCGAGCTGCTGAACACGCGGCTGGTGCTGATCATCCTCTACACGGGCATCAACCTGCCGCTGGCCGTCTGGATGCTGCGCTCGTTCTTCCAGGAGATCCCGCGCGAGCTGATCGAGGCTGCGGAGATCGACGGCGCCGGCCTGCGCGGGCAGCTGACCTCGATCATCCTGCCGATGGCCGCGCCGGGCATCGCCGCCACCGCGCTGCTGTGCGTGATCTTCGCCTGGAACGAGTTCTTCTACGCCGTCCAGCTCAACCCGGTCGAAGGCTCCACGGTGCCGATCTGGGTGACGACGAACATCTCGACCCGCGGCGACTTCCTGGCGAAGCTGTCGGCCGCCTCGGTGCTGGCGTGCATCCCGGTGGTGCTCGCCGGCTGGTTCGCCCAGAAGCGGATGATCCGTGGCCTGGCCATGGGAGCGATCAAGTGAGGAGGCCCGGATGACGTCAGTGACGTACGACGAGGCGACCCGGACCTACGAGGGGACGGACATCGCCGCGGTCGACAAGTTGAGCCTCGACGTGGGGGACGGCGAGCTGCTCGTGCTCGTCGGGCCGTCCGGGTCGGGCAAGTCGACGGCCCTTCGCATGCTCGCGGGCTTGGAGCCGCTGGACGGCGGCGCGATCCGGATCGGCGAGCGGGACGTCAGCAACGTGCGCCCGCGCGACCGCGACATCGCGATGGTGTTCCAGAACTACGCGTTGTATCCGCAGCTGTCGGTGGCGGAGAACATGGGCTTCGCCTTGAAGCAGCAGGGCGTGCCGAAGGAGGAGCGTCGCGCCCGCGTGCAGGAGACGGCGCGCGTGTTGGATCTGGAGCCGTATCTCGATCGCAAGCCCAAGCACCTGTCGGGCGGGCAGCGGCAGCGGGTGGCCATGGGGCGGGCGATCGTGCGGCAGCCGGCCGTGTACCTGATGGACGAGCCGCTTTCCAATCTGGACGCCAAGCTGCGGGTGCAGACGCGCACCGAGGTGGTCGAGCTGCAGGCGCGGCTGGGCGTGACGACGGTGTACGTCACCCACGATCAGGTCGAGGCCATGACGATGGGCCACCGGGTCGCGGTCTTGAAGGACGGGGTGCTGCAGCAGTGCGACGCGCCGGGGACGCTCTACCACGAGCCGGTCAACCTGTTCGTGGCCGGTTTCATCGGGTCGCCGGCGATGAATCTGGTGGACCTGGGGGAGGAGCGGCCCTTGCGCTTGGGCGGCACGGAGCTCTCTTTGGATTCCGCCGCCGAGGGCGCGGTCGCCAACGGGGCGGGGAGCATCACGCTCGGCTTCCGGCCCGAGACGGTGCGGCTCGGGGACGGGCCGCTGCAGGCCCAGATCCGCACGGTCGAGGACCTCGGGAACGAGGTGTTCGTCCACGTCGCGCTCGATCACGGGGGCGACACGCTGGGCCTCGTGTCTCGGCTGGCGCCGCCGTTCGACGCCAGCCCGGGGGACAACATCGGAGTCCAGCTCTCCGGCACGACCCACCTGTTCGGGGGCGACGGGATGCGGCTCACCTCGACGAAGGCGACGCTGGGCTAGCCCGAATCTGCCGATCCCCGCGGCGCCTCCCCGCGCCGCGGGGCGTCGGTGGATCCAGGCTCAGCCGGGGGCGTGGATCCACCGACGAGGCCTGGCCTGAGGGGGTCATCGGTGGATGCAGATTTCGCCGGGGGGCGAGTTCGCGGGGCGCCGGCCTCTTGGAGGCATGACTGCCGGCGCCCCGCTGCTCCTGCTGGTGGAGGACGACCCGCTCCTGGGGACCTTCCTGGCCGACAACCTGACGGCCGACGGCTACGAGCTGACGGTCGCGGAGACGCTGCGCGACGGGCTGCGCGAGGTCGAGTACAAGCGGCCTGAGCTCGCGATCGTCGACCTCGCGCTGCCGGACGGCTCGGGGTTCGACCTGATCGCGCGCGTGCGCGAGGCCGACGGGCTCGCCCGGCTGGACCCGCTCCTGCCGGTGATCGTCCTGTCCGGGCGCGCGGGCGAGCTCGACCGCGTGCGGGCGTTCGAGCGCGGGGCCGACGACTTCGTGTCGAAGCCCTTCTCGTATCCAGAGCTGCGGCATCGGGTCTCGGCGGTGCTGCGGCGGGCGAACGGGCGCCGGGTCGAGGGGCGGTTGCGGGTGGGCGACCTCGAGCTCGACCCGGCGTCCCGCGAGGTCCGGCTGCGCGGACGGGGGATCCACCTCTCCCAGAAGGAGTTCGCGCTGCTGCGAGCCCTGGCGGCGGAGCCGACGCGGGTGCTCACCAAGGAGGATCTGCTCCGTGACGTCTGGGGCTTCCGGTCGCTCGGAACCACGAGGACCCTGGACAGCCACGCCTGCCGCCTGCGGCAGAAGCTCTCCGCCGACGGGGACCGCTTCGTGGTCAACGTCTGGGGAGTCGGCTACCGACTCGTCGACGGCCCGGTGCCCGAGGAGGCAGCCGCATGATCATCCCGCTCGTCCGGGTCGCGGAGGCGATCGCGTGATCGGTCCGCTGTTGTGCTTCGTGGCGGTTGCCGCCGTGCACGCCGAGGGTCAGCGGCGGCTCGCATGGGCGGCGCGCGCGAATCACGACGTGCGCGGGCCCTTGTGCACGGCGCGGCTGGCGCTCGGTGGGCTCGAACCATGCGCGCGCGTCGACGCGATCGATCTCGAGCTGCGGCGCGCGGAGCTGGCGCTCGACGATCTCGCGGCCGCGCGCCGCGGGCTTCGGGCGGCTGGCCGTCGCGAGGCCGTCGAGCTTGGCGGCCTGCTGGCCGCGGCCGCCCCGGCGTGGGAGGCGCTCGCCCGCGCGCACGGCACGCTGCTGAGCGTCGGCGGCGGCGGGCCCGTCCGCGTGAGCGGAGACGCGCTCCGCCTCGCGCATGCGTGCGCGAACCTCGTGGCCAACGCGGTCGAGCACGGGGGCGGCCGGGTCGACGTCCGGGTGCTCGCCGGCGCCGGTCGAGCGGGCGTTCACGTCAGCGACGAGGGCGACGGTCTTCCGGCGCCGCTGCCGACGCTGCTCGCCGCCGCCCGCGGCCGCCGGGAGCGCCGCGGCCACGGCCTCGCGATCGCCGCCGGCATCGCACGCCGCCACGGCGGCCGCCTGCTCGAGCTCCCGTCGACCACCGGAACCCACCTCGTGCTCGACCTCCCGGCGGCACCGCCGGCCCGACGCCGCGCGCGGCGGCCGCGACTCGTTCCCGACCCCTCGCGTCGGGTCAGCCGGCCCGCGCCGGCGGGGGTCGCCCCCGACGCCGCGCCGCGTCGGGTCAGCCGGCCCACGCCCGCGGCGGTCGCCCCCGACGCCGCGCCGCGTCGGGTCAGCCGGCCCACGCCCGCGGCGGTCGCCCCCGACCCCGCGTCGCCGTGAGCCGGCGGCGGCGGGCGGCGCTGCTGCTCGGCCTCGCGCTGGTGCTCGGGGCGCTGGCGGCCTCGGACATGGGTCGCCGCGAGGCGGCGCTGCGGGCGCATATCGGGCCGATGGTCGCGGTGGTCACAGCGGCGCGGGCGCTGCCCGCGGGGCGGCGGCTCGATGCCGGCGACCTCGCCGTGCGCCGCGTGCCCGAGCGATTCGCCGCCGGTGGCGCGGCCGCGCTTCCAGAGCTGCTCGTCGGCCGGCGGCTCGCGGTCGGCGTGCCGGCCGGCGCCACCGTCGCGGAGCACCTGCTCGCCGACGACGGTGGGGCCGCCGCCGCCGCGGCGGTCGGGCGGGGGCAGCGCGCCGCGGAGATCGTCGCCGCCGCGTCTCCCGAGCTCGTCGTGCCGGCCGCGCGGGTCGACGTGCTGGTGACCCGCGAGCGCGGGGCGGTGGGGGAGACGGAGCTCGCGCTCGAGGACGTCGAGGTGCTCGCGGCCCGCCCGCTCCCAGCCGGGACGCGCGAGGACGCGCAGCGGCGGGTCGCCGCGACGCTGCGCGTGTCGGCGGCCCAAGCCGTCTACCTGGCCGCGGCGGGAGCCTTCGCGCGCGACATCCGGCTGCTCGCCCGGTCGCCCGGAGACCGCGCTCGCCTCGGCCGCGCGGTCGTCGGGAGCGAGCTCGCGCCGCCCTGACGTTCGTCGGGCCCCGGCCCGCCGGCGTACGGGCGGGGCTTGGTGCCGCCGCGGGGGCGAGATTCGCCGTGCGTCGCCTCATACGGTCGATGACCGACCTCGACGCTCTCGCCACCGACCTGCGCGACCGCCTGCTCGCGGGCGCCGGCGCGCCCGGCGAAGACTTGGAGGGCCGGATCCGTGAGCTCGTGGATCGCGAGGCGGCGGTGCTCGACGCCGAGGCCCGTGCCGAGCTGGCCGGCCGGATCGCCGAGCGGGCGTTCGGCCTCGGTCCGCTCGAGCCACTGCTCTCCGATCCCGCGGTCGAGGAGGTCATGGTCTGCGGCACGGCACCGGTGTGGGTCGAGCGCGCCGGCTGCGTCGAACGCACCGCGGTGCGGTTCGCGCACGAGCGCGACCTGCGCGACGCGATCGAGCGCATCCTCGCGCCGCTCGGCCGCCGGGTCGACGAGGCGGAGCCGCTGTGCGACGCGCGGCTCCCGGACGGCTCGCGCGTGAACGTCGTCATCCCACCGCTCGCGCTCGACGGCCCGGTCCTCACCATCCGGCGCTTCCGGCGCCGCGGCTTCAGCCCTGAGGACCTGGTCGCCAACGGCACGATCACGAAGCCACTACTGGAGTTCCTCGCGCGGGCGGTGCGGGCGCGAGCGAGCATCCTCGTCTGCGGCGGCACCGGCTCGGGCAAGACCACCACGCTCAACGCGCTCTCCAGCTTCATCGGCACGGGCGAGCGGGTGATCACGATCGAGGACGCCGCCGAGCTGCGGCTGCGCCAGCCGCACGTGATCCGCCTCGAAGCCCGTCCGCCGAACCTCGAGGGGCGCGGCGAGGTCACGATCCGGCGCCTCGTGCGCAACGCGCTGCGGATGCGGCCCGACAGGATCGTCGTCGGCGAGGTGCGCGGGGCGGAGGCGCTCGACATGCTGACGGCGCTGTCGACCGGCCACGAAGGCTCGTTGTGCACGATCCACGCCGGCACGCCGGCCGAGGCGCTCCGCCGCGTCGAGACGCTCGCGCTCATGGCCGGGCTCGGCCTCCCGCACGCCGCGCTGCGAGAGCAGGTCGCCGACGCCTTCGACCTCGTGGTCTGCCAGGCCCGAGGCGCGGACGGCTCCCGCCGCGTGATCGAGGTCGCGGAGGTCATCCGCGTCGCCGGAGGCCCGGCCGCGCGCGAGATCTACGCGTGGCGCGGAGGCCGCGGCCGCTGGCGAGCCGCACTGTCCGACGATCTCGCGGCACGGCTCGCGGCGGCGGCATGACCGCGCGTCGCGAACGGTCGTTCGGCGCACGCCCGGCCGGGTCGCCGTGACCGCCGTCGTGTCATCCACCGCGCGCCCCGATGGGTCGGCATGACCGCCGCCGTCGTCTTGTCGTTCTGCGCGGCGGCGACCGGCGTGCTGGGAGCGTGGGAGGCGCTCGCGGCGGTCGAGCGGCTGCGGGTTGCGGCCGCGTTCGGCCGTGCGCTCGAGCCGCTTGCGCGCGCTGCGCGGGAGGGTCGTGCTCCGACCGGACCGGAGCGGCGGCGGCTGGCGCTGGTGTCGACCGGCGCGCTGGTCGTCGCCGGGTGGCTCGTCGGGGGGCTTGCCGCCGGCGGGGTGGCGGCGGTTGGCGGGCCGCTCGTGGTGGCGGCGCTCGTGCGCTCGCGCCGGCGGCGGTACGCGCGTGAGCTGCGGGCCGGCGCGGGGGCGGCGGCGCGGGCGCTCGCCGACGCGGTCGGCGCCGGGCACTCGATCAGGGGCGCGATCCTGCTGGGTGCCGGCAGCGTCGGAGGCGCCGCGGGTCACGAGCTGCGGGCGACGGCACGCGCCCTCGACCTCGGCGATCCGACCGTCGTCGCGCTCGAGGCGCTCCAGCGGCGCGCCGCCGATCCAGCGTGGAACGCGATCGTCGCCGGCATCCTCCTGCAGCGCGACGCCGGCGGCGACCTCGCCGGACTCCTGCGCGACCAGGCGGCAGCGCTGGCGGCCGCCGAGCGGATCGAGCACGAAGCGCGCACGGCGACCGCCCAGGCGCGGTTCACGGCCCGGCTGGTGCTCGTGCTCCCTCTGGGCGCCGCTGTCCTCGCCGAGCTCGCCAGCCCGGGACTCCTCGCCGGCCTCGTCACCCACCCGCTCTCGGTCTGGCTCGTCGCCATGGCCGCGATCCTCCAGATGGCCGCGATCCTCGCCGTCTCCCGCCTCGCGAGGGCGCGGCGATGAGTTGGGGCGCGACGATGAGCGGGCGCGCCGTCGTGGCGCGACGTCGAGTCGGGACGATGCGCGGGGATGAATGACGGCGCCGCCCTAGTCAGAGCGTCGTCGTGACTCGCGCGACGCTGCTCGCGGCCATGGCAGGCGTCCTCGCGGCGCCTGGGGTGGTCGACCTCGTGGCCGGCGTGCGGCTGCCGCGACGTTCGGCGAGCGGGGTGGGCGTGGGGTTGCTCGCGGCGCTCGGCCGCGGGCTCGGGGTTCGGGCTCCGCGGCGGCTCGGCGCGCGGATCGTTGCCTCGGGGCTGGAGCTCGCGCCGCGTGACTTCATGGCGGTCAAGGGCGGGGCGGCGCTGGCGGGCGGAGCCGTTGCCGTGGCGGCGCTGCCGATCGCGCCCGGTCGGCTCGGGCCGGCGCTGCTCGTCGCGCTCCCCGCACTCGCGTTCGTGGCTCCCGACCTGTGGCTGCACCGGCGCATGAGCGCGCGGACGCGGGTGATCGAGGCGGAGCTCGCCGACGTGCTCGATCTCCTGCGCGTCGCCGTGGCCGCCGGGCTGACGCCGAGCCGCGCGCTCGGCGAGGTGGGCGCGCGTCACCGTGGCCTGCTGCCCGGGGAGTTGCGGAGGACTGCCGACCGGATGCGGTACGGCGTCCCGCGTGCGAGCGCCTACGACGACCTGGAACGGCGATGCCCGGCGCCGGGGGTCGCGGCGCTCGTGGCGGCCCTGCGTCGCGCGGACCGCCACGGCGCGCCGCTCGCGGCCGCGCTCTCGGCGGACGCCCGCACGGCGCGGGCGCGGCAGGCGCAACGCACCGCGGAGGCGGCCGCGCGCGCCGCCCCGCAGATCCAGCTCGTCGTCGCGCTCCTGCTCGTTCCGGCGGTGCTGCTCCTCGTCGCGGCTGCGCTCGTCCCCGCGATCGTCCCGCTGGAGTGATGCTTAGCGCAGGCCGGCGGCGAAGCGGACTCGGGCGTCTCCTCCGTCGGTGCTGCCGCCGAGGGCGAGGACGTCGAATGCCTCCACGTACGGCTTGGCCTCCTGCCACTCGGCACCGGCGTCGCCGGAAGCGTCGACGAGCTCGACGAGGCCGGGCATCGACAGCAGGAGAGACGGGTCGGCGTCGTCGCCGAGCAGCTCCGTCGCGCGCTCATAGAGCTCGGTGTCGCCGAGCTCCTCGTCAGGTGAGAGCGCGTCCTCGGCGGCGGCGATGCCGGACGTCACGACCACCTTGTCCTCGCCGCGCGCGAGCACCAGCGGCTTCGGCGCCGGGCCGGCCCACTCGAATGCGATCTCGGCGCCCTCGACCTCCACCGGCGTCGCGTTCACGCCATGGCGCGAGCGCAGCGCGCCCACGATGCGCCCGAACGCGCCCACCGAGGCCGCCTCGTCCGTGACGCCGAGCACGACGCCGAACTCGATCGACTCCAGGCTGTCGCCGCGGATGAACATCGCCGCGTCGCCGACCCAGCTCAGGAGGTCGCGCTCGAGGTCGAAGCCCAGCTCGCGCTCGATCGCGGCGCCCCCGATCGCGCCCGCGAAGCCCTTCAAGGTCGCGCGGATCGTCTCGCCCACGCGCGGCATCGCCTGCGCGCCCCACGCGTCGGCCGGCAGCTCCTCCAGCAGCGGCGAGCCACCTGCGCCGACGAGCGGGCCGAGCCGCGCGGCGCCGCCCGGCGGAAGCTCGGCCTGCACGTCGAGCGCAACCCGCGAGCCGTCGGCCAGGAACGCGCCGGCGACCGGCGGCAGCCGGTCGAACGGGATCAATGCCTTCAGCGCCTGCGCCTGCTGGGGATCGGACTCGGCCGCCAGCTCCAGCAGGCGCCGGGTGTCGACGTAGAAGTGGGCCAACCGCTCGCCCTCGAGATCTTCGATCGCGGTCCGGTACGGCTCGTGGTCGGACAGCCCGTCACCTTCGAGCGTGTCGAGCGTGCGCCTGAACTCCGGCTCGTCGCCGAACAGCACGAAGTCGTCCACCACCGCACGCGCGTCGCCGTCGGGGTTGACCTTGTAGTCGACCCCGGCATGCGACCGGGTCTCCTCGCGTGTCCCCGATCGCTTGTAGGCGGCGGCGAGTGACTCCTCCGCCGCCTCGGGGTCCGTGGTGGCGACGATGAGGGCCACGCCCGGCTCCTCGCTCTCGTCCAGCCGAGCGCTCACCCACATTCCCGCGCGGTCGCCGAGCCAGGGCTTGACGTCGCGGTCGTAGTCGAAGTCGTCGACCTCGGCGAGCAGCTCGCGGAGCTTCGCCTCCGGGTCCGACGTGCGCAGGATCTTGCCCGCGGCGTCGAGCGCGTCCGAGCGCAGGTCGCCCTCCGGGCGCACCGTCGCCTCCATGTAGAAGAGCGCGTCACGCGGGACGGCGCTCGCCGGGTCGGCGCCGGCTGCGCCTCCGCCGCCACCGCAGGCAGTCAGGAGGAGGGCAAGAGCGGCGAGGAGCGGTGCGAGTCGAAGCATGGATCCTTCCGTTTCGGTCACGACGCCGCGGTCTCCCACGCGGCCCCACGCAGGGTGTCGCATACCCGGATACCCCGCAACTCGCCGTGCAGATCGCGCGCATGCAACGGGGCCTGCGATCGCGACCGAGAACCGGCGCGCTCGCGCGCCCTCGAAAAAGCCCTGGAAATCGCCATGTTCCGGCTCCTCAAGTGGCCTTCATTCAAGGAGCGTGGGACAAAAGACGATAAATGTGTTGCAGAGTGGGGCGTGGTGGGGTACCTTCCCGTCGCGAAGCCGGTCCGGGGTGGCGGGGCTCCTCCCACTCCACCACCCCGGATCGACTGAACCTTCGCCCCTTGTCGGAACATGAGCCTTGGCCTTCCACGGCACCTTCGAACACTCGCTCGACGCCAAGAACCGGCTGACCGTCCCGGCTCGGTTCCGCGCAGCGCTCTCCGGTGGCGTCTTTCTCGTACGCGGCGTCGACCCCTGCATCTCGCTCTATCCCGAGGAGACCTACACCTCGATCACCCAGTCCGCGCTGAGCGCGCTCAACCCCTTCTCGCCCCAGGCCCGCGAGCTGAAGCGGATGCTGTACGGGAACGCGACCAGCTCGGAGCTCGACTCGGCCGGCCGCGTGATGCTGGGCACGCGGGAGCTCGAGCACGCGGGCATCGCGCGCGAGGTGGTCGTCACCGGCGCCGGCGAGTGCCTCGAGCTCTGGGACCGCTCCGCGTGGGAGGCCTACTACCGCGACCTGTCCCAGCGGGCGCCTGACCTCACCGTGTCTCTTGGCCATCCTGCTTGACATGCCCCGCACTCACGTCCCGGTCCTGGCGGGCGAGCTGATCGAAGCGCTCGACCCTCAGCCCGGGCAGATCGCGATCGACTGCACGCTCGGCGCCGCCGGGCACGCGCGGCTGGTCGCCGATCGGCTCGGGCCCGCCGGCACGCTGATCGCGATCGACCGCGACCCGCTCGCCGAGAAGGCGTTCGCCGAGCTCGCCGCCGAGGTGCCGTGCGCGACACGCTTCATCCGCGCCGACTTCGAGCACGGCCTGCGCGCGCTCGCCGAGGAGGAGACGGAGGCCGACCTCGTCTACCTCGACCTTGGCATGTCCTCGATGCAGGTCGACACGCGCGAGCGCGGCTTCTCCTACGCCTACGACGCCCCGCTCGACATGCGGATGGACCCCAGCCAGGCGCTGACCGCCGCCGAGCTGGTCAACACCTGGGACCGCCGCCGGCTCGCCCGTGCGCTGCGCGAGTACGGGGAGGAGCGCTTCGCCGACCGGATCGCCGCGCAGATCGAGCGCCGGCGGCCGCTGACCACCACCTTCGAGCTCGTCGACGCGATCACGGCCGCGATCCCCGCTCCCGCGCGCTTCGCGGGCGGGCACCCGGCCAAGCGGACCTTCCAGGCGATCCGGATCGCGGTCAACGAGGAGCTCGCGCAGCTCGACGCCGCGCTGCCGCTCGCGTGGGACGTGCTGCGCGTCGGCGGGCGGCTGGCCGCGATCTCGTTCCACTCGCTGGAGGACCGGCGCGTCAAGCAGTTCCTCGCCGGCAAGGCCCGCGGGTGCATCTGCCCGCCCGACCTGCCCGTCTGCGGCTGCGGCCGGACGCCCGAGGCCGAGCCGGTGTTCCGGCGCTCGGTGGCGCCCACGGCCGGCGAGGTCGCCGACAACCCACGCTCGAAGTCAGCCCGCCTGCGTGCGGCTCGCAAGCTCAGGGAGGAGCACTAGTGCCAACCCAGACCGCCCGCACCCGCCACGCCGCCCGAGCGCGCCCGGCGCAGCGGCCGCTCCCGCGCCACCCGCGGCGCGTCTCCGGCCCGCTGCGGCCGGCGCCGGTGGCCGCTCCCGCCGCCGGCGCCGTCCGCCGCGGGACGACCGGCGTCTTCGAGCGCATCCGCGCGCTGCCCGAGCACCGCGTCGTCGACGGCCTCCTGCGCGGGCGCGCGTGGATCTGGCTGGTCGGCGTGCTGCTGGGCGGCATCGTCGCCATGCAGGTGTCGATGCTCAAGCTCAACACCGGCATCTCGCGGGCGGTCACCACGATGGGCACGCTCGAGCGCCAGAACGCGAACCTCGAGGCACACATCGCGCAGCTGTCCGCGCGGGAGCGGGTGAAGCTCGCCGCCGAGCGCGAGGGGTTGGTGGCCCCGGCGGCCGGCTCGATGGAGTTCCTGAACGCGCGCCCGAACCGCGACGCCGAGCAGGCCGCCAAGCGGATGCAGCCGCCGAGCGACGAGGCCGCCGCGATCATGGCCAACGGCGGGTACGAGCCGGGGGTGCTGGCCGCCGCCGAGACCTTGGTGAGTGCACCGGTCGAGCCCATCGTCCCGGTGACCGACCCGGCCGCAATCGCGCCGGTCACCGACCCGACCGTCGCACCCGTCGCGGATCCGGCCGCGACCGCCGCCACCGGAGGCTGAGCCGGTGCGGCTGATCGAGCGCCGCATCGGCTTCCTGTTCGCCGTCTTCCTGTCCCTGCTCGTGCTCGGCGCGGGCAAGGCCGCGTGGCTCGGCGTCGTCAAGGCCGGCACGCTCAAGCAGGCCGCGACCGTCCAGCAGGAGTCCGAGGTGCTCGTCCCCGCCCGCCGCGGCACGATCTTCGACCGCGAGGGCACCGAGCTGGCCGTCTCCCAGCCGGCGGTGACGATCGCCGCCACGCCGTATCTGGTCAAGGACGCGCCGGGCGTGGCCGCGCGGCTCGCGGACGTGGTCGACCGCCGCGAGGACGAGCTCCTGCGCGAGCTCGCGCGCCGCGACACGGGCTTCGTCTACCTCGCGCGCAAGGTCGAGCCGGACGACGCTCGCCGCGTGCAGAAGATGGAGATCGCCGGCCTCGAGTTCATCCCCGAGTTCGACCGCGTCTACCCGCGCGAGTGGAGCGCGTCCCAGCTGCTCGGGGTGACGGGGACCGACGGCCACGGTCTCGCCGGCCTCGAGTACTCGCTCGACGAGCTCTTGCGCGGCCGCGACGGCGAGCGCCAGCTCAAGAAGGACGCGCTCGGCGAGCCGATCCAGCTGCGCGAGACGCAGCCGACGGTGCGCGGCGCCGACGTCCGCCTGACGCTCGACGGCAACCTGCAGGACCGTGCCGAGGCGGTGCTCGCCGACGTCGGCGAGGCGTGGAAGCCCAAGGGCGCCACCGCGATCGTGATGGACCCGCGCGACGGCGCCGTGCTGGCGCTCGCCAACTGGCCGCGGGTGAACGCCAACGCGCTCGGCGACGCGCCCGCGTACGCCCGCCAGAACCGTGCGATCGAGGTCAACTACGAGCCGGGCTCGACGTTCAAGGCCTTCACCGTGGCCGGCGCGCTCGAGGAGGCCGAGGTCACGCCCGACATGACGTTCAACGTCCCGCCCACGATCACGGTCGCCGACCGCGAGATCGGCGAGTCGCATCCCGCCGGCTACCGCACGCTGAGCACGCGCGAGATCCTCGAGCAGTCGTCGAACGTCGGCTCGATCATGATCGGCCAGCGGCTGGGGGCCGAGCGCTTCGACCGCTGGGTGCGCCGCTTCGGCTTCGGCAGCCTGACCGGCATCGACCTGCCGGGGGAGGAGCGGGGCATCCCGCTCGCGCTCGAGAACTACTCGGGCTCCTCGATGGGCAACCTGCCGATCGGCCAGGGCATGGCGGTGACGCTGATGCAGATGGCCACCGGGTACGCCGCGATCGCCAACGGCGGCGTGGTGCGGGCGCCGCACGTCGTCGAGCGCGTGGGGGCCCGGGCGGCACGCAAGCCGAAGGGCAAGCGCGTGATCTCGGAGACGACCGCCGCCGCCGTGCGGCGGATGCTCGAGGGCGTGCTCGGCCCCGGCGGCACGGCGTCCGGCGCGGGGATCGACGGCTACGTGATGGCCGGCAAGACCGGCACCGCCGAGAAGCCGGACGAGTTCGGCGGCTACTCGAAGACCAAGTTCGTCTCCTCGTTCGTCGGCTTCGCTCCGGCCAAGCGGCCGAAGCTGCTCGTGGCCGTGATGGTCGACGAGCCGCAGGGCGACATCTACGGCGGCACGGTCGCCGCGCCGGCGTTCCGGGAGATCACGAGCTTCGCCCTGAACTACCTCCGCATCGCGCCCGATTAGTGCCGTCGGCGAACGTCACGGCGGCTGGGTGGGGAGGGTGAGGGTGCCGGCCGGGGTGGCTGGCCGCCGGCGAACGGCAACGGCGCTGGGTAGGGGAGGTGAGGGAGCGGGCCAGGCGGTCGGGCCTCGGCGGTGGCGATCAAGCCGGGGTTTCGTGTCAATCAGTGATCCCAGGCTCGCCGAAATCCACGTTAGTGCTCCAGACGAGCACGAACGTGTCAATCGGTGATCGCGGGTTCGCCGAATGACACGTAGTCCCGCCTTGAGGGGGAGTTAGGTGTATCTCGATGACCCGACCGCCACCGAGATACACCTTCCTCCTCCAGACGAGGAGAAAGGTGTATCCGGACGTCCCGCACCGCGCCGAGATACACCAAACTCCCCCTTCCCCGCGCGGCGGCCGGCTCCCTCACTCCCCACCCAGCGCCGTTGACGTTCGCCGGCGCCAGTCGCCCGGCCGATCCCCTCGCCTCCCTTACCCAGCGCCACTGAGGTTCCGGCGAAAGCCCGCACAGCGGCCGCCACCCCGGCGGTCCGCGGGGTCACGAGCTTCGCGCTGAACCACCTGCGACGCCGTTCGCTGAGTTGCCGCGCCGCTATTCGCCCGCGACGGATCCGGCGAGGGACCGAGGCGCTGATCCGCGAGCTCGGCCGCCGGCCCGACGACCTCGTCACCTACACCTACTACGACGCGCACAGCGCCGACGAGGACCGGCGCGAGATCACCCTCCGCGAGCTCGCCGAGGAGCAGCTCGCGGACATCGAGTCGGGCGGCCCGAACTGCGTGCCCGAGCTCGAGCGCCGGATTCGCGCCGCGTTGTGAATCATGGTTCACTTCTAGGTCGATGCCGTACCGCCCGACCGAACGCACACGCGCCCGACTGGCCGCCGCCCGCGAACGGATCGTGGACGCCGCGATCGATCAGCTGGCCGAGGGCGGCTATGCGTCCGCTTCGATGGCGGCGGTGGCGCACCGCGCGGGGGTCGCGACCGGCACGGTGTACCGCCACTTCCCGTCGAAGCAGGAGCTGTTCGCCGAGGTCTTCCGGCGGGCGGCCCAGCGCGAGGTCGACGTGCTGCGCGGCACGACCGAGCGCGGCGAGCCGGTCGCGGCGCGGCTGGCGGCCTGGGTCGAGACGTTCGTGCGCCGGGCGCTGGCCGAGCCGACGCGCGCGTACGCGCTGATCGCGGAGCCCGTCGACCCCGCTGTCGAGGCCGAGCGGCTGACCTTCCGGCGCGCGTACGCCGACCTCTTCGCCCGCGCTCTGCAGGATGCCGTCGACAGCGGCGAGCTGCCGGCGCTCGACGCCGACCTCACCGCCGCGGCGATCGTCGGCGCGCTCGCCGAGGCGCTCGTCGGCCCGCTCCAGCGCCGGGAGGCAGGCGCCGACGTGCTCGTGGACGCTCTTCAGACCTTCGTCCTCAGATCCGTGGGAGTGACCCATGCTCACGCATGACGTCGACAACCAGTCGGTGCCGTTCGAGGACGTCAACCTGTTCGACGCCGACCTCGCGCTCCAGGAAGCGCTCGAGCGCGAGGGCGCCGGCTGGGCGATCGATCGCGCCCGCGACACGGGCGCCGTTGCCGGCTCGGCCGAGGCTCAGGAGCACGGCCGCCGCGCCGAGCGCAACGAGCCGCGGCTGCTCACCCACGACCGCTTCGGCCACCGGCTCGACGAGGTCGAGCTCGACCCGAGCTGGCACTGGCTCCTGCGCGGCGCCGTCGAGCGCGAGATCCACTCGCTGCCGTGGCGCGACCCGCGCCCCGGCGCCCACGTGGCGCGCGCCGCGCTCGAGCTGCTGTGGACGCACGCCAACGCCGGCGTCATGTGCCCGGTGTCGATGACCTACTCGGCGGTCCCGGCGATCAGAACCGATCCGGGCCTGGCGGCCGAGTGGGAGCCGCGCCTGACGCTGCCCGACTACGACCGCGGCGCCCTGTGCGGGATGGCGATGACCGAGAAGCAGGGCGGCTCGGACGTGCGCGCCAACAGCACGAGAGCCGAGCCCGCCGGCGACGGCGTGTTCGAGCTCACCGGCCACAAGTGGTTCTGCTCCTACCCGCCCTGCGACGTCTTCCTCGTGCTCGCCCAAGCCCCCGCCGGCCTGTCCTGCTTCCTGCTCGAGCGCGGCCCCGGGATGGAGTTCCAGCGCCTGAAGGACAAGCTCGGCACCCGGTCGCTGCCTTCGAGCGAGGTCGAGTTCCGCGCCGCTCCCGCTCGGCTGCTGGGCGAGGAAGGCCGCGGGGTGGCGACGATCATCGAGATGGTCACGCACACGCGGCTCGACTGCGTGATCGGGAGCGCGGCCGGGATGCGGCGCGGGGTCGCGGAGGCCGTCCACCACGCCCGTCGCCGCCGCGCGTTCGGGCGTCGCCTGGTCGAGCAGCCCGCGATGGTCAACGTGCTCGCCGACCTCGCGATCGAGTCCGAGGCGGCGACCGCCACCGCGCTGCGCCTCGCACGCGCGTACGACGAGGGCGACACCGACCTGCGCCGCTACGCCACGGCGGTGCTCAAGTACTGGATCTGCAAGCGCGCCACGCCGCACGCCGCGGAGGCGCTCGAGTGCCTGGGCGGCAACGGCTACGTGGAGGAGTCGCCGATGCCGCGGCTCCTGCGCGACGCTCCGCTGAACGGGATCTGGGAGGGCTCCGGCAACGTGATGGCGCTCGACGTGTTGAGAGCTACCGCCCGCGAACCGGAGGGCCTGCCGGCGTTCCTCGCCGAGTGCGAGCTGGCCCGCGGCGCCGACGCCCGGCTCGACGCCCACCTCGACACGCTCCGCGCTCCCGACGCCGAGTGGACCGCCCGCCGCACCGTCGAGGACCTCGCGCTCGCCTTCCAGGCCTCGCTGCTCGTCCGCCACACTCCGCCGGCCGTCGCCGACGCGTTCTGCGCCGGCCGCCTCGGCGACGCCCGCGGCCGCGTGTTCGGGACCCTTCCGAAAGGCGTCGACGGCGACGCCATCGTCGAGCGCGCGCTCAATGGAGCGGGCAGATGAGCCGCGGCACCTCACCCGACTCGCCTGCCTGGCCGGCCTGCCAGTAGACGCCGCCGAACGCCACCAGCGTGATCGCCACGCCGACGGCCAGGTCGCGACGCAGCCGCCGGCTCATGCCGGGCTCGGCGCGACGCGCGGCCGCTCGCTGATCGGCAGGTGGACGATCGCCGCCGCCAGGCCGAGCACGATCGAGAGCCACCACATGACGTCGTAGGCGCCGGTGGCGTCGTAGACGGCGCCGCCGAGCCAGACGCCCACGAACGCGCCGACCTGGTGGCTGAGGAACACGATCCCGAACAGCAGCCCGAGGTCGCGGGTCCCGAACATCACGGCGATCAGGCCCGAGGTCGGCGGGACCGTCGACAGCCACAGCAGCCCGATCAGCGCCGAGAAGATCAGCACCGTGACCGGCGTCGCGGGCAGCACCACGAACAGCGCGAACGCCGCCGCGCGCGACGCGTAGATCCCGCTCAGGAGCAGCCGCCGGCTGTACACGCCGCCGAGCAGGCCGGCGCTGTACGCGCCGATGACGTTGAAGAGCCCGATCAGCCCGAGCGCCCAGGCCGCCAGCGCGGTGCTGAGCCCGAGGTCGGTGAGGTACGGCGGCAGGTGGGTCGAGACGAACGCGATGTGGAAGCCGCACACGAAGAAGCCGCTCGTGAGCAGCACGTAGCTCGGGTGGGTGAGCGCCTGGCGGACGGTGCTGACGGTCGACTCGCGCGGGCCCTCCTCGACCGTGCCCGACTCGGCGCGAAGCGCCACGGCCAGCACCGGCACGAGCGCGACCAGGCCGGCGATCAGCACGAGCGCGGTCGCCACGCCGTAGGCGCTGATGAAGCCCTGGCCGACGGGCGCGAACACGAACTGGCCGAGCGAGCCCATGGCCGTCGCGAGACCCATCGCCCACGAGCGCCGGTCCTCGGAGACGAGCCGCGCGAAGGCGGCGATGACGATCGTGAACGACCCGCCCGAGAGGCCGAGGCCGACGAGCACGCCCGCGGTCAGCGCCAGCGTCGTGCCGCTCGTGCTGACGCTCATCAGCACCACCCCGAGCGCGTAGATCGCGCCGCCCGCCGCCAGCACGCGCCCGGGGCCGTAGCGGTCGGCGATCGCGCCGCCGAACGGCTGGCCGAGCCCCCACAGCAGGTTCTGTATCGCGATGGCGAACGCGAACGTCGCGCGATCCCAGTCGCGCAGGTCCGACAGCGGCTCGGTGAAGAGCCCGAAGCTCGATCGCGCCCCGAACGTGATCAGCGCGATCAGGCAGCCCGCGGTGATCACAACGCTGCGCCTGCGCCACCACGGGGTCATGCCTGGAAGGTATCCGTCCCCACCCACCCGACCGAACCCGCTCGTAGACTGCCCGCGGATGACCGTCCGAGAGCTGCTCGGCGACGGGCCGGCGGTGGAGGTCGGCGGCCTGGCCTACGACAACCGCTCGGTGACGCCCGGCACGCTGTTCTTCTGCGTGCCCGGCTTCACGCGCGACGGCCACGACTTCGCGCCCGACGCGGTTTCGCGGGGGGCGGCGGCGCTGGTGGTCGCCCGCCCGCTCGAGCTCGGCGTCCCGGAGGTCCAGGTGGAGGACGTGCGGGCCGCGATGGCGGTCGCCGCGGCGCGCTTCCACGGCGACCCGACGGCGCGCCTTCCGGTGGTCGGGATCACCGGCACGAACGGCAAGACGACGACCGCCTTCCTCGTGCGCGCGCTGCTCGAGTCTTCGGGGCGCCAGACGGGCCTGCTCGGCACCGTGACGTCGGTGGTCGCGGGGCAGGAGCGGCCCACGGTGCGCACGACGCCGGAGGCGATCGACCTCCAGCGCACGTTCCGCGAGATGCTCGACGGCGGCGACACGGCGTGCGCGATGGAGATCTCCTCGCACGCGCTCGAGCTGCGCCGCGCCGACGGCATCCATGTCGCCGTGGCGGTGTTCACCAACCTCACACAGGACCACCTCGACTTCCACCCGTCGATGGAGGAGTACTTCCTCGCCAAGCGGCGGTTGTTGGCGTCTCCGCTGACACATGTTCGTCTGATCAACAGCGATGACGAGTGGGGCCGCAGGCTGATCGAGGAGTTCCCCGACAGCACGACGTTCGCCATCGACGCGCCGGCCGACTACCGCGCGACCGAGCTCGAGGCGGGCTTCAGCGGGACCGACTGCACGTTCGAGACGCCCGACGGCGCGTTTCGGGTGCGTGTCCCGCTGCCGGGCCGCTTCAACGTCCTCAACGCGCTGGCGGCGTGGGCGGCGGCGCGGGCGCTGGGCGTCGAGGTCGGCGAGCTGCCCGAGGAGGTGCGCGTGCCCGGGCGCTTCGAGCCGGTCGCCGAGGGGCAGCCGTTCGCCGTGCTCGTGGACTACGCCCACACGCCCGACTCGCTCGAGAACGTCCTGCGCGCGGCGCGCGAGCTGGCCGAGGGCCGCGTGATCGCGGTGTTCGGGGCCGGCGGCGACCGCGACCGAGGCAAGCGACCGCTGATGGGCGAGATCGGCGCCCGGCTGGCCGACATCTGCCTCGTCACCTCGGACAACCCGCGCTCGGAGGACCCCGACGCGATCATCGCCGAGATCCTCGCCGGGGTCGGCCCGGGCGGGCAGGTCGAGCACGACGTCGACCGGCGGGCGAGCATCGCGCGCGCCGTCGAGCTGGCCGAGCCCGGCGACGTCGTGGTCATCGCCGGCAAGGGTCACGAGCAGGGGCAGGAGTTCGCGGGCGGGCGCAAGGAGCCGTTCGACGACGTGGCCGTGGCGCGAGAGGCGCTGGGGGCGTGAGGCGCTGGGACGCGGAGCAGGTCGCCGCGGCGGCAGGCGCGCGGGTGGCGAGCGGCGCCCCCGCCGGGCCCGCGCGGGCCGTGATCGACTCGCGCGCGATCGAGCCCGGCGACATCTTCGTCGGGTTGCCGGGGTCGCAGGTCGACGGCGGCCGGTTTGCCGCGCGCGCCTTGGACGCCGGCGCGTGGGGCGTGCTGGTCGCACCGGCATGGGTCGACGGGCTGTCGGGCGGCGCGGTGCTGGTCGCCGACGATCCGCTGGCAGCGCTGCAGGCCCTCGCGCGGACGTGGCGGCGCGAGCTGGGCAGCGCGGTGATCGCCGTCACCGGCTCGGTCGGCAAGACCTCGACCAAGGACCTGATCGCGGCGGTGCTCGCGGATCAGCGCTCGGTCGTGGCCTCGCGCGCGAACCTCAACACCGAGATCGGGATGCCGCTCGAGATCCTGGGGGCGCCGGAGGGCACCGACGTGCTCGTGCTCGAGGCGGCGATGCGCGGCTTCGGCCAGATCGCCGAGCTCGCCGCGATCTGCGAGCCGGACGTCGGGGTGATCACGAACATCGGGCCGGTGCACCTCGAGCAGGTGGGGTCGCTGGCGGGCGTGGCGCGGGCCAAGGGGGAGCTGCTGGTGGGCATGCGCGACGGGAGCACGGCGGTGGTGCCGGCCGGCGAGGCGCTGCTCGAGCCCTACCTCCGCGACGAGCTGCGAGCGGTGCGCTTCGGCGAGGGCGGTGACGTGCAGCTCGACGGCGACGTCGTGGTCGCCGGGGGAGAGCGGCTCGAGGTCGAGCTCGGGTTCGCCGCGCGCCACCAGCGGGTGAACGCGCTCGCCGCGGTCGCGGCGGCGCTCGCGATCGGCGTGCGGCCGTCGGGCCGGCTGGAGGCGCCCACCGCTGCGCTGCGCGGCGAGCTGGTCGAGCTCCCGGACGGCGCCGTGGTGATCAACGACTGCTACAACGCCAGCCCGCTGTCGATGCGCGCCGCTTTGGATGAGCTGGCCGAGCGCTCGGTCGAGGGTCGCAAGGTGGCCGTGCTGGGGGACATGCTCGAGCTCGGTGCCGAGGAAGCCGCGCTCCATCGCGAGGTGGGTTCGTTGGCCGAGCGCGCGGGGGTCGCGCTGCTCGTCACCGTCGGCCCGCGGGCGGTCGCGATGCTCGACACGTTCGACGGCGAGGCCTACGCGGTGGCCGACGCGCGCGAGGCGGCGGCGCTGATCGGCGATCTGATCGAGCCGGGTGATGCGGTGCTCGTCAAGGGCTCGCGCGGCGTCGGGCTCGAGGTCGTGGCCGAGGCGCTCGCGGCCGCGGAGGTGCATCGTGGGTGAGGTCCTGATCGCGGGCACGGCGTCGCTGCTCATCTGCGTCTTCCTGTCGCCGAAGTTCATCGAGTTCCTGCGCGAGCGCGAGTTCGGCCAGCAGATCCGCGAAGAGGGGCCGCAGGAGCACCACGCCAAGGCCGGCACGCCGACGATGGGCGGGATCATCATCTTCACCGCGATCGCGGTGCCGTTCCTCCTGCTGACGAACCGCGACGCGCGCTCGCTCGCGGTCTTCGCGGTGGCGACGGCGTGCGCGCTGCTGGGCTTCGCGGACGACTACACGAAGCTCGTCAAGCGGCGTTCGCTGGGGCTGCGGGGGCGGACCAAGCTCGTCGTCACGGTCCTGATCGCGATCGGCCTGTGGCTGGCGGCGTCGGAGGCCGCGGAGCTGGGGGACACGGTCGACCTGCTGATCGTCGACTACCAGATCGACCTCGGCTACCTCTACCCGGTCCTGATCTACCTGGTGGTGGCGGGCACGACGTCGGCCGTGAACCTGACCGACGGGCTCGACGGGCTGGCCGCGGGCTGCGTCTCGATCGTGCTGCTCGCCTACATCGCGATCACGTTCACGACGCGCCAGGCGGACCTCGCGCTGGTCGCCGGCTGCTTCGCGGGCGCGTGCGTGGGCTTCCTGTGGTTCAACTCGTTCCCCGCGTCGATCTTCATGGGGGACACGGGGTCGTTGGGGTTGGGAGGCGCGATCGCGGCGATGGCGGTGATGACCAAGACCGAGGTGCTGCTCATCATCCTCGGCGGCATCTTCGTGATCGAGGCGCTGTCCGTCCTGATCCAGGTCTTCGCCTTCCAGGCGTTCCGCAAGCGGGTGTTCCTGATGGCCCCGATCCACCATCACTTCGAGCTGCAGGCGTGGTCGGAGACGAAGATCATCCTGCGGTTCTGGATCGTCGCGGCGGTGTGCGCCGCGATCGGCTTCACGCTGTATCAGCAGTCCGTGGGCTGACCAGCCTCGCGGCGCGCTCCCTGAGCTCCTGGCGGTCGACGCCCGCCTGCGCGAGCGCACGCGGCACGGTTCCCGCATCGGCTTGCAGGATGCCGAGGAGGATGTGGCCGGCGACGATGCGGCGGGCCTTGCGGGCGGCGGCGGCCTTGACGGCGCGCTCGAGCGCGAGCCTCGCCGACGCCGCCATCCGGGGATGGGCTTCGATCCGCCGCGGCGGCAGGTCGAAGTCCGCGGCCACGATCCCGACAGCCATCAAGCTGCGCTCGCGCTCGGCCTCGAGGGCGAGAGCGACCGCCTCGCGATCGAGTCCGGCGGCGGCCATCGTCGCCTCGTCGGTCCAGGTCAGCGCGAGCAGCAGGTGCTCGGCCTCCACGGCCGGGCTGCCGAGATCGCGAGCCTCGTTCTCCGCGCATCGCACGATCCGCCGCGGGTCTGTCAACCACAGTTGCGGCACGCTTCGTCGCGACTTCGTTCCAACTCCGTGCCAATCGCCGCGCGCCGGGCCGAATCGCGCCCGACTGGACCTATGGTCGGACGTCGACTACGAGAGGAGCAGACCATGGATCCCGAGCTCGTGCGTGAGACCGTGGCGGCCATCCCGGCCGGCGCGTGGATGAGCTACGGCGACGTCGCGCGTGCCGCCGGCGGCACGGACGTCCACGCCCGCGCGCTCAACCAGCGCTTCATCCGCGAGGAGATGCCCGGCTGCCATCGAGTGCTGAAGTCGGACGGCAAGGTGGGAGGCACGGCTCTCGGAGACCCGGCGGCCGTCCGTCGCCGGCTCGAGGCGGAAGGCCTCGAGTTCGAGGGAGGCCGAGCCGACCCCGCCGCGCGGGTACGGCCGCCGAAGGAGCTCGCGGACGTGGCATGAGCGACGGCTTGGCGGTCGCCGCGGGCGCGCGGCGACCGCGGCGTCGGGGCGGGGCGCTTGAATGCCTGGGCGTGATCGAGCGTCCGCCGCTACCTGCCGGGCCCTTCCTCGTGGTGGGTCTCGCCCGTTCGGGTGTGGCCGCCGCGCTCGCGCTGCGGGCGCGCGGGGCGGAGGTCGTCGGATGCGACTCAGCGGAGATCGTCGCCGAGGTGCGGACCTCGCTCGAGCGTGCGGGAGTTGCCGTACACGCGCCGAGCGACGGGCTCGCGCTGCTCGCGGGCGCCTCGACGGTGGTCAAGAGCCCTGGCGTTCCCCAGGACGTACCTGTTGTCGCCGCCGCCCGCGGTGTGTGGACGCGCGTCGTCGGGGAGCTCGAGATCGGCTGGCGGCTGCTGCCGAACGATTTCGTCGCGGTGACAGGCTCGAACGGGAAGACGACCACCGTCGAGCTCGTCGGCCACATCCATCGCGAGGCCGGCGTGCCGGTCGCGGTGGCCGGCAACGTCGGGACGCCGGTGACCGCGCTGCCCGGCGCGATCGGCGGCTCCGCCGTCGTCGTCTGCGAGGCGTCCTCGTTCCAGCTCGAGGACACAGAAGCGTTCGCGCCCGACGCCGCGGTGCTGCTCAACCTCGCCGAGGACCACCTCGACCGCCACGGGACGTTTGACGCGTACCGCGCCGCCAAGCTCGAGGCGTTCGCCCGCCAGCCGCCGGGCGCGGTCGCCGTCGCACCGTCCGATCTCGCGCGGCAGCTCGGCGGCGAGGCGGAGCGCGTCACGTTCGGTCCCGGGGGCGACGTCGAGGACCGCGACGGAGCGCTGTGGTGGCGCGATCAGCGGCTGCTCGACGCGCGCGAGATCCGCCTCCGCGGCGCCCACAACCGCGAGAACGCGATGGCCGCGGCCGCCGTCTGCCTGGCGCGCGGGCTGCCGATCGACGCCGTCCGGACCGGGCTGGCGAGCTTCGGCGGCGTCGCCCACCGGATGGAGGAGGTCGCGCGCCGCGACGGGGTGCTGTACGTCAACGACTCCAAGGCGACCAACGTCGCCTCCGCGGTCGTCGCGCTCGCCTCGTTCCCGCCGGGCACCGTGCACGCGATCCTCGGCGGCCGCGGCAAGGGCGGCGACTACCGCCCGTTGGCACGCGCGGTGGGGGAGAGCGCTCGCGCCGCGTACCTGATCGGCGAGGCCGCCGGCGAGATCCGCGCGGCGCTCGTCGATCCGGGCGACTCGGCTACGCCGACGCCCGCCGCGTTCGAGGGCGTCGAGCTCGTCGATGCCGGCGACCTCGGCACGGCCGTGGCCGCCGCGCGCGAGGCCGCGCGCCCCGGCGACGTCGTGCTCCTCTCGCCCGCCTGCGCGTCATACGACCAGTACCGCTCGTTCGAGGAGCGCGGCGATCACTTCCGCGCGCTCGTCGCGGAGGAGTGAAGCGGCTCGCGCGGCGCGCGACCGTCGCAGGGGTCCGGGGCTCGGCGTCGAAGGCGGGTCTGATGTCCAGTCGTCAGCGCCGGCAGCAGCCCCTCGAGCACCGGCTCCTGCTGACGGCGACGTTCTGCCTGCTCGCCGGCGGTGCGGTGATGGTCTACTCGGCGTCCTCGGCTCGCACGCTGCTCGAGGGGAACGGCGACGGGACGACGTACCTCGTCAAGTACCTGGCGTACGGCGCCGTCGGCGTCGTCGCGATGCACCTCATCAGCCGCCACGGGCTCGTGCCGGCGCGCCGCCTGACGCGGCTCTTCGTCGCCGCAGCGTTCGTGCTCCTCGTGCTCGTCCTGATCCCCGGGCTCGGCCTCCAGATCAACGGGGCGCGCCGCTGGCTCGGCGCCGGACCGCTGGCGTTCCAGCCGTCCGAGGTGATGAAGCTCGCGCTCGTGTTGCACGTCGCCGCGGTGCTCGGCGCCAAGCCGCAGCTCGCGCGCCACCTGCGCGGAGTCCTCGGGCCGGTGATCGGCGTCGGCGGTGCCGCGGTGCTGCTGATCCTCGCCCAACCCGACCTCGGCACGTCGCTCGTCATCTGCTTCACGCTCGCCGCGATGCTGGTGGCGGCCGGGCTGCCGCTGCGCCAGCTCGGCCTCGTCGCCGGCGCGGGCGCCGTCCTCGTCCTCCTGTACGCGCTGATGGACGCCGAGCGCACCGAGCGGCTGACGACGTTCGTCAACCCGTGGGCAGATGCTGCCGGCGCCGGGTTCCAGTCCGTCCAAGGGCAGATCGCGATCGGCTCCGGCGGGATGTTCGGGCTCGGCCCGGGCCAGTCGGTGCAGAAGATCTTCTACCTGCCCGAGGCGCATACGGACTTCATCCTCGCCGTCATCGGGGAGGAGCTCGGGCTGGCGGGGATCTGCGCGCTCCTGTGCCTGTACGGCATGATCGGGTACGCCGGGCTGCGAACCGCCCGCAACGCCAAGGGCGCCTACGCGAAGCTGCTCGCGGGCGGCCTGACCAGCCTGATCCTGTGCCAAGCCCTGCTCAACGTCTACGCCGTGCTCGGCCTCGCGCCGCTCACCGGTGTTCCCCTGCCGTTCATCTCCTCGGGCTCGACGTCGCTGATCGTGCTGCTGTGCGCGATGGGGCTGCTGCTCAACATCGCCTCGGGCGGCTCGGCGCACCTGCGCGCCGTGGACGGCGGTCGTGAGCGGGGTGGGCGGGATTCGCATCCTGATCGCGGCGGGGGGGACCGCCGGCCACGTGGTTCCGGCGATCGCGGTCGCCGACGCGCTGCGGGCTGAGGGCGCCGACGTCCGCTTTGCCGGCGGCCAGCGCGCGGAGGCCGAGCTCGTCCCCGCCGCCGGCTACCCGCTCGAGCCGCTCAGGGTCGAGGGCATCTCGCGCACCAACCCGCTCAAGGCCGCCCGCGCGGTCGTCAAGGCGGGCGCTGCGCTCGCGGCCGCCCGCCGACTCGTACGCGGCGCCGACGCCGTGCTCGGCGGCGGCGGCTACGTGGCCGGCCCGGTCGGGCTCGCGGCGGTCGCAAGCCGCATCCCGCTGGTGCTCACGGAGGCCGACTCGCACCTCGGCCTCACCAACCGCCTGCTCGCGAGCCGCGCGCGGCGTGTCTGCCTCGCATTCCCGATCGCAGGCCGCGACGGTGACCGCTACCTGCTCACCGGCCGCCCCGTGCCGCCGACGGTCACCGACCGCGACGGCGCCCGCGAGCGCTTCGGCATCGAGCACGGGGAGACGACGGTGCTGGTGTTCGGCGGCTCGCTCGGCGCCCGCTCGATCAACGAAGCCGCCGTGCGGGCGTTCGCGGGCGCGCCGTACCGCGTGCTCCACGTCGCCGGGCGGCGCGACTTCGCGACGCTCACCGCTCCCGACGAGAACTACGTGCTGCGCGACTACGTCGAGCCGTTCGGCGCCGCCCTCGCGGCAGCCGACCTCGCCGTCGCCCGCGCAGGCGGCTCCGTGTTCGAGCTCGCGCAGTACGGCCTGCCGTCGCTGCTGATCCCGTACCCGCACGCGTCCGGCAACCACCAGGCCGCGAACGCGCGCTGGATGGAGCAGGCCGGAGCGGCCACTGTGCTGGCGGACGAGGGGCTCACTCCGGAGCGCCTGCGCGCGAAGGTCGACGCGCTGGTGGCGGACGACGCCCGTCGCCGCGCCATGGCCGCCGCCGCGCGCCGCCTCGCTCGGCCGGACGCCGCCCGCGCCATCGCCCGCGAGGTCCTGCGCGCGGCCCGGGCTTGACAGCGACGTCACTCAGGAGTACGTTGCGCGCGAACCCGATTCGACATTGTCGAATCCCTTTCTCCGAATGAGGAGGAGAGAATGGAGTCGTTCTCGCTCGGCCAGCGTGCGCTCGCCGAGACGCTTGGCACTGCCCTGCTCGTGCTCGTTGGCCCCGGCTCGGTGGTCGCTGCCCTCGTCCTGGCCGGCGACAGCACGCCCGCGATCACGGGAGCCGACCTGCTCGGCATCTCGTTCGCGTTCGGCCTCGTGATCACGGCGCTCGTCTACACGCTCGGCAAGGTGTCGGGCTGCCATATCAACCCGGCCGTCACGTTCGCCCTCGCGGTCACCAAGCGCTTCCCGTGGCGCGAGGTCCCGACCTACTGGGGCGCGCAGGTGGCCGGCGCCGTGCTCGGCGCGTTCGGCATCTGGGCGCTGTTCGCGCAGTCGGGCATCGACCTCGGCATGGGGCAGACGTCCTTCAACGAGGACACGACCACGTGGGCCTCCGCGGTCTTCGCCGAGGGCATCGGGACCTTCATCCTGATGCTCGCGATCCTCGGGATCGTCGACCCGCGCTCCCCCAACGACCATGCCGGCATCGTGATCGGCGGCGTCGTCGTGGCGATCATCATGGTCGTCGGACCCGTCACGGGCGCCTCGCTCAACCCGGCGCGTGCGTTCGGGCCGGAGCTCGTGTCCGCGATCGGCGGCGGCGCGACCAGTTGGGGCCAGCTGATTCCCGTCTATGTCCTGCCCGGCCTCGCCGGATCCGCGCTCGCGGCGGTCGTCTACGACGCGCTCGCCACGCCGCGCCTGGTCGAGCGGCCGATCAAGACCGCCGTCACCACGCCCGACGACGTGCTCGTCGCCAAGTGAGAGGAGACTTCATGGCCACTGTGACCCCGACGCTGCGCAAGCTGCTCAACGACCCGGACGCTGTCGTCCGCGAATCGCTGGCCGGGCTGGCGGCCGCGCACGGCGACATCCTGCGCGTCGACGCGGAGGCCCAGATCGTCGTGCGCGCCCACGCGCCCCGAGCGGGCAAGGTCGCCCTGATCTCGGGCGGCGGCTCGGGCCACGAGCCGCTGCACGGCGGCTTCGTCGGCCTCGGCATGCTCGACGCCGCGTGCCCTGGGGAGGTCTTCACCTCGCCGGTGCCCGATCAGATGCTCGCCGCCACGAAGGCCGTCGACGGCGGGGCGGGCGTCGTCCACATCGTCAAGAACTACACGGGCGACGTGATGAACTTCAGGCTCGCGGCCGAGGACGCCGCGGACGAGGGCATCGCGGTCGAGTCCGTGCTGATCGACGACGACGTCGCCGTCCAGGACTCGCTCTACACGGCCGGACGCCGGGGCGTGGGCGCCACCGTGCTGGCCGAGAAGCTCGCCGGCGCGGCTGCCGAGCGCGGCGACGACGTGGCTGCCGTTGCCGCTCTCGCGCGCCGCGTGAACGAGCGCACGCGCTCGTTCGGCGTGGCGCTCTCCTCGTGCATCCCGCCGGCCTCCGGGCAGCCGATCTTCGACCTCCCGCCGGGCGAGATGGAGGTCGGGATCGGGATCCACGGCGAGCCCGGGCGCCGGCGCGAGGCGCTCGGCACCGCCGCCCAGGTCGCCGACATCATGGTCGAGGCCGTGGTCAGCGACCTCGCTCCCGCCGAGGGCACCGAGGTGCTGCCGTTCGTCAACGGCATGGGCGGCACGCCGCAGCTCGAGCTCTACCTGCTGTACGGCGAGGTCGAGCGCGCGTTGCGCGAGCACGGGCTGGTGCCGGCGCGGCGGCTCGTCGGCTCCTACATCACGTCGCTCGAGATGGCCGGTGCGTCGCTGACGCTGCTCGCGCTCGACGACGAGCTGAGCGCTCTGTGGGATGCTCCGGTGCACACCGCCGCGCTCCGTTGGGGGGCGTGAGCGGGTGCAGCCGACCGTGGGCGCCGCCGTCTCCGTCACGACCTGGATGAACGAGGTCGCCTCCGCCGTCGAGGCCGAGGCCGACCACCTGACCCAGCTCGACTCGGCGATCGGCGACGGCGATCACGGCGTGAACATGACGCGCGGCTTCCGTGCCGTGGTCGCCGCTCTGGAGGACGGCGCGCCGCCGGGGCGGCAGCTCGCGACCGCCGGCAAGACGCTGGTCTCTACCGTGGGCGGCGCCAGCGGCCCGCTGTGGGGGCTGGCGCTGCGGCGCGCGGGCCGGGCGGTCGGCGACGCCGAGGCGCTCGACGGCCCAGGGCTGGTGAGCGCGCTCGAGGCAGCGCTGGCCGCGGTGGTGGAGCTGGGGGCGGCCGAGCGCGGCGACAAGACGATGGTCGACGCGCTCGCGCCCGCGATCGATGCGCTCCGCGAGCGGGTCGACGACGGGCTCGAGGCGGCGCTGGAGGCGGCGGCAGCCGCGGCCGACGAGGGTGCGCGCGCGACCACGCCGATGCAGGCGCGGAAGGGCCGCGCGTCGTACCTCGGCGAGCGGTCCGTCGGGCACCAGGACCCGGGCGCGACCTCGACCGCCCTGATCGTGCGCGCGCTCGGCCGCGCCGTCGGACCGGCGGGCTGATGGCCGAGCACGTCCTGACGGGCCTGCCCGCCGCGCCGGGTACGGCAGCCGGCCGGGTACGACGGCTCGACGACGCTGCCGGCGACGCGCCGGCCGGCCGGCCCGAGGCCGAGCTCGCGCGCGCCCGGGCCGCGCTCGTCGGGGCCGCGGAGGAACTCGACGCGCTCGCGGGCCGGTTGCGCGCCGGCGGCCGCGCCGACGAGGCCGACATCGTCGCCACCGGCTCCCTGATGGCCGCCGACCCGGCGCTCGACGCCGCCGTCGAGCGCCTCGTGGCCGCCGGCCGGCCCGCTGCCGCGGCTGTGCGCGAGGCGTGCGCTGAGCACGCCGCCGCGATCGCCGCGCTCGACGACCCCCAGCTCGCTGCACGAGCCGAGGACGTCCGCTCGCTCGGCCGCCGCGCGGCTCGCCGGGCGGCGCCGGGCGGGGACGTGCCGCAACGGGGCGACGCCCGCGGCGGGGACGAGCCGGTCGTGCTCGTGGGGGAGGACCTCGGGCCGGCCGACGTGGCCGAGCTCGGGTCGTCGGTGGCCGGGGTGGCGCTGGTGGCGGGGACGCCCACCGGGCACGCCGCGGTCGTGGCCCGCGGGCTCGGGATCCCCATGGTGGTCGGGCTCGGCACGGCGCTCGCCGGCGCGCGCGACGGCGCGCCGCTGGCCGTCGACGGCGCCGCCGGCTCGGTGGTGCTCGACCCCTGCGCCGAGCGCCTCGACGCTGCGCGCGATGCCCGGCTCCGCCACGAGGCCGAGCGGGCGCGCGCTGTCGCCGACCGCGGGCTGCCGGCGGTGACGCGTGACGGCGTGCCCATCCGGGTGCTCGTCAACGCCGCCACCGTGCCGGAGTGCGAGGCGGGGCTGGCGGCCGGCGCCGAGGGCGTCGGGCTGCTGCGCACCGAGCTCGCCTTCCTCGACGCTCGCGCGTGGCCTGACGAGCGGGCGCACCGCGCGGCGCTGGCGCCGGTCCTGCGCCGCCTGCGCGGCCGCACTGCGACGGTGCGCGTGCTCGACTACGGCGGCGACAAGCTGCCGCCGTTCCTCGACGGCGCGCAGGAGCGCGGCGTGGCGCTGCTGCTCGCCGCGCCCGAGGCGTTCGCCGCTCAGCTGCGGGCGATCGCCGCCGAAGGCGAGGGGACCGACCTCCGCGTGCTGCTTCCGCTCGCGGAGCGCCCGGACGAGATCGAGACCGTACGCGACGTGCTCGCCGGCATCGACATCGCCGTCGGCGCGATGGTCGAGACGGTCTCTGCCGCGCACGCCTCGGGCGAGCTCGCCGCTGCGTCCGACTTCCTCTCGATCGGCACCAACGACCTCGCTCACGCCGCCGCGGGCAGCGACCGCTTCCTCACCGGCGGCGCGCCCCCGGCTCACGATCCGCGCGTGCTGCGCCTCGTCGCCCGCACGGCGGAAGCGGCGCGGCGCGGCGGGGTGCCGCTCGAGGTGTGCGGTGACGCCGCGTCGGATCCCGTGGCCGTGCCGCTGCTGGTCGGCCTCGGCGTCAGCGAGCTGTCCGTGGGCGCCGCGCGCGTCGGCCGCGTGCGCGCCTGGGTACGCGCGCTCGACCACGCTGCGGCGGCCGACGCCGCACACGCCGCGCTCTCGCTCCCCGATGCCGCCGCTGTCGAGGCGCTGCTGCGCGAGCGCGGACTAGTCGCGGAGCCCGGCGACGCAGCCGGCGAGCGTGGCAACGGCCGCACCAGCGTCGTCGCCGTCGGCTCGCAGGTGTAGCGGGGTGCCGCCCTTGGCTCCGAGGGCGAGCACGGAGAGCAGGCTCTTGGCATCGGCGTCGCGCGCTCCTGCGCTGATCACGATGCGGGCGCTGAAGCGCATCGCCGCACGCACGAACTCCGCCGCGGGGCGAGCGTGCAGGTCGACGTCCGCCGGAAGCGCAACCGAGGCTTCAGAGCTTACGGTGGCCACGGGCCTCCTCTGCCGCTCGGACGACCGCGTCGAGCTCGACGCCGGCCGAGGCGACGACCGCCGCCGTCACGGCGCCCTCCACGAGCGGCGCGTCCGCCAGCACTGCACGCACGCGGGTAGCGCTCCCGCCGTTGGCGTCGCGCGCGGCTCCGTCGATCTCGTCGCCGTCGAGGACCGCCCGGACGGTGAGGATGGCGCTTCCCAGGTCGCCGAGCACGATCACGCCGTCGCCGGTGTCGGCGGCGGCGATGGCGGTCGTGATGCGGGCGCCGTCCGTGCCCAGCCCGCCGGCCGGGTCGCCGCCGGCCGCCTCGATGCGCACGTCCGGCCCGGCCATCTGGCCGGCCAGCTCGGCAGCGCCCGACGCGATCTGACGGCTGTGCGAGACGATGACGATGCCGACCACGTGACGAGTCTAAAGTATCGAAGCCGATTCGACAATGCCGAATCCTAAATCTGATCACGAAGAGCTGACGCGCCCGCGCCGGCGGGGCACGATCCAGTCCGTCGACCGGGCGGCGCGCATCCTCAAGGCCCTCGCGTCGGGGCCGCGGCGGCTGGGCGTCTCCCAGCTCGCCGACCAGCTCGAGCTCCAGCGGCCGACCGTCCACGGCCTGCTCCAGACCCTGCAGGCGCACGGCTTCGTCGAGCAGGACCGCGACTCCGACAAGTACCAACTCGCCGCCGGGCTGCTGCACCTGGGCACCTCCTACCTCGACCACAACGAGCTGCGCGCCCGCTCGCTCGTGCACGCCGAGAAGCTGGCCGGCGAGGCGGGCGAGGCCGTGCGCGTCGGCGTCATGCACGGCTCGTCGGTGGTCGTCGTGCATCACGTGTTTCGCCCGGACGGCGCCTTCCAGGTGCTCGAGGTCGGCGCCCAGCTCCCGGTCCACGCGAGCGCGCTGGGGAAGGCGATGCTGGCCTACGCGCCGCGGGCGCTGATCGGGGAGCTGACCGCCGAGCCGCTCCCTCGGCTGACGCACAAGACGCTCTCGGCCGCTGGGCTGCTCGAGGAGCTCGAGGCGGTGCGCAGCCGTGGCGTGGCGCGCGAGCGCGACGAGGCGGTGCTCGGCGAGTCGAGCCTCGCGGCGCCGATCTTCGAGCACGGCGGACACGCCGTCGGGGCGATCGGCGTGGTCGGGGACACGCCGCGTCTGCTGCCGCGCGGAGCGGCCAAAGCAGTCGTCGCCGCTGTCACGGAGGCGGCCCGCTCCGTCTCGCGCGAGCTCGGAGCCGGCCGCCGCCCGCTCGGCTGACCTACGCCGGCGGCGCGTACCGGTTGTGGAACATCAGCGTGTTGCCGTCGGGGTCCGAGAAGTGCGCCATGTGGCAGACGCCGCTGTCGATCGTGTCCCCGTGGAACGCGATGCCCTGGCCCTCGAGCTCCGTACGCGCGGCCTCGACGTCGTCGACGTGGAGCGCGATCGGGTGCGTGTGCGGCTTGAACTCGATGCCGAACGCGTCCGACTGCATGACCGCGATCGTGAGCGTGCCGGTCTCGAACTCGCCCGCGGGCATCTTCCCCCAGCGCTTGGAGAACGGGAGCCCGAGCACGCCGCCGTAGAACTCGCTCGCACGGTCGTAGTCCTGCGTCGGCACGGTGATGAAGTCGACCCCGGTGACGTTCATGGCCGGAACAGTAGGCGAGACGTCGACGGCCGGGCGGTGTGCTCACGCGACTAGGCTGCTCCGCCGTGCCGACCACGCAGCAGCCCTGGACCGGCCGGCGGCTCCACTTCGTCGGGATCGGCGGCGCCGGGATGAGCGGGCTCGCGCGCGTGGCGCGGGCGCTCGGTGCCGACGTCACCGGCTCCGACCGCGCCCCCGAGTCCCCGTACCTGCGCGACGCCGGCATCGAGGTCAACGCCCATGACGCGGCCAACGTGCCGCCCGGTGCGGAGATCGTCGTCTCGAGTGCGATCCCGGCGGACAACCCCGAGCGGGTCGCGGCGCGCGAGCAGGGCCTGACCGAGCTGCACCGGGCGGAGCTGCTCGGCGAGGTCACGCGGCTGCGGCCGACGATCGCGATCACCGGCACGCACGGGAAGACGACGACCTCGAGCATGGTCGTGCACGCGCTGCGCGGGTGCGGCCTCGATCCCGGCTATCTCGTGGGCGGCGAGGTGCGCTCGACCGGCTCGAACGCCGGCTGGGGGAGCGGCGAGTGGCTCGTGGTCGAGGCCGACGAGTCCGACCGCTCGCTGCTCCGGCTCGCTCCGCGGATCGCGGTGCTGACCAACGCCGAGCTCGACCACCACGCGACGTACGCCTCCCAGCGCGACGTCGACGACACCTTCCGCGCGTTCCTCGACCTCGCCGAGGACGTCGTCCTCGGCGACGAGCCGGGCCTGACGCGCTTCCGCGGGAGCGTCGCCCGCCCCGAGGACGTCGAGCTCGAGCCCGGCGGCGTGCGCTTCACGCTCGACGGCGTGCCGGTCGAGCTGCCCGTCCCCGGCGTCCACAACGCCCGCAACGCCGCGACCGCGCTGGCCGCGTGCCGCCTCGCCGGCGCCGATCCGCAGCCGGCCGCCGCGGCGCTGGCCGACTTCGGCGGTGCCGGGCGGCGCTTCGAGCGGCTCGGCACGACGGCGGCCGGAGCGCAGGTGGTCGACGACTACGCGCACCACCCGACCGAGGTGCGGGCGACGATCGCGGCCGCGCGCACGCTCGGCGCTCGCCGCGTGATCGCGGTCTTCCAGCCGCACCTCTTCTCTCGCACGAGACACCAGCACCGCGAGTTCGGGGCCGCACTGGCGCTCGCCGACGAGGTCGTCGTCCTGGACGTCTACCCCGCGCGCGAGCGCGCCGAGGACTTCCCCGGCGTCACCGGCCGCCTCGTGGCCGCGGCCGCCGCCGACGCGGCGGGGGGCCGCCGCGTAGCCTGGCTCCCCGGCTTCGACGAGGCGGAGCGATTCCTCCGCGCCGACCTCCGACCCGGAGACCTCGTCCTCACGCTCGGAGCCGGCAACGTCGACGCGCTCGCCCGGCGCCTCGCCACGTAAAGGGTCAGACCCCTTAGCCGTCGCTTACCCAAGGGGTCCGACCCCTGTGGGAGGGCGGTCGAGGGTTGGAGGGGTCTGACCCCGGGTGTCGAAGGGCGCGGCATGCGCCGGGCGTTCCTGCGCGGCTTCGCCGCCGTGATCCTCGTGGCCGGGATCCTCGGCGGCGCCTGGCTGTGGGCGCGCGACGCCTCGTTCGCCCGCGTCACCGAGGTGCAGATCACCGGCACGACGACGAGCGAGGGTGACGCGGTGCGCGCCGCGCTCGAGCGCGCCGCCCGCGAGATGACCACGCTGCGGGTGCGCGAGGAGGTGCTCGACGAGGCCGTCGCGTCCTACCGCTCGGTCGCCGGCCTGCGCGTGCAGACCGACATCCCCCACGGGCTCCGGATCCACGTGCTCGAGCGCCGCCCGGTCGCGGCGCTGGCCGGCGACGGTCGCCGCACCGCGGTCTCCGGCGACGGCGTCGTGCTCCCCGGCGTGCAGGCCGACGACACGCTGCCCTCGATCGACCACCCGGTGCCCGCCGGCACCCGGATCGAGGACGAGCGCGCGCGCGCCGCGCTCGCCGTCGCGGCCGCGGCGCCGCCCAAGCTGCTCGAGCGCGCCGACGAGATCTACTTCGGCCCCGAAGGGCTGACCGCCGACCTCACCGACGGCCCGCCGCTCGTCTTCGGGGACGGCAAACAGGCCGCCGCCAAGTGGGCCGCCGCCGCTCGTGTGCTCGCTGCCCCGAGCGCGGCCGGCGCCACCTACCTCGACCTCAGGGTCCTCGGCCGGGTGGCCGCCGGAGGGCTCGGACCGGTCCCACAGGAAACGCCGGCTCCCGAGCCTCAACCCTAGGGTGAGAATGAGGCGACTCTCGACCCGGAGTCGAGACTTTGCCGCTCTGCAACGCCTCTTGCGGAGGTTGCGTTTCTTTGACTTCGGGCAGGAAGTCGCCGTAACGTGCCACAATCCGCGCCCCTAACCGAGCGGTCCGAAACGCTCAACCATAAGTAGAGGTCCGGACGGAACACCCATGGAAGCCGGTAGCTATCTCGCAGTGATCAAGGTCGTCGGTGTCGGCGGCGGTGGAACCAATGCCGTGAACCGGATGATCGACGCCGGCCTCTCCGGCGTCGAGTTCATCGCCTGCAACACCGACAACCAGGCGCTCCAGATGACGGACGCCGACATCAAGCTGAACATCGGCCACCAGCTCACCAAGGGCCTTGGCGCCGGCGCCAACCCGCAGATCGGCCAGGGCGCGGCCGCCGAGTCGCGCGACGAGATCAAGGAAGCGCTGAAGGGCGCGGACATGGTCTTCGTGACCGCCGGCGAGGGCGGCGGCACCGGCACCGGCGCGGCCCCCGTGATCGCCGAGATCGCCAAGAACGAGATCGGTGCGCTGACCGTGGGCGTCGTCACCCGGCCGTTCGAGTTCGAGGGCGCGCAGCGCTCGCGCCAGGCGCAGGAGGGCATCGACCGCCTGCGCGAGATGGTCGACACCCTGATCGTGATCCCGAACGAGCGGCTGCTCTCCATCGTCGAGCGTCGCACCAGCATCCTCGACGCGTTCCGCGAGGCCGACAACGTCCTCCGCCAGGGCGTCCAGGGCATCACCGACCTGATCACGATCCCCGGTCTGATCAACCTCGACTTCGCCGACGTCCGCACGATCATGCAGGACGCCGGCTCGGCGCTGATGGGCATCGGGACGGCCTCCGGCGAGTCGCGCGCCGCCGAGGCGGCGAAGGCCGCCGTCTCCTCGCCCCTGCTCGAGGAGTCCGTCGAGGGCGCCAGCGGCATCCTCCTCAACATCACCGGCGGCAAGGACCTCGGTCTGTTCGAGGTCAACGAGGCGGCCGAGATCATCCACTCGGCGGCCGACGCCAACGCCAACATCATCTTCGGCGCCGTGATCGACGACGGGCTCGGCGACGACATCCGCGTGACCGTCATCGCCACGGGCTTCGACCGCGCCGGCCTACGCGCCACGCGGGCGGAGCGCGAGCGCGGACCGCGCGACCGCGGCCCCCGGATCGACGATCGCCAGCGCTCCTCGCTCGAGATCCGCGACGACGATCTCGACATTCCGCCGTTTTTGCGGTAGATCGCACTCAAACGCGGGCTGCGTCCGGCCGATAACACCGGCATGACGGCCCCGCGCCCGATCAAGGTCGTGCTCGCCGCCGCCGCGGTCTGGCTGCTGGCGTACGAGCTGTACGTCGTCGTCGACCCGGGCTTCGACGCCGGACCGGTGTTCTCGCGCTTCGCGCACGACGTCGTGCTCGTGCTCGCGGCGGCGATCTGCCTCGCCCGCGCGGCCCGCGGTCCGGAGCGCACCGCGTGGGCGCTGATCGGCGGCGGCCTGCTCGCCTGGTCGGCGGGCGAGATCTACTACACCGCCGTCCTGTGGACCGACCCGTCGCCGCCGCTGCCGTCCCTGGCCGACGCCGGCTTCCTGCTGTTCCCGCCGCTCGTGCTGGCGGGCGCGCTCGTGCTCCTGCGCAGCCGCGCCCGCGGCGCGCCCCGGCGGCTGCTGATCGACGGCCTCACCGCCGCCCTCGGCGTCGCCGCCCTCAGCGCCACGATCGTGTTCGAGACCGTGCTCGAGACCGTCGAGGGCGACCCGCTGGCCGTGGCCACCGGGCTCGCGTATCCGCTGCTCGACCTCGTGCTGCTGGGCCTGGCGGTCGGCGCCCTGGCCAGCACCGGCTGGCGCCTCGACCGCACCTGGATGCTGTTCGCCGCCGGGATCTCGACCTTCTGGCTCGCCGACTCCATGTACCTCGTCCGCACCGCGCAGGGCGTCTACGAGGCGGGCGGCTGGTTCGACGCGGGCTGGTGGGCGGGCATGGTGCTGATCGCCGTGGCCGCCTGGCAGCCGATCCCGCGCCGCGACGCGCGACCGACCGACGAGAGCCTGCGCATGATCGCCGTGCCGCTCGCCTTCGGCTCGATCGGCCTCGGGCTGCTCGTCTACGGCGCCATCACCGGGCTCAACCTCGTCGCCGTCGCGCTCGCCGGCGCGTCGCTGCTCGCGATGATGCTGCGCGCCACGCTGACGTTCGGCGAGAACATCGCGATGCTGCACACGTCGCGCGACGAGGCGCTCACCGACTCGCTCACCGGCCTCGGCAACCGCCGCGCGCTCGGCCGCACGCTCGACGCCCTGCTGGCCGACGCCACGCCCGAGCGCCCGCTCGTGCTCGCGCTCTTCGACCTCGACGGCTTCAAGCAGTACAACGACACCTTCGGCCATCCGGCCGGCGACACGCTGCTCGTGCGGCTCGGCGCCAACCTCGCCGCCTTCCTCGGCGGCCGCGGACGCGCGTTCCGCATGGGCGGCGACGAGTTCTGCGCGCTGTTCGAGACGTCGGGCGAGCCGATCGAGCCGATGGTCCTCGGCGCCGCGGCCGCCCTCTCCGAGCAGGGCGACGGGTTCGCGATCGGCTGCTCGCACGGCGCGATCGCCCTCCCGCTGGAGGCCGCCGAGGCGGTCGAGGCGCTGCGGATCGCCGACCACCGGATGTACGCGAACAAGCACGCGGGACGCACCTCGGCGGGCCGCCAGAGCAAGGACGTGCTGCTGCGCGCGCTGGCCGAGCGCCACCCCGAGCTCGGCTCGCACGCCGAGACCGTCGCGCTCGCCGTCGACACCGCCGAGGCGCTCGGGCTGCCGCCCGACGAGGTCGAGCACGTGCGCCACGCGAGCGAGCTGCACGACGCCGGCAAGGTCGCGATCCCCGACGCCATCCTCGGCAAGCCCGGACCGCTGACGGCCGAGGAGTGGGAGTTCGTGCGCCGCCACCCCGTGATCGGCGAGCGCATCATCCTTGCCGCACCCGCGCTCACTCGCGTGGCCGCGCTCGTGCGCGCGAGCCACGAGCGCTGGGACGGCGCCGGCTACCCGGACGGCCTCGCGGGAGACGGGATTCCGCTCGGCGCCCGGATCGTCGCGGTCGCCGACGCGTTCGGGGCGATGATCGCCGGCCGGCCCTATCGCGCCGCCCGCACGGCGGACGAGGCGCTCGACGAGCTGCGGTGCCACGCGGGCACCCAGTTCGACCCCGACGTGGTCGACGCGTGGTGCGCCGCACACGCCCGCCGCGTGGTCCACGCCACCGCGTAACGCCCCGGATCGGCGCCCGGAAACCACTGCTAGGGTCCGGCCCCCGATGGCCGCAGGTGCCGAGACGCTCAAGCGCACCCCGCTCTACGACCGCCACGTGGCGGCGGGCGCCCGGCTCGTGCCCTTCGCGGGCTGGGAGATGCCGGTGCAGTACACCGGCATCCGGGAGGAGCACGTCGCCGTGCGCACCGGCGCCGGCGTGTTCGACGTCTCGCACATGGGCGAGGTGGAGACGACCGGGCGCGACGCGGAGGCGTTCCTCCAGCGCGTGCTGTCCAACGACGTCTCGAAGATCGGGGAGGACGGCGCGCAGTACTCCGTGCTGTGCCGCGAGAACGGCGGGGTGCTCGACGACCTCTTCACCTACCGCCACGGCTCCGGCTTCCTGACGGTCACCAACGCCTCCAATCACGAGCGCGACCTCGAATGGATGCGCCGCCAGGCCCGCGGCTACGAGGTGAAGGTCCACGACCGCCTGCACGACTTCGCGATGCTCGCCGTGCAGGGCCCCCAGGCGCGCGAGCTGGTGGCGCGCATGGCCGACAGCGAGCTGCCGAAGCGCTTCCGCACCGCCCGGCTGCAGGTCGCGGGGGTCCCCGGCGTCCTCGTCTGCGGCACGGGCTACACCGGCGAGGACGGCGTCGAGCTCCTGATCGCCCCCGGCTACGCGACCACCGTCTGGGATGCATTGATCGACGGCGGCGCGGTCCCCGTGGGCCTGGGCGCGCGCGACACGCTGCGGCTCGAGGTCTGCTTCCACCTCTACGGCAACGACCTGACCGAGGAGCGCGGCCCGATCGAGGCCGGGCTGGGGTGGTGCTGCAAGGAGGACACCGGCTTCGTCGGCGCCGACGCCGTGCGCGCCACCCGCGAGCAAGGCCCCTCCGAGACGCTCGTGCCGTTCGTCATGACCGGCCCGGGGATCGCCCGCCAGGGCAACCCCGTCAGCGGCGGCGGCGAGGTCACTTCCGGCACCATGTCGCCGTGCCTGGGGCAGGGCATCGGCATGGCCTACGTGCCGGCCGGGAAGGCGGAGCCGGGTACCCCGATCGAGATCGACGTCCGCGGCCGGGCCCGGCAGGCCGAGGTGCGGGCCAAGCCGCTGTACACAAAGGAGCGCTGAACGTGGCCGACGCGAGCTACCCCGACGACGTCAAGTACCACCCCGAGCACGACTGGGCGCGGATCGACGGCGACGTCGCCACGTTCGGCATCACCTGGTACGCGCAGGACCAGCTCGGCGAGGTGGTGTTCGTCGAGCCGCCCGAGGTCGGCAAGTCGATCAGCAAGGACGAGCCGTACGCCGAGATCGAGTCCGTCAAGGCGGTCAGCGACGTCGTGGCGCCGCTCTCCGGCGAGATCGTCGAGGTCAACGGCCTGCTCTCCGACTCGCCCGAGAAGATCAACGACGACCCCTACGGCGACGGGTGGCTGGTCAAGGTGCGCCTCTCGGACGTATCCGAGGTGGAAGAGCTCCTGGACCGCGAGACCTACGAGGGCAGCCTGACTTGAGTCGTTACACCTCCGCCACCGACGCCGACCGCGAGGCCATGCTGGCCGCCATCGGCGCGGCCTCGATCGACGAGCTGTTCGCCGACATCCCGGCGTCGGTGCGCCTGGACCGGCCGATCGACCTGCCGGCCGGCAAGGCGGAGCAGGAGGTGTACGGCTACCTGCGCGAGCTGGCCGCGCGCAACGTCTCCGCCGAGGACGAGATCTCGTTCCTCGGCGCGGGGATGTACGACCACTACGTTCCCGCGCTCGTCGACGCCCTGATCTCGCGCTCGGAGTTCCTGACCCCGTACACGCCGTACCAGCCCGAGGTCTCCCAGGGCACGCTGCAGGTGATGTTCGAGTACCAGACGGCGATCAGCGAGCTGACCGCGCTGCCGGTCTCGAACGCCACGCTGTACGAGGCGCCGTCGGCCGTGGCGAGCGCCGGCTGGCTCGCCCGGCAGGAGAACAAGCGCCCCCGCTTCCTCGTCTCGCGCGGCCTGCACCCGCACTCGCGCGAGGCGCTGGCGACCACGAGCCACGGCTACGGCACCGCGGTCGAGGAGGTCGCGCTGAGCGGCGGCGTGACCGACGCCGACGCGCTGCGCGAGGCGATGTCCGACGACGTGTCGGCCGTGTTCCTCCAGCAGCCCAACTACCTCGGCGCCGTGGAGGACCTCGAGTTGCTCGCGCCCCTCGCGCGCGAGACCGGCGCGCTGCTCGTCGTGCAGTGCGACCCGATGACGCTCGGCGTGCTGCGCCCGCCCGGCGAGTTCGACGTCGACATCGCGGTGGGGGAGGGGCAGCCGCTCGGCAACCGGCTCGACTACGGCGGCCCGTCGTTCGGCTTCTTCGCGGCTCAGGAGCGGTTCCTGCGGCGGATGCCGGGCCGGATCGCGGGCGAGACGACGGACGCCGACGGCAAGCGCGGCTTCGTGCTCACCCTGCAGACCCGCGAGCAGCACATCCGGCGCGAGAAGGCCACCCACAACATCACCACCGCGCAGACGCTGAACGCGCTCGCCGGCGTCGTCTACCTGTCGTGGCTGGGCCGCCAGGGGATCGTCGAGCTCGGCGACCTGCTGCTGCAGCGGACGGCCTACGCGCGGCGCGCGCTGTCGGCGCTCGACGGTGTCGAGCTGCTGCACGACCAGGCGGTGGTGCGCGAGTTCGCCGTCCGCCTGGCGGCGCCCGTCGACCGCGTGATCGAACGCTGCGCCGAGCGCGGCGTCAACCCCGGCCACCCGCTCGGCGCCGACTACTCCGAGCACGAGGACGGCCTGCTGGTGGCGATCACCGAGCAGCGCAGCCGCGCGGACATCGACCGCCTGGCCGAGGTGCTGGGCGCCGCTGTCGCGGCGGAGCGCCCTAGCGAAGCGGCGGCTCGCCGCGAAGCGCGAGACAGGATCCACGCGTGACGGCAACGACGATCTTCGAGAAGTCGGTTCCCGGCCGCCGGGCGTTCGTCGCCCCCGAGCTCGACGTCCCGCGCGAGGACGACGCGCTCCCGGAGCGGTTCCGGCGCGCCGAGCCGCCGAAGCTGCCGGAGATCGCCGAGCCCGAGATCGTCCGCCACTACACGACGCTCTCGACCAAGAACTTCCACCTCGACAAGGGCTTCTATCCGCTCGGCTCGTGCACGATGAAGCACAACCCGAAGCTGCATGAGCGCGTCGCCGCGCTCCCGGGCCACGCTCGCCTGCACCCGCTGCAGGCTCCGGCCCGGGCCCAGGGCGCGCTGCAGCTGATGTGGGAGCTCCAGCGCGCGCTGGCGGAGATCGCCGGCCTCCCGCACGTCTCCCTGCACCCCGCGGCGGGCTCCCAGGGCGAGCTCGCCGGCGTGCTGCTCACGCGCGCCTACCACGAGGCCCGCGGCGAGGACCGCCACCGCGTCCTCACGCCCGACACCGCGCACGGCACCAACCCGGCGACGGTGACGATGGCCGGCTACGAGGTCGTCAAGGTCGGGACCGACGACCAGGGCGGCGTGGACGTCGACGACCTGCGCTCGAAGGTCGACGACGACGTCGCCTCGCTGATGCTCACCAACCCGAACACGCTCGGCGTCTTCGACCGCAACATCGAGGAGATCGCGCGCGTGGTGCACGACGTGGGCGCGACGCTCTACTACGACGGCGCGAACCTCAACGCGGTCATGGGCCGCGCGCGGCCGGGCGACATGGGCTTCGACATCGTCCACTACAACCTGCACAAGACGTTCACGCAGCCGCACGGCGGCGGCGGGCCGGGAGCGGGGCCGATCGCGGTCTCGGAGCGGATGGAGCCGTTCCTGCCCAGGCCCCAGGTGGTGCAAGCGCGAGGACGGCAGTCGTTCGATCTCGACTTCGACCGCCCGCAGTCGATCGGGCGCCTGCGCGGCTTCCAGGGCAACTTCGGCGTCTTCGTGCGCTCCTACGCGTACATCCTCTCGCTCGGCGCCGACGGGCTGGCCGACGTCTCCGACACCGCGGTGCTGAACGCCAACTACCTGATGGCGCGCCTGCGCGAGCTGTGCGGCGAGCACCTCCCGGCCGCGTACGACCGCACCTGCATGCACGAGTTCGTGCTCACCGGCGGCCCGATGAAGAAGGCGCTCGGCATCCGCACCGCCGACCTCGCCAAGCGGCTGCTCGACTCCGGCTTCCACCCGCCGACCGTCTACTTCCCGCTGCTCGTCGACGAGGCGCTGCTGATCGAGCCGACGGAGACCGAGACCAGGGAGACGCTCGACGCGTTCGCCGAGGCGGTCGCCGGGATCCTGGCCGAGGCGGCGGAGGACGCCTCGATCGCCAAGGCGGCGCCGCACACGACGCCGGTGCGGCGGCTCGACGAGGCCGGCGCCGCCAAGCGCCCGGTCATCCGCCAGGCCCTGTGACGCTGCGCGTCACCGTCTGGGGCGAGAACGTCCACGAGCGCACCGAGGACGCCGTGCGCGCGATCTACCCGGACGGCATGCACCAGGAGATCGCGGACGGCATCGCGGAACTGCTCGGCGACGGCGTGCAGGTGCGCACCGCCACGCTCGACCAGCCCGAGCACGGGCTGACCGCCGAGGTGCTCGAGCAGACGGACGTGCTGACCTGGTGGGGCCACGCGGCGCACGACGACGTCGACGACGCGGTCGTCGAGCGCGTGCACGCCGCCGTGCTCGGCGGCACCGGGCTGCTCGCCCTGCACTCGGCGCACTACTCCAAGGTCTTCAAGCGCCTGCTCGGCACCTCGTGCGACCTGCAGTGGCGCAACGAGGGGGAGCGCGAGCTGGTGTGGACGGTCGAGCCGTCGCACCCGATCGCCGCCGGCGTGCCGCAGCCGATCGTGATCGACGCGCAGGAGATGTACGGCGAGCCGTTCGGCATCCCCGCGCCCGACGAGCTCGTCTTCGTCAGCTCGTTCGCGGGGGGCGAGGTGTTCCGCGGCGGCTGCTGCTTCCGGCGCGGCGCCGGGCGGATCTTCTACTTCAGCCCCGGCGACCAGGACTATCCCGTCTACCACCACCCCGACATCCGCCGCGTGCTCGCCAACGCGGTGCTGTGGGCGGGCCGCGCCACGTGACCGGGCCGCTCCGCGGGATCGTCGCCGGCGCCGGGCTGCTCGGCCCGTACTGGGGCCGGGAGCTGGTCGAGAGCCCCGACACCGAGCTGTGCGGCTGGGTCGACCTCGAGCCGGAGCGCGCCCGGACGGCGGCCGCCGAGCTCGGCCTCGCGGACCTGCCGGTCGACGCCTCGCTCGAGCGGCTGCTCGACGAGCAGCGGCCGGACTTCCTCGTCAACGTCACCCCGCCCGAGGCGCACCACGACACCACGACGGCGGCGCTCGAGCGCGGGCTCGACGTGCTGACCGAGAAGCCGCTGGCGGCCACGATGGCCGAGGCGCGGGCTATGGTCGCGACCGCCGACCGCACCGGCCGCCTGCTGATGGTCAGCCAGAACCGGCGCTACCTGGCCGAGCTGGTCGCCTTCCGCGAGACCGTCGCGCAGCTCGGGCCGCTCTCCACGCTCACCTGCGAGTTCCACATCGCCCACCGCGTGCCCGACTCGCGCTTCCTCAACGCGTTCCCGCAGCCGCTGCTGCTCGACATGGCGATCCACCTGTTCGACGCCGCCCGCGCGATCACCGGCGCCGAGCCGGTCTCCGTCTACTGCGACGCCTACAACCCGCCGTGGAGCTGGTACGCCGGGCCGGCGGCCGCGCACGCCGTGTTCCGGATGGACGGCGGGCTGCGCTTCGCGTTCACGGGCAACTGGGCCGGCGACGGGTTCCGGACCTCGTGGACCGGCGCCTGGCGCGCGGTCGGCGAGCGCGGCGCCGCCACCTGGGACGGCGACGGCGCCGCCCCGCGTGCGGACGCCGACGGCGTGAGCGCCGCCAAGCCGGCGCCCGGCCCGCCCCGCGACCCGGAGCGCTTCATGGGCCTGGAGGGCGCGCTGGCCGACTTCGTCGCGGCCGTGCGGACCGGCAGCGTGCCGCCCGGCGAGTGCCACGACAACATCCGCAGCCTCGCGATGTGCCACGCGGCCGTCGAGTCGGCCGAGCGCGGCGTCCCGGTCGACATAAAGGGTCTGACCCTTTAACGGCCGCGAGGCGCCCGGAGGCGCCTCGCGGTGGTCCTATCGAGCCGGGCGGATCAGGCGCCGGCGGGCGCGACCTGCGGCTCGTGCTCGAACTTCGGCAGCCAGTGCAGGCCCTTGGGCAGGTACCAGTTGCGCTTGCCGAGCAGCTTCATCGTGGCCGGGAGGAGGACCGCCCGGACGAGCGTGGCGTCGATCAGGATGGCGGCGGCGAGGCCGACGCCGAGCTGCTTCATCGCCTGGTCGCCGCCGGTCGCGAACATCGCGAACGTGATGACCATGACCGCGGCGGCGCTCGTGATGATGCCGGCGGTGCTCTTGATGCCGTGGGCGACGGCCTTGTCGGTGGCCATCCCCTTGTCGACCGCCTCGCGGATCCGGCTCAGGACGAACACGTGGTAGTCCATCGAGAGGCCGAACAGGATCACGAACAGGAACAGCGGCAGCCACGGGGCGATGCCGCCCACCGACTCGAAGCCGAGCAGCTTCTCGCCGTGGCCGTCCTGGAACACCAGGGTCAGGATGCCGTAGGCCGAGCCGACCGACAGCAGGTTGAGGATGATCGCCTTGATCGGGATCACGATCGAGCGGAACGTGACCAGCAGCAGGATGAAGGCCATCGCGAGGACGAACAGGAACACGATCGGCAGGTGCGCCTTCATCGTGTCCAGGAAGTCCTTCGAGCTGGCCGTCATGCCGCCGACCGCGACCTCGGCACCGGCGAGCTTGCCGACGGTGGCGGGGACGACGTCCTCGCGCAGCACCTCGAGCGAGGCCTCGGACGCGGCGTCGGTGCCCTTGCCGTCGACCGCGATGCCGACCTGGGCGACGGTCTTGTCCGGGCTGATGTCGACGAACGTCGGCTCGGACAGCTTGCCGGTCGCGATCGCCTGCTCCTGCAGGTCGGCGATGGCCGCCTTGACCTCGGGGGTCGTGACGTCCTTGGCCTTGACGACCGTGATGGCCGGCACGGTGCCGCCGGGGAACGCGCCGTCGATGCGGTCGAGCGTCTGCATGATCGGCTCGCTGCGGGACATGCCCTCGGTGCCGGGCTCCTTGAACTGCATGCCGAGCGCGGGGACCGACAGGGCGACGAGGATGCCGCCGGCGGCGATCGCCGAGACGAGCGGGCGCCGCAGGACGCGGTCGAGGATCGCGTTCCACATGCGGGACTCGCCGCCGTTGCGGTGACGGCGCTTGGCGACGTACGGGACGCGGCCCTTCTCCAGCCAGCCCTTCTGGCCGAGGTAGGACAGCATCGCGGGGAGCACGGTGAGCGACCCGAGCACGGCGACGCCGACGACGAGGATCGTGCCGATGCCGAAGGACGTGAAGATCGGGTTGCCGGAGAAGAACATGCCGGCCATGGCCGCCATGACGGTGAAGCCGGAGATCAGCACCGCGCGACCGGAGGTGGCGGCGGCGACGTCGAGCGCGGCCTCGGGGGAGCGGCCCTTGTCCTGCTCCTCCATCATGCGCCGCAGGTAGAACATCGCGTAGTCGACGCCGACGGCGAGGCCGACGAGCTGCACGACCTGGGCGACGGCCGGATGAAGGCCGGACAGCTGGCTGACCGGGCCGAGCAGGCCGATGGTGGCGCCGACCGAGGTCAGGCCGAGGAGCAGCGGGACGCCGGCGGCGATGGCCGCGCCGAAGGCGAGCAGGAGGATCAGCAGCGTGCCGCCCATCGAGAGCTGCATCGAGCGCGCCTCGTCGGCGGCTTCCGTCGCGTTGAGGGCGAGGCGCTCCGAGGCGGCGCCGTACTCCTCGACGCGAAGCTCGGGGTTGGCCTTCTGGACGGCGGCGACGGCGGCGACGGGGGCCTCGGCCTGCTTGGCCAGCGCCTCGTTGTCCTCCTCGTCACCCGTGCCCGGGAGGCTGAAGTTGACGACGACCGAGCGGCCGTCCTTGGAGACCGTGTTCTCGCGATGCTTCGCGACGAGCGGGCTCTCGATCTCGGTTACGCCGTCGATCTTCTCGAGGCGGTTGACGACATCGGTGACGGCGGCGGTGACCTGAGGATCGTCCGCCTTGACCGTGCCCTTGCCCTGCACGAGCACCTGCTCGCCGGCGGTCTTGGGGAAGCCGGCGGCGTCGACGATCAGCTCGGCGCGCTTGGAGTCGCCGTTGCCCATCTCGGCCGTCTTGAGGTCCTTCTGGCCGACGTTGGAGCCCAGGAAGGTCGCGAACACGACGAACGCGATCCAGCCGAGGATGGCGGTCTTGCGGTGCGTCGCGCTCCATCTACCGGCGCGCGCCGCGAGGTTGCGTGGCTGTTGCATGTGGGGGAGTTCCTCCGAGAGGGGGTTCGAGAGAGGTCCAGCGATGCTGCGCAGACTCCCAGCGGGCGACGGCAGCAGCCATGTGGGCGACCATGTGTCCGCCGGTGCGGTGTTGTGACGCTCCGGGGTGCGGGCAGCCGCCGGCGGAGGGGCGGCTGCTCGCCGCGTCAATGGCCGATGACGGGGCGAGTTCGGACGCTGACCTGCCGGGTGCGCGTGCGCCCGGCGACGGTCGCGCAGCCCGCGCGCCGGATCCCGCGGCAGGCCGCGGCTTCCGTTCGGTCAGGCAACCGGAGCGACGTCGAACCGGTTTATGGATGTCGGAGCCCCGACCTTTGCGACCGGTGAGCGATGGGGAACGGTGCGGAGTCCGTAAAACACCACTGGGAGGTCCCCATGTCACGTACTCGTCTGGTCGTTCTCGCGGCCACGATCTCGTGCGCCCTGTTGCTGGGCGCCGCTGGTCCGGCTGCCGCGCAGTCGGGCTCGCTGTCCAAGGTCGTCGACGTCACCGGCACGGCGGAGAACGGCAAGAAGTTCCGCGGCACGTTCACGATCGACCGGTTCGTCAACCGCGCCGGGAAGGCGCGTGCGATCGGCACGCTGAAGGGGCGGATGATGGGCCGCAGCGTCACGCGCCGCGACGTCGCCATGCCCGTGCGACTCGCCGACGCGACGGGCGCGCAGTCGGCGCAGATCCCGCCGCTGCCCAACGCGTGCACGATCCTCAACCTCACGATCCAGCCGATCAGCCTCAACCTGCTCGGCCTGAGCGTGAGGACGAGCCGGATCGACCTGCGGATCGACGCCGTGCGCGGCCCGGGCAACCTGCTCGGCAACCTGCTGTGCGGGCTCACCGGGATCCTCGACCCGACGGCCCTGGGCGGCGCCACCGCCGGCCAGCTGGCGAGCATCCTCAACGCCATCCTGCAGTTCATCCCGCGGACGGCGTAGGTTCACGGCCACGGGGGCGCCCGCTGCGGCGCCCCCGTGGTACACCCTCCGGGTGGCGGCGGAGACGACGATCCGTGCAGGGCGGCGGCGGGTGCGGATCAGCAACCCCGGCAAGGTGCTGTTCCCGGACGACGGGATCACCAAGCTCGACCTCGCCGAGTACTACGCGGCGGTGGCGCCGGCGATGGCGCCGCACACCCGCGACCGCCCGATCAACCTGTGGCGCTGGAACACGGGCATCGACGACCCTGTGGTCGTCCAGCAGGCGATCCCGAAGGGCGCGCCCGACTGGGTCCGCCGCGTGGAGGTGCCGCGGCGCCGCGGCGGGACCGTGACGCACGCGGTCGGCGGCGAGGCGGCCACGCTGGTCTGGCTCGCCAACCAGAACTGCATCACCCCCCACACGTGGACGGCGCGCGCCGACAAGCCCGACCAGCCCGACCGCCTGGTGTTCGACTTCGACCCGCCGGACGAGGGCGACGATCACTTCGAGGCGATCCGGGCGGGGGCGCTGGCGGTGGGTGACCTTCTCCGCGAGCGGGGCCTGACGCCGTACGCGATGACCTCCGGCTCGCGAGGGATCCACGTCGTGGCGCCGCTGCGTCGCGGGCCGGACTCGAACACGGTGCGCGAGCGGGCGGGGGAGCTGGCCGAGGAGGTCGCCGCGCGGCTGCCCGATCGACTCACCACGTCCTGGCGCAAGGCAGGCCGCGGGGGGCGCGTGCTGGTCGACGCGGCCCGCAACACGTACGCCCAGACCGCCGTCACGCCGTACGCGGTGCGGGCGAAGCCAGGGGCGCCCGTCGCGACGCCGCTCGAGTGGGACGAGCTCGAGGATCCCGAGCTGCACCCGCGGCGCTGGACGCTCGCCACGATCCCCGAGCGGCTGTCGAGGCAGCGCGGCGACCCGTGGGAGCGGATCGCCGCCGCCGCGGCGCCGCTGCCCACCTAGACTGGCGCGCCGAGTGGTCATCTTCTCCGGCATCCAGCCGACGGGCCAGAAGCACCTCGGCAACTACATCGGCGCGATCATCCAGTACGTCGCGGGCCAGGACCGCGCCGACCCGGCGATCTACTGCATCGTCGACCTGCACGCGGTCACCGTCCCGTACGAGCCGGCCGACCTGCGCGAGCGCACGCTCGACACCGCGGCGATCCTGATCGCCTCCGGCCTCGATCCCGACCGCTGCATCCTCTTCCGCCAGGCCGACGTGGTCGAGCACACCGAGCTCGCGTGGCTGCTCTCGAGCGTCACGCCGATCGGCGAGCTCAACCGCATGCACCAGTTCCGCGACAAGTCGACGTCGCAGCGCGAGCTGGTGTCCGCAGGGCTCCTCTACTACCCCGTCCTGATGGCCGCGGACGTGCTCGCCTACCGCGCGCACGAGGTGCCGGTGGGCGAGGACCAGCGCGAGCACCTCGAGCTCATGCGGCGCGCCGCGGAGCGCTTCAACAGCCGCTTCGGCGAGCTGCTGGTGGTGCCCGAGGCCCGGATCCCGACGGTCGGCGCCCGCGTGGCCGACCTCCAGGATCCGGCGCGCAAGATGTCCACCACCGGCGGCTCCGAGCAGGGCACCGTCTACGTGCTCGACGACCCCGACACGATCCGGCGCAAGTTCAAGCGCGCGGTGGCCGACTCGGGACGCGAGATCGTCCGCGCCGGGGACAAGCCCGGCATCTCGAACCTGATCGAGATCATGGCCGTGGCGCGCGACACGACGCCCGAGGCGGTCGAGGCCGAGTTCGAGGGCTCGGGCTACGGCGACTTCAAGGCCGCGGTGGCCGAGGCGGTGATCGAGTGGCTGGCGCCCGTGCGCGAGCGCTACGAGGCGCTGCGCGCCGACGAGGCCGAGCTCGAGCGGATCCTGGAGGGCGGCGCGGCCAAGGCGCGCGAGATCGCCTCCGCCACGCTGGCCGACGTCCGCGACGCGATGGGCGTCGGCCCGGCACGCACGGTTTCCCGCTAGGTCCGGCCATCCGGGCCGCTCCGTCGGCCACGGCCCCTAGCCTGTCCGCCTGATGGCCACGGTCGCGCACCGGCTGGAGCTGGACCTCGACGTCTTCGCGGGCCCGTTCGACCTGCTGCTCTCGCTCGTCCTGCGCGAGGAGCTCGACCTGCTCGAGGTCGAGCTGGCCGAGATCGTGCTCGCGTACGTCGACCACCTCGAAGCCGAGGGCGAGCTCGACCTCGAGGCGGCGACCGAGTTCCTGGTGCTGATCGCGGCGCTGCTCGAGCTCAAGTCGCGGCTGATGCTCCCGGGCGAGGAGCTGCCCGACGACCTCGACGCGCTGGCGCCGGCCGAGGCGGCCGAGGAGCTGCTCGAGCGGCTGCTGCAGTACGCGCGCTTCCGCGGCGCCGGCGGCTGGATGGCGGCCTCGCACGAGGCCGGCCAGGCCTACCTGCACCGCTCGGCGCCGCTGCCGGCCGCGCTGCGCAGGGTGTCGGTGGAGATCGCGGAGCGGGCCTACGACCCGGCCGTGCTGGGCGCCGCGATCGGCTCGCTGCTGCGGACGCCGCCGCCGCTCGACCTGCGCCACATCGCCACGCCGCGCGTGTCGGTGGCCGAGCGGCTCGCGCACCTGCGGACGCTCCTGCGCCGCGGGCGCTTCTCGTTCGACGAGGCGGTCGAGGGCGCGGACCGCGTCACGATCGCGGTGACGCTGTTCGCCTTGCTCGAGCTCTACAAGGTCGGCGAGGCGGCCTGGGAGCAGAGCGAGCCGTTCGGGCCGATCACGGTGAATCGCCCGGGGGGCGATTCACTTGCGAGTTCGCCTGGCGGCGAACATCGCGGGGGGATGTCGGGTGAGCTCGCTGCGCGTCAGGTCGAGGCGCTGCTCTTCCTCTCGCCAGAGCCGGTCACCGTCGAGGAGCTGGCCGACGCGGCGCAGGCCGGCGAGGAGGCCGTCGGCGAAGCGCTCGGCGAGCTGGCGGGCGCGCTCGAGGGCCGCGGCGTCGTACTGCGCGAGGTCGCCGGCGGCTGGACGCTGGCCTCGCACCCGGACGCCGAGGAGGCCGCGCGGCGGCTGCTCGCCCGCCCCCGCACCTCCGCGCTGACCGCCGCCCAGGCCGAGACGCTGGCGATCGTCGGCTACCTGCAGCCGGTCTCCCGCCCCGAGGTGGCCCGCATCCGCGGCGTCGCCTCCGAGTCGGCGACTGCTGCACTGGTCGAGCGCGGGCTGATCGAGGAGTCCGGCCGCTCGCAGTTCGGCGCCGTGCTCTACCGGACGACGCCGCTGTTCCTCAAGCTCTTCGGCCTGCGCTCGCTCGACGAGCTGCCCGATCCGGCGCAGTGGGATCCGAGCCCGGAGGACGAGGCGGCGCTCCGCGACCGCCTGCTCCGGGCCGGCGAGCAGCGCGCCGGCGGCTAGCTCGCCGAGGCCGCCAGCTGACCGCAGGCGGCCTCGATGTCGCGCCCGCGCGTGAGCCGCACGGTCGCCCGCACGCCGTGCTCCTCCAGCACCGCCTTGAAGGCCGCGATCGCGGCCGGGGAGGAGCCGTCGTACGTCCCGGTGGGGTTGTACGGGATCAGGTTGACCTTGAAGACCTTCGAGCCCAGCCGGCGCGCGAGCGCCACCGCCTGCGCGTAGGTGTCGTTGACCCCCGCCAGCATCACGTACTCGATGAACACCCGCCGCCGGCGGCGCGCGTAGTAGTCCCGGCACGCCTCGAGCACCTCGTCGATCCCGTAGCGGTCGTTGACCGGCATGATCCGCGAGCGCAGCTCGTCGTCGGGCGCGTGGAGCGAGAACGCGAGCCGGATCGGCATGTCGCTCTCCGTCAGCTGCCGGATCCCGGGCACCCAGCCGACCGTCGAGATCGTCGTGCGGCGGTGCGTGATGCCGGCGTCCGGCAGTCGGCGCGCCGCGCCGAGCACGTGGTCGAGGTTCATCATCGGCTCGCCCATGCCCATGAAGACCAGGTGGTCGACGGGCTCGATCCGCCGGAAGTGCAGCACCTGGTCGAGGATCTCCGACGCCGTGAGGTTGCGGCCGAACTTCATCGTCCCGGTGGCGCAGAACGTGCACGTCAGCGGGCAGCCCGACTGCGACGAGACGCAGACCGAGCGGCGGCCGTCGCGGAAGCGCATCAGCACCGCCTCGACCGGTCGCCCGTCGTGGGTGTGGAACAGCGTCTTGACCGTTCCGTCGGCGGCCTGCGCCTCGTGCACCGGGTCGAGGCTGGAGAACGGGACCGCTGCGGCAAGTCGGGCGCGCAGCGCGGCGGGCAGATCGGTCATCTCCTCGTAGCCGGCGGCGCCGCGCGCGGCCCAGCTCCACACCTGGCGGGCGCGGAAGGCGGGCTGGCCGGCGGCCTCCAGCTCAGCGTCGAGAAGGGCGAGGTCCACGCGCCGTATGGTGGCAGCGTCATGCGCCTCGCCAAGTACCTCGCGCACGCCGGGGTCGCCTCGCGCCGGGCCTCCGAGGAGATCGTCTTCGCCGGGCGGGTGACCGTCGGCGGCGAGACCGTGCGCGACCCGGCACGCGACGTCGACGGCACCGTGCCGGTGGAGGTCGACGGCAAGCCGGTCCGGGTCTCGACCGGCCAGCGGGCGGTGTACGCCGTGCACAAGCCGCGCGGGGTCGTCTCCACCGTCCGCGATCCCCAGGGTCGCCCGACGATCGTCTCGCTCGTCCCCAGCGCGCGCCGCCTGTACCCGATCGGCCGGCTCGACGCCGACACCACCGGCCTGATCCTGCTCACCGACGACGGCGCGCTCGCCCATCGCCTCACCCACCCCTCCTTCGAGGTCCCGCGCACGTACCACGCGAAGGTCCGCCGCGCGCCCGTGAAGGAGGAGGCGCTGCGCGCGCTGCGCGCCGGCGTCGAGCTCGACGATGGGCGCACGGCGCCCGCGCGCGTCAAGCGCCTCGGCGCCGACCGCGTCGAGCTCACCATCCACGAGGGCCGCAAGCGCCAGGTGCGGCGGATGCTCGAGGCGGTCGGCCATCCCGTGATCGCGCTCGAGCGCGTCCGGTTCGGCCCGTTGTGGCTCGGCGGGCTCGAGGAGGGGCGCCACCGCCGCCTGACCGCGTCCGAGATCGAGAAGCTGCGCCGCGCGACCCCGATAGCCTGCTCGCGCGATGCGGCTGATCGCGCTCCGGGGCGCCACCACGGTCGAGGCCAACGAGGGCGAGGCGATCCTCGCCGCCACCGGCGAGCTGATGGGCGAGCTGCTGGCCCGCAACAAGCTCGACGCCGACTCGATCGTGAGCTGCATCTTCACGCTCACCGACGACCTCGACGCGGAGTTCCCGGCGGTCGCCGCGCGCCAGATCGGCCTCAGCCGCGTGCCGCTCCTGTGCACGCGCGAGATCCCCGTCCCGGGAGCCCTCCCGCGGGTGATCCGCGTGCTCATGCACTGCTATCCGCCGGTCGGCGTCGACCCCCAGCACGTCTACCTCGGCGAGGCCGCCAAGCTGCGGCTGGACCTGCAGGGCGCGCAGTAACCTGCGGTCGATGGCCCTCGAGTTCGCCAGCAAGCTCCGGCGCATCCCGGTCTACCCGGCCGCCGACGGCTACGCCTCCGAGGGCCCGATCGCGAAGCTCGCCTCCAACGAGTCGCCGTACCCGCCGGTGCCGGCCGTGATCGAGGCGATCACCCGCTCGCTCACCGGGCTCAACCGGTACCCCGATCCCACCAACGCGGCCCTGCGCCGCAAGCTGGCCGACCGCCACGGCGTGCCCGCCGGCCGGATCGCGATCGGCAACGGCTCGTGCGACGTCCTGCTCGCCGCCGGCGACGCGCTGCTGGAGCCGGGAGCCGAGCTCGTCTACGCCTGGCCGTCGTTCTCGGTCTACCCGCACCTGGCCGCCGCGTCGGGAGCGCGGGCGATCGAGGTCCCCGTGGACGCCGAGCACAAGCACGACCTCGAGGCGATGCGGCGCGAGATCACCGTCTCGACCCGCCTGGCGATCGTCTGCAACCCCAACAACCCCACCTCGACGGCGCTGCCGTTCGACGAGATCGCCGCCTTCGTGGCCGACGTCCCGCGCCACGTGTGCGTGATCCTCGACGAGGCGTACTGCGAGTTCAACGTGCTCCAGGATCCCGAGGAGTCCGTCGACCTGCTCGACCGCCATCCCAACCTCGTCCTCCTGCGCACGTTCTCGAAGATCTACGGGCTGTGCGGGCTGCGGGTCGGCTACGGGCTGTGCGGCTCGGAGGAGTTCCGCACCGCCGTCGACCAGGTGCGCCAGCCGTTCTTCTGCAACGCCGCCGCCCAGGCCGCCGCGCTCGAGGCGCTCAACCACCAGGACGAGGTCGTCCGCCGCGTGGAGCGCAACCTCGCGGAGCGGATCGGGCTCGAGGACGGCCTGCGCGAGCTCGGCATCGAGCCCGCGTCCTCGCAGGCCAACTTCGTCTGGTTCGACCTCGGGGACGGCCGCGAGGAGGGCGAGGTCATGCAGGGCCTCGCCCAACGCGGCGTGCTCGTGCGCGCGGGAGCGTCGCTCGGCCGCGAGGGCGCGCTGCGGGTCACCGTCGGCACGCAGGCCGAGAACGAGCGCTTCCTCGAAGCGCTCGGCGCGCTGCTGTAGCGACGGCCTCCGCGCGAACGTCAACGGCGGCGGGGTAGGGGAGAGGGGAGCCGTCGCGGCGGCGAGGGTGCATTTCGTCAACCGCAGACCGATCTCGCCGGCGCCGTTGACGTTACGCACCCACACGGTGCGCTTCGTCAACGCGATGCCCGAGCCGCCCGCGAGGTTGACGTAATGCACCCCCGCCGGCACCCTCGACCCCCTTACCCAGCCGCCGTTGACGTTCCCGCGGAGACGTGCCGCGCGCCCGGAGTAGCCTCGACGCCATGGTCATCCCCACGCTTCGCTACCAGGACGCCAAGGGCGCGATCGACTTCCTCGAAAGCGCGTTCGGCTTCGAGCGCAAGGCCGTCATGGAGAACGAGGACGGCACGATCGGCCACGCCGAGCTCACGCACGGCCGCGGCATGGTCATGATCGGCTCCGCCGGACTCGGCGATCCGCAGTTCGACACCGGGCACGCGTCGATCTACGTCGTCGTCGCCGATCCCGACGCGCTGCACGACCGCGCCCGCGCCGCCGGCGCCGACATCGCCCGCGAGCTGGCGGACATGGACTACGGCTCGCGCGAGTTCAGCGCCCGCGATCCCGAGGGCAACGTCTGGACGTTCGGCACGTACGACCCGTTCGCGGCCTGAGGGCGCAGCATCCGTGCGACGGTGAGCGCGGCCAGCAGCGCCGTGCACACCGCCGAGCCGACGCACCAGATGCAGATCGCCCGTAGGACCCCGACCTCGACGTAGGTGAGCCAGGCCGAGAAGCCGAGGCCGACGAGCGAGAGGAACGCGGCCGCCGTGCGCCACGCCTCGCCGTCGCGCACCAGCGCGGCAACGACGGCGAGGTACCCGGCGAGGCCGAGCACGGCGACGGGCACCCCCGCGAGCGCGGCGTAGTCCGACTGCTGGACGGCGGCACAGCCGTCCGCGACGGCGCACACCGGCGTGCCGCCGGTGTAGTGGACCACGGTCAGATAGCCCGCGATGCCGAGGCCGGCCAGCGCGACGCCGATCGCGGCCGCCCTCATCGCGCGGCCTCGCGAGCGAGCTCGGCCTGGACGGCGGCGGCGTCGAGCGGGCTCGCCGCGAGCAGGCGCGCGGGCCCGTCGCCGCGCTGCACCGTCAGCGTCGGCGTGCCGGCGACGCCGAGGCGCGCCGCATCCGCGTTCGCGCGCTCCAGCCGGCGGGAGGCGAACGCCGAGTCCGCCTGGCCGAGCGCCGCGCCGGCGTCGACGCCCGCCGCGCGAGAGACGTCGTGCAGGAAGTCGTCGGTCACGTAGCCCGAGTTCTCGATCCCCTGGCGGGCGTAGAACGCCTCGAGGAAGGCCCACAGCCGGCCTTGGCGCTCGGCGCCCGCGGCGACCCGCGCGGCGCGCTCGGAGTCCGGGCCGAGGAAGTGCAGCGTGCGGACCGCGAGCTTGACCCTGCCGGAGCGCACCTCGTCGCGGATCAGCGCCGGGAGCGTGCTCTCGGCCGCGCGAGCGCACACCGGGCACTGCAGGTCGACGTACTCGGTGACGGTCAGGGGCGCGTCCGGGTCGCCGAGCACCCCGCCGCGCTCCGGGATCCCGGCGAGCAGCGAGCTCGTGGTGGCGGGCGGCGCGGGCCTGGCGCCGCCGCTGCTCGAGACGGCGACGGCCGCGATGACGACGACGGCGGCAGCAGCGATGACGGCGTAGAGGCGGGGGGGCGGACTCGGTGGTGGTGGTGGGGAGGGGGGGGGGGGAGGGGGCTTGGACATGGTGCTCCTTGAAGATGCGTTGACGAAACGGGCACGCGGCGGTGGCGTGCGGGTGGCAGGGCGCGCCTATGCGGCGCGCGGCTTCGTCAGGAGCTGGGCGGGGCGCGCTCGGCCGTGGCCGGGCTTCGCGGCGCGGTGATGGCGCGGACCGGGAGCGGCGGAAGGCCGGGCTCTGCGGCCCACGCGAATGCGATCCGCGGGGCGGTGGGCCGCAGGTCGCGGACGAGCGCGGCGGCCGCGGGAGCGACCCGCAGCGCGAGCGCGATCACGCCGCCCGAGGCGGCACAGAGCGCGGCGAGCTCGAGCCACCCGCCGCCGAGCGCGGCGGCGTCGCCGGTGGCGCCGACGAGCAGCGCCTCGCCGCCCACCGCCGCGCCGACCCCGAGGCTGCCGGTCAGCCATAGCCGCGCGAGCGGCAGCGGCCGGTCGCGCACGGCGCCGCGGCCGAACCGGGCGACGCCGAGTGCGAGCGCGAGCGAGTAGACGGCGACCAGCACGATCGCGGCCGGCCCGAGCCAGCCGCGTCCGGCGGCCTCCAGGCACGTCTGCGCCTGCGAGCCGCACGCGAACGTCGCTCGCGCGGAGTCGACCAGCACCGCCAGCAGCGGCACCAGCACGAGCGCGCGAAGGGTGGGCGGGGCGCGGTGCATCGCCTTCACGAAGATACTCGGCACACCCATTTGCCTCCGATCACGCCCGCTGCTACAACTCCTCGTCCGATGGCCGACCGCCCTGCATCGCGCGCTCTTCCGCAGGCCGCTCGCGCCTATCGCTTCTCCTACCGCGTCTGGCGATTTAGCTAGGCGCTCGGCCGGTGCGCTCGACGCGCCGTCCTTTGATCGGACCCTCTCGGGCCGAGCGCCGCACCGGCGAGTCGTGCGTACCCTCTTTGAAGACCTAGGAGAAGCAACCAGATGATGATCGTGATGAAGGCGACGGCGACCGAGGAACAGGTCCAGGCCGTCATCGACCGGATCGAGTCCGTCGGCGCTCGCGCCCACCCCTCGCGCGGCGAGGAAGTCACCGTGATCGGCGCCATCGGCGACCGCGAGCACGTGGCCCGGCTGGAGCTCGAGGGCACGCCCGGAGTGGCGCAGGTGGTGCCGATCCTGAAGCCGTACAAGCTCGCGTCGTCGCAGGTGCGCGCGGGCGAGCGCACGGTGATCGACGTCGAGGGCCGCAAGATCGGCGGCGAGCACTTCTCGCTGATCGCCGGGCCCGTGCACCGTCGAGTCGCGCGACCAGACGCTGACGACGGCCTACGCGGTGGCCGCCGCCGGCGCGTCGCTGTTCCGCGGCGGCGCGTACAAGCCGCGCACGTCGCCGTACGCGTTCCAGGGCCTCGGTCAAGAGGGCCTGCGACTGCTCGCGGAGGCGCAAGGCCGAGACCGGGCTGCCGATCGTCACCGAGGTGATGGACGCCCGCGACGTCGAGGCCGTCGTCGAGGTACGCCGACGTGATGCAGGTCGGCGCGCGCAACATGCAGAACTACCCGCTGCTGGCGGAGGTCGGCCGCGCGCGGCAAGCCGGTGCTGCTCAAGCGCGGCCTGTCGGCGACGATCGAGGAGCTGCTGATGGCGGCCGAGTACATCCTCAAGGAGGGCAACCCGGACGTGATCCTGTGCGAGCGCGGCATCCGCACGTTCGAGACCGCGACCGCTACACGCTCGACCTGGCCGCGGTCCCGGTGCTGAAGGAGCTGACGCACCTGCCGGTGATCGTCGACCCGAGCCACGCCGCCGGCCGGCGCGACCTCGTGACGCCGCTCTCGCTCGCCGCCGCCGCGGCGGGCGCCGACGGGATCATCGTCGAGGTGCACCCGAACCCCGAGGAGGCGATCTGCGACGGGCCGCAGCAGCTCTACGCGGACCGCTTCGCCGAGTACGCCGAGCAGGTCGAGCGCGCCGCCGCCGTCGCGGGGAAGGTGCTGTCCTCGTCACCCGCGTAAGGGGCCGGAGAAGCAGTGGATGCGCGTGGATACTTTTCAGGATCGTTACTTAAACTTTCGAAAATTTTGGAAGGATTTTTTTTGGGTATGGGTGATGTTTGGCTTGGTATAAGAGTGGGTGGGTGGGATATCAGCGGCGGACGCGTGGGCCGACCTGATGGGTGACGGCCCACGCCTGGCCGTCGTCGGCGTGGGCCTGATCGGCGGCTCGGTCGGCCTGGCCGCGCGCGAGCGGCTGGGCGCTCACGTGCGGGGCTTCGACCCCGGCGACGGGGTGCTCGCCGCCGCGGTCGAGCGCGGCGCGGTGAGCGAGGCGTGCGGCTCCCTCGACGCGGCCCTGGACGGCGCCGAGGCGGCGTTCGTGGCCTCCCCGGTGGGCGACCTGCCGGCCACCGTGCGCGAGGTGCTGGACGCGGCGGGGGAGGACTGCGTCGTCACCGACGTGGGCTCGACGAAGCGCTCGGTGGTGGCGGCCGTCGACGATCCGCGCTTCATCGGCGGCCACCCGCTGGCCGGCGCCGAGACCGCGGGCGTCGCCCACGCCCGGCCGGACCTGTTCGACGGCGCCACCTGGTACCTGACGCCCACCGAGCGCACCGGCGGGATGCTCTACGAGCGCCTGCACCGGCTGCTCAAGGACCTCGGCGCGCGCCCCGCGGCGCTCGACGCCGACACCCACGACGCGCTGCTCGCGACCGTCTCCCACCTCCCGCACGTGCTGGCCAACGTGCTCGTGGCGCGCGCGGCGCGCGTGCTCTCCGACGAGGGCGAGCGGCTCCCGGCCACCGGCCCCTCGTTCCGCGACGCCACGCGCGTGGCGGGGGCCAACACGGCGATCTGGCGCGACATCTACCTCGCCAACGCCGACGCGCTGGTGGACGCCATCGACGACACCGTGAGCCGCCTGACCGAGGTCCGCGGTGCGCTCGCGGCCCGCGACGGCGACGCGGTGGCGGCCTGGAACGAGGGCGCCCGGGAGGAGCGCCGGCGCCTGCTCGAGGCCGACCTCGCGGGCGGCGACGTGCACGAGCTGCGCGTCGCCGTGCCCAACCGGCCGGGCGTCGTGGCCGAGGTCGCGCTGGCGCTCGGGCGCGCGGGCGTCAACATCCTCGACATGGCGCTGTACCCGGCCGCCGGACATGTCGTCCGGGCACGATCGCGCTGTGGGTCGCCGGCGAGCGGCAGGCGAGCGAGGCGCAGGCGCTCGTCGAGGCCCTCGGGCTCACGGTGGCGCGCCCGTGAACGTGCGCTTCGCGCCCGGCGGGCCGCTGCGCGGGACGCTCGCTGCGCCGCCGGACAAGTCGCTCTCCCACCGCGCGGCGCTGCTGGCGGCCATGAGCGACGAGCCCGTGCGCGTCACCGGCTACCTCGACGCCGCCGACACGAACTCGACGCTCGCCGCCGTGCAGACGCTCGGCGCGCTCGTCGAGCGGCGCCCCGACGCGCTCGTCATCCGGGGCGCCGGCCTGCGCGCCGCCGCCCCGGCGAGCGAGCCGATCGACGTCGGCAACGCGGGCACGCTGATGCGGCTGCTGCCCGGCTGGCTGGCGGGGCAGGAGGGCGGGCGCTGGACGCTCGACGGCGACGCGTCGATCCGCCGCCGCCCCGTCGACCGCGTGGCGGCGCCGCTGGCGCTGATGGGGGCCCGGATCGACGCCACGGAGGACCGCTATCCGCCGTTCACGGTGACCGGCAGCCCGCTCAGCGGGATCGAGTACGCGCTCCCGGTCGCCTCAGCGCAGGTCAAGTCGTGCGTCCTGCTCGCCGGGCTGCTGGCGTCAGGGCCGACGACGGTGGTGGAGCCCGAGCCCAGCCGCGACCACACCGAGCGCATGCTGGCCGGCGCCGGCGTTCGGATCGTGCGCGAGGGCGCGCGCGTGACGGTCTCCCCCCAGGACGAGCTCGAGCTCGGCGCCATTCACGTGCCGGGCGACCCGTCGTCGGCCGCCTTCCACGCCGCCGCCGCCGTGCTCGTGCCGCGCTCGCGGATCGTGATCGAGGGCATGGGCGCGAACTGGACCCGCACGGGGTTCTTCCAGATCCTCCGGCGCATGGGCGGCGTCGTCGTCGGGCCGCTCGAGGAGCCCGGCGGCGACCTGGCGCCGGGGGAGCCCGTGTGCGAGCTCGACGTCGCGCACGGGCCGCTGGTCGGCGCCGGCGTCGAGCCGGGGGAGGTGCCGGTGGCGATCGACGAGCTGCCGCTCGTGGCACTGCTCGGCTGCTTCGCCGAAGGGCAGACGGTCGTGCGCGGCGCGGCCGAGCTGCGGCTCAAGGAGTCCGACCGCATCGCCACCGTCGTCGAGGGCCTGCGCGGGCTCGGCGGGCGGCTCGAGGCGACCGCCGACGGCTTCGTGGTCGAGGGCACCGGCGGCCTGCGGGGCGGTGTCCTGCACGCCCACGGCGACCACCGGCTGGCGATGCTCGGCGCGGTCGCGGGCCTCGCGTCCCGCGAGGGCGTCGAGGTCGTCGGCATGGAGGCGGCCGCGGTCTCCTACCCCGGCTTCGAGGCCGATCTCGCGCGCCCGCGGCTGCGCTCGTAAGCTGCCCCGCCATGGTGATCGCCATCGACGGTCCCGCGGGTGCGGGCAAGTCCACGGTCTCGCGTGCCGTCGCGCGTGAGCTGGGCTTCACGTACCTCGACACCGGGGCGATGTACCGCGCCGTCGGCCTCGCGGCGAGCGAGAGCGACGAGCCCGCTGCGCAGGTGGCCGAGCGGATCGAGATCGAAGTCGGCGACCGCGTGCGGATCGACGGCCGCGACGTGACCGAGGCGATCCGCACGCCCGAGGTCTCCGAGGCCGCATCCCGGGTGGCCGCCGACCTCGGCGTGCGCGCGGCGCTCGTGGCCAAGCAGCAGGCGCTGATGGCCGAGGGCGACTGGGTCGCCGAGGGCCGCGACGTCGCCACCGTCGTCGTTCCCGACGCCGCCGTCAAGGTGTTCCTCACCGCCGAGCCCGGCGAGCGCGCGCGCCGGCGGGCAGCCGAGCTGGGCGCCGACCCGCAGCAGGTCGCGCGCGAGCACGCGCTGCGCGATCAGCGAGACGCCTCCGCCGAACGCACCGTGCACGAGCCCGCCCCCGACGCCACGCCCGTCGACACCACCGGCCTCTCGCTCGACGAGGTGGTGGCTCAGATCGTCACGCTCGCCGTCGAGGCGCGCGAGATCGGCGCGTAGGGGCGGCGCGTCCTTGCGCCGCCCCGGGGCGTCCTAGGAGTCCTCCTCCTCGGAGTTCTCGCGCGCGGTCTTCGACACGCACTTGCCGAACGCGTTCTTCTTGTTCGCGTTCGTTCCCCACTTGGTGGCGAACGGCTCGCGGCCGATCTCGTCGCGCTCGGCCGCGCACTCGCGGGCGGCGTGCTTGCGCTCGGTGGCCTCCTCGGCGTCCGCCTCGTCCATCTCGGCCTCTTCGGCCTTGGCCTTGGAGGAGACGCACTTGCCGTACGCGTTCCTCTTGTTCGCGTTGGTGCCGTACTTCTCGGCGAACGCCTCCCGATCGAGCTTGCGCTCGGCCTTGCACTCGTGGGCGGCGTTCTTGCGGGCCTCCTTCCCCTCGCTCGCCTCTTCGGCGGTGGTCCGGGTCACGCAGCGGCTCATGCCGCCGTACCGGGCCTTGAACGCCTCGCGAGTAGCGCTCGCCTTGCCGCGCTCGGTCTTGCATTCCGCCTTCGCGGCGCGGCGATCGGCATCATCCGACTTCGCGGTCGCGCCCGCGGGTACCAGCAGTCCTACGATGAGCGCGACGGCTACGGTGGTCTTCTTCATGCCAGTTAGAACGCGGCCGGTCAGATGAGGTTCGCAAGTGACGCCCTCCCGGGCGGCGTGCTCGGGAGCCGGCGCCTCCTCGCCTTGGGGGCGACGACGCGCTCGTCGCGCAGATGCGGCGCGGGAACGAAGCGGCCTTCGAGGTGGCGTTCGATCGCTACGGGGCGCAGATCCTCGGCTTCTGCCGCCACATGCTCGGCTCGAACGAGGAGGCCAAGGACGCCGCCCAGCACACGTTCGCCGCCGCGTTCCGCGATCTCGCCCTCAACGCCGAGCGCAGCGTCGCGCTGAAGCCCTGGCTCTACACGATTGCGCGGAACCGCTGCGTCTCGCTCCTGCGGGCGCGGCGAGAGCAGCCGGCGGTGCGGTACGAGGCGTCCACCATCGCGCTCGCCGACGAGGTCGAGCAGCGCGCCGAGGTGCAGGAGCTGCTCGAGGACATACTCGAGCTGCCCGACGACCAGCGGGCCGCGCTGCTGCTCTCCCAGGGCGGCGCGCTCTCGCACGCCGAGGTCGCCGACGTGCTCGGCTGCGAGACGGCGCAGGTGAAGGGCCTCGTGTTCCGCGCGCGCACCGCGCTGATCCAGCGCCGCGAGGCGCGCGAGACGCCATGCGCCGCGATCCGCGAGCAGCTCGCCAGCCTGCGGGGGGGAGCGCTCCGCCGGACCGAGCTGCGCCACCACCTGCGCGACTGCCCCGGCTGCCGGGCGTTCCGCGAGCGCGTGCGACAGCAGCGGCGGCTGCTCGGGGCGGCCCTGCCCGTCGCGCCGTCGCTGGCGTTGAAGTCGAGCGTGCTCGGCGGCTCGGTCGGCAGCGGCGGGCTGGCGACCGCGATCGGCGGCGGCACGCTGGCCAAGGTCGCCGTCGCCAGCCTGGTCGCCTGCGGTGGAGCGGCGATCGTGGTCGACGCCGAGCGGCCGGCGGCGCCGCCGGCCCGCGACGCGGCTGCGGCGAGGGCGCCCTCGCGGCCGGCGACAAGCGCGCCGGCGAACGGTGGCGCCGGTCTCGGTCACGCGGCCCGGCGCCAGTCGCGGCGCCGGGCGCCCGGCAGACCGGCGTGCCGAACGCGGTGCCGCCGAGCGCGCGGGGCCGGGCTCCGGCGGGCCGCCGGCCGAACGCGCGGCCGACCGCCGTGCGCCCGGCGGGCCGCGCCGCCGAGCCGGCGTGCATCCGGCCGTGATCGCGCCGCCGAACGCCGCGCCGCGCGGGGTGGCGAGGAGGGCCGCGCAGGGCGCGGCCGCGCACGGGCGCAGGCAGCGCCGGGGCACCGCCGGCCGGCACTCGGGTCAAGCCGGCGCCGCAGGGTCGCGGGCCGGTCGCAGCGCCGCCCGCGAGCGCGCCGGTCAAGCGCGGCCCGGCGGTGCAGAAGCAGCCCGCGAAGGCGAGCGCCCCCCCGCGCCGGCGCCGCCCGGCCCCGCGAACCCGCCGAAGGCCAAGAAGCCGTAGGCCGCGCCTCTATCCTCGCCCGGCCATGAAGGTCGCGGTCGTCGGATATCCCAACGTGGGCAAGTCGTCGCTGGTCAACCGCCTCACGCAGACGCGCGAGGCGGTCGTCCACGAGCGGCCGGGGATCACGCGCGACCGCAAGGAGCTCTCCACGGAGTGGAACGGGCGGCGGTTGACGCTGATCGACACCGGGGGCGTCGACCTCCAGGACGAGGACCCGCTGGCCGTCTCGATCCAGGACCAGGCGCGCGAGGCGATCGCCGACGCCGAGGTCGCGCTGCTGGTGGTCGACGCCCGCGCGGGCGTGCGGCCCGGCGACGAGGAGATCGCGCAGATCCTGCGCAAGGAGAGCTGCCGGTGGTGGTGGCGGCCGACAAGGTCGACTCGCCGAACGACCTCATGCTCGTGCACGACTTCCACGGCCTCGGCCTCGGCGACCCGCTGCCGGTGTCGGCCGCCCAGGGCCTCGGCACCGGCGACCTGCTCGACCGCCTGGTCGAGCTCGCGCCGGGCGAGGACGAGCCCGACGAGGACGAGGACGTCGTCGGCCTGGCGGTGATCGGACGCCCGAACGTCGGCAAGTCCTCGCTCGTCAACGCCTTCCTCGGCCGCGACCGCGTGATCGTCTCGCCGGTGGCGGGCACGACGCGCGACGCCATCGACACCCCGATCGAGGTCGACGGGCACCGGATGTGCTCGTCGACACGGCCGGCATCCGCCGCGCCGCCAAGGTCTCCGAGTCGTCGAGTACTACACGACGCTGCGCGCCCAGCGGGCCGCCGAGCGCGCCGACGTGGCGCTCGTCGTCTGCGACGCGCAGGACGGCATCACCGCCCAGGACCTGCGGATCGCGGAGCTTGCCATGCGCTCGGGCTGCGCGACCGCGCTCGTGCTCAACAAGTGGGACCTGACCGGCGGCGAGGGCGAGGCGCTCGGCCCGGGGGCCGGTGTCGGCCCCGCCGAGCTGGACGCCGAGCGCGCGCGCGTGAACCGCAAGCTGCGCCTGCGTCCGAAGGTCCTGACCGCCTCCGCCACCGGAGGCCGCAACGTCCAGCGGCTGCTGCAGGAGGCGCTCTCGCTCGGCGAGCGCGCCTCCCACCGCGTGGCGACGCCCGAGCTCAACCGCTTCCTCGCCAGGTCGCCGCGCAGCGCCAGGCCCCGGCCAAGCAGGGCCACCGCCTGAAGATGTTCTACATGGCGCAGGTCGCCACGGCGCCGCCCCGCTTCCAGATCCACGTCAACAACCGCACCAAGCTCACGCGCGAGTACGCGTACTTCATCGAGAACCGCCTGCGCGAGCGCTACGGGCTCGAGGGCATCCCGCTGATCATCGATTTCGTCGAGCGAAAGCAGCGCGCCCGCTAGCCTGTTGCGGCTCATGAGCGAGATGAACGACAACGAGTATCTCTTCACCTCCGAGTCCGTCACGGAGGGCCACCCCGACAAGATCGCCGATCAGATCTCCGACGGGGTGCTCGACGCTGTCCTGCGCGACGACCCCAACGGCCGCGTAGCCTGCGAGACGCTGGTCAACACCGGCCTCGTCGTCGTCTCCGGCGAGATCTCGACGACCACGTACGTGGACATCCAGGAGATCGCGCGATCGACGATCCGCAAGATCGGCTACACCGACGCCGATCTCGGCTTCTCGGCCGACTCTGCGCGGTCATCAACGCGATCGACAAGCAGTCGCCCGACATCGCCCAGGGCGTCGACCAGGCGTACGAGACGCGGACCGACCCGTCCGACGACGACGAGCTCGACATCGCCGGCGCGGGCGACCAGGGGATGATGTTCGGCTACGCCACGCGCGAGACGGAGGAGCTGATGCCGCTCCCGATCTCGCTCGCCCACAAGCTCGCGCACCGGCTCGCCGCCGTCCGCCACGCCGAGGTCGTGCCCTACCTGCGGCCCGACGGCAAGACGCAGGTGTCGGTCCGCTATCGCGACGGCAAGCCCGTGGAGATCGAGAAGCTGCTGATCTCCACCCAGCACAAGGAGGGTGCCGAGACGCTGATCCCGGACGACCTCTGGGAGCACGTCGTCGAGCCGATCCTGCCGCGTGACCTCTACGACGCGAAGAAGCTGCGCAAGAACTTCCTCGTCAACCCCACCGGCCGCTTCGTGATCGGCGGCCCGGTCGGCGACGCGGGGCTCACCGGCCGCAAGATCATCGTCGACACGTACGGCGGCATGGCCCGCCACGGCGGCGGCGCGTTCTCCGGCAAGGACCCGAGCAAGGTCGACCGCTCGGCCGCGTACGCGCGCGCTACGTCGCCAAGAACGTCGTGGCCGCCGGCCTCGCCGACCGCTGCGAGGTGCAGGTCGCGTACGCGATCGGCGTCGCGCACCCGGTGTCGGTGATGGTGGAGACGTTCGGGACCGAGAACGTCGGCCGCGCGAAGATCCTCGAGCTCATCAACGAGCACTTCGACCTGCGCCCCGGCGCCTTCCGCCAGTACCTCAAGCTCCACCGCCCGATCTACCAGAAGACCGCGGCCTACGGCCACTTCGGCCGCGAGGACCACGACTTCACGTGGGAGAAGACGGATAAGGCGCGCGTCCTCCGCGACGCCGCCGGCCTGGGCGCCGCCGCCCAGCCGGTTGTTTGACGTTGTAGTTGGGTAAGGGGGGGCCGAGAAGGCCCCCTTGAACGACCTCAGGCTCGACACCGACTTCGTCGACTACGCGATTCTCGCCGCGTATTTCCTCGTCGTCTTCGGCGTGGGGTTCGCGGCCAAGCGCTACATCAAGTCGAGCCTCGACTACTTCCTGTCGGGCCGCTCGCTGCCCGCGTGGATCACGGGCCTGGCCTTCATCTCGGCCAACCTCGGCGCGCTCGAGGTCATCGGCATGTCGGCCAACGGCGCGCAGTACGGCATCGCGACGGTCAACTACTACTGGATCGGCGCCATCCCGGCCATGGTCTTCCTTGGCCTGGTGATGATGCCGTTCTACTACGGGTCGAAGATCCGCTCGGTGCCGGAGTACCTGCGCCTTCGGTTCAACGACCGCGCGCACCAGTTCAACTCGGTCACCTTCGCGCTGGCCACGGTGCTGATCGCGGGCGTGAACCTCTACGCGCTGGCGCTGGTGCTCGAGCTGCTGCTCGGCTGGCCGCTGCTTGTCGGCATCGTCGTGGCCGGCGTGATCGTCATGGTCTACATCAGCCTCGGCGGCCTCTCCTCGGCGATCTACAACGAGGTGCTGCAGTTCTTCGTGATCATCGCGGCGCTGCTGCCGATCGTGATCGTCGGCCTCGTCGACGTCGGCGGCTGGAACGGGCTGATGGACGGGATCCGCGAGAGCAACATCGGCGAGCCCGGCCTGCACGCCCTCGAGGGCACCAGTCCCGGCAACATGACGAACCCGATCGGCTCGAGCTGGATCGGCCTCGTGTTCGGCCTCGGCTTCGTGCTCTCCTTCGGCTACTGGACGACCAACTTCGCCGAGGTCCAGCGCGCCCTGTCGGCCAAGGACCTCTCCGCCGCCCAGCGCACGCCGCTGATCGGCGCGTTCCCGAAGCTCGTCCTGCCGTTCATCATGATCGTGCCGGGCCTGATCGCGCTGATCGTGATCCGAACCTGGGCAGCGCCGACGACCCGAACCTGGCCTTCAACAACGCGCTGCCGCTGCTGATGAACCAGTACCTGCCGAACGGCATGCTCGGCCTGGCCATCACGGGCCTGATGGCCTCGTTCATGGCCGGCGTGGCGGCGAACGTCTCGGCCTTCAACACCGTCGTCACCACGGACATCATGAGCCGTACCTAAGACCAGCCAGTCCGACAGTGGTACGTGGCCTGCGGACGCCGCGCCACCATCGCCGGTCTCGTGGTGGCTATGGGGACCGCGCTCATCGCCTCGACGTACGACAACCTCATGAACTACGTCCAGGCGCTGTTCTCGATCTTCAACACGCCGCTCTTCGCCGTCTTCATCATCGGCATGTTCTGGAGGCGCATGACGCCATGGGCGGGCTTCTGGGGCCTGGTGGCCGGCACGGTCGTCGCCGCCACGACGTGGATCGGCGACAAGGTCGGCTGGTTCTCGTTCGGCTCGGACCTCGACGAGTCGATGTGGGGAGCCGGCCTCGCGTTCGTCTCCGTGGCGATCGTCGCGCCGATCGTGACGCTCAGGACGACCTCGAAGCCGGTGAGCGAGCTCCAGGGCCTGGTCTACGGCATGGCGAACGAGGACGAGTCGCGCCGCGTCTACAAGTGGTGGGAGTCGCCCAGGCTCCTGGGCTTCACGACCCTGGCCGGTGCCGCGATCCTGACCATCATCTTCTGGTAGGCCCATGTCCTCGGATCCTCCACCCGCCGCGCCGCCAACCTCTCGACCTCCGCCGCATCATCGGCGGCCTGTTCATCCTCTACGGGATCCTGCTTCACCGTCCTCAGGCTGTTCGACAGCCGGAGGAGATCGACAAGGCCGCGGCGTGAACATCAACCTCTCCGCCGCCTCGGGATGCTCGTGTCGGGATCCTCATGATCGTGTGGCGCTCACCCGCCCGCTCGGCGACGAGCTCGTCGAGGGCGGCGAGAACCCCGCGCGTCCGCGCCGCGCGGGCGCCGACGCCGCCGCGCTGGCTTCACACCAGCGCGGCCCGCGGCCCCGGCGCGACCGGGACCGCCCCCGCGGGCACGGCGACTCCGGGCGCGAGTAGCGCGAGCACCGCGCCGCCGAAGCCGCCGCCGACCATCCGCGCGCCGGCCGCGCCGCCGCCTTCGGCGCTCGACCGTGCGCTCGACCTCCGGCACCGACACCTCGTAGTCGTCGCGCAGGCTGGCGTGCGAGCGTCGAGCAGGCGGGCGGCGGCCTCCAGGTCCCGCGCCGCCAGGGCGTCGACCATGGCGTCGACGCGCGCGTTCTCGGAGAACCACGTCGCGCACACGGGCGGCGAGCGGCTCCGGCAGGTCGGCTTCGCTCGAGGCCTCCCGCAAGGAGCGACGCCGAGCGCCGCCGCCGCCTCGCGGCACTCGCGGCGGCGGTCGTTGTAGCCCGAGTCAGCGTGCGAGTGGGCGGCGCCGGAGTCGAGCGTCACAGCAGCCAGCCGCCGAGGTCGGCGGGACGGGTCGATGGCGAGCGTCGCGAAGTCGATCCGCACGGCGTGCCCGGCCTCGCCGCACAGCGACGCGAGCTGGGCGAGCAGGCCATTCTTGGCGCCGGCCCAGTCGTTCTCTCCACACCCGAGGAGCGAGCGGCGCGGGCGCGCGCCGGTCGGCCGCGACCTCCTCGCCGGCCACGGCGAGCAGGGCGAGGGCGAGCGGGCCTCCAGGGCCGCGGACGAGGAGAGCCCAAGCCCTGCTCGAGGTCGCCTTCGATGGTGAGCCGGGCGGCCGCAGCGCGTACCCGGCCGCGCTCAGCTCGGCGACCATGCCGCGGGGAAGGCCCGGCACCCGGCGTGCGCTCCGGGGCGGCCAACGCGAAGGCATCCTCGTCGCCGAGGTCGAGCGCGCGACCTCGACCACGGTCCCGGCGACGGCTCGGCGGTCACCGTCACGCCGCGCTCGATCGCGAACGGCAGCGCGAGGCCGTCGTTGTAGTCCGTGTGCTCCCCGATCAGGTTCACCCGTCCGGGTCCGCGCGCCCGGATGCGCTCAGGCATCGCCGAGGCGAGCGCGCATGACCTCGACGGCCTCCGGGCTCTCGTCCATCAGCAGGTAGCGGCGGCCCAGCGCGGCGGCCACCGCCCCCAGGGTGCCCGAGCCGGCGAACGGATCCAGGCACAGGTCGCCGGGGCGGGAGGAGGCCTGCACGAAGCGCCGCACGAGCGCCTCCGGCTTCTGGGTCGGGTAGCCGGTCTTCTCGCGGCCGGTTGGGGAGACGATCGTGTGCCACATGACGCTGGTCGGCCGCTTGCCGCGCTCGCGCTGCTCGGCGGTGACGAGCCCGGGCGCCATGTACGGCTCGCGGTCGACCGCCTCGGCGTCGAACAGGTAGCGCTCGCGGTCGCGGACGTAGACGAGGATCGTGTCGTGCTTCTGCGGCCAGCGGCTGCGCGGCTTGGCGCCGTAGTCATAGGCCCAGATCAGCTCGTTGAGGAAGCACTCGCGGCCGAAGAGCTCGTCGAGCAGCAGCTTCACGTAGTGCGCCTCGCGGTAGTCCAGGTGCAGGTACAGCGTGCCCTCGGGAGCCAGCACGCGGCGCAGCTCGACCAGGCGCGGCTGCAGGAACGCGAGGTAGTCGTCGAAGCTGTCGCGGTAGGAGGACTCCTGCAGCAGCGTGGTCGCGTGGCGAGCAGCCCCCCGAACCCGGTGCGGTCGCCGGGGTCCGCGCTGGCGACGGTGGCGAGCGTGCGGCGCGCCTGCGTGCGGCCCGTGTTGAAGGGCGGGTCGGCGTACGCCATCTGCACCGAGCCCTCCTCGAGCTCGCGCAGCAGCGGCAGGTTGTCGCCCAGGAGGATCCCTTCCACGGGGGCGAGGCTACAAGCCGACGTCGCCACGCTCGGCAACGTCAACTGCGGCATTGAGAGGAGGGTCGGGCGGGGGTGCATTTCGTCGACTTCGTGACCGTCGCGCCCGCGACGTCGACGTTCGGCACCTATACGGTGCTTTTCGTCGACTTCGCGAACGGAGGCATGACGACGTCGACGAAATGCACCCTCACCGCGGCCGAACCCCTCGCTTCCTTACCCAGCCGCAGTTGACGTTGCAGCCTGCGCGACCCACGCGACGGAACCGGCCGGGCGGGCGCGGCTATCGTCTCTCGCCGCCCGTGATCGCCCGCGTCGAGCCGCTCTCACCACGACCCGGCGGCTGTCCGGCCCGTTCGACTACCTGCTGCCGGACGCTGCCCGTGGTCGTGGGATCGGTCGTGCGGGTGCCGTTCGGCCGTCAGGCGCTCGACGGGGTCGTCGTGGGGCTGGCGGAGACGGAGCGAGGTGCCGAGCGAGAAGCTCGTGCGGGCCGGCGGGGTGCGGACCGACCGCGGTGCCCGAGGACCTGGTCGCGCTCGCGCTGTGGATGGCGGCCGAGTACTGCTCGACGCCCGCGCGGGCGCTGTCGCTCGTGCTGCCGCCGCGCGGGCGCGAGCGCACGGCGCTGTGGGCGGAGCGCGCGGGCGACCTCGACGGGCAGCGGCTGACGGATCGCCAGCGGGAGCTGCTGGCGCGCCTGCCGGCGCCGGCCGGCGGTGACCTCCCCGCGCTGCGGCGGCTGGAGGCCCGCGGGCTGGTGACGATCGCGCCGCGCGCGCAGCGCCGCTCCCCCGCGCACGAACCCGGCCGGCGACCGGGACGGTGGCGCTCACGGCCGAGCAGGCCGCGGCGCTGGACGGCGTTCCGCGCCGGCGGGTCGCACCTGCTGCACGGGGTCACCGGCTCGGGCAAGACCGAGGTGTACCTGCGGGCCTTCGCCGAGGCGCTGGAGGGCGGCAAGGGCGCGATCGTCCTCGTGCCGGAGATCGCGCTCACGCCGCAGACCGTGGCGCCGCTTCATGGCGCGCTTCGGGCGCGCCGTGGCGGTGCTGCACTCGGCGCTGGGGGCGGGGGAGCGCGCCGACGCCTGGCGGCGAATGCCCCCCGGGGAGGGTGCGGATCGCGGTCGGCCCGCGCTCGGCGCTGTTCGCGCCGGTGTCGCGACCTCGGGCTGATCATCGTCGACGAGGAGCACGACGCCTCGTTCAAGCAGGAGGAAGACCTGCGCTACGACGCCCGCCACGTCGCCGCCGAGCGCGCGCGCCGGGCCGGCGCGACGCTGCTCGCCGGGTCGGCGACGCCGCGGCCGGAGCCTCGCCGGGCTGCCGCGGGTGAGGCTGTCGAGCCGGGTCGACGCGCAGGCGCTGCCGCCGGTGCGGGTCCTCGACATGCGCGGGGCGCACGGCCCGCTGCACCCGATACCCGGCGGGCGCTGGCCGCCGCCGGCAAGTCGATCGTGCTCCTCAACCGTCGCGGGTGGTCGAACTTCCTCACCTGCCGAGGCGTGCGGGAAGGTCTGGATGTGCCCGAGCTGCGACGTCGCGCTCGTGCTGCATCGCGCCGAGGGGCGCTCGCGCCTGCCACCACTGCGGGCATCGCGCGCGGGTGCCCGAGCGCTGCGACGCCTGCGGGTCGCTCTCGTGGCCCGCTACGGGGCGGGCACCGAGCGGCTCGAGTCCGAGCTCGGCGAGACCCTCGAGGCGCCCGTGTTCCGGCTCGACGCGGACGTCGCGCGGCCAAGGATGCCGTCCCGGACCTGCTCGCGCGCGTTCCACGCCGCGCCGCGGGGGGCTCCTGTCGGCACGCAGATGGTGGCGAAGGGCCACGACTTCCCCGATGTCACGCTCGGCGTCGTCCTCGACGCCGACGCACGCTGCGCTTCCCCGACTTCCGCGCCGAGGAGCGGACGTTCGCGCTGGTCGCCCAGCTCGCCGGCCGGGCCGGCCGCGGGGAGAAGGGCGGGCGCGTCCTCGTGCAGACGATGGCCCCGGACGCGCCGGCGATCGCGGCCGCCTCGAGGCACGACGCCGAGGGCTTCCTGCCCGGCGAGCTCGAGCGCCGCCGCGCGCTGCGTTACCCGCCGTTCTCCGCGCTCATCCGGGTGGTCGCGGGCCGGCGCCGGGAGCCCGTGGGGGAGGCGCGCGCGGTCGCGGAGCCGATCGCCAGCGCGACGGACGCGGCCCCCGAGATCCTCGGTCCCGCGCCGCTCTTCGCCTGCGCGGGCGGGAGCGCCCCAGGTCGTGGTCCCGCCCCCCGAGCGCGCGGCCGCGATCGCCCCGCGGGGCCGCGGTGGAGGCCGCGCCCGCGAAGGCCCTCCGCGCCGCCTCGTTCTGGGTCGACGTCGACCCCCAATGACTGGGCGGACGCCGCGCCGTGTGACCTCGGGTCAGAGCGGGAAGCGCTTTGACATGCCCGGATCTCGACCGACCCGGATACGACCGCGACTCAGGCACGTTCGCGACGCTCAAGCGGACCGTCGACGGAGTTCAACGAGGACAACCTCACCGACTTGGGCCGCGGCGCTGACCTACTACGGCGTGCTGTCGCTGTTCCCGGCGCTGATCGCGCTCGTGTCGATCGTCGGCATCGTCGGTGACCCGCCGACGATCACCGAGACGCTCACGGACATCGTCACCTAGATCGGCCCGGCGTCAGCGGCCGACACGCTCAAGGGCCCGATCGAGGACCTGACCCAGAGCCGCGGCACCGCCGGCATCCTGCTCATCGTCGGCATCGCTCGCCGCGCTGTGGACCGCCTCGGGCTACGTCGGCGCCTTCATGCGCGCCTCGAACGCGATCTACGAGGTCGAGGAGGGCCGCTCCATCTGAAGCTGCGCCCGCTGCAGATGCTCGTCACGCTCGTGATCGTCGTGCTGCTCGCCCTGCGCGCTCGTCGCGCTCGTCCTCACCGGACCGGTGGCCGAGAGCGGTCGGCGCCGCGATCGGCGTCGGCGACACCGCCGTCACCGTCTGGGACATCGCCAAGTGGCCGGTGCTGCTCGTCGTCGTGACTCTGCTCGCGATCCTCTACTACGCGGCGCCCGAACGTGAAGCTCGCGGCTTCAAGTGGATCACGCCCGGGCGCCGTGCTCGCCATCGTTCGTCTGGCTCGTCGCCTCGGCCGCTTTCGCGTTCTACGTCTCCAACTTCGGCTCCTACAACAAGACCTACGGCACCCTGGGCGGCATCATCGTCTTCCTCGTCTGGCTGTGGATCACCAACGTCGCGATCCTGCTCGGCGCCGAACTGAACGCCGAGCTCGAACGCACCCGGAAATCAAAGATGGACGTCCCGGAGGCCGAGCGCGAGATCCAGCTCGAGGAGCGCACCGAGCCGAAGGAGAAGAAGCGGAGACTCGTCTCCTCGATGGCCGAGGAGCAGACCCTCTCTCAGGAGAAAAAAAACGAGGCGGAGGCGCCCCGGGAGCCCCTGGACCCGGAGACGCGCGCGCGCCGCGAGGCGGCGCTGCGGCACGTGCGCACGTACGGCGATCCCGTGCTGCGGAGCCGCGCCCGGCCCGTGGAGACGTTCGACGCGGCGCTCGTCGAGGAGGTGCGCCGGATGGGCCGGCTGATGGACGAGGCGCTGGGCATCGGCCTGGCAGCCACCCAGCTCGGCGTCATGCACCGCGTGCTCGTCTACCGGGTCGAGCCTGAGGGGCCGCTCGGCGTGCTCGTCAACCCGGAGCTCGAATGGCAGGGCGACGAGGTCGAGACGATCGAGGAGGGCTGCCTCTCGCTCCCCGGCGTCGGCGTCGAGGTCGAGCGCCCCGTCCACGTGCGCGTGCGGGCCCGCGAGCGAGAGGTCGGCTGGCGGCGCTGCTGGTCGAGGCGTCCGGCCTCGAGGCGCGGGGTCATCCAGCACGAGATCGACCACCTCGACGGCGTCCTCATCCTCGACCGCACCTCGCGCGACCAGCGCAAGCAGGCCATGCGCGCGATGCGCGAGGGGGTGGCAGCCGGCGGTACGGCCGACGGGGAGTCGGCCGTCAACGCCTAGCCGGCGCGTGCGCACCGTCTACCTCGGCACGTCGGACTTCGCGGCGGCGGTCCTCGAGCGGCTCGCCGCGAGCGACCACCGGCCCGCGCTCGTGGTCACGCGCCCCGACCGGCCGAGCGGGCGCGGGCGCCGGCTCTCGGCGCCCCCTGTCGCCGTGCGGGCGCGCGAGCTGGGCCTGGACGTCATCCAGCCCGAGCGGCTGCACGAGCCGGAGGCGCTCGAGCGGATCGCCGCCGCCGAGCCCGAGGTGGCCTGCGTGTGCGCCTACGGCGTGCTGATCAAGGAGCCGCTGCTGTCGACGTACGAGATGATCAACGTGCACCCGTCGCTGCTGCCGCGCTGGCGCGGGGCGGCTCCGCTCGAGCGGGCGATCATGGCCGGCGACGAGCGGGACCGGGGTGTCGATCATGCGGGTGACGGAGGCGCTCGACGCGGGCGCCGTCTGCCTGCAGGAGGCGGAGCCGATCACGGCGGACGACGACTACGGGACGCTCGCGGCGCGGCTCGAGCGCCTCGGCGGCGACCTGCTCGTCCGCGCGCTGGACGAGCGGCCGGCGTTCGTGGAGCAGGACGAGGCCGGCGTGACCTACGCCCACAAGCTCGGGGCCGCCGACCGCGCGCTGGACCCACGCGCGCGGGCCGGCCGAGCTCGAGCGCACCGTGCGCGCGCTGCGACCGCACATCGGCGCGCGGGTCGCGCTGCCCGGCGGGGACTACCTCGGCGTCATCGCGGCCCGCGTGGCGGCGGCGGGCCGGAGCCGGGCCGCGTCCGCGCGAAGGGCGACCGCCTGCTGCTAGGGACCGCGGACGGCGCGCTCGAGCTGACGGAGATCCGCCCGCCGGGAGGCCGCCCGATGGCGCCCGCCAGTGGCTCCGGGGCCGGCCAGCCGCGCGCGTCACGGACTTCAGCGGATGGCATAAGGGGGCCGCACCCAAATTTTTTTTTTTTTCCGGGCCCTTAACGCCGTCCGGCCGCTCGAGGCGGCCGGACGACAGAGTGGTTTCGGGTTCTGAGGCGGCCGGGGCGGCGGCGCCGGGGCCGGCTCGGGAGCCGGAGCAGCGGGCGCCGGAGCGGGCGGCGGAGCGGCACGGGGGCCGGGGCGGGCGCGGGTGCAGCAGCCGGGGCGGGGGCCGGGGCCGGCGCCGGAGCCGGAGCCGGCGCGGGGGCCGGGGCCGGGCCCGCGGGCGCCGGAGCGGCCTTGGCGGGCGCCGGAGCCGCGGCGGGCGCGGGCGGGGGCCGGAGCGGGAACCGCCGGGGCGGGGCCTCGGCCTCGCCCCGGCCTTCCGACTGGCCGGCTCGTGCGGCCACGTCGGCCTCCGGGGCCGGCTCGTCGACGGGCTCCTCGGCCGTAGGGCTCGGGCGCGGTGGGCGGGGCCGGGGCGGCGGCGGGGCCTCGGGCTCGGGCGTCGACGGGGTGGCGGGGGCCACGACCGGGACTTCAGGCTCCGGGGCCGGCGCCGGCGTTCGTCGCCGCCGTCCGTGGGCTCCTCGACGTCGACCGGCTCGGGCTCGGTGGCGACCGGCTCTCCCGGGGGCGGGGGCGGGCGCGGGAGTCCCGGGGTCCGTGCCCTTCTGCTCCTCGCCGGCGGTCGGGACGCCGTCGCCGTCGGGGTCATCCTGGCCGTCGGGCACCGGGTTGCCGACGGTGTCGCCGATCCACGGGAGCGTCCGGCGTCGACCTCGAGCGGCGTTGCTCACGCCGTCGCCGTCGCTGTCCTCGGGGCCGTCCGGGAGCAATCGCGGTCCGTGTCGCCGCTGACCGGCGACGTCCGGGTCATGTACTCGAAGTGGTTCGGGATGCGGTCGCCGTCGGCGTCGAGCGCCCCGTCGGGGCCTGGGCGTTGAGCCCGTTGCGGTCTCCAACACGTCCGGCATGGCGTCGCCGTCGATGTCGCCGAGTCCGGGTCCATCGAAGTCCGTGCCGCCGAAGCCGCGGTCGGAGCGATCCTGGCTGCCGCGGCCGACGACGCGCCTGGGTGCCGCCGCCGCCCGTGCCGCCACCGGTGGTGGCGGGCGCCGCGGAGGTGGGAAGGGTGGGGGGCGCCGGTCGGCAGGAGCAGCGTGGTGGCACCGGGGCCGGGGAGCTCGACGGGTTCGCACCCCCGCGGCGCGAGGCGTTCGGCTCGATGTCCGACGGCTCTCGCCCGCGGCGAGCGCACGGGATCCTTCGGTCCGGGAGATGCCGTCCGTCCACGTGGACCAGCCGGGAGCGGCGCAGCGAATGCTCCGATGCCGAGCAGCCAGCGACGAGCCCTGCGGCCACGGTGCCGGCGAACTTCGATCGTGAAGCGCCACGGCGATTTTCGCCCTCGGCCTTGCAATGGGTGTTCGTCAATGACAATCGGATCCCCTTCCGCGGGACCTATCGGCAAGTTCTACGGGGTCCTTTAGCCTCAAGGGGGGGAAAGTTGAGCGTTTGCGCGCCCGACTGGACGAACGTTCGACGCCCGCCAAACGCCTGGAAAAATCACTCCTCAAGTGCCCCAAGCCAACAAACCACTAACCGGTCGAGAGTTGCCTCCGCCCGAAGAACGCGTCTAACGCCCGGGCTTGCGAGCGCGCGGATCCACGATGCTCCCGCGCGTGCCTGCGCGTACGCCGTCGTCCGGCGCGTGTTCGAGCACGGCGCGTACGCCGATCGCGCGATCCACGCGGAGGCGGCGCGGCTCGGCCTGCCGTCACGCGACCGGGCGCTCGCGACCCGACTCGCGTACGGGACAGTGCAGCGGCGCGCGACGCTCGACCACGTGATCGCCGCGCTCGCCGGGCGCCCGGCGAGCCGGCTCGAGCCGGCGGTGCTGGCCGCGCTGCGCCTCGGCGTGTACCAGCTCGCGTTCCTCGATCGCGTCCCCGCCCATGCCGCGGTCGGCGAGTCGGTGGCGCTCGCCAAGCCGGACTCGCCGCGCGGCGCCGGCCTGGTGAACGCCGTCCTGCGGCGGGCCGGCGCCGAGGCGCGCCCTGATCGCCGCGCTTCCGGAGCGGACGCCCGCGGAGGCCGCGCTGCGGCACTCGCACCCCGAGTGGATCGCCGAGCTGTGGTTCGCCGCGGTCGGGCCGGACGCGGCGCGCGCGCTGATGGCGGCCGGCAACGAGCCGGCCGAGCGGCGGGTGCGGGCCAGCACGCTGCGGATCGACGCGCGCGGCTCGCCGCGCGCCTCCGGTCGCCTCGCGTCCGGCGGATCGCCTGCCCGAGGGCGTCGTGCTCGACGCGCCGTTCACGCGTTCGCGTCGCCGCTGTGGGAGCAGGGCCTGTTCATGCCGCAGTCGCGCGCGGCGATGGCGGTCGCCCGCACGCTCGACCCCGCAGCCCGGCGAGCCCGTGCTCGACCTGTGCGCCGCGCCCGGCGGCAAGACCACGCACCTGGCCGCGCTGATGAAGGATGACGGCCAGGTGGTGGCCGTCGAGCGCCACCCCGGCCGCGCCGACGCGCTGCGCCGCACGGCCGCCCGCATGGGCGCCACGCGGTCGAGGTCCGCACGGGGGACGCCGCGGCGGATCACGGGGAATTCGACCGCGTGCTCGTCGACCCGCCGTGCTCGGACCTCGGCACGCTCGCCGCGCGCCCGGACGCCCGCTGGCGCAAGGCGCCGGCGCCCCGGAGGCGCTGGCCGCCGAGCAGCGCCGGATCCTCGACGCGGCGGCCGGCGCGGTGCGCCCCGGCGGCACGCTCGTGTACTCCACGTGCACGATCTCGCCCGCCGAGAACGAGGAGCTGGTCGACGCCCTCCTGGGCGCCGGAGCGACTTCGCCCCCGAGCCGCCGCCGTCCGACCTGCCCGTCTGGGACCATCCTTCAGTGGCGCGCTACCAGCAGACGCTCCCCCACCGGGACGGCACGGACGGCTTCTTCATCGCCAGGATGCGACGCGCATGAGCGACGACCACGTCGATCTCGGGGACGTCTGCCCGGCCTGCCACGAGCCGTGGCTGCGGCCGACGAACCTGCCGGGCCGCTACCACTGCGTGAACTGCCTGCACCGCTTCGAGCTGCGCTCGGTGTGCCCGAACTGCGGCGAGCACTCGACCATCGTGCGGATGTCCGACACCGCGCTGTACGCCTGCAGCCACTGCAGGAGCTCGATGCTCCTGCCCATATGACGCCGGCCGGGGTGGCGCCCTCGATCCTGGCGGCCGACTTCGCGCGGCTCGGCGAGCAGGTCGCCGCCGTGATGGGCGCCGGGGCCAGACGATCCACGTCGACGTCATGGACGGCAGCTTCGTGCCGCCGATCAGCATGGGCGCGATCGTCGTCGAGGCGCTGGAGGAGCAGGTCCACGCGGCCGGCGGGCTGGTGGACGTCCACCTGATGGTCGATCGGCCGGAGCGCCACATCGACGCGTTCGCCGAGGCGGGCGCGGACCACATCTCGATCCATGTCGAGGCCACCCCGCACGTGCACTACGCGCTGCAGGCGATCCACGCCGCGGGCTGCACGGCCGGCCTGGCGCTATGCCCGGCGACGCCGGTGTTCGTCGCCTCCGAGGTGCCGGGCGACCTCGACCTGCTGCTGTGCATGACCGTCAACCCCGGCTGGGGCGGCCAGGCCTTCCTCCCGGGCTCGTCGGCGAAGATCGAGCAGCTGCGGGCGATGCTCGGGCCGGGGGTGGGAATCGAGGTCGACGGGGGCATCGACGCGACCACCGCGGGACCGTGCGCGGCGGCCGGGGCGACCGCGTTCGTGGCCGGGTCGGCCCTCTTCGGCGCGCCGGATCCGGCCGCCGCCTACCGCGAGATCGCGGCCGCCGCCGAGTAGCGCCTGGCGCCGAGCACATGGTTGCGCCGGGTACGGCCAGCCGTATGGAAGCGCTTCCTCAGCGAAGCCAGACTTGTGAACGTGGGTCACAGGGTCTTGATCGTGGACGACCATCCGTCGTTCCGCGCGACCGCGCGAGTCCTCTTGGAGGCCGAGGGCTTCGACGTGGTGGGAGAGGCGGCCGACGGCGCGTCGGCGCTCACCGAGGCCGGCCGCCTGCAGCCCGAGCTCGTCCTGCTCGACGTCCAGCTGCCCGACATCGACGGGTTCGACGTCGCCGCGCGGCTGACCAGCGACGCCGGCGGGCCGGTCGTGATCCTGGTGTCGAGCCGCGACTCGTCGGACTTCGGGCCGCTCGTCATGCGCTCCGGCGCGCGCGGCTTCGTCCCCAAGGCCGAGCTGTCCGGCGACCGGCTCACGGAGCTCCTGTGACCGGCCTCCACCGCGCCCTCGTGGCGATCGCCCTGGCCGGGCTGGTCAGCGGCGCGGCGAGCGTCGCCGTGATCGCCGACTCCGACCACGTCCCGCAGCGGGGCGCGACGATCGCGATCGGCCTGCTGATCGGCTGGTCGTTCATCGGCACCGGCCTGTTCGCCTGGTGGCGCCGGCCGGCCAGCCGCTTCGGGCCGATGATGGCCGGCGTCGGGTTCCTGAGCCTGCTCGGCTCCGCCACGGCCGCGAATCAGCCGGTGGTGTTCACGGTCGGCGTGCTACGTCCAACCTCTTCTTCGTGCTGTTCGCGCACATGGTGCTGGCGTATCCGTACAACCGGCTGGAGCGGCGCTGGCACCAGCGCCTGATCGGCGCCGGGTACGTGCTGGCCGCCTTCGGCCCGCTCCCGCACCTCCTGTGGGGCTTCAGCGAGCGCATGTGCGAGGGCTGCCCGGAGTCGCCGCTCTTCATCGCCGAGAACGAAGGGCTGCGCGTCGGCCTCAACGCCGCCGTGTCGGTGATCGGCGCGGTGTTCACGCTCGCCGTCGTCGGCATCCTGCTGCGCCGCCGGCGCGACGCGAGCCCGCTGCAGCGGCGCGCGATGGCGCCGGTCCTGTGGGCGGCCGTGACGATCCTCGTCCTGCTCGCCGCCGCGCTGGGATCCGACGCCTTCGGCGTGGCGCCGGTCACCGACGTCCTGGGCTGGCTGTCGCTGATCGTCTTCGCCTCGGTGCCGTGGGTGTTCCTGATCGGGCTCGTGCGCACGCGCGTGGCCGGCGCCGGCGCGGTGTCGGCGCTGCTGCTGCGGCTCGGCGAGGAGCCGGGAACGGGCACGCTGCGGTGCCGGCTGGGCCAGGCGCTCGGCGACGACTCGCTGCAGCTCGTGTTCTGGCTCGAGGACAAGGGCCGCTGGGTCGACGCCGACGGCCATGTCGTCGAGCTGCCGGAGAGCGGCCCGCGCGCGTGGACGGCGGTCGAGCTCGAGGGCCGCGTGGTCGGCGCGATCGTGCACGACGTCACGCTCACCCAGGAGCCCGAGCTGCTGCGCTCGGTGGCCGCCGCGGCAGGCCTGGCGATGGAGAACGAGCGCCTGCACGCGCAGCTGCGCGCGCGCGTGGAGGAGCTGCGGGCCTCGCGCGACCGGATCGTCGAGGCCGGCACGGCCGAGCGCCGGCGGCTCGAGCGCAACCTGCACGACGGCGCCCAGCAGCGCCTCGTGGCGCTCTCGCTCACGATGCGGCTCGCCCAGGTCAACGTCCACAAGGACCCGCAGAAGGCCGAGGCGATGCTGGCGGCGGCGCACGAGGAGCTCACGCTCGCGCTCGGCGAGCTGCGCGAGCTGGCGCGCGGCATCCATCCCGCCGTGCTGTCGGACCGCGGGCTCGGCGCGGCGCTCGAGGCGCTCGCGGGCCGCGCTTCGATCCCCGTCGAGCTGGCCGAGGTCCCGGAGGACCGGCTGCCCGAGCCGATCGAGGCCGCCGCCTACTTCGTGGTCGCCGAAGCGCTCACCAACGTGGTCAAGTACGCGCACGCCTCGCAGGCCACGGTGACCGTGGAGCGGGTCAACGGGCACGCGGTCGTGGAGATCGCCGACGACGGGATCGGCGGCGCGGATCCTGACCGCGGGTCAGGCCTGCGGGGGCTCGCCGACCGCGTCTCGGCGCTCGACGGCCGGATGCGGCTCGACAGTCCGGCCGGTGCGGGCACTAGGCTCCGTGCCGAGATACCGGTATGAGCGAAGCCGCAACCCTCAGTGTCGTCATCGCCGATGACTCCGTGCTGCTGCGCGAGGGTCTCTCGCGGCTGCTCGAGGAGTCGGGCTTCGACGTCGTCGGCCAGGCCGGCGACGCCGAGGATCTGCTGCGCAAGGTCGGCGCCCACCGGCCGGCCGTCGCGGTCGTCGACGTGCGGATGCCGCCCACGCACACCGACGAGGGCCTGCGCGCCGCCCACCGCATCCGCAGCGAGCATCCCGACACCGCGGTCCTCGTGCTCTCCCAGTACGTCGAGGAGGCCTACGCGCTCGAGCTGCTGTCCGAGTCGACCGAGCGCACCGGCTATCTGCTCAAGGACCGGGTGGCCGACGTCGACACGTTCACCGACGCCGTGCGTCGCGTGGCGGGCGGCGGCTCTGCGCTCGACCCCGAGGTGGTCGCGCTCCTGCTCGGCCGCCGCCGCCGCGAGGACCCGCTCGAGGGCATCACGGCGCGCGAGCGCGAGGTGCTCGGGCTGATGGCCGAGGGCCGCTCGAACGCCGCCATCGCCGAGGCGCTGGTCGTCACCGAGCGCGCGGTCGAGAAGCACGTGACGTCGATCTTCTCCAAGCTCGACCTGACGCCGACGGTGGAGGACCACCGCCGCGTGCTGGCGGTGCTGGCTTACCTCAAAGCCAGCGACTAGGGGGAACGCTGGCCCAGGGGGCCAGGTTCCCTTGCGGGTGTTCGCCCAGAGGGCGAAACCCGTGGTACGGGTAGCCGCCAGGCGGGACGCGAGCGAACCGCCCCTTCGCGCAGGGGTGCGTGGACGATCCTTCCGGGCATGACCGAGACGACCGCCCGCCCCATCGTCAGCACCGTCGAGCTCCGCAAGGTCTACGGCGAGGGCGAGACCGCGGTGCAGGCGCTGCGCGGCGTGACCGTCGCGTTCACGTCCGGCCAGTTCGCGGCGATCATGGGGCCGTCCGGCTCCGGCAAGTCGACGCTCATGCAGCTGCTCGCCGGCCTCGACCGCCCGACCGCCGGCTCGGTGGTCGTCGACGGCGCCGAGCTCGCGAACCTCGACGACCGCGCGCTGACGCGGCTGCGCCGCGACCGGCTGGGGTTCGTCTTCCAGGCCTTCAACCTCGTGCCCGTGCTCTCGGCCGAGGAGAACATCGTGCTCCCGCTCACGCTCGCCGGCAAGAAGCCCGAAGGCGAGTGGCTGACCCAGCTGATCGACGCCGTCGGCCTCGGCGACCGGCTGAGCCACCGGCCGTCGGAGCTGTCGGGCGGCCAGCAGCAGCGCGTGGCGGTCGCCCGCGCGCTGATCCACCGCCCGGCGGTCGTGTTCGCCGACGAGCCCACCGGCAACCTGGACTCCAAGTCGTCGGACGAGGTGCTCGCGCTCCTGCGCCAGGCGGCCGACGACTTCGGCCAGACGGTCGTGATGGTCACCCACGACGCCGACGCCGCCTCGGTCGCCGACCGGATCGTCGTCCTCAGCGACGGCCGCATCGTCCACGACGGCGGCGGCGAGACCACCGAGGGCGTGCTCGACCTGATGGCGGCGGTGGCCTAGCTGGCGCGCGGCGAGGGGGAGGGCTTCGTGTCGAGCTGCCGCGGACGCGTGTGGCATCGTGCGGGCGGGGTGTGGGGATGGCGCCGGGCGTCGCGCGTCGACGTGCTCCGCGCGGTCACCACCGAGTAGCCGCCGTAAAAAAAAAAAAAAAAAAAAAAAAAAAAAAAAAAAAAAAAAAGATGACCGAGTAGCGCCGGGGCGCGGCTAACCTAGCCGGCTCCCTCATGGATCCGGCGATCATCTTCTTCGGCCTCGGAGTGGGCGCGCTCGTCGGTGTCACCGGCATGGGCGGCGGGTCGCTGATGACCCCGCTGCTCATCCTCGTGGCCGGGATCCAGCCCGTCGTCGCGGTCGGCACCGACCTCGCGTACGCGGCCGTGACCAAGACCGTCGGCGGCTGGCGGCACTTCCGCAAGGGAACCGTGTTCCCGCGGATGGCGCTGTGGCTCGCCGTCGGCTCGTGCCCGGCGGCGCTCGTCGGCGTCTGGCTGCTCGACCGCCTGCGCGCTTCATGGGGCGACGACTTCGACACCTTCATGCTGCTGGCCATCGGCGGGACGCTCGCGCTCACCGGCGCGCTCGTGCTCCTGCGGGCGCTGGCGATCGCCGACTTCGCGGCGCGCGAGCGCGGCGCGTTCGTCATGCACGCTCGCCACAAGGCGGCGGCCGTCGCGCTCGGCGCCACCATCGGGCTCGTGCTCGGCGTCACCTCCGCCGGCTCGGGCACGCTGATCGCCATCGGCCTGATCCTCGGCTTCCGGCTCAGCCCGCATCGCGTCGTGGGCACCGACGTCGCGCACGCCGCCGTGCTGCTGTGGGTGGCGGCGTTGGCCCACCTCGTGTCCGGCAACATCGACTTCGCGCTCGCCGGCACGCTGCTGCTCGGCTCGATCCCCGGCGTCTGGGTCGGCAGCAACGTCGCCACGCGCGTGCCCCAGGACGCGCTGCGCGCGGCGCTCGGCGTCGTGCTCCTCGCCTCGTCGCTCGGGCTGCTGAGCAAGGCCGGCCTGGAGCTGCCCGCGTTCGTGCTCATCGGCGTCCCGCTCGTGCTCGCCCTCGTTCTGCTTCTTCACCCTGCGGCGCCGCGCGCCACTGGAGGTCTCCGCGTCGTGACCGCTGCCACCGCGACTCACCTGCAGGTGCTGGAGGCCGAGGCGATCCACGTCATCCGCGAGGTGGCCGCCGAGTTCGAGAAGCCCGTGCTGCTGTTCTCCGGCGGCAAGGACTCGATCGTGCTGCTGCGCCTGGCCGAGAAGGCGTTCGCTCCCGGCGAGTCCCGTTCGCGGTCATGCACGTGGACACGGGCCACAACTTCCCGGAGGCGATCGAGTTCCGCGACCGCCGGGTGCCGCAGGTGGTGGTGGCCTCCGTGCAGGACTCGATCGACGCGGGCCGCGTGGTCGAGGAGACCGGTCCGCGGGCGTCGCGCAACCGCCTGCAGACCGTGACGCTGCTCGACGCGATCACCGAGCACGGCTTCGACGCCGCCTTCGGCGGCGCTCGCCGCGACGAGGAGCGCGCCCGCGCGAAGGAGCGGATCTTCTCCTTCCGCGACGAGGACGGCCAGTGGGAGCCGCGCCGCCAGCGGCCCGAGCTGTGGGACCTCTACAACGGCCGCATCCGCCGCGGCGAGCACGTGCGCGTGTTCCCGCTCTCGAACTGGACCGAGCTCGACGTGTGGGAGTACATCCGCACCCAGGAGCTCGAGATCCCGTCGATCTACTTCGCCCACGAGCGCGAGGTCTTCGAGCGCGACGGCATGCTCTACGCGGTGTCGGAGTTCATCGAGCGCGTCGACGGCGAGGAGCCGTTCTCCGCCTCGGTGCGCTACCGCACGGTGGGCGACATGAGCTGCACGGGCGCCGTGCGCTCGGACGCGACGTCGCTCGACGACGTGATCGCCGAGATCGCCGCCACACGGGTGACCGAGCGCGGCCAGACGCGCGCCGACGACCGGGTGTCCGAGGCGGCGATGGAGGACCGCAAGCGCGAGGGCTACTTCTAGTGACGGCCCGCTCCTCGAACGTGGTCTGGCAGCAGGGCCTGCTCGACCGCGCGCAGCGCTGGGACGCGCTCGGCCAACCGGGGGCGACGATCTGGATGACCGGCCTGCCGGCCTCGGGCAAGTCGACGGTCGCTGCCGCCGTCGAGGCGCGGCTGGTGGGGGAGGGGCGGCCGGCGTACGTGCTCGACGGGGACAACCTCCGGCACGGGCTCAACGGCGACCTGGGGTTCTCCGCCGACGATCGCGCGGAGAACGTGCGCCGCACCGCGGAGGTGGCGGCGCTGCTGGCCGACGCCGGCGTCGTCGTGCTCGTGGCGCTGGTGTCGCCCTACCGCGCCGATCGCGCTGCCGCCCGCGCCGTGCACGAGCGGCTCGAGCTCCCGTTCCTCGAGGTCCACGTCGCGACCACGCTCGAGGAGTGCGAGCGGCGCGACCCGAAGGGGCTGTACGCCCGCGCCCGCGCGGGCGAGCTGACGCACCTGACCGGGGTCGACGACCCCTACGAGCCGCCGCAATCGCCGGAGGTCACGGTGACCGGCGACGAGCCGCTCGAGGCCGCCGCCGAGCGCCTGCTGGCGGCGCTCAGAAACCCTGATGCACGCTGAGCAGCATCCGAGCCGCGGCTCAGCCGCGGTCGCGCCTTCGACGGCGGCGTCGCGCGTGGCGTGGGTCGGCACCGCCGCGTCGAGCCCGGTGAACGAGATCGCGCGCGTGATCGGCGACGAGGACGGCACGACGAGGTGCAGCTCCTGCTGGCGGTCCCGCAGCTCGGTTCCGAGGTCGAAGAGCACGTTGATCCCGGCGCTGTCGAGGTAGGTCGTGCGGGTGAGGTCGACGATCAGCGCGGCGCTGCGGTTCGTGATCAGCTCGCGCAGGCGGCCGCGGATGTGGGCGGCGTTGGACGCGTCGACCTCGCCGTCGACCACGGCGATCGTGAGGTCGCCGTGCCGCTCCTCGGTGACAGTCGCCAGCCAGCTCATCGCGCTTCGCCCCGGAGCGTGCGCTCCAGCACGACCAGCGTGCCGTCCTCGCCGTGCTCGACGTCCACCCGCTCCATCAGCGCGTGCATCAGCGGCAGGCCGCGGCCTCGGTTGGCTCCCCGCGGCGCGCGCCAGTGGCCGTTGTCGCGCACGGTGATCCGGACGCGGCCGTCGTCGCACGTCGCCTCGAGCTCGAACGACTCGTGCCCGGGTCCGTAGGCATGCTCGACCGCGTTGGCGCTCGCCTCCTGGATGGCCACCGTGATGTCGTAGATCTCGTCGTCGGTCGCGCCGCGGGCGCGCAGCCAGCGCCGCACGAGGCGGCGCAGGGCGACGAGCGAGTCGCGATCCGCGGGCCACCGCATGCCCAGGCGGTCCGGTGGCGGCGGCACGCGGGCGGCGACGATCGCGATGTCGTCGCGGCGCTGCTCCGGCACGAGCTGCTCGAGCAGGCTTTCGCACAGGCGGTCGACGCCGGTGTGCCCGGCGGCGACGGCCCGCAGGCGGTCCAGGCCGTCGTCGAGCGAGTGGCCGCGCCGCTCGACCAGGCCGTCGGTGTAGAGCACGGCCGTGGTCCCGGTCGGGAAGGGGTGCGTCTCGCAGCGATACCGCGCCGTCGCCGAGGTTCCCAGGGCGACGCCGCCTTGGAGCGGCAGGAACGACGCCTCGCCGGCGGGATCGATCACGAGCGGCGGCGGATGGCCGGCGTTGACGAGGTCGAGCGTCTCCTCGTCAGGGTGGACGACCGCATACGCGAGCGTCGTCATCGCCGCCGGCCCGAGCTGGCACATCAGGTGGTTGACGCGCTCGACGACCGCCGCCGGCGCGTGACCGTCGACAGCGTACGCCCGGAGCGCCGTCCGCAGCTGCGCCATCACCGACGCGGCGCCGAGGCCGTGACCGACGACGTCGCCCACCGCCACCACGATCCGGCCGCGGTCGAGCGGGAACACGTCGTACCAGTCGCCGCCGAGGCTCTCGCCGCTGGCCGGCAGATAGCGGCTGGCGAGCTCCAGGTCCGGGATGCCGCTGAAGTCGCTCGGGAGCAGGCGCCGCTGGAGCTCCTCGGCCAGCCGGCGCTGCTCGTACAGCCGCGCGTGCTCGATCGCCACCGCGACGCGGTCGCCGGTGAGCTGGAGCAGCTCGGTCTCGTCGGCGGTGAAGGTGCGGGGAGTGAGGCTGCCGGCGTGCAAAACCCCGATGACGCGGCCTTCGACGAGCAGGGGCACGCCGAGCAGCGAGCGGATGCCCTTCTCGCGCAGGATCGGGTTGTAGATGTCGGCGTGCTCGACGTCCTCGATGGCGATCGCGCGGCGCTCGGCGGCGATCCGGCCGGCGAAGCCGCGGCCGAGCGGGATCTGCACGCCGCGCTCGACCTCTTCCTCGATCCCGCGGGCGGCGCGGGCGCGCAGCACGCCGGCGGGCTCGTCGAGCAGCAGGATGGCGGCGGTGTCGGCCGCCAGGACGGTCGTGATGCGGCTGAGCAGCTCCTCGAGCAGCTCGTCCTGGGGCAGGTACGCCAGGGCCGCGTCGGTGATCCGCTGGAGGGCCTCGAGCCGCCGCGACGCCGCCTCCGCCGCCTCACGGGCGAGCCGCTCGCCGGCGTGCAGCGCGGCGTGCTCGATCGCCACCGCGACACGGTCGCCGGTGAGCTGCAGGAGCTCGCGTTCGCCGGCGGTGAAGGTGCGGGGGGTGAGGCTGCCGATGTGCAGGACGCCGACGACGCGGCCTTCGACGAGCAGCGGGACGCCGAGCAGCGAGCGGATGCCCTTCTCGCGCAGGATCGGGTTGAGGATGTCGGCATGTTCGACGTCCTCGATGGCGATCGCGCGGCGCTCGGCGGCGATCCGGCCGGCGAAGCCGCGGCCGAGCGGGATCTGCACGCCGCGCTCGACCTCTTCCTCGATCCCGCGGGCGGCGCGGGCGCGCAGCACGCCGGCGGGCTCGTCGAGCAGCAGGATGGCGGCGGTGTCGGCCGTCAGGACGGTCGTGATGCGGCTGAGCAGCTCCTCGAGCAGCTCGTCCTGGGACAGGTGGGCCAGCGCCGCGTCGGTGACGTACTGCAGCGCCGACACGCCAGGATCATAGGAGCTGCCGGCGATCGCGTTCGATCAGCCACAGCGCGGTGGCGAGGAGGCCGACCGTGGCGGCGTAGCCGACCTCGACCGCGAGCAGCTCGTCGTCGAGCGGGGCGGCGAGCAGCCAGACGAGGAAGAGCGCTGCCGCGGCGAGCCAGGCGCTCGCCGCGGCGTGGCCGCGTCCGCGCGCGAGTGCCGCCTGGTTGAGCGTGTTGGCGGCGAGGTGGAGACCCATGCCGAGGCCGACGAGCATCAGGCCGGCGCGGCCGTAGTCGAACTCTCCCCCGAAGAGCACGTCCATCGCCCACGGGCCGATCAGGCCGAGGCCGAGCACGACCGCGGCGGTGAAGGCGGCGATGGCGAGCGACGGTCGTGCGGACCGCGCCGCGCAGCTCGGCGTCGCCGCCGGTGGCGGCCAGCCCGGAGAGGTGGGGGAGGAGCGACGTCTGCACCGCCTGGAAGAGCTGCAGCGGCGCGCGCACGATCAGCAGGACGTTGAAGACGACGCCGGCGAGCGCGGCGTCGGCCGCCGTGGCGTCGACGGCGAGCACCGGCCCGTTGAGCACCGCCTGCTCGGCCGCCATGATCGCCAGGACCGAGCCCGCGAAGCCGGCGCCCTCGCGCAGCGAGTCACCGCCGCCGCCACGCCCCGCCCTGCCGCCGCGGCCGAGCGCCCACGGCAGGACGAGCAGCGACACCAGCGGCGCGGCCGCGATCCCGAGCGCGACCGCCCCCTGCCCGGACGCGATGCCGACGGCCACGGCGACCGCGAAGAGCACGCGCGAGGTCGACTCCAGCAGCACGAGGCCGCCGTAGAGGCCGAAGCGCTGGTGCCCCGCGAGCCACCCGCGCGCGAAGTAGCTCGCCGCGTACGCCAGCGTCGCCACGACCAGGACCCAGTACAGCTCCGCCGAGCCGTCGAACACGTCGTCCTCGAGCGGCCCGCGGAACGCCAGGGCCGCGACCAGGAAGAGCGCCGCGGCCGCGAGCTGGATCGTCAGCGGCACCCGCAGCGGATGCCCCTCCTCGCCCCGCGCCCGCCGGGCCGCGATCGTGTGCGAGAGCAGCTGCTCCACCGGCCGGTAGATCACCGAGATGATCAGGAACAGCACCGACCACAGCAGCGACAGCCCGGCGTACTCGGCGCCGGTCAGCGAATGGCTGGCGAGCGCGAAGTACGCGAACGTGACGAGCCCGGTCGTCGCGATCCCGACGCCCAGGACGCGCGCGCCGCGGCCGTAGCTGCTCATCGTCTCCAAGACGTCTCCGCGGAGACGCCTACACGCGCACGAGCAGCATCGTCCACGGGAAGGGGGAGCGGATCTCTTCCACCGAGCCGTGCCGCCCGAGGAACGCCACGAACGCGCGCCGCGACCAGTGGTTCAGGTGCCCCGGCGTGTTCCCGAGCTCGCGCAGGTATGCGCCCCGGGCCACGTTCAGAGCCCGCCAGAGCGGCTCGCGCGGCACCGAGACGAGCAGCCGGCCGCCGCGGGCGACACGCGCCATCTCGGCGACGGTGTGCTCGGGGTCGGGCACGTGCTCGAGCACCTCGATCGCGCTCGCGAGGGCGAACTCCCCGTCCCCGAACGGCAGCCGCTCGGCCTTCATCACGCGGAACTCGAGGTTGGGCGCGCTGCGCGCCGCCCACTCCGCCCGCAGCCCTGGATCCTCGAGATCGATGCCCACGACGCGGCCCGAGACCTGCGCGGCCCAGCGCGCTGTCAGCACGCCCTCGCCGCAGCCCACGTCGAGCACCGACGTTGGGGCCGCGCGCGCGAACAGCTCGGCGAGGTCGCGATCGAACCCCGCCATCAGCCGCCGCACGACCGGGTTCGTGGAGCCGTACTTGTCGTAGGTGTTGCCGGTGACCGTGCCCTCGGCGTCCCGCGTGACCGCCGTCACAGGCGCAGTGCCTCGCGGTCCTCCGTCGGCTCGGCCTCGGGCTCCTTGCCGCCGGCGCCGCCGCCCGGCCCCGGCTCGTAGTGCGAGGGCGGCACGCCGAGCTCGAGCTCCACGCGCCGGATGCGCTCGAAGATCCGCTGGAGCGTGATCCGCTGGCCCGACAAGAGGTCGCCGAGGATGCCCAGCGCGGCGAGCACCATCGCGGCGTTGAAGAGCACCGCGCCGAGGATCAGCGACTGCACGTGGCCGGCGCCGTCGCCCTGGATGTAGAAGTAGGCGAACCGCGTCCACACCCCGAGCGCGACGACGCCCACGAGCAGCGCGGCGGTCATGAACACGCGCAGCGGCTCGTACATCGCGTAGATGCGGAAGATCGAGAGCCCGTTGCGGCGGATGTAGGTCCACGTGGACGGGAACAGCCGCGACTCGCGGAGCTTCGCGTTCGTGCGCACGGGCACGTGGTCGATCGCGACGGTCAGCTTGCCGGCCTGGATGATCGTCTCCAGCGTGTAGGTGAACTTCGAGACGACCTGCATGGCGAGTGCGGCCTCGCGGTTGTACGCGCGGAAGCCCGACGTCGTGTCCGGGATCGACGTCTGCGACGCCTGCCGCACCACCCATGACCCGAGCCGCTGCAGCACCTTCTTCGGCCGCGAGAAGTGCTCGACGTTCCGCACCTCGCGGTCGCCCACGACCATGTCGGCCTCACCGGCCACGATCGGCGCCACGAGCCGCGCGATGTCGGGCCCGTAGTACTGGTTGTCGGCGTCGGTGTTGACGATCACGTCGGCACCGAGCTTCAGCGCCGCGTCCAGCCCCGCCTGGAACCCCGAGGCGAGCCCCTTGTTATTCGTCAGCCGGACGATGTGGTCCACGCCATGCGAGCGGGCCACCTCCAGCGTGCCGTCGGTCGAGCCGTCGTCCACGATCAGCCACTCGACGGCATCGAATCCCGGCAGCTTCCGCGGGAGGTCGGCGAGCGTGACCGGGAGCGTCTGCTCCTCGTTCAGGCACGGGATCTGGATGATCAGCTTCATGGCGCCTGGATAGACGGTACCGCCGGGAGGTAGTTGACCCGTCAGTCAATATCCTTTGCAAGCCCGTGACTCCGCTCCTGCAGACCGACGCCGTCCATCTCGCCCGCGCGATCGAGCTGGCCGAGGAAGGGCGCGGCCGGACGACGCCCAATCCGCTCGTCGGCGCCGTCGTCGTCAAGGACGGCGAGGTGATCGGCGAGGGGTTCCACTCCGCCTACGGAAAGCCGCACGCCGAGCGCGAGGCGCTGGCCGCGTGCGGGGACGTCGACACGCACGGCGCGACGATGTACGTCTCGCTCGAGCCGTGCGCCCACCACGGGCTGACGCCGCCGTGCACGGACGCGCTGATCGAGGCCGGCATCGCGCGCATCGTGGTCGGCTCGGACGACCCGACGGAGAAGGCCTCCGGCCGCGGGCTGGGGATCCTGCGCGACGAGGGCGTCGAGGTCGTGGTGGCCGACGGCGAGCCGCTCGCCCGCGCCCGCCTGGTCAACCAGCCGTTCCGCAAGCACGCCCGCACCGGCCGTCCCTACGTGCTCTTCAAGTCGGCGATGACGCTCGACGGCAAGGTGGCGACCCGCACCGGCGACTCGAAGTGGATCTCCGGCGAGGCGTCACGGCGCATGGCCCACCACTGGCGCGCGGAGTGCGACGCGGTGGCCGTCGGCATCGGCACGGCGCTGGCCGACGACCCGCTGCTGACCGCCCGCGTCGACGGCGTGCACCGCCAGCCGCGCCGGATCGTGTTCGACTCCGAGGCCCGGCTGCCGCTCGACTCGCAGCTCGTCCGCGGCGCCGCCGAGCTCGCGCTGACCGTCGTCATCTCGCGCGCCGCGCCCCGCCTGGCCGCCGACGCGCTCGAGGTCGCCGGCGCCGACGTGATCGTGGCCACCGGCGAGAACGAGCCCGCGCGCGTGCGCAACGCGCTCGCCCAGATCGGCGCAACCGGCGTGACCTCGATCCTGCTCGAGGGCGGCCCGCATCTGGCGGGCGCGTTCCTCGACGCCGGCGAGGTCGACGAGATCCGCCTCTTCGTCGCCCCCGTCGTGCTCGGCGGCTCGCACGCGCGCGACCCGCTCGAGGGCGAGGGCGTCGAGCGGATCGCCGAGGCCACTCGCGCGCTCACGCTCGACTGCTCGGCCGTGGCCGGCGACGTGCTGATCTCCGCGCGGCTGAGGGAGTGGTAGCGATCTTCACCGGGCTGGTGGCGGACCTCGGGACGGTCACGGCGGTCGACGCCGGCGAGGCGGGCGTGCGGCTCACCGTGCAGACCCAGCTCGACCTCAGCGAGGGCGACTCGATCGCCGTCAACGGCGTCTGCCTGACCGCGACCTCGCTGCCGGAGAGCGGCTTCACCGCCGACGTCATGCACGAGACGCTGCGGCGCTCCTCGCTCGGGGCGCTGGAAGCCGGCTCGCGCGTGAACCTCGAGCTGCCGCTGCGCGCCGCCGATCGCCTCGGCGGCCACTTCGTGCAGGGCCACGTCGACGGCCTGGGCACGATCTGGGACGTGCGCGAGGAGGGCTTCTCGCACGTCGTCACGATCGGGGTCGAGCCCGCGCTGCTGCGCTACGTGATCGAGAAGGGCTCGATCGCGGTCGACGGCGTCTCGCTCACGGTGTCCGCCGTCGGCGACGACTGGCTGCAGGTCTCGCTGATTCCCGAGACGCTGGAGCGCACGCTGCTGGGTGAGGCCACGACCGGCACGCCGGTCAACCTGGAGGTGGACGTGCTCGCGAAGTACATCGAGAAGCTGGTGCCGACCGTATGACCGCATTCGCGACGATCGAGGAGGCGATCGAGGAGATCCGCGCCGGCCGCATGGTCGTGGTGTGCGACGACGAGGATCGCGAGAACGAGGGCGACCTGACGCTGGCCGCGCAGTTCGCCACGCCGGAGGCGATCAACTTCATGGCCAAGGAGGGGCGCGGGCTGATCTGCCTCTCGCTCACCCCGGAGCGCTGCGAAGAGCTCGGGCTCGACCTGATCGCGGCCAAGAACGAGTCGCCGTTCGAGACCCCGTTCACGGTCATGATCGAGGCGCGCGACGGCGTCACGACCGGCATCTCCGCCGCCGACCGCGCGCGCACGATCCAGGTCGCGATCGATCCGCGCACGTCGCCGCGCGACCTCGTCCAGCCCGGCCACGTCTTCCCGCTCAAGGCCAAGCCCGGCGGCGTGCTCGAGCGCACCGGTCAGACCGAGGCCGCGGTCGACCTCGCGCGGCTCGCCGGCCTCAACCCGTCCGGCGTGATCTGCGAGGTCATGAACGACGACGGCACGATGGCGCGCGTGCCCGACCTCGAGCGCTACTGCGAGCGCCACGGCCTGAAGATGATCACGGTCGCCGACCTGATCGCCTACCGGCGCCGCCACGACAAGCTGGTCGAGCGCGTGGTGAACACCAGGCTGCCGACCGCGTTCGGGGAGTTCGACGTCGTCGGCTACCGGTCGCTGGTCGACGACAAGCACCACGTCGCGATGGTCAAGGGCGAGGTCGACGGTGAGTCCGACGTGCTCGTGCGCGTGCACTCGGAGTGCCTGACCGGCGACGTCTTCCACTCGCTGCGCTGCGACTGCGGCGAGCAGCTCGAGTCGGCGCTGGCCATGATCGAGCAGGAGGGGCGCGGCGTGCTCCTCTACCTCGCCCAGGAGGGCCGCGGCATCGGGCTGCTGAACAAGCTCAAGGCCTACAACCTGCAGGACAAGGGCCTCGACACGGTCGATGCCAACCTCGAGCTCGGGCTGCCGGTCGACCTGCGCGACTACGGCATCGGCGCCCAGATCCTCGTCGACCTCGGGCTGGGCTCGATCCGCATCCTCACCAACAACCCGAAGAAGATCCGCGGCCTCGAGGGCTACGGCCTGTCGGTGACCGACCAGATCCCGATCGTGCACGCCGCCAACCCGCACAACGAGGCCTACCTGCGCGCCAAGCGCGACCGCCTCGGGCACTCGCTGCACCACCAGGGGCTGCCGCTCGACGAGCAGATGGTCCACGACGAGCACGTCCACGACCGCGAGACCGGCCGGGGATGAGCGATCGCGTCTTCGCGATCGCCGTCGGGCGCTTCTACACCGATCTCGCCGAGCGGCTCGTGGCCGGCGCGCAGCGCGCCTTCACCGAGGCCGGCCACCCGCCCGCCGACGTCCACGACGTCCCGGGAGCGTTCGAGCTCCCGCTCGCCGCGAAGTACCTGGCGGAGAGCGGCCGCTACGCGGGCGTCGCGTGCCTCGGCGCGGTCATCCGCGGGGAGACCGACCACTACGACTACGTGTGCGCGGAGGCAGCCCGCGGGATCCAGGACGTGCAGCTCCGCACCGGCGTGCCGTGCGCGTTCGGCGTGCTGACGGTCGAGACGATGGAGCAGGCGCTCGCCCGCACCGGCGGAGGCAAGCGCGACCAGGGGGCGCACGCGGCCGAGGCCGTGATGGCGCTGGCCACCCTGCGCAGCCGCCTTTAGTGTTTCGACGCACCGCGTTCCGGCCATGAGCCGGTCATGCGCACTCTCAAGCTCGTCGCCGTCGCGGGTACGCTGCTGCTGCTCGCGCCCGCCACATCTCAGGCCGCGAAGTGGCGCGGCACGACCGAGCAGGGCAAGCGGGCCGTGGTCAGGACCGGCTCAGACGGGCGGGTGAACTTCGTCGAGGTGCGCTACACCGCTGCCTGCGACAACGGCAACGCGCTGCGGAACGGCACCAAGTTCCTGCCCACCTTCGACCTCACCGGCCGCAAGCGGTTCGAGGACGGCGGCTCGTACTCGTTCGGGCTCGGAAACGGGGAGCGGGCGCGAGCGCGGACGTACGTGCGCGGCAAGCGCGCCTCCGGCCGCTGGTCGGGTGACTACCGGGTGCGCATCCGGGTCACCAGGAACGGGCGCTTCGTGACGTGGTGCAAGCTCGGCAAGACGGGCTGGACCGCGAGCCGCGTGGGATGAAAGCGCAGGCCTGGACGAAGGTTCAGGTTGCTCACCGTTTCGTTCTTCTGATTTTCGGTCATTGGGACGGCATACGCACTTTCAAGTGGATCGCCGTCGCGGGGACCGTCCTGCTCCTCGCGCCGGCCACGGCTCAGGCGGGGACGTGGCGCGGCAAGACCGAGCAGGGCCGCTTCGCCAACGTGGGTACCGGCTCGGCCGGGAAGGTCAAGGGCGCGGGCTTCGGCTGGGTGGCCAGCTGTCGCAGCGGCTCGATCCTGCGCGGCGGCACGCTCTACCGCCCGAAGCCCCAGTACCGGACGCGCGGGCGCCTCTCCAGCCGTGGCGCGTACTGGTTCACCGTCGACGGCCACCGCGTGAAGGCCCGCGTGTTCTCGCGCGGCGTGCTGCGCTCAGGCGTCTGGACGGGAGACTCTGCGGGTCAAGCTGCGGGTCTACCGGAACGGCCAGTTCGTGGATCGCTGCCGCCTCGGGAAGACCGGCTGGTCGGCACGCCCCGCCTGATCGCCGCATGGACCGCAGCCAGCGCCGGCCGGTGGCCGGCGCCGGTGCGGGTGGCGGTGAAGACGGTCCGGGAGAGGTCCGCGCCGGCGACGGCGCGGACCGCGACCGTCGAAGGGACCCCGCGCAGCGCGAGCGCGGGGAGCAGCGTCACGGCGTGGCCCTCGGCGACGAGGGCGACGAGCATCGAGAGCTCGTTCGTGCGGTGGTGCACGCGCGGCTCGAAGGCACCGTGCTCGGCGCAGATGCGGCGCACGAGCTCGGCCATCCCGCCGCCCTCGTAGCCGACCGCCCACGCGGCGTCCGCGACGGCCTCCAGCTTTACGGCGCGATCGCCGGCCGCCGCCGGGTGCACGGCGGGAAGGACGAGCTGCACCGGCTCGTCGAACAGGTCCGCGCGGTCGACGCCGGGGTGCGCCGGTCGCGGGCTGCCGCTCCACTCGTCGGCGATCACGAGGTCGAGCGCGTGCGAGCGCAGCGCGTCGAGGCCGGGCTCGGTCTCGGCCTCCACCAGCTGGACCTCGACGTCGGGATGCGTCCCGCGCAGCTCGGCCATCGCCGGCAGCAGCAGGTGCAGGCTCGCGGTCTGGAACGACCCCACGCGGACGATCCCGCGCACCGCGCCGGCGGCCGCGGTCGCCAGGTCGGCCTCGGCCCGCTCGACGCCCGCGAGCAGCGACTCGGCGTGGGCGACGAGCACGAGCGCGGCATCGGTGAGCCGCAGCCGGCGCCCCGCGGGCTCGAACAGCGGCGTGCCCGCCTCGCGCTCCAGCACGCCGAGCTGCTGCGACACCGTCGACGGGCTGTAGGACAGCGCCTCCGCCACCGCGCCGACCGTCCCGCGGCGGTGCAGCTCGTGCAGCAGGCGAAGCCGGCGGAGGTCGAGCATCGTTCGACATCTTCGCATGGAATCATCCGGAAACGTCCGTTGCTCTCGACGGGTCGAGGCCGCATGATGAGGGCATGCGCGGCGCCCTTCTCTGCCTCCTCTCCGCAGCCGCCTTCGGCACGCTCGGGATCTTCGGCAAGCTCGCCTCGGACGCGGGCGCGAGCATCACCAGCACGCTGCTGGTGCGCTTCTCGCTCGCGGCCGCCGTGTTCGCGCTGCTCGTGTGGGCGACCGGCGGCTGGGCAGCGCTGCGGCGGCTGCCGCGCCGCGTGGTGCTCACCGGGCTCGGGCTCGGCGGCGTCGGCTACAGCCTCCAGTCCGGGCTCTTCTTCCTCGCGATCGGGCGCCTCGACGTGGCGCTGGTCTCGCTGCTGCTCTACACGTACCCGGCGTTCGTCACGGTGGCGGCGCTCGTCCTCCGGCGCACGCAGCCGAGCGCGCGCACGTGGCTGGCGCTCGCCGTCGCCTCGGTCGGCCTGATGCTGGTGCTGCTGGCGGCCGGCGCAGCCAGCTTCGACGTGCTCGGCGCCGGGCTCGCGCTCGCCGCCTCGCTCACCTACACGACGTACATCCTCGTGTCCGACGGGATCGTCGACGAGGTCGAGCCGTTCACGCTGTCGGCGCTCGTGCTCACCGGCGGGACCGTGACCTTCACGCTCACAGGCGCGGCCACCGGCTCGCTGGACCTCGCGCTGTCGGGCGAGGCGTGGCTGTGGCTCGTGCTGATCGCGCTGGTGAGCACGGTGGTGGCCGTCTCGGCCTTCTTCGCGGGCCTGCGGCGCGTCGGGCCGTCAGAGGCGGCGATCCTGTCGACCTTCGAGCCGCCCGTCACGGTGGCGCTGGCGTTCCTCGTGCTCGGCGAGCAGCTCACGCCGGTCCAGCTGCTCGGCGGCGCGCTCGTGCTGGCCGCCGTGATCGTGCTGCAGCTTCCGGCGCGCCTCAGTCCTCGTCGCCGCCGCCGCCCGCCGCTCGCTCTGCCCGCCGAAGCTCGGACCTGACCGTCCCGTTGTTGCCGTAGGTCTCGAGCCGCTGCTCGAGGAACGGGATCGCCTCGTCCGGCCGTCCGAGCGCGTTCAGCGAGGCGCCGACCTCGTACAGCGCATAGCCGCACGGGTCGAGCTGCCGGGTGTCGCCGCACGCGTCGAGCGCCTGCTGGGAGAGCGTCAGACCCTGCTCGTAGTCGCCGGCCTGGCGGGCGTTGAAGCCCTGCAGCTGGAGGTCGGCTGCACGGTCGAGGTCGACCTCGCCCGACGGCTCCGGAGTCGCAGTCGTCTCGGGAGTGGGCTCGGGGGTCGGTTCGGGCGTCGACTCCGGGGTCTTGGTCGCCGTGGCGGTCGGCTCGGCCGTGCGCTCGGCGGTGGCCGTGGGCGTCGCCTGCGCGGCCTGTTCTCCGTCTCCATCTCCGTCGCCGCCGCCCGAGAGCAGCACGAAGCCGAGCACCGCGATCAGCAGCAGCCCGGCGAGCCCGGCCAGCAGCAGGGCGCCGGGCCGGCGCTCGCCGTCGTCGCGGCGCGGAGCGGCGACGGGCGGTGGCGGGGGTGGGGCGTCGACCTTGCGCGTGGCCTCGGTGACGGGCGCAGCGGCGGCGCGCGAGGAGCCCATCGCGTCGCCGAGCGCGTCGACCATCGCGGCCGCGCTCTCCCAGCGCTCACCCGGCTCCTTGGCCATGCCGCGGTCGAGCACGTCGTCGACGCGCGCGGGCAGCGACGGGTCGCGCTCGGTGGCCAGCGGCGGCGGATCCTCGACGTGAGCGCGCGCCTGTGCGGCGAAGTGCTCGGCCTGGAAGGGCTTGCTGCCGGTCAAGAGCTCGAACGCCACGATCGCGAGCGCGTAGCGGTCCGACGCGGGCGTCGCGGCCTCGCCGACCGCCTGCTCGGGCGAGATGTAGGAGGCCGTGCCGAGCACCTGCCCGGTCATCGTCAGCTGGTCCTCCATCGCCAGGCGCGCGATCCCGAAGTCCGCGATCGCGAGCCGGTCGCGCTGGTCGAGCAGCAGGTTTCCGGGCTTGATGTCGCGGTGGACGACGCCGGCGTCGTGGGCGGCGTCGAGCGCCTCGGCGGCCTCGCGCAGCCAGCGCAGCGCGGTGTCGTCGGCCACCGCGCGGCCCTCGCGCAGCCGGTCGCCGACCGTGCCGCCGCTCATCAGCTCCATCACCATGAACGCGCGGCCGTCGTGCTCGCCGACGTCGTAGATCGTCACCACGTGCGGGTGCGTGGAGAGGCCCGCGGCGGCGCGGCCCTCGCGCTCGAAGCGCTGGCGGGCGCGGTCGTCCTCGGACAGGTGCGCGGCGAGCACCTTGACCGCCACCGAGCGGTGCAGGAGCTGGTCCTCGGCTTCCCAGACGCCGGCCATCCCGCCGTTCGCGATATGGCGGACGACGCGGTAGCGCTCGGGCAGGGAGATGCGAGCCGGGCTGGCCGGGGGCACCAGGACACCGTACCCAAGCCCTGTCGTCGCTATGCTTCCGGCCGCTATGGCACGTGTCTGTCATTCCTGCGGCAAGCGCCCCGCGTTCGGCAACAGCCGGTCGCACTCGATGGTCGCGACGAGGCGCCGGTTCGACCCGAACCTGCAGAAGGTCCGGATCCGCGAGGGCGGCGCGCCCCTGCGGGTGTATGTCTGCACTCGCTGCTTGAAGGCCGGCAAGGTCACCAAGGCCTAGCGCAGCGGCGGTCTTTCCGCCGCCCTCCAGCGTAACGTCGGCGGGCGGGGGAGTACTCCAACCAGAGCTTGTGGCCGACCCAAGTCTTACCCGATTCCGTGCCGTGGTCGAGGGCGCGCTGCTCGAGTTCGAGTCGCGCCGCCGCGAGGTCAACGACCTCAACGTCTTCCCGGTCGCCGACGGCGACACCGGCGACAACATGGCGCTCACGCTGCGCGCGGTGCTCGACGAGCTCGACCGTCTGTCCGCCCAGGGCGACATCGACGACATCGGGCGCGACGAGCTCGTCGACTCCGTCGCCCGCGCGGCGCTGCTGGGCGCGCGCGGCAACTCGGGCGTGATCCTCTCCCAGCTCCTGCGCGGCGCCGCCGAGGAGCTGATCTCCCGCCCCGGCGAGCTCGTCGACCCCGTGCTGGTGGCCGCCGCGATGGCGCGCGCCGCCGACCGCGCGTACGGCTCCGTGCGCGAGCCGGCCGAGGGGACGATCCTCACCGTCGTCCGCGAGATGGCGGCCCGGGTGGCCTCGGAGATCGCCCACATGGACCAGCCGCGGCTGCACAACGAGGTCGCCGACGACGAGCAGAACGCGCTGATCGCCGGCGTGCTCGAGTCCGCCCTGCGCTCGGGCGAGCTGTCGGTGGCGCGCGGGCCCGAGCTGCTGCCGATCCTGCGCGAGGCCGGGGTGGTCGACGCCGGCGGCTACGGCCTGACCGTCATGTTCGCGGGCGTGATCGCCGCGCTGCGCGGCACCGCGGCGCCGCAGCTGGCCCACCACGTCCCTGCCCGAATCACGCACCCGCAGCACGAGTCGACGACCTACCGCTACTGCACGAACTTCGCGGTCACCGGCCAGGGGATGGAGCCGACGTCGTGGACCGAGCCGCTCGAGGACCTCGGCGACTCCGTGCTCGTCGTCGGCGACGGGCACACGCTCAAGGTCCACCTCCACACCGACGAGCCGGAGCGCGCGACCGCGTTGTTCGCCGGGATCGGCGAGCTCTCCCACCTCGACGTCGCCGACATGACCGAGCAGGTCGCCGACCGCAGCGAGCGCCTCGCCGAGGCGATCCAGACGTGCGGCGTGCTGGCCGTCGTCTCCGGCATGGGCGTCGGGGAGCTGTTCGAGAACATGGGCGCCGTCGCGCTCGACGGCGGGGGCACGATGAACCCGTCCACGTACGAGCTGCTCGCGGGAATCCACGACGTCCCCGCCGAGGAGGTCGTCGTGCTCCCCAACTCGCCGAACGTGATCATGGCCGCCGAGCGCGCGGCCGAGCTGGCGGAGAAGGCCGTGCACGTCGTCTCCTCGCGGTCGATGCAGGCCGGCCTGGCGGCGGTCGTGGCGCTCGACCCCGGTCGCGGCGCGGCGGGCAACGCCGCCGCGATGCGCGAGGCGCTCGAGCACGTGCGCACCGGCGCCGTGACCCACGCCGCGCGCGACGACGCCGAGGGCCGCTTCCGGCGCGGCGACGCCGTCGGCTTCGTCGACGAGCAGATCGTCGCGTGGGGGGAGCCGGGGGAGACGCTCGTGGTCGTGCTCGGCGAGCTGGGCCGCGAGGCCGAGCTGCTGACGCTGATCGAGGGCGACGGCGCGCCGCTCGAGGGCGCCGCCGTGGCCGCGCTCGCGCCCGGCGGGGTCGACGTCGAGTTCTCACGCGGAGACCAGCCCGCCTACTGGTGGCTGATCTCCGCCGAGTGATCCGACCCGCCGATCATCATTGGCGCCGTGGTCCCCACGGCCTTCGCGACCGCTGATCCGCTGACCGACGAGGCGCTGCGCGCCGTCCCGCCGCACTACCCGCGGCCGTCGCGGCTCGCCGAGCCGCTGAAGGTCTCGCCGCCGAAGGCGGCCGCCGCCGCCGAGCGCCTCGGGCTGCTCACCGTGGGCGACCTGCTCGAGCACCTGCCGCGCGATCGCGGCAGCGCGAGCACGCTGATCGACCTCGCGCCCGGCGAGACGGCGACGGTCGTGGTCGAGGTGCGCTCGATCTCAAGCCGCCCCGTGCGCCGGCGCGGGATGCGGCCGCTGGTGGAGGCGGTCGTCGCGGACGCCACCGGCACGGTCAAGGCGACGTTCTTCAACCAGCCGTGGCTCGAGCGCAAGTACCGGCCGGGCACGCGGCTGCTGCTGCAGGGCAAGTACGAGGCCCGCAATCGCTTCCGCGTGCAGTTCCACGCCGAGACCGGCGAGGCCGTCGGCGCCGCGGAGTCGGAGGTCGCGACCTATCCGGCGACCGACGGGCTGTCCTCGACGCAGATCCTCGCGCTCGTGCGCGAGCAGCGGGCCGCGGCGCGCGACGCGCTCGAGCCGCTGCCCGCGCGGATGCGCGTCAACGACCGGCTGCCCGACCGTCCGGCGGCGCTCGACGCCGCGCACTTCGGCGACCACGAGGGCGGGCGCCTCCGGCTGGCCTACGACGAGCTGCTGCTCGTGCAGATCGCGCTCCTGCGCCGCCGCGCGCGGCGGCGCGAGGGGGCGCGGGCGGCGGCGCTCGAGCCGCCGGGCGAGCTGACCGCGCGCTGGCTCGCCGAGTCGCTGCCGTTCGAGCCCACCGGCGACCAGCGGCGGGCGATGGACGCCGTCGACGCCGAGCTCGCGCTCGACCGGCCGATGCAGCGGCTGCTGATGGGGGAGGTCGGCTCCGGCAAGACGGTGGTGGCGCTGTACGCGATGCTGCGCGCGGTCGAGTCGGGCGCCCAGGCGGCGCTGATGGCGCCCACCGAGACGCTCGCCGAGCAGCACTTCGCCACGCTCCAGGCACTGATGCCGGGCGCGCTCGTCCAGGCCGCGCTGCTGACCGGCTCGACGCCGGGGGGCCGCCGCGCCGACCTGCTCGGCAAGCTCGCCACCGGCGAGCTCAAGCTGCTCGTCGGCACCCACGCGCTGATCGAGGAGGCGGTGGAGTTCGACCGGCTGGCGGTCGTGGTCGTCGACGAGCAGCATCGCTTCGGCGTCAACCAGCGCCGCGCGCTCGACCGCAAGGCGCCGGCGTCGCTCGCCCCGCACGTGCTCCACATGACCGCCACGCCGATCCCGCGCACGCTGGCGCTGACCGCCTACGGCGACCTCGACGTCACCGTGCTGCGCGAGCTGCCCGCCGGCCGCCGGCCGATCCACACCCACGTGTGCGCGACCGAGAACGAGCGCTCCCGAGCGTACGAGCGCATCCGTGAGGAGCTGCGGGCCGGGCGGCAGGCGTTCGTGGTCTGCCCGCTGGTCGAGGAGTCGGAGGCGCTGCAGGCGCGCGCGGCGACCGCCGAGTACGAGCGCCTGCGCACCGGCGAGCTGCGCGAGTTCCGGGTCGTGCTCCTCCACGGCCAGATGCGCCCGCGCGAGAAGCAGGAGGCGATGGCGGCGTTCGCCGCGGGCGGCGCCGACGTGCTCGTCGCCACGACCGTGATCGAGGTCGGGATCGACGTCCCGAACGCGTCGGTGATGCTGGTCGAGGACGCCGAGCGCTACGGGATCTCGCAGCTGCACCAGCTGCGCGGGCGCATCGGCCGCGGCGAGCACGAGTCGCTGTGCCTGCTCTTCGGCCCGAAGGAGTCGGCCCGCCTGCGCGCGCTCGGCGCGCACCACGACGGCTTCAAGCTGGCCGAGATCGACCTCGAGCTGCGCGGCGAGGGCGAGATGCTGGGCACCCGCCAGTCGGGCCTGCAGGCGTTCCGCTTCGCCCGCCTGCCGGAGGACGTCGAGCTGCTGGAGCGGGCCCGCATGCGCGCGCGGACGATCCTCGACGCCGACCCCGAGCTGCGCGAGCCCGAGCACGCGCTGCTGGCGGATGCGCTCGTCGCCGCGTTCGGCGCGGACGCCCTCGAGCCGATCCCGGCATAAATCGCCCGGTTTCACCGTCTTCGTGTGAAATGCACACGATCATGCTCCCCCAACTCGCAGGCGACCGGCCCTTCGTCACCGACGGCGGGCTCGAGACCACGCTCGTCTTCCACGAGGGCCTCGAGCTCCCCGACTTCGCCGCCTTCGTTCTCCTCAAGGACCCCGCCGGGGTCGACGCGTTGCGCCGCTACTACGCCCCATACGTCGCGATCGCCCGCGAGAGCGGGACCGGCATCGTGCTCGACACCGCGACCTGGCGCGCCAGCCGCGATTGGGGCGAGCGGCTCGGCTACTCGTCGGCCGAGCTGGCCGAGGCCAACCGCCGCGCCGTCGAGCTGATCCGCGAGATCGCCGAGGCCGCGCCGGAGGTGCCGGCCGTGCTCAACGGCGCGGTCGGCCCGCGCGGCGACGGCTACGTGGTCGGCGTGGCCATGACCGCCGGCGAGGCCGCCGAGTACCACGCCGAGCAGATCGGCACGTTCGTGGGCGCCGGGGTCGACATGGTGAGCGCGGTCACGATGAACTACGTCGAAGAGGCGCTCGGCATCGCCCGCGCGGCGCACGACGCGGGCGTCCCGTCGGTGATCTCGTTCACCGTCGAGACCGACGGCCGGCTGCCGAGCGGGCAGCCGCTGCGCGAGGCGATCGAGCAGGTCGACGCCGAGACCGACGCCGCGCCCGCCTACTTCATGATCAACTGCGCGCACCCGACCCACTTCGCCGCCGTGCTCGAGGACGGCGGACCGTGGCTCGAGCGGATCGGCGGCCTGCGGGCCAACGCATCGGCCATGAGCCACGCCGAGCTCGACGAGGCCGAGGAGCTCGACGCCGGCGACCCCGCCGCCCTCGGCGCCCAGCACGCCGCGGTCCATCCGCATCTGCCGGCGGTCTGCGTGCTGGGCGGCTGCTGCGGGACCGACGCCCGCCACGTCGCCGAGGTCGCCGCCGCCTGGACCCGTTAGCCGCCTCGCCCGCCACACTGCCGGCATGCGCGTGATCGCCGGACGATGGGGCGGGCGGCGGCTGCAGGCGCCGCGCGGCGACGCGACCCGGCCCACGTCCGACCGCGTGCGCGAGGCGCTGTTCTCCGTGCTGGCCGATCGCGTCGCGGGCGCGCGGGTGCTCGACCTGTTCGCGGGCTCGGGCGCGCTCGGGATCGAGGCGCTCTCGCGCGGCGCCGCCGAGGCCACGTTCGTCGACAGCGCACCCGCCGCGATCCGCGCGCTGAAGGCCAACCTGGACGCGCTCGGCGCCGACGCCGAGGTCCGCCGCGGCGACGCCCGCCGCTTCCTCGGCTCCGCATCCGTCGCCGGGCGCCACTACGATCTCGTCTTCCTCGACCCGCCATACCGGCTGGCGGGGCGCCTCGGGAGCGAGCTGGCGGCAGCGCTGCCGGCCGTGCTGGCTCCCGGCGCGGCGGTGGTCGTGGAGAGCGACCGCCGCGCCCCGCTCGACCTCGAAGCGCTTCCCCTGATCGACGAACGCCGCTACGGCGACACCCTGATCCGCATCCATGGCCCCTGACCCGCGCATCGCCGTCTGCCCCGGCTCGTACGACCCGATCACGCTCGGCCACGTCGACGTGATCTCGCGCGCGTCGGTGATGTTCGACGAGCTGATCGTCGCCGTGGTCAACGCCTCCGTGCGCAAGAGCCAGTCGATCTTCAGCGCCGGGGAGCGGATCGAGTTCATCGAGGCGGCGACCGGCCATCTGCACAACGTCCGCGTCGAGCCGTTCTCCAACCTCGTGGTCGAGTTCGCGCGCGAGCGGGGCGCCAAGGCGATCGTCAAGGGCCTGCGCGCGATCTCCGACTTCGAGTACGAGCTGGAGATGAACCAGCTCAACCGCCAGCTGGCGTCGGACATCGAATCGATCTACCTGATGGCGTCCCCGCAGTACAGTTTTCTCTCCTCGAGCGGAGTCAAGGAGATCGCCACGTTCGGTGGCGATGTCTCCGACCTCGTCCCGGAGCCGGTTGCGCGACGATTGAAGGAAGCGCTCGCGCGCTGACGAAACAGGGAGCGCCATGGACGTCCTGGTACTGATCGACAAGCTGGACGACCTCGTCCACAACGCCAAGCAGGTCCCGCTGACGGACCAGGTTCGCGTGGACAAGGAGGAGATCTACGACATCCTCGACCAGATGCGCGCCACGATCCCCGAGGAGATCAAGCAGGCGCGCTGGATCGTCAAGGAGCGCCAGGAGATGCTGGCGGAGGCCAAGCGGGAGGCCGAGCGGATCGTCAAGGAGGCGCGCGAGAAGCAGACGCAGCTCGTCTCCCAGCAGGAGGTCACGCGCGAGGCCGAGCGCCAGGCCGAGGACATCATCGGCGAGGCGCGCGCCCGCGAGCGTGAGATCCGGCTCGGTGCCGAGGACTACGCCGACGAGATCCTGAACACGCTCGAGGTCAACCTCTCGAAGTTCATCGCCGCCGTCCAGCGCGGCCGCGAGCGGCTCCAGGGCCGCGACGAGCCCGCCGAAGTCAGCTAGTCAAACTTTTCGGCGTCGGTCCTCTGGAAAGCGGGTATTCGCGCCGCACGAGGGCTGCGCGGGCGGCCGTCGGGGTCGAGGGCTCGCGCAGCACCGGCTGGCGGCTCGCGTACGCCTCGTCGAACCTCACGGGCGACGGCGCGCTGAGCGGCGAGAAGCGGCTCTCCCCGCGCGAGGCGTGGGCGCGTGCGGCCGCCGACGTCGGCCGCGGCGTCTCGCTCGCCCAGCTCGGCGAGGCCTCGGAGCAGGGCGGCTGGACGACGTTCCGCGCACCCGGCTTCGCCCAGCTCCAGCGGGCCCGCGAGGTCGCGGTGCCGACCTACACGAACGGCGTCAGGCGTGCGTACGAGACGCTCGTGACCGACGTCGCGGGCGGGCAGGCGACGGCCTACACCTCGTTCGTCGACGCCGAGACGGGCGCCGTGCTCGTGCGCCGCGACAACGTCAATGAGTCGCACGAGGGCGCCGAGACCTTCCAGGGCACGCTCGCCGACACCGACGGGGCCTGCGCCACGCAGGGCCCGTGGACGGTCGCCGAGGGCGAGCGCGCGGAGTCGGTCGCCGCCACCGTCAGCGCCGACCTCGCGCTCAACGACGTCGTGGTCAAGCTGCTGCGCGACGGCAACGTGGTTGCGAGCGCCGACACGCTCTCGAGCCCCGAGATCGCGTTCTACGACCCGGCGGACGACGGCACCGGCACCTACACCGTGGAGGTGTGCGACTTCGTCGACGGCGCGGGCTGGACGGCCCCGACCACCTACTCCGGCTCGATCGTCTTCAACGGCGTCGCCGGCGGCGACACCGTCGACCCCTACCCACCGAAGTGGAAGGTGTTCGGCGCGTATCCGGGGATCGGCGGCGAGACCGCCCCGCATCACTACCCGAGCACCGACTCGCGTGACCTGTGGTGCTGGGAGTCGACGGGCGCCGAATGCGACGAGGAGGTCGGGAACCTCGCCTCGCGCACGCCGTGGGACGCCGACCCGCGCACCGGGAAGTCGACGTTCACGAGCAGGGGCAACAACGCCTCGAGCGCCGAGGCGTGGGGGAGCCCGCTCACGCCGGCCCCGCCCGGCCAGCGGCCGGTGAGCCCGAGCCGCGAGTACGTGTTCCCGTGGCAGAACAAGTGGTTCGAGTCGCGCTGCTCGCAGGCGAACTTCACGCCCGGCGGCAACGACATCGACGCTGCGGTCACGAACCTGTTCGCGATGCACAACCGGATGCACGACTGGACGTACCACCTCGGCTTCACCGAGCGGACCTGGAACGCCCAGGACTTCAACTTCGGCACCGGTGGGACGGCCGAGGGGGACCCGGTGATCGGCAACGCCCAGGCGGGCGCGGTCACCGGCGGCTTCCCGAGCTACCTCGGGCGCGACAACGCCAACATGATCTCGCTCCCCGACGGCGTGTCGCCGATCACCAACATGTACCTGTGGCAGCCGATCGCCGGCGCGTTCTACGCGCCGTGCGTGGACGGCGACTACGACATGGCGGTCATCGGCCACGAGTACGGCCACATGGTCGAGAACCGCATGATCGGCAAGGGCGGGACCCGCTCCGGCCACCACGCGGGAGCCATGGGCGAGAGCTCGGGCGACCTGATGGGCACCGAGATCCTCAACGAGTACAGCTACGTGCCGGTGTCGGGCGAGAACCCGTTCGCCGTCGGCGCGTACGTGACCGGCAACAAGGACCGGGCGATCCGCTCGTACGGGATGAACTTCCCGCGCACCGGTGCGTTCCCGGCCCCGGGCGTGTCGCTGGTCAAGGCGGGCGGGCCGCTGGCCAACCCGCTCAACTTCTCGAACATGGGGTTCGACATCACGGGTCCCCAGGTCCACGCCGACGGCGAGATCTGGAGCGCCACGAACTACGACATCCGGCAGGCGCTGGTGGCCAAGTACGGCGCCGGCACGCCGCAGCTCCAGCGTGACTGCGCGGAGGGGCGGCTTCCGGCCGACCAGTGCCCGGGCAACCGGCGCTGGATCCAGCTCATGTTCGACGCCTACCTGCTGATGCCGACCGCGCCGTCGATGCTCGACGCGCGTGACGCGTACCTGGCCGCCGACCGGATGCGCTTCGGCGGCGCCAACCAGGCCGAGCTGTGGCTCGCGTTCGCGCGCCGCGGCTTCGGGGCGGGCGCGGCGAGCTCGAACACGACGGCCGACACCGACACGGACCCGACGCCGGACTTCGCGTCGCCGCTCCAGAGCTCCGCCCAGGTGACGTTCCGGGCAGAGGGGGCGGACGAGGGCACGGCGCCGATCCGGGCGCGCGTCTTCGTCGGCCACTACGAGGCTCGCACGTCGCCGATCGCGGACACCGATCCGACGACGACGGGCGCCAACCTCGACGACCGCGCCGCGTTCGCGCCCGGCGAGTACGAGTTCGTCGTGCAGGCGCGCGGATACGGCCACGTACGCGTGCGGCGGACGCTCTCCGCGGGCCGGCCGGTGACGATCACGGTTCCGATGCGCACCAACCGCGCGTCGTCCGCCAAGGGCGCCTCCGCCACCGGCGACGGCACCCAGCACGCCCAGCTGATCGACGACACCGAGGCGACGAGCTGGGATCGCACGGGCGCCCAGCCCGACGTGCGCGGCTCCCAGGTCACCGTCGACCTCCAGGGCGCCCGGCAGACGATCCGCCGCGCGCAGGTCAGCGCGCTGCTCGAGGTCGGCCAGAACCGGTTCACCGCCCTGCGGCGCTTCCGGCTCGACGTGTCCGAGGACGGCACGACGTTCCGGCCGCACTACACGAGCCCGGCGAACGCGTTCCCGGGCTTCAACCCGCGGCCCGTGGCGCCGGAGATGAACCTGCGCGAGTTCACGTTCCCGGCCGTCGACGCCGTGGCCGTGCGGCTCGTCGTGCTCGACAACCAGTGCACGGGCAACGCCGCGTTCCAGGGCGACCAGGACGCCGATCCGACGAGCGGCAGCGACTGTCGCGAGGGCTCGCCCGGCGGCGGGCCGGTGCCGGTCTTCGGCGACCTGCCGCAGGTGCTGGCACCGCGCGACAACGAGGTGCACGTCGCGGAGCTGGAGGTGTTCAGCCGCTGACGCTCGTCACGCCGGGGCGGTGCGCGACTTGCGCCGCTCCGGCGCCGTCGAGCAGAAGCCGCTCGACGACGTCGGGGTGCTCCGGGCGGCTGAAGAGAAAGCCCTGCGCCGTGTCGCAGCCCGTCGTCTGCAGGTTGCCGAGCTGCTCCGGCGTCTCGACGCCCTCGGCGGTCACCGAAAGGCCGAGCGCGTGGCCGAGCTCGACCACGGCATTGACGATCGCCACGTCTTCCGACGAGTGCGGGATGCCGCGGACGAACGAGCGGTCGATCTTCACGCAGTCGACCGGGAACGTGCGCAGGTACTCCAGCGACGAGTAGCCGGTGCCGAAGTCGTCGACCGCGATCTTGACGCCGAGCTGCTTGAGGGCGGCCAGCGTGCGGCTCGACGCCTCCGGATCCTCGACGAGCACGCTCTCGGTGACCTCGAGGCACAGGCGCGACGGCTCCATGCCGGAGCGCTCCAGCGCGGCGTCGACGATCTCGATCAGATCCGGCTGCGCGAGCTGCCGCGCGGACACGTTCACCCGCACCGCGAACGGATCGCCGGGCGCGCGCTCCGCCTGCCAGCCCTGGGCCAGCCGGCACGCCTCGTTCAGGACCCAGGTGCCGATCGGGATGATCAGGCCGGTCTCCTCGGCGAGCGCGATGAAGCGGTCGGGCCCCACGAGGCCGTCATCGGGATGCTCCCAGCGGACGAGCGCCTCCACGCCGACGATCGTGCCGGTCTCGACCGATACCTCGGGCTGGAAGTAGACCCGGAACTCGTCACGCTCGAGCGCGACGCGGAGCGCGCGCTCGGTATGCAGGCGCGTCAGCGCGCGCTGGCGCGTCACGTCGTCGAACAGCATCAGGCGACCGCCGCCTGACTCCTTGGCGCGGTACATGGCGGCGTCGGCGTCGCGGACCAGCTCCTCGACGTCCTGGTCCGGGTCGGCGGAAAGCGCGATGCCGAGGCTGGCTGAGGACATCGTCTCGCCGTGCGAGAGATGGAAGGGGAGGCTGAACACGCGCAGCACGCGCTCGCCGACCGCGATCGCGTCCTGCTCGTCGACGATGTCCTCGCACAGGATCGCGAACTCGTCGCCGCCGAAGCGAGCGACCGTCTCGTGCCGCCGCAGCGAGTGGCGCAGCCGCTCGGCGGCGGCGACGATCAGCTTGTCGCCGGCACCATGACCGAGGCTGTCGTTGATCACCTTGAAGCGATCGAGGTCGAGGAACAGCACCGCGACGTGGCGGCCGCGGCGGCGCTGGAGGCGCTCGAGCGCCTGGGTGAGCCGGTTGTTGAACAGCACCCGGCTCGGCAGGCCGGTCAGCGGGTCGCGCAGGAGCTGGTTCTCGTTCGTCCGCCAGGCGACGACGTGGGCAGCGCTCGCGGCGAGCACGAACAGGCCGTGGACCAGCGCCCAGCGCCAAGGGTTCTCGATCGCCGCCGAATGGCTGTATACGGTCTCGGGCGCGAGCGCGCCGGCGACCCCGTGATGGAGCACGACGTAGCCGATCGCGACCAGGAACGGCATCCAGTCCTGGTACAGCGTGAGCACGCCGATCATCACGAAGAAGTGGAAGTGCGCCTCGATCACGCCGCCCCACAGGTGCACGAGCACCGCCGACGCCGTGATCAGCCCGAACGAGGCGGCCGCGACGCGCAGCTTCATGCTCAGCCACTCGGAGCCTGCCAGCATCGCGGCCACGGCGAGGAGACCGCCCTCGAGGATCATGTGCGGCACGGTCTGGCCCTGGAGGAGGCCGAATGCGGTCAGGCCGGCGACGTGGGCCCACAGCAGCCACACGATCGTCTGGTGACGGCGGCGCCAGATGTGCTCCGGCAGCAGCTGGCCCTGGGGCAGCCAGACCCGCACCGCCTCCAGTGCTCGGGCCGGCAGCGAGGCGCGGACGCCCCAGCGCTCGCCGTCCAGCCGACCGATCGTTCCGCCGTCCGTGTCGGTCATGACGTCAGGCGCTCAGCTCGGCGTGGCGGCCGACGGCCGATTGCAGGAGCTCGACCGCGTCGCCCGCCGCCGGCGGGGTGACCACGCACGGGGCGCCGGTCTTGTACACGAAGCGGCTGCGCGCCTCGTGGTAGCTGCGGTCGGGGCCGAAGAAGCACTCGTACGAGCGCGCGAGCTCCTCGCTCCGGTAGACAGCGAGCGGCTTGGCCTGCTCGTCACGCGCGCGGCGGCGCCGCTTCGCCTCGAGCCAGTGCCCGTGGTCGTCGTGCCGCGCGAGCCGCTCGGCCAGCCCGCGAACCTGGGCGCGGAAGCTCTCCGCGTCCTCGCCGAAGGCGGCGTCGAGCAGCCCGATCTCGACTGCGCGGCGCATGCCGATCGCCCGGAACGGGGCCGACGTCAGCTCCGCGGTCAGCTCGGCGCCGACGCGACGCGGCATCAGGTAGGTCCAGTACTCCGAGCCGTAGAGCCCGCCCATGTGCTGGTAGTACGGGTTGAGCACGACGTCCTCGCGCGCGACCACGTGGTCGGCGGCCATGGCGAACGGGACGCCGCCGGCCGCCGCGTCGCCCGCCAGCGCCGAGACCACCACGTGCGAGTCGGTCTCCACCACTTCGCGCACGACCTCGTCGATCGCGTGCAGGTTCCACCAGGACTCCTCGGCCGGGTCGTGTGCGGCCTCGATCGCGTTCAGGTGGATGCCGTTCGAGAAGAAGTCGCTGCCCCCGGCGAGCACGATCACCTTGGTCTCGCGACGGCTGCGCGCGTAGCGGTATGCCTGGAGCAGCCGCCGGCACTGGGCGGTGCTCATGGCCCCGTTGTAGAAGTCGAACGCCAGGTAGCCGACTCCGGCGTGCTCGGTGTAGGCGATCTCACGCCATGTGTGGCCGTCGGGGATCGGCGCGTGGACCGGCACGTCGATCTCGGGGACGTCGAGCTCGACGCCCACGAGCCCGAGCGCGCGGGTCGCGGGCAGCTTGAAGTGGTCGGGCCGCTTGAGATGGGTGATCCAGACGGCGCCGTCGACGGTCGCGCGGCAGATCCCGCCGTTGCGGGTGGCGAGGATCTCGCCCGCACGCCCGCGCAGACCGCGCTCGCGGTGGACGCCGAACAGGTAGAACTCCTCGCCCGCGACGCCGTCGAGCACGCCGGGATCCCCCTCAGCGGCGCGGATTCGGCGCACGACGGTCTCGGTCGAGTCCGCCGTCCAGTCGATCGCCCGTTCGGGCTGGCGGATCCGCGGCCGCGCGCGACCGGTGACCGTCGGGTCCTCGGAGTCGAGCCGGCGCGGCGCGTGACCGTGCTCGAGGGCGGCGATCGCGTCCAACAGCGCGGCGATCGCGCCGCGGCGCACCTCGTGCCGATAGAGGCTGCTCTTGCCGGTCTGCCGCGCGTGGAACGTGCGTGATCCCCAGATGTCGCCGCCGTCGATCTCGCCGGTGGCCTCCAGCACGGTCACGCCCCATTCGCCCATGCCGAGCTCGATCGCCCAGTCGAGCGACGAGGGGCCGCGGTCGCCGATCGGGCCCGGGTGCACGATCAGGCAGCGGTGCCGCGACCAGATCGACTCGGGGATGATCTTCTTCAGGATCGGGCAGACGATCAGCTCGGGCCGGTGCTGCGCAACGGCCGACTCCATCGCCTCGCCGGTGTCCACGATCGCCACCTCGACCTCGTGGCCAAGCTCGGTCAGCGCGATCTGCGCGCGCTGGCTCAGGCTGTTGTGGGCCGTGACGAGGAAGAGGATGCGCAGTGGCCGAGCGGCGCGCTGGGGCGTGGCCTCGCCGCGCAGCGGGCTCGGGCTGCGGCGGAGAACATCGTGGAGGCTGGGGGGGTCACCCACACCCCTGGGAATCGGCGCGGTGCCGCTATGCCGACATCGGTCGATCGTCTAGTCGCTGGCCTCGGCGACCATCGCGTCGATCTGCGCGAGGTGAGCCCGGACGCGGTCGCCCATTTCGCCGACGATCTTGCGCACGTCCTCGATCTGGCCGGCCGCGCTGGTGAGCTGGCTCTTGATCCGGCGGACGTCCTCGAGCGCCACGGTCGCGCGCTCGACCTCGGCGCGGACGGCCGAGGCGTCGAGCCCCTCGGCGCCGCCCTTGGCCATGACCACGCGCGCCCGGGCGAGCGAGTACGCGATCTCGAGCGCCAGCCGCGACCCCTCCTCGGGGTCGTAGACCACGAACAGCTTGTCGCCGTTGACCTCGCGAAGCTGGGCGGCGCGGGCGGGCAGCTTGTCCTCGGTCGGGACGACCCAGACCGCGTAGTCGGCGGCGCGCTGGTTCATCGCCTCGTCGAGCTCGGCGATCGCCTCGTTGCGGGAGCGGCGGGAGTTCTTGGCCTCGAACACGATCCGGCCGCGCGGGCGGCCGGCGCAGCCGTCGATGTCGACCACCACGTCGCCCTTGCGGCCGCCGACGCCGCGCAGGTCGCCGACGCCGTCGCAGTCGTCCCCGTGGCCGGAGGCGATCCCCTCCAGCGCCTCGAGCACGGCCTCCTCGTACGGGCGGCCCTTGGCGGTCGAGCGGTCGTGCTCGGCGGCGACCTCGAGCGCCTTCTCCTTCTCCGCCTGGAGCTTGGTCACCTCGAGCTGGAGCTCGCCGAGGCGGCCGTTCATCTCCCGCAGGTGCGTGTGCTGCTGGTCGGACGACTGGCGGATGGCGGCGACCGCGGCGCGCTGGAAGGTGGCGAGCGGGTTCGACTCGTCGGCCGAGGAGAACTGCTTGAACAGCCGCTCGCGCGACTCGTTCAGCAGCTCGGCCACCGCGGTGCGCACCTGGTGCTGGACGGCGGTGCTGGACTCGGCGCCGAAGTGGCGCTGCAGGACACGCGTGACGTGCCCGCTCTCGGGCCCGAAAGCCTGCTCGAGCTGCGTGTGCAGCTCGGTGACCACGGTCTCGGCGGTCTTCTCGAGGTCCTGCCGCAGAACCTCGACCGACGCGCCGGCATGCTCGCGGTCGAGGATGCGGGCGCCGATCTCGATCGCGTCGGCGACCACGCGCTCGGCGCTCTCGCCGGCGTCGACCCGCGCGCGCACGAGCTCGGCGGCGAGCGCGTCGTCGACCACGAGGTTCTCGACGATCACCCGCCCGAGCAGGGCGGTGACGCGGGGATGGCGAAGTGGCGTGGCGGCTTCCATCGCCCTTCGCAGGCTAGGTGCCGCCCCGGACGCCATCAGCCGACGTCGAACGAGCGCAATCCCTCCGGCGGCTCCTCCTCCACGTCGAGCCGGGAGACCTCGGCGTGGCCCGGCCCGGAGCGGCAGAGCTCGACGAGCGCTTCAACGGCGTCCGGCTCGCCCTCGAACACCGCCTCGACGGTGCCGTCGCCGCAGTTGCGGGCCCACCCGGCGACGCCGCGCCGGGCCGCCTCGCGGCGCACCGAATCGCGGAAGAACACGCCCTGCACGCGCCCGTGCGCGCGTACGCGCCGCCTGACAGTCACGGCGGTACCGTAGACCGCCATGGCCACGGTCGAGGTGCTCGACACCGACATCACCGCGCTCGAGGTGGACGCGATCGCCAACGCGGCCAACACGCGGCTGCTGCACGGCGGCGGCGTGGCGGGCGCGATCTCGCGCGCCGGCGGCCCGGCGGTCGACGCCGAGTCGGCCGACAAGGCGCCGATCGGGCTCGGCGAGGCGGTCGAGACGACGGCCGGCGACATGCCCGCGCGGTGGGTCATCCACGCCGCGACGATGGAGCTCGGCGGGCCGACGTCGGAGGACATCGTCCGCCGCGCGACGGCCTCCACGCTCGCGCGCGCGGACGAGCTCGGCGCCCGCAGCCTCGCGCTCGTGGCCTTCGGCACCGGCGTCGGCCGCTTCCCGCTGGACGACGCGGCGCGGATCGAGGTCGAGGAGGTCCGCCGCCACCTCGACGCCGGCTCGAAGCTCGAGCGCGTCGTCTTCGCGGTGCACGGCGACGCCGCGCGCCGCGCCTTCGAGGCCGCACTGGATTGAGCGTCGACGAGCTGCTCGCGCTCGGCGGCGCGTCGGCGCCGCCCGCGGCCACCGCGCGGATGCGCGCGCTGCTGCAGAGCGCGCTGCGCCACGGGCGCGACGAGCTCGACAAGCCGCGCTCCGGCTACCGCGAGCCGGTCGTCGTCGCGTTCGCTGCGGCGCCCGCAACCTTGATGGCCGCCACGCCCGCCGTCGCCGGCTTCCGCGCCGATCCCGACGCCGTCTCCGAGCGCGGCTGGCTGCTCGTCGCCGCGGCGGTCGCGGTGCTGGTCGAGCTGGCGGCGCCCGGCCCGCCCGCCGGGCCGGGAGACCTGCAGGCCGGCGACCTCGACGGCTTCCTCGTGCTCGGCCTGCCCGCGGCCGTCGAGCCCGCCGACGTCGACGAGTACGCGCCGCTGCTGTTCGACGAGCGCGCCAAGCGGCTCGACCGCCTCCGGGCCCGCGCCGCGACCGTGCCGGCGCGGCTGCTCGAGGGCACCGAGCTGCGCGACCCGATCGGCGCCCACCACCCGCTGCGCGTGGCCGAGGCGGTCGCGCGCCTCGGCGGGAGCCCGGAGGATCCCCGCTCGGTCGAGGAGCACGAGGACGCGGTGCTCGCCCTCTCGGCTCCGCTCGAAGCCGCGCGCGCCGTGCGCCCGCACGAGGACCCCGATCCCGCCCGGCGCGTGGCGCGCCGCATCCTCCAGCGGCTCGACGGCATGGGCAAGTGGGGCGGCTACCACACCGACTTCGCGCACCTCGCGCGCGGGTTCGCCGGCAACGAGCGCAAGCTCGCGCAGGCCGTCGGCGAGGCGCTGCTCGAGGCGGGCCTGCTGGCCGAGAAGCCGTCCGTCGGCCAGCGCCACGTGTTCCTCAATCCTCGCCGCGCCGCCGAGATCCGGCGGCTGATCGACGACGGCGCGCTGCCACCGGGGATGCGCCTGCCGTCCGTTTGACACGATGCCGCGCATGCCCGACCTCGGCCGCGCGAAGACCCAGATCACGACCAAGCTCTTCACCGCCCGGACCCTGGCCGGCGCCGGCGTGCTGCATCCCGGCCGCCCCGACCACGTGGTGGGGGCCGTGCGCGCGCTGCTGCGCTTCGGGCCGACGCCGGCCGGCGGCTACGGCGCGTCGGCCGAGCGCTACGGGTCAGAGACGGCGATCGTCGACGAGCTCGGGACGCTGACGTTCCGCGAGGTCCACGAGCGCACCAACGCGCTCGCGAACGCCCTCGCCGCCGACGGCGTCAAGGCCGGCGACAGCGTCGGGGTGATGTGCCGCAACCACCGCGGGTTCGTCGACGCGGTGATCGCCTGCTCGAAGCTCGGGGCCCACGTGCTGTTCCTCAACACGGCGTTCTCCGGCCCGCAGCTGAGCGACGTCGCCAAGCGCGAGAAGCCCAAGGCGCTGATCTACGACCACGAGTTCGAGGAGCTGATCCACGACGCCTCGCGGCGGCGCAAGCGCTACATCGCGTGGCACGACCCGGAGGGCGGCAAGCCGAGCGACCCGCGCGTCGAGGAGCTGATCGAGGGCGGCGACACCCATGACCGCGTGCCGCCGGACGAGCGCGGCAAGGCGATCATCCTCACCTCGGGCACGACCGGCACGCCGAAGGGCGCGTCGCGCTCGCAGCCGCGCTCGCTCGACCCGGCGGCGGCGCTGCTGGCGATGATCCCGCTGAAGGCGCGTGAGCGGACGATGATCGCCGCCCCGATGTTCCACTCCTGGGGCTACGTGCACTTCACGCTCGGCATGAGCCTGTCCTCGACGCTCGTGCTCAACCGCAAGTTCGACCCGGAGGAGACGCTCTCGCTGACCGCCCGCCACGAGGCCAGCGCGCTGATCGTCGTCCCGGTGATGATGCAGCGGATCCTCGAGCTGCCCGACGAGGTGCTGCAGCGCTACGACCTCTCGAAGGTGCGCGTGGTGGCCGTCTCGGGCTCGGCGCTGCCCGGCGCGTTGTCGGACAAGTGGATGGACCTGTTCGGCGAGAACGTCTACAACCTCTACGGCTCGACCGAGGTCGCGTGGGCGAGCATCGCGACGCCGAAGGACCTGCGCGCGGCGCCTGGCACGGCGGGCCGCCCGCCGCACGGCACGATCGTCCGGCTGTACGGCGACGACGGCAAGCCGGTCGCGCGCGGCGAGACGGGCCGCATCTTCGTCGGCAACGAGATGCAGTTCGAGGGCTACACGGGCGGCGGCAGCAAGGACGCCCTCGACGGGCTGCTCTCGTCCGGCGACGTCGGCCACTTCGACGAGGCCGGGCGCCTGTTCGTCGACGGCCGCGACGACGACATGATCGTCTCCGGCGGCGAAAACGTGTTCCCGGCCGAGGTCGAGGACCTGCTGGCCGGCCACGACGACGTGATCGAGGTCGCGGTCTTCGGCGTGGACGACGAGAAGTTCGGCCAGCGACTGAAGGCGGTGGTCGTCAAGAAGGAGGGCTCGTCGCTGGACGCGGCCGAGGTCAAGAAGCACGTCAAGGCAAACCTCGCGGCCTACAAGGTGCCGCGCGACGTCGAGTTCATGGACGAGCTGCCGCGGACCTCGACGGGCAAGGTCCTCAAGCGGGAACTGAAGGACGCCTGAGCTACCGTGAGATGGCCATGTCCCAGCGCACCGACACCTTCGAACTCGCGCCCCTGAGGCTTCGCTCGGGGGACGGACGGCGGCTCGATCTGTACGTCGCCATCGAGCCGTTCCACTACGCCGGTGAGCCGTACGCGGTCATGCCCGCGCTCGTGCCCGTGCGGGTCGACGTCTCCCGCACCACAGGCAACGGCTGGGCCCTGCGGCTGCGCTTCACCGCGGGGCTCGAGGGCCCGTGCATGCGCTGCCTGGAGCCCGCCGCGCCGACGTTCGAGGTCGACGTGCGCGAGGTCTCCCAACCCGGCGGCGGCGACGAGCTGAGCTCGCCGTACGTCGGCGCCGACGACGAGTTGCAGCTCTCGCAGTGGGCCCGCGACGCGCTCGCCCTCGAGCTCCCGGTTCAGCTGACGTGCCGCGAGGACTGCGCGGGGCTCTGCGCCGAGTGCGGGGCGGACCTCAACGAGCCGCACGAGCACCAGCACGAGGCCGCTCCCGACCCGCGCTGGGCGAAGCTGGGCGAGCTGAAGTTCGACTAGCGGTCGCGCTGGTCGCGGCGCTCGCGGTCGCGGCGCTGTCCGCGCTCGTCGTCGCGCCCGCGCCGTCGTACGACCCGTGGGCGTGGCTCCTGTGGGGGCGGGAGCTGGCGGGCGGCACGCTCAGCACCGAGCGAGGGGCCGGCGTTCAAGCCGCTCCCGGTGCTCGTGTGCGCGCCGCTGTCGCTGCTCGGGGGCGCGGCGCCGGCCGCCTGGGTCATCCTCGCGCGCTCGGGAGCCGTCCTCGCGGTCATCCTCGCGTTCGGCTGGGCCGCCGCGCTCGCGCCCCGGCTCGGACGCGGTCGCCGCTCGCGACCGCGGCGCGCGGCGGCCGGGGTCGTCGCAGCCGTCGGGGTCGCGCTGTGCGGCGGCTTCCTCGCGTACTCGGCGGCCGGCGCCGAGCCCGGCTGGACGATCGCGTTCGCGCTGCTCGGGCGTCGCGGCGTGGCGCGCGGAGCGGCCGCGCGCGCGCTGGCGTGCGGCGTCGGGTGCGCGCTGCTGCGGGTGGAGGCGTGGCCGTTCCTGCTCGCGTTCGGCGCGGTGCTCTGGCGTCGCCGGCCGCAGGACCGCCCGCTGCTCGCCGCGGTCGCGCTGGCGGTCCCGGCGCTGTGGTTCGTCCCCGAGCTGCTCGCGTCCGGCGACCCGCTGCGCTCCGGCGCGCGGGCGCGGATCCCGAACCCGGGCGCGCCCGCGGAGGCCGCCGTGCCGGCGCTCGCGTCCCTGCGCGAGGCGGCCGCGCTGCCGTTGTGGCCGCTGTGGGCCGGCGCGGTCGCGGCCGCCGTGCTGCTCCCCGCCGCGCGCCTGCTGCTGGCCGCCGGCCTCGCCTGGATCGCACTCGTCGCCGTCGATGGCGCAGGCCGGCTTCTCGGGCGAGCCGCGCTACGCGCTCCCGGGAGCCGCGCTGGTGGCGATCGCGGGCGCCGCCGGCCTGGCCGCGACGCGATGCGGTCGCGACGTCGGGCGAGGCGCGCCTCGCGCGCCGCCGTCGCTGGCGGCCGCCGCCTGCTGCTCGTGGCCGCGTGGCCGAAGCTCGCCGACCTCGACGACCTCCGCCGCGACCGCGCGTGGGCGGCCGGGCTGGCGGACGACCTCGAGGACGGCGATCGCCGCGGCCGGCGGCCGCCGGGCCGTGCTCGCCTGCGGGCGGCCGTACGTCGGCGACCTGCGCGGGCCGCTGCTGGCCTACCACCTCGACGTCGAGAAGCGGCGCGTGGCGTTCGTGCCGCGGCCGCCCGGCACCGTGTTCCGCTCGCGCCTGCACGCGCGGCGACCCGGTCGAGCCGCCGACGCCGGCGGCGTTCGCGACCCGCGCCCGCACCGGCCGCTGGGAGGTCCGCACCGCGTGTTAGGGTGCCCTAATGATGCGCTTCCGGCTCCTCGTAGCGGCGTGCGCCGTCGCCGCGCTCGCCGTCGTCGCGGCCGTGGCCCTCGGGGCGGGCGAGGACTCGCTCGCGGACGTCGAGCCGCTGCCGCCCGCGCCGTGAGAGCGGCCGCGCGCACGCGTTCGACGTCGAGCGGATCGCGACCGGCCTCAACCGGCCGACGTTCGTCGGCGTCGCGCCCGGCGACCCCGACGCGCTGTGGGTGCTCGAGCAGCCGGGCCGCGTCGTCCGCCTCGCACGACGGGCCGGCGCACCGTGGTGCTCGACCTCGCCGGCCAGGTCACGACCGGCGCCGAGCAGGGGCTGCTCGGCCTCGCCTTCCACCCCGACTTCGCGACCGACCGCCGCCTCTACCTGCACTGGAGCGACCGCCGCGGCGACACGCGCGTGGCCGAGTTCCGCGCCCGCGCCGCGCGCGATCGATCCGCGAGCCGCTCCGCGAGCTGCTGTTCGTCGACCAGCCGGAGCCGAACCACAACGGCGGCCAGCTCGCGTTCGGCCCCGACGGGCGGCTCTACGTCGGCCTCGGCGACGGCGGCGGCGCGTACGACCCCGAGCGCCGCGCCCAGGACCCGGAGCGACCGGCTCGGCAAGCTCCTCTCCGCCGACGTCGACGGCGCGAGCCGCGCTGGCGGACCGAGCTGATCGGCCTGCGCAACCCGTGGCGGTTCGCGTTCGACCCCGCGCTCGGCGAGGTGTGGATCGGCGACGTCGGCCAGGACGAGATCGAGGAGATCGACCGCGTGCTGCTCGAGCCCGACGAGCCGCCCAAGAACCTCGGCTGGAGCGCCTTCGAGGGCGACCGGCGGATGTCCGAGGGCGACGACCGAGCTGGCGCCCGGCGAGGTCGTCTGGCCGGTCGCGGTCTACACCCACGACGACGGCTGCTCGGTGACCGGCGGCTACGTCTACCAGGGCGCCGAAGCTCGACGGCCTGCGCGGGCCGCTACCTCTACGGCGACTTCTGCTCGGGGATCCTGTGGTCGCTGCGCGGCGCGCCCGAGGGCCGCGCGACCGACGTCCGCCGCGAGCGCGCCGGCGTGCCCCAGCTCACCCACATCGGCCCGGACGCCGACGGCGAGCCGCTGCTTCGCGTCCGCCAACGGCGTCGATCTACCGCGCGGTCAGTCCGGTCGGGCTGACGCGCGCTGACCGGGCCGTCGATCCAGATCCGGACGCGGTCGCCGGGATGCCACGCGGGGAAGCCGAGCCGGCGGCGAGCGCAGCCGCAGGCCGCTCGGCAGCTCGAGGTGCACGAGCTGGTCGTGGCCGTAGAACGAGCGCGCCACGACCACCGCCTGGGCCGCGTCCTGGCCGCTCGCCGGGCCGGTGCCGATGGCCACCGACTCGGGGCGGATGACGACGTTCGACGCGGCCCGCCAGGTCGGGTGCGGCGCCGAAGCGGCCGAGCTCGCACTCGACGACGCCGCGGCTCGCGGTGCCCGGGAGCACGTCGGCCTCGCCGAGGAACTCGGCCACCCAGCGCGTCAGCGGCCGCTCGTAGATCTCCTCGGGCGTCCCGACCTGCTCGACGCGCCCGTCGCGCATGACCGCGACGGTCCCGGCGAGCGACAGCGCCTCGGCCTGGTCGTGCGTGACGAGCAGCGCGCTCGTGCCCGGCGCGCGCGCAGGATCGCCGGCGACCTCCGCGCGGAGCGCGTCGCGCAGCCCGGCGTCGAGCGAGGCGAACGGCTCGTCGAGCAGCACGACCTCCGGGTCGGCGGCCAGCGCGCGGGCGAGCGCCACGCGCTGGCGCTCGCCGCCGGAGAGCTCGTGCGGGTAGCTGTCCGCCCGGGCGCTCAGGCCCACGAGCTCGAGGCACTCGGCGACGCGCTCGCGCCGCGAGGCGCCGAAGGCGACGTTGCGCTCGACGGTCAGGTGCGGGAACAGCGCCCCGTCCTGGAAGACCATGCCGATCCGGCGGTGCTCGGGCTCGACCCACGTCCCGTTGCCCGCCACGCGCGCGCCCGCCGACCGCGACGCGGCCGGCGTCCGGGCGCTCGAAGCCGGCGATCACGCGCAGGAGCGTGGTCTTGCCCGGAGCCGCTCGGGCCGAGCAGCGCGACCAGCTCGCCGTGCTCCACGCGCAGCGTCGCGCCGTCGACGGCGCGGGTGCGGCCGAAGCGCTTCTCGACGCCGCGGGCATCGATCGCCGGTTCCGTCACCACCGAGTAAGGTTACCCTAATGCGGTGGACCAGGAAGCGTCTCGGCCTCGTCGCCGCGGGCGTCGGGCTCGTCATCGCCCTGCTCGCCGCCGCCGCCTTCGCGCTCGCCGGCTCGGCCGACGTCGTCGTCTACAACGGCCGCTCCCAGTACGGCGACGAGCAGGCCTTCAAGGCGTTCGAGGAGCAGACCGGGCTCGACGTCGAGCTGCGCGGCGGCACCGCGCCCGAGCTGTTCGAGCGCCTGCGCCGCGAAGGCGACGCGCACGGACGCCGACGTGCTCGTCACCACCGATCTCGCGAACCTGTGGCGCGCCGAGGAGGCCGGGCTGCTCGAGCCGGTCGACACGCCGCGGCTGCGCGAGCAGGTGCCCGCGCGAACTGCACGACCCCGACGGGCGCGTGGTGGGGCATCAGCACGCGGATCCGCACGCCGATGCGGTCCACCGAGCGCGTGCCGGCAGGACGCCGTCCGCTCGTACGAGGACCTCGGGGACGCGCGCTTCAAGGGCCGCCTGTGCCTGCGCACCTCGAACAACGAGTACAACCAGTCGCTCGTCGCCGACCGGATCGCCAAGCAGGGCGAGGCCGAGACCGAGGAGCTGCTGCGCTCGTGGATGGCCAACGACCCGCAGATCCTCGGCTCGGACGTCGACGTGCTCGACGCGATCGCCGCCGGCCGCTGCGACGTCGGGCTCACCAACCACTACTACCTCGGCCGCGAGCTCGAGGACGACCCGGACTTCCCGGTCGCGCCCGCGCTGGCCGGATGCCGGCGCGCACCTGAACCTGTCGGGCGCGGGGGTCGTGAAGGGCTCCGAGCACCGTGCGGACGCCGATCCGGCTGCTCGAGTTCCTGACGGCGCCGCGAGGCGCAGGCGGCGATCGTCGAGAACGGCGAGTTCGCCGCCAACCCCGACGTGCCGCCGGCCGAGCACCTGCGCGAGTGGGCAGGACGTGCGCACCGACCCGATCGACGTCGAGCGCGCTGGGCCGTCGCTCGAGGCCGCCGTCGCGCTGATGCAGCGCGTGGGGTGGGAGTAGCCGTCCGCCGGCGGCCGTCGCGGCTGGACGGTCGCGGGGATCGCCGTCGCCGCGGCGGTGCTCGCGCCGCTGCTCGTGCTCCCCGCGTCGTTCGTCGGCCAGGACCGAGGCGCTCGACCAGATCGGCGCCGAGCCTGCTGCCCGAGGCGCTGCGCGCGAGCCTCGTGCTCGCCGCCGGGGTCGGCGCCGGGACGCTGGTGCTCGGGGGCGGCCTCGCGGTGCTCGTCTCCTTCTACGACTTCCCGGGCCGCCGCTGGCTCGACTGGGCGCTGGTGCTGCCGCTGGCGATGCCGGCGTACGTGCTCGTCTACGTGCTGCTCGGCCAGTACGACGAGTCGGGCCCGTTCGGCGGGCGCGCTGCCGGAGGTGCGGTCGACCGGCGGGGCGATCGCGGTGCTCACGCTCGTGCTCTACCCGTACGTGTACGTGCTCGCCCGCGGCGCGTTCCTCGGCCAGTCGCGCCAGGCGCTCGAGGCGGCCCGCACGCTCGGCCTGTCGCTACGGCGCGGCGGTCCGGCGGGTGGCGCTCCCGCTCGCGCGCCCGGCGCTGGCCGGCGGCGTGGCGCTCGCGGTGATGGAGGCGCTGGCCGACTTCGGCGCCGTCAACCTGCTCAACTACCGCGCGCTGACCGACGCGATCTACCGCGTCTGGTACGGCGACGTTCGACCAGGCGGCGGCGCTGCAGCTCGCGACGGTGCTGGTGACGCTGGCGCCGCGGGCCTCGTCGCGCTCGAGCACTTCGCCCGCGGGCGCGCGCGCTACGACCAGGCGCTGTCGCGCGGCGAGGCGGTGATCCCGCGGCGCCTGCGCGGGCCCGCCGGGTGGCTCGCGGCGGCGCTGCCGGCGCTGCTGCTGGCGGCGGTGGTGGTCGCCCCGCTGGTGCAGCTGCTCGCCTGGGCGGTCGGGTCGTTGGGGGAGGGGGCGTCGGCGCGAGGCGCTGGCGCGCGCCGCGGTCAACAGCCTGCTGCTCGCGTCGGTCGCCGCCGTCGTCGGCGGTGATCGCGGCCACCGTGGTCGCCTACGGCCCGCGCGCGCAGCCGTCGCGCCTGGCCGCGGTCGGCCGGGCGCGCGAGCGCACTGGGCTACGCGGTGCCCGGCACCGTGGTGGCCGTCGCGGTCTACGTGCCGCTGGCGTGGCTCGACGCGCGGCTCGACGACCTCGCGGGCGTCGGCCTCGTGCTCACGGGCACGGCGGTCGGCCTCGTGCTCGCGTACGTCGTGCGCTTCCACGCGCTCGCGCTGTTCAGCGTCGCAGTCGCGGATGGGGCGGATCGCGCCGTCGCTCGACGAGGCCGCCCGCAGCCTGGGCGCCGACCGCTCGCGGCTGCTCGCCGAAGTCCACCTCCCGCTGCTGTGGCCCGGGATCGCGATCGCCGCGCTGCTCGTGTTCGTCGAGGTCGATCAAGGAGCTGCCGGCCACGGCGCTGCTGCGCCCGCTCGGCGGCGACACGCTGGCGATCACCGTCTGGGAGGCCACGAAGGACTCGCGCTTCGACACGGCGGCGCTGCCCGCGCTGCTGATCGTCGCCGCCGGACTGGTGCCGGTGGTGCTGGCGATCCGGCTCGCGCGGACTCCCGGGCCGGGGTAGTCTCCGCTACTCTTCTGCGTCGCCCATGGCCGTTCCCAAGCAGAAGCAGTCGCACTCGCGCACGACCAAGCGCCGCTCGCAGCACAAGATCAGCGCGCCGTCGGTGAACGCGTGCCCGCAGTGCCACCAGCCCCGGCGCCCGCACCGGGTGTGCCCGCACTGCGGCACGTACGGCGGCCGTGAGGTCGTCGACGTGACGTCGCACGACCACGACCACGAGCACTAGCTCTCCAGCTGTGCCCGAGCAGGTCACGGTCGCGGTCGACGCGAACGGGGCCGACAAGGGTCCCGCGGAGGTGGCGCGCGGCGCCGCGCTGGCCGCCGCGGCCGGCACGCATGTGCTGCTGTTCGGCCCGGCCGCCGAGTTGGGAGAGGCGCCCGCGGGCGTGGAGATCGTCGACGCGCCGCTCTCGATCGCCAAGGCCGCCGATCCAGCGCGCGCGGTGCGCGGCAACCCCGGCGCGTCGATCGTGCAAGCGGTCGAGGCCGTCACCGCCGGCCGCGCCGACGTGCTCGTGTCCGGCGGCTCGACCGGGGCCGCGCTCGCCGCGTCGCTGTTCTCCTTCAAGCGCGCACGCGGCGTGCACCGGCCGGCGCTGGCGGTCGTGGTGCCGGTCCCCGGCTCGCCGTTCCTGCTGCTCGACGCCGGCGCCAACGTCGAGGTGCGGCCGGAGCACCTCGTGCAGTTCGCGCACATGGGCGCGGCGTTCATGGAGGTCGTGATGGGCGTCGAGCGGCCGCGAGTGGCGCTGCTCTCCAACGGCGAGGAGGCGACCAAGGGACCGGAGCACGTGGTGGCCGCGCACGCTGCGCTGACCGGGCATCCGGGCTTCGTGGGCAACGTCGAGGGGTTCGCGATCGGGTCGGGCGTGGCCGACGTGATCGTGGCCGACGGCTTTGCCGGCAACGTCGCGCTGAAGGTGATGGAGGGGACGTCGTCGGTGCTGCTGGGAGCGGTCCGGGGCGCGGCGACCTCGTCGCTACGCGGCCGGCTCGGCGGGCTGCTCCTCCGTCCCGCGCTGCGCGGGCTGCGCGACGAGCTCGACCCGGAGATGGCCGGGGGCGCCGTGCTGCTGGGGCTGCGCCGGCTGGGCGTGGTGCCGCACGGCTCGTTCGGCGCGCGCGGGTTCGCGCGCGCGATCGAGGTCGCCGCGCGCGGGGTGCGGGAGGACGTCGTGGGCCGCACGCACGAGCGGCTGGCCGCCGCCGGGGCGCTGCGGAGGCCGTCCGAGAGGGCAGCTAGCGTGCCCGACCAGTCATGACTCGAGACGAGGTCCTCGAATTGATCCGCGAGCACCTGGCCGACGAGCTGGAGCTCGACCCTGCGCGGATCCAGGAGGGCACGCACTTCCGCAACGACCTCTCGGCCGATTCGCTCGACCTCTACACGCTCGTGCAGGAGCTCGAGGACACGTACGGGGTCAAGATGTCCGACGAGGAGGCGGCGCGGATCCAGACCGTGGGCGCTGCGGTCGACTTCGTGCTCGCCCATCCGCCGTCCGCTCCCGCGGGCGGGGCCGCCGACCGCGAGCCGGGATCCTGACCTCTGCGCAAGCTGTACGAACTGCTGGAGCGGCTGCCGGAGGACCTCGCGCGGCAGGCGGTCACGCATGCCTCGTGGGTGGCCGAGCGGTCCGACGCCTACGAGCGGCTCGCCTTCCTCGGCGACTCGGTGCTCGGCCTGGCGGTCAGCACGCACCTCTTCCCGCGGCTGGAGACTCACGGTGCCGGGCGGCTGACGAAGGTGCGTGCGCAGGCGGTATCGGGCCGCTCCTGCCGGGCCGTGGCCGAGCGGCTGGGGATCCCGGAGCGCCTGCGGGCCGCGGCTCCGCCGGAGGTGGCCGGCCCGGCGACCGACGCGCTGGCCCAGACCGAGCGCGTGCTCGCCTCCGTGATCGAGTCCGTGATCGGCGCGTGCTACCTCGCGTACGGCTACGAGCAGACGGCCGACGCGGTGGTGGAGGCGTTCACGCCCGAGATCGAGCAGGCGCTCGAACGGCCGGCCGACTTCAAGTCCGCCCTGCAGGAGCGCCTGGCGCGCCGCGGCTCGGTCGTGGCGTACGAGGTCACGGCCGAGGAGGGCCCGCCGCACAACCGCAGCTTCGAGGTCGCCGCGGTGGTCGCGGGGGAGGAGCTGGCACGGGGGACGGGACGCTCGAAGAAGGACGCCGAGCAGGCGGCCGCCGAGGCGGCGCTGGACGGACTGAAAGGGTGACGGCGTGCACCTGAGGTCGATCACGCTGAAGGGCTTCAAGTCGTTCCCGGACCGGACGCGGCTGGAGTTCGCGCCCGGCGTGTCCGTGGTCGTCGGGCCCAACGGGTCGGGCAAGTCCAACATCACCGACGCGGTGCTGTGGGCGATGGGCGAGCAGTCGCCGCTGGCGGTGCGCGGCCAGTCGATGCAGGACGTGATCTTCGCCGGCGCCCATGGCGTGCAGGCGCGCGGGGAGGCCGAGGTCGAGGTCGTGCTCGACAACGAGGGCGGCGCGCTGGAGTTCGACGCAGGCGAGATCTCGATCCTGCGGCGCTTGAACCGGGCGGGGGAGGGCGAGTACCGGATCAACGGCGCCCGCTGCCGGCTGACCGACGTGCTCGAGCTGCTGTCCGACACCGGGCTCGGCAAGGAGATGCACTCGGTCGTCTCCCAGGGCCGGGTCGAGGCGATCGTGACCTCCAAGCCGCGCGACCGGCGGATGCTGATCGAGGAGGCCGCCGGGCTCGGCAAGCACCGCAAGCGCCGCCGGCGGGCGCAGCTCAAGCTCGCGCGCACACAGGACAACCTGGACCGCGCTCTGGACGTGGAACGCGAGGCGCGCTCGCGGCTGCGGCCGCTGAAGCGGCAGGCCGAGGCCGCCGAGCTGCACGAGCGGCTCGAGCGCCAGACCGACGAGGCGCTGTGGGCGCTGGCCCGCGAGGACGCGCGGGTGGCCGCCGCCGGGCTGGCGGCGGCGGAGGCGGCCGTGGCCGCGGCGCGCGCGGCGGCTGCCGAGACCGAGGAGGAGCTGCGGGCGGTCGCGGCGCGGCGCGAGGCGGCCGAGGAGGCTTTGGCCTCGCGCGGCGAGGCGCGCGAGGCGCTGGCGAACCGGTACTACACGGCGCGGTCGGCGCGCGAGCGGATCGGGTTGCGCGAGGAGTCCGCCCGCCAGGCGGCCGCCGGCCTGTCCGACCGCCTGGGCCGCCGCCGGGCGCTGCTGGCCTCGCTGGACGCCGACGCCGACGCCGGGGCGGACGCGCGCGACGACGGCTCGCTCGAGCGGATCGCCGCGCTCGAGGCCGAACTCGACGAGCTCGCGTCCGACCGCGCGGCGCGCGTGGAGCGCGAGGTCGCCGAGCTCGAAGCTCGCCGGCTCGAAGCCGCGTCCAAGGTCGAGGCATTGAAGGAGGCGGCCGCGGCCGCCGCGAACGCTCGTGGTGAGGCAGACGTCTCCGCGGAGACGTCTCGTCGCACCAGGCGAGAGGTCGAGACGGCCGCCGACGCCGCGCGCCGCGAGTCCGCCCAGGCGGGCGCCGAGCTCGCCAAGCTCAACCAGTTCCTGCGCACGCACGCCGGCGCTCCGGGCGGCGCGGCGGCGCTGGCCGACGACCTGCGAGCCGAGCCCGGCTACGAGCTCGCCCTCGCGGCCGCCCTCGGCCCCCGCCTGCGAGCGGCGGTCGCGGCGGACCTCGCGTCCGGGGGCGCGTTGCTCGACCGCGCGGGCGCCGACGGCGGGGCCGCGCTGATCCTGCCGGAGTCGGCGCCGGGACCGGCGAACGGCGGCATTGAGGGAGAGCCCGCGGCCGCCGCGCACGACGCGTCACGCCCCACCGCAAGGTCGTCGCCGGCCGCCGCGAACGACGCGTCACGCCCCACCGCAAGCTCGTCGCCGGCCGCCGCGAACGACTTGTCGCCCACCGCGGGGCCGTCGTCGGCCTCCGCCGCGGATCTTCCCCCCTCGTCGGGCGCCGAGCCCCTCGTCGCCCACGTCCGGTCGGACCGCGGCGGTCGCCTCGTCGCCTCCCTACTCGCGGGGGTTTGGGTCGTGGAGTCGCTTGAGCGCCTCGATCCGTCGTTTGCTGGCGTCGCCGTGACTCGTGACGGACGCGTGTGGTCTCCCGCCACTCGTGAGCTGCGGCAGGTTCCCGCGGGCGGCGAGGATCGCGTTCTCGTGGAGCGCAACCGGCGCGACGCGCTCGTCGCCGAGGTCGAGCGCGCGGCGCAGGCCGAGCAGGCCGCGCTCGCGCGGGTAGAGGCGGCGTCGCGTGCCGTGCAGTCGGCCGACGCCGCACGCGACGAAGCCGAGCGCGCCGCCCGCGCGGCGGCCCGCGAGCGCGACGAGGCGGTCGAGGCCGAGCGGCACGCCGCGTGGCTGATCGACCAGCGCCGCACCGCACCCGACGAAGGCCCGGGCGCCGAGCGGCGCACGCAGCTCGAGGCGGCGATCGCCAGTGAGCGCCGGCTCGCCGAGCGCGCCGCCCGCGAGCGCGACGAGCGAGAGCGCCGGATCGTGTCCGAGCGCGAGCGGCTGGCGCGCGACGAGACGCTGCAGCCGGTGGCCGAGCGGCTCGCCGCGGCGCTCGAGGAGGCGGGCGTTGCCGTCGCCGCCCGGCTCGAGGGCTTCGAGGCGGAGCTGAGGGCCGACCGCGAGGCGGGCGAGCGCCTGACCGGCGAGCTGCGAGCGTGCGCCGCGCAGGAGTCGCAGGTCCAGGGCCGGCTGAAGGAGCGCGGCGAGGAGGTCACCCGCGGCGAGGTGCGGGCGCAGCAGGCGCGCGACCGGGCCGCCGACGCCGGTCGCGACCTCGGCCGCCTGGCCGAGAAGCTCGGCCTCGAGGCTCAGCCCGCCGACGCGCCGCTCGACGCGGGCGGGCGCGCCGACCTCGAGGGGCGGATCGAGCGCCTGCACCGCCGGCGCGAGCAGCTCGGCCCGGTCAACCCGCTCGCCAAACGCGAGTACGACGAGGCGGTCGCGCACGTCGAGGAGCTCGAGGCTCAGCGCGAGGACCTGGAGGCCGCGATGCGCGAGCTCGAGGGCCTGATCCGCGACACCGACCGCCGGATCCGCGAGGCCTTCGAGGAGACGTTCGCGGCCGCCGCGAAGAACTTCGAGGAGGTCGCGGCGCAGCTCTTCCCCGGCGGCCACGGCCGCCTGCGGCTCGTGCGCGAGGACGCCGGCCCGCGCCCGGTGCTCGGCGGCGGCGAGGCCGACGAGACGCCGCCCGAGGACGCCGAGCTCGCCGCCGAGCTCGAGGAGGAGGACGAGGACGAGCGCACCGGCGTCGAGATCGAGATCACCCCCGCCGGCAAGTCGACCAAGCGGCTCACGCTGCTCTCCGGCGGCGAGAAGTCGATGACCGCGCTGGCGTTCCTGTTCGCCGTCTTCCTCGCCCGCCCGTGCCCGTTCTACATCCTCGACGAGGTCGAGGCCGCGCTCGACGACCTCAACATCGACCGCTTCCTCACGCTCCTCCGCAAGTTCTCCGACCGCGCCCAGTTCATCGTCGTGACGCACCAGAAGCGCACGATGGAGGCCGCCGACTGCCTCTACGGCGTCTCGATGGCCGGCAACGGAGTCTCCCGCGTCATCTCGCGCCGCCTCCCGGCCGCCGACCGCGCGGCCTGAGCGGCACCGCCGGCGAACGTCAACGTCAACTGCGCTGGGTAGGGGAGGTGAGGGACCCGTCGTGGCCGGTCGGCCTCAAGCCGGGGTTTCGTGGCAACGGGCGCGCCTGCGAACGCCGATTGACACGTTCATGCGCGTCTAGAGCACTAACGTGTCAATCGACGCGTCGCGGGTTGCCGATTGACACGTAATCCCGCCTTGACGGCCGGCTCCCACTCCTTTACCCAGCCGCAGTTGACGTTCGCCGGGGCCTATTGTCCGCTCCGACATGCGCGTCTGCCTGATGATCGAGGGCCAAGAAGGCGTCACGTGGGACCAGTGGGTGGCCCTCGCGCAAGCCGCCGAACAACACGGCTTCGAGGCGCTCTTCCGCTCCGACCACTACGCATCGCTCGAGAACAAGCCCGGCGCCGGCTCGCTCGACGCCTGGAGCACGATCAGCGCCCTCGCGGCACTCACGACCACGCTCCGGCTGGGCACGCTCGTCTCGCCCGCCACCTTCCGCCACCCGTCGGTCCTGGCGCGCCAGGTGGTCACGGCCGACCACGTGTCCGGCGGCCGCGTCGAGCTGGGCCTCGGCGCCGGCTGGCACGAGGGGGAGCACCGGGCGTTCGGGTTCCCGTTCGACACCGCGCGCGACCGCTTCGACCGGCTCGAAGAGCAGTTCGAGGTCGTCCACCGCTCGTGGACCGAGGGGCCGTTCGACTTCCACGGCCGCTTCTACGACCTCGAGCAGGCCGACCCGCTCCCCAAGCCTGTCCAGAAGCCCCACCCGTGGCTGATCGCCGGCGGCAGCGCCAAGCCGCGCGGGGCGAAGCTCGCCGCCCGCTGGGCCGACGAGTACAACACCGTCGGCGCGACCGCCGACGAGTGCCGGCAACGACGCGAGCGGATCGCCGCCGCGTGTGAAGCCGAGGGCCGCGAGCCGATCCCGTTCAGCCTCATGACCGGCTTCGCCGTCGCCGGCGATCACGCCGAACGGCTCGAGCGCGATCCCTCGCCCACCTGGATCGCCGGCACGACCGGCGAGATCGTCGAGCAGCTCAAGGCCCTCGAGGCCGCCGGCGTCGAGCGCGTGATGCTCCAGCACCTGCTCCACACCGACCTCGACGTGCTCGAGCAGATCGGTCGCGAGGTCATTCCGAGCGTGTACTAGCCTGCCCGCCCCGTGGCACGCGACTGGCACCACCTGTTCATCACGCACGGCGAGACGGTGGCTCCGGACGCGCCCGACCCGGGGGAGGCGCAGCGCCGCCCCGGCTTCTTCGGCCGCCTGCGCGACTCGATGCGCAAGACCCGGGAGGCGCTCGCCGCCGAGGTGCAGGCGACGCTGTTCGAAGGGGACCTCGACGAGGCCACCTGGGAGCGGCTCGAGGAGGCGCTGATCTACGCCGACGTCGGCGCGCGCACGACCGCCCAGGTCGTCGAGCGGCTCGAGCGCGAGGCGGAGAACGGCGACCTCGTGGGCGGCGAGGCCCTCACGCAGCGGCTCGCCGAGCTGCTCGCCGAGCTCGCCCGCACGGGCGACGACACGATCGACATCCGCCCCGAGCCGACGGTCATCCTCGTCGTCGGCGTCAACGGCACCGGCAAGACGACGACGATCGGCAAGCTCGCGTGGCACCTCCGCCACACGCTCGGCCAGCGCGTCGTCGTCGGCGCCGCCGACACGTTCCGTGCCGCCGCCGTCGAGCAGCTCGAGCGCTGGGCCGAGCGGGCCGAGGTCGAGCTGATCAAGGGCCCGGAGGGGTCAGACCCCGGCGCGGTCGCGTTCGACGCGGTGGCCCGCGGGCGCGAGCGCGGGGCCGACGTCGTGATCATCGACACCGCCGGCCGTTTGCACACGCAGCACAACCTGATGGAGGAGCTCACGAAGGTGCGGCGTGTCATCACCAAGCAGATGCCCGACGCGCCGCACGAGACGCTGATGACGGTGGACGCCACCACCGGCCAGAACGGCATCCGCCAGGCCAAGCTCTTCGGCGAGGCCGTCGACGTCAGCGGCATCGTGCTCACCAAGCTCGACGGCACGGCCAAGGGCGGCATCGCGCTCGCGATCGCGAACGAGCTCGGGATCCCGGTGAAGCTGATCGGCGTCGGCGAGCAGCTCGAGGACCTGCGCCCGTTCGACGCCGACGACTTCGCCCGGGCGCTGCTGACGTGACGCTGCTCGCGGTCCTGCTGGCCCTCGCCGCCCCCGCGCCCGCCCTGCCGCCAGGCTTCGTCGCGCTCGACCGCGTCGACCCGACGATCCTCCACGACATGCGGTACTTCACCCGGTACAACTTCGTCGGCCGCCGCATCGACGGCTACCGCGAGCCGGTCTGCATCCTGCAGCGCCGCGCCGCCCGCGCCCTCAAGCGAGCGCAGGCCGAGCTCCAGCCCCGCGGCTACACCCTCAAGGTCTACGACTGCTACCGCCCGCAGCGCGCCGTCGACCAGTTCGTCCGCTGGGCCGCCAACCCGGCCGACGACAAGATGAAGCGCGAGTTCTACCCGCACGTCGACAAGTCCCGGCTGTTCGACGAGGGCTACATCGCGAGCCGCTCCGGCCACAGCCGCGGCAGCACGGTCGACCTCACGCTCGTCCGGCTCCCGCCGAAGGACCAGCCGCGCTGGACCCGCAAGCGCTTCGGCCTCGTCCGCTGCTACGCGCCCCGAAGCCGGCGCTACCCCGACAACTCCATCGACATGGGCACGGCGTACGACTGCTTCGACCCGCGCGCCAACACGCTCGACCCGCGCATCACCGGCAAGCCCCGCCGCAACCGCCTGCTGCTCAAGCGCACGCTCGAGGACGCCGGCTTCGAGGACTACGCGAACGAGTGGTGGCACTTCACGCTGGCGAACGAGCGCTACCCGTCGACTTACTTCGACTTTCCTATCGCTAGGTAGCATCCGATCAAGGAAATGGAGCCCTGGCTGATCTGGCTCATCGCGGCGGTGATCTTCGGGGTGGGAGAGATCTTCACGCTGAGCTTCTTCCTCGCCCCGTTCGCCGGCGGCGCCACCGTCGCGGCCCTCGTCGCGGCGGCCGGAGGCGGCGCGATCGGCAGCACCGCCGTGTTCCTGCTCGTCTCGCTCGCCCTGCTCGCGGCCCTGCGCCCGCTCGCCAGGCGCCACCTGCGCCAGCCGGGCCAGCTGCGCACGGGCACGGCCGCGCTCGTCGGCCGCTCGGCGACCGTCGTGGAGCGGATCGCCAACGACGAGGGCGTGGGCTGCGTGCGGATCGACGGCGAGGTGTGGACCGCGCGCGCCTATGACGAGGACGAGGTCATCGAGGCGGGCAAGCGCGTGCAGGTGCTGGAGATCAGGGGCGCGACGGCGCTCGTGGCGGAGTAGGAGGAGGCAACCATGGAAGCCGGATTGATCGCCCTGATCGTCCTCGGAGTGTTCCTGTTCGTGATCGCGGCGTCGGGCGTGCGGATCGTGCCCCAGGCGCGCGCCGGGATCGTCGAGCGGCTGGGCCGCTACACCCGCACGCTCGACCCCGGGCTGACGCTGATCGTCCCGTTCGTCGACCGCGTCAAGCCACTGATCGACCTGCGCGAGCAGGTCGTCTCCTTCCCGCCCCAGCCGGTGATCACCGAGGACAACCTCGTGGTCGGGATCGACACCGTCATCTACTTCACGGTCACCGACCCGAAGGCGGTCACCTACGAGGTGGCCAACCCGCTGCAGGCGATCGAGCAGCTCACGGTCACCACCCTGCGCAACGTGATCGGCGGCCTGACGCTGGAGGAGACGCTGACGTCGCGCGACAACGTGAACTCGCAGCTGCGCGTCGTGCTGGACGAGGCCACCGGCCGGTGGGGCATCCGCGTCAACCGCGTGGAGCTCAAGTCGGTCGAGCCGCCGCGCACGGTCCAGGAGGCGATGGAGAAGCAGATGCGCGCCGAGCGCGACCGGCGCGCCACGATCCTCACCGCCGAGGGCAGCAGGCAGTCGCAGATCCTCACCGCCGAGGGCGAGAAGCAGTCGGCGGTGCTCAAGGCCGAGGGCGCGCGCACCGCCGCGATCCTGCGCGCCGAGGGCGAGGCGAAGGCGATCGAGACGGTGTTCCAGGCCATCCACGACGGCGCGCCCGACGAGCGGCTGCTGTCCTACCAGTACCTCCAGATGCTGCCGCAGCTCGCCCAGGGCGAGGCGAACAAGATCTTCGTGATCCCGAGCGAGTTCACGCAGGCCCTCGGAAACCTGGGGGCGCAGATCGGCGGCGCGCTCGAGTCCCGGCCGCGGCCGCGTCCGGAGGCCCGACAAGCGGCCGACGAGGCTCGCGAGGCCGCGGCGGCGGACGCCGCGGAGGCGGCGGCGGCCGCGCGCGAAGCCGCCGAGGAGGCGACGAGCGCCCAGACCCCCGGCCCGCCGCGGGAGCTCCCGCCTAGGAGCGAGGGTCCCTAACCGCCCGCGGGTTTCGCCCTCTGGGCGAACACCCGCAAGGGAACCTGGCCCCCTGGGCCAGCGTGGGTCCCTAAACCGGTCGCGGGTTTCGCCCTCTGGGCGAACACCCGCAAGGGAACCTGGCCCCCTGGGCCAGCGTGGGTCCCTAAACCGGTCGCGGGTTTCGCCCTCTGGGCGAACACCCGCAAGGGAACCTGGCCCCCTGGGCCAGCGTTCCCCTACCCCCTGATCCGGTTGGCGGCGTCGAGCGCCGCGACCTTGTACGACTCGGCGAACGTCGGGTAGTTGAAGACCGCGGTGACGAGGAAGTCGATCGTCGAGGTGCCGCCCATCACCGCCTGCCCGATATGCACGAGATCGGTCGCGCCGGTGCCGATCACGTGCACGCCGAGCAGCTTGCGGTCCTCGGTCGAGACGAGCAGCTTGAGCATGCCGTCCTCGTCGCCGCTCATCAGCCCGCGGGCGAGCTCGCTCCAGCGCGCCACTCCGGTCACGTACGGCACGGCCTCGTCGGTCAGCTGCTCCTCGGTGCGGCCCACCATCGCGATCTCGGGGATCGCGTAGACGCCGGTGGGGACGAGCTCGGGGAGCGTCTGCACGGACTCGCCGAACGCGTGCAGCGTCGCGATCCGGCCCTGCTCCATCGCGGTCGCCGCCAGGCCGCCGCCGGCGACGTCGCCGACCGCGAAGATGTGCGGGACGGTGGTGCGGTGCGCCTCGTCGACCGGGATCCGCCCGCGCGAGTCGGCCTCGAGGCCGGCCCTGTCGAGGTGCAGATACGCGGTGTCGCCCTGGCGGCCGACGGCGTAGAGCACGGTCTCGGCGACCAGCTCCTTGCCGGACTCCAGGAGCACGCGCGGGCCGCGCGCGTCGACGTCGAGGTCCACGCCGGCGACCGACTCGCGCAGCCGGAAGGTGACGTTGCGGCGCCGGAGGAGATACTGGAACGCCTCGCCGATCTCGCCGTCGAGGAAGTTGAGCACGCGGTCGCGCTTGTCGATCACCGTGACCTTCGTCCCGAGCGCGCCGAACATCGACGCGTACTCGACGCCGATCACGCCGGCGCCGACGACGATCATCGAGCGCGGCACGTGGTGCTCGAGCTTGAGCAGGCCGTCGGAGTCGATCACGGTCAGGTCGTCGAAGTCGACGGACTTCGGGCGCGCCGGATGGGTGCCCGACGCGATCACGATCCGGTGCGCCCGGATCGGCTCGTCGTCGCCCTCCATCTTCACCGTGTTGGCGTCGACGAAGTACGCCTGGCCGGGAAGCAGGCCGACCCGGTTGCGCCGGAACTGCTCGCGCACGACGGCGGTCTCGGCCGCGACCACGCGCGCGGTGCGATCCATCAGCTGCTGGAGGACCGCCTCCTCGGACTCCTCGATCCGCGTGGGATCGAGCACGTCGAGCGGCCGCTGGGCGAGCTGCTCGAGCACCGCCTCGCGCAACGTCTTGGAGGGGATCGTGCCGGTGTGGATGGAGACGCCGCCGAGCCGCTCCTTGCGCTCTGCGACGGCCACGCGCTTGCCCAGCTTGGCGGCCTGGATCGCGGCCTTCTGGCCGCTCGGCCCCGATCCGATGACGAGCAGGTCGAGCTCCACGGTGGGCACCGTACCCTGTAGGAGCGTTGTTCGACTCGCTGTCAGAGAAGCTGCAAGGCACGTTGGCGGGTGTCCGCCAGCGCGGAGCGCTGACCGAGGAGGACATCAACACCGCGCTGCGGGAGATCCGCCTCGCGCTGCTCGAGGCGGACGTCAACTTCAAGGTCGTCAAGCAGTTCACGTCCACGGTCAAGGAGCGGGCGCTCGGCGCCGACATCGCCAGCCAGCTCAACCCCGGCCAGCAGGTCGTCAAGATCGTCAACGAGGAGCTCACCAGCCTGATGGGCGGCGCGTCCGCGGGCCTGACCTTCTCTCCCCGGCCGCCGACCGTGATCCTGATGGCCGGCCTGCAGGGCTCGGGCAAGACGACCGCCACGGCCAAGCTGGCCAAGCAGCTGCGCGAGCAGAACGGCTCGTCGGTGGCCGTCGCGGCGTGCGACGTCTACCGGCCCGCCGCCGTCGAGCAGCTCGTCAAGGTGGGTGGCCAGGCCGGCGCGACCGTGTACGAGCAGGGGACCGACAAGGACCCCGTCGACATCGCCGGCTGGGCGCTCGACCAGGCGACGCGCGACGGCAAGGACGTCCTGATCGTCGACACGTCCGGCCGGCTGCACGTCGACGAGGCGCTGATGGAGGAGCTCGCGCGGATCAAGAAGCGCGTCAAGCCTCACGCGGTGCTGCTGGTGGTCGACGCCATGACCGGCCAGGACGCGGTCAACGTCGCCGAGCAGTTCGCCGAGGTCGCGCAGTTCGACGGCGTGGTCCTCTCCAAGCTCGACGGTGACGCCCGCGGCGGCGCCGCGCTGTCGGTCAAGGCGGTCACCGGCAAGCCGATCATGTACGCGTCGACGGGCGAGAAGCTCGGCGACTTCGAGCGCTTCCACCCCGACCGCATGGCCCAGCGGATCCTGGGGATGGGAGACGTGCTCTCCTTCATCGAGAAGGCCGAGCAGTCGGTCGACGAGGACGAGGCCGCCGAGCTCGAGCGCAAGCTTCGCAAGAACCAGTTCACGCTCGAGGACTTCCTCGACCAGCTCAAGCGGATCCGCAAGATGGGCCCGCTCACCTCGATCCTCGGCATGATTCCCGGCCTCGCCGGCCACCAGCTCTCCAAGCTCCAGGTCGACGACCGCGAGCTCGACCGCGTCGAGGCGATCATCCTCTCGATGACGCCGTGGGAGCGCCGGCACCCGGAGTCGATCAAGGGCTCGCGCCGCCTGCGGATCGCCAAGGGCAGCGGCACCAGCGTCCAGCAGGTCAACCAGCTCGTCAAGCAGTTCGGCGAGATGCGCAAGATGATGCGCGGCCTGCAGTCCGGGAAGATGCCCGATCTCGGGCAGCTCATGCGGCAGCGCTGAGCCGCTATTCTCACGCGCCGAATGGCAGTCAACATGCGACTCACCCGCGTCGGCGGGCACAAGGATCCGGTGTGGCGAGTGGTCGTCGCCGATTCCCGCTCCCCCCGCGACGGGCGCTTCATCGAGACGGTCGGCCGCTACAACGCGCAGACCGACCCCTCGACCGTGGTCCTCGACGAGGAGCGGGTCCGCCTGTGGCTCGATCGCGGCGCGCAGCCCAGCGACACCGTCAAGAAGCTCCTCAAGATCCAGGGCATCGCCCGCTAACGCCCCGCCGTGCGCGAGCTGCTCGTCTACCTCGTGCGGCAGCTGGTCGACGAGCCCGAGAAGGTCTCGGTGGAGGAGTTCGAGGAGGACGACGGCACGCTCGTGCTCGAGCTGTCGGTGGGCGACGATGACTACGGCAAGGTCATCGGACGGGGCGGGCGCACCGCGCAGGCGCTCCGCACGCTCGTCAAGGCCGCCGCGGTCAAGGACAACCGCCGCGTCCTCGTCGACATCGTCGAGTGAACTGGTGCCAGTCGGCCGCGTCGGCCGGCCGCACGGGCTCGACGGGTCGTTCCACGTGTCCTCCCCCGGCGCTCTCGCGCTCGGCGCGACCGTGACGGTTGCCGGCACCGAGTACGAGATCGAGCGGCTGGCGGGGACCGCCGAGCGGCCGATCGTGCGGCTGTCGGGGTGCTCCTCGCGGGCGGACGCCGAGGCGCTGAACGGCGCCGACCTGCTGGCACCGGCGGTGCTCGACGAGGGCGAGTACTGGGCGTCGGACCTGGTCGGGTGCACGGTGGTCGACGGCGCGCGCGAGGTGGGGGTCGTGACGCGCATGGTCGCGCTTCCCTCCTGCGAGGCGTTGGAGGTGGGGGAGCTGCTGATCCCGATGGTCCGCGACGCGATCCGCTCGATCGACATCAGGGCCGCGCGGATCGACGTCGACATGGGCTTCCTCGGATGACCCGCGTGGTGGCGCTGCCGGCGGCCGAGGACCTCGCCGCCGCCGAGGCGGTCGTGCGCGAGGTGCTCGCTCCCACGCCGGTGGTGCACGCGCTCGGCATGTGGCTGAAGGTCGAGACGATGCAGCCGACGGGCTCGTTCAAGGTCCGAGGCGGGCTCGCGGCGCTGGCTGCGCGGCCGGCGGGCCGCCGCGTGGTCACCGCGTCGGCGGGCAACCACGGCCTCGGGATCGCCTACGCGGCAGCGCGCCTCGCGCGCGACGCCACGGTGGTGGTGCCCGAGAGCGCGTCGGCGGCCAAGGTCGAGCGGCTGCGCTCGTACCCGGTCGAGCTGGTGCTCTCCGGCGACGGCTACGACGCCGCCGAGGCGCACGCGCTCGGCCTCGACGGCGAGTACGTCTCCGCCTACAACGACCCGCACGTGATCGCCGGGCAGCGGACGCTCGGGGTCGAGCTCGGCGAGCAGCTCTCCGGGCCGCTGACGATCGCCGTGCCGGTCGGGGGCGGAGGGTTGGTCTCGGGTGTCGCGCTGTGGGCGGCCGAGCACGAGCACGTGCGGGTCGTCGGAGTCGAGGCGCCGGCGGCGTCGCGCGCTGTGAGCGCGTCGGTGGCGGCGGGGCGGATCGTCGCCGTCGAGCGCGGCCCGACGCTGGCCGACGGGATGGCCGGCGGGCTCGAGCCGGGCAGCGTGACGGTCGACATCGCCGCTCGCCACGTCGACGCGTTCGTGGCGGTGGACGAGGCCGAGCTGCGCGCCGCCATGCGCGCGCTGGCGTTCGACGCCGGCCTGATCGCCGAGGGCGCCGGCGCCGCCGCGACCGCGGCCGTGCTCTCCGGCCGCGTGTCCGACGATCGCCCGGGCGCGCGCGTGGTGGCGATCGTCAGCGGCCGCAACCTCGCCCGGGACGTGCTGCGGGACGTCCTGTCGTCGTGAACCTCGACGTCTTCACGCTCTTCCCGCAGTGGTTCCAGTGGTTCCGCGAGCAGCGCCACGTGGCCAACGCTCTGGCGCTCGAGCACACGCTGGAGACGATCGATCCGCGCGAGTCGACGCCGCTGAAGTGGGGGCAGGTCGACGACACGCCGTTCGGCGGCGGGGCCGGGATGGTGCTGCGGGTCGACGTGATGGATGCTGCGCTGCGGGCGCGCTACGGGGTCGATCCGGTCGAGCTGCGGTCCTCGCGGCGGGTGATCGCGTTGACGCCCGGCGGGCGGCTGCTCGACGACTCGCTCGCCGGCGAGCTCGCTGCCGAGCCGGATCTGACGTTGCTGTGCGGGCGCTACGAGGGCTTCGACGAGCGAATCCTCGAGCACTTCGTCACCGATCAGGTCTCGATCGGGCGCTACGTGCTGGCCGGGGGCGAGCTGGCGGCGATGGTGCTCGCCGACACGGTGCTGCGCAAGCTCCCGGGGGCGCTGGGGTCGGACGAGTCGGCGCTCGAGGAGTCGTTCTCGGAGGCGCTCTCCGGCGCTCCCGAGTACCCGCATTACACGCGCCCGGCCGACTGGCGCGGGTGGACCGTGCCCGACGTGCTGCTCTCCGGCCATCACGAGCGGATCCGCGAGTGGCGGCGCGAGCAGAGCCGGCGCCGTTCGCTACCATGATCCGCCCGCGTGCCGCCGCTCTTTCTCCCGTCTGGCGCCGCGGTCTTTCTTTGCCATGAGCACCGTCATCGACAGCCTCGAGCGTCAGCAACTTCGCCGTGTCCCCGCCTTCCAGGCGGGTGACCGCGTCCGGGTCCACTTCCAGGTCGTCGAGGGCAATCGGCGCCGCACGCAGGTCTTCGAGGGCGTGGTGATCAAGCGCCAGGGCGAGGGTGTGCGGGAGACGTTCACGGTCCGCAAGAACTCGTTCGGCGTCGGCGTCGAGCGCACGTTCCCCGTGCATTCGCCGAAGATCGAGCGGATCGAGGTCGCCGCCCGCGGCGACGTGCGGCGGGCCAAGCTCTACTACCTGCGCGGTCGCGTCGGCAAGCGCGCCCGGGTGCGCGAGCGGCGCTACGTGGGCCCCGAGCAGGCCGTCGAGGCGGGGCTCCTGCACGATGCCGAGGCGGTCGAGGCCGCCGCGGCGGCCGACGACGAGGTGCCCGGCGAGGCGGTCGACGAGCAGGCGCTCGCCGACGCTCCGGCGGAGGGCGAGGAGAGCGCCCTGGCCGACGAGACCGTCGCCGCCGAAGACGAGATCGTCGCGGCCGACGAGGCCGATGGTGCCGAGGCTCCGGAGGCCGAGGAGACCGCAGAGGTCGAGGCGTCTGCGGACGCCGAGGCAGCCGCCGCGGCCGACGAGTCCAAGTAGGCCCCGTGGCGGCAAAGGCGTCGTCGGCGTCGGGCTCGCTGCTCGAGCTGGTCCTCATCGTCGCCGTCGCGCTCGGGCTCGCGCTCGCCATCCAGGCGTTCCTCGTCAAGCCCTACCGCATCCCGAGCGAGTCGATGGTGCCGACGCTCGAGATCGGCCAGCGCGTGCTCGTGAACCGGCTGGGCGGTCATTTCGGGACGCCCGAGGTGGGCGACGTCGTCGTCTTCCACCCGCCGGTCGGCGCCGAGCCGCAGGTCGAGCCGGACTGCGGCACCCAACCTCCGGAGGGGCAGGTGTGCGGCCGCCCGACCGGGGAGCAGTCCGAGGACAACTTCATCAAGCGCGTGGTGGCGGGCCCGGGGGACCGGATCCGGCTCGACGAAGGCCGCGTGATCCTCAACGGCAGGCGCCAGGACGAGTCGTTCTCGCTCCCCTGCGGAGGCGGCGACGACTGCACGTTCCCGCGCGAATTGACCGTTCCCGCCGGTCACTACTTCATGATGGGCGACAACCGTGGCTCTTCGGAAGACAGCCGCTTCTGGGGTCCCGTCCCCGAGGACTGGATCATCGGCGAGGCCTTCGCCACCTACTGGCCGCCCAAGCGGATCGGCCTCCTCTAGCGCCGACGGCGTCGCTCGCGAGACTCGGCGCCGGCGCCGCAAGCGGACGTCCGGGAGCCGGCTCTTCGGGTTCGACCGCCGGCTCGGCGTGCGCTTCGTCGCGGGGGCGGACGAGGCGGGGCGCGGGTGCCTGGCCGGGCCGCTCGTCGCCGCGGCCGTGCTGTTCGACTACGAGCGGCTGACGCTGGCCGACCTGCGGGCCCTGTCGGCGCTGAACGACTCCAAGCAGCACACGATCGAGATGCGCGAGCAGCTCTACCCGCGGGTGCTGCGGATCGCCACGCGCGTTGCGGTCACGTCGCGCTGCGTGCGCGGGATCGACGAGCGCGGGCTGCACAAGACCAACCTCGCCGCGCTGTCGGACACGCTGCGGCGGGTCGGGCGCGAAGGCTGCCTGTGCCTGTCCGACGGCTTCCCGGTGCCGCCCACGGGGTTCGATCAGCGCCCCGTCGTGGGCGGGGACGCGACCAGTGCGGCGATCGCCGCCGCGTCCGTGATCGCCAAGGTCACGCGCGACCGCTTCATGCAGCGGATGGAGGAGCGCTACCCGGGCTGGGAGTTCGCCGCCCACGTCGGCTACTCGACGCCGGAGCACCGCGCGGCGATCGAGCGCCTCGGGGTCTCGCCGTTGCACCGCATGTCGTTCCAGTCGATGGCGTACCAGCAGCTGGCGCTCTAACCCGGCTCGCGAGCCCCCGCCGAACGCGTCTCCCTCGCGAGCGTTTCGGCACGGATTCGTGACACCTGGGCGGTGATCCGTTCTGCGGGCGGCCATACGGTCGCTCGCGTGATCTCAGCCGACCGCACCAAGGAGCTCGGGCGCCGCGGGGAGGACCTCGCCGCGCAGCACTTCTCGCGGCTCGGCTACCGCGTGCTCGCCCGCAATCACCGGACGAGGTTCGGCGAGCTCGACCTCGTGCTCGCCGAGGAGGACGAGCGCACGATCGTGTTCTGCGAGGTCAAGTCGCGCCGGCTGGGATCGGGCTCGCCGTTCGACAGCCTGCACGAGCGCAAGCGCCGCCAGGTGCGCAAGATGGCCGCAGCCTGGCTCGCCGTAGTCACGGATCGGCCGTTCGGCGCCGAGCTGCGCTTCGACGCGGTGGGGGTCACAATCGACGAGCGCGGGGAGCTCGTGCGCCTCGACCACCTTGAGGGCGCGTTCTGATGCCGCTGCGCTTGACCTCGCGCGGGCGCCTGTCCCGACGCTGGCCGCATGCGGGTTCGTGCGGGCGCCGGTCGTGATGCTGGGGCGCCCGTGATCGCGCGCGTCACCACGTTCGCCATCGACGGCGTCACGTCGCGGCGCGTGTGGGTCGAGGCCGACATCCGGCAAGGCCTGCCGGCGTTCGCGATCGTCGGCCTGGCGGACAAGGCGGTCCGTGAGGCGCGCGAGCGCGTCCAGTCGGCGATCACGAACTCGGGGCACGTGTTCCCGCAGCTGCGCATCACCGCCAACCTCGCCCCCGCGTACCTGCGCAAGGTCGGCCCGGGGTTCGACCTGCCGCTCGCGATGGCGATCCTCGTCGCCTCCGAGCAGCTGGACGGCGAGGCGGTCGCCGACTGCGCGATCGTCGGGGAGCTGTCGCTGTCCGGCGACGTGCGCTCGATCCGCGGCGCGCTGGCGATCGCCGAGGGCGCCCGCCGGCACCTGCTCTCGCGGCTCGTGGTCCCGCGCAGCCGCGCGCGCGAAGCCGCGCTCGTCCCGGGGGTCGCCGTGCTGGGGGTCGACTCGCTGCGCGAGGCGGTCGACGTGCTCGCGGGACGAGCCGCGCCCGCGCCGCTCCCCGAGCCGCCGGAGGAGCCGGAGCACGAGCCGATGCTCGACCTCGCGGACGTCCGCGGCCAGAACGCGCTCATCCCGGCGCTCGAGGTCGCCGCCGCCGGCGGCCACAACCTCTACATGCACGGTCCGCCGGGGACCGGCAAGACGATGCTGGCGCGGCGGCTGCCGTCGATCCTGCCGCCGATGGGCCCGGTGGAGGCGATCGACGTCACGCGCATCCATTCCGTCGCCGGCCTGCACGGGGGCGGCGGGCTGGTGCTCGAGCGGCCGTTCCGGGCGCCGCACCACACGGTCTCGGCCTCGGGGCTCGTAGGAGGTGGCGCGCACCCGCAGCCCGGGGAGGCGACGCTCGCCCACCACGGGGTGCTGTTCCTCGACGAGCTGTCGGAGTTCAACCGCCCGAGCCTCGAGGCCCTGCGCCAGCCGCTCGAGGACGGGCGCGTGACGATCGTGCGCGGCCAGCAGGTCGTCGTCTTCCCGACGCGGTTCATGCTCGTCGCGGCCTCCAACCCGTGCCCGTGCGGGATGGGCGACGAGGCCTGCCGCTGCACGGCGGCGGACCTCGCGCGCCATCAGCGGCGCCTCTCCGGCCCGCTGCTCGACCGCATCGACGTGCTCGTCCCGGTCGCCCGCCCGCCGGCCGACGCCCTCCGCGACGAGGTCGCGCCGCCGTCGGCCGTCGTGCGCGCCCATGTGATCGAGGCCCGCGAGCGCCAGGCGCACCGCCTCTCCGCCTACGGCCTCACCTGCAACGCCGACATGACGCCGCGGGTGATGCGCGAGACCGCGGCGCCCGCGCCGAGCGCCCTGCGGCTGCTCTACGAGCTCCACGACCGCCACCGCCTCAGCGCCCGCGGCCACGGCCGCGTCCTGCGCGTCGCCCGAACCGTCGCCGACCTCGAGGGCAGCGACATCGTGGGCCCCGACCACGTCCACATCGCCGCCGGCCTGCGCCTCGAGCAGCCGACGCTGGCGGCCGCCGTATGACGCCGGGCGCCGCCGCGAGGCGTCGCGTCCGCCTCCCCGGCGCGGGTGGCGCGTGAGCGCGTGCGACGACTGCCTGCGGCGCGCGGACCTCGTCGCTGCGCTGGCCGGCTGGCTCGACATCGAGTGGCGCAAGCGCGACGCGCCGTCGCGGGTGCTCGCGCTCGCCGACGACGTGCTGCTCGACGCCAGCGCGGACCTTCGGGTGCGGCGCCGGTATGACGGGTTCGATGCCGGCGCGGCCCGCGAGCGGCTGCGGGACGCCGGCCTGCTGGCCGTCTGCCGCTGCGAGGAGGCGTATCCGCCGCCTCTGAGCGATCTCGCCGACCCGCCCGCGGTGCTGCACGTGGCCGGCGACCTCGCGTGCGTCGGGCTCCCCGACGCGGTCGCGATCGTCGGCGCGCGACGGGCGACGGACTACGGCCTCGCCGTCGCGCGCGACCTCGGTCGCGGCATCTCGAGCGCCGCGGTGAGCGTCGTGTCGGGGCTCGCCCTCGGGGTCGACTCGGCCGCGCACGCCGGGGCGCTGGAGGGCGCGGCGCCGCCGGTGGCCGTCCTCGCGGGCGGGGCCGAGCGGCCGTACCCGGCATCCAAGCGGCAGCTCTACGCGGCGGTGCGAGCGGCCGGGGCGGTGGTCTCGGAGATGCCGCCGGGCGTCGGGATCCACCGCTGGGCGTTCGTCGCCCGCAACCGCCTGATCGCCGCGCTCGCGCGCGCGACCGTGGTCGTCGAGGCCACCGAGCGCTCGGGGTCGCTCACGACGGCCGACTTCGCGGCCGAGCTCGGACGCACGGTCGCCGCCATCCCCGGCCGGGTCACCTGCGCGGGCGCCGCCGGCACCAACAACCTGATCCGCGACGGCGCCGTGCTCGTGCGCAACCTCGGCGACGCGCTCGACGCGCTGGCCGAGATCACGGGCGACAGCTACGCTCGCGGCCCGGCTGCCGGCCCGGAGCTCGACGAGGGCCTGCGCGAGATCCTCGAGGCGATCGGCGCGGGCCACTCCACGCTCTCGATGCTCGCCGCCACGGGCCTCCATCCCCGCGCCGTGCTCGCCGGCCTCGGGGAGCTCGAGTCCCTCGGCCTCGTCAGCCGCGGCTTCGGCGGCCGCTACCAGGTCGCGCTCTGACCCGCCGCAGCCGCATTGCCGGCAAGCGCGGCCGGCTCCGAGAGGTTTCTACTCTCAGACGCGTGCGGGTTCCTGCCGTTCTCTCGATCGCCGGCTCGGATTCGGGCGGTGGCGCCGGCATCCAGGCCGACCTGAAGGCGTTCGCCCGCTCGGGGGTTCACGGGATGACGGCGATCACCGCGTTGACCGCGCAGAACACCGTCGGCGTCACCGGCATCCACCCGGTGCCGGGCGAGTTCATCGTCGCGCAGGTGCGGGCGGTGGCCGAGGACATCGGGGTCGACGCGGTGAAGATCGGGATGCTGGGGACCGCCGAGATCGTCAAGGCGGTGTGCGAGGCGCTCGAGCTGCTCGATCCCGGCACGCCGATCGTCCTGGACCCCGTGATGGTCGCCGAGTCGGGTGCCGTGCTGCTCGACCAGCCCGCCCGCGCGGCGATCGTCGAGCAGCTGCTCCCGCGCGTCACGGTGATCACGCCGAACGTCCCCGAGGCCCGCGTGCTGGCCGGGGACGAGGACGACGACGTCGAGGAGCTCGCGCGGCGGCTGCACGCGCTCGGCCCAAGCGCGGTCGTGGTGACCGGCGGCCACCGCGAGCAGGCCACGGACGTGTTCTTCGACGGCGACGCCATTCACCTGATCCCCGGCGAGCGGCACCCCGACGGGGCGGCGCACGGGTCGGGCTGCACCCACTCGTCGGCGCTCGCCGCCCACCTCGCGCTCGGCCACACGCCGCTGGAGGCCGCACGCGCCGCGAAGCGGATCGCCGGCGAGGCCGTGGCTTCCGGGATCCGCGACCTCGGAGCCGGTCCGGGGCCCGTCGACGTCTTCGACCTGACCAGCCGGGCCGCTTCAGGCGCCGACACACCGCGGGCAGCCGCAGGTCCTCTGCCATAATCGCCCGCGGGATGAAGTTCCTCCGCATGCGTCCGGGCCATGGCGAGCAGCTGATCGCCGAAGGCGACCCCGAGGTCGCCGAGGAGCACGACGCGCTCGTCGAGGAGTTCCGGCGCCAGCTCGACCTCGGGATGTGGGCGGCCGTGCCGCTGACGACCGAGACCGGCCGGCGCGAGGCGGAGATGATCGCGTCGTTCGAGCAGGTCCCGGCCGGCACCGACCGGGTCATCTTCTTCCCGCGCGCCGCGGGCGGGTCCGGCGAGGCGCGCACGGCGAGCGGCGCCGCTTGAGCGCGAGGGCCACCGCGTGATCTTCGCGCTCTGCGCCACCGCCATCGTCATCATCGCGCTGCTGTCCGAGATCGCGTGGCCGTACATCGAGCGCCGGCTCGAGGCGCGGCACGCCCGCCGCGAGGCGCGCAAGCGCGGCGTGGCGGCGCCGTACGACCCCGGCCGCGAGCGGCGCGCCGAGCAGCGCGCCCGCGAGCTGCTGAAGTCGTGTGTGAACGAGGACGAGTGGGCGATGTACCGCGACCTCGGGCTGATCCGCGTCTGGGGCGGTCAGGCCGGGCTGCCCGCCGACACCGCGCGCGACCTGCGCGGCCTCCCGTACGCATACCTGATCTACCCGCACAAGCCGATCGTGGCCTACCTGCCGATGACCGGCCAGCTGCTGAACGAGTACTGCGTCGAGTTCCCCGACGAGACGCGCCCCTACGGCTCCGCCCGCCTGCCCGACTCCGACGACGTGCTCGCCAAGTGGATGGCGCTGAAGGGCGACGAGCGGCGGCTGATCTCGGAGGCCAACCTGCACCTGCCGGGCCGCCAGGTCGACCCCAAGCAGGTCCAGCGCGACATCTGGCGCCTCGGTCGCTGGGAGCGCGAGCGCCTCGAGCGCCGCGCCGGCGGCGGCACGGCCCCCACCGACCCCTCGCCGCCGACGGCCAGGCCCAACAACCCCGGGCCGCTCGGCCTGTGACGGCGCTCGACGAGCGCCAGGCCAACCCGGGCCTGGATCCCAAGCACAACTCCCGCGCCCTCACCGAAGGGCCGCCGCGCGCGGCCGCCCGCGCCTACCTGAAGGGCATCGGCTTCGGCGACGACGACCTCGCCAAGCCGATCGTCGGCGTCGCCTCCACCTGGACGGAGACGATGCCGTGCAACTTCAACCACCGGGCGCTCGCCGCGAAGGTCAAGGAGGGGATCCGCGCGGCCGGCGGCACGCCGATGGAGTTCAACACGATCGCGATCTCCGACGGCATCACGATGGGCACGTCCGGCATGAAGACGAGCCTCGTGAGCCGTGAGGTGATCGCCGACTCGATCGAGCTCGTCGCCCTCGGCCACCTGTTCGACGCCGTGGTCGCGCTCTCGGGCTGCGACAAGACGATCCCCGGCACCGTGATGGCGCTCGCCCGGCTCGACCTCCCCGGCCTGATGCTGTACAGCGGCTCGATCCCGCCCGGCCGCCACAACGGCCAGGACGTGACGATCCAGGAGGTGTTCGAGGCGATCGGCGCGCACGCGGCCGGCAAGATCACCGAGGAGGAGCTGATCGCGCTGGAGAACGTCGCCAGCCCCGGCGCCGGCGCCTGCGGAGGCCAGTTCACCGCCAACACGATGGCGATGGCCTTCCAGGTGCTCGGCATCTCGCCGATGGGCCCGAGCGATGTCCCCGCGCAGGACCAGAGCAAGGCGCAGGCGGCCTACGACGCGGGCGTGCTCGTGATGGACGTGCTGCGCCGCAGCCAGCGGCCGAGCGACATCCTCACGCGCGAGGCGTTCGAGAACAGCATCGCCGCCGTCGCCATGAGCGGCGGCTCGACGAACGCCGTGCTGCACCTGCTCGCGGTCGCGCGCGAGGCCGGCGTGCCGCTCTCGATCGACGACTTCGACCGCATCGCCGCCGCCACGCCGCTGCTGTGCGACCTCAAGCCCGGCGGGCGCTACGTGGCGACCGACATGCACGCCGCCGGTGGCACGGCCGTGGTCGCCGCCCGCCTGCTGGAGGCCGGCAAGCTCCACGAAGCCCCGATCACCGTGACCGGCAAGACGATCGGCGAGCACGCCCGCGCAGCGGAGGAAACGCCCGGCCAGCAGGTCGTCCGCCCGCTCGCCGACCCGCTCAAGGCCACCGGCGGGCTCGCGATCCTGCGCGGCAACCTCGCCCCCGAGGGCTCGGTGGTCAAGCTCTCCGGCCACGAGCGGGTCCACCACCGCGGCCCGGCGCGGGTGTTCGACGGCGAGGAGGCGGCGATGGCGGCCGTCACGCGCCGCGAGATCCTGCCCGGCGACGTCGTCGTGATCCGCAACGAGGGCCCCGCCGGCGGACCGGGCATGCGCGAGATGCTCGCGGTCACGGCGGCGCTCGTGGGGGAGGGGCTCGGCAACGAGGTCGCGCTGCTCACCGACGGGCGCTTCTCGGGCGCCACGCGCGGGTTCATGGCCGGCCACATCGCTCCCGAGGCCGTGCACGGCGGCCCGATCGCGGCGGTCGAGAACGGCGACGTCATCACGATCGACGTGACCAACCGCCGCATCGACGTCGAGCTCTCCGACGAGGAGATCGCCCGCCGGCTCGAGGGCTACGAGCCGCCCGCGCCGGCGGCCGCCGGCGGCGTGCTCGCCAAGTACGCGAAGCTGGTCTCGAGCGCCTCCGAAGGCGCGATCACGCGCTGACGCCCTCCACGCCGCGCTCCGGCTCGCGCTCGCCGGCGATGAACCCGGTGAGCAGCTCGTTGAAGCGGCTGGGGCGCTCGAGCATCGGCAGGTGCCCGGTGTCGTCGAAGATCACGCTGCGGGCGTTCTCCCCGATCAGGTGCTCGTACATCTCGGCGTCGTCGACCGGCACGAGGATGTCGTTGCGCCCCCACACGATCAGCACGGGGATCTCGATCCGCTCCAGGTTGTCGCGGAACGAGTGGCGCATCAGCGCGTCGAAGGCCGGGATGAAGCCGGGCGCGTTGGCGCCGCGCACGAGCTCGATCGCCAGCGGCACCGACAGGCGCTCGGGATAGCGGACGACGATCTGCAGGGCGGCCCGGCGCAGCCGCGGGCGCGTGACGGCGATCTCCGCCCGCACGCCGGTCCGCGCCGTGAGCACGGCCCACACGCGCGCGCCGGCCAGCAGCGGCTCGCGCACGAGGTACTCGGTCGACAGCCCGGCCGCAGCCACCAGCACGAGCTTCGACACGCGCGTGGGGAACGTGACGGCGAGCTCAGCGCCCACGAACCCGCCCATCGAGTTCCCCACCACCAGCGGATCCTCGAGCCCCAGCTCGCGGCACACCACGTCGACCGTGCGCGCGAGGCCGGGGATCGAGAGCTTCCCGGCCGGCATCTCCGACTGGCCGAAGCCCGGCAGGTCGATCGCCACGACCCGATGCGTGCCCATGAAGGCCGGCAGGTTCAGGAGCCAGTTCTGCCAGATCCCGCCGAGGCCGTGCAGGAACAGCAACGGCGGGCCGTCCCCGCCGCTGTCGACCACGACGACGTCGCCGCCGTCGACCCGGATCCGGCGGGTGAGGGCGGGCCAGTCGACCTGCATCCACTGCGCGTCGTCCCCGTCCGCATACGTGGGGTCCGGCCCCGGCCGCAGGATGCCGTTGCGGGCCCGTTCGAAGGTATCGCGGTACACGCTCGGCACGGCGCTCTAGGTTAAAGCGATGAGCGAGCTCCCCGCGCTGCCCGCCGCCCAGCCCACGGACGACGGGCGAGCGCTGCTGCCCGCGATCGAGCCCGACCGCCAGGTCACGGACTGGGGGCGCTCGGAGCGCGTCGAGGGGCTGATCGACGCGACGCTCTACGACTTCCTCTACCACTACTGGTTCCGCTGCGAGGTCGAGGGCGTCGAGCACGTCCCGGCCACCGGCGGCGCCTTGCTGGTCTCCAACCACGCCGGGGCGCTGCCCCCGGACGCGGCGATGATCGCCAAGGCGATCAAGGAGGAGCACTCCCGGCCGCGCCCGCTTCACCTCACCGTCGAGCACTTCTTCAAGGGCTACCCCGGGCTCGCGATGCTCGTGAACAAGCTCGGCGGCGTCCCCGCCCACCCGGCCAACGTCCACCGCCTGCTCGACGACGAGCAGCAGCTCGTGCTCGTCTTCCCCGAGGGCCGCAAGGGGAGCGAGAAGCTCTACAAGGACCGCTACCGGCTGCGGCGGTTCGGGCGCGGCGGCTTCGTCGAGGCGGCGATGCGCGCCAGGACGCCGATCGTCCCGATCGCCGTGCTCGGGGCCGAGGAGGCGATGCCGACGTTCGCCCAGATCGGCCTGCTCCAGCGGCTCACCAAGCTCATCTACTTCCCCGTGACGCCGCTGTTCCCGCACCTCGGGCTGCTCGGCGCGGCCTACCTGCCGGCCAAGTTCCGCATCCGCTTCCTCGAGCCGATCCCGACCGACCAGTGGGGCGAGGCGCCGTGGGACGACAAGGGCCTCGTGCAGACGGTCGCCGAGGACGTGCGCGCGCGGATCCAGGACGAGCTCGTCGACCTCGTGTCGCACCGGCGGTCGGTGTGGCTGGGATGACGTCGCGGCGAATCCTCGTCACCGGCATCTCCACGCTGTGGGGCGGCCGGCTGGCGCAGGCGCTCGAGCGCGAGCCCGGGGTGGAAGCGATCATCGGCGTCAGCCACGACGACCCGACGTGCGAGCTGGAGCGCACCGAGTTCGTCCGCGTCGGGCTCCAGCACGCGCTGCTGCGGCGGATCGTGCACGCCGCCGACATCGACACGGTGATCGACTCGCGGCTGGTCGTCGACTCGCTGCACGCGAGCGCCCGTGCGGCCCACGAGGCCAACGTGATCGGCACGATGAACATCCTCGCCGCCTGCGGCGGGCCGGACTCGCCGGTGCGCAAGGTCGTCTTCAAGTCCTCTGCCCACTACTACGGCTGCGAGCGCGACGACCCGGCCTTCTTCACCGAGGCGATGCAGCGCCCGCACCCGCCGCGCACGCGCCTGGAGGCGGACATCGTGGAGGCCGAGAAGGCTGTCGAGGGCTTCGCGCGTCGCAACCCGGACGTGACCGTGACCGTGCTGCGGTTCGCCAACTCGCTCGGGCCGGGGCTCGACACGACGCACACCCGGTTGTTCGCCCTGCCGGCCGTGCCGTGCATCCTCGGCTTCGACCCGCGCTACCAGTTCATCCACGAGGACGACCTCGTCGGCGCACTGCGCTTCGCCGTCGAGCACGAGCTGCCCGGCGTCTACAACGCCGCCGGCGACGGCGTGCTCGCGCTCTCGGAGGTGTGCTCGCTGCTCGGCCGCCCGCCCGCGCCGATCCTGCCGCCCTGGGGCGCCTCGCTGGCCGCCGCCGGGCTGCGCCGCGTAGGCGTCCGGGTGCCGGGCGAGGTGCTCAACCAGCTCAGATACGGGCGCGGCTTGGACAACCGCGCGCTCAAGGGCGCGGGCTTCGGCTTCGGCTTCACCAGCCGCGAGACGGTGCTCCGGTACGCCGAGGCGCAGCGGGCGAGGCCGCTGCTCGAGGGCACCGGCGGCTACCGCTACGAGCGCGAGGTGGAGGAGTTCCTGCGCTGGAGCCCGAATGTCAGGCGCAAGGGCACGGTGTAACGCCAGCTTAATTTCAGGGGTAGTTGCAGTCCGCGCCGTCTCCTACCCTGTAATCAAGGCGCTCGCGCGAGCTTGCGAGTGCGAGTAAGCCGCATTCTCAATCCCCGTGCCTCGCCGTCTCCTCGCCGTCCTCACTCTCGCGATCGCCGTGCTCCTCGTGGGCGCGGGAAGCCTGTACGCGTTCGACCGCCAGGTCACGAAGAAGATCGCCGAGGGTGTGAGCGTAAACGGCGTCGACGTCGGCGGCCTCGAGCCCGAGCGCGCCCGCGCCAAGCTGCAGGCCGCGATCGTCGAGCCGCTCACCCGGCCCGTGACCGTGCGCCACAAGGGCCGGCGCTTCCGGCTGACGGCCGAGCAGGCGTCGATCGCGGTCGACGTCGACGGCTCGGTCGACCGCGCGATGGCCGCGTCGACCGACGGCAACGTCTTCACGCGCACCTGGCGCGAGGTCCGCGGCGAGGCGCTCGACACCGAGGTCGAGGCCAAGGTGGCGTGGGACAGCGCCGCCGTCCGCCGGCTCGTCAGCCGCGTCAAGAAGAAGGTCACGGTCGAGCCGCGCGACGCATCGCTCGACCTCGAGTCCGGCCAGGTCGAGCCGGTCGCCTCGCGCGACGGGCTGGCCGTCAAGCGCGGCCTGCGGCGCGAGATCGAGCGCGAGCTGCTCGACATGGGCCGGCGCCGGATGGTGCGCCTGCGCACCAAGGTCGTCGAGCCGAAGGTCACGACCGCGGCCCTGGCCAAGAAGTATCCGGCCGTCCTGATCGTCAACCGCGGGTCGTTCTCGCTCTCGTTCTACAAGGACCTCAAGCTCGCCAAGACCTACGGGATCGCCGTCGGCCAGGTGGGCCTCGAGACGCCCGCGGGGCTCTACAGCATCCAGAACAAGGCCGTGAACCCGGCGTGGAGCGTCCCCAACTCGGACTGGGCGGGCGACCTCGCGGGCACCGTCGTCCCCGGCGGCACGCCTCAGAATCCGCTGAAGGCCCGCTGGATGGGCATCTACGACGGCGCCGGCATCCACGGCACCGACGCCTCGGGCTCGATCGGCACCGCCGCCTCCCACGGGTGCATCCGCATGCGGATCCCCGAGGTGATCGAGCTCTACGACCAGGTTCCGGTCGGCGCGCCCGTCTACATCGCCTAGCGCGGCGCGATCTCGTCGACCGGCACCTCGTGCCACCCGCCATGCAGCAAGGAGGCGTGATGGTCGGAGTGGCGAAAACAGAGGGCGCCGATGAACACTCCTGGCCGCACCTCCTTGCGCATCACCGCGTACCACATGGTGGTCGCGTCGCGCGTGCCCTGGATCGGGTGCCACGGACGCGGCGGCGGCGCGTCCGACGGCGCGAGGCCCGCCTCCACGAGCTGGCGCTGGGTCGCCACCTGACCCGTGGAGGTGTCGATGAAGAAGACCGCCACGGTTTCGCAGGCTAGCGACGCCTGGAGCGCCGCCCTGCGGCGCTTCGACCGCGACCTGCAGCGGCGCGGCGCGGCCGAGCGGACCCGCCGCGCGTACGGCGCCGACGTCGGCGAGCTGGCCACGTGGGCCGCCGCCCAGGGGTTCGAGCCGTCGACCGTCAGCTACCGGCTGCTTCGCGGCTACGCCGCCCGCATGTCCGACAAGGGCGCCGCCCCGCGGACGCTCGCCCGCAAGCTCGCCGCCACGCGCGCGTTCTTCCGCTCGATGGTCGAGCACGGCGACATGAGCGCCAACCCCGCCGACCTGCTCCCGGCGCCGCGGCTCCCGCACACGCTGCCGCGGCCGATCAAGCCCGCCGACGTGGCCGCGCTGCTCGACCGCATCCCGGCCGGCACGCCGCTCGAGCTGCGCGACCGCGGGCTGTTCGAGCTGGCCTACGCGTGCGGGCTGCGCGCCGAGGAGCTGGTGAACCTCGACGTCGGCTCGCTCGACCTCGACGGCGAGCAGGTCCGCGTCGAGGGCAAGGGTGCGAAGACGCGCTTCGTGCCCGCCGGGGAGCTCGCGCTGATGGCCGTGGCCGACTACCTCGAGCGCGGCCGCCCTACGCTCGCACGCGCGGACGGCGACCCCGCGCTGTTCCTCTCCAAGTCGGGCCGGCGGCTCTCGACATCGGACGTCCGGCGGCGCCTGCGAGTGTGGGCGCGCCACGCCGCCGCCCAGGGAAAGGTGCATCCGCACGCCCTGCGACACTCGTTCGCCACCCATCTACTGGAAGGTGGTGCGGATTTGCGGGCGATCCAGGAATTGTTGGGACACTCCTCCATCTCGACGACGCAGGTCTACACTCGAGTAGAGTCGGCTCGCCTCCGCGCCGCTTATTTGCGTAGCCATCCGCGGGCTTAACGGGAGCAGGCTCTGGAAACCAACGTCAAAGCACTCGAGCTCAAAGAACTCTGGCGCAGGTATAAGGGCGACGGCTCCGAGCCCGCTCGCGAGAAGCTGGTGGTCGCGTACTCGCCGCTCGTCAAGTACGTCGCCGGCCGGATGTCCTCCGGCCTCCCGGCGCACGTCGAGGAGGCCGACCTCATCTCCTACGGGCTGATCGGGCTCATCAACGCCATCGAGCGCTTCGACATCGAGCGCGAGATCAAGTTCGAGACGTATGCGATCACCCGCATCAAGGGCGCGATCATCGACGAGCTGCGCGCGCTCGACTGGGTGCCGCGCTCGGTCCGCGCCCGGGCGCGTGAGATCGAGCGCGCCTACAGCAAGCTCGAGCACCGCCTGCACCGCACGCCGACCGACGAGGAGATGGCGCGCGAGCTCAACATGGCCGTCGACGAGTTCCAGGAGGCGCTCGTCAAGATCTCCAATTCCACGGTCGTCGCGCTCGACGAGCTGTGGGCGGTGTCCGACGCCTCCGGCGACCAGGTCTCGCTGCTCGACACGCTGCAGGACCCGGACGCTCCCGACCCGCAGCAGCTGCTCGACGCCTCCGAGCTCAAGGACCGGCTCGCCGACGCCATCTCGGCCCTGCCCGAGCGCGAGAAGCTCGTGATCGCGCTCTACTACTACGAGAACCTGACGCTGCGGGAGATCGGCGAGGTCCTGGGCGTCACCGAGTCGCGCATCTCCCAGCTCCACACCAAGGCCGTCCTGCGCCTGAAGTCGCGCCTGCAAGGCGACGCTCTCAGATAGCCTCCCGCCTTCCGCCGAGAGGGAGGAGTTGGCATATGCAGGCCGCAGACAGGATTCGCAACGTGGCGCTAGTCGGCCACCGGGGGAGCGGGAAGACGTCGCTGCACGAGGCCCTCTTGCACGAGGCCGGCGCGACGTCCCGGCTCGGCTCGGTGGCCGACGGCACGACCGTCTCGGACTCCGACGACGACGAGAAGGCGCGCGGGATGTCGATCTCCGCCTCGCTGGCGTCGTTCGAGTGGCGGGACGTGAAGGTCAACCTCATCGACACGCCCGGCGAGCCATCGTTCATCGCCGACGCGCTCGGCGCGCTGCGCGTGTGCGAGTCCGCGGTGTTCGTCGTCAACGGCGTGCTCGGCGTCGAGGTCGGCACGCACCGCCTGTGGGAGCGGGCACGCGAGCTCAACGTCGCCCGGCTGGTGTACGTGAACATGCTCGACCGCGAGCGGGCCGACTTCTTCCGCGTCCTCGACGCGCTCAAGGACGCGTTCGGCCCGCACGTCGTGGCGACCGAGATCCCGATCGGCGCCGAGCACGAGACGCGCGGCGTGATCGACCTCGTCGACATGAAGGCGTACGAGTACGCCGACGGAAGCTGCAAGGAGATCCCGATCCCCGAGGACATGGCCGACCTCGCGCAGGAGTACCGCGAGAAGCTCATGGACGAGGTCGCGGAGAACTCCGAGGCGCTGATGGAGCGCTACCTCGAGGGCGAGGAGATCTCCCACGACGAGATCGTGACCGCGCTCGAGGACGGCACCGACCACGGCCACATCTTCCCCGTCACCTGCGGCGTGGCGACGACCCGCCTGGGGTCCAACCGCCTGCTCGACGCGATCGTCGACGACCTGCCGTCGCCGGTCCAGCACGGCGGCCTCGAGCTCGAGAACATGAAGCTCGAGCCCGACCCCGACGGCGAGATGTTCGCCTACGTGTTCAAGACGCGCGCCGACCCGTACGCCGGCCGCATCAACCTCTTCCGCGTCTACCAGGGCGTCGCGACGCACGACACGCACGTGATGAACACGCGCACCCACCACAAGGAGCGGATCGGGCAGCTGCTCGTGCCCCAGGGCAAGGAGGTCAAGCAGACCGACGCCTTCGGCCCGGGCGACATCGGCGCGGTGGCCAAGCTCAAGGAGACGCGCGCGGGCGACTGGCTCGCGGCGCGCGACGAGCCGGTGCAGATGCCGTCGGTCAAGCTTCCCGCCCCGGTCATGGCGTTCTCGATGGAGCCCGCCTCCAAGGGCGACGAGGACAAGGTCTTCACCGCGCTGCGGCGGCTGCAGGAAGAGGACCCGACGATCGACCTGCACCGCGACCCCCAGACCGGCGAGCAGATCGTCGCCGGGCTGTCGCAGATCCACGTCGAGGTCGTGGTGGAGCGCATGCGGGCGCGGTTCGGCGCCGAGGTCATCCTCAAGCCGCCGCGCGTGCCGTACCAGGAGACGATCCGCCGGGGCGCCAAGGCGCACGGCCGGCACAAGAAGCAGACCGGCGGCCGCGGCCAGTTCGGCGACTGCCACATCGAGATCGAGCCGCTCGACATGGACTCAGAGGACGTGTTCGAGTTCGTCAACGCGATCAAGGGCGGCGTGATCCCGACCGGGTTCATCCCCGCGGTCGAGAAGGGCGTGCTCGACGCCATGCAGCACGGCGCGGTGGCCGGCTACCCGGTCAAGGGCGTGCGCGTGCGGCTGTTCGACGGCTCCTACCACTCCGTCGACTCCTCCGAGATGGCCTTCAAGATGGCCGGGTCGCTGGCCATGAAGCAGGCGCTCGAGCAGGCCGGCTCGGTGCTGCTGGAGCCGATCATGCTGCTTACGGCGTCCGTGCCCGACGAGTCGGTCGGCGACGTCATGGGCGACCTCTCGTCCCGCCGCGGGCGGCCGCTGGGCACCGAGGCGGTCGGCGGCATGACCGACGTCCAGGCCGAGGTGCCGATGGCCGAGATCCTCGCCTACGCCCCCGACCTGCGCTCGATCACCGGCGGGCAGGGCGAGTACACGATGGAGTTCCTGCGCTACGAGGAGGTCCCGTCGCACCTCGCCCAGAAGGTCGTCGAGAAGGCCCAGGAGGAGGAAGAGGTCCGGGCGTAGGCGGCTACCCTTGAGGCCGTGGCCCGGACCCGGGACATCCGCCCGAACGTGACGGACAGCGCCTGCGACATCTGCGGGCGGACGCTTCTTCGCGGGGAGCACGCGGAGACGTTCCTGGCCGGCGGGTCACGACGCGAGGTGTGCGACCTGTGCACGGCGCGCGCGCAGCACGAGGGCTGGATCCGCGAGTCCGGCGGCGACGACCTGACGCTGCGCCACACCCGCAACGACGGGCGCTCGGGCTTCTTCGAGCGCTTCCGCGCGCGGCGGGAGCGCGCCCGCGAGGTCGACGAGGAGATCGCCGCCGAGGAGCAGGCGCCCGCCGCCGAGGAGGCCGAGGCGCCCTCGCGCCGCGCGCCGGAGCCGCCGCGGCGGCCCCGCCACGTGCGCGCCGTGCCGACCAACGCCGACCTCAAGATGCAGCGCGCGCTCGAGGTCTTCAACGGCTCCGACCACACGCGCACGGTGGGCGGCGTCGCGCGCTCGCTCGGCGCTCCCGCGGTCAGCGTGCGCCCGCGCACCGACCGGCCCGCCGTGGTTGCCATCACCGTGATGTGGGAGCTGAGCTGGTACCGCTTCGAGATCGATCTCTCGGACGAGGCCGGCGGCGTCCGCCGCGACGCCCAGGGCGACGAGCTGGCCGAGCTCGATGCCGGCGAGCAGGAGGTCAACGCCGCCGCCGACGAGCGAGGAAGGCTGCATCTCGCATGATTCGACAGATGGTCGATTTCGAGCCGTCGGCGCCTTTGTTAGGTTGAAGACCGTGATCTACTGCGTCGTACCAGAGCCACTCGCGGACGAGCTGTACCCCAAGCTCTCGGCCTACTACGAAGATGATCCGAACGTCGAGGTGATCGTCGACCGGCGCAAGAAGGAGCGCCGCGACACCACCTCCGGAGGCGGAGGGCAGCGCGAGGTGCGCGACCGCCGCCGCCGCCGGGTGCCCGGCGACGTGCCGCCGCTCACCGCGGCGTAGTGCGCCTCGTCGTCCACGTGGACGGCGGCTCGCGCGGCAACCCCGGGCCGGCTGCCGCCGCTGCTGTGGCGTCGACTCCCGACGGCGAGGTCGTGGACGAGACCGCCGTCGCGATCGGCCGCACGACCAACAACGTCGCCGAGTACCGGGCGCTGCTGCTCGGCCTCGACCGAGCGCGAGCGCTGGGTGCCACCGAGGTCGAGGTCGTCAACGACTCCGAGCTCATCGCCAAGCAGGTCAACGGCGAGTACCGCGTCAAGAACCCGGAGATGGCGGCCCTGCACGGCGAGGCCACCCGCGCGCTGGAGGGGTTCGAGCGCTGGACGCTGCGGTCCGTTCCGCGAGCCCAGAACGCGGCCGCCGACGCGCTCGTCAACCACGCGCTCGACGCGCCCGAGCAGGGTACGGAGTACGCGGGCTACCTTCGGATCGACGACCTCCTCGAGCTTCAGCAGCCGCTCACCCCGGATGCGCACGACGAGCTGCTGTTCATCATCGTCCACCAGTCCTACGAGCTGTGGTTCAAGCTCATCCTGCACGAGCTTCGCAAGGCCCACGACGAGCTCGCGGCCCGCCGGCCCCAGGCGGCCATCCGGCCGCTCAAGCGAACCGTGGCGATCGAGCGGCTCCTGCTCGACCACCTCGACGTGCTCGAGACGATGGGTCCCGAGGGCTTCCTCGAGTTCCGGGACCCGCTGGCGCCCGCGTCCGGCTTTCAGTCGCGGCAGTTCCGGGAGATCGAGTCGCTCAGCCCCGAGCTGTACGACGTCTTCGCCGGGCAGCTGCCGACCGACCTGGCCGACCTCTACCGCAACCACCTCGACGACCCTGTCCGGGCGCTGCTCCACGAGGTCGCGGAGCTGCTCGTCGACCACGACGAGCAGATCGCGCTCTGGCGCCACCACCACACGCTGATGGCGGCACGCGAGATCGGCAGCCGCACGGGGACCGGCGGCTCGCGCGGCGTCGAGTACCTGCAGGGCACCCAGGGCAAGCGCTTCTACCCCGAGCTCTGGGAAGTCCGAAGCGCCCTCTGAGCGCTCCTACCAGCGAGCGGAGCTGCGGATGATGCGGAGGATCTCCTCGGGCGGCGCGCCAGAACATCGGGGCCACGTTCATGGCCACGCTCTGCCACTCGATCGAGGTCGGCGACGGCGACGCCGCCGGCGCGGTCGAGCGCCTCGGCTCGGCGCTCGCGCCGACCGAGTCGGCGCTGCGCCGCGCACTCGACGCCGCCTGAGCGGGGTCACCGCAGGTCGAGCACGCGCGACCCTGAGATCCAGTGCACGCGCGTGTCGCCGTGCCGGGTCATGACCTGGCCGTGGAGCGGGTGCACGTGGCCGTGGAGCACGTGGCGGGGGCAGTACTCGTCCACCCACTCGCGCAGCCCGGCGAAGCCGATGTGCGCGGGATCCTCCGGGTCGTCGTTGATCCCGAGCGGCGGGCAGTGGCAGATCAGGACGTCGGCGGCCGGGAGCCGCCGGGCCAGCTTGGTCGCCTCGCGCTGGGTGTACTGGTGGATCGTGTTCTTCCCGTAGCGCACGCAGCCCTCGAACCCGGCCACGGTCAGCCCGCCGACGTGCGTGCGCCGCAGGTGCAGGTCCTCGACCTCGAGGTCGCGCAGGAGGTGCTCCGGATCGTGGTTGCCGTGCACGCCGAAGCGCGGCAGGTCGAGCGACATCAGCGACTCGATCCACGCGCGGTCGAGGTCGCCGAGGCAGAACACCGCGTCGACGCCCTTCTGCACGGCGATCGTCGCCGGATCGACGAGCGGGCGCTTGTCGGCGAGGGCGAGGACGCGCATCCGGCGGCATCGTACGGGCGAACGTCAACGGCGGCTGGGTAGGGAGGCTGGGAGCCGTCGCGGCGCGGAGGGTGCATTTCGTCAACTTCGCGAGGCTCTCGCCGGCGAGGTTGACGTTGCGCACCTATACGGTGCGTTTCGTCAACTTCACGACGGCACCCACCGCGAGGTTGACGTTATGCACCCCGTCGGCGTCGCCACTCTCCCTACCCAGCGCAGTTGACGTTGACGTTCTAGTCCAGCCCGCGATCGCGGATCTCGTCGAGCGCGGCTTCTCGCTTCCGCAGCCCCGACACGCCCAGCTTGCGCTGCACGCCCTCGGTTCGCTCGAACTGGATGTCCCGGTAGTCGACCACCTCGAACCGGTTGCCCCACGGATCGAGAAAGTCGAGGCCGCGGCCGGGGACCATCGACAGCCCTTCGCGCTCCACGGCCTCCCGCACGGCGTCCTTGTCGTCGACCACCAGCCCGAAGTGGCGCCCCTCGTCCGGCGCCTGCCGGCGCCCCTCGGCCACTGCCAGGAACTGGTCGCCCATGTCGATGAACGCCATCCGCCCCGCGCGGCCGCGCAGCGAGAACGTGAAGAGGCGGCCGTAGAGCTCGAGCGCGGCGTCGACGTCGCCGACCTCGAGCGCGACGTGGTTGATGCCGATCAGGCGAGCCAAGTCGGGCATGATGGCCACAGTGTCCCGCACCCGCTTCACGCTCGACCGGCTGGAAGTCCCGATCGTCCAGGCCCCGCTGGCCGGCGGACCGTCCACGCCCGCGCTCGCGGCCGCCGTGGCCGAGGCCGGCGGGCTCGGGTTCCTCGCCGCCGGCTACAAGGCGCCGGAAACGCTGCGCGCCGACGTCGAGGCGCTGCGCGCGCTGACCGGGCGCCCGTTCGGCGTGAACCTGTTCGCTCCGCCCGGGCCGCCCGCCGACCCCGATGCCGTTGCTGACTTCGCCGCGACCCTCGAGAGCGAGGCCGCCCGCTATGGGGCCGCGGTCGGCGAGCCGCGGCACGACGACGACGGCTGGGAGGCCAAGCTCGCGCTCGTCGCCTCCCTCGACGTCGCGGTTGTGTCGGTCGCCTTCGGCTGCCCACCGCCCGAGGTCGTCACGGCGCTGCACGAGGCGGGCTCAGCCGTCTGGGTCACGGTGACGACGCCCGCGGAGGCGGCCGAGGCCGCGCGGTCAGGCGTCGACGCGCTCGTCGTCCAGGGCGCTGAGGCCGGCGGCCATCGCGGGAGCTTCGACGACGGCGCACCCGGCGAGATCGGCCTGCTCGCCCTGCTCCAGCTCGTGGGCGCCACCACGGACCTGCCGCTCGTCGCCACCGGCGGGATCGCGACCGGCCGCGCGGTCGCCGCCGTGCTCGCCCTCGGCGCCGCCGCGGCGCAGCTCGGCACCGCGTTCATGCTCTGCCCCGAGGCGGCCACCGCGCCCGCCCACCGCGCGGCGATCGAGGCCGAGACCCCGACGCAGCTCACGCGCGCGTTCACCGGGCGGCTCGCGCGTGGCATCGCCAACCGCTGGATGGCGGAGCACGACGCGCGCGCGCCGAGCGCGTACCCGGATGTGCACCACCTCGCGGCCGGCATCCGCGCCGCGGCGCGCGAGCGGGGCGATCCCGACGGCTTCAACCTGTGGGCGGGGCAGGCGCATGCGCTCGCCGAGGCCGTCCCCGCCGGCGAGCTCGTGCGCCGACTGGCGGCCGAGGCGCGAGCCGTGCTGCACGGTTCCGCCCAGCCGCAGGAGGGGCCTTTCGAGCCGCGAACCCCGGCTTCATGAGCGACTCGCACACCGAACCGCACGTGTCCGGGCACGAGCTGCGCGCGGCGCTCGCGCCGAACGGCCGCTCGCGTCCCAACCCACTGATGACCGCCGACCCGCCGCCCGCCTGGGAGTGGACGACGGACGAGCAGGTCGAGCTCGAGCAGCTGCGGGAGTCGGCGACCCGGCTGGAGGCCGAGGTCGAGCGGCTGCGCAGCGACGCCGCCGGCTCCCGCGCCCGCGAGCGCGAGCTGCACGACGGCCTCGTCCGGCTCGCCGACGCCCGCCGCCCGTGGCACCGGCGCGCCGTGCTCGAAGAGCTGACCACGCGCGGCCTGCTCTAAGCCGTCATGTCCCGGGTCGGCGTCCTCTTCCGGCCGGAATGGCCGCCCGAGGAGCTGCCGGCCTACGCGCGCGCCGCCGAGCGGGCCGGCTTCGCCGAGCTGTGGGTGGTCGAGGACTGCTTCCTGGCCGGCGGGCCGACGCTGGCCGTGGCGGCGCTCGCGGCCACCGAGCGGCTCGACGTCGGCATCGGGCTGCTGCCGGTGACGCTGCGCAACCCCGCGCTGGCGGCGATGGAGATCGCCGGCGCGGCCCGGATGAACCCGGGCCGGCTGACCGTCGCCTTCGGGCACGGGGTCGAGGCGTGGATGCGGCAGATCGGCGCCCGGCCGCCGAACCGGCTCGTGGCGCTCGAGGAGACCGTCGCCGCCGTGCGCGCGCTGCTCGCGGGCGAGACCGTGAGCGAGCACGGCGAGCACGTCACGCTCGACGACGTCAAGCTCGCCCACCCGCCCGACCCGCCGCCCGGCATCCTCGTCGGCACCACCGGCCCGCGCGGGATGGCGGTCGCCGGCCGCGTGGCCGACGGCGTGCTCCTGCCCGAGGGCGCCAGTCCCGCGGCCGTGCGCTGGGCGCGCGAAGCGGCCGCACCCGGCCGGCTGGTGACGTACGCGTGGCTGAGCCTCGACGGCGATCGCCACGCCGCGCTCGACGCCGTCCGGCCGATGCTCGAGCACTGGCTGAGCATGGGCCTGTACCCGCGGCTCGGCGAGCTCGCCGACGACCTGCGCTCGATCGCCGTCGTCGGGAACGCCGACGACTGCGCGCGGGCCGTCGAGGCGCTCTGGCAGGCGGGAGCCGACTCGGTCGTCCTCGTGCCCCGCCACGAGGACCACGACGAGCAGGTCGCGCGCTTCGCCGCCGACGTGCTGCCGCGGCTCTGACTACCGCCAGGCCGAGCGCAGCCTGCGGATCGTCAACCGCTCGAGCCCGACCCGTCCGCCCTCGGCGAACAGCCGCACCGCCCGGCTCGAGCTCGACGGGAACACCAGGTCGGTGATCACGCGCTGCCCGCTGAAGACCTCGACCGACGTGCGGTCGACGAGGATCCGCAGGCTGACCCGGCCGCGGCGCGCGAGGAGCGGCGCCCGCTGCACGCCCGCGAAGCCAAGGCTGAAGGTGCCGTCGCCGGCGCGCGTGCGGTCGACGAAGAGCTCCTGCGTGCCGGCGTCGTAGCCGACCACCGTCCGCTCCTCGCCGCCGGCGAGCACATGCAGGCCGAAGCGCGTGGCGTCGCGCAGCCGGAATGTCGCCTCGACGTCGAGCTTTCCGCCCCATGCGCCGGGCCCGGTCAGCCGCCACACGCCGGGGTCGACGACCCGCGACCCGAGGCGGTAGGCGCGCCCGGCACGCAGGCTGCTCACCTCGCCCACCGGCCGCTGGACGAGCTCGACGCCGGCGCGGGTCGCCCGCAAGCCGAGCTCACGCGGGACGCTCATGGCGCTCCGGCTCGCCGGCAGCGCGTGGGCGTACTCCCAGTTGCTCATCCACCCGATCATGATCCGGCCGCCGTCCGGGACGCCGTTCCAGGACACCGCCGCGTAGTAGTCGCGGCCGTAGTCGAGCCACCGCGGGCCGCCGTCGACAGAGCGGGCTCGTCGGCGAACACGATCTGGTCGGCGAGGATGTGGCCCCAGCCGCCGCTGTTGCGGTCGACGATCTGGATCTGCGCCTCCTTGCCCGCGAGGTCGCGGACGTCCCAGCCCACCCAGTCGAGCGCCTCGCTCTCCTTGCCGGACGCCGTGCGCACGACCTCGCCGCCGACGAGCAGGTTGACCGCCGTCTCGTCGGACGCGGATCCTCGCCGGCTCGTCGGCGAGCATGAAGTGGTCGGCGAGGATGTGGCCCCAGCCGCCGGCGTTGAGGTCGACGATCTCGAGCCGCGCCGTCCTGCCTGCGAGGTCCTCGACATCCCAGGCGACCCAGTTGAGCGTCTGCCGGTCTCGCGACCCGAGAGCGGTGCGCACGACCTGCCCGTCGACCACGAGGTCGACTGACGTGGCGTGCCGCGCCCGTAGTGCGGAGCCGCCGCGCGATCATGAAGTTCACGTACTCACGGGTGATGGTGAAGGTCGCGGCGAGACGATCTTGCCGCGTCGAGCGGATCGCCGTTGTTGCCGGCCGGCCCCGAAGAACGTGTCGACGCTCTGCTCGCCCGATCCGGCCCTCGCCGCCGCGGAACGGCTGCGTGCCCGCGAAGTCGCCGGTCGGCCTGCCAGCCCTCGGCCGTCGTACGTGCTCTCGAAGCCGCCGAACGAGGTCGCCCGGCGGTGGCGTGCCGTCGCCGGCCGCGGGGTCGTGCGCGTGCGGTCCGCCGCCGACGAGCAGGTTGATGTAGTCGCGCGTGATCCGGAAGGTGGGGGACGTCAGCGTGCCCCTGCGAGGCGTCGAAGTCGATGAAGCTGTTGACCAGCCGCTGTCCGGCGAAGCCGCGACACGGGCTGCTGGCCGGGCAGCGTGCCGCTGCGCCGGCCCGCTCGCCGAAGGCGGTGCCGGTCGTCGCCCACGCGCCGTAGTCCGCGGCCTCGAAATCCTCGAACACGTCGCCCGCGGGCGGCGTGTAGGGCCGAGTCGGCCGCGAAGTGCGTGCCGTCGAACCCGCCGAGGAAATACTGCGTGCCCGAGCCGCCGGCGATCGCGCCGGGGTTGAGGCTGACGACGAGCACCCATTCGCTGCCGTCGCCGCACGGAGCGGGAAGAGGTCCGGGCACTCCCAGACGTCGCCCACGGCGCCTGCCGGCGCGAAATCGCTGAGGTGCGTCCACGTACTGGAGATCGGCGGAGGCGTAGATCGCGACCGTCCTACGGACAGCCTTGACGACCACCATCCTCCACTCGCCCGCGGGCTCGTGCCAGAAGACCTTAGGATCGCGGAACTCGCTCGGCGTCTCGCAGCACCGGGTTGCCCGCGTACTTTGTCCACGTGCGGCCGCGATCGGTGCTGTACGCCAGCGACTGCGCCTGCTCGTCGGATACGCGCTCGTGTAGATCGCGACCAGCGGCGGCTCGCTTCCCGTGCCGAACCCGCTGGTGTTGCTGTGGTCGACAACCGCGCTGCCGGAGAAGATCGCCTCGTCGCCCTCGGCTGCGATCGCCACCGGGAGCTGCTCCCAGCGCACCAGGTCGCGGCTCACGGCATGCCCCCACGAGATGTTGCCCCACTCGGCCCCGAACGGGTTGTGCTGGTAGAAGAGGTGGTACTCGCCGTCGAAGTAGACGAGCCCGTTCGGGTCGTTGACCCAGTTCAAGGCGAGCGTGAAGTGGAACTGCGGCCGAAACGGCTCGCGGTACGGTCGGCTCCTGCGCGTGCGCCGCGGACGCGCCGCTGGCTGCCAGCGCGAGCCAACCGAGCGCCGTCGCCAGGATGCGGGTATGCCTGCTCATGCGTTTCCTCCCCCTACACGAATCTGGTGGGAGAACCATATGCGAACGTTTTCAGATTCGCAAGAGACGTGTCATAAAGAAAACTGCCGAGGCGAGAAAACGTTTACTGACCTTTAGGCCGCGGGAAGCTCGCCGGATCCGCGCTGGATCAGCGGGGTCGGCAGCACGCGCTGCCTCGACGGCCCGGCGTAGCCGTCGAGGCGCGAGAACACGAGCTCGGCGGCCTCGCGCCCGATGCGATACGGATCCTGGGCAACGACGGTCACGCCCGGCTCGATCACGTCGGCGAGGAGCACGTCGTCGAACCCGACGAGGGCGATCGAGTGCTGCAGCCCCATCTCGTGGAGCGTCCGCAGCGCTCCGAGCGTGATCAGGTTCTGCGAAGTGAAGAGCGCGGTCGGCGGCTCGGAGGCGGAGAGCAGGCGGCGCGTCGTCTCCTCCGCGTCGGTCGCCCGGAAAGCCGGATGTGCGATCAGCCGCGGGTCCTCCTCTATGGCGTGGGCCGCCAGTGCCTCGCGGTAGCCGCGCAGGCGCTCGGTGGCCGTGTGGACCTCAGGCTGGTCACCGAGGAAGCCGATCCGCCGGTGGCCGGCCGCGATCAGGTGCGCCACGGCCGTCCGCGCGCCGCCGACGTTGTCGCTGACCACGACGTCGGCGTCGAGGAATGGGGGAGGTCGATCGATGAACACGAGGGCGATCCCGGCCTCGACCTCGCGTGCGAGGTAACTGTGGTCGCTCGAGGTCGGCGCCACGACCAGGCCGTCGACGCGGCGTGCGAGCAGCGCCTCGAGCAGCTCCCTCTCACGCGCGGGCTCCTCGTCCGAGCTGCCCGCGAAGGTGAGGACCGAGCGCTCTCGGGCTACGTCCTCGACGCCGCGGTGAACGGCAGAGAAGAACGGGTTCGAGACGTCCTCAAAGACCAGGCCGACCGTGGCCGACAGCCCGTCGGCGCGCCGCAGGTTGCGGGCCGCGAGGTTGTGCCGGTAGCCGAGCATCTCGACGGCCTGCTCGACCCGCTCGGCCAGCTCCGGCGCCACCGGCGGGCTGCCGTTGACCACGCGCGAGACCGTGCTGAGGCTGACACCGGCGAGCGACGCGACGTCGCGCATCGTCGCTCGCCGGAGACGGTCCACGTGCAGGAGTCTGTCAGCCCCAGCAGTTCTCTTCGCCGTAGGCCGGGTCCTTGGACTCGACGCCCTCGGCGGGGTCCTTGGCGATCAGCTCGACGCCGGTGTCCAGATACCCCGAGGGCTTCTCGCCGCCGCGAACCGCGGCGGCCACCTTCTCGACCCCGAGCTGCGCCATCTTGAGCGGGTACTGCTGGCTGGTGGCGTCGATCACGCCGGTCTTGATGCCGCGGCTGATCGCGTCACAGCCGCCGTCGACCGACACGAGGATGAAGTCATCGGGCTTCTTGCCGGCCGCCTTGAGGGCGTTCGCGCCGCCGAACCCGGAGGGCTCGTTGATCGAGTAGATCACGTTGACGTCGGGATCCTTCTGCAGCAGCGTCTCCATCGCCGCCTGGCCCTTCGCGGTGTCGCCCAGCGTGGGAGCGGCGCCGACGATCGCCGGGTCGCCCTCCTCGATCCCGAAGCCCTTCAGGAAGCCGTCATGGCGCAGCTGCCCGACGGTGATCCCGGGCGCGAGGTCGAGCATCGCGATCTTCGGCTCGATCCCCAGCTCCTCGACCTTGGCCTTGGCGTACTGGCCGATCAACTCACCGGCCTTGAGGTTGTCGGTCGCGAACAGCGCGTCAGCGGCCTCCTCGGGGTCGGTCGGCGTGTCGAGCGCGATCACGATCACGCCCGCCGCGCGCGCCTTCTCGATCGCGGGCACGACGGCCTTTGAGTCGGCCGGCACCAGCAGGATGCCCTTCGCGCCCTGCGTCGTCATGTTCTCGAGCGCCGTCACCTGGCTGGCGTTGTCGGTGTCCGACTTGCCCGACGCGGTGAGCAGCTTCACGTTCTCCTTCTCGGCCGCGGCCTGCGCGCCCTCCTTCATCTTCACGAAGAACGGATTCGACTCCGTCTTGGTGATCAGCCCGACGGTGACCTCTTCCTCACCACCACCGCTCGCGCCGCCGCCGCCACCACCGCCCTCGTCGTCGTCACCGCACGCGGCGAGACCAAAGGCCAGCAGAGCAGACAGCAGAACCGCCGACACGACGTGCCAGGTCCTCGACATCAGGGTCCCCTCCAATCAAAGTATCACTGAGAACGTTTTCTACGGTAGGACATTAGCGGTCTTGTCAAGCCGTGGCCTCAGAACGCGTTGTCGAGCGCCGTTCGGAGCCACGGGAGCGCGCGCATCGCGGCGACGAGCGCCGGCGCCGGCCCGGCGGGGCCCTCGGGGACGAGGCGCACGATCCGCCCGGACGTCCACAGGCTCACGTAGAGCGCGCCGTCCGGGCCGAGGGCGAGCCCCAGCGGCTCCTGCAGCCCGAACCCGCGGGCGAGCCGGAGGGCGCGCGGACGCCCGCGGAGCGGGATCCGCAGCACGTCGCCGCCCGACGGGTTGGCCTCGAACGACGAGCCGAAGCGCGCGACGAACGCGCTCGGCCCCCAGCGCCCGAACGACCGCGCGGCCGCCATCGCTCCCGGCGCCGAGTGCGCGCGCAGCCGCACGATCGGGTCGACGGCGTCGCGGCACGGCGCCCCGCCCTGGCCCCAGCACTCCGGGAACCCGTACCAGCGGGCGGGCCCGCGGGTCCGGACGAGGTTGATCTCCTCGGGCGGCGTCCGCAGCCCGAGGTCGTCGCGCCCGTGCTCGGCGACCAGCAGCCGGCTCGTCCCGGGGACGAACGCGAGGCCGTACGGGTTGCGCAGCCCGGTCGCCTCGACGCGCACCGGGCCGCCGCGCGGCCGGAAGGAGACGACGGTCGCCGACAGGCGGCGGCTCGAGCGCCGGGCGTCGTGGTCGCTCCCGACGCCGAGGTAGAGCCGGCCGTCCGGCCCGGCGGCGAGCGAGTCGACGCGGTGGCGGCCGGTGGGGAGTCCGTCGACGACGAGCCGCCGGCGCTGGAAGCGTCTGCCGTCGAAGCGCGAGAACGCGATCACACGCCCGGTGTGCCGGGGGGCGACGGTGCGATTCGGCACGACGTGGCTGACGTACAGCTCGCCGCGGTGCCAGAGCAGGCCGAGGGCGCTGAACAGGCCGCGCACGACCTGCCGCGGCCGCCCCCGGCGCGGCACGAGCCACACGCCGTCGGAGCCCTCGGCGACGAACCCCGCAGACGTCGCCCAGAGGCGCCCGCGCCCATCGAAGGCGAGGTTCGAGGGATGCGGGACGCCGCGCGCGAAGCCCTTGGCCTGTACGCCGTCGACCGTCCGGATCTGCGCGCCGGCCGGCGCGGCGACGATCGCTAGGGCGACGAGGACGGCGATGGCGAGCGCGCGGCGGATGGCTTCATTGTCGCCATCGCGTCGAACGTCGCGCGCTGCGCGTCCTGCAGATGCGCCGCGAAGTACGTCTCGATGCCGCGGGCGTAGATCGGCCACATCCGCCGCAGCAGGTCGCGGCCGGCGTCGGTGAGCACGACCTGCAGCGCGCGCCGGTCCGCCGGGTCCGGCTCGCGCCGGACAAGCCGCTCGCGCTCCAGCCGGTCGACGAAGCGGCTCATGCCCGTCGGGCTGAGCACGACCGCGCCCGCGAGCTCGTTCACGCGCAGGCTGCCGCCGGGCGCCTCGTGCAGCGCCCACAGCGCGTCGTACCAGCTCAGGTCAGGGAGCCCGGCGGCCGCCAGGTCGCGGCCGATCGCGCGCGTCACCCGCGCGTGGGCGTTCAGGAAGGACCGCCACGTGGCGAGAGCGTCGTCGTCCATCGCGCCTAGATTACTGCACTTGCAGTAGATGCAGACGCATGTATAATGATGCGCATGCACCTATTCATGAACAAGACGGTCCTGATCACCGGCGGAGGCGGCGGCATCGGCCGCGCCGCCGCGCAGCGCTTCCTCGAGCAGGGCGCCACGGTCGTCCTCAGCGGCACGCGCCTCGACCGGCTGGAGGCCGTGCAGCGCGACCTCGATCCCACCGGCGACCGCACGCTGCTCGTCGCCGGCAGCATCACGACTCGCGAGCAGGCGGCCAACCTCGTCGAGCGGGCCATCGAGCGCTTCGGCGGCGTCGACGTGCTCGTCAACAGCACCGGCATCTTCCGCCCCGCGGCGTTCGGCGAGCAGACCGAGGACCACCTCGAGGAGGCGCTCGGGTCGATCCTGCGGCCGACGTACTGGGCCTCCCAGGCGGTCGTCGAGAGCATGCGCGAGCGCGGCGGCGGCGCGATCGTCAACGTCGGCTCGATGTGGGCCGTCGACGCGATCGCGACCACGCCGACGAGCGCCTACTCCGCGGCACAGGCGGGCCGTCACATGCTCACGAAGAACCTCGCGATCGAGCTCGCCGCCGACGGGATCCGCGTCAACACGGTCGCGCTCGCGTTCGTGGAGACGCCCGCATACGAGCGCTTCATGACGCGCGAGGAGGCGCAGGCGGTGCTCGATTCCGTCGACGGCTTCCACCCGCTCGGCCGGCGCGGCCAGCCTGAGGACGTCGCTGAGGCGATCGTCTTCCTCGCCTCCGACGGCGCGCGCTGGATCACGGGCACCACGCTCCCGATCGACGGCGGCGTGCTCGCCGGCCGCAGCCCCGCCGTGCACCCGGAGCTGGCCGAGGCGGCGGCTTACAGCTCCGAACGATAGGGGGGATCGGCGCCCGGCTTCGAGCACGTGCGGGCCGCGACCAGGCAGGCGAACGCGGTCGCCTCGGTGACGGCGTCGATCCGCTCGAGGTCGTCGCGGCCGAGGCCGTGCTCGCTCCACCAGGCGAGGAAGCCTCCGCCGAAGGCGTCGCCCGCGCCGATCGTGTCGACCACCTTGGCGCGCGGCGCGGGCACGGCGACCTCGGCCGTGCGCGTGACGACGAGCGCGCCGTTCGGGCCGCGCGTGAGCAGGCCGACGGCCGGGCCCTGCTCGAGCAGGCGTCGCACCGCCTCGACGGCCGGCATCCCGGGATGCAGCCAGTCGACGTCCTCCTCGGAGACCTTGACCACGTGGCTGCGCGCCAGCACGCGTCCGAGCCGCGCGCGGTAGGCGCCCTCGTCCTCGATCACCCACGGCCGGATGTTCGGGTCGACGGCCACCAGCGCGTCGCCCGCGAGGCGCTCGACCACGGCCTCCGTCGACGTCGCCACCGGCTCGAGCGTGAGGCCGAGCGTGCCCACGTGCAGGATGTCGACCCGATCGGGCAGCGCCGCCAGCGCCGCGTCCGCGGTGAGCCCGCTGGCCGAGGTCCCGCGCTCGTAGAAGCGGTAGCGCGCAACGCCCTCGTGGTCGACCTCGGCGATCGCCAGCGTCGTCGGCTCGTTGGTCTCGATCAGGCTGCCGCGGTCGACGCCGTCGGCCTCGAGCATCGCGTCGAGCTTGCGGCCGAAGCGATCGATCGACAGGCGGCCGAGGTAGGCCACCGGCTGGTCGAGCCTGCCGATCGTGCGGGCGGTGTTGAACGGGCCGCCGCCGGGATGGCCGTGCAGGTCGTCCTCGGTGTCGTGCAGCACGAGGTCGAACAGCGCTTCGCCGGCCACGAGGATCACGGGCGGCCACGATACGGCGTCGTGCGCCGTGATGGATACTCCGGCGGCATGAGCGTCGATTCCCGCGCAGGCACGCTTCCCGAGCCTTCCGACCTCGTCGATCTCGACCGCCTGCTGGACGCCTACCGCGAGCGGGACCAAGACCTCTCGCCGGTCGCGTTCGGGACCTCCGGCCACCGCGGCTCGTCGCTGGCGGGCACGTTCAACGAGGCCCACGTCGCCGCCATCAGCGAGGCGGTGTGCCGCTACCGCGACGAGCAGGGGATCGACGGCCCGCTGTACCTCGGACGCGACACGCACGCGCTGTCGGAGCCGGCCGCGCAGACGATCGTCGAGGTGCTGGCGGCCCACGGCGTCGACGTCGTGGTCGACGCCCGCGGCGGCGCCACGCCCACGCCGGTGATCTCGCACGCGATCCTCACCCACAACCGCGGCGGCGGCGAAGGCACCGCCGACGGGATCGTCGTCACGCCCTCGCACAACCCGCCCGACGACGGCGGCTTCAAGTACAACCCGCCCCACGGCGGCCCCGCCGACACCGACGTCACGGGCTGGATCGAGCGCGAGGCGAACGCCCTGCTGGGCACCGACATCCGCCGCGAGTCCGACCCGAGCCCGCGCGCACGCGACTACGTCGAGGCCTACGTCGACGACCTGGGCGCGGTGATCGACCTCGACCTCATCCGCGAGTCAGGGCTCAAGCTCGGCGTCGACCCGCTCGGCGGCGCCAGCGCGCCGTACTGGGAGGCGATCGTCGAGCGCCACGGGCTCGACCTCGAGGTCGTCAACGACACGCTCGACCCGACGTTCCGCTTCGTGCCGCTGGACTGGGACGGCAAAGTCCGGATGGACTCCTCGTCGCCGTACGCCATGTCACGCCTGACCGACATGCGCGACCGCTTCGACGTCGCCTTCGCCAACGACCCCGACGCCGACCGCCACGGGATCGTCACCCCGGCCGCCGGGCTGCTCAATCCCAACCACCACCTGGCGGCGTGCGTCGCGTACCTGTTCGGCGGCCATCGCGACTGGGGCCCCGAGGTCGGCGTCGGCAAGACGCTGGTCAGCTCGAGCATCATCGACCGCGTCGCCGCCGACCTCGGCCGCCGCCTGTACGAGGTCCCGGTGGGCTTCAAGTGGTTCGTCAGCGGCCTGCTCGACGGCACGCTCGGCTTCGGCGGGGAGGAGAGCGCCGGAGCCTCGTTCCTGCGCCGCGACGGCACGGCCTGGAGCACGGACAAGGACGGGTTGATCCCGTGCCTGCTGGCCGCCGAGATGAAGGCGCGCACAGGGGAGGACCCGGGCGAGGTCTACGCCGGCCTCACCAGCCGCTTCGGCGAAGCCGCCTACCGGCGCGTCGACGTGGCGGCGACGCCCGAGCAGAAGGACCTGCTCAAGCGGCTCTCCCCCGAGCAGGTGCGCAGCAGCGAGCTCGCGGGCGAGCCGATCACGGACAAGCTGACGACCGCGCCGGGCAACGGCGCGCCGATCGGCGGCCTCAAGGTGGTCGCTGCCAGCGGCTGGTTTGCGGCCCGGCCGTCCGGCACCGAGGACGTCTACAAGGTCTACGCCGAGAGCCTGCAGAGCCCGGAGCACCTCGAGCGCATCCTCGCCGAGGCGCAGGAGATCGTCGACCAGGCGCTGGAGGGCTGACCATGCCGGACGTGTTCGCGATCGTGCTGGCCGGTGGCGAGGGCAAGCGCCTCTCCCCGCTGACGCTCGACCGCGCCAAGCCCGCGGTGCCGTTCGGCGGCAACTACCGGCTGATCGACTTCGCGCTCTCGAACCTCGTCAACGCCGGCTACCGGCGGATCGTGGTGCTGACGCAGTACAAGAGCCACTCGCTCGACCGCCACATCACGCTCACCTGGCGGCTGTCGCCGCTGCTGGGCAACTACGTCACGCCCGTGCCCGCGCAGATGCGGCGCGGCCCGTACTGGTTCTCGGGCTCGGCGGACGCCATCTACCAGAACCTCAACCTGCTCAACGACGAGCGGCCCGACTACGTCGCCGTCTTCGGCGCCGACCACATCTACCGCATGGACCCGCGGCAGATGCTCGAGCAGCACATCGAGACCGGCGCGGCCGTCACCGTCGCCGCCCTGCGCGCGCCGATCGAGCAGGCCGACCAGTTCGGCGTCGTCGAGGCCGGGCCCGACGGCCACACGATCAGCGCGTTCCGCGAGAAGCCGACGGACGCCGTCGGGCTCGCCGACGCGCCCGACCAGGTCTTCGCCTCGATGGGCAACTACCTGTTCAGCACGGAGGCGCTGATCGAGGCGGTGTCCGACGACGCGCAGGCCGACGCCTCCAAGCACGACATGGGCGGCAACATCGTGCCGATGCTCGTCGAGAACGGCGCGGCGCACGTCTACGACTTCTCGCGCAACGTCGTCCCGGGGGAGAGCGAGCGCGACCACGGCTACTGGCGCGACGTGGGCACGCTCGACGCGTACTTCGACGCGCACATGGACCTGACCTCGGTCGACCCCGTCTTCAACCTCTACAACATGGAGTGGCCGATCCTCACGTGGCACGAGCCACTGCCGCCGGCCAAGTTCGTGTTCGACGAGGACGGCCGCCGCGGCCAGGCGCTCGACTCGATGGTGTGCGCCGGCGTGGTCATCTCCGGCGCGTCGGCTCGCCGCTCGGTGATCTCCCCGGGCGTGCACCTGCACTCGTGGTCGGAGGTCGAGGACTCGATCCTCATGCCGGGCGTCCAGGTCGGCCGCAAGGCCGTCGTGCGGCGGGCGATCGTCGACAAGAACGTGCAGATCGAGGAAGGCGCGCAGATCGGCGTCGACGCCGCCGCCGACCGCGAGCGCTTCGTGGTCTCCGACAACGGGATCGTCGTGATCGGCAAGGGCGCCGTGGTGGAGGCGTGAAGGTCGCGCTGCTGACGCGCGAGTACCCGCCCGACGTGTACGGCGGCGCGGGCGTCCACGTCGAGTACCTCGCTCGCGAGCTGGCCCGGCTCGAGGACGTCAGCGTGCACGCGTGGGGCTCGCCCCGCGACGGCGTGATGGGCCACGTGGCCTGGGACGCGCTCGCCGGCGACGCCCCGCACCTCGCGGCCCTGCGCGCGATGTCGATCGACCTCTCGATGGCGGCGGCCGCCGAGGGCGCAGAGCTCGCCCACAGCCACACGTGGTACGCCCAGCTCGCCGGCCACCTGGCCAAGCTCACGTACGACATCCCGCACGTGACCACCGTCCACAGCCTCGAGCCGCTGCGCCCGTGGAAGGCCGAGCAGCTCGGCGGCGGCTACGCGCTCTCGAGCTGGTGCGAGCAGGTCGCGCTCGAGGGCGCCGACACGGTGATCGCCGTGTCGAAGGGCTCGCGCGAGGACATCCTCGCCGCGTATCCCGCCGTCGACCCGGAGCGGGTGGTGGTGGTCTACAACGGCATCGACGCCGACGAGTACACGCCCGACCGCGGGACCGACGTGCTCGAGCGCTACGGGATCGATCCCGGCCGGCCCTCGGTGGTGTTCGTCGGGCGCATCACGCGCCAGAAGGGCGTGCCGTACCTGCTCGACGCGGCGCTCGACTTCGACCCCGCGGCACAGCTCGTGCTGTGCGCGGGCGCGCCCGACACGCCGGAGATCGCCGCCGAGGTCGAGCAGCGGGTCGACCGATTGCGCACCGAGCGCGGCAACGTGATCTGGCTCGACCAGATGCTCCCGAAGCCCGAGGTCATCCAGATCCTCAGCCACGCCACGGTGTTCGCCTGCCCCTCGATCTACGAGCCGCTGGGGATCGTCAACCTCGAGGCGATGGCCTGCGAGGCCGCGGTCGTGGCCACGGCCACCGGCGGCATCGTCGAGGTGGTCGTCGACGGCGAGACCGGCCTGCTGGTGCCCTTCGAGCCGGTCGTGGGGTCGATCGAGCCGCGCGACCCCGCCGGCTTCGCGGCCGGCATCGCCGAGCGCGTCAACACGCTGGTGGCGGATCCGGAGCGGGCCGCGGCCATGGGCCGGGCCGGCCGCGAGCGGGCCGTGCGCGAGTTCGACTGGGCTCGCATCGCCGAGCAGACCTCCGCGGTCTATCGCGACGCGGCCGCCAAGTGATCATTGCTACAGCGCCGTACAGGTACGTACTCAATGGTGCGGTTGCCCGTCCATTCCCTCACAGGGTGTCCTCCTTTGTGAAACGGGTATGAGACAGCACACTCCTCGTATGGCTGCACGAGTTCTCATCGTCGACGATCACCCGGGCTTCCGAGCCGCCGCTCGCCGGCTGCTCGAGCTCGAGGGCTACATCGTCGTCGGCGAGGCCGAGGACGGCCTGACGGCGGTGAGCGCGGCCCTCGCGCTGCGCCCGGACGTCGTCCTGCTGGACGTGCAGCTGCCGGACATCGACGGCTTCGAGGTCGCTCAGCGACTCTCCGGCCAGGCCAGTGCGCCGAACGTCGTCCTGACCTCCAGCCGCGAGGCGGCCGACTACGGCCCGTGCCTCGCCGCCACGCCCGCTTGCGGGTTCCTGCCCAAGGCTGAGCTCTCAGCCTCCGGCATCGCAGATATTCTGCCTGCGTGAGTATCGACCTCGCGGTCCTGACACCGACGTACCTGGACTACACGTTCGTCGGCCTCGAAGCCCTGCCCGGCCCGGGTGAGGAGCGCTTCGCCGGCGACATGCTGCGCACCCCCGGCGGCGGCGGCATCACCGCGGTCGCCGCTGCGCGACTGGGGCTCTCCGCCGCGCTGATCGCACCGCTGGGCGACGATCTGGCGGGCCGCTACGTGCGCGAGCGGCTCGAGGAGGAGGGTGTGATCGTGGGGGAGCCGCGCGGCAGCCGCACCCCGACCACGGTCGTGATGCCGGTCGGTGGCGAGCGCGCGATGGTCACCGTCGACCCCGGGCTGCGCGCCCGCGTCGCCGACGTCGAGCAGCACGCGCCGCGCGCGGTCGCGGCCACGCTCGAGCAGATCGACATCCTTCCCGACGGCCCCTGCGCGTACCTCACGTGTGGCGACGACGACGCGCGCGCGTTCGCGGGCCGGCTGCCGCACGGCCTGCGCAAGCCGCGCGCCCTGACCGTCAACCAGCGCGAGGCCGAGATCCTGACCGGCGAAGCGGACCCGGGACGCGCTGCGACGCGGCTCGCCGACATCGCGGAGACGGCGATCGTCTGCCTCGGGCCACGCGGCGCGATCGCTTCGGTGCAGGGCAACCTCATGTCCGTCAACGGCGTCGACGTCGGCACGGTGCTGGACTCGACGGGCGCGGAGGAGCTGTTCGCGATCGCGTTCGCGTGGGCGGAGCTGCACGACGCGGACGCCGAGATCGCGCTCCAATGGGCGGGGCTGTACGGCGGGCTGTCGGTCAAGGCCCCGACCGGCGCGGGCGCCGCGCTCACCCGCGAGCAGCTGCTCGAGGAGGGCCGTCAGCGCGGCCTCCCAGAGCTGCCCGCGTCCGTCTACAGCACATGAAGCTCACGATCGTGGGCGGCGGCGGGTTCCGGGTCCCGCTCGTGTACGGCGCCCTGCTCGAGAAGGCCGAGGCCCTGCGGCTCGACGATGTCGTGCTGCACGACATCGACGCGGAGCGGCTCGCCCGCATCGCCGCGGTGCTCGAGGGGCTGGCGGACGAGCACGGCGGCCGGCTGCCGTTCCGTTCGACCATGGACCTCGCCGAGGCCGTGGAGGGCGCGGACTACGTCTTCAGCGCGATCCGCGTCGGCCAGCTCGAGGGGCGCGTGGTCGACGAGAGCGTCCCGCTCGCGCTCGGCGTGCTCGGGCAGGAGACCACCGGCCCTGGCGGCATCTGCTTCGCGCTGCGCACGATCCCGGCGATGGTCCGGCTCGCCGAGACGATGGCCGAGCGGGCGCCGCAGGCGTGGCTGATCAACTTCACGAACCCGGCCGGGATGGTGACCGAGGCCGTCCAGCAGGTGCTCGGCGACCGCGCGGTCGGCATCTGCGACTCGCCGTCCGGGCTCTGCCGCCGCGTCGCCCGCGCGCTCGGCCGCGACCCGCGCGAGCTGTGGTTCGACTACTTCGGCCTCAACCACCTCGGCTGGCTGAAGGGCGTGCGCGACGAGCGCGGCGACCTGCTGCCGGACCTGCTCGAGGCCGACGAGCTGCTGGGCGAGCTCGAGGAGGGCCGGCTGTTCGGTGGCGAGTGGCTGCGCTCGCTCGGGATGATCCCGAACGAGTACCTCTACTACTTCTACTACGGCGCCGACACCGTGGAGGCGATCCGCGAGAGCCCGGCCTCGCGCGGGGCGTTCCTGCTCGAGCAGCAGCGCGCGTTCTACGCCGCCAACGGCCAGGATCGCGCCGAGGCGGTGGCCGCCTGGCGCGCGACGCGGCACGACCGCGAGCGCACCTACATGGCGGAGGCGCGCAGCGCCGCCGGCGACCACGCCGAGCCCGAGGCGGGCGGCGGCTATGAGAGCGAGGCGATGGCCGTGCTCGAGGCGATGGCGCTCAACACCCGCGCCGTGCTGATCCTGAACACCGCCAACCGCACGAGCCTGCCGTTCCTCGACCAGCGCGCGGTCGTCGAGGTGCCGTCGGTCGTCGGGCGCGCCGGCCCGGTCCCGCTCGCCGCCGGCGAGGTGCCCGTGCACGCTCGCGCGCTGGTCGAGCTGATGAAGGAGGTCGAGCGGACGACGATCGACGCCGCGCTGACCGGGTCGACGGCGCTGGCGGTCAAGGCGCTGGCCCTGCACCCGCTCGTGCCATCGGTGTCGGTCGCGCGCGAGATCCTCGACGGCTACCGGCGCCGCCTGCCCGCGCTCGCCGAGGCGTTCCCGGCATGAGTGTCGACGTCGCCTGCGGCGAGCTCGCGTTCGTCGACCTCACGTTCGCCGGGCTCGACGGCCATCCCGGCCCGGGTGAGGAGCGCCGCTCGCAGGACCTGCTGCGATCGGCGGGCGGGAGCGCGATCATCGCCGTCGGCGCCCGCCGGCTCGGCCTGTCGTCAGCGGTCGTGTCGCCGATCGGCGACGACGCCGACGGCGACTTCCTGCGTGGCGAGCTCGCCTCCGAGAACGTCGTCTGGGCCGGCCGCCGGGTGGCCCGCACCGCGGTCACGGCGGTGTTGCCCGCCGACGGGGAGCGGGCGATGGCGACCTTCGACCCCGGCGAGCAGGTGACGGCCGCCGAGCTGGCCGCGGTCGAGCCGCGCGCGGTGGTCATCTCGCTGCCGCGGCTCGCGCTCGTCCCGCCGGGCGCGACGGTGTACGCGACGGCGGGCGACGCCGAGGCGCGCGCCGACGCCGAGACGCCGTTCGACCTCTCCGGCGTGCGGGCCCTGATCGTCAACGAGCGCGAGGCGCTGCTGATGACCGGCGAGGCCGACGCCGAGGACGCGGCCCGCGCGCTCGCCCGCCGGGCGGCGTGCGCGCTCGTCACGATCGGCCCGCGCGGCGCCCTCGCGGCGACGGAGGACGAGCTCGTGCACATCCCGGCGATCACCGTCGAGGCGGTCGACACGACCGGCGCCGGCGATCTGTTCACCGCGGCCTACGTGTGGGCGGACCGGCACGGAGCGCCGCTCGAGGAGCGGCTGCGCTGGGCCACGCTGTACGCCGCGCTGTCCGTCGGCGTCCCGACCGGGCTCGCGAGCGCCCCGTCACGCGCGATGCTCGCCGACGCGGGCGCGATGCACGGGCTGCGGATGCCGGCGGTACAGCCGTATGCGAACCAGGAAGCGAGCTGACGTGGCGCGCCTGAAGATCGCCTACATCGGGGGCGGATCAACCCGCGGCGCGGGCACGATGGCGAGCTTCATCGAGCAGGGGGAGAACTTCAGCGGGTCCGAGATCGCGCTGATCGATCTCGACGCCGAGCGGCTGGAGCTGATCCGCGGGCTCGCGGAGCGGATGGCGACCGCCAAGGGGGTGGACCTCACGGTCACGGCCACCACGGACCGCGTCGCCGGCCTCGACGGCTGCGACGCCGTGCTGACCAGCTACCGCCCGGGCGGCTTCGAGGCGCGCGTGCTCGACGAACGCATCCCGCTCGACCACGGCGTGATCGGCCAGGAGACGCAGGGCGCCGGGGGCTTCTTCATGGCGCTCCGGTCGATCGCCGCGATGCAGGAGATCCTCGCCGACATCGCGGTCGCCTGCCCGGGCGTGCGCATCTTCAACTACACGAATCCGGTCAACGTCGTCGCGCAAGCGGTCACCGACCACTGCGACGTCGAGTTCGTCTCGCTGTGCGAGGGGCCGATCGTGTTCCCCGCGGAGCTCGCTGAGGTCGCGGGCCTGGATCCGGAGCGGCTCGACGTCGCGAGCGTCGGGCTCAACCACGGCTCGTGGAGCGTCCGTCACACCTTTGACGGCCAGGACCTGCTGCCGCTGCTGAAGGAGGCCTACGCGCGCCGTGGCGCCGACCCGACCGTCAGGCCGCAGACGCGCCGGATGCTGCGCCTCGCCGCCACGATGGACGCCATTCCGAGCGAGTACTTCCAGTACTACTACTTCGAGGACGAGGTCCTGGCCGAGCTCAGGAGCAGGGGGACGACGCGCGCGGAGGACATCCTGAGCGCGGTGCCGGGCTACTGGGAGCACTACGTCGAGCAGGCCAGCAGCGACCGCCCGGTGCTGGACCCCAGCCGCTCGCGGGGCGGCATCCACGAGCTCGAGCTCGCGATCGACTGCATGGACGCCGTGTTCAACGATCGCGGCGAGACGCTGCCGGTCAACGTGCCCAACCAGGGCTCGCTGCCCGGTTTCCCGGACACGCTCGTCGTCGAGACGCTCGGCCACTGCGACGCGTCCGGCGTCCGGCCGCTGCCGATGCCGGGGCTGCCGACGCACGTGCGCGGGCTCGTCGAGGCGCTCGGCGAGTACCAGCAGGCGGCGGCGGACGCCGCCTGGTCAGGCGACGCGCGCGACGCGATGCGCGCGCTCGCGGCGCATCCGCTCGTGCGCTCGATCGACGTCGCCGAGACGCTCTACGCCGAGCTGGCCGAGGCCCACCGCGCGCACCTGCCGGCGCGGCTCATGCCGGCCTGACGCGCGCGCCGGGATCGTCACCGCAGCGCCTCGCCGGTCTCCGGGTCGAACAGGTGCACCGCCTCGGGCGGCACTGACAGCTCGACCACCTCGCCCGGGGAGAACCGGCGGCGGCCGGGCACGACCGCGGTGAAGCGGGCGCGGTCGTCGCCGGCCAGCAGCGTCGCCTCGCTCTCCTCGGTCGCCTCGTCGGCGGCGGCGGCCGCTGCGCCACCGGGCTTCGGGGCGTCGACCGCGAAGATCACATGGCTCTCGGAGCCGAGCCGCTCGACGACCTCCAGCTCGGCTCGCAGCTTCGGCGCCCCGTCGTCGTCGGGCCGCAGGTCGGTCGGGCGCACGCCCGCGACGACCGGGCCCTCGTGTCGCGGCGGGGTGGCGAGCGGGATCTCGATGCCGGCGACGCTCAGCACACCGCCGCGCAGCTCGCCCGGTGCGAGGTTCATCGCCGGCGAGCCGATGAACGCCGCCACGAACACGTTCGCGGGATCGTCGAACAGCCGCTCGGGCGTGTCGCACTGCTGGACGGTGCCGTCGCGCAGGACGGCGACGCGGTCGCCGAGCGTCATCGCCTCGACCTGGTCGTGCGTGACGTAGACGGTCGTCACGCCCAGCCGCTCGTGCAGCCGGGCGAGCTCCGCGCGCATGCCGACGCGCAGCTTCGCGTCGAGGTTCGAGAGCGGCTCGTCCATCAGGTAGGCCTGCGGCTCGCGCACCATCGCGCGGCCGATCGCGACGCGCTGGCGCTGCCCGCCGGACAGCGCGCCCGGCTTGCGGTCGATCAGGTCGCGCAGCCCCAGCACCCCCGCGACGGAGTCGACGCGCTCCTTCAGCGCCGGCTTCGCCGTGCGCCGCAGCTTGAGCGCGAACGCGAGGTTGTCCCACACGCGCATGTGCGGGTAGAGCGCGTAGTTCTGGAACACCATCGCGATGTCGCGGCTCCGTGGCGCGATCTCGGTCACGTCACGGTCGCCGATGCTGATCGTCCCCCCGGATACGCCCTCCAGCCCCGCGATCATGCGCAGCAGTGTCGACTTCCCGCAGCCCGAGGGCCCGACGAGCACCATGAACTCGCCGTCGCCGATCTCCATGTCGACGTCGTCGACGGCGACGACGCCGCCCGGGAACACCTTGCTCACGCCCTGGAGGGCGATGCGGCCCATGGCGCGATCCTTTCCTCGGGTGCGGGGAACGAGAGGCCGGCGGCGACGGTCGCGGCGTCGACGTCGATGCCGAGGCGGTCGAGCGCGAGCAGCAGCGCGCCGGCGATCGGCGGCGCCGGGTCGCGGACGGCGATCGCGCCCGGCAGCTCCGCCATCGTCGCGTCGGCGAGCCGCAGAGTCGGATGGCCGAAGACCCCGCCGGACAGCGTGACGCGCGCGCCCGGCAGCGGCAGGTCGAGCTGCTCGGCGCACGCCCGGCCCTGGCGCCCGAGCACGGCGCCCGTCTCGGCGACGATCTCGCGCGCGACGGCGTCGCCCTCGTCGGCCGCGTCGAGCAGCACCGGCGTCAGCCGGTCGGACTCGGCCTCGGGCAGCCCGCCGCGCCGCTTGAACCGGTGCAGCAGATCGAACGCGTCGCTCGCGCCGAACAGCGCGAGCGCCCGCTCGGTGAGCATCGTCGGCGGCGCGATCCCGAGCGCGTGGTTGTAGACCGCCCGCAGCCCGGCGGTCGCGAGCTGGCGGCTGCCGGCGGCGTCGGGCCAGAACCCGAGGTGGAAGACGCGGCCTTCGCGATCGCGGGCGCCGACCGCGTTGTACGTCCCGCTGACGATGCTGACGCCGGTCCAGTCGGGCGAGCCGCCGCGCAGGGCGCCGAGGGCGTCGTTGACGATCTGCGGCGGCGCGGGCAGGCCGAGCCGCTCGCGCAGCGACCGCTCGAGCAGCGCGAAGTCCTCCGGCCAGTCCGCGCCGGCCAGGCTGAACGTCGCTGCGTCGATCTGCGCGGCCGCGATGCCGGCGCGCGCGAGCGCCTCGCCGGCCGCCGCCTCGATCGCGTCGATCCCGATGTCGGGTGTCGGGGCGTTGTAGATGTCCGCGCACGCGCCGCGGCCGGTGCCGTGCGTCACCCCGCTGGCGTCGGCGACCGCGGCGAACGTCTTCGTGTTCCCGCCGTCGACGCCCAGGACCCAGGTCACTCCTTCACCGCCCCGGCGAACATCCCGCGGATGAACGAGCGCTGCAGGAAGACGTAGACGATGATGACCGGGAGCGCTACGAGAACCGCGGCCGCGGCGACGAGCGTGGTGTCCAGCGTGCCGCGGTTGGCACCTGCGAACAGCGCGAGACCGAGCGGAGCGGTGCGGAGGTCGTCGGACTGGATCATCACGAGCGCGAGCAGGAACTCGTTCCAGGTCCACATGAAGACGAGCACGATCATCGTCGTGATCGCTGGCCACGCCTGTGGCAGCAGCACGCGCCACAGGGTGACGAAGCTCGACGCGCCGTCGAGCCGCGACGCCTCGACGAGCGCGGCGGGCGTGGAGCGGAAATACGCGCGCATCCAAAACGTGCCGAACGGGACCGAGAGGCCGATCTGGGGCAGGATCAGCGCCCAGTAGCTGTCAGTCAGCCCGGCGTCCCTGAACACGTAGTAGAGCGGGATGACGGTTGCCTCGTAGGGGAAGATGAGGCCGAGCAGCAGCAGGTAGAAGAGCGCGTCGGAGCCGCGGAACCGCATCGCGCCAAACGCGTACCCGGCGAGCGTCGAGAGCACCGCGGAGACGATCGTCACGGTGGCGGCGACGATGAAGCTGTTGAGCAGCCCGCGGCTGAAGCCGCCCTCCTCCCACGCGGACTTGAAGCTGCCGAAGTCGAGCGAGTCGGGGATCGAGAAGCCGCTGACGAGGTCCGAGCGCTCGTGGAACGCGAGCAGCAGGATGCTCACCACCGGATAGATCACCAGCACGCAGAACACGCCGAGCACGGCGTAGCCGAGGAGCTGCTCGCGGCGCGCGGCGGTCATCGGTCCGGGTCCCGGTCGACGAGGCGGGTGATCGCGAACGCGACCACGAAGATCAGAGCCGTGAGCACGACGGCGACCGAGGCGGCGAGGCCGACGCGGCCCTGCGAGAACCCGTACTGGTAGACGAGAACGGACGGCACCGTGGTCGACGTGCCGGGCCCGCCCTGAGTGGCGACGTAGATCAGGTCGAACGTACGCAGCGCCATGATCGTCGTGAGCGTCAGCGCGACCGCCAGCTCGCCGCGCAGGCCGGGCAGGGTGACCGCGAAGAACTCGCGTACACGTCCCGCGCCGTCGACCCGCGCGGCCTCATACAGAGAGATCGGGATCTTCTGGATGCCGGCGAGGAAGAGCACGAGGCACAGGCCGAACGTGACCCACGTGCCGACGAGCCCGAGCGCTGGCAGCGCCCAGGTGAAGTCGCCGAGCCAGCCACGCGAAATGCTGGAGAGGCCGGCGGCGTCGAGCGCCTCGTTGAGCGGCCCGTCCGGCGCGTAGATCCATACCCAGGCGGTCGCGACCACGACCGTGGCGATCGTCTGGGGGAGGAACAGCACCGCGCGGAAGAACGTTACGCCGCGCACGCGGCTGTGCGCGATCAAAGAGGCCAGCAGCAGCCCCAGGATGACCGGCAGGACCGCATAGAACAGGATCAGCTCGAACGAATGGACGAACGACGCGCGGATGTCGTCGTCGCTCAGGATCCGCTCGTAGTTGTCCAGGCCAACCCAGGTGCCGACCGTGAGCCCGTCCCAGTCGAAGAACGACAGCCACGTCGTATAGGCGAGCGGACCGAACGCGAAGAGCAGGTAGAAGAGGAACGCGGGCGCGAGGTACAGGTACGCGACCCGACGGGGCTCGCCCGGCGCGCGCACGCGGACCTGCGGCCGCTCGCCGGGCGCCGCGAGCGGCGCCCGGCTCGTCTCAACCTGCGCCACGCGGCCTTACCCTCCTGCGAGCTCCTGGTGGTACTCCTCCCAGTCGCTCTGGACGCGGTCGACCACGTCCTGGGGCGAGGTCCGACCCGCGAGCATCTCCTGGAACGACTGGCCGATCGTCTGCAGCATCGTCGGCGACGACCAGTCGTGGAACAACGTCAGCCCGCCGGTCTCTACGAGCTGGTCCCAGCCGTCCTTGACCTGCTGTCCGAGCGCGTCGCCCATCTCGACGGTCGCGTCGGTCGCCGCCGGGATCTGCTGGGTGTCGACCAGCGCCTGCGCGGCGTCGGGGCCCGCGATCCAGTCCAGGTACGCCGCCGCCAGGTCCGGGTTCTTCGTCTTGGCCGAGATGTGCATCGGGAAGCTGGTCGCGCCGATGTTGGTCGAGTTCCCGCTCTCGCCCGGCGGCATGTTGAAGAAGATCCCGTCCTCGCCGAGCCCCTCGCGCACGGTCGCGGCCTGCCAGTTGCCGGCGATCAGCAGCGCGCCCTCGCCCTTGGCGAATACGACCCCGGAGTCCGGCTCGGTGCGCGAGTTGTACGCGTCGGACTTGCCGAAGTAGCCCTTGTCGGCCCACTCCTGGAGTTTCTCGAGCGCCTCGAGGTTGCCCTCGGTGTCGAACGTCGCGCCGTCGCGCTGGAAGATCCAGTCGCGGACCTGCTGCGCGGGCACGTAGGCGCCCTGGATGCCGCCCCACAAGTGCAGCGCGTGGTACTGGTCCTTGTTGCCGAGCGTGATCACGGGCTCGTCGGCCGGCAGCGACTCGCGCAGCTTGACGAGCGCGGCGTCGAAGTCGTCGAACGTCTTCAGCGCGGCGGGATCGACGCCCGCGGCGTCGAGCTTCTTCTTGTCGGCGAACACGCCCACCGACTGCCCGGTCTGCGCGATCGCCCACAGCGTGCCGTCGCCGAACGTCTGACCGTCGTCGGTCCACTGGAACTGCTGGAGCGTCTCCGGCGAGTAGGACTCGTCCCAGCCGTACGCCTTGGCGTACTCGGTGAGGGGGAGGATCAGCCCGGCCTTGACCAGCTCGCCGTCGAGCTGGTAGCCCTGGTTGCCGCCGAACACGTCCGGCGGGTTGTCGCTCGAAGCCACGAGCTTGGCCTGCTTCGTCCAGGCGGCGAAGTCCCGGAACTTGAGGTCCACGGTCACGTTCGGGTACTTCTCCTCGAACGACCTGCTGAGCGCCTTCAGCGCGTCCTGGGGCCCGCCTGACCCCTCGGGCGAGATGACCGTCAGCGTGACCGGCCCGAGGTCCTCGAAGCCCTCGGTCTTGACGTCGGCGGCCGGGGTGGTCTGCGCGTCAGGCTTGTCCTCGCCCGGCGTCCCCCCGCAGCCTGCGATGGCGATCGCCAGTGCGACGGGCAGGGCCGCGCGTCGCGTCAGCTTCCTCATGGATCGTCCCCCTCTCACGTCTGGCACGACGCATCAGCGTCGCTTGGAATCGATAGCGGTCCGCGCGGTAGACGGTACGGCCGAGGTCGAGAACGCGGCCGTCGCCTGAGAACGCCACGGTCGTAGCGAGCAGGACCGGCGCACCGGGGGCGAGCTCGAGGAGCTTGGCCTGGGACGCGTCGGCCACGCTGGCCTCGAGCTCGTAGTCGGCGCGCGCGGGCGGGTAACCGGCGCGATCGAGCGCGTCGTAGAGCGAGGCGCTCGTGAAGTCCAGGTCGCCGCCGTCGGGCAGCAGCCGCGCCGGTACCCGGTTGTGGTCGATCGAGATCGGAAGCCCGTCGAGCATGCGCAGCCGGCGCAGGTCGAGCAGCTCGGCGCCGGGCGCGATGACGAAGGCGTCCGCCTCGTCGAGCGTCGCGCCGCGCAGCTTGCTCGCCAGCACGCGGGCGGTCGCGGCGAGGTCACGCGAGCGGCCCAGCTCGGAGAGGCTCATCAGCGTGTTGGGCGGCTCGACGAGCGCGTCGCCGGCTATGACCGCGCCGCGTGCGCGCGCCTGGACGAGGCCTTCGCTGACCAGCTCCTCGATCGCACGCCGCACCGTGGTGCGGCTGACGCCGAGCTCCTCGCAGAACCAGCGCTCCGACGGCAGCCGGTCGCCGGGCTCCAGCGCCCCGCTCTCGATCTCCCGCGCGATGTCCTTGTAGACCCGGTGGTAGAGCGGCTGGCTCGCCTGGCTCAACGACATTCGAGCGCACTATTCCAGCGCAGCGACCGACATGTCAAGGCATTTGGTACCCCCTGGTTCGTCATGGTACGTTCCGGCGCATGCGCTACCTGGAGACGGGGCTGTGGGCGGACGTGCGCGAGCTGCCGGCGGCGCTGGGCGCGACGCTGGAGACCGGCGAGGGCGTCGCCGACGCCGCCGAGCTGCTGCGCGATCCCCGGGTCGAGCGCGTCGTCGCGACCGGCAACGGCGCCGCGTACTACGTCGCGCAGGCGCTGTGGCTGGCGTCGCTCGAGACCGCGGGCGCGGGACCGCCGATCGTCGCCGTCCCGTGCGGGATCGCGGTGCGCGAGCAGTTCCGCTGGCGCCCGGGAGACGCCGTTCTCGCGGTGTCTTCGTCGGGCCGGTTCCGCGACGTGGTCGAGATCGCCGAGCGGGCGGCCGGGCGCCCGTGCGTCGCGCTGACGGCGAGCGCCGACTCACCGCTCGCCGCCGCGTCGAGCGCCGCGGTGGTGCAGCGCGTGTTCGGCCAGCGCGCCGTCACGCACACGCAGGCCGTGGCGGGCGCGTACGCCGGCGGTCTCGCGCTGTGGGCGGCGGTGACCGGCGACGAGGAGCTCGCCGCGCTGGTGGCGGCGTCCGTCGGCGCCGCGCGGGCGGCGGTCGCGGAGGCAGAGGGCTGGGCCGCCCTCGACGGCCTGGCCGTCCCGCCCGCGGCGATCGCCGTCGGAGGCGGGACGGCGTGGGCGGCGGCGGTCGAGCTGGCGCTGATGCTGAAGGAGATCTCGCGCATCCCCGCCGAGGGCGTCGAGACGCGCGAGGGGGCGACGTCGGCGATGTTCGGGCTCGACCGCGGACACCTGATGGTGTCGCTCGACGCGGAGGGCGACGCGCTCGGCGACGAGGCCGTGCGGCTGTGCGCCGCCGCGGGGGCGACGACGTTGCGGCTGCCCGGCGCGGCGGGGGTGGACCCACGTCTCACGCCGATCACGACGCTGCCGGCGGCGTCTGCGCTCGCGGCGGAGCTCGCTCTCGCGGCAGGCCACGACGTCGACCGGCCGACCTGGACCGACGCCTACTACGAGACCGCGAGGAGCGCGACGTGAGGCCGGTCCGCCTCGGCGTCGTCGGCTGCGGGAGCGTCTTCTGGACGCCGTACATGAGCCTGATCGAGCGGCTCCGCGGCGAGGGCCGCGTCGACGTGGTCGCCGTCTACGACGCGGATGCCGGCAAGCGCGAGCTGGCCGCCGCCCGGCTCGACCTCAGCCCCGACCTGCCCGGCGACACCGCGATCTGCACCCACCCCGAGGTCGACGTCGTGCTCGTGCTCACGAGCATGCCCGAGCACGGCCGGCTTGCGCGCGCGGCGCTGGAGGCGGGCAAGCACGTGCTCGTGGAGAAGCCCGTCGCGACGACGCTCGACGAGGCCGAGACGGTGCTCGCGGTCGCCGCGGACGCGCCCGGCCACCTCGTCTGCGCGCCGCACATCCTGCTCTCGCCGACGTACCGGGCGATGCATGCGCGCGTGCGGGCGGGCGAGATCGGCGGGCTGCTGACGGCGCGCGGGCGCTACGGCTGGGCGGGCCCGGACTGGAGCTCCTGGTTCTACGAGCCGGGCGGGGGCGCCCTGTTCGACCTCGGCGTCTACAACGTCACGAGCATGTGCGGGTTCTTCGGGCCGGCGCGGCGGGTGACGGCGATGAGCGGCGTGGCGATCCCCGAGCGGGTGATCAACGGCGAGCCGATGCGCGTGCGGGCGGACGACAATGCGCACGTGCTGATGGACTTCGGCGACGCGCGCTACGCGGTCGTCACGACCGGCTTCACGATGCAGCGGTACCGCTCCCCCTGCATCGAGCTGTACGGCACGCACGGGGTGATGCAGATGCTGGGCGACGACTGGGCGCCCGAGGGCTACGAGCTGTGGCGCAACGACAGGGCCGCGTGGGAGCTGCACCCGGAGTCCGACCCTGCATGGCCGTGGACGGACGGCCTGCGCCATCTGATCGACTGCATCGAGACCGGCCAGGAGCCGGTGACGCGGCCGGAGCACGCCTACCACGCGCTCGAGATCATGCTCGCCGCGCAGGCGGCCGGCGCCGACGGGCGCGCGCGCGAGATCGCCAGCGACTTCCCGGCGGCGGACCTCGAGCGGCTCGGCGCGGCCGCCGGCCGGAGCGAGCGCGTGCACGACCCCCGGAGCGCCCTGTGAGCCTCGCCGAGCGCCCGGCCTCCTCGCCACGCCCGGTGTTCGACGGTCCGGCGCTGATCCGGCGCGCCGACGTCACGCGCCACGTCTGGGGGGACCCGGCGGCGGGCGAGGTATACGACTGGATCTACGCCTCGACCGACCGCGTCCACATGCTGGTCTTCGGGCTGCCACCGGGCGGCGGCTTCCGCCACTCGGAGGACTTCCGGACGATCTTCGCCGCCGACGAGCTCCTGCACGTGCTCGAGGGCGTGCTCGTGATCGCCGATCCCGAGACGGGCGAGGTGCAGCGCGCGGCGGCGGGGGAGAGCGTGTTCTTCCGTCGCGACACCTGGCATCACGCGTACGCGCTCGGGCCCGAGCCGCTGCGCGTGCTCGAGCTGTTCGCCCCGCCGCCGGCGGCCGGCGCCTCGAGCGCCTACGCGCGCGCGCAGCCGTACCTCGAGGTCTCCCGCTACGCCGACGACGCGCTGCTCGGCGGCTGGCCCCCGGCGCGGCCGCGCGAGCCGCGGTTGCGCGTCCTGCGCCCGGACGACGTGCTGTGGCGGCGCGACCTGGGCGTGCTCTGCGGCGTCCTGATCAGCACCGAGCACCTCACGGTCGCGACGCTCGAGCTCGGCCCCGGCGAGGTCGCCGCCGTCCACGAGCACGGCGGCGACGAGGTGCTGATGGCGCTCGAGGGGACGCTCTGGGTGCGCGCCTGGCACGACGGCGGCGTGCACGTGTTCGAGCTCGAGCCCGAGGACGTCTGCTACCTGCCGGCCGGCAGCCGGCACGAGTACCGCAACGCGGGCGGCGGCGGGGCGCGCGCGATCGCCGGCGTCGCGCCCAGCTACCTCCCGTGACGATCGCCGTCGGCGTCGACGTCGGGGGGACGAAGATCGCCGCCGCGCGGGTCGACGTGCAGCGCGGCGCGGTCCTCGCCGGCGGGCGCCGTGCCACGGCGCCCGCACGCGGCGCGGACGCCGTCCTCGCCGACTGCCACGCCCTCGTCGAGGAGCTGAGAAGCGACGACGTCGCCGCGGTCGGGCTCGCCGTCTGCGAGCTCGTCGATCCGCGCGGGCGCCTGCGCAGCGCCGAGACCATCGACTGGCGCGAGACGGACCTGCTCGCGTCGTTCGACGCGGTCGAATCGGACGTGCGGGCCGCGGCCGTCGCCGAGTCGCGCTTCGGCGCCGGGCGCGACGAGCCCGACTTCCTCTACGTCAGCGTCGGCACCGGCATCAGCCACTGCCTGGTCGTGGACGGGCAGCCGCGGGCGGGCGTGCGCGGGTGCGCGATCGGCACGGGCGCCCCGCTGGTCGAGCGGTGGTCCGGCGGGCTCGCGCTCGCGCGGCTGAGCGGCCACGCGACCGCCGAGGCCGCGCTCGCGGATCCGGCCGCGGAGCGGATCGTCGCCGCGGGCGCCCGCCGGCTCGGCCTCGTGCTGGCCGCGCTCGTCAACGCGCTCGATCCGGGCGCGATCGTGGTCGGCGGCGGGCTGGGGCTCAACGACGCCTATCGCGAGCGCGTCGAGCGCTCGCTGCGCGGCGCGGTGTACGACGCCGGCGCGCGAGAGCTGCCGGTGCGCCCGGCCGAGCTGGGGCCCGATGCCCCGGTCGTCGGGGCGGCGCTGGCCGCGGCCCGCGCCTGAGGTGCGTCAGGAGCTGCGGCGGAACTCCTGCACCACGCGGGCCTCGCCGACGCCCGAGTTCCACAGCCGGTGCGGCGCGGAGGCGTCGATGCGGGCCTCGCCCTCGACGCCGAGCACGCGCCGCTCGCCGTCGACCTCGAGCGTGACGATGCCGGCGATCACGCGCAGGAGGGTCTCGTGGCGCTCGCGCATGCGCAGCGGGGCGCTCGCCGCGTCGGTCGCGCCGACCGACTCGAAGCTCAGGGCGGCGCCGGCGATCACGGTCACGGAGGAGGTGGCGGTCAGCATGTGACCATCCTGTCTGTGCGCCGCCTCCAGCGCATCGGGGGAATCCCTAGCGTCGCGGTACGGCTAGCGCCACCGAGGCGAGCGCGTCGACGGCTCGCTCGTAGTGGCCGGCATCGATGCGGATGTGCGATTGCTGGCTCATCGAGCGCGCCGCCACCCCGATCGCCTCGACCGGCGGCGCCGCGTCGAGCACCGGCACGAGCAGCAACGTCTCGATCCGCACGGTCCACGGCCAGCGCGGGTGCTCGCGAGCCTCGGGCTCGCCCAGCACCTCGCATGCCGCGAAGACCCGCCGCCAGACCGACGCGTAGAGCACCAGCCGGTCGCCCGGCGCCATCCGCGGCCGCCGCGGGAACCCGGTCGCGTGCAGGAGCTCGGGCCGCTCCTCGAGCCAGCGCTCGCCGAGCGGCCCGCGCGCGTGGCCGATCGCCTTCAGCCAGTAGCCGCGCGTCTCGCCCAGGCCCGTGGCGGGCCGGTCCGGCCGGTCCCTACGCGCGGGCACCCACGCCGGCCGGGTAGATGCGCTCGGCGTAGTCGCGCACCATGCGGCCGGCGCTGAACTTCGGCCCGATCGTCCGCAGCGCGCTGCGGACCATTGCCAGCCAGGCCTGCGGCAGCCCGTCGGCGTCGCGGTCGTAGAACGTCGGCACCGCCTCCTCGATCAGCAGCCGGTAGAGCTCGTCGGCGTGGCGCCAGTCCTGCGCGCCGTGGTCGTGGTCGACCTCGCCGGAGATCGCCCAGCCGTTCGACCCGTCGGAGGCCTCCGGCCACCAGCCGTCGAGCACGCTGAGCTGCAGGCCGCCGTTCTGGGCGGACTTGATGCCGCTCGTCCCGCTGGCCTCGAGCGGCGGGCGCGGCACGTTGACCCAGATGTCGGCCCCGCGCACCATCGCGGCGCCGAGCGCGAGGTCGTAGTCGTCGAGGTAGACGACGCGGCGCCCGACCTCCCAGTGGCTCTTCATCTCGAACAGCCGCTGCACGAGCTTCTTGCCCGGGTCGTCCTTCGGGTGCGCCTTGCCGGCCAGGATCAGCTGGACGGGCCGCTCCTCGTCGGACAGCAGCGCGAGCGCGCGGTCGACGTCGCGCAGCAGCAGGTCGAGCCGCTTGTACGTCGCCACGCGCCGCGCGAAGCCGACGGTCAGCACGTCCGGCTCGAGCGCGTTGACCGCGGCGCGGACGTACTCGGCGGTGTCGCCGCGCCCGAGCCGGTCCATCACGCTGCGCTCGCGCACGACGTCGATCAGCTGCGCCCGCTGCTCGTTGCGCGCCGCCCACAGCTCCGCCGCCGGGATCTCGTCGACCGGCTCCCAGGTGGCGGGATCGACCGCGCGGTCGGTCCAGCCCTCGCCGAGGTACCGATCGAGCAGCTCGCGCATCGGGCCGCCGACCCAGGTCGGGATGTGCGCGCCGTTGGTCACGTGCGTGATCGGGACGTCGTCGACCGAGCCCTCCGGCCACAGGTCGTGCCACATCTCGCGCGCCACCTCGCCGTGGCGGGCGCTCACGCCATTGGCGATCCGGCTCGAGCGCAGCGCGAACTGCGTCACCCCGAACGGCTCGGCCGCCTCGTCGGGATGCGTGCGCCCGCGCCGCACGAGCGTCTCGGTGTCGATTCCCATCTCCGCCGCGACGCCCCCCAGCGTCTCGGTGATCTGGGCGGCGGGATAGGTGTCGTTGCCCGCCGGCACCGGCGTGTGGGTGGTGAACACGGTGCGCTGGCGGACGGCCTCGAAGGCCTCGTCCACGGACGCGCCGGAGCGCTCGCTCTCGGTGCGCGCGAGCTCGAGGCAGGCCAGGGCGGCGTGGCCCTCGTTGAGGTGCACGACGCCCGGCTCGATCCCGAGCGCATGCAGCGCCCGCACGCCGCCGATGCCGAGCAGCGTGTACTGGCTGAGCCGCACGCCGGCGTCGCCGACGTACAGGCGGGAGGTGATCCAGCGGTCGGTGAGGTCGTTCTCCGGCCGGTCGGCGTCGAGCAGGAGCAGCGGCACGCGGCCGACGTCGACCCGCCACACCTGGGCCACGACGGTGCGCTCGCCGATCGGGACGCTGACCGTCAGCGGCTCGCCGCCCTCACGGCGCACGAGCGCGGCCGGCACCCGGTCGGGGTCGGTCTCGACCCAGTACTCGTGCTGCCAGCCCGAGGCGTCGATCCGCTGGCGGAAGTACCCGTGGCGGTACATGAGCCCGACCGCCACCAGCGGCAGCCCCATGTCCGACGCCTCCTTGAGGATGTCGCCGGCGAGCACGCCGAGGCCGCCGGAGTAGACGGGCAGCGACTTGTGGATCGCGTACTCGGCGCAGAAGAACGCGGCCGGGGCGTCCTCGGTCACCGGGCCGGAGAGCAGCGGCTCCGACAGGCGCTCGGAAACGCTGTCCACGAGCGCCCGCATGCGGTCGAGGAAGCCGGCGTCGCCGGCGAGCTCGGCAAGCCGAGCCGGGGGGACCTCGCCGAGCAGCCGCACGGGGTTGCCGAGGCACAGGTCCCAGCGCCGCGGGTCGATCGAGGAGAGCAGCTCCGGGCCGCCGGGCGTCCACGACCAGCGGTAGTTGTAGGCGAGGTCCGCGAGCGGCGCGAGCGGTTCTGGAAGGCGCGAGCGGAGCGCGGCGGCGGCCGCGGCGATGTCGGGAGAGCCAGCGTTCACCCCTGATATGTAGCGAATGGCGGCCGAGAGTGGTCGGGAAGCTCAGCCTGAGACGGCCTCGCCGGCGCGCAGCCGCGTGGCGAGCGCGGCCAGTCGCGGCATGCCGAGGCGCTCGGCCTCTGCGCCGCCGGCCTCCAGCAGCGACGCCGCGCGCTCGTCCTCGCGCGGGAGCACGCGCGCGAGCTCGACCTGCGTGCGCGCCACCCACGGCCGCGCGCGCATGCGCTCGTTCATGGCGAGCGCGACCTCGAAGTGGGCGACCGCCTGCTCGCGCCGCCCGAGCACGTCGGCGAGCAGGCCGAGGTGGCGCGAGGCCGAGCCGTAGCACGTCGACGCCCAGCCGATCGCGACGTTGCGGTCGGCGTAGGGCTCGAGGAGCTCGTAGAGCGCGGCGGCGTGGGTGGCGTCGCCGAGGACCGCGGCCGTCTCGGCGAGGTGGGCGATCGCGCCGAGCCAGATGCCGTCGAGCGGCAGGTTGCGGAACTCGTCGCGCGCGAAGCCGTCGAGCGCCTCGCGGGCCTCGTCGGGCCGGCCGCTCTCGGCGTGCAGCAGCGAGAGCACGCAGTACCAGCCCGGGATCGTGGCGTAGCTCTCGGCGTAGTGGCGGATCGCGCCCTCGATCCGCTCCAGACCGCCGCGCTCGCGCCGGAGGACGAACGCCTGCAGCAGCGTCGCGCTGCCGGCGTTGGGATCCTGCAGGCGCTCGCCGAGCCGCAGGGCCTCGCGGCTCTCCTCGTCGGCGCGGTCGAAGTCGCCGGCCAGCAGGCAGCGCATTGCGCGGTAGATGTGCACGTAGAGCGCGTCGGCGACCTGGCGGCGGCGGGTGGCGATCTGCGCGTACGCGTCGATCTCGACGTCGACCGCGTCGATGTCGCCCAGTTCGAGCAGGTCGATCATCCGCCAGCGATGGCCCTGGATGGCGAGCCGCTCGTCGCCCGAGCGCTGCGCCAGCCCCAGCAGGTCGTTGGCCGCCTCGAGCCGCTCCTCGACGTTGTGCGGGCCCCACAGCGACCAGTGGCGCGCCACCAGCGCGAAGCCGAGGCCGCTGGTGTCGCCCACGCGGCGCGCGAGCTCGACGGCCTCGCCGCTGAGCTCGGCGCGGCGCTCGCGCTCGTCGGAGAAGCTCAGCTCGATCGCGAGGCGGGCGAGCAGCCGCGCGCGCAGCGAGTCGTCGGACTCGCCGACGGCGGCGAGCGCCTCCTCGAGCAGCCGCACGCCGTCGGCGTCGTGCACGCCGCCGGCCATCTGCCCGGCCGAGCCGTAGCCCAGCGCCGCCTGCGCGAGCAGCCGCGCCGAGCCGAGCCCGCGCGCGGCGTCGGCGGCCTGGCGGAACGTCGCGCGCGCGTCGGCGGCGGCGCCGGCCTTGGTCTGCGCGTCGCCGCACGCCAGCAGCAGGCCGCAGCGCCGCTCGCCGTCGAGCCCGGCGGCGGCGAGCGCCTCGAGCGCGACCTCGTACAGGCGCGCCGCCTCCTCGTAGGCCAGCGCCTCGGCGGCGCGGCGGGCGGCGCGCTCGGCGTACTCGACCGCGCGCGGCGCTCCGCGCGCGGGCGGCGCGAGCGAGAAGTGGTGCGCGAGCTCGGCCAGCGGCGGCTCGGCAGCCGAGCCCTCGAGCTGCTCGAGCGCCTCCCCGACACGCAGGTGCAGCCGCGCCCGGCGCGTGGCCGTGAGGCCGTCGTAGAGCGTCTGGCGGATCAGGCTGTGCGTGAAGCTGCAGCGCCCGTAGACGCCGGGCACCTCGGCGATCACGTGCGCGGCGACGCCCTCGTCGACGACGTCGTCGAGCTCGTCCTCGTCGTGCGCCCCCAGCGCCTCGAGCACCTCGACGCGGAACTCGCGCCCCATCACCGCGGCCGTCGCCAGCACCTGGCTCGTGCGCTCCGAGAGCGTCGCGAGGCGGCGGCCGATGACCTCGCGCACGCCCTCCGGCAGCTCGAGCTGCCACGGCGCGCCGTTGCCCTCGGGGCTCGGCGAGCCGGCGCCGAGGTGGCGGACCATCTCCTCGAGGAAGAACGGGTTGCCCTTGGTCTCCTCCCACAGGGTGCGGTTGACGTGGGCGGGCATCCCGCCCGGTCCGAACTCGCCGATCAGGCGCTCGGCGTCGGCCTCGTCGAGCCCGCCCAGCGCGATCCGCTCGAAGAACGACTCGCGGCGGAGCTGGACGAGCATGTCGACGAGCGCGGTCGGGCGCTCGGTGTCGCGGAAGCTGGCGACCACGAGCAGCGGCGACTCGTCGGCCGCCCGCACCGTCTGGCGCAGCATCAGCAGCGTCGGCGTGTCGGCCCAGTGCAGGTCGTCGAGCACGAGCACGACCGGTTGTGCGCCCGCGATGTCGCGCAGCACCCCGGCGACCGCGTCGAACAGGCGGTAGCGGTCCTCGCCGTCGGCGCTGGCGGGCGGCATCTCGCCGCCGGACGCGGCCACCTCCGGCATCACGCGCGCGAGCTCGGGGCTCCAGCCGCGCACCGCCTCCGGTACGCGGGCGACGTAGCGCCGCAGCGCCTCGACGAACGGCTGGTAGGGCACCAAGGTCTCGGCGTCGCAGCGCCCGTACAGGGCGACCGCCCCGGCCTCCTCGCATGCCTCCATGAACTCCAGCGCCAGCCGGGTCTTGCCGATCCCGGGCTCGCCCTCGAGCAGTACGATCCGCCCGCCGCCCTCGATCGCCATGTCCAGGTGGGCGCGCAGGCGCTCGAGCTCGCCGCGCCGGCCGACGAACGCCGCGCCGCTGCGAGTGGCGAAGAAGCCCTGCCCGGCCTCGGGGTCGGGAGGCGCCGGCTGGGCGGCCGCGGACTGCGGCGGCGCCGGCTCGGCGCTCTCGGCCTTCAACATGCGCTCGAACTCGGCCTGCACCTGCGGCCCCGGCGCGACGCCCAACTCCTCGCGCAGCAGCGTGCGCAGGCGCTCGTGCACCCGCAGTGCCTCGGCGAGGTTGCCCTGGGCCTCGCGCACGCGCATCAGCAGCAGGTGGCCGCTCTCGCGGAACGGCGCGCGGTCGACCAGCTCCTGCGCGGCGCGCTCCGCGGCGGCCAGCTCGGCGCCGCCGAGCGCCAGCCCGGCGTCGCCGCGCAGCTCGCGCGCCTGAAGCCCGAGCTCCTCGAGCCGGCGGCGCGGGTCCTCGAGCCACGGCGCCTCGTAGCCGGGCAGCAGCCCGGCGTCCGCGAGCGCCTGCGCGCCGCCGGCGGCCTCGACGACCGCGCGCCAATCGGCTCGGTCACGGGCAGCGAACGCCGCGTCCAGCGCCGGCTGGGCGGCGTCGAGGTCGATCTCGGCGCCCGGCGCGAGCTGGACGGCGCGCTCTCCGGCGTTGACGAGCACGTCGGGCCCGAGCGCGCGCCGCAGCTTGGAGAGCACGACGTTGAGCGCCTGCGACTGGCCGGCGGGAGCGTCCTCGCCCCACAGCGCCGCGATCAGCCGCTCGCGAGTCACCGCCTGCGGGCTGAGCGCGAGAAAGGCGACGGCGAGACGACCCTGACGGCCGGGAAGCTCGGCCTCGCGCCGCCGTCCGTCGACGGAGACCGCGAGCTGGCCGCACAGTTCGATGATGACTTGCGGGGGTGCCACGCGCGCGTCCCGCCTCCTTCCAGTGAAGCGAGACTAACCGAGCCGCCCGACCGACCGCAAGCGGGCTAACCCGCCAGCCGCTCGGCGACCCGGTCGAAGAAGTGCCCCCAGCCCGAGCCCGCAGCGTCGACCTGCGCCTGCGGCATGCGCCCGCGCTGCTCGAAGCGCATCTCGGTGCGGCCGTCGCCGAGGTCGGCCAGCTCCACGGTGACGACGTGGACCTCGTCGACCTCGGGCTGGTCGGAGAGCGTGAACACGAGCCGCTCGGGCTCGGCGACCTCGCGGTACTCGCCCCACCAGCGGATCTCGTGGCGGCGGGGGCCGGCAAACATCGTCAGCCGCCACGCGCCGCCGGCCCGCACGTCCATGTCGACGGTCGCGAGCGGGACCTCCGACTCCGGGCCGCCGAACCAGTCGGCGAACCGCTCGGGCTCCGTCCACTCCCGCCACACGCGCTCGCGCGGCGCCTCGAGCACGCGCGTGATCTCGATGCTGCGGACCGGCTCAGAGCAGGTTCAGCGTCTCCAGGACCTGCGCCACGCCGCGGCGGATGCCACGGGCGACGAGGAAGGAGGCGGCGAAGCCGACGACGAGCGCCAGCGCGAGCAGCACCAGCGACAGCGTCCGCTTGGAGGCGAACGTCGACTTGATCTCCTCGTTCTCACGCTCGGCGAGCGCGACCTTGGAGTCGAACAGCTCGTCGAAGCCGGCGGCGGCCTGCTTGAAGACGGGCACGGCCTTGGCCTGGTTGACCTCGGAGGCGTCGAGCATGTGCTCGACGGCTTCGGCCTGCGACAGGCCGGCGCCCTCGTGGGAGATCTCGATGGCCTCCTTGCGCGCGCTGCGGTAGTCCGAGAGGTGACGCTCGATGGCGGCGAACGCGGCCTTGCCCTTGGCGGTCTGGAGCGTCGGCTCGACCTTGGCGAGATGCTCCTCGATGAGGGCGTCGTTCTCGGCGAGCGACTTCTCGAGGTCCTCCTTCTCGGCGAGGGTGAGCGCGAGGATGTGGTTGTTCAGCAGCGCGCGGTTCTCGTTCGCCTTGGCGAGGGCGACGCCGAGCTACTCGAGCGGCTGGGTGGACTGCTCGAACGTCTCCCCGGCGACGTGGTCGACACTGGCGAGGCTGGAGATCCCGACCACGGCGATGACCGCGGTGAAGGAGAGAAGAAGCGCAGCGAGACCCAGGAGCTTGGCCTGGAGGCTGACGCGGCGGGTGGACATCGCGGAGGTGGGCTCCTTGTGGAGGACGATGACGGCAGGGATGCGGCCCGGTGATCGGCGGAGCGCCGCCGGCCTTGAGCCCGCATCCCTGCGCGTCGATCACCCGGCCAGGGCGGAGCGGTGCGCGCGCCGATGCGCCGCGGCGAGCAACCCGAGGCCGGCGAGCACCCACACGGCGAGCACGGCGAGGTGCCCGGCCGCGCCGGCGCCGTCGAAGTACCCGGTGCTGCGCAGCAGGTTGCTGCCGGCGCCGGGCGGGAGGAGCTGCCCGATCAGCCCGGCGGGCTCCGGCAGCATGTGCGGGCCGGCGGCGGCGCCCGAGAACGGGTTGCCGACGAAGACCATGGTCAGCGCTCCGAGGGCGATTCCGGCCTTGCCGAGCACCGCCTCGAGGCCGGCGATGGTGCCGGCGATCGCCGCCACCACGAGGGCAAGCACGGCGGCGTTGGCGGCCCAGTCGCCGCCGATCACGTCGAGCCAGCCCTGCACGAGCACCGCGGCCGTGAGGCCGGTGAGCAGCGCGCCGCCGAGCACGAAACCGGCGCGCTGGAGCGGCGAGGTCGCGAGCGCGATGCTGGCGACGCCGACGAGGATGGCGCCGATCACGAGCGGCAGCACGGACGAGGGCAGGGCACCCGCGCGTGCGGAAGCGGGCACCACGTCCTCCACGGCCGCGTCGCTCTCGGCCGCGGCGTGGGTGAGCAGCGCGGTGACGGGCACACTCGCGGCGGAGGCGGTGAGGGCCTTCGGCCCATCGGGCGTCGCGACGAACGCGCCGTAGACCTCGCGGTCCTCGATCGCCTCGCGGGCGGCGGCCTCGTCGGCGTAGCGGTGGACGTCGAACGCCTCGCCGCGGGCGGCCAGGCCCTGCTCGATCGTGCGCGTTTCGGCGGCCGGGCCGGCGACGCCGATCGGCAGGTCGCGCGGGCCGAGCTCGGCGTTCGGCCAGGCGAACAGCGCGAGGACGATCGCAAAGGCCACGGGCACGAGCAGGAACGCGGCCGGCTTTGGTCGATGGGATCCGGTCATGGGAGGTCTCCTTTCAGGGGACGGTCAGCGCGGGGAAGCGGCAGTTCGCGGGCGTTCACGGGACCAGCTCATCGAGGTCGGCGACGACGACGTCGGCGCCCGCCGCGCGCAGCTCGGTGGCGCTGGCGCCGCGCGTGACGCCGATCACCAGCCCGAAGTCGCCGGCGCGGCCGGCGGCGACGCCGACGAGCGCGTCGTCGACGACCACGGCGCGGCTCGGCCGCACGTTCAGCCGGCGGGCGGCCTCGAGGAAGCCGTCGGGCGCCGGCTTGCCCTGCAGCCCGAGCTCGCGGACGTCATGGGCGTCGATCGTGAGGTCGAACAGCTCGGTGATCTCGGCGGCGCGCAGCACGCGCTCGGTGTTCGCGCTCGACGACACCACCGCGGTCCACATGCCGAGCGCGCGCAGGTGGCGGACCCAGCGGATGGAGCCGGGGAACGCTTCCACGCCGCCGAACAGGATGGCGTCGAAGCCGGAGGTCGAGTTCATAGTCCGCGACGCTACGGTCGCGGGCTCGTCATCGAATCCGGCGGGTGACCAGTCTGGGTCCCTAGTCGCTCTCGAGCCGCTCGGGCAGCCCGAAGGCGGGGAAGAGCTCGGGATAGAGGTAGTGGCAGAGGTCGCAGACCTTGCCGTCCCGCACCTTCATCACGACCAGCGCGAACGGCTCGTGGGTGCCCGGGTCTGCCGGGCGGTACGTGGCGAAGGCCGGGCCGCCGTTGGCGGCGACCTGGAGCACGCGCGAGCCGCGGCAGCCGATGCCCTTGCCGAGCAGCCACGCCCGGACCTGCTCGCGGCCCCGCAGCCACAGCGGATAGGGCGGCATCGAGAACGTCGCGTCCTCGTGCAGCAGCGCGACCAGCGCATCCATGTCGTAGCGCTCGAAGGCGTCGACGTAGCGGTCGAGCAGCTCCTGCTCGGCCTCGGAGTCGGCGGCCGCCGCGCCCGCGGTGTCGAGCTCGGCGGCGTCGAGCGTAGCCCGCGCGCGCTGCAGCGCGCTGTTGACGCCGGCCGTCGTCGTGCCCAGCAGCTCGGCGGCCTCGCTCGCCTTCCAGCGCAGCACCTCGCACAGGATCAGCGCCGCCCGCTGGCGGGGCGGGAGGTGCTGGAGCGCGGCCACGAAGGCGAGTCGCACGGTCTCGCGCGCGGCGGCCAGCTCGGCCGGGTCGCCGGACTCGGGCAGCACGCGCGAGTCGGCCACCGGGAGCACCCAGGACTCCTCGCCGAGCTTCGCCCCGAGCGCCGACTCGGCGGTCGAGGCCGGTCCGAGGTCGATCGGCTGGGCGCGCCGCTGCGCGCCGTTGAGCATGTCGAGGCAGACGTTGGTGGCGATCCGGTACAGCCACGACCGCAGGGCTTCGGGAGCGTCGAGCCGGTCGATGCCGCGCCACGCCCGCACCATCGTCTCCTGCACGGCATCCTCGGCGTCCGCACCCGAGCCCAGCATCCGGTAGCAGTAGCCGGTCAGCTCCCGGCGGTGGGCCTCGAGGTCGTGCTCGACGAGGGTGGCCGTCGTCTCTGAAACTGGCACGCAGGCCATCGTAAGAAAGGGGCACGGGAGTTCCCGTACGGCAGGCCGCACTCTTTCGCTACCGTGGGGTTGACCAGGGGACAGGGGGGAGATGCTCGTGCTGCGCCGCGCCGTGCTCGTCGTACTCACCGCGTTGTCGCTCGGCGCCGCTCCGGCGCACGCGCAGGAGCGAGTGGTGGCCCTCGTCGGATCGCTGCAGTCCGAGCTCGGCTGTCCGGGCGACTGGCAGCCGGAGTGCCCGGCGACCGAGCTCGCGCCGATCGGCGACGGGCTCTACCGCGGCACGTTCACCGTGCCGGCGGGCGCGTACGAGTACAAGGTCGCGATCGACCGCTCGTGGACGGAGAACTACGGCGCCGGCGGCGCGCGGGGCGGCGCCAACATCCCGCTCACCGCTCCCGGCGGCACCGTCACCTTCACCTATGACGACGCCACGCACGTGATCTCCGACGACGTTCCGCGCCCGGTGGGTGCCGAGCGCGGCGCCCATTGGGTCCGCCGCGGCGTGATCGCCTGGGACCTGCCGGACGCACGCGACGGCTTCAGCTACCGGCTGCACACCGCGCCCGACGGCGGCATGACCGTCGTGGACGGCGCGATCGCCGGCGGCACGTCGTTCCCGCTCACGCTCGACGACGGCGGCCTGCCGGCCGACGTGCGCTCGGACTTCCCGCACCTCGCCGCCTACGAGGCGCTCGAGCTGTCCGACACGGCCCGGCGGCGGGCACGCGCGCTGCTGCGCGGGCAGCTCGCCGTGGCCGCCTACGACGCGACGGGCGCGCTCGTGCGCGTCACCGGCGTCCAGATCCCGGGCGTGCTCGACGACCTCTACGCCGCCGCCGCGCGCGCCGAGCTCGGGCCGACCTGGCACCGCGGCAAGCCGCACCTGGCCGTCTGGGCGCCGACCGCGAAGAACGTCACGCTGCTGCTCGGCGACCGCCGCGTGGCCATGCGGCGCGGCCGCGACGGCGTGTGGCGGGCGGAGGGCCGCAAGTCGTGGCGCGGCGCACGCTACGCGTTCGAGGTCGTCGTCTACGCGCCGGCGGCCAGCGCGGTGGTGACGAACGTCGTCACCGACCCGTACTCGCTCGGGCTGACCACCAACTCGGGGCGCTCGATCCTCGTCGACCTCGACAGCCGGCGCCTGCGCCCGCAGGGCTGGGACCGCCTGCGCAAGCCCGGGCTCGAGCAGTCCGAGGACATGACGATCTACGAGCTGCACGTGCGCGACTTCTCGATCACCGACGAGACGGTGCCCGCCGGCCACCGCGGCACCTACCGCGCGTTCACCCACGACCGCAGCGACGGCATGCGCCACCTGCGCGGCCTGGCGGACGCCGGGATGACCGCGCTGCACCTGCTGCCGACCAACGACATCGCCACGATCGAGGAGCGCCGGGCGGCCCAGCAGGAGCCGCCGTGCACGCTCACCCCGGTCCCGCCGGACGGCGAGTGGCAGCAGGAGTGCGTGGGCCGGGTGCGCGACCTGGACGGCTTCAACTGGGGCTACGACCCGCTGCACTACACGACGCCCGAGGGCTCGTACTCGACGTCGCCGGGCGGGACCGCGCGCACGCGCGAGTTCCGCGAGCTGGTGGCGGGCGTCAACCGGGCCGGCCTGCGCGTAGTGATGGACGTCGTCTACAACCACACCCCGGCCGCCGGCCAGGACCCGAAGTCGATCCTCGACCGGATCGTCCCCGGCTACTACCACCGACTGAATCCCGCCACGGGCGCCGTCGAGACCTCCACCTGCTGCTCGAACACCGCGAGCGAGCACCGCATGATGGAGAAGCTGATGGTCGAGTCGATCGTCACCTGGGCGCGCGAGTACAAGGTCGACGGCTTCCGCTTCGACCTCATGGGCCACCACTCGCGGGCCAACATGCTCGCGGTGCGGCGCGCGCTCGACCGCCTGACCGTGCGCCGGGACGGCGTCGACGGCCGCAGCATCTACGTCTACGGCGAGGGCTGGAACTTCGGCGAGGTGGCGAACAACGCACGCTTCGAGCAGGCCAGCCAGCTCAACCTCTACGGCACCGGGATCGGGACGTTCTCCGACCGTCTGCGCGACGCTGTGCGCGGCGGCGGGCCGTTCGACGAGGACCCCCGCGTGCAGGGCTTCGCCAGCGGGCTGTTCACCGACGACAACGGCGCGATCGACGTGGACGACGGCACGTTCGTCAACGGCGGGTCGGCCGAGCAGCGAGCACGGCTCCTGCTCTACCACGACCAGATCAAGGTCGGGCTCGCGGGCAACCTGCGCGACTACCGGTTCGTCGACCGCACCGGTGCGACGGTCACCGGCGCGCAGGTCGACTACAACGGCCAGCCGGCGGGCTACGCCGGCGAGCCGGGGGAGACCATCACGTACGTCGACGCGCACGACAACGAGACGCTGTTCGACGCGCTGCAGTACAAGCTCCCGACCGGCACGCCGATGGCCGACCGGGTGCGGATGAGCACGCTCGCACTCGCCACCACGGCGCTCGCGCAGAGCCCGTCGTTCTGGCACGCGGGCGCCGACCTGCTGCGCTCCAAGTCGCTCGACCGCAACAGCTACAACTCGGGCGACTGGTTCAACCGCATCGACTGGTCGGCGAACGAGTCGACCTGGGGTTCCGGGCTGCCGCCGGCGGAGGACAACGAGTCCAAGTGGGGCTTCATGCGGCCGCTGCTGGGCGATTTGGACTTGAGGCCCTCTCCCGCCGACCTGCGCGCGGCCCGCGACCGGGCCGCGGAGCTGCTGCGGATCCGCTTCTCCTCGCCGCTGTTCCGGCTCGGGAGCGCGCGGCTCGTGCAGGACCGCGTGAGCTTCCCGACGGGCGGGCCGGGCCAGACCCCGGGCGTGATCGTGATGGCGATCGACGGGCGCTCGAAGGGGAGCGTCGTCGTGGTCTTCAACGCCACCCCGTCGGCCACCACCCAGACGGTCGCCTCGCTCGCCGGGCGGCGCTACCGGCTGCACCCTGTGCAGGCGTCAGGCGGCGACCCGATCGTGCGCACCGCCACCGCGGACGGCGGCGCGTTCACCGTGCCGGGCAGGACGGTGGCGGTGTTCGTCAGCGATCGGGGCGGAGGCCGCTGACGGCCCGCCCGCTCCACGAGGGCGAGCCGCAGGCGGTCCGGCTCGCCGACGTCGACCCGTCCCTCTTCGCCGAGCTCACGGGCCGTGAGCTCGACGACGCCCGGATGAGGGCGGTGGCGCCGACGGTCACGCTCGAGCGCGGGCGCTGGGATCCCTCGCAGCTGCCTACGGGCGATCTGGAGGCGTGCCTGGGGGCGCTGGTGCTCGACGGCGTGCTGCTTCGCAGCGTCGTGGTAGGCAGCGACCTGTGCTCGGAGCTCATCGGGCCCGGCGACCTCGTGCGGCCCTGGCAGGAGGACGAGCCGTCGTCCGTGCCGTTCGACGCCCGCTGGCAGGTCGTCCTGCCCGTCCGCCTGGCGGTGCTCGACGAGCGGTTCGTGGCGGTCGCGTGCCGCTCGCCGGCGCTGATGCACGCCATCGTCCGGCGGCTCGTGCGGCGCGCGCGCTGGCTCACGCTCCAGCTCGCGATCTCCGACCTGCGCCGGGTCGACGACCGGCTGATGCTGTTCTTCTGGCACGTGGCGGACCGGTGGGGCCGCGTCGGCCCGGACGGCGTCGCCGTGCCGCTGCCGGTGACGCACGAGATGCTCGCGCAGCTCGTCTGCGCCCAGCGCCCGACGGTCACGACCTCGCTCCAGCGCCTCGCCGCCGACGGCCGGCTGCGCCGGCGACGCGACCGGACGTGGCTGCTGTCGCCCGAGCCTCCGCCGGCACTGGGGCTGCGCCAAGTCGGGTAGCAGGCACCTCATGGCGCTCGCCGACGCTCCCGCGGAGATCCCCGAAGGCCGGATCGGCCCCGTCGAGGAGCGTGAGCTCCCGCCGGCGCCGTCGCTGCGCAAGATGATCGGGCCGGGGGTGGTGCTCGTCGGCGTCGGCATCGCGTCGGGCGAGTACATCCTCTTCCCGTACATCGCCTCCCAGGTCGGGCTCGCGTTCCTGTGGGCGGCGCTCGTCGGCCTGGTGACGCAGTTCTTCATCAACATGGAGGTCGAGCGCTACACGCTCGCCACCGGGGAGAGGCGTACACCGAGCTCGACCGCGTGGTCACGGACTTCGGCCAGTTCCCGGGGGAGCTCGAGTTCGCGGTCCTGCTCGGCGCTCTGGCCTACGCCGGAGCCGGCGGGACGAACAACCTCGTGGTCTCGAACTAGATCCGCGACAAGGGCTACGGGATGGGCAAGTACGCGCCGCGGATCGTCTCGCCGATCAGCGGCGAGGAGGAGGCGGCGCCTTCCGGCCAGGGCTACGTGTTCCGGCCCGACGCCGAGAACATGTCCCGCTGGCGGGTGTGGTGGCGGCGGGCGAACATCGAGCAGTTCGTGTCGTTCGTCGTCATCGGCGCGGTCACGATCGTCGTGTTCTCGCTCGTGGCGCAGTCGACCGTGTTCGGGCAGCCGGGCATCGAGGACGCCGACTTCGCGTTCATCCAGACCGAGGGCGACGTGCTCAAGCAGTCGGTCGGCGCCTGGTTCGGCACGCTCTTCTGGCTCATCGGAGCGATCTCGCTGTTCGCCGCCGCGCTGGGGATCATCGACTACGTCTCCCGCCTCGTCGCGGACGTGCTCCTCGTCGGCTACCTGAGGGACAACCCGCGCTGGACCGAGAGCCGGATCTACTTCGCCGTCGTCTGGGGCATCATCGCGTTCGGCGTCCTCGTGCTGCTGCTCGGCTTCGACCAGCCGCTCACGCTCGTGGTGTTGGCGGCAGCCCTCAGCGGCGTGGTGATGTTCATCTACTCCGCGCTGCTGATCGTCATCAACCGGCGCTTCATGCCCGAGCCGCTCAAGATCCGAGGCTTCCGCCTCGTCGCGCTCGCATGGGCGTTCGGCCTCTTCGGAGTGCTCTCGGTGATCGTCGTCATCGACCAGTTCGGCGAGCTGCTCTGAGCGCGCTTCAGAGCGCTCCGCGCGGCGCCAGCCAGACGCTCTCGAACTTCAGGTCGGTCATCTCGGCCAGCAGGTCGTAGTCGCGGTCGTAGTGCAGGACGCCGAGCCCGTGGCGATCGGCGATCGCGGCGACCAGCAGGTCGACCGGAGGCATGCGACGGTGGCCGACGCGAGCGAGCTGCCGCTGGGCGTCGACGGCGCGGCGCTCGACGCTCGCGTCGATCTCGAACTGGGGGAGGGCGAGCAGCTCGTCGAGCAGGTCGTCATGGTCGCGCGCGTCCCTGGCCGAGTAACCGGCCTCGAGCAGGAACGGCAGGCACGCGGCGATCTGTCCATCCTCGATCGCATCGGCGATCTCCGTGATGCGCTCGTGGGGGAGCGCCGGATCCGCGAGCCGCGCCCAGGCCGAGTTGTCGAGCAGCAGCGTCCCGTTCACGAACGCGCCCAGCCGGAGCGGCGCACCTCGTCGGCGGCATCACGATCGACGGCGACGTCCCGCCGCCGGACACGATCGGCCAGTGCGCGGCGCCGGGCGGCGGCGCCGTCCCGTCCCGCCCGCAGCTCCGCGGTCCTCTGACGCGCGCCGAGGATCACCAGCTCACCAAGCTCGATCCGCCCGCCGCCGAGCTCCTCACGCAGCTCGTCGAGCGCGGCCTCGACCGACGGCGTCTCCGTAATCGCATGGCGGCGGCGTTTCGTGGGCACCGCGTAAGTGTAACACCGGTGCGACACCGGCGCGAACGACTAGATTGCGCGACCCGCGTGTCCGTGCATCGCGCCGCCCGGCAGCGAGGACACGCCGTTCAGTCCGGGTACTCGTCCTTGCGCCAGGAGCGCGGCTCCTCGGGCCCGGGCTTCGGGGTCCGCTCGAGCAGCATGGTGAAGTGAGGCTGAACGAACGGATCGGGCGCCATCACGGTGTACGTGTGGTAGACGGTCCCGTTCTCGCGCGCGAACGCGATGTAGCCCGGGCCCTCGCGCAGGCCGTCCTTGAGCTCCGCCCCGATCTGCTCGCCCCATTCCCGAAGCCACTCGGGCGGGTTGTCGACCATCTCCTTCACCTCGGGGATCTCGTTCGCCTGCTCCTCGGTCAGCGCGAGCCCGAAGTCCCACGGGAAGTCGATGTCGTAAGTCGAGACATACGGGAACTGCCAGCCCATCCGCTGCTTGTAGGCGGCGAGCCGATCGATCGGCGCGCGCGAGAAGCAGAGGAACGTCACGTCCCGCTTGTTCATGTGGATCAGCCCACCGGAGAACTCATCGCCGAGGCTCGTGCACCCGGGGCACGCACCGAGCGAGTAGTCGGGCCCGTACATGATGTTGTATGCGAGGAGCTGCGAACGGCCGTCGAAGAGCTCGGCCAAGGACTTCTTCCCGTCCTCGGTGTCGAACACGTACTCCTTCTCGACCGGGACCCAAGGGAGCGCGACCCGCTTCCGCTTGATCTCCTCGTTCAGCTCGGCGTGCTGGGCCTCGAGCTTCGCCAGCTCGTCGCGTGCAGCCTGCCATTCGTCACGGGTTCCCACCTTGTGCTCAGGCATGTCATCTCCTCGGCTGTGTCTACAGATGACACGCGGCGACGGTGAAAATCATCGCTACAGCACTGACAGGTGTGGAAAGAGCGGATGATGGGACTCGAACCCACGACCTTCTGCATGGCAAGCAGACGCTCTAGCCAACTGAGCTACATCCGCGCGAGGGGGCGAGTATAGCCCCGCCGGACGCAGCCGTATCCGGCGCGGATACGGTCGGCGTGGGCACCGATAGCCTCGGCTGATGCTGATCGAGCATCGAGGCGTCACTCCCGTCGTGGACTCCAGTGCGTACGTAGCGCCGACCGTCGTGCTGTCCGGGGACGTCCACGTTGCGTGGTTCGGCGCGCATCGCGACGATCGCGTCGTGGGCTGACCTGCACCGAACCTGCACGCTTTCCGCCCCGCGCGTCCACATTCCGGTGGCACACTCGGCGCCGTGGGAGCCGTGATCTGCGTGATCGAGGACGAGGAGGTGATCGCCGGGGCGGTCGCTGCGCGGCTGCGGGCCGAGGGCTTCGACGTCGAGGTCGCGGGCGACGGGCCGGCGGGCGTCGCGCTGTGCGAGCGCGTCCGGCCGGACCTCGTCGTGCTCGACCTGATGCTTCCGGGGCTCGACGGGATCGAGGTCTGCCGGCGGGTGCAGCGCGACCGGCAGACGCCCGTGTTGATGCTGACCGCGCGCGCGGAGGAGGCGGACATGCTGGTCGGGCTCGGCGTCGGCGCCGACGACTACATGACGAAGCCGTTCTCGCCGCGCGAGCTGGTGGCCCGGATCCGGGCGGTGCTGCGGCGCGCCGAGCGGCGGCCCGGCGACCATGTGACCCTCGGGTCGCTCGAGCTGGACCCCGAGGCGCGCCGCGTGACCGTCGACGGCGCGCCCGTGCACCTCACGCCGACCGAGTTCGACCTCCTGCGCGTGCTCGCGTCCCGGCCCGGGGCCGTGCGCACGCGGGAGCAGCTCCTCGCTGACGTCTGGGGCTGGCGCGACGGCTCGGGCCTACGCACGGTCGACTCGCACATCCGCGGGCTGCGCCGCAAGCTCGGCTCCGGCCGTGTGCGCACCGTGCACGGCATCGGCTACGCGCTCGAGCCATGAGACCGCTCGACCGCCTGCCCTCGATCAAGGTCAAGCTCGGCGTGGTCATCGTCGCCACGGTGGCCGGGACCGTGCTCGTGCTGGCGCTCGGGCACCGCGCCGGGCTCTCGCTGCCGCTCCGGGCCGCGCTCGCGACAGCGGGCGGCCTCGCGCTGGTGCAGCTGCTCGCGCGCGGGATGACGTCGCCGCTGCGGGACATGGCGTCGGCGGCGTCGGCGATGGCGCGCGGCGACTACGGCCGCCGCGTCCACGACCGCTCGCGCGACGAGGTCGGCGCGCTGGCGCGCGCGTTCAACGCGATGGCGGCCGAGCTCGGCGACGCCGACCGCATGCGCCGCGACCTCGTCGCGAACGTCTCGCACGAGCTGCGCACGCCGCTCGGCGCGCTCCAGGCGCTGCTCGAGAACCTCGCCGACGGCGTCGAGCCACCCGACCCCGCGGCGCTGCGTACGGCGCTCGCCCAGACCGAGCGGCTGTCGCGGCTCGTGGCCCAGCTGCTCGACCTCTCGCGGCTGGAGAGCGGCGGGCTCGAGCTGCGGCCGGTCAGCTTCGGCGTGCGCGACCTGCTCGAGCAGGCCGCGCGCGAGTGCGAGCTCGGCGAGCGGCCGGTGCGGCTGAAGGTGTCGGTCGATCCCGGCGACCTGCTCACCACCGGCGACCCGGAGCGCCTGCACCAGGTGGTAGCGAACCTGCTCGACAACGCGGTCCGCCACTCGCCGCCCGAGGGCCGCGTGTGGCTGAGCGCGCACCAGGCGGACGCCGGACGCACGACGATCGTGGTCACCGACGAGGGGCCGGGCATCCCGGCCGAGGACGCCGAGCGCGTGTTCGAGCGGTTCCACCGCACCGACGCCGCGCGTGCGACGCGCGACGGCGGCACCGGCCTCGGGCTGGCGATCGCGCGCTGGATCGTCGACGCCCACGGCGGGGCGATCCGCGCCGAGGCGCGCGACCCGCAGGGCTGCCGGATGGTCGTGGAGATCCCGCGGTGATCAGGCGCTGGGGGATCCTCGCGGTGGCGGCGATCGCGGCGGCGACGCTCGCCGGCCGCCCGGCGGGGCTCGGCCTCACGGTCGTCGCGTGCGCCGTGTTCGCGCTCGCCGCGCGGCCGCGAAACGCGTGGTCCGCGGTCTGGTGGCTGCTCGCGGCGGCACTTGCCGCCGTCGCCACCGTGCGCGCCGCCGGCTGGGTCGTCTGGCCGTCGCTGATCGCTTCGCTGGCGCTGGGCTCGCTCGCGGCGGCGGGCGGCTCGAGCTGGCGACAGGTCGCGGCCCGGCTCGTGCCGCGCGCGACGCTGAGGCCGTTCGCGGCGCTCGTGCCCGCGCGCGGGAGCGGTCTGCGGCACCCGCTGACCGGCGCTGCGATCGGGCTGCTGCTGCTCGCCGTCTTCCTGCCGCTGTTCGCCAGCGCGGACGCCGCGTTCGCCGACCTCCTGGGCGAGCTCGTCCCGGACGACGCGGTCGACCAGCCCGTCGGCCGGCTCGCGATCTGGGTCGCCGTCGCCGCCGCCGGCGGAGCGCTGCTGATGGCGACCCCAGCTCGCCCCGCCAACCCCGGCCGCGCGCGGCTCGAGCGCGTGGAGTGGGCGCTGCCGCTGATCGCCCTCGTCGCCGTGTTCGCCACCTTCGTGGGCTTCCAGGTGCCGGTGATCGCCGGCGGGCACGACTACGTGCAGCGCAACCCCGACGTGACCTACGCCGAGGTCGCTCGCGCAGGGTTCGCGCAGCTGCTCGTCGCCGCCTCGCTCACGCTCGCCGTGATCGCGGCCGCAGCCCGCTGGGCGCCCGACGACAAGCTCAAGCGCGCCCTGCTCGCGGCTCTCTGCGTGCTCACGCTCGCGATCCTCGCGTCCGCGCTCGTCCGGCTGGGGCTGTACATGGACGCGTACGGCTTCACGCGCCTGCGGCTCTCGGCCCACGCGGTGATCCTGTGGCTCGGCGCCGTCTTCGCCATCATCCTGCTCGCGGGCGTCGCCCGCCGCGGAGCCTGGCTCCCGCGCGCCACCGTCGCGCTCTCGGCGGTGGCGCTGCTCGCGTTCGCGGGGTCCAATCCCGACCACCGGATCGCCGACCGCAACCTCGACCGCTCGGAGCGCACCGGCCTCGAGCTCGACGTCGACGCGCTCGTTGGCCTGAGCGCCGACGCCGTACCCGCGCTGCAGGCGCATCAGGTCGGATGCCTGAGCGGGGAGGTGCGCGACGAGCTGGCCGAGCCCGACGGCCTCGCGGGCTTCAATCTCGCCCGCTCGCGCGCCCGCGAGCTGCTGCGACAGCGCGCGCCCTGCGTCTGACTACCCTCCGAGCGATGGCGGACCCGCACGCGGACGAGATCCGGAAGGCGTTCACGCAGCAGGCCGCGGCGTTCGAGGATCCGCGGCTGAACCGGTTCCTGACGACCGACTCGGAGTGGCTGTTCGAGCGGCTGCCGCTCGGCGCGGACGACCTCGTGCTCGACGTCGCCGCCGGCACGGGCCACGTGGCCCGTCGGCTGGCCCCGGCCGTGCGTGCGGTCGTCGCGATCGACGCGACCGTGGCGATGCTCGAGCAGGGCCGCGCCCAGGCGCCGCCCAACGTGATCTTCGTGCAGGGCGACGCGACCGCGCTGCCGTTCCTCGACGACAGCTTCGACGTCGTCGTGTCCCGGCTCGCGCTCCACCACCTCGAGCAGCCAGAGCCGGCGGTCGCCGAGATGCGCCGCTGCCTCAGACCGGGCGGGCGGCTGGCGATCGCCGACCTCCTCGCGGAGCACCCTGAGCAGGACCGTCTCGAGCGCCTGCGCGACCCCTCGCACACCCGCATGCTGACCATCGACGAGCTGGCCGCGCTCGCGGGCGCCGACGACGTCGAGGTGCGCGGCGTGGTCCGCCCCCTGGAGCCGTGGCTGGCTCAGACCGAGACGCCGGACGCCGCCGCGGACGAGATCCGCGCCGCGCTGGCCGCCGAGCTCGACGGCGGGCCCGCCACCGGCTTCCGCCCGTCCCGCGACGACGGCGGCGCGCTGCACTTCGTGCACACGATGGCGTCGGTCATCGCTCGAGGAACGCCTTCACCCGGCGCCTGAACTCCTCGCTGGCGTAGGCCTCGCGCACGAGGTCGTCGCCGTCTGCCAGCGGCCGCAGGCGCCGCAGCGCCTCCTTGGTGACGCGCATCGTCACCGCCGCGTGGCTCGCGATCAGCTCACACAGCTCGGCCACGCGCGCCTCGGCGTCGTCGACCACCTCGGTCGCCAGCCCGATCGCCAGCGCCTCGGGCGCCTCGACCGCACGCGCGGTGAACACGATGTCCTTCAGCCGCGCCTCGCCCACGACCGCGGCCAGCCGCGCGTAGTTCTCCATCGACAGGCAGTTGCCGACGGTCCGCGCGATCGGCAGCCCGAAGCGCGCGGCCGGCGTGCAGATCCGCAGGTCGCAGGCGGCCGAGAGCACCAGCCCGCTGCCCATGGCGAAGCCGTCGACCAGCGCGATCGTCGGCACGCGCACGGCTTCCAGCCTCCCGACCACGCGCTCGATCCGCGCCTCGTACGCGAGCCCGTCGTCGCCGGACTCGAAGTCGAGGAACTGGCGGATGTCGGTGCCTGCCACGAACGCCCGACCGCCGGCGCCGCGCAGCACCACGGCGCGCACCTCGTCGTCGGCGTCGGCGCGCTCGCACGCGTCGAACAGCGCCTCGTACATCTCGTACGTCATGGCGTTGTGCGCCTCGGGCCGGTCGAACGTCACCCAGGCGGCCGGCCCGCGCCGCTCGTACGCGACGCTCACACCGACACGGGCTCGCGCTCGAGCAGCACGAGCGCGGCCTCCACGCCGCTGCCGGCGACCGGCACGCCCGCGAGCCGCAGCCCCATCTCGACGCCGCACAGCGTGCCGGCGAGCATGAGGTCGTTGAAGTCGCCGAGGTGGCCGATCCGGAACACGCTCCCGGCGACCCTTCCGAGCCCGGCGCCGAGCGACATGTCGAAGCGCTCGAGGATGATCCGGCGGACCTCGTCGGCGTCCGGCGCCAGCACCGCAGTCAGCGCGGCCGAGTACTCGCGCTCGTCAAGGCACAGCACCTCGAGGCCCCACGCCTCGACGGCGGCGCGCGTCGCCGCGGCGTGCCGCGCGTGCCGGGCGAAGACGTTCTCGAGCCCTTCCTCGCGCAGCATCGCCAGCGCCTCGCGCAGCCCGTAGAGCAGGTTGGTGGCCGAGGTGTACGGCCAGAACCCGTCCGCGTTGGCGGCCACGATCGGCGCCCAGTCCCAGTAGGAGCGCGGCAGCCGCGCGCCGCGCGAGGCCTCGAGCGCCTCCTCGGACACCGCGTTGAAGCCCAGCCCGGCCGGCAGCATCAGGCCCTTCTGCGAGCAGCCGACGGTCACGTCGACGCCCCACTCGTCGTGCCGGTAGTCGATCGAGCCGAGCGAGGAGATCGTGTCGACGAGCAGCAGGGCGTCGGAGCCCGCGGCGTCGATCGCCGCGCGGATCTCGGGCACGCGGCTGGTGACCCCCGTGGACGTCTCGTTGTGCACGACCATCACGGCCCGGATCGACGGGTCGGCGCGCAGCATCGCGCCCGCCGTGTCGGGATCGGCGCCGTGGCGCCAGTCGCCCGGCACCCACGCGACGTCGAGCCCGAGCCGCTCGGCCATCGCGCGCCACAGCGTGGCGAAGTGGCCGGTCTCGAACGCGAGCACGCGCTCGCCCGGCGACAGCGTGTTGACCAGCGCCGCCTCCCACGCGCCGGTGCCCGACGACGGGTAGATCACGACCGGGCCGTCGGTGCGGAACACCTCCTGCATGCCGTCGAGGACCTCGCGCCCGAGCCGCGCGAACGCCGGGCCACGGTGGTCGATCGTCGGCGCGTCGATCGCGCGCAGCACCCGGTCCGGAACGTTGGTCGGCCCGGGGATCTGCAGAAAGTGGCGTCCCACCACGAACCAGGGTAGACGCCGCGGGCACCGGGTAGGAGGGCCGGGAGAGGGGGGAGGAGCCGAGCTTGGCGATCGAGATCCGCGAGCAGCCGATACGGCGCGCCCGCGCCGAGGACGAGCTGGCGGCCGCGCTGCGGCGCGAGCTGCGCGGCGAGGTCCGCGCGGACGCCTACACGCGCCACCTGTACGCCAGCGACGCGAGCATGTACGCGCGCGAGCCGCTGCTCGCCGCCTTCCCGCGCGACGCCGCCGACGTCGCCGCCGCGATCGCCGTCGCCGGCCGCTTCGACGTCCCGGTCGTCACCCGCGGCGCGGGCACCAGCCTCGCCGGGCAGACGATCGGCGGGCGCGGGATCGTGCTCGACACCTCGCGCCACATGGACGCGATCGGCGAGATCGACGCCGAGCGGCAGCGCGTGCGCGTCGGCCCGGGCGTCGTCCAGGAGGACCTCAACCGCGCCGCCCAGCGCCTCGGGCTCGGCTTCGGCCCGGACACGTCGACCTCCAACCGCGCCACGCTCGGCGGGATGATCGGCAACAACTCCTCGGGCAGCCACTCGATCGTCTACGGCTGCACGATCGACCACGTGCACGAGCTCGAGGTCGTGCTCGCCGACGGGTCGCAGGCGACGCTCGGGCCCGACGCCGGGCCGGAGCACATCCGCGCCGGCCTGCGGGAGATCCTGCGCGACCACGCCGAGGCGATCGCGACCGGCTATCCGAAGCACTGGCGCCAGTCCGGCGGCTACCGGCTCGACCGCCTCGCGCAGGAGTTCGACCTCGCCAGGTTCGCGACCGGCTCGGAGGGCACGCTGGTGGCGATCACCGAGGCCACCGTCGGCCTCGTGCCGCTCCCCACCGCCAGGCGCTTCGCGGTCGGCCACTTCGACTCGCTCGCCGCCGCCATCGCCGCCACCGACGACGCGCTCGAGCTCGGCGCCGCGGCGGTCGAGCTGATCGACCGCACGATCCTCGAGCTGTCGCGCTCGCGGCTCGAGTACCGCCGCCTGGCCGACACGCTGGAGGGCGACCCCGCCGCGCTGCTGTTCGTGACGTTCTTCGGCGACGAGGCGCAGGGCAAGCTCGAGCGGCTCGAGGCGGCGTGGCGCGAGCACGGCCACGGCTACCACACGCTGCGGGCCGAGACCGCGGCCGAGCAGGACGCGCTCACCAAGGTGCGCAAGGCCGGCCTCGGGCTGCTGATGGCGGCGAGCACGGGCACCCGCCGCCCGCTCGCGTTCGTCGAGGACACCGCGGTGGCGCCCGAGCGGCTGAACGACTACGTCGCCGCCTTCGAGGAGATCCTCGACCGCCACGGCCTCGACGCCGGCTGGTACGGCCACGCGTCGGTCGGCTGCCTGCACATCCGGCCGTTCGTCGACCTCACGGCGCCGGGCGGGATCGACACCATGGAGGCCGTCGCCGAGGAGATCGCGACGCTCGTGGCCGCGTTCGACGGCGTCAACTCGTCCGAGCACGGCGACGGCCGCGTCCGCAGCGCGTTCAACCGCCGCGTGTTCGGCGACGACCTGTACGAGGCGATGCGGCGCGTGAAGGCGCTGTTCGACCCCGACGGGCGGCTGAACCCCGGCGTGATGGTCGACGCCGCGCCGATCACCGAGGACCTGCGCGATCCGGCGTTGCCGCCGCCCGGTCCGCTCAAGACGCGCCTGGCGTTCCCCGACGGGATGCGCGCGGCCGCCGACCGCTGCCAGCGCATCGGCGCCTGCCGGAAGACCGGCACGGGCGTCATGTGCCCGTCCTTCATGGCCACGCGCGAGGAGGAGCACGCCACCCGCGGGCGCGCGAACGCGCTCGTCAAGGCGCTGTCGCAGCCCGACCCGCGCGCCGCGCTGGGCGACGAGCGGCTGCACGAGATCCTCGACCTCTGCCTCGAGTGCAAGGCGTGCAAGAGCGAGTGCCCGCTGAGCGTCGACATGGCCTCGATGAAGGCCGAGTTCCTCTCGCACTACCAGGACGTCCACGGCGTGCCGCTGCGCTCGCGGCTGTTCGGCTCGATCCGCACGCTCAACCGGCTCGGCGCCGCCACCGCGCCGCTCTCGAACCTCACGCCCCCCGCGGTGCGCTCGCTGCTGGGGATCGACCGCCGCCGCCCGCTGCCCCGCTTCGCGCGCGAGACGCTCGTGCGCTGGCATCGGCGGCACTGCCCGGCCGGGGCCGGCACCCGCGGAGAGGTCGTGTTCCTCGCCGACTCGTTCACGACCTACACCGAGCCCGCGGTCGGACGGGCGGCGATCGAGCTGCTCGAGGCCGCCGGCTGGCGCGTGCGGCTGGAGAGCGCCGGCTGCTGCGGGCGCTCGAGCATCTCCAAGGGCCTGCTCGACCGTGCGCGCGGGATGGCGGCGGCCATGACCGACCGGCTGGCGCCGTACGCCGAGCGCGGCGTCCCGATCGTGGGCTGCGAGCCGTCGTGCCTGCTGACGCTGCGCGAGGAGCATCTCAGCCTCCAGCCCGGCGACCCGCGCGCCGAAGCGGTCGCCGGGCAGGCACGGCTGGTGGAGGAGCTGCTGCTCGAGGCCGACCTGCCGTTGCGCCCGATCGCCGACCGGATCGTGTTCCACGGCCACTGCCACCAGAAGGCGCTCGCCGGCACGAAGGCGACGGTCGAGCTGCTCGAGCGCATCCCGGGCGCCGAGGTGGTCGAGCTCGACGCCGGCTGCTGCGGGATGGCGGGGTCGTTCGGCTTCGAGGCCGAGCACTACGAGCTGTCGATGCAGATCGGGGAGTCGCGGCTGTTCCCCGCGCTGCGAGAGGAAGGGCCGGCCACGCTGGTCGCCGCGACCGGGGTCTCATGCCGCCAGCAGATCGCGCACGGGGTCGGCCGCGAGGCCCGCCATCCGGTGCAGATCGTGCGGGCGGCGCTCCAGGGGGGAGTCTGATGTCCAACGAGCTGCTGTCCATCATCGTCCTCGTCGCCATCTTCCTGGTGGCGACGCTGCTCCCGATCAACATGGGAGTGCTCGGGATCGTGGCCGCCTTCGCGGTGGGCACGGCGCTCGGGGTGTCCGAGGACGACATCTTCGCCGGGTTCCCGGGCGACCTGTTCGTGATCCTCGTCGGGATCACGTACCTGTTCGCGATCGCGACGGCGAACGGGACGGTGGATTGGCTCGTGCACGCCGCGGTGCGGGCCGTGGGCGGCCGCACGGCCGCGATCCCGTGGGTGATGTTCCTCGTCACCGCCGTCCTCACCGCCACGGGCGCCGTGGTCCCCGGCGCGGTGGCGATCATGGCGCCGATCGGCCTCGGCTTCGCCGTGACCTACGGGATCAACCCGGTCCTGATGGGCCTGCTGATCATCAACGGCGCCACGGCCGGCGGGTTCTCGCCGATCAGCGTGTTCGGGAGCATCGTCAACGGTGTGGTGGAGCGCAACGACCTGGCCGAGAACGCCACGCTGCTGTTCCTCTCCTCGTTCGTCTTCAACCTGCTGCTCAGCGTCGTCGTCTTCTTCCTGTTCGGCGGTCGCGAGCTGCTGGGGCGCCGCCAGGCGGTGCCCGGCGACGAGGAGTCGAACGAGCGCTTCGAGCGCCGCGTGGAGGAGAAGGGCGCGGCCGGAGAGCGGCCGATGGCAGGCGGGACGGCGGTCGACGCCGCCGAGGTCCCCGAGCTCGACCGCGACAAGATCCTCACGCTCGTCGGCATCGTGTCGCTCGTCGCGGTGGCGCTGGCCTTCGACGTCGACGTCGGCTTCGTCGCCCTCTCGATCGCCGCGATCCTGTCGCTGATCTCGCCGCAGGCCACCAAGGGCGCGGTGAACAAGGTCGCGTGGCCGACCGTGCTGCTGATCTGCGGCATCGTGATGTACGTGGGCCTGCTCGAGACGCTGGGCACGATCGACTGGCTCGGCGAGCAGGTCGCGACGATCGACTCGACGCTGCTCGCCGCGCTGCTCATCTGCTACGTCGGCGGCGTCGTCTCCGCCTTCGCCTCGACCACCGGCATCCTCGGCGCGCTGATCCCACTCGCCGTCCCGTTCCTGGAGACCGGAGCAGTGGGTGCGGTGGCGCTCATCATCGCGCTGTCGATCTCCTCGTCGGTCGTCGACTCGAGCCCGTTCTCCACGAGCGGGGCGCTCACGGTGGCCAACACGCCGGAGGACCGCCGCGACTTCATGTTCAAGCGGCTCATGCAGTGGGGAATGAGCATGGTCCTCATCACCCCACCGATCGCCTGGCTGGTGTTCGTGGTGCCCGGCTGGCTTTAACTAGCATCATGGGGGCATGGCCGAAGCCCCCCACGAGCGCCGCCCCCGCATGCCGCCCTCCCGCGAGGAGAAGCAGGGGGGCGGGCGCTGGCGCCTCATGCGCGGTCTCGGCGGCCGCTTCTGGATGGTGCTGGTGGCCCTGCTGGTCCTCAACTACGTGACCGTCGCGCTGTTCGCTCCCGGCCAGGAGCGCTCGGTGACCATTCCCTTCTCCCCGAACTTCACCGACCAGGTCGAGGACGGCAACGTGGCCAAGATCTCGGCCACCGGGGAGCAGTCGGTCTCCGGCGAGTTCAAGGAGGAGATCCGGTACCCGCGCGACGCCGAGCCGGCCAAGAACTTCGAGACCACCATCCCGGCGTTCGCCGACGAGGTGCAGCTGTCGAGCCTGCTGCAGACCAACGACGTGGTGATCGAGGCCGAGCCGGTCAACGAGGGCCGCGGCTTCCTGCTCAACCTGCTCCTCGGCTTCGGGCCGGTGATCCTGCTCGTCGCGCTGTTCGTGTGGATCTCGCGGCGCGCGTCCGGCGGGCAGATGAACGCGCTCGGCAACTTCGGGCGCTCGAAGGCGCGGCGGATCGAGGGCGCGCAGACGAAGGTCACGTTCGCCGACGTGGCGGGCATCGACGAGTCCAAGAGCGAGCTCACCGAGGTCGTCGACTTCCTCAAGAACCCGGACCGGTACCGCAAGCTCGGCGGCCGGATCCCGCGCGGCGTGCTGCTCGCCGGACGGCCGGGGACGGGCAAGACGCTGCTCGCGCGGGCTGTCGCGGGGGAGGCGGGAGCGCCGTTCTTCTCGGTCTCGGCGTCGGAGTTCGTCGAGGCGATCGTCGGCATCGGCGCCTCGCGCGTGCGCGACCTCTTCAAGCAGGCCAAGGAGTCCCAGCCCGCGATCATCTTCATCGACGAGCTCGACGCCATCGGGCGCTCGCGCCAGTCGGGCACGTCGTTCGGCGGCAACGACGAGCGCGAGCAGACGCTGAACCAGATCCTCACGGAGATGGACGGCTTCGAGTCGAGCGCCGCGGTGATCGTCCTCGGCGCCACCAATCGCCCCGAGGTGCTCGACGCCGCGCTGCTGCGCCCCGGCCGCTTCGACCGCCGGGTCACGGTGCCGGCGCCCGACAAGGACGGCCGCCAGGAGATCCTCGCGGTGCACACGCGATCGCTGCCGCTGGCCGACGACGTCAACCTCGAGCGGCTCGCCGCCACCACGCCGGGGATGGTCGGGGCCGACCTCGCGAACCTGGCGAACGAGGCCGCGCTGCTGGCCGCCCGGCGCAGCCACGAGAAGGTCGCGATGGCCGACTTCACCGACTCGCTCGAGAAGATCGTGCTCGGCGCCCCGCGCGGGATGGTGCTCTCGGAGGCGGAGAAGCGCCGCACCGCGTACCACGAGTCCGGCCACGCTTTGGTCGGGATGCTCACGCCGGGCGCCGACCCGGTGCGCAAGGTCTCGATCATCCCGCGCACGATGTCGCTGGGCGTGACGATCTCCGCGCCCGACGAGGAGCGCACGAGCCTCGACGAGGAGTACCTGCTCACGCGCATCAAGGTGGCGCTCGGGGGCCGTGTGGCCGAGGAGATCGTCTACGACTCGATCAGCGCCGGCGCCGAGTCCGACATCCAGCAGCTCACGATGATCGCGCGCCAGATGGTCGGGCGCTGGGGCATGAGCCGGGAGATCGGGCCGATCGCGGTGCTCCCCAGCGAGGCGCAGAACCCGCTGCTCCCCGGCGTCTCCCAGGTGTCGGAGACGACGCAGCGCGTCGTCGACGAGGAGGTGCGCCGGATCGTCGAGGAGGCGCACGGCGAGGTCACGCGGCTGCTGGGCGAGAACCGCGAGCGGCTCGACTCCCTGACGGCCGCGCTGCTCGCCGCCGAGACGCTCGACGAGGACGCCGCCTACGAGGCCGCGCGCGTGCAGCGGGGCCGCGAGGCGGCGCCCGTCTAACCGAGCGCGCGGCCGCGCTGGACGCCGGTCTGGTGGTTGTCCAGCCGCTCGCGGGCCTCGGGCCTGAGCGTGCCGTCCTCGGTGAGATAGTCGCGCCAGGAACGGGTGGGGGAGTAGCCCAGGAGCCGGCGCGCGCGCTCGATCGACGTGCCGGACGCGTCCTCGCGCTCGAGCGGCCCGCGGATCTCGACGGCGTCGCCGTGGTGGCGGCGGATCATCTCCGCGAGCGGGCGGTTCGCGCAGTTGTCGGGTGACGCGATGTACATCGTCTGATGACCGGGTATGTCGCTCTCCGCCGCCAGGCGGAGCGCGTCGGCGAGGTCGTAGGCGTCGATGTAGCTCCAGAAGCTCGCGCTGCCCTCGTCGGGGTCGCGCAGGCACGGCCCGAGGTTGTGCTCGTAGTTGCCCTCCCACTGGACCCAAGACGGGCGGATCGAGATCGCGCGGATGTCCGAGCGGCGGATGGCCGCGTCCATCAGCTGCTCGCCGAAGTGCTTGGCCAGCGCGTACGGGTCCTGCGGTCGGGCCGGATGGTCCTCGTCGATCGGCGCGTACTCGGCGATGAACGGTCGCTCGGCGAAGAAGAAGCCGGGGACGGTCTCGCTCGAGACGTGCACGAAGCGCGGGACGCCGAGGCGGACCGCCGCCTCGAGCGTGTTGAACGTCCCCATCAGGTTGTTCTCGAACACCGTGGCCGCCGGGTGGTGCTCCGGATCCGGGATGGCGGCGGCGTGGATGACGGCGTCGTGCCCGTGCACGACCGCATAGGCGTCGCCGGGCTCGGTGAGGTCGGCCCGGCGGTACGCGGGCGCGCCCGCGGGAGCGCGTTCGAAGACGGGCGAGCCGAGGTCGGTCGCGGTCACGTCGTGGCCGGCGTCGTGGAGCGCGGTGACGGTCGCCGAGCCGACCTTCCCGCGCGATCCGGTGACGAGGATCCTCATCGGTGCAGTCTCCACGAACGCACCCCGAGCGTGACGGCCAGCACGAGCAGGCCGGCCGAGAGGACCGGGATGTCGAGCGACGCCGCCGTGCGGCCGGTCTCCGCCAGTGGCGCGCACGGCCGCTGGGCGCAGCCCTCGCTGCCGAAGTGCCAGATCCCGAAGGCGACGATCTCGGCCGCGAGAAGGGCGGCGACAGCCCGGTGCACGAACCGCGGAACGCCCAGCCACGGGAACAGCAGGAACGCGGAGAACAGGCCCCAGGTGGTGGCGGCGACCGTGACCTCCATCCCTCGATGCTACGCCCGGACGGCGATCCAGCTCTTGGCCAGCGGCCCGATCCGCTCCGCGATCACCGGCTCCCCGAACAGCTCGACCAGCTCCGCCCGCCGCAGCAGGCTGATCTCCTCCCAGTTGCCCGCCACGCCGAGCCGCCAGTAGCGTCGCCGGATCGCGGGAGGGAGCCAGTGCGCGGCGGGGAGCAGCGCATGTGGCTCGAGCGGGAAGCCGAACGCCGGGGTCTGCACCCACCACTTCGCGGCGACCCGCTTGACCTCGGCGGCGAACGCTGCGCGGTCGGCGGGGGGCAGATGCTCGATCAGGCTGTTCGAGTACGCGAGCTCGAACGCCCCGTCCTCGAACGGGAGCCGCCGCGTGGCGTCGGCCTGCACGAACGGCCCGGGGTAGTCCGGCCTTGCCTCGAGATCCACGCCGGTCACATCCAGCTCGGGAGCGAACGCGCGCAACCCGAGCGGCCCACAGCCGACGTCCACGATCCGCGTCGCCTCGTCCGGCCGCATCAGCTCCACGAACCGCGCATGCCGCCGCTCCCTGGCCCGCTTCGCCGCCGCCGACCCCACCCGAGTCCGCCAGCCGGCGGGAGCGGAGGCATAGACCTCGGGACCCGACACGCGCGCCAGGCTACTGCGACTGCGAAGGCGCCGACCGGAATCGAACCGGTGTACACGGCTTTGCAGGCCGCTGCGTAGCCACTCCGCCACGGCGCCGAGGGCGGCTACATCGTAGAGGCGTCAGCCGCCGATCCCGAGCGCGCTGACCATGACCGGGATGCCGACGACGATCAGGATCGCGCCGAGGACGTCGAAGAAGAATCCGTTGCGCACCATCTGGGTGATCGGGACCACGCCGGAGCCGTAGACGATCGCGTTCTGCGGCGTCGAGACCGGCAGCATGAAGCCGAACGACGCCGCGAAGGTCGCGGCCAATGCGGGCGTGAAGGGATCGACGCCCGCGGCCACGGCGACCGGGATGACGATCGGCACCACGACGGTCGCGCTGGCCGTGTTGCTCGTCGTCTCCGAGATCAGGATCGCGAGGATGACGGCGAAGATCGTGATCGAGATCTCCGAGCTCACGCCGAACGTGTCTGCGCCCCAGGTCCCGATCGTCTCCGCCAGGCCGCTGTCCTGCAGCAGCGAGCCGAAGATGATGCCCGAGCCGAACAGGAGGATCGTGCCCCAGTCGATGTCCTTGGCCTCGTTCCACGTCAGCGTGAACTCGCGCCGCTCCCAGTTCGTGGGGAGCAGGAACAGCAGCGACGCGGCGACGATCGCCACGATTCCCTCGTCGAGCCGGTCCGAGACGTCGGAGTAGATCTGGGACTCGTCGCCGGCGATGATCGCGACGATGCCGGGCACGATCCACAGGACCACGGCGACGCCGAAGGCGATCAGCGTGTTCTTCTCCTTGCGCGAGAGCGGGCCCATCTTCTCCCGCTCCGCCTCCACGTACTGCTCGACGCCCTCGAGGCGCCTGAGCTCCGGCCGGTTGAGCAGGAGCAGCACCACGCACAGGACGACGAACATGGCGCCGCAGATCGGGAGCGCCGCGAGCACCCATTCCAGGAACGAGATCCGCTCGTCGGTGGCCTCCTCGATCAGGCCGCGGCCGATCAGGTTCGGCGGGCTCCCGACCGGCGTCAGCAGGCCGCCGACGCTCGCGCCGTAGGCGAGCATGAGCATGAGGGCGATGCCGACGCGCAGCTTCGTCGGGTCCAGCCCCGGACGGTCGGTCTTGTCCTCGATGATGTTGGCGAGCGTGCCGAGGATCGCGATCGCGGTCGGCAGCAGCATCGCCACGGTCGCGGTGTTGGAGACGAAGGCGGACAGCAGGCACGTGATGACGCCGAAGGCGACGATCGTCCGCACCGTGCTCTTGCCCACACCCGGCACGGCCAGCACCCGGAACGCGAAGCGGCGCGCGAGGCCGTGGCGCAGCATCGCCTGGGCGATGATGAACGCGCCGATGAAGACGAACACGGTCGACGAGCCGAACGGCGCCAGCACGTCGTCGACCGGGGCGACGCCGATCAGCACGATCAGCGCGATGCCGAGCAGGCCGCCGATCGGGATCGGCACGGCCTCGCTGATCCACAGCACGACCACGAACAGCAGCGCCGCGGCGAGCTTCTGCTGCGTCTCGTCCATGTCGAGCGGCAGCAGGTAGAAGATGAGGAACACGGCCGGCGCGAGGAACAGCCCGACCGTGCGGCGGGCCTTCTCGAACCGCTCCTCCTGCGGGCTCAGCTTCTGCTCGCCGAGCGTCCTGTAGGTGCCGACCTGGGCGAGGCGCTCCAGCGCGTCGCCGCGAGACTCCCCCTCCTCCGAGGCCATGACCGAGCGCTTCCCCGCGTCAGGCGCTGGCGAAACTTGCAACGAGCGCCTTCGTGACGTCCGCGGTGGTGGCCGTGCCACCGAGGTCGGGCGTCCGAGGGCCGTCGCTCGCGAGCATCTCCTCGAGCGAGTGCAGCACCGCCGCGGCCGCCTCGGGCTCGCCGAGGTGCTCGAGCATCTGCGCGCCGGACCAGATCGCGCCGATCGGGTTGGCGACGCCCTGCCCGGCGATGTCAGGCGCCGAGCCGTGGACCGGCTCGAACATCGACGGGAACTCGCGCTCAGGGTTGAGGTTGCCGGACGGCGCGATGCCGATCGAGCCCGCCACCGCGGCGGCCAGGTCGCTGAGGATGTCGCCGAACAGGTTGGAGGCGACGATCACGTCGAAGCGGCCGGGGTCGAGCACGACCATCGCGGCCAGCGCGTCGATCAGGACCTGCTCGGTCTGGAGGTCCGGATATCGGGCGGTGACGTGCGCGAACCGCTCGTCCCAGAACGGCATCGTGTGGATGATCCCGTTCGACTTCGTCGCCGAGCAGAGGCGGCCGGACCGGCTCGTGGCCAGCTCGCACGCGTAGGCGACAACGCGGTCGGTCCCGCGGCGCGTGAAGATCGCCTCCTGGACGGCGAGCTCGTCCTCGGTGTCCTGGTGCAGCCGCCCGCCGATCTCCGAGTACTCGCCCTCGTTGTTCTCGCGCACGATCACCATGTCGACCTGCTCGGGGGTGACGTCGCGCAGGGGAGAGGGGATCCCGGGCCACAGCCGGATCGGCCGCAGGTTGACGTACTGGCGGAAGGTGCGGCGAATCGGGATCAGCAGTCCCCACAGGGAGACATGGTCCGGCACGTCCGGCCGCCCGACCGCGCCGAGGAAGATCGCGTCGCTGGGCCGCAGCGTCTCGAGCGCGTCCTCGGGCATCATCCGCCCCGTCTCGACGAAGTGATCGCAGCCCCACGGATGCTCGGTCAACTCGAGCCCGAACCCGTGCACCCGACCGGCCGCCTCCAGCACCTCCAGAGCCGCCGGCGTGACCTCGCGCCCGATCCCGTCACCGGGGATCACGGCAATCGCATAGCTCCTGGGATCACCCATGGAGCGAGTCCTATCCCGTTGCTAGGCTTCGCAACCTCCCGGGCGATTAGCTCAGCTGGGAGAGCGCCGCCTCGACAAGGCGGAGGTCACTGGTTCGAGCCCAGTATCGCCCATGAGGAAGGCCCTGCGCGGCGGCCTCAAGACCAAGCAGCGATTTACGTGCACTTCGCGCCCGCCGTCGACGAGGCCGAACGCGTCGAGCACACATTCGCCATCGATGACGGCGCCCAGGCGACGTCATGGCTGCGCGGTACCGTTGCGTCATGAGCGAACCGCGTGACGACTCGATCGCGCAGCTCGAGGAGCAGCTCGAGGGAGTGTCGCGGACGCTGTCGGGCCTCGACGAGCTGAATGCTCGGCAGGTCGAACGCGTCGCCGCGCGCATGGACCGCCTCGCGTCACAGCTGCTGGAGATCAGCCCGCCGCCCGCGATCGACGCGGTCTATGAGCGGCTTGGCGTGACCCCAGCAAGCGACGAGGAGTTCGCGTCGCTCGTCGAAGAAATGGGCACGCCAGACGGCGAAGGCTGAATGGCGCCGGCCGTGCGCCGCTTGCCGGTGCGCTTCGACGAAGCCGTCTGGCACGAGGCCGTGCGCGGGTTCTCGCGCGAGCCTCTGCAGATCGCGATGAGTGCGCGCGTCGCCGCGGAACGCCGCGGAGTTGCGCTCGCCGACGTGCTCCCGTGTGAGACCCTCGGATCCGACGGGACCGCACTCGCCGGCTGCGCCAAGCTGTATCTCCCGCACGGGGACGCCCCGCCGTCGGAACGACCATTCGCCTTCATCCTGCAGCTCGCTCGCGAGCCAGACGCGACGCTCGTCTGGACCTTCCTGGCTTTCGGCCACCGTCACCCGAGGCCCGGCGTGCGCAGCGTCTACGAACGAGCGCATCGCCAACTCCACGGCCGATTCCCGGACCGAGCCTGAGCATGCGGTCAAGTTGGTAGGGGCGCGAGTGACGGGAAGCCTCGGTGACCGGCACCCGATCGCTCCTCTTTGCAGCACCGAGGTTGCAGCCGTCGTCGAGATCAGACGCTCTGTATCGGGGCCGCGGGCGTGGTCGTCGAGTACTCGTCAGGTTGCGGGCGAGCTGGCGCCTTCAGTGTTGGTCGGCCGTGTTCGCGGGCTCAGCGGCGTCGACGGTGGCGGCCCAGCTTCCGAGGAGCTTGAGCGCCTCCTCGGAGCGGGAGCCCGGCTCGGCGGCGTAGGTGGAGAGCGTCAGGCCGTGGTCGGCGGCGAGGTCGAGCCGGTTGAAGCTCAGGCTGAGCTCACCGACGACGGGGTGGTGGAAGTGCTTGACCGCCGTGGCGTGGAAGCGCACGTTGTGCGCGGCCCAGTGGGTGCGGAACGCCTCGCTTTGGGTCGCGAGCTCTCCGACGAGGTCTGAGAGTTCGCGGTCGTACGGGTCGCGGCCCGCGGCCGAGCGCAGGATCGCCGCGGTCTCGCGGGCTGCACGGTCCCAGTCGGCGTAGAACGTCGCGGCCCCCGGGTCGAGGAAGACGAACCGGGCGTGATTGGCCGGCCCGGTGGAGCTGGCGTACAGCTCGGAGAACAGCGCGCGTCCGAGCGCGTTGGCGGCCAGGATGTCGAGGCGATCGTTGCCGACGATCGCGGCGGCTCCGGTGATCGCGTCGACCGTCCACTGGACGTCCGGGCGGATGCGTTGCTTGGCCTGGCGGCGGCGCGGGCGCGCCGTGGTGGGCTGAACGGCGCGGGCGAGGTCGAACAGGTGGGCGCGCTCGGCATCGTCGAGCTGGAGTGCCCGGGCCAGTGCCTCCAGCACGCCCTCGGACGCGCCGCTCATGTCGCCGCGCTCCAGGCGGGTGTAGTACGGGACGCTCACGCCGGCCAGGACGGCGACCTCTTCGCGGCGCAGTCCGGGAACGCGGCGGGCGCCGTAGGTCGGCAACCCGGCCTGCTCGGGCGTGATGCGGGCGCGGCGGGAGGTGAGGAACTCGCGGATCTCGGTCTTCGTCTCCACTGGACCAGCGTAAACCCGGCTGGCCGCGCCTGGGGAACCCTGCCAGTACCTCTCTCACAGGGACTCCCACCTCCGCGGAATCCGCGCTTTGCTGAGAGCCATGACTACCAAGAGGACCTGGTTCATCACCGGCGCCGGGCGCGGCATGGGCGTCGAGTTCGCCAAGGCCGCGCTCGCCGCCGGCCACAACGTCGTGGCCACCGGCCGCAACCCCGACGCCGTTGCGCAGGCGCTCGGCGATGCGGACGACCTGCTGGTCGTCAAGCTCGACGTGACCAGCGCCCGGGACGCGGAGGCGGCCGTCGCGGCGGCCGTCGACCGGTTCGGCGGCATCGACGTGCTGGTCAACAACGCCGCCAGCTTCTACGCCGGCTTCTTCGAGGAGCTGACGCCCGAGCAGGTGGAGCGGCAGATCACCACGAGCCTGTTCGGGCCGATGAACGTGACACGCGCGGTGCTGCCGGTCATGCGCAGGCAGCGCTCGGGACACGTCCTGACGATCTCCTCGTCGGCGGGCTTCGCCGGCTTCGAGTACGGCACCGCGTACGCGGCGTCGAAGTTCGGCGTCGACGGGTGGATGGAGTCGCTGGCGCCCGAGGTCGAGCCGTTCGGGATCCACGTGACGGTCGTCAACCCGGGGTTCTTCCGCACCGAGCTGCTCACGAAGGAGTCGACGAACTACGCCGAGGCGTCGATCGAGGACTACGCCGAGCGCAACGCCGCCCAGCGCGAGTTCTGGGACGGCATGAACGGCACGCAGGGCGGCGACCCGGCCAAGCTCGCACAGGCGCTGCTGACCCTCGCTGACGAGGAGCGGCCGCCGCTGAGGTTCATCGCGGGCGCCGATGCGATCGCGCAGGCCGAGGAGAAGCTCGCCGAACGCCGGCAGCAGATCGACGCCTTCCGTGACCTGTCGTCCTCGCTGACCCTCGACGAGGTCGCGGCATGAAGCACGTCACGCTCGGCGGCCTTGACGTCTCGCGCATCGGACTCGGCACGATGGGCAATGTCCGGCTACCCGGCACCAAGCGCGTCGCCCGCGTCGAGGAGAACACCGCCGCCGACGACATGGAGCTGAGCACGCAGCAGATCGAGCGGCTGGACGACCTCACCCGCGCCACCGGCGATCGCCACGACGAGGCGAACATGTCAACCATCGACCGCTGACCGCTTATGGGGGACGCCGCCCACTCCCCGTGGGCTCCTGCCGCCATTCGCTGTCCTCGCGGGCGTCGTCCTCACCGATTGTGGCTCGCGGTCAGGTGCCGGGCGCTCTGTACTGGATCTGCCCGGCTTTGCGCAGCGCCTCGATCGTGTCGTCGACGGTCATCAGGACCGTCGTCTCGATCGAGCTGAGCGCTCCGCCCCCACCGATCGCCATCGCGACGGCAGCCATCGACACGTCGTCGGGCGCTTCGAAGAGGTTGTAGCCGTCGTGCTCACCGAAGGCGTACCAGAACCCGTGGAGCTTGCCTCCGACCGACTCGATGTACGACTCGGCGGCCGCGCGGCGGTCCTCCGGATTTCCGATCAGCCTCGCCCACGTCTCGGGCGTGTAGCTGAACTTGCACAGATAGAGCGGCACCGTCCCTCCTCGATCGGAGACTCAACGCGAGTTGCCCCAGATGTCGGAGTATGACCCGGTCGCGAAGCTCGCGGGGATGAGTCAGTCTGGAGGCGGGCCGAGATACCAGTCGGCGAACGGGCGCCGGCGGGTCGGGCTGACCAGCTCGGCGACGTTGCGGTCGAAGATCGCGAGCTCCTCGTCGGTGGGATCGGCACCCTTTGCGGCCGAGATGCAAGCGATCGCGGGAAGCTGATCGTCGTAGGTGGCTTGTCCGACGGGGTGGCAGGTCGTATGAGGAATCGGGCGGCCGCGCTCGTCGAGCGGATAGGTGGTCGGGAGGCCAACCGCGCGCAGGCCGCGCGAAGACACGATGTCGAGCGCGTCGGTCTCCGCGACGTCGACGTCGACGAGGTCCTGCTGCTGGACCGGATCGAGATCCTCGATGCCGTACGGATGGCCGGCGAGCTTGTGCTCGACCTGGATGCGCGCCATCCGCTCGCTGGGGTTCAGGTAGAGCGCGCCGTAGCTGCCGGGGGCGTTCCAGCGCCCGCCCAGCCGCTTCGAGTGGCTTGTGTCGAGCGGGTCGGCCCAGTGCGGCTCGGCGAGGCGGTTGCACGCGCCTCCGCGGCGGACCGTGTGCCCGTACGGCACGGGTCAGGCGGCCTGCGACCAGTCGAAGGATTCGCGGACGAGCTCGAGGAGCTCGCGCTGGCGGTCCGACGCGATGAGCTCGAGCATCGTTCCGCCGCCGTACGCGTCGGCGGGCCGGCGCGCCACGCCGGGGACGCGGCCCGGCTTCAGCTTGCGCTCGAGGAGGTCGGCGAGCGCCAGCAGGGTGGCGAGCTTCTCCTGGCGGTCGGACGGCACGCCGTGCGCCAGCCAGCCGTCGATCGATTGCCGGGTGACCGCGAACAGGCGCCCGAGCTCTGATTTCGAGAGCGCGAACAGGGTCATCAGGCGCAGCAGCGGGTCCTCGTCCTCGGGGTGGTTGAGGTAGTGGCGTACGCGCCGCTGGAATCGCTGGGCGGCGAGATCGTCGTCCGGCGCCGGGACGGGCGCCGCCGGGGGCGCCAGCGTGCGAGCGCCGACGAGCGTGCGAAGGCGGTTCACCAGCTCGAGCGCGACCGCGTCGCCCGACTCGAACGTGGCCGTCCAGCTGAGGAACGGGGCGTCGAGCGACGCGTTCTCCAGCACGCCCAGCAGCGCGCCCGCAGCGTGCCCGTTCGCGTCCGCGACGGTGAGACGGCCGTCGTCCCCGTCGACGATCACGTCGGGCCGGGCGCCGCGTCCCTGCTCGAGGAGGGCATCGGCAAGCGATCGGTAGCTGCGGACATAGCTGCGCGCGGCGTCGTCCGAGCCGCCGAGCGCCTCGTCGAGGTGCCCCTGCAACTCGACGATGAGCGCGTCCATCACGCTCCGCAGCGCGGCGCGGACTTCGTCCGCGTCCGTCGCCTCGAACAGGCTGTCGCCGATGCTATGAGCCGTTGCCATCACCAGGCAGCGTAGTGCAGGTAAAACGCAGGCGCAAGCAAAACGCAGGGAGAGCGCTCACCGGATCGTGAGCGGCGTGCCGACCGGCATCAGGCGCGCGAGGCGGACGATGTCGCCGTTGCGGAGGCGGATGCAACCGTGCGAGATGCGGCCGGGGATGCGGGCAGGCTGGTTGGTGCCGTGGATGCCGACGAAGCCGCCGGCCGGCCAGTCGGTGAGCGTGGGGGAGCGCGCGCTGGTGCCGAAGGCGAGCGGGCCGTAGAACGGGCTGCGGTAGCCGGTCAGCTGGTTGCGGACGTAGAACTCGCCGCGCGGCGTCGGGGCGGCGGGGGTGCCGACGCCGACGGCGGCGCGAAAGATCGGGCGGCCGCCGCGCAGGAGCGTGGCGCGCTGCGTCGCCAGGTCGACCACGAGGCGGGTGGTGACGACGCCGTAGCCGCCGAGCGCCGACCGCCGGACCCAGCCGGTCGTGCCGGCGGGCAGCACCGGGAGCCGCACGCGCACCCAGAGGCGGCCGCGTGCGTCCTGCACGCGGGCGAGCGCGAGCATCAGGTTCGTGGTCCCCTCGGGCGTGCGCGTGGACACCCGGGCGACCCGGCGGGCCCCCGGCCGCGGCGCCGCCCGCGCGACCGTCGCGGAACGCACCCTGGCCCAGCGCGACTCGTGGCGGGCCGACCCGAGCGGCACCGGGTCGCCGACGTCGAAGCCCGGCTCGGGCGCCGCCGCGACCGCGGGCGCGGCCAACGCGCTTCCGCGCGCGGGAGCGTCGCCCTCGACGTCGCGCGTGACGACCAGCACCGCGGCGATCCCGAGCGGCACGAGTGCGATCACGAGTGCCGCCCGCGCGCCCCTCGCCCGCATCAGCCGCCGAAGCGTCGCGGTCACCGCGGCACCCGGTTCAGCCGCCGAAGCGCGGCGGTCACCGCGGCGCGCTCCGGGCTGTGGTCAGCCGGTGAAGCGCGGCGATCGCCGGCTCCTCGTCTGCACGACGAACTTCGTCGACGCGACCACGCCGAGCGTGCTCTTGCGCGAGCGCGGCTCGTCGAACGCGTTCTCGGCCGGCGTCCGGTCCGCGAGGCGGCGGATCCATGCCGCGTGGCGCGCCTCGACGGTGTGGATCCCGAGCGCCGCCACGAGGTATGCGGTGTCGGCGATCCGCGGCGCCTGCCCCTTGTAGGCGGCGACAGCCAGGTCCTCGAAGGCGACGGCGGTGCGCCGGAACGCCTCGCGGCCCTCGGTGGCGCCCCGGAAGTCGTACCGCCCGCGCTTGACCGCGCGCCGTCCGAGCACGTCCCGCAGCGCGATGACGTGCGCGCGCTCGTGCGCGCCCACCACCCGCGCCTGCCTTCCGAGCGGGCCGCGGAAGCCGCCGAGCCGCTCGACCTCGGTGTAGAAGGAGTCCTGCAGGTACTCGAGCGAGAGCGCGAAGTTGAGGATCGCGACGTCCTGCCTGCGCGACTTCTGCGCGGCGGCGTCCTCGGGCGCGACCAAGGCGGCCAGCAGGGCGGTGCCGCCGAGCGCCGTGCGCGAGAGGAACTCCGCGCGCGAGGAGCCCGCCAGCTCGGCGAGCGGCTCGAGCAGCGCGCCGTCGCGGTCGAGCTCGGCGAGCGTCAGGTCCGACATGCGAGGCATCCCCTCTACTTGATGAAGCCGGTGCGGTTGAGCGCCGCGGTGACGGCCTTGACCGACTTCCGCGGCTCGGAGGCGAACGGCGCCGGGTTCTCGCCCAGCAGGTCGCGGATCCAGGCGGCGTGCCGCGCCTCCACGGAGACGATCCGCGCCGCCGCGCCCAACGCGCCCGAGGTGAGGTTCGGCGCGCCCGCGTTGTACGCCGTCACGCCCAGGTCCTCGAGCTCGAGCGCCGCGCGGCCGAAGCCGCGGGCGCTCCTCGTCGCGTCGCCGAAGTCGAACGCCGGGGCGTCACGGGCCGCGGAGCCGAGCGCGCTGCGCACGAAGTCGACGTGCTCGCGTTCCTGGCTGCCAACCTCCTCGGCGAACTCGAGCAGCTCGCCGGACAGCGAGCCGCGGCCGACGGCATCCTCGTAGAACGCCGCCTGGAGCTCCTCGAGCACCAGCACGAAGTTGAGGATCTCGGCGTCCTGCTGCTTCGAGGGCTGCGAGGCCGCGCCCTGTGGCAACCCGGCCAGCAGCACACCGCCCGCGAGCGCCCCACCGCCGGCGAGCGCGCCGGCTCGCAGCGCATCCGAGCGCGACAGCAATCGTTCAGGCACCTACTGTCTCCTTGAGTCCGAGCCCATATGGCTTGTCTGGCGATCCCGCTCGCTGCTCGGGACGAAGCGCCGGTTGCGCACCCGGCGCGCGGGCGGTCCCGGAGCCGGCGGCGCCGGCCCGTCGCGGCGGAGCAGCGGCAGGAGCACCCCCACCGCGAAGGCTGCGAGCGCACCGGCGAGCAGCACGCCGAGCGACCAGCCGGATGCCGTCTGGTCGCCTTGCACGGCCGCCGGTCCACGCACCGGCCGCGGGGCGGCGGGAGTGGGAGTCGGCGCCGGGTCGGCCGCGCGCTCCTCGAGCGGGTAGGCGTCCCAAAGCTCCCCGGGTCCGTCCTGGGATTGCGCCGTCGCCGGCGCCGGGGCGGCGATCGCCCCGCTCATCAGGCCCACCATGACCATGAGGGTCGTCGTGACCCGAGCGCGCACGCGCGCCCCTCCCTCCGCTGGAAACCGAGTTCTCGCCATTACGCTACGCGCGACTTGGCGGCCCGGATCACTTCCGCCGGACTATCGTCCGGCCCGGGTCATCGATGAAACCGCCGCCGTTCGCCTATCACCGCCCGTCGACCAGAGCGGAGGTCGACACGCTGCTCGCCGAGCTCGGCGAGGAGGCGAAGGTGCTCGCCGGCGGGCAGAGCCTGCTGCCGATCATGAACATGCGGCTGGCGGCGCCCGCCCACCTCGTCGACATCAATGCGCTCGAGGACGAGCCCACGGAGCCGGTCGTCGACGACGGCGCCGTCCGCTTCGGCCCGCTGGTCCGGCAGGCGGCGGCCGAGCGCTGGCCGGATCTCGCCACCCACGCCCCCGCGCTCGAGCAGGCGCTCGCGTACACCGCCCATCCGGCGATCCGCAGCCGCGGGACCGTGGTCGGGAGCATCGCCCACGCCGACCCGGCCGCCGAGCTCCCCGCCCTCCTGCTCGCGCTCGGCGGTGAGGTCCGAGCACGCAGCGCCAATGGCGCCCGCACGATCGCGGCGCAGGACTTCTTCCTCGGCGCGCTCGAGACCGCGCTGCGGCCGGGGGAGTGGCTGGAGGAGGCGTCGCTGCCCGTGCTCGCCGCCGGCGCCGGCTACGCGGTCGAGGAGTTCGCGCAGCGCCACGGCGACTACGCGCTGTGCGGCGTGATCGCCGTCGTCCAGGACGGGAACCTGACGCTCGTGCACTTCGGCATCGGCCCGCTGGCCGTGCGGTCCGAGCTCCCTGCCGACGCCACCGCCGAGACGATCCGCGACGCGCTTGCCGCGACAGACATGAGCGACGACCTCCACGCGAGCGCCGCGTACCGCCGCCACCTGGCGGTGGCGCTCGGCGTGCGGGCGGCCGAAAGGGCGCGCGCGTGATCGCGATCACGCTGACCGTCAACGGCGACCGCCACGAGCTCGAGGTCGAGCCGCGGCGGCTCCTCTCGGACGCGCTGCGCGCCGACCTCGGGCTGACCGGCACGCACGTCGGCTGCGAGCACGGCGTCTGCGGCTGCTGCACGGTGCTGCTGGACGAGCAGCCGGTGCGAGCGTGCCTGGTGCTCGCGGTGCAGGCCGAGGGCGCCGACATCCGCACCGTCGAGGGCCTCGCGCAGCCCGACGGCACGCTGCACCCGCTGCAGGAGGCGTTCCGGCGCCACCACGGCCTCCAGTGCGGCTTCTGCACGCCCGGCTTCCTGATGCTGGCGTCCACCGTCTACCGCGACGCGCCCGGCATGAGCGACGACGAGATCCGCGCCGCGCTCGGCGGCCAGCTCTGTCGCTGCACCGGCTACGTCGGCATCGTGCGCGCCGTGCGCGCCGCCGCCGCACTGGAGGACGAGCGCGCATGAGCTTCGGCGAGCGGGTCGAGCGCCGGGAGGACCGGCGGCTGCTGACCGGCGACGGCCGCTACACCGACGACTTCGCGCCGCAGGCCGCGCACGCCGCCTTCCTGCGCTCCGAGTACGCGCACGCGCGGATCGTCGACATCGACGTGTCCGGCGCGCTCGACATCGAGGGCGTCCACGCCGTCTACACGTTCGACGACCTCGACGGCCGCTTCGCCGACCCGCTGCCGCTGATCATCCCGCACGAGGCGATCGTCGCCGGCCGCACGCAGTACGCGCTCGCGCGCGACGAGGTCCGCTACGTGGGGGAGACGATCGCGATGGTCGTCGCCCGCGACCGCTACGTCGCCGAGGACGCCGTGGAGCGCATCCGCGTCGACTACGAGCCGCTGCCGGTGGCGGCCGAGCTCGAGAGCGCCGCGCACACGGACGCGCCGCTCGTGCACTCGGACCGCCCCGACAACGTGCTCGGCCGCGTGACCGAGGAGCACGGCGACGTCGACGCCGCCCTGAAGCAGGCCGACCACGTGTTCCGCTGGCGGCTCGAGATCGAGCGCAGCGCCTCGATGCCGCTCGAGGGCCGCGCGATCGTCGCGCGCTTCGACGAGGCCGGCGCGCTGCTGGTCTACGACTCCACCCAGGCGCCGACCGGCGTGCGCGCCGGGCTGAGCCTGCTGTTCGGCCTCAGCCTCGAGCAGGTGCAGGTCGTGGCGCCCGACGTCGGCGGCGGCTTCGGCGTCAAGGTGATCCAGTTCTATCCCGAGGAGGTCCTCGTCCCGCTCGCCGCCCAGCGGCTGCGCATGCCGGTGAAGTGGACCGAGGACCGGCGCGAGCACTTCATCGGCTCGACGCACGAGCGCAAGCAGGTCCACGACGTCACCGTCGGCGTCAGCGCCGACGGCCGCATCCTCGGCCTGCAGACGAGCTTCCTGCACGACAGCGGCGCCTACTGCCCGTACGGGCTGATCATCCCGGTCATCACCGCCGCCCAGCTGCCCGGCCCGTACAAGCTCGAGAACTACCGCTACGACTTTCGCGCGGTGTTCACGAACACGGTGCCGACGTCGCCGTACCGCGGCGCCGGCCGCCCGCACGCCGCGTTCGTGATCGAGCGCGTGATGGACCGCGCCGCCGCCGAGCTCGGCCTCGACCGCGCCGAGATCCGGCGCCGCAACATGATCCAGCCGGACGAGTTCCCCTACGAGGTCGGCGTCTCCTTCCAGGACGGCGGGCCGACGATCTACGACTCGGGCGACTACCCCGGCGGCCTCCAGCTGCTGCTCGACCAGGTCGGCTACGACGACTTCGAGTCACGCAGGCAGGCAGCCGCGGCCGAGGGCCGCACGATCGGGCTGGGGATCGGCTGCTACGTCGAGGGGACCGGCATCGGCCCGTACGAGGGCGCGGCGGTCGACGTCCTCGTCGACGGCTCGATCACGGTGGCCAGCGGCATGTCGAGCCAGGGCCAGGGCCACGAGACGATCTTCGCCCAGATCGCCGCCGACCACCTCGGCGTGCCGCCGGAGCGCATCCGCGTCACGACCGGCGACACGCGGCGGCTCGGCTGGGGCGTCGGCACGTTCGCCAGCCGCACGGCCGTGGTCGCCGGCAACGCCGTCCACAAGGCGGCGCGCGAGGTGCGCGAGCAGGCGGCCGAGCTGGCGGCGCGGATGCTCGAGGCCGATCCCGCGGACCTCGAGTTCGCCGACGGCGCGGTGCACGTCAAGGGCTCGCCCGCGAGCGGGATCCCGCTCGGCCAGCTCGCCGCGATCGCGAACCCGCTGCGGTACGCGTTCGGCGAGGAGTCGGCCGCCGCCGCGCTCCTCACGCGCCGCGCCTACGCCGCCCAGGACGTCCCGCTCCCGGACGGGACGACCCCCGGGCTGAACGCGGTCGCGTACTACAGCCCCAAGTCCGGCGTCTTCGGCTACGGGATGCACGCCGCCGTCGTCGAGATCGACCGCGAGTGCTGCGCCGTTCGCATCCTCGACTACGTCGTCGTGCACGACTGCGGCCGCATCATCAACCCCACGATCGTCGAGGGCCAGATCTACGGCGGCGTCGCGCAGGGCATCGGCGGCGCGCTGTACGAGCGGATCGCCTACGACGAGGACGGCCAGCTCCAGAACGCGAGCTTCATGGACTTCCTGATGCCGTACGCCACCGAGGTCCCCGAGCCGCAGCTCCACCACACCGAGACGCCGTCGCCCAACAACGAGCTGGGCGTCAAGGGGGTGGGGGAGGCGGGGACGATCCCGGTCGCGGCGACGATCGCCAACGCGATCTCCGACGCGCTGGGGACGCCGATCGACCGCATGCCGATCTCCCCGTCGCAGCTGCACGAGCTGATGTACCCGTGACGGGCGTCCGGATCGGCATCGACACCGGCGGGACGTTCACCGACGTCGTGGCCGTGGACCCGGACGGCCACGTGCACAGCACCAAGGTGCCGTCGTCGCCGAGCGACCCGGCGACCGCGTTCATGCAGGCGATCGAGAAGACCGGGGCGGAGACGATCCGCGACGTCGCCCACGGCACGACGGTCGCCACCAACGCGCTGCTCGAGGACGACTTCGGCGGCCTCGGGCTGATCACCACGAAGGGCTTCCGGGCGGTGCTCGAGATCGGCCGCCAGAGCGTGCCGGACAGCTACGGCAACTCGTACTTCTGGGTCAAACCCGACCGCATCGTCCCGCTGCACCTGGTGCGCGAGGTGGCCGAGCGGGTGGACCACTCCGGGGCGCTGGTGACCGAGTTCGACGAGGCCGGCGCGCGTGAGGTCGCGCGCTGGTTCCGCGAGCAGGACGTCGCCTGCGTGGGCGTCTGCTTCCTGCACGCGTACATGAACCCCGACCACGAGCGCCGCATGCGCGACGTGCTCGCCGCCGAGCACCCCGACTGCGCGGTCTCGATCAGCTCCGACGTGCTGAACGAGTACCGCGAGTACGAGCGCGCCGTGACCACGCTCGTGGACGCGTTCGTCAAGCCGCGGGTGGCCGCGTACGCGCGCTCGATCCACGACCGCCTCGGCGACGTGCCGTTCTACATCATGAAGAGCAACGGCGGCGTGATCGCGGGGCGCGAGGTGCACCGGCAGCCGATCACGACGATCCTCTCCGGCCCGGCGGCCGGCACGCTCGGCGCCGCGCTCGTCGCGCGGCAGGCGGGCTTCGAGCGCGTGATCACGCTCGACGGAGGCGGCACCTCGACGGACGTCGCGGTCATCAGCGGCGGCGAGCCGAGCCTCACCACCGAGGGCGCGGTCGGCCGCTTCGCGGTGAAGGTGCCGATGGTCGACGTCGTCACGGTCGGCACCGGCGGCGGCTCGATCGCCTGGGCGTCGCCGGAGGGGACGCTGAAGGTCGGGCCGCGCTCGGCGGGGGCGAGCCCGGGGCCGGCGTGCTACGGCCAGGGCGGCACCGAGCCGACCGCGACCGATGCCTTCCTGCTGCTCGGGCACATCCCCGAGCACCTGCTCGGCGGCGAGATCCCGCTCGACCGCGCGGCCGCGCGCGCGGCGTACGAGCGGCTGGCCGGCCGCGTCGGCCTCGACGCCGAGCCGTGCGCCGCCGGCGTGCTCGAGATCTCGGCGTGGAACCAGGCGAACGCGATCCGGCAGGTCACGGTCAAGCGCGGGCTCGACGTGCGCGACTTCGACCTCTGCGCGTTCGGCGGCTCGGGCCCGCTGGGCGCGTGCCGGCTGATCGACATCCTCGGGTTGCGCGCGGTGTTCGTCCCCCGCGACCCCGGCAACCTGAGCGCGTTCGGGCTGCTGGCCACCGACCTGCGGACCGACCACGTGCAGACGCTGGTGCGCCGCCACGACCAGCTCGACCGCGACGAGCTCGAAGCGGCGTACGGGCGGCTCGAGGACGAGGCGCGCGAAGTGCTCGACCGCCAGGGCCACGAGACCGACGCGCTGGTGCGCACCGCCGACCTGCGGTACTTCGGCCAGGCGTTCGAGATCCGCGTCGGAGCCGCCGGCTCCGTCGAGGAGGTCGAGGCCGGGTTCCACGACGCCCACGAGCGCGCGTACGGCTACGGCTACCGCGACGATCCGAGCCAGGTCGTGGAGTGGGTCAACCTGCGCGTGACGGGCGTCGGCGCGATCAGCCGGCCCGAGCTGCAGCCGGTCGCTGCCGGCGACGGCGACCCGGCGCGGGCGCGCGACGGCAGCCGGTCGCTGTTCGTCGCCGGCGACCGCTACGAGGCGCCCGTCTACCGCCGCGAGCGGCTATGCGCCGGCGACGCGATCACCGGACCGGCGGTGATCCAGGAGTTCGGCTCGACGCTGCCGGTCCACCCGGGCTTCGAGGCCCGCGTCGACGAACTCGGCAACGTGGTGGTGCGCAAGTGATCGACCCCGTGCTCGTCGAGATCGTGCAGGGCACGCTGGCGTCGATCGAGGCGGAGGTCGAGGAGGCGATCGGGCGCACCGCCCGGTCGCCGATGATCCGCGACCAGCACGACTTCCGCGCCGGGATCCACGACCGCGCGCTGCGCAAGCTCACCGGGCGCTCGTACTCCGCGCTCGTGCACCCGGTCGTGCGCGACTTCCCGCTCGCGACGATGCGGCCGGGCGACGTCTACTTCCACAACGACGTCTATCTCTCCGAGGGCGGCATCGGCCACCTGCCGGACCTGTGCGTCACCGTGCCGGTGTTCCACGAGCGCGACGTCGTCGCCTTCGTGCAGGCGTTCGGCCACCACGACGACATCGGCGGGATGGTCCCCGGCTCGATGCCCAGCGACGCCACCTCGGCGTTCCAGGAAGGGCTGATGGTGCCGCCGGTCAAGCTGTTCGACGCCGGCGTCCCGAACGAGGGGGTGCTGCGGATCATCGCCCGCAACTCGCGCATGCCCGAGAGCCTGACCGGCGACATCGACGCCGAGTGCGCCGCCAGCCGCATGGGCGCGGCCCGCGTGCAGGAGCTGTTCGCGCGCTACGGCCGCGAGGCCGTCGAGGCGTGCTTCGACGCGATCCTGTCCAGCACGACCGAGACGTTCCGCCGCGAGGTGCTGGCCAAGATCCCGGAGGGGTCCTACAGCTGGGAGGACTACGCCGAGCACGACGGCGTCGACCCGCCGCGGCTGCACCGCCAGCGGATGACGCTGACCAAGCGCGACGACCGGCTCGAGATCGACTTCACCGGCACCGGCCCGCAGGCCCGCGGGCCGATCAACCACGCGGGCGACTACGCCGACGGCAACTTCCTCAAGAAGTGGCTCGCGCCGATCCTGCGCAACCTCGCCGACACGCCCGAGCGGATGGCGGAGCTCGACGTCAACGAGGGCGTCGTCGAGCTGATCGACATGCGCTTCCCGCCGCCCGGGACGCTGCTCACGCCCGTCTTCCCGGCGCCGACCAACGCGCGCACGTTCGTGATCCTGCGGCTGCTCGGGGTCTTCGCCGGCGCGCTCGCGCAGGCCGTCGAGGGCCGGATGCCGGCCGACCAGGAGACGATCCGCTACACCGGCATCACCGGCCGCGACGCCGGCGGCGAGTGGTACCTGTACCGCGAGATCCTCGGCGGCGGCGCGGGCGGCCGCCACTACGCCGACGGCTCGGACACGATCCACATCGTCCCCGACTCGAAGAACCTCCCGGCCGAGTTCGTCGAGTCGCGCTACCCGGTGCGGATCGAGCACCTCGGCCTGCGGGTCGACTCGGGCGGGCCCGGCGAGTTCCGCGGCGGCCTCGGGTACCGCAAGGACATCCGCGTGCTCGAGGACGCGACGTTCATGTCGATCGCCGACCGCTCGATCCTCGCCTGCTGGGGCGTCAACGGCGGCAAGGCGGGGCTGCCGTTCCAGGTGACGATCGACCCGGGCGGCGCGCACGAGCGCGTGCTCCCGGGGCTTTGCGACGCCGAGCCGATCGCCGCCGGCGAGGTCGTCCGGATCGAGACCACCGGCGGCGGCGGTTGGGGAGACCCGCTCGAACCGCGACCCGGAGCGCGTCGCCCTCGACGTGCTCCAGGGCAAGGTCTCGCCCGAGGCCGCACGCCGCGACTACGGGGTCGTGCCCGGAGACGCCGACGCAACCGAGCGCACGCGCGACGCGCTACGCGCCGAGCGCGGGACGCCGGAGTTCTTCGACCGCGGCCCGGGCTACGAGCGCCTCGCCCGCGCAGGCGACTGATGAGGCCGCCCTGGCGGCCGACAGGATGCTCGGGCGGCGCGTCGCGCTTTCGACCGAAGGCGGTAGTGTCGGCGCGACCCCGAGCACGGAGGATCGCCATGAGCGTCCTAGTCCGCTTCGCCCCCTCGAACGTGACTACGGAGCAATACGACGAGTCGATTCGCCGCCTTCAGGACTCCGGAGACTTCCCGCCGGATGGCATGGAGTACCACGTCTGCTTCCTCTCAGATGGCAGCGTCCGCGTGAGCGAAATTTGGGACTCCATGGAGCAGTTTCAGGCGTTTGGGGAACGTCTCATGCCCATCCTTGCCGACCTTGGCATCGACGCCGGTAGACCGGAAACGCTTGAGGTCTACAACAGCGTCAGGCGCTAGATCCCAGCGCGCGCCGAGTTTCGCTAGCCGCTTCGCTAGAGCCTCCTAAGGCGTCATACGAATCGGGACGTCGTACTTCGTGACTGACGTCCGGCGGCCCGGAGTGTCGTCGGCTGGCATTGCGCTGAGCACCTCGTCGCCCCGCCTGTAGTCGTCCTCGGTCGCAAAAAAGAGGATCACGAGCGACTTCTCGGCCTCGGGGTCGTGGAGCACGACAACCTCCGTCGTTGGGAGATCCTCGGGCCGATCGCCCTCTCGCATCTCCCGCGCCAACTCCTCCATCCGTTCCTTACTGACTCCTTCAAAGGACACCACTCGCGCGAGAGCCATTTGAGCCTCCTAGTCGAATCAGCCAACCCTACGTGCGGGCGAGCTGCCGTGCAGCGGAAACCGGGGCGGTTCGGCGCGCCTACAAGTACCCGGCGCTCCCGCTTTCGCCTGCTTGCACAACTCAGCCACATTGGTGCGTGAGTACTGCTTCGGCTGAAGGGAGTAGGCCGCTACACCGCGTGCATCGCTCCTTTGCGATCAATGGAGCACTCTGCGTGCCGCTAGCGACCCCCGGGTTCCTGGCTGGCGATCTGGACGAGGACCGGCGGCGAGGAAGTCGTCAGCTTCCCCGCCACCGGTCGGCGTCACAGCGCGAGCGAGCTGTGTACGGGGACCATCGGTGCGCGGCGGGCGTGGACCGTGTCGATGATCTCCGTGCTGTCAATTCCCTGGAGATAGATCGAGGTGATGCCGAGGTTGGTGTGCCCGAGCTGGCGTTGGATGACGATCAGCGGCACGCCCTCGCGGGCCATCTCGACAGCGTGCGCGTGGCGCAGTTGGTGCGGCGCGAAGCGTCGCCGTACGCCGGCCTCGCGCGCGACGCGTCGCAGCTCAGTGCGGGCGGCGGCGGCCGCCCACGGCCGCCCGCGCGTGGCGCCGTTGACGACGCAGAACAGCGGCCAACCGGCAGCTCAACGCGCACGTCGAGCCAGGCCGCAAGCTCTTCGAAGGCCCAGTCGTCCATGCCGACCTCGCGGCGGCGGCCGCCCTTGCCGCGCCGCACCAGCAGCGAACCGCGACGCGCGTCGAGGTCGGCCTCGGCGAGCGCGAGCGCCTCGCAGATGCGCAGACCGGCGCGCCACAGCACGACGATCAGGCCGCGCAGGCGGCGGTCGTGGACGCCGTCGCCGGCGCTGCGCATAACGGTCACGATCTCCTCGATCGTCGGCGGATCCGCCGGGTAGCGCATCCCCTTGTTGCGCGGCGGCCGGCCGGCGTGGAATTCCGGCAGCGTGGCGGGTGAGCGACGGCGGCCGGCGGCATCGAGCATCGGCTCGGACACGGCCCCTCCTCGGGTATCGGAAACCAACCGAGGCTCCTCTCCGAGGCTGCCCGCCGCACCGTCACCGGCGCGTACGAAAGCGGTTCGCTCGCGCGCGACCTCGTTCGCGCCGCAGACCAAAGCAGCAGCGCCTCGATCGCCGTGAGCACCAACACCGGGATGCCGCAGCGCATGGAACGCGATAGCGGGAGCGTGACCACTGCTTTCCACGGATGCAGGAGCGCGGTGGCGCCGATTGTGCGACTGCGGACGCCTGGCCCCCGTCCCTTGCGAGCGTCTTGGGCACCTTGGCCGAGACGCCCCCTTTCATGGGGTTGCGCTCGACGTCAGCTCTGGATGGCTGCAACCGCAGTCGATTGAGCGACTCACGCGGCAGCCGTGCGCGTGATTTTCGAGCCCATGAGGCGACCGGCCGCTGCGCCGCGTCGTGTCGCGCCGCCAGTCAGCCGGAGCGCAGGAACGCGAGGACGGCGAGGACGCGCCGGTGGTCCTCGGGCGAGTCGCGCAGGTCGAGCTTGAGGAGGATCTGCGAGATGTGCGCGTCGACGGTCTTTCGCGATAGGAAGAGCTGCTCGCCGATCGCGCCGTTGGAGCGGCCTTCGGCGACGAGTGCGAGCACCTCGCGCTCGCGGTCGGTCAGCACGTCGAGCGGGCCGCGGGCGCGCTTGCGTGCGACCAGCCGGGAAACGATCGTCGGGTCGATTACGCACTCGCCCTCGTTGATGCGGCGCAGCGCGTCGGCCACCACCGCGACCTCCGAGATGCGGTCCTTGAGCAGATAGCCGGCACGCTCGGGGACCTCCTCGAGCAGCCGCGCCGCGTAGCGCGAGTCCAGGTAGTGCGAGAGCACGAGCACTCCTACATCCGGGTGGCGGCGGCGGATCTCCTGTGCCGCGAGCAGGCCGTCGTCGCCCCGGTTGGGCGGCATCCGGATGTCGACGATGGCGACGTCGGGTCGGCGGGCCTCGACCATGCGCAGGAGGGCGTCGGCGTCGCCGCAGCGGCCGGCGACCTCGAAGCCGGCGTCCTCGAGCAGCCGGGCGAGGCCCTCGCGCAGCAGCGCTTCGTCATCGGCGATCACGACGCGCACGGGATCTCCAGGCGCAGCTCGCCGTCCCGGGCCGCCACCGTTCCGCCGACGGCCCCGACGCGGTCGCGGATCTGCATCAGGGCCGCGTCGAGCGCGGTGCGCGTGCCGATCACCAGCCGCAGGCTGCCGTGGTCGGCGACGGCGTCCACCGTCACCTCGTGCTCGGTCAGGCGCAGCGCTTCGACGGCGGCGAAGTAGGCCGCCGACTCGACGTCACGAGGGAAGCGTCCGGCGGGCACTGAACGCGGCACGAGTCGAGGCGCGTGCTCGGACAGCTCGTCCAGGGCGGCGCGGAGTCCTTCGTCGGCGAGGACGGTCGGGAACAGGCCGTGGGCGACGTCGCGCAGCTCGACGACCGCGGCGCGGATCCGCGCCTCGGCCACGGCCAGCTGGGCGTCGAGCGCCGGATCGTCGGCCGCGATCCGGTGCCGCGCTAGCCGGATGGCGAGCGCGACCGCGACGAGGCGCTGCTGCGCGCCGTCGTGCAGGTCGCGCTCGAGCGCGCGGCGCTGCGCGTCCGCCGCGGCGACGATGCGGGCGCGCGAGGCGCGCAGCTCGTGCAGCCGGGCGCGGCGTGCGGCGTGGAGGCGTTCGTGTTCGAGGGCGAGGCGGGCCGTGGTCGCCAGCTCGGCCACGAGCGCGGGGTCGTCGAGCAGGCCTGGCCGGTGCACGACGGCAAGGACGTCCTCGCCGCCGGCGCGCAGGCGGGTCGCCTCGCGCCCGTCGGCGGCGGGGAGCGTGGCCGCGCGACCTTGGTGGTCGATCCACTCGCCGCCTTCGAGGCGGTGCAGCAGCTCGAGCGACGGGTCGCCGAGCGATTCGGCGAGCCGCTCGCGCAGCTCGCCGGGCGCCGGGGCTGCGCCGATGTCGAGAACGAGTCGCGCGAGCGTCGCACGCGTGCGCAGGGTGCGCAGCCGCGCGAGCGCGACGCCGGCGGCGACCAGCGCAAGGCCACCCGCTTGCGCGAGGCGCAGCGCGCGGTCGGTCTCGTCGTTGGAGAGGAAGCCACGGTCGAGGCCATGGACCGCACCGACACCGAACAGCGCCACCGCGGCGACCACCGGAACCAGCACGGGTCCTGCCACGCGCCGCCGCGCCGGCGAGGAGCGCGCGAGCCGCAGCGTGGCGAGCACCGCGAAGGCGGCCGTCCATGTCGCGGTTAGCGCGAGCCCGCCGCGACCGAGGCCGTGAACGAGGCCTGCGTCGCCCGCCACGCGCAGCAGGTTGGCCGGGCACTGCACGCAGCCCTGCGCCTCGGGGTCGAACACGGCCGCGGACGCGAGGCCGAGCACGCCGACGCAGCTGACGAACGCCACCGCCACCAGGATGGCGGCCGGCCGGCCGAGTGGCCGTTCGTCCAGGCCGCGCAGCGCGGCCGCCGCCAGCAGCGGGGGCCAGGCGGCGTAGAGGACGAGCCCCGCGGTTAGCGCCGGGCCCGCGCCGGGCGTGTTCCACTCGGCCGCCAGCCAGGCGAGCGCCGCCGCGGCGAGCAGCACCGGAAAGGCTGCCCCTGCGCGCCAGCTGGCGGTGGCGGCCGCGATGAGCAGCGCGGCGGCGGCCACGGCGGCGGCCAGCGCGGCCGCCGAGTCGCCGGCCAGCGACAGGTGGGGCTCGCCGCGCACGACGGCCACCGTCGCGGCGGACACGCCAACGAATGCGACCGCCGGCAGGCCGCGCTGCGAGGCAGCGTGCTCGACGCGGATCATCGCGACGACGTCCCGCCGATCGGCAGCTCGGCCTCGAGCCGTGTCCCGGCGCCGGGCGGGCTTGCAATCGACAGCCTGCCGCCGAGCGCCTCGACGCGGTCTGCCAGCCCGCGCAGGCCGGAGCCGCGTGCCGCGTCTGCGCCGCCGGGGCCGTCGTCGATAACGCGGACGACCAGCCGCGGACCAATCGCGGCGACGGCGATGCGCACGCCAGACGCTTCGGCGTGCTTCGCGACGTTCGCGAGGCCCTCCGAGCACACGAAGAAGGCCGCGGCCTCCTGCGGCGCGGGGTAGCGCCGGTCAGGCACATCGAGGAGCACCGGGACGGCCGCCTGGTCGGAGAGCTCGCTCAGCGCCGCGTTGAGGCCCCGCTCCGTCAGCGCGCGCGGGTGCACGCCCTGCGCGAAGCGTGCAAGATCGGTGCGCGCGGCGTCGAGCTCGTCGACGAGCGCGCCGAGTGCGGCGGCCGCCTCCCCCTCGCGGCCGGCGGCGAGCGCCGCAAGCTCGACCGATACGTCACCGAGACCCTGCTGGGCGCCGCCCCGCAACTGCTCGCGGAGCCGGAGGCGCTGCTCGTCGCCGGCCTCGACGAGCCGACGGCGAGAGGCGGCGACGTCGCGGACGCGCTCGGTGACCTCAGCCTGCAGGCGCACGTTGGCCAGGGCCAACCGCACCGCGGCGGCAACCGACCGCGCGAGCATCTCGTCGCGCAGCGCCGCCGGGTCGTGCACGAGCGCGGCCACCGGCGTACCGCCGTCGTCCACGATCGTGACCTCCAACCCCGCGCTGTTCTGCACGGGCAGTTGCACCGGCCGTCCGGCCTCGTCAACCCACTGCTGCCCGACGCGATAAGCGATCCTCAGGGCGGGATCGCCGATCGTCCGGGCCAGGGCGTCGCGTAGCGCCCGAGGCTCCTGGCGCTCCGCGAGGTCGACGACCAATCCGGTAGCCGCCGCGCGTGCCATCCGGCCCGAGAGCAGATCGTGAGCCAGGACGCCCGCCGTCACCGCGATCGCACCCTCGTAGGCCCACGCGGCGGCCTCGGTGCCAATGCCGGCGAGCCGACCGATCGCCGCGAGGACGAGGGCGCCGCCAATGGCGGCCGCGCCGACCAGCGGGGGGGTGCGGGCGCGCCGCTCGAGGCCGCCCGTGCTGGCACGCCGCCACGCCGCCACGCCCACGACCGCCGCCGTCAAAGCAACCGTCGGCCACGGCGCCCGGGCCAACTCCGGAATCAACCCGTCGATGTACGCGATGGCGATCACCGCCACGATCAGCGGCGATCGCGTCCGCCCGCTCGGATAGGTGAGCAGCGCGTGCACAAGCGGGCCGCGATGCGCGTACACGAGCGTGCTCCAGACGTCGCCCGCCAGCCACGCAGCCCCGGCCAGCGCGATCAGCGGCCCGGAGCCACTGCTCCGCCGCCACACCCACATCGCAAAGCCCGCCGCGAGCAGCGTCAGCCCGACGGCGAGGTCGGCGGCCGCCTCGGGCAACGTCACGCCAGCAGCGAGCTCAGGCACTCCCCCGAGAACTCCGCCTTGGTGATGAAGCCGCGCGCCGGCGTCGCCTCGAGCCGGCCGCGAAACGCACCTTGACCGCGGCTGGAGATCAGCACGACCGCTGGCGCGGCCGGCTCCGCGGCGAGACGTTCGGCCACCGCAAAGCCGTCGATGCCCGGCAGCTGGACGTCCAGCAGCACAACCTGGGGACGTAGGCGCCGGGCCTGCTCGACCGCCGACTCGGCGTCGGCGGCCTCGCCGAGGACATCGAACCCCTCGGCCTCGAGCAGCGCCCGCGCGCCGGCCCGGAACCCGGCGTGGTCATCCACGATCAAGACGGTCCAGGCCACGGTGCCATCGTCCCACGCTCGCGGCTGGCCTACGAGGCCAGCGCCGCGCACACCGCGTCGAAAACGGACATGTCGCTGTCGACGAAGGCGTCGAGGAACGGCTGCTGACCGGCGCGGAAGTCGAGCGTCCCGTCCGCCGCGAACACGACACGTCCGGTGCTGCGCAGCACCTTCCTGCGTGTGTCAGGGTCGGTCATGACCAACTCGCCCACGATCGTCTCCGTTGCCGAGTCGAAGTCGCCCGGCACGGCGAGCACGGCCGTGATCTTGTTCGTCTGGGTGTACGGGAGCGTCTCGCCATTGAGCGGATTGCTCCACCACGCCGGCTTCCAGCGCTCGAAGATGACGCGGCGCGTGAGGTTGCCGTCGGCGTCGTACCAGCGCGTCGCGCGCTGGTAGATGTCGCCCTGGTCGTAGATGTGGAAGGCGTCGGCGCCGCTGCCGCACACGATGTCGGGGTCCTCCTCGGGCTCCTTGACGATGAGACGGGTTCCCGAGCAGATGGTGCCGGCGCCGAGCGGCTTGCAGGTCATGAAAGGCGGCGGCGGCGGGTTGAGGTCCTCTGGCGCCGGTTCGGCGGCGAGCGCCCCCGGCGCCAGCGCCAGGACGCCGATGACGCCGGCGACGAGCGCCGGCTTGGTGAAGCGGAACACGGAAGGCTCCTTCCGGTCGGATGTGAGGTTGTCCCAGCCAACCGCAGCGCGTGTTGCCGCGAAACCGGACTGGCACCCGTCAACCCCCGTGTTGACCCCTGTCCTCGCCGCGGAAAGGGAGGAACATTCCCGATGTGAAGCGTGCCGGCCGGGCGTAGGCTCGCAGCCGTGACTCGTGCCGCGATCCTTCTCACAGCCGCACTCGCCCTCGCCGCGCTGGCGGGCGGCTGCAGCCTGGGTGGCTCGGATCGGGTGGGCGGCGAGCGCGCCGGCGAGCCGCGCGTGTTGACCATTCTGAACCCATTCACCAGCCCGGAGGAGCTCACCGGCTTTGCTGACGAGGTGGCGCGGCTGTCCAACGGCGCGCTACGGATCCGCATCATCCGCGCCGGCCACGCGAGCCGACCCGACTTCGAGGCTGCGACGATCAGGGACGTGCTGCACGGCCGGGCCGACCTCGCCATGGCGGCCAGTCGCGCATGGGACGAGTTCGGCGTCCGCGGCGTGCGCGCCCTGCACGCCCCGCTGCTGATCGATAGTTACCCGTTACAGGAGCGCGTACTTGAGAGCGAACTTGTTGATCAGATGCTCGCGGAGCTCCGACCCCTGGGACTCGTGGGAATCGGGATCCTGCCCGGCGCCATCCGCCACCCGATCGGCCTTCGGCACCGCCTCGGGGCTCCAGACGACTTCAGCGGACTGACAATCGGCGTCCAGCAGTCGCGCGTCGCCGATGCCGTCATGCGAGCGCTCGGCGCTCGCCCGGTTCGGCTCCCTGCCCAGGTGCCCAACGTGGACGACCTCGACGGCGTCGAGCACCTTGTCGGCGGGATCTACTCCGACCGCCTTGACATCGGCGGCTCGCACCTGATGACCAACGTCAACCTCTGGCCAAGGCCGCTGGTGCTCGTCGCCGGCGCCCGGTCCCATGGCCGGCTCACCGCCCAGCAGCGCCGGATCCTGCGCACGGCAGCCGCGAACGCCGTGCCCAAGGCCCTCACGGGCCTGCGCGACGCCGAGGCCGAGGCCAGCGCCAACATCTGTCGCAGGGGCGGAGCGACCTTCGACGTAGCGACATCCAGCGAGTTGGCGGCGCTGCGCCTCGCGGTCGAACCGGTGTTGCGCGACCTCGAGCGTGACCCCGGCACGCGCGCCGCCATCGCAGCGATAGAGGACCACAAGGCGTATTTGGCGGAGCCGCCGGCCGACCTCGCGAGCTGCGAGCGCGCCGCTGAGCCGCACGCCTCGAGCGTGACCGCGATCGACGGGGTCTGGAGGATGGAGACCGACCGCGAAGCAGTCCACTACGACTATTACCTCGAGAACTGGGGGCGCTGGACTTACGTGTTCGACCGAGGAAGGTTCGCGATGACACAGGAGAACCGCAAGGCGTGCACCTGGGCCTACGGGACATTCGCGGTTCACCAAAACCGAATGTCGTGGACCTACACGGACGGCGGCGGCATCGCCCCCACCGGAGCCCACAACACGCCCGGTGAGTACATGGTCTTCGGCTTCAGCGCATACCGCGACACGCTCACCATCACGCCAGTCAAGGGCGAACTCTCACCGCTCCCCTTCCGGGCCAAGCCCTGGCGACGCCTCGCGACCACCCCGACGCGACAGTTCTTCAGCAAGCGCTGCCCGCCGCCGGCCGCCGCGCTGAGCGGGTAGTCGGGCGCCAGCCCGGCACCTTCGCTCAAGCCTGCGACTCGGCCCGTGTGTCCGCCCCGCCAATATGGGCTCCGCTCCAGCTTCGTGCCGACACGGGGCGTGTCGGCCGGCGCCCATCTCGCTCGTGCTCGGGACGACGACCACGAGCGCAGGAGTGGCGTGGACCCCGTGCCGGTGTTGACAGGTTCTGATTGCTCTTTGTGATGGTGCGCGAGCCGGCGTAGCCGGCGAGGCTCTGTCCGGAGTGCCTCAGAGGATGGGCCGCTCAAGCGATCGAGAGGATCGATGAGCGAGAACCGCAGGTACCGGAAGTTCACGGCGCAGCAGAAGACCGAGTTGGTGCTCGCGTCGCTGCGCGGGCCGAAGACGATCACCGAGCTCTGCCGCGAGCACGACATCTCCGACAGCCTGCTGCGCAAGTGGCGCGAGCAGTTCCTGGCCGCCGGCGCTGAGCGGCTGTCGGGCAAGGCCGAGCGGACCGAGGCCGACGAGCTGCGCCGCCTGGAAGCTGACTACTTCCTTACGGCGGAGATCGAACTCGGGGACCTGTCGCATGGGGTGCCCATCCTGGCTGTGACCGAGGACCAGCCGCTTCGCCTTGTGCTCGACCCGGCGGGCCCGAGCTTCAGCGTCATGGCGCAGCTGTACGACAGCGACTACGCCATGTTCGGCAGCATGGTGAAGGATTATGTTCGCAATATGGTGTTCCCGCGCGTCGCTGACTTCGTTCCGAGCAGCACCCGTCAAGGTGCGGAGGCGTTTCTCAAGTCGATCCGCCGAACCCGGGACGTCTTCGAGTACGAGGCGGAAGATCCGGAGAACTTCAGCGGGATCTGGGAGGAGTACCTCGCGGGCAACATCACGATGGGGGAAGCCGCCCAGCGCTCGATCTATGTGGTGCAGCAGACCGTCCAGGTCATCGACCCTGCCGCTACGGGACGAGTTCACAGACGTCGTGCCGGACGTCGCGGATAATCAGCCGCAAGAGGAAACTGCACTGCCACAGGGCGGCGCGGCGCCGCCGATCCTAAGAACCGAGGTGGAAACACCAGCAAAACTCCTGACCGTCGACGAGGGCGCGAGCCCGGTCTATGGCTACCGGTGCTTCATCGCGCTATCGGATCGAGCACGTGAAGAGCGCGGCGAGTTCTTTCTACAGCCGCACTCGACGTCAGTGGTCTGGGGCGGACAGAAGGCTCTCTTCGTGTTCGAGCATCACTCGGCTGAGTTCGGGGTGTACTACGACCTTCAGGCAAACCACGTTGTGTCGCCTGAGTCGGGTGGCGGACTGTTGCCGACTGCCACGATCGTCCTACGCGACAAGATCTTCATTCCCGTGCCCGACGCACTTGCCGAGACCTTCATCCCGAAGGGAGACGAACGCAAGCGCTTCGAGGTTCGCTGCGACCTGCTCTACACCGACGTCACTGTGCGCGATGCGTCGGACGATGGAGAGTGACCGGCCCCCGGTCTTCAGTTGGAGGTGCCGTGAGAGCGGGTGGTCGAAGTGTCCGGCAGCGCAGGCGGTCGCAGATGTAAGCGCCGCGGGAACCGGGCCCTCGGCGGGCCGAAGTGGGAGCGCACATGTCCTCTGCGCGCGATAAGCGGACGTCTCGGAGCGCGTCGAGATGCCTATTCTGGGCGAAGAGCAGGCGTCCGCCCGCGCGGGATCGCCTCCCGCCGCGCTTCTGCATCCGTGGAAGGCAGCAGCGACGCGCTGACTACTCGTATCCATGCGAAGCGACAGTGAGACGTTCCGCGGGAACGTCTGTGCCGTGCTGCTGCCTCGCGTGAATAGGAGCAGCGCGATCTCGATCACCCCGCTGCGAGCCACCCTTGAAGTCGTTAGAGCAAGTGCTCACCCACCGCGTGTGATGGGAATGCCACGCTGTGTCCGCGTGCGTCTCATACGCCGGGGGCTGGTCGACGGCTGGGTGATCGCGTCGGCGCCTCCTGTCGACTATCCCTAGGACGCAGGCAACGAGACCGGCGTTCCTCGCTTCGTTGTTACGACGAATCTCGTAAGTCGCTACGTGTACGAATGAGGAACCAGGCGCGTGCCCATCAACGCTTCCAGCACCAGATGGGGGAGAGCCGCAAGTGCCTCTGTTAGACAATCCTCAAGGGGTACGGCGAGGCGGCTGCGGTCAACGTTGAGCGCCTTGAACCAGATGTCGGGCTCGTAGCGAGCAACGTTGCTCAGTGCGAACAGGATGATCCACCAAAGGCAGAGTGGTGCGAGTTCCTCACCGCCAGGAAGGGTGGGCAGCGCGTGTTGAGAGCCACTCCCCTCGTGGTAGCCGCCCGTCACCGCAAGAACCGCATCCCAGAGTTCGTCGATCGACAGCTGATGTGGGTGCGGCTTGGCGAGGACGACCTGGTCTGGCTGCTTATCACCGAGCTTAGGCTTGCCATCTTCGGTTTCAACGACCGCGAACCCTGTTAGAGATGGAGCGTTCAAGGAGTCGAGCAATCTCGGCGCTGCTCGAACCTGGAGTCACCGGACGGACGACGAGTGGAAGGAGCGCTCCGTCTTCGGCACTCTCGCGCGGGCTGGGTCGCCTCCTCCTGTGGACGAGCTACGAGAGCCCTTGAGCCGCGGTCGGCTCACGCCTGCTCCGGTGCTACGGACGACAGCCGCTCCCTGCGACGGCGTCGGGTGTTGCTCCGCGCGACGCGCGACCCCGGCTTCGACGGGTGCCGCACGGTTGCCTCCGACGAAGGAGAGCAGCGGTCACTTCGAGGTGGTGCCTAACGACGTGCCGTGAGGCACCGCGCTGGTCGCCGTCTCGCGATCGCGCGCTGGTCGCCGTCAGTCGAGTCGCGCGACCGCCGTGCGGGTGTCGAGCACCTCGGCGAACTCGCCGTGCAGGCTCGCGAGCGCGGTGCGGTGGATGAGATCGGCCGGCAGGGCCGTCCCGTCGGGCTCGAGGCGATCGAACGTCGCCATCGCGTCGCCGAGGACCCAGGCCTCGAAGCCCAGGTTGCCGGCCATCCGCGCCGTGGTCGAGCAGCAGTGGTCGGTCGTGAGCCCGGCGAGCGCGACCGTCGAGACGCCGGACTGGCGCAGGCGCGCCTCGAGGTCGGTGCCGATGAACGCGCTGTTGACCCCCTTCGTGATCACGGGCTCGCCGTCTAGCGGCGTCGCCTCGGGCTTGAACTCGAAGCTCTCTTCACCGGGCGTGAAGAGCCCCTCGCTCGCATGCCGCACGTGGATCACCGGGGCGCCGAGGGCGCGCCATGCGGCCAGCGCCTCCGCCACCCGCGCCTCCGCGTCAGGGTTGTTGCGCGGTCCCCAGCTCGGGTCGTCGAACGCCCGCTGGACGTCGATCACGATCAGCGTCGGTATGGCCATCGCGGCCCATGATGCCAACGGGCACGTCCGTCCACGCCCCCGCTCGCCGGCTCAGTGCATCGCCACGACTTGGCGCCAGTCCGGGTCGACGGCGTCGAGCCGGGCCGCCACGTCGCGCCGCGCCTCGGCGCGTGGGAGGCTGCGCGGGAGTGCCGCCGTGTCCCAGCCACTCGCCCGGCGGCGCGCGCTGAGCCCTAAGGCCCACTGCAGGCCGGTGAGGATCCGCTCGGCTCGCTCACCGCGCTGCTCGGCCACGAGGAAGACGGTCGTCATGGTCTTCTGGTACCCCGTCCGGAGGTTCCGAACCGCTCGCTCGCGCGTGATCGCCCTGGGCTCGGGGGAGCGCGAGGGCCGTCAGGTCGCGTCGAGCTCGACCCACTTGCCGACTGCCGGCGGCTCGTAGGCCGCGAGGCGGTCGAGCAGCTCGGCGGGCTCGGTCGCGACCGTCAGCACCGCCCGGTGCGCCGGCTTCAGGAACCCGGCCGTCACCGCGTGGTCGAGGAAGGCCGCCAGGTGGTCGTAGTAGCCGGCGACGTTGAGCACGCCGCACGCCTTCGTGTGGATGCCGAGCTGGCTCCACGTGTAGACCTCGATCAGCTCCTCGAGCGTGCCGATCCCGCCGGGCACGGCGACGAACGCGTCGGAGAGCTCGGCCATCAGCGCCTTGCGCTCGTGCATCGAGGCGACGACGTGCAGCTCGGTCAGCCCGGTATGGCCGATCTCCCGGTCGATCAGCGCCTGCGGCATCACGCCGATCGCCTCGCCGCCGGCCTCCGAGCACGGTGTCGGCGAGCACGCCCATGAGGCCGACGTGCCCGCCGCCGTAGACGAGCCCGATGTCGCGCGCGGCGAGCAGCCGCGCCAGCTCGCGCGCAGAGTTGGCGTACATGGGCTCGCTTCCCGGGTTCGAGCCGGCGTAGACGCAGATGCGGCGCATGGGCCGGAGGCTAGCCTCTCGCCGCATGGAGACTGCCCAGCTCGGACCTCTGACCGTCAGCCGCCTCTGCCTCGGCGCGATGCTGATGGGTGGCGCGACGCCCACCGACGAGGCCCACCGCATGCTCGACCGCTTCCTCGAGGCGGGCGGGACGTTCGTCGACACCGCGGACGTCTACGGCGACGGGCTGTCCGAGCGGGTGCTCGCGCCGTGGCTGGCGCAGCACCGCGACGAGGTCGTGATCGCCACCAAGGTGCGCATGAAGGTCTCCGATCCGCCGGGCGAGGGCCTGGCGCCCGACCGCATCCGGGCGGCGTGCGACGCCAGCCTCAAGCGCCTGGGGATCGACGTGATCGACCTCTACCAGGTGCACGCGCCCGATCCCTCGGTGCCGCTGGAGGAGACGCTCGAGGCGCTCGACGGGCTCGTGCAGGCAGGCAAGGTGCGCGCGCTCGGCGCCTCCAACTACCCGGCGTGGCTGCTCGCCTGGGCGGTGGCGATGCAGGATCGCGAAGGCTGGTCGCCGTTCGTGAGCCTGCAGCCGCAGTACTCGCTCGTGCAGCGGTCGATCGAGGTCGAGCTGCTCCCGTTCACGCGCGCCGCCGGGCTCGGCGTGATCCCGTGGGGGCCGCTCGGCGCCGGGTTCCTGACCGGTCGCCACCGGCGCGGGGAGCTCGAGGAGGGCAGCCGGATGGCCGGCGCCACCGACGACATCGAGGAGGCGCCGCACCGGCGCGCGATCGAGCGCAACTTCCAGGTCGTCGACGCCGCCGAGGAGATCGCCGACGCCCACGGCGCAACGGTGCCGCAGGTGGCGATCGCGTGGCTGCTCGGCGTCGAGGGCGTGACGGCGCCGATCGTCGGGGCGCGCACGCTCGAGCACCTCGAGGACGTGCTGCCGGCGGTCTCGCTGACGCTGTCGGCGGAGGAGCGCGAGCGGCTCGAGGCCCCCGCGCCGCCGCCCGAGTTCTATCCCCAGCGGATGCTCTCCGAGCAGGTCGGGCTCGAGCGGCTGACGGGGCCGCTCAGAGCGCGCTGAGCAGCCGCTCGAGGTCGCTGTCGTCGTTCCACGCGCCCACGGACGCGCGTAGGAGGCCGGTGCCCGGCAGGTCGCGGATCACGACGCCGGCCTCGGCCAGGCGGTCGCGCGTGGCGGGCGCGTCGGCGTCCTCCCAGCTCACGAGCGTCGTCTCGGCGCGCGGCGCGACGGTCCGGCCGCGCTCGGCCAGCTCGGCCGCCAGGCGGGCGGCGAGCGCCGCCGCCTGCGCGAGGCGCCCGTCGTAGCTCTCCAGCAGTCGCAGGGAGGCGAGCGAGAACGCCGCCGCCTCGCGCGACAGCGAGGGCGTGTCGAAGCGCCGGGCGTCGGCGTGCAGCGGGGCGTCGAGCCCGCGCGTGGTGTCCTCGAAGCTGACCCAGCTCGGCGCGACCACCCGCAGCCGCTCACGGAAGCCGGGCTCGACATAGAGCATCCCCGTGCCGTCGGCGCCGCACAGCCACTTCTGCCCGGAGGCGGCGTAGGCGGCGCAGCCGAGCGCGCGGACGTCGAGGGGGATCGCGCCGGCGCCCTGCGCGCCGTCGAGGATCACGGGGACGCCCGCGTCGCGCAGCGGTGGGGCGAGCTCGCCGGTCACCCACGACACGTGCGAGCAGGCGACGAGCGTGGTGCGCGCGGTCACCGCGTCGGGGATCTGCTGCAGCGGCACCGCTCTGACGGCGACCCCGCGCGCGTGGGCGGCGATCAGCGGCCCGACCAGCCCGGGATGCTCGCTGTCGGAGGTGACGATCTCGTCGCCGGGCCCGAGGTCGAGCCCGCCGAGCACGGCGCCCATGCCCTCGCTCGTCGAGGTCGTCAGCGCGACGTCCTCGGGGCGGCAGCCGAGCACGCCGGCGTACGCGTCGCGCAGCTGCGCCTGGAGCTCGAAGCGCGTCGCGAAGTGCGGCCCGTGCCGGCCCTCGCGCGCCTGGTCCTCGAGAGCCTCCCGCGCGGCGGCGACGGCGCGCGCGGGCACCGGCCCGTCGGTCCCGGTGTTCAGGAACGCGAGGCGCTCGAAGACCGGGAACTCTCTGCGGAGCGCCTCCATGCGGCCCCGACGGTAGCGGGCGGCAGACTGTACGGCCGTGAGCCAAGACCTCGAGCGCGGCCGCCGGCATTTCGCGCAAGCTGACTGGGGCGCCGCGCGCGACGCGTATGCCTCCGCGCTCGCGGCCGACCCGGGCGATCCGGCGGCGCTCGACGGGCTGGGGCAGTCGCTGTGGTGGCTGGGCGAGCGGGAGGCCGGGATCGAGCGCCGGCGCGAGGCGTACGCGGCGTACCAGCGCCGTGGTGACGCGCGGCGCGCCGGTGGCGTGGCGGTGTACCTCGCGGGCGAGCACCGCATCGACCGGCGCGCGGCCGAGGCCTCCGGATGGCTGGCCCGCGCGCGTCGCCTCCTCGACGGGGAGCGAGCGGTGCCGGAGCTGGGCTGGCTGGCGATCGAGGACGCCAAGCGGGCCGGCGATCCGCGGGACGCCGAGCGGCACGCGCGGGCCGCGCTCGAGCTCGCTCACGAGATCGCGGACCCGGACATCGAGTGCATGGCGCTGGCCCAGGTCGGCCGCGCGGCCGTCCGCCAGGGCCGCATCGACGAGGGGGTGGCGCTGCTCGACGAGGCGATGACCGTCGCGCTCGGCGGCGAGACGCGCGACCCGCTGGCGTGCGGCGACGCGTGCTGCACGACGCTGGTGGTGTGCGACGGCCTCGCCGACCTCGACCGCGCCGCACAGTGGTGCGAGGCGGTCGTCGACTTCGCCGAGCGCCGCCGCTTCGTCCCTGTCCAGTCGTGGTGCCGGGCGATCTACGGCGCCGTCCTCGTCCGCGCCGGCGACTGGGCCCGAGCGGAGGCGGTGCTGTCGGAGGCGCTCGCGCGCCGCGCGGACCGGCGCCGCGGCCAGGGTCACGTGCTGCCGCTCGTGGTGCTGGCCGGGCTGCGCCTGCGGCAGGGTCGCACCGAGGAGGCCGCGAGGCTGCTCGACGGCCTCGACGCTGAGCCGGCGGCGCTGGGAGCGCTGGTGCGCCTGCACCTCCAGCGCGGCGAGACGACGCTTGCCCACGCGCTTCTCGACCGCGCGGCGACTCGGGGCGCGGCGGCGGGCGGCGACGTGCGCGGGGTCGCGGGCGGCGACGACGGCATGGCGTCAGGCGGCGACGTGCGCCGGGTCGCCGGCCGTGACGACGACGTGGCGTCAGGCGGCGACGAGCTCGACGCGGACGTGGTCGTCCTGCGCGGCGAGCTCGCACTCGCCGAAGGCGACCTCGACGCGGCCGCCGGAGCCGCGGACCGGCTGCGCGCCGCCGCCGCCGCCCAGGTGCGCCCTGACATCGCCGCCCACGCGGCGCTGCTCGGCGGCCGGCTGGCTGCGGCACAGGGCGAGCATGCGGCGGCGGCGCGCGAGCTCGAGGACGCGGTGGCGGCGTTCGCGGCGCTCCGGTACCCGCTCGAGGAGGCGCGGTCGCGGCTGGCGCTCGCGCGCGTGCAGGCGGCGAGCGCCTCGCCGCTCGCGCTGCCCGCCGCCCGTGCGGCGCGCGACGCGTTCGAGCGCCTGGGCGCCCGCCCCGACGCCGACGCGGCGGCCGCCCTCCTGCGCGACCTGGGCGCTGCCGGCCGGACCGCCGGCCGCGGCGAGCGCGACGAGCTGACGGCGCGCGAGCGCGAGGTGCTCGCGCTCGTGACCGCCGGCCTTTCGAACCACGAGATCGCCGGCCGGCTCGTGATCGCCCCGAAGACCGCCGAGCACCACGTCAGCCGCGTGCTCGCCAAGCTCGGCGTGCGCAGCCGCGCCGAGGCGGCGGCCCACGCCGCACGCGAAGGCCTGTAGCGGGGGCCCGTCACGAGCCTGCGGCGGCGCCGATCCCGTTGCCGCGGAACCGGCCGTCGGGGTCGTAGCGGCGCTTGATCGCGACCAGGCGCTCCCAGACCGGCTCGGCGTACGCGTCACGGACCGGCTGCCCGGCCTCCAGCGCGTTGACGTAGACGCCCCCGGCGGCGAACGGCGCGGTGTCCTCCCACACGCCGCGCACCCAGTCGGTGACCGGGGCCATCTCTTGGTCCGGCGAGCAGCCGATGATCCAGCTCAGCGCCCGCGCGCTGCGGTGGCCGAACGCCGTCTCGCCGGCCGCCACGCGATCGATCGCCCCGCCCATCCACGCCGTCATCACGTGCGACTGGGGCGTCGGCGCCCGCTCGAAGCCCGCGAGCAGGGCGTCGACGAAGCCGTCGCTGACCTCGGGCAGGTAGTGCAGGCGGTCGTAGTAGCCCCATCCGTGCGGGGCCGTGGCGTCGAGCATCGACTGCAGGGCGACATACGGCATCTCGCTCACGAGGTCGGCGGCGCAGCCGGCGCCGCGCAGGGGCGCGAGCAGCCGCTCTCCGGCCTCGCCGTCACCGCACCAGGCCACCGCGATGACCGCGACGGGCCCGCCCTGGAGCTCGACCGGGAACGGCGCCTCGGGCGGCGCGGTGACCAGCACCGCGAACACGGTGAGGTCGTCGGGCGCGTCGGCCATCAGCGAGCGGGCGGCGCGGAACGCCGCCCGCGCCTGCTCCCACGGATAGATCAGGAGCCCGGCCAGCACGGTCGGGCCGACGCGGTGCGCGCGGAACTCGAACTCGGTCACCACCGCGAAGTCCCCGCCGCCGCCGCGCAGCGCCCAGAAGAGATCTGGGTGAGAGACCGGCGACGCGCGCACGATCTCCCCGTCCGCCAGCACCACCTCGGCGGACAGCAGCGAGTCGATGGTGAGCCCGTGACGCCGCATCAGCCAGCCGAGCCCGCCGCCGAGCGTCAGGCCGCCCACGCCGGTGTGCGAGATCTGGCCCCCCGGGACTGCCAGGCCGAACTCCTGCGTCGCCGCGTCGAGCTCGCTCAGCAGCGCGCCGCCTCCCACGCGCACGACCGCGCGCTCGGGATCGACGTCGACGCGGTTGAGCCCCCGCAGGTCGAGCAGCAGCGCGCCGTCGCGCACCGAGCGACCCGATACCGAGTGCCCGCCGCCGCGGATCGTGAACGGCAGCCGCGTGCGGATGGCGGCGGCGACGTCGTCGGCGTCGCTCGCGTAGGCGACGGCCGCGGGACGGCGATCGACGGAGCCGTTCCAGCCGGCGCGGGCACGGTCGTAGTCGGCGTCGCCCGGCTCGACGACGCGACCGACGAAGCCGGCGGCGCGCAGCGCGGCGGCGGGGGAGGTGGGGGTGACGATGCTCATGGCCGGCACCTTCTCGCCGGACGCTCTGCGGCGCGTCGGGGACCCTCCCTATTCGCTGCCCCTATCCTCCGCGCACCCATGCGTGTGACCCTTCCCGACGGCTCCGAGCGCGAGCTTCCCGACGGCTCGACGGGCGCCGACCTGGCGGCCTCGATCGGCCCCGGGCTGGCGCGCGCGGCGCTCGCGATCCGGGAGGACGGGGAGGTGCGCGATCTCGCCGCTCCGCTGCATGACGGCGAGCAGGTCGCGATCGTCACCGACCGCGACGAGGACTCGCTGGCGCTGATCCGCCACGACACCGCCCATGTGCTGGCGGCCGCCGTGCTCGACCTCTATCCCGGCACCAAGATCTCGATCGGGCCCCCGATCGCGGACGGCTTCTACTACGACTTCGAGTTCCCCGAGGGCGTGACCGTCTCGGACGCCGACTTCGAGGCGCTAGAGGCCAAGATGCGCGAGCACGTGAAGGCCGACGAGCCGTTCGTGCGCGAGGACGTCCCGGTGGCGGCCGCCCTCGAGCGGTTCCGGGCTGAGGGCCAGGACTACAAGGTCGAGCTGATCGAGGACCTCGTCCGCGACGAGCAGGTCGAGACCGTCTCGCTCTACACCAACGGCCCGTTCACCGACCTCTGCCGCGGCCCGCACGCCCCCTCGACCAAGCGGGTCAAGGCATTCAAGCTCCTGTCGGTCGCGGGCGCGTACTGGCGCGGCGACGCCGACCGCCAGATGCTGACCCGCATCTACGGCACCGCCTTCCACTCCAAGGACGACCTCGAGGAGCACCTGCAGCGCATCGAGGAGGCCCGCGCGCGCGACCACCGCAAGCTCGGCCGCGAGCTCGGCCTGTTCACGTTCTCGGAGGTCTCGCCAGGATCGACGTTCTGGCTCCCGCCGGGGACGACGCTGTTCAACCAGCTCGTCGACCTCAACCGCACGATGCAGCAGGAGCGCGGTTACGTCGAGGTGCAGACGCCGCTCGTCTACGAGTCCGAGCTGTGGCGCACGTCAGGCCACTGGGGCAAGTACAAGGAGAACATCTTCGTCGCCGAGTACGAGGGCCGCGAGTTCGGCTTCAAGCCGATGAACTGCCCCGGGCACGCGCACCTGTTCGGGCTCCAGCGCTGGTCGTACCGCGACCTGCCCTACCGCTGCGCCGAGCCGGGCCACCTGCACCGCCGCGAGCCCAGCGGCACGCTGCACGGCCTCCTGCGCGTCCGCCATTTCGTGCAGGACGACGCGCACATCTTCTGCACCGAGGACCAGATCCAGGACGAGGTCGCCCGCTGCCTGGACTTCGGCTTCGAGATCTACCGCATGTTCGACTTCCCGGTGCACGTCGAGCTCTCGACCCGGCCGGACGACCGGCTCGGCGACGACGCTCTCTGGGACCGCGCCGAGGGCGCGCTGGAGGCGGCACTGGCATCGCAGGCGCTCGAGTACACCGTCAACCCCGGCGACGGCGCGTTCTACGGGCCGAAGATCGACCTGCACATGACGGACTCGCTGGGACGCTCGTGGCAGCTCGGCACCGTGCAGCTCGACTACAACCTGCCCGAGCGCTTCGACCTCACCTACACAGGCGCCGACAACGCCGAGCACCGGCCGGTGATGATCCACCGCGCGCTGTTCGGCTCCTTCGAGCGCTTCATCGGCATCCTGATCGAGCACTACGCCGGCGAGTTCCCGCTGTGGCTCGCGCCGGTGCAGGCAGCGGTGCTCCCGATCGCCGACCGCCACCTCGACTACGCGCGCGAGGTGACAGACGAGCTCAAGGCCGCCGGGCTGCGCGCCGAGCTCGACGAGCGCGCCGAATCGGTCGGCCGCAAGATCCGCGACGCCGAGCTGCGCAAGGTCCCCTACATGCTCGTCGTCGGCGACCGCGAGGCCGAGCAGCGGGCCGTGGCGCTGCGGCGCCATCGCGAGGGCGACCTCGGGACGCTCCCGCTCGCCGACGCGGCCGCCCGGCTGACCGCCGAGACAAGCTCCCGCAACGGCTGATCCGCGGGCTATACTCCTGTGTGTTGATTAAGCGTTCGAACCCAGCGCCGCGCTCTTCTTGACGCGCCGCCATCACGCCTAGTGCCGGTCCCGAGACGGTTCGACCGGCAACCGCCTGACCGCGACCCCACCAGGATCAACGAGCGCATCCGCGTTCCCGAGGTCCGTCTGATCGACGAGAACGGCCAGCAGGTGGGGATCATGCGCACCCAGGAGGCCCTTCGCCTGGCCCAGGAGAAGGACCTCGACCTCGTCGAGGTGGCCCCCGACGCCAAGCCGCCGGTCTGCCGCATCCTCGACTACTCCAAGTACAAGTACGAGCAGGTCCAGAAGCAGAAGGCCGCTCGCAAGCACCAGACCCAGATCAACGTCCGGGAGATCAAGTTCCGGCCGAAGATCGCCCAGCACGACTACGACACCAAGAAGGGCCATGTCGAGCGCTTCCTCAAGGGGCGCGACAAGGTCAAGGTGACGATCATGTTCCGCGGCCGCGAGATGGCTCACCCCGAGCGCGGGGAGATGATCCTCAACCGCCTCGCGGAGGACCTCGGCGACCTCGCGGTCATCGAGCAGCGCCCGCAGCAGGACGGCCGGAACATGACGATGATGCTGGCGCCGCAGAAGGCCGCTTCGTAGCGACCGGCGGCCCGCGGCGAAGACGAGCCTCTACGAACGGCCAGGTCGCGGGTTCGACCTGGCGCGCCCGGGGTAATCGACCGCCTAAAGGTAAATCACGGACAGCGAAAGGATCTCGCCGAGTCTGCGTCGCCCGCCAGCGTACCCGTCCTCGAGGCTCCGGCCCACCCGCCCATCACGTACGTCGGCGGCTGGTGGGATCGCTTCGGCGCCAGCATCATCGACTCGATCGTTCAGGTGGTCATCTTCGTTCCGTGCATCTTTGTCGGCGGTGCGTTCGACGGAGTCCTCATGTACGGCTTGATCGGGTTCGGGCTCAAGACGATTCCGAGCCTCGTGAGCCCGCTCAACCTCGTCGACTACCTGTGGGCCGCGTTCCGCGACGACCGCCGGTCGCTCCACGACCTCACAGCCGGAACGTACGTGGTCCAGAAGTAGACGCTCAGGAGCAGTCGCCGAACGACAGCCGTACGCGCCCCCGCTCGGCTCCGTAGCGCCAGTCGAGCGGGACGCCGCAGATACGGCGGGTGACGACGAGGCGGCCGGGGAAGAACACGGCGGGCGAGTCGCCGTGACACGCCGTGAACGTCATCCGGTTCGGGTCGCCGCCGTAGTCGAGCGCGACGATGCGGCGGGCCTCCGGCGGCACGGACAGGACGAGCGTCCCGCCGGCCGGCACCGTGATCGGGAGCTTGACCCACGCGGCGCGCTCGCGCGGGATCCAGAGCTCGCGCCATGGAGTCCGCTGCGAAGCTCGCAGGTAGCCGAGGACCGCGTCGCCGGCGACGATGTCGTCCGCCACCGGCGCGAGCTCCGTCCGCTCGAGCGCGCGGGTGCAGCCCGGCGGCTGGTCGACCTCGACCGCCTCGCTCTGCGCACCGCACCCCGCCAGTGCGGCCACCGTGAGAACCTGGGCGATGTGACGGAGCTGCACGTCGAGCCGTTCTCGATCGAGGTGCCGGAGAGCACATTGTCGGACCTGCGGGAGCGGATCCGCCACACGCGCTGGCCGGCGCCGTCGGTCGAGGCGCCGTGGGCGCAGGGCGCCGACCTCGAGTACCTGCGCGACCTGCTCGCCTACTGGGCGGATGGGTTCGACTGGCGCGAGCAGGAGCGGCGGCTGAACGCGGTCGACCACTTCCGCGCGCACGTCGGCGGCGTGTGGATCCACTACGTCCACGTGCGGCGGGACGGGACGCCGCTGATCCTCACCCACGGCTGGCCGAGCACGTTCGTCGAGCACCTGCAGCTGGTCCCGCATCTGGACGGCTTCGACCTCGTCATCCCGTCGCTCCCCGGCTACGGGTTCTCCGAGCGGCCCGCCCGCTGCACCACGCGCGACACCGCGCGGCTGTGGCACGAGCTGATGAAGGCCCTCGGATACGACCGCTACGGCGCCCAGGGCGGCGACTTCGGGGCGAGCGTGACGACCCACATGGCGCTCGAGGACCCCGCGCCGCTGATCGGCATCCACCTGCACCAGATCGACGACCGTCCGCCTGCCGGCGGCCCGCCCCCGACGCCCGCCGAGCAGGAGTACGCCGCCGCGGTCGAGGCCTGGGACGCGGTCGAGCGCGGCTACAGCTCGATCCAGTCGACCAAGCCGCAGACAGTGGCCTACGGGCTCAACGACTCGCCCGCGGGCCTCGCCGCCTGGCTGGTCGAGAAGTGGCGCTCGTGGAGCGACGACCTCGAGGCCGTCGACCGCGACGTGCTGCTCACGAACCTGACGCTGTTCTGGGTGACGCAGACGATCGGGACGTCGATGCGCGACTACTACGACGAGCGCTGGCACCGCCAGGACATCGAGCCCGGCGAGCGCGTGCGCGTGCCCACGGCGGTCGCCCTGTTCGCCAACGAGCTGGTGTCCGAGGGCACGCCGCCGCGCGAGTGGGCCGAGCGGCTCTACGACATCCGGCGCTGGACGCCGATGCCGCGCGGCGGGCACTTCGCGCCTGCCGAGCAGCCCGAGCTGCTGGCGCGCGACATCGCCGCGTTCTTCGATAGCGTCGGCTCGTGACCCAGGTCCACCTCGACGCGCACGACGCCGAGCACCTCCCCGAGCCGGACCTCGTCGACAAGGGTCTGCAGCACAACTCGGTCGGGCTGCTCGCGAGCGTGCTGCTGTCGGTCTCCTCGGTCGCGCCCGCCTACGCGCTGACCGCCACGCTCGGGCTGACCGTCACCGAGGTCGGCGTGCAGGCGCCCGCGATCTTCCTCGTCGGCTTCCTCCCGATGCTGCTCGCCGCGTCCGCGTACCGGGAGCTGAACAAGGTCGCGCCCGACGCCGGCACCTCGTTCACCTGGACGGTCAAGGCGTTCGGCCCGCACGTCGGCTGGATGTGCGGCTGGGGCCTGGTGGCGGCGATCATCATCGTGCTCTCGAACCTCGCCGGCGTCGCGGTCACGTTCTTCTACCTCTTCCTCGCCGAGCTGGTCGGCGACTCGGACATCGCCACCTGGGGCGACGGCAAGCTCGCCAACGTCGCCACCTGCCTGGCGTTCGTCGCGCTCGCCACCTACGTCGCCTACCGCGGGATGACGACGACCAAGAGCGTCATGTACGTCCTCGTGGGCGTCCAGGTGGTGGCGCTGGCGCTGTTCACCGCGTTCGCGCTCGGCAAGGCGCTCGGCGGCGACGTGAGCACGTCGATCGACTTCGAGGTCTCGTGGCTGAGCCCGTTCTCGGTCAGCTCCTTCTCCGTCCTCGCCACCGCGCTCTCGCTGTCGATCTTCATGTACTGGGGCTGGGACACCGCGCTGTCGGCGAACGAGGAGACCGAGGACAGCGGCCGCACGCCGGGGCTGGCGGCGCTGCTCTCGCTCGCGATCCTCGGCACCACCTACCTGCTGGTGACGATCGCCGCGCAGATGTACGCGGGCGCGGGGGAGGAGGGCGTCGGCCTCGGCAACCCGGAGACGTCCGACAACGTCTTCGCGGCGCTCGCCGACCCGGTGCTCGGCGGCGCGCTGGGCCTGCTGCTGTTCCTCGCCGTGCTGGCGAGCTCGGCGTCGAGCCTGCAGACGACGTTCATCCCGGCTGCCCGCACGATCCTCGCGATGAGCACCTACAAGGCGCTCCCGGACACGCTCGCCGCGATCCATCCGACGCACCGCATCCCCAGCTACGCGACACTGCTGTGCGGGATCGGGACCGGCGTCTTCTACGCGGTGATGACGCTGGTGAGCGAGAACGTCCTCGTCGACACGATCCTCTCGCTCGGCCTGATGATCTGCTTCTACTACGGGCTGACGGCGTTCGCCGCCGCGTGGTACTTCCGCCGCGAGCTGACCCGGAGCGCGCGCGACCTCGTGCTCAAGGGCCTCGCGCCGCTGCTCGGCGGCCTCACGCTCGCGGGCGTGTTCGTCAAGCTCGTCGTCGACACGGCCGACCCGGAGTACGGCAGCGGCGGCTCGATCTTCGGCCTCGGGACCGTGTTCGTGCTCGGCATCGGCACGCTGCTGCTCGGCGTCGTCGTGATGTTCGTCTGGCAGTCCCGCGCGCCGGCCTTCTTCCGCGGCGAGACGCTCAAGCAGGACACCCCGGCCCTGATCGCCGACTAGTCCGACCAGCGGCGGACGTCGACCGCGCGCCAGTTGCGATCCAGCCACGCGACCCGCATCTTCGCTTGTCCGTCATGTCGATGCCAAGCACTCAGATCCACATAGCCGGCGCCAGGCGGCGCGGCAGCGCTTGGCTGCAGCACTTCTAGCGCCGGTCGAAACCGACCTCCGGGCGTAGGCCCGCGACTAGAAAGAGCAGTGACGCGTCTTCGGCACCCGCGCCGACTACATGATGGACGTGCTGCTCGAACAGGACGAGGACGCCGGCCACCGCTGGCGGCTGCTGGTGCTCGAGGACACCGGTGACTCCTGGCTCTCGACGGCGGCGGCGCGGCCGGCCTCTCGCGGCTGCTGAACGTCGTCGACGGAATCATCGGCCAGGGCCTGCGCATCGTCGTCCTCATCACGACCAACGAGCCGCTCAAGCGCCTGCATCCCGCTGCCACCGGCCCGGCCGCTGCGCCGCCAGGATCGAGTTCGGACCTTTCGGCGCCGAGGAGGCCGCGGCCTGGCTCGAGGAGCACGGTGCACCCGGCAAGCCGCCCGACCATCCGACGCTCGCCCGCCTGTTCGCCCACATGCACGGCGACGAGCTGCCGGACGGCGAGCCGCGCGCGCGACGGTTCGGCTTCAGCGCCTGATGCGCAGTACGTAGGTGGTGCGCTCCATCTCCTCGCAGTTGAGCGCGAGGTGATACAGGACACGGCGACGCAGGGTCAGCCGCATCGGCTCGGTCGGCCCTTCGGCGTAGGCGGACCCGCCGACCTTCACGAGCTTCAGGCGGCGGAGCCTGCGCCCGGTGTAGAGACGCATCTTGCAGTCGTAGCCGAGGGCTGCGAAGTCGAACGTCAGCCGGCCGGTGCGCCGCGGGCGGAAGCGGTACCAGACGGAGTGGCTGTGGTTTCTGTACTCCCCGGGCTCGCCCGTCGCGTTCCTGAGGTCGCCCGCGACCTGGCCCGGAATGCGGATCGGCTTGGCATGAGCGAACGCGTCGTTCCGCGGCGGCGGAGCAAGCGCGACGCGCAGGTCGAAGGTCGAGCCGCCCCCCTCGCAATCCGGGATCGGGTCCTCACTGCTGATCAAGCAGTCGTAGTGGGCGATCGCCACGTGGTAGCTCTGACCTGCGACGGCCTCGAACGCGACGCGCGCCGGGAGAGGCCCGCGCGTGACCGGCAGCGACGTGAGCGCGGAGACCGCGGCGCCGGTGTAGACGGACACCCGCGGGCTCATCCCGGGCGCGTCGGCGACGCGGAACGCGACGCGTGCCGTCCGCGAGGGCCGGAACACGTACCACACGGTCTGTTCACCGTGATACGGCTCGCCCGCCTCGTGCGTGGCCCCGGTGACGGCGCCCGAGACGAGCACGGGCGCGTCGCCGAGCGGGGCGGCGTGCTCGAAGTCGTCGTTCGGAGGAGGCGCGGCGGATGCGGCAGGCGCCGTGACCAGCATCGCCGCCGCGACCACGAGCCCGAAGAGTGCCTTGACGACCCGCATCTCGCTGCTCCTCCATCCGCGCCCGCCGCCGTCGGCGGACTGATGCCCACTTATCCGCCACGTCGCGGACGGTGGGAACACCCGAAGCGGGTGAACCTCGTCCCCCCTTACGCAACAGCCGGGGAGGAACGCAGGTGTGCCGCACTGAGCTCGGCCGCGCTGGCCGCTCCCGCGGCCCACACCGCGACGCGCAGCTGGCGCACGAGCGCCGCCGCCGTCTCCGACGCCTCGTCGGCCTGCGCGCCGAGCAGGAACGGGCGCGCGAGACCGACCGCGGCCGCACCGAGCGCGAGCGCCTTGGCGGCGTCGACGCCGTCGCGCAGCCCGCCGCTGGCCAGGATCGGCAGCCCGGGGGCGGCGGCCACCGCGTCGACGAGCGCGTCGGCGGTCGGCACGCCCCAGTCGGCGAACGCGCCCGCCACCCGCGCCGCGCCCGCCTCGCGCCGGCCCTCGACAAGCGCCCAGTTCGTCCCGCCCGCGCCCGCGACGTCGATCGCCGCCACGCCCGCGTCGCGCAGCAGCACGACGTCCTCTGCGTCCATGCCGAAGCCGACCTCCTTGACGATCACCGGGAGCGGCGCGAGCGCCGCCACCACGGCGGCGATCCCCGCCGCGACGCCGGCGAACCGCGGCTCACCCTCGGGCTGGACGGCCTCCTGGATCGGGTTGAGATGGACAGCCAGGCCGTCGGCCCGCAGCAGGTCGACGAGCCGGGCGGCCCGCTCGCCGGCGTCGGCGCGCACGACCTGTGCCGCCCCGAGGTTGCCGAGCAGCAGCGGCGGCCGGTCGCCGCTGCGATAGGTCGCCAGCCGCGACGGGTCCTCGAGCAGCGCCCGTCCCGAGCCGAGCATCAGCGCCAGTCCCTGCTCGCACGCCGCGCGCGCCAGGCGGGCGTTGACGGCCTCGGACTCGGGCGCGCCGCCGGTCATCGCCGAGACGACCAGCGGGGCGCCGAGCCGCGCGCCGAGCAGGTCGGTCTCCAGCGAGATGTCCGCCAGGTCGCGCTCGGGGAGCGCGCGGTGGCGCAGCCGGTAGCGCTCCAGCCCGGTGCCTCCCAGGTGCCCGACCTCGTCGCCGGCCGCGATCCGCAGGTGCTCGGCCTTGCGGCTGCTGACCGTCATCGCGCCGCGGCCTCCCTCAGCTTCACGTCGAGGTGGCGCAGGATGAGGTCGTGAACGTCGGTGGCGGCAGGCCGGTCGGACTCGAGCAGGTCGGCCTGACGCGTGATCAGCAGCGGCCCCTTCGCCGGGTCGTCGGGGATCCGCCCGTGTGAGCCCTTGACCAGCGTGGCGTCGAGCGGGATCACGTCCATCAGCGTCCGGAAGCCGAGCTTCTTGCGCACGAGCCGCGAGCCGAGCGCCAGCGGCGGGACGCGGATCGCGGGGTCGAGGAACAGCTCGACTGGGTCGTAGCCGGGCTTGCGGTGGATGTCGACGGTGCGCGCGTAGTCCGGGGCGCGATCGTCGTCCTCCCAGTAGTAGTACGTGAACCAGCTGTCGGGCTCGGCGAGCAGCACCAGCTCCCCCGAGCGCTCGTGGTCGAGCCCGTACTCGCGCTTGCCGGCGTCGTCGAGCACCTCGCCGACCCCGGTCGTCGCCTCGAACAGCGCCTTGACCTCCGGGATCCGCGCGCGGTCCTGTACGTATACGTGCGCGAGCTGGTGGTCGGCCATCGCGAACGCCGGGCTGCCGCCGACGTCGAGCACCTCGCGGCCCAGCTCCTCCCGGTAGGCGATCAGCCCGGCGGCCCGCAGCACGCGGTTCGGGTGTACGGGCCGCGACACCGGGACGATGCCGTACTCGGACAGCACGATCACGCGCGCGCCGCGCGCCTCGTAGAAGTCGATCAGGTCGCCGGCCACGGCGTCGATCTCGCCCAGCTCGGCGCCGATCCCCGCCGGCCCGACCTTCTGGAGCCCGTAGTCGAGATGCGGGAGGTAGACGAGCGAGAGGTCGGGAGAGAAGCGCGCCTCGACGCGCTTGGCCGCCTCGGCGAGCCAGCGCGTGGACTCGATCGACGCCGCCGGCCCCCAGAAGCGGAAGAGCGGGAACTGCCCGAGCTCGGCCTGCAGCTCGTCGCGCAGGCCGCCCGGCTTCGTGTAGCAGTCGGGGATCTTGCGCCCGTCGGCGGGGTACATCGGCCGCGGCGTGACGGTCACGTCGGCGGACGAGTACATCGCGAACCACCACGACAGGTTCGCGGTCGTGATCCCCGGCGCCGCCTCCCACACTTTCCGGGCGTGGACGAGCCGGTTCGACTGCTGCCACAGCCGCACCTCCATCGTGTCCCGGAACAGCCAGCCGTTCCCCACGGCCCCATGGCCGGACGGCGGCAGCCCTGTCAGGTACGTGGTCTGCACGGTCGCGGTGACGGCGGGCGTGACGCCGCCGAGCGGCACCATCGCGCCGCCGCCGGCGAACGCCTTCAGCCGCAGCGTCCGCTCCAGCAGCTCGGGCGTGAGCGCGACGACGCACAGGACGACGGTCTTCTGCGCCATCGGTCAGGTCCCCGCGATCTTGGTCTGGAGCGCAACGGTGGCAGCGAAGGCGGCGAGGCAGACGGCGAGCGCGACCGCTCCGCCCCCGGCCGCCGCCACCACGAGCGCGTCGTACACGGCGATGCCGGCGATCAGCCGCACCACGCCGGCGCCGATCTGCCGCCGCGCGAGCACGAGCCACAGCGCGTACCCCGCCCACGCCACGAAGGCGGCGAGCAGCAGCGCGACCTCGAGCGACGGCAGCTCCTTCGCCCAGTACGCAGCGGGGGCGAGCACGGCGACCACCGGCCAGCGGGCGGCGATCCTCCTGCCTCGCGCTTTGCGCTCGTCGCCGCTTCGCTGGCCCTCGGCCTTGGCCACCTGCGTCAGCCCGACGACGTAGACGAGCAGCAGCCCCGCGGCTCCCCACAGCTCGGCGCTCAGCGAGCCGGCGATCGCGAGCGCGGCGACCACGTACACGAGCGCGCGGCAGCCCGCCATCAGCACGGGGGAGAGCGCGTTGCCCTTGTGCCAGAGGTCGTAGAGCACGATCAGCGCGACCAGGCCGGCGCCGGCGAGCAGCGGCTCGACCCCGGTCGCGGCCAGGATCGCCAGGCCGATGGCGAGCAGCCCGGCCACCGCGGCGAGCGCCGCGCTGCGGCTGACGGCGCCGGACGGCAGCGGACGCTCGGGCCGCTCGCGCCGGTCGACCTCGAGGTCGGCGATGTCGTTGAGGATCATCCCCGCGGTGTAGAACAGCGCCATCGCCAGTGCGACGACGGCCACGGTCCCCGCCGGCGCCGCCGCCGAGACCACCACGGCGCCCGCGACCGCGTTCGAGAAAACCGTCGGGGTGTTCGACACCCGCGCGAGCGCCAGCCAGGCGCGCCACCGCGGCGCCGCCCGGACGCTCAGCGAGTCAGCCGAGGACACCGAGCACCCACTCGTACTCGCGCGCGATCGAGTCCACCGACGACGCCTTGAGGTCGGCGGGCAGCACGTCCCAGGTGTACGTCTCGATCTCCAGGTGCGAAGTACGCACCCGCCGCAGGCAGCGCTCGAGGTGCTCCTGGCTCGAGCGCATCGCTCCGTAGCGCTCGACGAAGATCGGGACGTGGAAGTGCACGCGCCACTCGTCGTCGTCGTCGCCGCCGTCGTCGGCGAGCGCCTCCGGCAGGTCGGGCCAGGTCCGCCGCGACCCGCGCTCGGTGACCTGGTGCAGGTAGATCGGATCGGCGAACGCCCGCAGCTCGTCGTGCGCGTCGGCCGGCACGACCAGGGCTGCCGACAGCTGCGCCTTGCCGACGCGGATGCCCGCCACGTCGAGCGCGTCGAGCGCCTCCTCGGGCTCCTCGTAGGCGACTGCCGCGTGACACGCGTCGAAGCAGACCGTCACGTTCTCGAGCCCGTCCGGCCACCACCGGATCAGCTCGTCGACGGTCCCGAGCGCCCCGTCCGCCTCCGGCTCGATCGCCAGCGCGATCCGCGTCCCGCGCAGCGCCTCGCCGACGCGCATCACGTTCGCCGTGCAGGCCTCGAGGTCGCCGTCGACCCACGGCTTGTAGGACAGCGGGCTGGTGGAGATCGTCCCGTCGACGCCGTCGGGCAGCAGCGCGCCGAGGATCTCGGCCAGCCGCAGCGTGTAGGCGACGCGCTCTTCGGTCCGCCAGTCCGGGGCGTGCACGTCCGCCTTCACCGGCCGCCCGTGGAACGCGCCGTGCGGGAAGCCGTTGACAGTGAACACGTACAGGCCTTCGGCGTCGAGCCACGCCCGGAAGTCCGCCAAGCGGTCGCCCTCCAGCAGCTCCTCGCTCTCAGCGCCCGACAGCCGGAGCCCGATCCCGAACGGCGCGTCCGGCGACAGCCGCGCCTTCAATGCCGGCGCGTGCGCGCGCAGGCTCGCCTGCACCGCGTCCCATCCGACGGCCGGGTGGATGTTCGTGCAGTACGTCAGGTGCAGGTCGGGCCCGACCTTCATCACACGGCCGCCGTGTGCTCCCTGTCCGGCAGCCGGAACTTCGGCGACTGGCCGAGGAACTCGATCGGGTTGTCGTAGACGACGCGGCGGATCAGCGAGTCCGGGTGCCCGCGGCGGCGCATCTCCATGATGAACTCGGGCACGGCCAGCGGCCGGCTCTCGCCCCAGTCGCACGCCGCGGCGACGCAGATGCGCTCCGGCCCGCGGGTCTCGAGGATGTCGACCGCGCGCGCGGGGGAGACCTTGGTCACCGGGTACAGCGTGAGGCCGGTCCAGAAGCCGTTGTCGAGGATCATGTCGACGGTGTGCTCCTCCGCGTGGTCGACCATCACGCGGTGCGGCTCGATCCGCGCATCGGCGGCCAGCGTCTCGACGATCGCCTTCGTGCCCTTCCACTTGTCCTCGAGGTGCGGCGTGTGGATGTGGATCAGCTGCTCGTGCTCCATCGCCAGGTCGACGTGGTCGACGAAGCCGGCGAGCTCGTTGCGGGTCACGCGGTTGAGCCCGATCTCGCCGATGCCGAGCACGTTCGGCAGCTCGAGGTAGCGCGGGATGACCTCGAGCACGCGGCGCGTCAGCTCGCGGTCCTCGGCCTCCTTCGGGTTCAGGCACATCCAGGTGAAGTGAGCGATGCCGTACTGCGCGGCGCGCTTGGGCTCGAAGTCGGTGAGGCGGTTGAAGTAGTCCACGAACGCCTCGACGCCGGGGCGGTCGTAGCCGGCCCAGAAGGCGGGCTCGGTGACGGCGACGCAGCCGCTCATGGCCATCGCGCGGTAGTCGTCGGTGGTGCGGGACACCATGTGGGCGTGGAGGTCGATGTACTCCATGGCGCTAAGCCTCCGGGTCGTAGGCGCCCTTGGCGCTCTTGGTGTCGAGCTCGTCGAGCAGCTCGCTGCGCGGGTCGCTGAAGACCATTTGCACGCGCTCGACACGCCCGCCGTCGCCGTCGACGAGCACGGCGAGCGCCTCGCGGATCGAGCGCAGCCGGAAGTCGTCGTCGGCGTCCAGCTCGCGGGCGCGCTCGAGGCGGTCGAGGAACGCCGCCAGCTCGAGCACCTGGACGCGGTGCTCCATGAAGTACTCGGCGATCAGCTCCCGCTGGCTCAGCGGGCTAGTTCCGGCGTGGGCTGCCATCGTGCGCTCCCCTCCTCTTGGACGCGGTGCCGCAGCAGGTCGGACGCCTCCAGCAGCACCGCCTCGTCCATGTCGTGAACCTCGAAGCCCGAGCCGATCCGCTCGAGCAGCATGATCGTGAGCCGGCCGCCGAGATGCTCGCGGAACTCCTCGAGGCCGTCGAGCACGGCCGGCCGGCCGCTGCCGGGCGCGAGGGCGGTGTGCCAGATCGGCAGTCCGATCGCCCGGAACAGGTCGACGATCCGGCGCCAGTCGCCGGCCGGCAGGCTGCCGGTGAGACGGCTGTACGTCGAGTCGAGGGCGATGCCGACGGCCACCGCCTCGCCGTGGCGGAGCTCGTAGTCCGTGAGCTGCTCGAGCTTGTGGGCGGCCCAGTGCCCGAAGTCGAGCGGCCGCGACGACCCGAGCTCGAACGGGTCCCCGCCCGCCGCGATGTGCTCGAGGTGCAGGGTGGCGCTCCGGTGAACGAGCGTCGCCATGGCGTCGAGCGAGCGCTCGCGCAGCGCGCCGGCGTGCGCCTCGATCCAGCCGAAGAAGGCCTGGTCCTTCAGGAGCGCCACCTTGACCGCCTCCGAGATGCCCGCGCGCCAGTCGCGGTCGGAGAGGGTCAGGAGCATCTCGGCGTCGTTGAGCACCGCGTGCGGCGAGGCGAAGGAGCCGACGAAGTTCTTCTTGCCGAAGGCGTTGACGCCGTTCTTGACGCCGACCGCCGAGTCGTCCTGCGCGAGCACGGTCGTCGGCACGCGTACGAGCCGCACGCCACGATGGGCGGTGGCGGCCGCGAAGCCGACCGCGTCGAGCACGGCGCCGCCCCCCACCGCGATGACGTAGGAGTGCCGGTCGACGCCCAGCACGTCGATCGCCGCGCGGATCTCCTCGACCCACCGCGTGTCGTTCTTGATCGCCTCGCCGCCGGGGACGACGAGCGGCGGAGACGCGAGCTCCAGCGCGTCGGCATGGGCCTCGCAGTAGCGCTCGACCTCGCTGCCCACCGAGAGCCGGGCGCGGGCCACCCCGGCGTCGATCGCCACCAGCAGCCGCGCGCGGCCATGGGCCTGGACCGCGTCCCGGAGGGTGCGGTTGCGTGGATCGAGCAACCCGCGCGTGAACCGCACCGGGTAGCGCAAGCGGACCACGACCTCCTGGTCGATGTCCGTCAGCTGCTCGGGCTCGAACCCACCCGACGCCCCCTCCCGCATGGAGAGGAGCGTATCAGCTTTGGACTAGAACTACGCAAAAGATTGTCGTAACGCGTACGTAAGTGTTCTAGTCGTCGTTCCGCTCGAACGGGCCCCAGATGGCGTACGTCAGCGCCTGCTGGTCCGGGGTTGGCGCGCCTGCCACCCGCTCGCCCTGTTGGGAGACGTAGAACGTCCGCCCGTCGGGGCTGAAGCAGCCGCCGCAGAACTCGGTGGCGTTGAGCACCGTGTGCGCGAAGTCGTAGATGTCCCCGCGCCGGGTCACCCCGCGGACGTACTGGTCGCCGCCGCCGTCCTCCTGCAGCCACACGTCGCCCGTGCCGGGGACGACGACGAGGTTGTCGGGGGCGTCGAGCACGGTGGCGCCCGGCGACTCGAAGATCAGCTTCAGCTCGCCGCCGTTGCGCCCGCGTGGCCGGTACTCCCACAGCTGGCCGGAGGCGGCCTCGCCGCCGGTCGTGCAGTCGAAGTAGAGCCGGTTGCCGGACACCCAGATGCCCTCGGTGCGGGTGAAGATCGCGGCGCCCTGGGCCTGCGCCTGCGAGCGGGTGGACTGGCCGCCGGACTCGACCGTCGGGTTCGGCTCCTCGATCGTCACCCAGTCGACGCTGAATCGGTCGCCTGGGCTGGCGAGGTCCATGTCGTAGTTCGGCCGGTCGGGCACTCTCAGGCCCTGCAGCGTGCCGCCCGAGCTTGCCAGGTCACCGTACTCGCGCACGCGGCGGTCGGGGATGTAGCGGTAGAACGCGGCGTCGCCGCGGTCCTCGGTCTCGTACAGGATCCCGCCGAGCCAGGCCACCGCCTCGTGCGCGAAGCGGCCGGCCGCGACGATCGGCACGGCCTGCACCGGGCCGCGCGCGTCGGCCGGGACCTCGAAGCAGTACCCGTGCGGGACGCCGCTGCCGGGCACGACGTTGTTCTCGACCGAGCCGTAGTTGAAGATCTCCTCGCAGGTGATCCACGAGTTCCACGGCGTCACGCCGCCGGCGCAGTTGGTGTGCGTGCCGGCGAGAACGGCGAAGCTCTCGAGCACCCGCCGCGAGCGGTTGTCGACCACCAGCTTGGTGTTGCCGCCGCGCACGTTCGGGTCGTTGTCGTAGCGCTTGCCAGCCGGGACGACGACGGGGATCTCGTTCGGCCGCGAGCGGTTCTCGTGGTTGCGGATCAGGACGGTGGTGCCGCGCGGGCCGGGGTACGCGCCCGTCCCATCGAAGATCCCGGGCGTCGGGTTGCCGTCGCTCATGATCTCGTTGTCGCGCGAGATCACCCGGTACCGGAAGCCCCTCGGGAGATCGAGGTAGACCACCCCCGAGTCCTCCTCCGGCGTCGGCCGCAGCGGGCCGTAGCCGACCGATCGCCTGACCTTGCCCTGAGCTGCCTGCGCGGCGAGGGCTGAGAGGGGACCCCCGAGGGCGATGCCCCCACCAACTGCGGCCTTCACGAGTGTCCTGCGCGTGAGATCTTCGATTGCCATGGGCGGCAGCATTCACGCGCGAGGCCGCGCAATCGTGACGGAGCGGTGATGGAGTCGTGAACGGGCCGTGAAGTGGCCTCTATACTGCGCGCTCGCATGCCCAAGATGAAGTCGCATTCCGGCGCGAAGAAGCGCTTCAAGGTGACGGGGACCGGCAAGATCAAGGGTCGCCACGCCTTCTCGAGCCACATCCTCGAGAAGAAGTCGCCCAAGCGCAAGCGCGCGTTCGGGATCGACCGCGACATCTCGCCGTCCGACACCAAGCGGGTCCGGAAGCTGCTGGGGGGCAACGGGCGATGACGCGCGTCAAGCGCTCCGTGCACGCGCGCAAGAAGCGCCGCGCGACCCTCGAGCGGGCCAAGGGCTTCCGCGGCGAGGCGCACTCGTCGTACAAGCGCGCGAAGGAAGCCGTCATGAAGGCGGACTCCTACGCGTACCGCGACCGCCGCAACCGCAAGCGCGACTTCCGCCGCCTGTGGATCACCCGCATCAACGCCGCCGCGCGCCTGAACGGCATGAGCTACGGCACCTTCATGCACGGCCTCAAGCTGGCCGGCATCGAGCTCGACCGCAAGGTGCTGGCCGACATCGCCGTGCGCGACCCCGAGACCTTCCGCCGATTCGCCGAGAGCGCCCGCGAGGCGTCCGCGAGCTGATCGCGCGGACATCCCCTTTCAGGGCGCCCCTCCTCCCGGAGCGGCGCCCTTCTTCGTTTAAATGACCATTTCCAGCCCCCACAACGACCAGCTCAAGGAGATCCGCAAGCTCGCGGGCCGCAAGTGGCGCGACAAGCTGCGCCAGTTCGTGGCCGAGGGCGAGGACCTGCTGGCGGCGGCCGACGCCGCCGGCTGGGAGCCGCTGGCGCGGCTGGTGGCCGAGGGCTCCGGGCTCGACGGCGAGGAGGTCCGCGCGCACCTGCTGGCGGACGTCTCCCAGCTCGGCTCCGGGACGCGCGCGCTCGGCGTGTACGGCCAGCGCTGGGCGCCCGAGCCCGCCGGCCCGCTGTGCCTGGCGCTGTGGGGCGTCAACGACCCCGGCAACGTCGGGACCGCGCTGCGGGGAGCGCTCGCGTTCGGCGCGGCGAGCGTCGCGCTCGGGCCGGGCACCGCCGACCCGTACGGCCACAAGGCGGTCCGCGCGTCGATGGGCGCGCTGTTCGAGGTGCCGGTGGCGCGCGTGCGCGATCCGGGAGAGCTGCCGGGCCGGCGGATCGCGCTCGTCGCGCACGGCGGCGAGCCGCTGACCGCGCTTACGACCTCGGCCTCGGCCGGCGAGCCGCCTGCATCGGCCTCCGGCGACGTCACCATCGTCGTCGGCGCGGAGCGCGAGGGCCTCCCGGACGCGGTCGTCGCGGCGTGCGACGCGGTGGCCACCATCCCCGTCGAGTCGGAATCGTTGAACGTTGCGATGGCGGCGACCGTCGCGCTCTACGAGGTCGGACGTAGGATGCGCGGCCGATGACCGAGCGGATCAGCGAGCTGCGGGCCGAGGGCGAGGCCGCCGTCGCGGGCGCGGCGGGCACCGCCGAGCTCGAGGAGGTGCGCGTGCGCTTCCTCGGGCGCAAGGCCGAGCTGCCGAACCTGCTGCGCGGGGTCGCCCAGCTCGACCCGGCCGAGCGCGGGCAGGTCGGCCGCGCCGCCAACGAGGCCCGGCGCGCGCTGGAGGCGGCGATCGAGGCGCGTGCGGACGAGCTGGAGGCGGCCGAGCTCGACGCCCGGCTGGCCGCCGACGTGGTCGACGTCACGCTGCCCGGGTCACCCGCGGCGACCGCCGGGCGCCTCCACCTGCTGACCGCGACCCGGCGCGAGATCGAGGACGTGTTCCTCGGCCTCGGCTTCCGCGTCATGGAGGGGCCGGAGACCGACCTCGTCTACTACAACTTCGACGCGCTCAACCACAGCCCGCAGCACCCCTCGCGGCTGGAGACCGACACGTTCTACACGGCCGACCACGTGGTGCTGCGCACCCACACCTCGCCGATGCAGATCCGGGCGATGGAGGAGCACCCGCCGCCGCTCTACATCGTCGTCCCGGGCCGCTGCTACCGGCGCGACAACGACGCCACCCACACGCCGCAGTTCCACCAGGTCGAAGGGCTGGCGGTCGACGAGGACGTCACCCTCGGCGACCTCCAGGGCACGCTGCTCGCCTTCGCCCGCGCGATCTTCGGCGAGGAGCGCCGCGTGCGCCTGCGCCCGCACTTCTTCCCGTTCACCGAGCCGAGCGTCGAGGTCGACGTCTCCTGCTTCAACTGCCGCGACGGCTTCATGGCGGACGGCTCGCGCTGCCCGCTGTGCAAGGGCGAGGGCTGGATCGAGATCCTCGGCTCCGGGGAGGTCGACCCCAACGTGTTCGAGTACGTGCGCGAGGGCGGCTACGACCCCGAGCGCCACCAGGGCTTCGCGTTCGGGATGGGCATCGAGCGGATCGCGATGCTCAAGCACGGCGTGCCCGACCTGCGGCTGTTCTACGAGAACGACCTGCGGTTCCTGGAGCAATTCGGATGAGGGTCCCCGTCCTCTGGCTCGAGGACTACTGCGACGCCGGGCTCAGCACCTACGACCTCGAGCACCGGCTGACGATGACCGGCACGAAGGTCGAGGCCGTCCACCGCCACGGCGTCGACGCGCTCGAGCACTTCGCGGTCGGCCGCGTGCTGAGCGCCGAGCGCCACCCGGACGCCGACCGGCTCACGGTCTGCTCGGTCGAGGTGGGCGACGGCGACGTCCGCCAGATCGTCTGTGGCGCCCCGAACGTGGCTGCCGGCCAGATCGTCGCGGTCGCGGGAGCCGGGGCGATCATGCCCGACGGCACGCGGCTCAAGCGGGCGAAGCTGCGCGGCGTCGAGTCGAACGGGATGATCCTCGCCGAGGACGAGCTCGCGATCGGCCCCGACCACGACGGGATCATGGTGCTCGACCCGGCGCTCGCGCCCGGCACGCCGCTGGCCGACGTGCTGCCGATCGCCACCGACGTGCTCGAGCTCGAGATCACGCCCAACCGGCCCGACTGCCTCGGCGTCTATGGCGTGGCGCGCGAGGTCCACGCAGCCACCGGCGCCCCGCTCGCCCCTCCGCCGTGGCGCGAGGATCCCGGCACGCCCGGCGAGGTCGGCGGCGTGCGGATCGAGGTCGAGGACCCCGACCTGTGCCCGCGCTTCACCGCGCGGCTGTTCGAGGACGTGACCATCGGCCCGTCGCCCGAGTGGCTGAAGGCCCGGCTCTCCGCCGCCGGCATGCGGCCGATCAACAACGTCGTCGACATCACCAACTTCGTGATGCTGGTCAGCGGCCAGCCGATGCACGCGTTCGACTTCGACCTCGTGGCCGGCGGCCACCTGGTGGTGCGGCGCGCGCGCGAGGGCGAGAGCATGACCACGCTCGACGACGTCGAGCGCGCCTTCGATCCCGACACGCTGATCATCGCCGACGACGAAGGTCCGACGTCGATCGCCGGGATCATGGGCGGCGAGCGCTCGGAGGTCCGCGAGACGACCACGCGCGTGCTGATGGAGGCGGCGACCTGGAACGGGCCGAACATCCAGCGCACGTCGACGCGGCTCGGCCTGCGGTCGGAGGCCTCGGGGCGGTTCGAGAAGGGCCTGCAGGTCGAGCAGGGGATGGACGGCCAAGGGCTGGCCGCGATCCTGATGATCGAGCTGACCGGCGCCCGGCTCGTCCCCGGCACCGTCGACGTCGGTGGTCCTGGCCCGCCGCCGCGGGTGATCCACCTGCGGGACGCCCGGGTCGAGCGGCTGCTGGGCACCGCGATCCCCCGCGACGAGAGCGTCGAGATCCTGCGCGCGCTCGAGTTCGACGTGGCCGAGGGGTCAGACCCCTTGGGTCAGGTCGACGCAAGGGGTCTGACCCCAGGGCTTGACGCCGCGGTGCCGTATTTCCGGCGCGACGACGTCACCCGCGAGGCCGATCTCGTGGAGGAGGTCGCGCGCCTGTGGGGGCTGGAGAAGCTGCCGGCGACGCTGCCGTCGCGGCGCGGAGCGGTCGGCGTCCTGACGCCCGAGCAGCGCTTGCGCCGCCGCGCCGAGGACGCCCTGACCGGGCTCGGGCTGTCCGAGATGGTGGGGTGGAGCTTCGCCGCGCCCGACCTCGTCGATCGCCTCCGGATCCCGCCCGCCGACCCGCGCCACGCCGTCGTCACCGTGCGCAACCCGATGTCCGAGGACCAGTCGGTGCTCCGGACGACGCTGCTCGGCTCCCTGCTCGAGGGGGCGCGGCTCAACCGCGCGCGCGGGATGCCCGACGTGCGGCTGTTCGAGCTGGGGGCGATCTACTTCGACCGCGAGCGCCCGGGCGAGCGGCGGCCCGAGCCGCTGCCCGACGAGCGGCGCCGGCTCGGCGCCGTGCTCGCCGGCACGCTGCGTCCGCCCACCTGGCGCGAGGACGACCCGCCGCAGGCCGACTTCTTCGCGGCCAAGGCGGTGCTGGCCGGCCTGCTCGACACGCTGCGCGTGCCGTGGCGGGTGGAGCGCGGCGGCGAGCCGTTCCTGCACCCCGGCCGGGCCGCGCGTGTGCTCGTGGACGAGAAGGCGGCCGGCTGGCTCGGCGAGCTGCATCCGGCGGTCGCGCGCGCGTGGGACCTCGAGGGCGGCGCCGCCTTCGAGCTCGACCTCGACGCGCTCGAGCGCGCCGCCGTGCACGTCCCGCGCTACCGGGACCTGACCTCCTACCCGGCCGTGCTGCAGGACCGGGCGTGGTGGTTCGCGCCCGACGTCGCCGCCGCCGACGTGCTCGCCACCGTGCGCGAGGCCGGCGGTCCGCTCCTGCGCGAGGCCGAGGTCTTCGACGTCTACCCCGCGGACGATCGCGTGTCGCTCGCCGTCCGGCTGCGCTTCCGCGCCGACGACCGCACGCTCACCGACGAGGAGGTCGCGCAGCGGCGCGCGAAGATCGACGCCGCCGTCGCCGAGCGCCTCGGGGGCGAGCCGCGTGGCTGAACGGGTCGCCGTCCTTGGCGCGGCGGGCTACGCCGGCGCGGTGGCGAGCGCCCTGCTGCACCGCCATCCGCGCTTCGAGCTCGCGCACGTGACGGCCCGCTCCGAGGCCGGCCGGCGGCTCGACGAGGTGCATCCGCGAACGCGCGTGCCGCTGACGCTCGAGACCTACGACCCTGACCGTCATGCCGAGGTCGATGCTGCGGTGGTCGCCTACCCCCACGGCGCCGCGGCACCGGTCGTCGCCGAGCTGCGCGAGCGCGGCGTCCGGGTCGTCGACCTGTCGGCCGACTTCCGCCTCCACGACCGCGCCGTGTACGAGGACTGGTACGGCGAGCACGCCGCGCCGGCGCTGCTCGGCGACGCCGTCTACGGGTTGCCGGAGCTGCACCGGGCGCAGATCGCCGGCGCCGACCTCGTCGCCAACCCGGGCTGCTACCCGACCGCCGCGATCCTCGCGCTCGCCCCGCTCGCGCGCTCGGACCTGCTCGGCGACGTCGTGATCGACGCCAAGTCGGGCGTCAGCGGCGCCGGGCGGGAGCCGACCCACGACAAGCACTTCGTGGCCGTCGACGGGACGGTCACGCCCTACAAGGTCGGCCGCCACCGGCACACGCCGGAGATCGAGCAGGAGCTGGGCGGCGGCCTGCGCGTGACGTTCACGCCGCACCTCGTGCCGCTGTCCGACGGCGAGCTTGTGTCTTGCTACGTCACATCCACGCGGGAGGCCGACGTGCCCGCCCTGTACGCGGAGGCGTACGACGGCGAGCCGTGGGTCGAGGTGGTCGAGGGCCCGCCCGGGATGAACGAGGTCCGGGAGACGAACTACTGCCGCATCTCCGTCCATCGCGACGACCGGACCGGCCGCATCATCGTCTTCGCCACGATCGACAACCTCTGGAAGGGCACGTCATCGCAGGCGATCCAGAACCTAAATCTCATGTATGGCCGCGACGAAAGCGAAGGTCTCGGGTGACACAGCGGACGGGCGGCGGCGAAGGTGGCCACGCGTGAAGTCGCGCTGGATCGAGCTGCCCGAGCACGTCTCCGAGCTGCCCGGCGGCCTGCCGGCGGGCTTTCGGGCGGCGGGCGTGGCGTGCGGGCTCAAGCCGTCGGGCGGGCTCGACCTCGGCCTGCTCGTCTCCGACTCACCGGACACCGTCAGCGCGGCGCGCTTCACGCGCTCGGGTGTGCTCGCGGCGCCCGTCCTGCTCACCCAGGAGCGCTGCCGCCTCGGCGGGCTGCGCGCCGTGGTGGCGAACGCCGGCAACGCCAACGCCGCCACCGGCCGCCGCGGGCTCGAGGACGCCGCCCGCATGCAGGGCGCGGGCGCGATGGCCGCCGGCGTGCACGAGGAGCAGGTCGCGGTGGCCTCGACCGGGGTGATCGGCGTGCCGCTCGACACCGACAAGGTGATCCGCGGCATCGCCGACGCCCGGCGCGAGCTCGCGCCCGACGGCGACGCCGCCTTCGGCGAGTCGATACGCACCACCGACCTGTTCGCCAAGAGCGCCTCGCTCGAGGTCGAGCTCCCGTCAGGCACCGTCCGCCTGTCCGCACAGAGCAAGGGCGCCGGGATGATCTCGCCGGCCTTCGCGACCATGCTGTGCTTCGTCCAGACAGACGCCGCGCTCACCCCCGGCACCGCCGACCTGCTGCTCGGCGTCTGCGTGAAGCGCTCGTTCGACCGCATCTCCGTCGACGGGCAGCTCTCGACCAACGACACCGTGATCCTGATGGCCTCGGGCGCGAGCGGCGTCGCCGTGGTGCCGGAGTCCGAGGACGAGATCAAGTTCGGCGAGGCGCTCGACATCCTCCTGCGCCGGCTCGCGCTGATGATCGTGCGCGACGGCGAGGGCGCCCGCCGTGTCGGGCGGGTGGTGGTGCACGGCGGCCACGCCGAGACGGTCGTCCGCGCGGCGCGCGCGGTCGCCGACTCGCCGCTCGTCAAGGCCGCCCTGCACGGCGGCGACCCCAACTGGGGCCGGATCGCGCAGGCCGTCGGCGCTGCCGTCCACGACCGCGCGCCGCTCCCGCTCGACATCTGGATCGAGGACGTGCAGGTGTGCCGTGGCGGGGCGGCGATGCCGTTCGACCAGGCGGCGCTCGCGGGGGCGGTCTCGGGCGACGAGGTCGAGTACGTCGTCGGCCTGCCCGGAGAGGGCTCCGAGGCCGAGGTCTTCTTCTCCGACCTCTCGTGCGACTACGTGAAGATCAACGCGGAGTACACGACGTGATGAGCCAGCGAAGCGGCGGCGAGGCGTTTAGCCGAGACAGAATCGGAACGCTCCTCGAGGCGCTGCCGTACATCCGCGAGTTCCACGGCCGCACGGTGGTGATCAAGTACGGCGGGGCGGCGATGAGCGACCCCGAGCTGCGCGAGGACTTCGCGCGCGACGTCGTGCTCCTCAAGTACGTCGGCATGAACCCGATCGTCGTCCACGGCGGCGGGCCGGAGATCACCCGCTACATGGAGCGGCTCGACCTGCCGGTGGAGTTCGTGGGCGGGCTGCGGGTGAGCGACGAGGCGACCGTCGAGGTGGCCAAGATGGTGCTCGTCGGCAAGGTCAACAAGGACATCGTGCAGCGGATCAACCGCCACGGCCAGCCCGGCGTGGGCCTGTCCGGGGACGACGGCGCGCTCTTCCGGGTGTCGAAGATCGGCGGGCCGGATGGGGAGGACATCGGCTTCGTGGGCCGCATCGAGCGGGTCAACGCCGGGATCATCGAGCACATCGCGGAGGACTACATCCCGGTCATCGCCTCGGTGGGAGCCGACCGCGCGGGGCGCTCGCACAACGTCAACGCCGACGAGGCGGCCGCCGCCGTCGCGCGCGCGCTCGGCGCCTACAAGGTCATCTTCCTCACCGACGTGGCCGGCTGGCTGCGCGAGCCGTCGAACCCCGAGTCGGTGATCTCCGAGGCGGGCGCCGACGAGGTCGAGGCGGCGATGCCCGCGACCGCCGGCGGCATGCGCCCCAAGCTCCAGGCGTGTCTCGACGCCATCCACGGCGGGGTGAGCTACGCGCACATCGTCGACGGCCGCGTCCCGCACTCGGTGCTGCTCGAGCTGTTCACCGACGCCGGCCAGGGCACGAAGATCAGGCCCGCTCAGTGAGCGTGCTCGCGGAGACGTACGCCCGCTTCCCGGTCGAGTTCGCCTCCGGGTCGGGCGCGGTGCTGGTGGATGCCGACGGCGTCGAGTACCTCGACTTCCTCAGCGGCGTCGCCGTCTGCAACACCGGCCACTGCCACCCGCACGTCGTGCAGGCGATCCAGGACCAGGCGGCGCGGCTGATGCACGTCTCGAACCTGTACTTCAACGCGCCGATGACGCGGCTCGCCGAGCGGCTGACCGCGCGCTCGTTCGGCGAGGCCGTGTTCTTCTGCAACTCGGGCGCGGAGGCCAACGAGGCGGCGATCAAGCTCGTGCGCAAGGCGCGCCCGCGCGGCGACGTCGTGGTCTTCCACGGCGCCTTCCACGGGCGCACGTACGGCGCGCTGTCGGCCACGCCGCAGGAGTCCAAGCAGGCGCCGTTCGCCCCGCTCGTGCCGGGGTTCCGGGCGATCGCGATCGATCCCGACGCCGTGTGGGAGGCGGTCGACGAGCGCACGGCCGCGGTGCTGATGGAGCCGGTCCTCGGCGAGTCGGGCGTGCACCCGATGCCCGCCGACGTGCTGCGCGCCGCCCGCGAGGCGTGCGACGCGAAGGGCGCCGCGCTGGTGTTCGACGAGGTGCAGACCGGGATGGGCCGCACCGGAACGCTGTGGGCGCACGAGCAGGCCGGCGTGGTCCCGGACGCGATGACGCTCGCCAAGGGGCTCGGGGGCGGGATGCCGATCGGCGCGCTCGTGATCGGCTCGCGGCTGGCCGGGGTGTTCGAGCCCGGCGACCACGGCTCGACGTTCGCCGGCGGCCCGGTGGCCTGCGCGGCGGCCAACGCGGCGCTCGACGTGCTCGACGACGAGGCGCTGCTCGCGCGCGTGCGCGAGTTGGGGGAGCGGCTGGCGGAGGGCCTGCGCGAGCTGCCGGGCGTCGTCGAGGTCCGCGCGCGCGGCCTGATGGTGGCCGCCGACGTCGAGGCCGATGCGCCCGCCGTGGCGCGCCGCGCGCTGCTCGAGCAGCGGCTCGTGATCAACGCCACCGGACCCGCCACGCTGCGCTTCCTGCCGCCGCTGGTGATCGGCGAGGCGGAGGTCGACGAGGCCCTCGCACGGGTCGCCGCTCTGCTCGGCTGAGCGGTTCCCCACCGCTCGCTCCCTGGCCATTGGTACAGCGTGGTTGGCTCTGGGTCCGAATTTCGCCCCTGGCGAGGTTTCGTCGCACCGCTTTGCAGGTATCTGAAGTCACGGAGGAGACGGTGCGCTAGGGACCAGCGAGCGGAGGATTGTGGTGCGCAAGGCTTGGATGCTTCTGTCGGTGGTGACGATCGCGGGAACGATTTCCGCTACCGCGTCCGCCCAACTCCCGCAAGTGCCGAGCGTGCCCAGCGCTCCGAGCACGCCCTCGGTGCCCAGTACTCCGCAGCTGCCCCCTGCTCCGTCGACACCGTCGGTGCCCTCCGTGCCGTCGGTGCCCTCCGCGCCCTCGGTCCCGTCGGTCCCGTCGGTCCCCAGCGTCCCCTCGGTTCCGTCCGCGCCCTCGGGTGGCGGCGGTGGCGGCGGTGGCGGCGGTTCCGTCGGCGGCACGGTCGGCGGCGCGGTCGAGACCGTCGGCGGAGCGGTCGGCGGCGCCACGGGCGGCGGGTCGTCGGGCGGCGGCGGGTCGTCGGGCGGCGGTGGCGGCGGCTCCTCGTCCGGCGGTGGCGGCGGTGGCGGCGGTGCCGGCTCGACCGGCGGCGGTGGCGGTGGCGGTGGCGGCAGCAGCGCCGGAGGCGGCGGCGCGGCTGGCTCGGCTGGCGGCGCGGCGCGCGCAGCGGCTCGCCGCGCTCGAGCCCGCCGGCGCGGCGACAGCCGGTCGGCGCGGACGCCCGCACAGCGCCGGCGCGCGGCCACGCGACGCCTGCGGCGTGCCGTCCTTCGCTTCGACTCCTGCCTCGATGACGTTTCCACGCTGCAGCGCCGCGTGCTCCTGCTGCGCGCCGGCGTCGGCGCCGGCCCGCCGCGATCGCGCCTGCGGGTTGCCCGCCGGCTCGACCTGCGTCCGCGCCGCGTGCTGCGGCTCGAGCGCACCGGCCTGCGCAAGGTGCGCGCCCTCGCCCGCGGCGGCAGCTGTGGCGGCGGCGGCGACGGCTCCGGCACCGCGGCGGGCTCCGGGAGCTCGAGCGGCGGCGGCGACGTCACCTCGCTCGCGTCGGCGAACGGCGTGTCGACCGCGGCCGGCGCCGGCGACGTCGACACGGGCTCAGGCTCGAGCACAGGTTCAGGCTCCGGGTCGGGTAGCGGGAACGGCGAATCCGGCGGCGTGCGCGGCGAGACCGACTCGCGGCCGGGGCTGTTCGGCAACGGCGGCGTCGCCGGTCCGAGCGTGGTTCCCGGAGGCACCCCGATCATCGTCGGCATCGCGCTGATCCTGCTGGCCGCGATCGCGGGCTTCGCCGCTCCCCAGGTCAGCAGCCGCGTCCGCTCGAGCTAGCCATGCGGACGATGCACGCGACGGCTCGGCGTGCTTGACTGAGCCGATGGACGTGCACGCCGCGCTCGCGAGTCTCGATCTGCCTCGGGACGAGGGCTACTACGCGAGCCGGATTCCGAGCGCGGACGACTCCCACGTCGGGCGCGCGATCAAGGCGTTCAGCACCGCTACGCCGCCGTGGCAGGCCGCGTTCCGCGAGGCGATCGACCCCGGCCGCGCGGACCTGCTGTGCGCGTGGAGCGAGCGGATGGCGGCGCTGGCCGTCCGGCTCGACAGCGCGCAGCCGCTCGTGCTCGGGCTCGTCGCGCTCACGCTCGCCGACGAGTCGGGCGACGGCGAGTCGCTGCTCGTCGCCCCGCTGCACCGCCGCTCCGCCGAGAAGCTCGGCGCCGACGCCTTCCGCATCTTCGACGAGGCCGCCGGCCTCACCGACCTCCCGGGCGCCCGCTGGCTCGAGGAGGCGCGCGACGCCGAGGACCAGGTCGAGGACAGCGGCTACGCGGAGGACGAGGACGAGGACGGCTTCCGCTACGTCCGCACGGTCTCCGCTCTTCGCCGGCGTTACTGAGCCCACGCGCGCGTCGTAGGCTGCGCGGCGATGACCGACGAGCCTCGCGATCCCAAGACCCGCACCGAAGTCCACCGCGTCGCCGACCCCGAGGCGACCCGCGTCGCCACCTACCTGGCCCAGCCGGGCGAGGTCGGGCGCGTGCTGCTCCTGTACTCCGGCGGCCTCGACACGAGCGTGATGCTGAAGTGGATCCAGGACGAGTACGAGGCGGAGGTCGTCGCGCTCACGGTCAACCTCGGCCAGCCGGGCGAGGACTACGACGTCGTGCGCGGGAAGGCGATGCACCTCGGCGCGCTCGACGCCCATGTCGTCGACGCGCGCGAGGAGTTCGCGCGCGAGTACGTGCTGCCGGCCATCCAGGCCAACGCCGACTACGGCGACGGCTACCCGCTCTTCACCGCGATCGGCCGGCCGCTGATCGCCAAGCTCGCGGTCGAGTACGCGCGGCGCAGCGGTTGCGACACGATCGCCCACGGCTGCACCGGCAAGGGCAACGACCAGGTGCGCATCGAGGCCACCGTGGCCACGCTCGCGCCCGAGCTCAAGGTCATCGCTCCGGTGCGCTCGTGGGCGATGGGCCGCGACGAGGAGATCGCCTACGCCCGCAAGCACGGGATCCCGGTCAAGGGCGGCACCGAGGTCGCGCCCTACTCGATCGACGACAACCTCTGGGGCCGATCCTCGGAGGGCAAGTGGATCGAGGACCTCTCGCACGCGCCCGACGACGACGTGTTCCAGCTCGTGACGCGTCCGGAGGAGGCGCCGGACGAGCCGGAGGTCGTGACCGTCGAGTTCGAGGCCGGCGCGCCGGTCGCGCTCAACGGCGAGCGGATGGGCTGGTGGAGCTGATCGAGGCCGCCGCCGAGCTCGGCATGCGCCACGGCGTCGGGATCGTCGACCACATCGAGGACCGCATCGTCGGCCTCAAGGTGCGCGACATCTACGAGGTCCCGGCGGCGGCGATCCTGCTCAAGGCGCACCGCGAGCTCGAGCGCCTGACCGGCACGATCCACCAGAACCAGTTCAAGCCGCGGCTCGACCAGCAGTGGGCCTACCTCGTCTACGCCGGCCTGTGGTGGGAGCCGCTGCGGACCGACATCGAGGCCTACATCCGGCACGTCAACGAGCGCGTGACGGGGACGATCGGGCTCAAGCTCTACAAGGGATCCGCGCGCGTGGTCACGCGCGAGAGCGCCAACGCCGTCTACGACGCCCAGCTCGCGACCTTCGCCGAGTCGGGCGGGCTCTTCTCCCAGCAGGCGTCGCCCGGGTTCATCGAGATCTGGTCGCTGCAGTCCCGGATGGCACATCGCGTCCGGAACGGGTAGAACCTACGCATGTTCTACAAGCTCCTCGGCATGGTCGTCTGGAAGGGCTCCAAGCTCGCCCTCCGCCGTCGTTACGGATCCACCTACGTGCCCAAGCCGCTGCTGGCGGGCGCCGTGCTCGCCGTCGCCGGCGGCGTGGCGCTGCTGGTGTTCCGGAACAACGGCTCGGACGACTGAGCACCTGACGCCGCGCACTCTGGGAGGATTCACCGGCTGTGGCCGAGTCGTCCGCCATCCCTGGCCTGCCCGGGCTGGTCCTCGAGGGGGTCGAGTGGCTGCCCTCGGGCGCCGACAGCGGGCTCGTCCGGGTGCGCGGCCGCTGGGAGCCCGACGCCGCGCCTGAGCCGGACCTGCCGTCTTTCGCGCTGCGGGTGGACGGGACCGAGCACCGCTTCGACTCGCTCCCCGACGCCCGCTTCTCCCGCGACCCGGACTCCTGGCGCGGCACGTACCTGGTGGCCGCCGAGCTCGTGGCGACCGATCCCGAGGCGATGTGGGTCGAGTGGCCGAGCGGCGCCCGCGCCGGCCTGCCGCCGCTGACCCGGGGCGTCGAGCCGCCGCGGGTGCCGGCCGCACCCGAGCGCCCGGAGGAGCCCGACGAGCCGGGTGGCCAGGTCATCGACCACGCCGTGCTGGCCGAGCGGCGGGCGCGCCGCGCCGAGGCCGCCGAGCAGGCCCAGGCGCGCGCTGCCGCGGAGGCGCTGAAGGCCGTCGAGGTGCTCGAGCTGCGGTCCGTCGAGCTGGAGCGCCGGCTGGAGGAGGCGACCGCCGAGCGCGACGCGCTGGCCTCGGCGGAGCCCGACGCCAGCCGCGGCGAGGCGCTCACCGCCGCCCTCGCGGCCGCCGCCGAGGTCCGCGCCCGCGCGCGCGAGTGGCAGCTCCGGCTCCGCACCAGCGAGATCGTCCGCGCCGGCGACGCGGTGCGCCTGGCGGTGCTCGAGGCCGAGCACGCGCGTGCCGCAACCGCGGCCGACGTGCGGGCGACCGGCCTGGCCGCCGAGCTCGCGGCGGCGCGGGCGGCGGCGGACGAGATTCGGGCGCGCGGCGAGGCCGACCGCGCGGCGGCGGACGAGGCTCGGGGGCGCAGCGAGGCCGAGCTGGCCGCCGCGACCGACCGCGCGAAGGCGGCGGAGGCGCGCGCCGACGGAGAGAGCGTCGCGCGCGCGACGCTCGAGGACGAGCTCGACCGCGCCCGGGCGGCGCACGCCGAGCTCGAAGCCGCGCGGGCGGAGGCGTCCGACCTCCGCGAGCGGCTCCAGATCGCCGAGGCCGCGCACGTGCAGGCTGCCGACCTAGCCGCCGAGCTGGACTCCGTGCGCGGCGAGGCTGCGGACTTCCGCACCGCACTCGAGGGCGCTCGCGCCGAAGCGACGGACCTCCGCAGCGCACTCGAGGCCGCCCGCGCCGAGGCCGCCGAGCTCCGCGGCAGGCTCGAGCACGCGCACGTCGCCACCGCGGACCTCAACGACCGCCTCCAAGCCGACCAAGCCGAACGAGCCGCCCTCCACGCGCAGCTCGACGCGACCACGGCCGACCGCGATTCCCTGGGCGCCGAGCTCGAGCGCGTCCGGCACGAGCGCGACGAGGCGGGCGCGGAGGCGGCGCGGCTGCGGCTCGAGGCCGGCGAGGCGCGCGCGGATGCCGAGCGGCTGCGTGCGGAGGCCGGCGAGGCGCGCGCGGATGCCGAGCGGCTGCGTGCGGAGGCCGGCGAGGCGCGCGCGGATGCCGAGCGGCTGCGTGCGGAGGCCGGCGAGGCGCGGGCGGGCGTGGCCGAGCTCGAGCGGCGCGCCCGCGAGCAGGCCGAGGCGGCCGCCGCGCGCGAGCCGGCGGACTCGAGCCGCCTGGTCGCGGACCTCGACGCCGCCGCCGACGCGCTGCGAAGCCGCGCGCCGGCGCCCGAACCGCCGCCCGACGCCTCCGAGCCGGTGGCACCCGACGCCGAGATCGTCGCGCCCGGGGCGGAGGCCGCCGGCTCGCAGGAGCCCGAGCCCGCCGCGCCCGACGCGGAGCCCGCCGCCCCCGACGCCGAGCCCGCATCGGAGTGGGACGCGCGCGACGAGCCGCGCCGCGAGCCGGTCGCGCCCGGCGTGGAGCCCGTCCGCGCCGGCGAGCAGCGCGATCCGGCCCGTGCCTGGCAGCCGCCCGGCGTCGAGCCGATGGCGCACGACGACGACGCCGACGACGAGCCGGCCGCCCCCGATGCCGAGCCCGCGGTCGAGTGGGCGACCCCGGCGCGCGGCCCGGACGAGCCGGCGCCGTTCGCGGCCGCCGCCGACACCGAGCCCGCCGCGGAGCCCGAGCCCGCCGCGGAGCCGGCCGCCGCCGAGCCGGAGCCCGCCGCGGAGCCCGAGCCCGCCGCGGAGCCGGCCGCCGCCGAGCCGGAGCCCGCCGCGGAGCCGGCCCTCACCGAGCCCGAGGCTCCCGCGGCTCCCGCCGGCCCGACGATCGTGCCGGCCGCGCGGCCTCCCGCTCGTGGGCTGATGGTCGGCAGCACGCGCCGCGACTACCCGCTGCTGCGCGGCGCGATCGTGAAGCTGGCGCACGACGACCCGGCGCTCGCCGGTCGCGTGCTCGCCGCGCTGCTCCCCGCCCAGGGGCTGGCCGTCAGCGGGCCGCTCTCGTACGACCTGAGCATCGGCGGCACCGGCACGTTCTCGGTCTCGGTGACCACCGGGAGGACGTTCGTGCGGGCGATCGAGAAGCCGCGGCCGCGCGGCGAGGCCGACTTCCACCTCACCGCCGCGCCACTCGTCCTCGCGGAGCTGCTCGCGGGCGTCGACCATCGCGTCGGCCGCTTCTTCGGCCCTGCCCGCATCCGCGGCCGCAAGCGGCGCGCCAAGGCGCTGCGCACGCTCCCCACGACCACCACCGCGCTCGCCGCGGCCGCTCGCGCCGGCGCGGTGCTCGAGCCCGAGCTCGTGTACCGGACGCTGGCGTACGCCGTCCATCCGTCGTGGACCCGCGGCCACCGCTTCACGATCGCCCAGATCGTCGACGGCGACGGGGCGGGCGGGAACGAAATCTGGTACCTGACCGCGAACGACGGCGCCGGCCTGTCGGTGGCGCCAACGCCACGCGGCCATACCATCGACGCGTCGGTCACGATGACCCGCGCCGTCTTCGACCGGCTGCTCCGCGGCGAGCCGGTGGCGAGCGGCGAGCGGCCGGTCGTCCGCGGCGACCGCGAGGCCGTCGCCCTCATGACCGCCTGGACTCGCCGCGCTCAGGCCTGAGCGTCGAGCGCCGCGAGCACGAGCGCCTCGCCGCGCACGAGGTGGGCCTCGAGCGCGGCCGCCGACTCGCCCAGCTCGCCCGCCCGGAAGACCGCCACGAGGTACTGATGGTCGGCCACCAGCGCCGGCAGGTCGTCGGTGTTGCGGTCGGCCACCGGGAGCACGAGCCGCAGCTCCATCAGCACCGCCTGCGCGGCGCGCGTGACGCGGCTGGAGCCGGCCGCGGCGACCAGAGCGAGATGGAACGCCATCTCGCTCTCGACCAGCGCGCGGTGGTCGCCGGACACGGCGGCCTCGCCCATGCGCTCGATCGCCGCCTGCAGCCAGCTCACGTCGACCGGGAGCGTCGAGAGCATGGCGTCCAGCCCCGCGCGCTCGTAGACGCGCCGCGCGGAGTAGATGTCCTTGACCTCGGCGCGCGTGATCGGGGTGACCTCGAGCCCGCGATGCAGCGAGTGCACGACCAGCCCGTCGCGCTCGAGCTCGGACAGCGCCGCGCGCACGGTCCCCACCGGCGCGCCCGTCGCCTGCGCGAGGTCCTCGTCGCCGAGCGGCGTGCCGGGAGCGACCGCGCCCGACAGGAGGTGCTCGCGCATGTCCTCGGCGATCAGGGTCGCCCGGGTCGTCCGCGCGATCGGAAGGACGCTGCTCATCGGTGCGACCGTAGTCGGGCTGGTCAACACTCGTCAAGCAGTGCGGCCGCGACGGATGGGCGGGAAGGTCATGCCGCGGACCCCGCAACGAGCGAGAGACGCGGCGATCGCCCGCCGATCTCGTCCGCCGCTCCACCTACTGTTGTCGGCCCGTGACGGCTCCCGGTTGCGCCCATCTCCACGTCCATTCCGAGTACTCGCTGCTCGACGGCGCCTGCCGCATCGAGGAGCTCGCCGAGCGTGCCGCGAGCTTCGGCCAGCCGGCGCTCGGCCTCACCGATCACGGCGTGATGAACGGCGCGGTCGAGCTCTACAAGGCCACGAAGAAGCACGGCATCAAGCCGATCGTCGGGCTCGAGGCCTACTACGTCGACGACCGTCACGCGCGTGACCCCAAGCTCGAGCGCAACCACCTGACGCTGCTGGCGGAGACCCCCGCGGGCCTGCGCAACCTCGTCAAGCTCTCCAGCGCCGGGTTCCTCGAAGGGCTGTACCGCGGCAAGCCGGGCGTCGACCTCGAGCTGCTCACGCGCCACGCCGAAGGGGTCATCTGCCTGACCGGCTGCCTCGCGGCGCGCACCAGCCAGCGCATCCTGCAGGGCAAGGCGCAGCAGGCCCGCGCGCATCTCGACGAGCTCGTGCAGGCCTTCGGGCCGGAGCAGGTCTACTTCGAGGTCCAGCGCAACGGGCTCGCCGAGCAGGAGCAGGTCAACGAGGCGATCCGCGGCTTCGCCGCCGAGATGGGCCGGCCGCTCGTGGCGACGGCGGACGTTCACTACCTCCGCAAGGAGGACTTCCACCATCACGCGGCGCTGCTGTGCGTGCAGACGAAGTCGACGCTCGCGCAGCCGAAGATGTCGTTCGACACGAACGAGTTCTTCCTCAAGTCGCCCGAGGAGATGGCCACCTCGTTCGCCGACATGCCCGAGGCGCTCGCCTCGAGCCTCGAGATCGCCGAGCGCTGCGACGTCGAGATCGAGCTCGGCAAGCAGCTCATCCCGCGCTTCGACTGCCCCGACGGCAAGGACGAGAAGGCCTACCTGCGCGAGCTCGTGCTCGACGGGATGCGCCACCGCTACGGCGACCCGCCGCCCGCCGAGGCGATCGAGCGGATGGAGATGGAGCTCGGCGTCATCGACCGGATGGGGTTCAACGCCTACTTCCTGATCGTGTGGGACTTCGTGCGCTACGCGAAGGAGAACGGCATCGCGGTCGGCCCGGGCCGTGGCAGCGCCGCCGGCAGCCTGGTGGCGTACTGCCTGCAGATCACGGACGTCGACCCGCTCCGCTACGACCTGCTGTTCGAGCGCTTCCTCAACGCCGAGCGCGTCTCGATGCCGGACATCGACATCGACTTCTCCGTGCGCGGGCGCGAGCGCGTGATCCGCTACGTCACCGCCAAGTACGGCACCGACCGCGTGGCCCAGATCATCACCTTCGGCAAGATGTTCCCGCGCGCGGCCACGCGCGACGCCGCGCGCGTGCTGGGCCACGACTACGGGGCGGGCGACCGGCTGGCGAAGCTCATCCCCGACCCGATCATGGGCCGCCCGCCGAGCTTCGCGGACTGCCTGCAGCCGGGCTCCGAGCTCGCCGCCGAGGTCGCGCGCGATCCCACGGCCAAGCAGATCGTCGACGTCGCGCAGGGCCTCGAGGGGATCGTGCGCAACGCGTCGATCCACGCCGCCGCGGTCGTGATCTCCGACCGCCCGCTGACCGACATCGTGCCGCTCCAGCTCGCCGACGCCGGCACGGCCGAGGACGGCACGAAGGCCTACCGCACGGTCACGCAGTACTCGATGAAGCCGATCGAGGAGATCGGCCTCCTGAAGATGGACTTCCTCGGCCTGCGCAACCTCGACGTGATCGAGGACACGCTGTCGATCATCGAGCGCTCGACGGGCGAGCGGCTGGACATGACGGCGCTCCCGCTCGACGACGAGAAGACCTACGAGATGATGGCTCGCGGCGACTCGGTGGGCGTCTTCCAGTTCGAGTCCGAGGGCATGCGCGAGGCGCTGAAGAAGGTCCAGCCGGACGAGTTCGAGGACCTCGTCGCCCTCAACGCGCTGTACCGGCCGGGGGCGATGGACCAGATCCCCACGTACGCGCGCGGGAAGCGCAACCCCGAGACGATCACGTACATCGACGACCGCCTGCGCCCGATCACCGAGCCGACCAAGGGCGTGATCCTGTACCAGGAGCAGTCGATGCAGATCGCCAAGTCGCTGGCGGGCTTCTCCGGCCCGCGGGCCGACGACCTGCGCAAGGCGATCGGCAAGAAGAACCGCGCCGCGATGGCCGAGCTCAAGCCCCTGTTCTTCGAGGGCTGCAGCGCGTCGGGCACGGCGCCGGACGTGATCGAGGCGCTGTGGACGGTCAACGAGCGCTCCGCCGACTACTCGTTCAACCGCTCGCACGCCGCCTGCTACGGGCTGATCGCCTACCGCACGGCGTGGCTGAAGGCCAACTACCCGTCGGAGTACATGGCGGCGCTCATCTCCTCGGTGATGGACACGAAGGACAAGGTCCCGTTCTTCGTCGCCCAGACCGAGAGCATGGGGATCGAGATCCTGCCGCCGGACGTCAACGAGTCAGACCACGAGTTCATGGTGGTCGACGGCAACATCCGCTTCGGGCTCGACGCCGTGAAGGGCGTCGGCTACGCCGCCGTCGAGGCGATCAAGCGCGCGCGCGAAAGCGAGCCGTTCACCAGCCTGTGGGACTTCTGCGAGCGCGTCGACTGCCGGGCGGTGAACAAGAAGGCGATCGAGGCGCTGATCAAGTGCGGCGCGTTCGGCTCCACCGGCGCGACCCGGCGCGGGATGCTCGACGTGCTGGAGTCGGCCCAGGGCGCGGGCCAGAAGGCCCAGCTCGACGCCCAGATCGGCCAGGGCTCGATCTTCGACCTCGGCGGCCTCGGCGACGCCCCGGCCACGAGCGCGTTCACGCCCGCGCACCCGCTGATCCCGACGCACGAGTACGAGCGCCAGGAGCTGCTCGCGCTCGAGAAGGAGTCGGTCGGGGTGTTCATCACCGAGCATCCGCTCAAGCGGGTCCGCGAGGCGCTGCGCCTGAAGGCCGACTGCGGCTGCGCGCAGCTGCCCGAGCAGCGCGACGGCGACTGGGTGAAGGTCGGCGGGATGATCACGGAGTCCAAGAAGATCCGCACCCGGACCGGCACGCCGATGATGTTCGCCACGCTCGACGACCTCGACGGCAGCGTCGAGATCGTGGTCTTCGAGAAGACGCTCGAGGCGGTCCAGCAGGTGATCTCCGCCGACGAGATCGTGCTCGTGCGCGGCCGGGTCGACCACAAGGAGGCCGGCAAGAGCTGCGTGATCGTGCAGGACGCCGAGCGGTTCGATCCCTCCGAGGCCGAGATCGAGAAGGCCAAGGAGCAGGTGGCGAAGCTCGCCGCCACCGCGGCGCCCGGCGCGCTGCGCCTGCGGGTCGACGCCGCGCGCCTGCAGCCGGCCGTGATCGACGACCTGCGCGACCTGTTCCAGCGCTACCCCGGCGAGGCGGAGTTCGTGCTCGAGATGCACACCCGCTCGGGCGTGCGCTGCCTGCGCTTCGGCGACGGCTTCAAGATCGCCGGGCGCGACGCCGGGCTGCAGTCCGAGCTGCGCAACCTGCTCGGCCCGGCGCTGGCGCCCGCTCGCGCGGCGGCGTAGCTCTCAGGCGGCGCGGGCGGCGAGCCCCTCGGCGCGCAGGCGCCACGCGTTGGCCATGTCGACGGGGTCGATCGCCTTACCCGACGCGCCGGGGCCCTCGAAGATGCACGGCAGGCCCTCGAAGCGCGGCTCGGAGAGGAACGCCGCGATCCCCTCGGGGCCGATCTCGCCGTCCCCGAGGTTGGCGTGCCGGTCGCGGTTCGAGCCCAGCGCGGTCATCGAGTCGTTGACGTGCAGGCTCCCCAGCCGGTCGAGGCCGACCACGCGGTCGAACTCGTCGAGCACGCCCGAGAGCGCCTCGGCGCTGCGCACGTCGTAGCCGCTCGCCAGCAGGTGGCAGGAGTCCAGGCAGGCGCCCAGGCGCTTGCGGCCGCCGGCACCCTCGATCAGCGTCGCCAGCTCCTCGAACGAGCGCCCGAGCGTGCCGCCCGCGCCCGCGGTGTCCTCGAGGTGCAGCTCGCACTTGTCGGACTCGGCGAGCGCCTCCTTGATCGCCTTGGCGGCGCGCTCGAGCGCCGGGCCGACCTCACCTTCCTTGGCCGAGCCCGGGTGCAGGACCACCGCGACGGCGCCGAGCGCGTCGCCGGCCTGCAGCGAAGCGGTCAGCGAGGCGACCGACTTGTCGCGGATCTCGCGGTCCTCGGAGGCGGGGTTGAGCAGGTACACGGCGTGGATGACCAGCGCCTCGACGCGCGAGTCCTTCATGGCCTCGTGGAAGGCGTCGACCTGCTCTTTCGAGTACGTCGTGGGCTTCCATGCGCGGGGGTTCTGGTTGAAGATCTGGATCGCCCGGCACGCCAGGTCCGTGCCCCGCTCGACGGCCTTTGCGGGACCGCCGGCGGGGGAGACGTGGGCGCCGACCAGCATGGGCCGGGCATCGTGGCATGCTTAGCCGATGCGGGTACGGTTCCCTCCTTCGCCGACGGGGGCGCTTCACATCGGGAACGCGAGGACGGCGCTCTACAACTGGCTGCTGGCGCGCGGCCAGGGCGGCCAGCTCGTGCTGCGGATCGAGGACACCGACCGCGAGCGCTCGACGCCCGAGAACGTCACCACGATCTTCGACGCGCTCGAGTGGCTCGGGATCGACTGGGACGAGGGGCCGATCTACCAGTCCGCGAACGCCGACCGCCACGCCGAGGTCGTGCAGCAGCTGCTCGACGGCGGGCACGCGTACCGCTCGACCGCCGGTCCCGACGAGGTGAAGGCGTTCAAGTCCGAGCACGGCAATCGCGGCTTCCGCGGTGCCGAGGAGGGGGAGGGCGCGGTGCGTTTGCGGGTTCCCGACGAGGGGGCGACCGTGGTGCACGACGCGATCCGCGGGGAGACCGCCTTCGAGAACGCGCTGCTCGACGACCTCGTGATCGCCCGCGGCGACGGCACGCCGATCTACCATCTTGCGGTGGTCGTGGACGATGCCGACGCCGGCATCACGCACGTCGTCCGCGGGGCCGACCACTACTCCAACACCCCCAAGCAGATGCTCATCCAGCAGGCGATGGGAGCGCCGACGCCGGTCTACGGCCATCTCCCGCTGCTCCACGGCCCGGACGGCAAGAAGCTCTCCAAGCGCCACGGCGCGACCTCGGTGCAGGACCTGCGCGACGCCGGCTACCTGCCGGAGGCGGTGCTCAACTACGTCGCGCTGCTCGGCTGGGGGTACGACGACGAGACCACCTTCCACACGATCGCGGAGCTGCAGGAGCGCTTCCGGCTCGAGCGCGTGTCGAAGAACCCGGCGGTGTTCGCCGAGGAGAAGCTGCGCTGGATGAACGGCCGCTACCTGCGGGAGCTGAGCCTCGACGAGCTGACGGCGCGGCTGGAGGCGTTCACGGGGCGGTCGGGGCTGCGCGACGCGGTCGCGATCTCTCAGGACAAGATCTCCACGCTGGCCGAGTTCTGGCCGCTCGCCGGGTTCTTCTTCGACGGCCCGACCGACGACCCCCCGGCCCGCGAGCGCGTGCTCGAGGCTCCGGGTGGCCGCGAGGCGCTGGCGGGCGCCCGGGCCGCGCTCGAGGCCGTCCCCGAGCCCTGGACCGAGGAGTCCGTGCAGACCGCGCTCGACCCCGTGGCCGATCAGCTCGGCGTCAAGCGCAAGCACGTCTTCCAGCCGCTGCGCGTGGCAGTCGCCGGGACGACCGTCTCACCAGGTATCTTCGAGACGATCGCGCTGCTGGGGCGCGACGAGACCCTGACTCGGGTGGACCATGCGCTCAACGGGAGGAGGGCAGGTTGAATCGGCGCGACGGCGGGGCTGGCGGCTCAACGATCCGTCCAGTGATGCCGATAGAGGGTGAAGGCCGGGGCGATCCCGGCAGCCCGCTTTCCGAGTCACCCGCCGTGACACCCGACGATCGCCTGATGCCCCCTTCCGCGCCAGCCGCCAGACCTCCCCGAGTGCCCGCCCCGGGCGCCCCGACGGGTGGTTCGCGCGAGCCGTACTCGGTCGTCGGCCGCTCCCGCAACGAGGGCCACGGCAAGCGGCTGACCGCGGCCTTCGAGGCGCTCGAGGTGTTCCCGGCCCTCGCCGAGTCGCGCAACCGCCTGCTCGAGCTCGTCTCCCAGGAGCGGCCCTCGACCGGCGAGCTCGTGCGCGCGATCGAGTCCGACGTCGCGCTCGTGATCTCCGTGCTGCGCGTGGCCAACGGGCTCGACTCGCCGCGGCGCGGCCAGGTCGAGTCGATCGTCGCCTCGGTCGAGGTGCTCTCGCCGGAGGCCGTCCAGCGGCTGGCGGCCAACGCCGAGACGTTCGAGTTCTTCGAGCGCGGCAAGACCTGGGACGCTGCGCCCGAGCGCTTCCGCCTGCACGCCGTGGCCGTCCAGCGCGCCGCCGACCGCCTGGCCGCCGCCTCGTCGTACGCGCACCGCGACCGCCTGCTCGTCACCGCGCTCCTGCACGACGTCGGCAAGCTCGTGCTCATGCACGCCTACCCCGGCTACCCGCGCCAGGTCCACGGGCCGGCGCGCACCCCGGAGGAGCGGCTGCACTACGAGCGCCGCGAGCTGGGCGTCGACCACGCCCTGGTGGGCGGCGTGCTCGCCCGCCGCTGGAACATGCCGAAGGCCGTCGCGTCCGCGATCGAGCGCCACCACGCCGACGACGCCGACGGCGACAGCGCGTTCGTCCGCCTGGCGGACATGCTCGCGCACTACTCGCAGGGCTCCCCGGTCTCCTCGACCGAGCTGCTGCGGGCCGCCCGCGCCGTCGGCTTCGGGCCGAGCGAGCTGCGCGCCGTCTTGTATGACCTTCCGTACCCGAGCAAGGACCGCCCGCGCTCGGTCGAGCCGTGCCCGCTGTCCACGCGCGAGCTCGAGGTGCTCAAGCGCCTCGCTCAGGGCATGGTCTACAAGCAGATCGCTTTGGAGCTGACGCTTTCCACGAGCACGGTGCGCACGCACCTGCACAACATCTACGGCAAGCTCGGCGCGGTGGACCGCGCCCAGGCCGTGCTCCACGCTACCGAGCGCGGCTGGCTCTAGTGGCCCTGCGCCGCGCGTAGAGCGCGGCGGCGATCGCCACCCCGACCGCGTCGATCAGCACGTCCACGGGCGTGCCGTTGCGCCCTTGCACGAAACTCTGATGGAGCTCGTCGGTGGCGGCGTAGGTGAGCGTGATCGCGGCCGCGGCGAGTGTGTGGCGCTTGTCGCCGCCCAGCGCGCGCAGCCAGAGCAGCCACAGCAGCCCGTACTCGGCCATGTGGGCGAGCTTGCGCAGGATCAGATCCCAGGTCCCGAGCCCGGTCGACAGGTCCGGCTGGGCCGAGAAGAAGAAGATCACCGCCATCAGCGCGAGCGGTGGGCCGAAGCGGGAGACGGCGCGCATCGGCCGGTGATGGTGGCAGGATGAGGGGGTGCTCTCGATCACCACGAAGTCGCCGTACGCCGTCCGCGCGCTGGCGGAGCTCGCCCGCAGCGGCGGCGCGGGCCCGGTCCCGATCGGCGAGCTCGCCAAGCGCCGCGACATCCCGGTGCAGTTCCTCGAGCAGCTCTTCGCCACCCTGCGCCGCGCGGGCGTCCTGAAGTCCCAGCGCGGGGTCAAGGGCGGCTACTCCTTCGCGCGCGACCCGTCGTCGGTGACCGTGCTCGAGGTCGTCGAGCTGCTCGACGGGTCTTTGGGCGCCGGCGCCGAGGGCATCTTCTCCGAGTCCGCGGCCGCGGCCCGAGCGGTGCTCGAGGCGGCCACGATCGCCGACGTCGTCGAGCGCGAGAACCGCCAGGCCGGCGCGCACATGTACTACATCTAGGCTCGACGCGATGACCCGCTGCGTGTCGTGCGGCCGCGGGCGTGACACTAGCCTGACCGCTTGATGCGCCCTTGGTATGTCCTCGTCGCCTGTCTCGCCGTCGTGGCCTGCGGTGGGGGAGACGATCCGCCCGTGCAGCGGGCGCTGGCGCCCGTCGTGCTGGAGGTCGCCGAGCCGTCCGACGAGGCGGTTGTGCGGGCGGATTCGGTGCAGGTGCGGGGGACGGTGTCGCCGCCCGGCGCCGCGGTGCGGGTGGCCGGCCGGGCCGCCGAGGTCGACGGCGGCTCGTTCACCGCGAACGTGGCGCTCGACCCCGGCGCCAACGTGATCGACGTGACGGCCACCGCCCGCGGGCGAGCGCCCACGTTGACCGCGCTGAGGGTTACGCGTGAGCTGCCGGTCGAGGTCCCCGACCTGGTGGGGATGAGCGTCGAGGAGGCGGAGAGCCGCCTTTCGGACGTGGGCCTCCGGGCCGAGTTCGACGACAGCGGCGGCCTGTTCGACGGGCTGCTGCCCGGCGACCCGGCGGTCTGCGAGCAGGATCCGGAGGCCGGCAGCGAGGTCAGGCGCGGCACCGTCGTGGTCGTGGCCGTCGCCCGGCAGTGCTGATCAGGTGCGTGGCGTGGCGGCGATGAGCGCGATCCGCGCCTCGCCGCGCTCGCGCACGACGCCGAACACGATCTGGCCCTCGTACGGGTCGCCGCCGTCGCGGTCGACGCGGTAGCTGCCGCTCGCGCGGCCGGCTCGCCCGCCGCGGACGTCGAGGTCGTCGAGGCCGTAGCCCTGGACCTTGCCGTCGAATTGCCGCGCGTACTGGTCGACGACCTGGTCGCGGCCCTGGCTGCGGCCGCCCGGCAGTACGCGCAGCACGTCGCGCGCGAGCGTCCGCCGCAGCGCCGCGGGATCCTCGGCGGCGTACGCCTCGCCGAACGCCTCGGCCGCGCCCCGCACCTCCTCCTCCGTGAGCGGTCCGGTGCGCGCCGACGCGCCGCCCGGGTCGCCGAGCAGCACGCCGGCGAGGAGCCCGATCGCGACGAGCCCGACGAACGCGCCGAGAGCCACGACCGCGCGGGCGGGCCAGCGGCGCGGGCGGATCACGCGTGCGGGGCCGCGCTCGGGTGGCTCGTGCTCGGGTGGCTCGTGCTCGCCGGCCGCACGGTCGCGAATGTCGCGTCCGAGCGCGTCCCAGGAAGAGCGCTCGCGGCGCCGCACGCCGCGCGGGCACGCCGGATGCTTCATGCGCCGTCGGAGTCCCACGCCGTCACGCCGGTCGCCTCATGAGCGGCGGCGTCCCAGGCCGTGACCTGCTCGTCGCCGATCACGCGCGTGACGTCGCCGTTGCCGGCGCCGTTCGGCGCCGCGGGCCCGACGGCGACGCTGCGCTCGGATTCCGTGACCGGCTCGCCGCGGGCGGCGCCGAGCGTCGCGCGGCCGAGGTCGCCGGTCGAGGGATAGCGGTGGGCCGGGTCCTTGGCCAACGCGCGCGCGATCACGCGGTCGAACTCGCGCGGCGCGCCACGCTCCGATGGCGGCCGCACGTCCTCGTGTAGGTGGGCGAGCATCGTCGCGGGGACCGTGCCGTGCGCGAACGGCGGGCGGCCGGTGAGCGCGGCGTAGAGCACGCAGCCGAGCGAGTAGACGTCGGCGCGGGCGTCGGTGCGCTCGCCGCGCAGCTGCTCCGGCGAGCAGTACTCGACGGTGCCGATCCACTGCCCGGACTCGGTCAGCTGGGTCTCCGAGCGGGCCAGCCGCGTGAGGCCGAAGTCGCTCAGGTAGGCGTGGTCGCCGGCCAGCAGAACGTTCGCGGGCTTGACGTCGCGGTGCACGAGCCCGGCGGCGTGCGCGGCATCCAGCGCCGCCGCCACCTGCGCGACCAGCTCGGCCGCGAGCTCCGGCTCCAAGGCGCCGCGCTCCCGAAGCAGGGCGTGGAGGTCGGTGCCGCCCACGTACCGCATCACGAGGTAGAGCGAGCCGTCGTGCTCGCCTGCCGCGTAGACCGGGATCACGTTCGGATGGTCGATCGCCGCCGCCATACGCGACTCGCGCTGGAAGCGGTCCCGGAACGCCTGGTCGCCCGCCCGCTCCGGGGTCAGCAGCTTGAGCGCGACGGGCCGGCCGAGGCTCAGCTCCGTGGCGCGGTAGACGACGCCCATGCCGCCGCGGCCGGCGACCGCTTCGATGCGGCAACCGGCGAACTCTTCGCCTGGCGCGAGCTCGACCATCCCAGGGATTGTGACGCGGCCCTCGCGCGTGGGTATGGGCAGGTCATGGATCTCGGCAACCCCATCTCCTATCTCGTGCTCGCCGACGGGACCCCGGTGCTGTCCTCCGACGGCCAGGAGGTCGGACGGGTGGAGCACGTCCTCGCCGACCCGGACGCCGACCTGTTCGACGGCATCGTCGTCGACATGCGCGCCGGCCCGGGCGGCCATCGGTTCGCGGACGCGGAGCAGGTGGACGCCATCCACGAGCACGGCGTGGTGCTGGCGCTCGACGCCCACGCGGCGGCCCAGCTGCCCGAGCCCGCGGAGAACCCGGCGACGCTGTCCGCCGACCCCGACGACACGGTTCCCGACACCGTGAGCGACAAGCTGCGGCGCGCCTGGGACTACCTCTCGGGCCGCTACTGACCCGATAGCCTGGACGCGGCGAATGCCGCGTATCCCGATCAACATTGCCGAGCACGTCGGCCGCACGCCGATGGTGCAGCTCACGCGGATCGCGCCCGAGGGCGCGCAGGTGTTCGCCAAGCTCGAGATGCTCAATCCCGGCGGCTCGGTCAAGGACCGGATCGGCGTGGCGATGATCGAGGCGGCGGAGGCCGAGGGCCGGATCGAGCCCGGTAGGACGACGATCGTCGAGGCCACCAGCGGCAACACCGGCATCGCGCTGGCGTTCGTGTGCGCGGCCCGCGGGTACGACCTCGTGCTTACGCTCCCGCAAGGCATGAGCCGCGAGCGCGAGGGCCTGCTGCGGCTCTACGGCGCCACCGTGCAGGTCACCGAGTCGCTCGGCGGGATGAACGAGGCCGTCGCCGCCGCCCAGGCGCTCGCGCGCGACGGCGACGCGTGGCTGCCCGACCAGTTCGCCAACCCGGCCAATCCCGAGGCCCACCGCCGCTCGACCGGCCCCGAGATCTGGGAGGCGCTCGATGGCAAGGTCGACTACCTGGTGGCGGGCGTCGGCACCGGCGGCACGATCACCGGCGCCGGCTCGTACCTGAAGGAGCGCAACCCGCGCCTGAAGGTGATCGCGGTCGAGCCGGCCTCGTCCGCGGTGCTCTCCGGCCGCGACCCCGGACCGCACAAGATCCAGGGCATCGGCGCCGGCTTCGTGCCGCCGGTGCTCGACCGGTCGCTGCTCGACGAGGTCATGCCCGTCGACGACGAGGACGCGATCGAGACCGCGCGCCTCGCCGCCCGACGGGAGGGCGTGCTCGCCGGCATCTCCTGCGGCGCCGCCCTGTGGGCCGCCCTCGAGATCGCTTCGCGGCCCGCGGCGAAGGGCGCCCGGATCGCCGTCGTGCTCCCGGACTCCGGCGAGCGCTACATCTCGACGCCCTTCTTCGCGCCCGAGCCCGAGCGCGCCGGCGCGGCCTGAAGGCTCGCGGCCGCCGCGGCGGTCTCGGCCTCATAGATCGCCTCGAGCAGGTCGGCCATCTCGGCGAACAAGGTCGCGATCGACTCGTCGTCGGGCGGCGTCTCGTCGAGCCTCGCGCGGGTCCGCCACAGCTCGGTCGCGGCGGCCGCGGCCTCCTCGGCACCCTCGTCGCCGCGCTCGACGACGGCGGCGTGGACCTCGACGAGCAGCTCCCGCAGGCGACCGGGCGGGAGCACCGCCTCGGCGAGCGCGTGCCAGTGCTCGCCGGCCTCGCGCCAGGCGGTCGCCGCCCGCGTCACGTGGTCGTCGTCGAGCAGCGCGGCGGCCTCGTCGAGGAAGTCGGCGTAGAGCCCGCGCAGGTGCCCGCCGTCGAGGCCGACGGGCTCGATTCCCTCGTAGGCGGAGAGCAGCGCGCCCGCCAGGCCGCGGCGGTCCGCGAAGACGACCGGCCACGCCTTGGCACCGCGCGTTGCGGTCAGCATCCGGCTCCATTTGCGCCAGGCCGGCAGCCCGAACGAGTCCGACGTCGCCGCGAGGTGCTCGGCGGCGTCGGCGAGTCCGGCGCGCACCGCGGCGCGCAGCACGTCGGCCGGGATCTCGTGCCGGTCGGGCTCGATCACGCACATCCGGTGGCGGTAGGAGCCGACGCGGGCGCGGGCGGCGTCGAGCGTGGCTCGCGCGACCGTGAGCGGCGCCAGCCCGCGGTCGTCGACGTGCACGCGATCGTCGTCGAGTGCGTACGCCACGATCGGGTAGCCGCCATGGCCCTCGCGCTCGGGCGGCAGGTGCCAGTAGCCGACCGACTGGAGGTCGATCGTGACCAGGGCGGGCCGGCCGGCGGCCAGCGCCGCATCGAGCTGCTTCGCTGCCGTGCGGCCTCCGCCCGTCTCGTGGTGGGAAGCGGGCACGGCCAGGCGCTCGAGCGTCGCCTGCATCCAGCGTGCCGGGTACTGCCAGTGATTGCGGAATCCGAGCACGAGGTCGGGCGAGCCGTGCGCCTCGAACTCCCACAGGATGTAGCCGGCGCCGAGCCCGCCGCCCACGCCGAGCACCATCGCCTCCGACAGCGGCTCGCCGGTGTGGCCGGCCGTGACGCCGTGGTGCGCGAGCACGTTGGCGACGGCCGCGGTGTCGGGATGGATGCCACCGCGAAGCGCGTAGCCGTGGTCGCTGACCGGCGGCGCGAGCGCGGGTGCGGCGGGCTCGTCCTCGCGGTCCGTCGCGACCACGTGCCGGCGGGCGGTGACGTAGCGCTCCCCGGTCTGGGCCATCCGTGCGCGGACGCGGGCCTTGAGGTGCTTGCGAGCGGTCATCGATGTCCTCCGTCGCCCACCGGCCGGGCTCCACGCCCCCGCGCCGCGGGCCTCTGGGAGGGTCGGACGCGCACGTACCGTCCTCCGAGGACATCGATCCCCTCTGCCTCCGCGGAGCCCGGCGGCGTGGACGCCAGGTCAGGAGGTCCGGCGCGGAGGGAGCGCCGGACGCGATCCTATCCCAGCCGCTCGGCGATCCACCTCGTCGCGTCGGCGCCGCCCGCCTCGATCACACCGGCGGCCCTCGGTTCGCGGAAAGTGGCACGCCCCCGCGCGGGTCGGTGCGTTAGACGCCGGGTGGTTCTCCTGAGGCGATCGGCGCGAGGTCGAGCATCGCGTCGACGCCGCGGACGAGGTCGAGGCGGTCGCCGGAGAGCGGCACGCAGGCGTCGGGACGCCGGGTCGGGCGCAGCGAGCTGGGGCCGGCCCGGCGCGGCTGCGGGCAGGCAAGGATGCGGCGGCCGTCGGGGCGCCGGAACGTGAGCCGGCCGTCGGGTGCGGCGGCGAGCGTGTAGCCGCCTTCGTGCAGCAGCCGGTGGTGGTGGCGGCACAGCAGGACGAGGTTGTCGAGCTTCGTGCGCCCGCCGTCGGCCCAGTGCTCGATGTGGTGGGCGTCGACGAACCGGTGCGACGTGCAGCCCGGGAAGCGACAGCCGCCGTCGCGCGCCGAGAGCGCGCGCCGTAGCGCGGGCGGGATGCTGCGCGTCTTGCGGCCGACGTCGAGCGCCACGCCGTCGCGTTCGAGAATGTGCACGAGGCTCGCGTCGCACGCCAGCCGGCGCGCGGTCGAGGCGGCCAGCGGCGGCCCGTGGTCGATCTCACACCGTTCGCCGTCACCGCCGCTCGAGAGGGTCGCGGTGTCGACGTGCACGAGCACCTGATAGCGATCGCCACCGGTCCGCGACGCGCGTGCGCCCGCGAGATACCCGTCCGCGAGCGCCACTAGCGCATCCGCTCGCCCCTCCGGCCCGCGAGGCATATGCGTCTCCGCGGAGACGTCCTCGGCCCGCGGCGGCGCCTCCGCGGAGACGCGTCCGGCGGGCGGAGGCGTTCGCGCGGAGACGTTCCCGGCCGGCGCCGGCGTCTCCGCGGAGACGTTTTCCGCAGATGGTGGCGTCTCCGCGGAGACGTGTCCGGCTGGAGGTGGCGTTTCCGCGGAGACATCTGCGGCGGCGAGATCGTCGCGGGCGGCGTCGAGCGCCGCGAGCACGAGCGCGCCCTCCTCTGCCGGGAGTCGCGCGTGCAGCAGCAGCGCTCCGTCGTCGTCATGCTCGACGTACACCCAGCGCTCCGGCCGCCCACCCGCCGCAGCGCGCTCGGCCCTGACGACCCGGTGGTGGCCGCGCACCAGCCGCTCCAGCTGCGCCCCGGTCGCGTGACGCGCGAGCGCGAGCAGATCCTGCTCGCGCCGCACGTTCTCCACCCGCGTGAGCGCGCGCGCCTTCGAATAGCTCAGCTCACCCTCCGCGAACGCCGCCCGCACCAACGGCAGCTCCTCAAGCCGCCGCGCCACCCGCACCTGCTCACGCGCCGCCCCCGGCGCGATCCCGCACTGATGCGAGATCCAATGCGCGCACGACTTACAACCCCACTCGGCCCAGCCGCGCCGCCGGTCGTACTCGGCCACCAGCGTCAGCCACCGGCACGTCGCCGCATGGATCCGGCACGCCAGATCCGTGATCTCCCGCTCCAGCAGCTCGAGCGGCGTCTTCTCCCGAGGTATCGAACGCATGTTCGTATGGTAGGGACCGAGTCGGACGCGACGGCCCACCTGTGCTCACGTCGTGTACGTGTCGAGCAGCCGACTGATGTCGCGCGCCGCCCGCTCCGCGTCCGCCTCGCGCTCGATGCAGACGCTCACGTGCCCCGCCTCGGCAGGGACCACGACCTGGGTGAAGTTGCCGTAGCCCACGATGACGTGTGACAGGCCGCCGCAATCGAGGTCGCCGCGCTGGCGGGCGAGCGTCAGCAGCGTCGGATTGACCAGCAGCTCCTCGTAGAAGTCTGAGCTGGCGTCGGACGCTCCTTCGGGCGTGCCGCGCTGGGTGGTGTGGATATCCTGGCCGACGCCGAAGGCGACGTAGCGGACGTGGTCGCCGAGAGCGAACAGCGCTTGCTCCAGTTCAGCGCGATCGACGGTCATGCTGCCCAATTACCCGGTGATCGGGCGGTCGCCGCGCACGCACCACTCCTCGACGGCGGGCCAGGGTCCGAACCCGGTCTCCGGGTTGAGGTGCCCGCCGCCCGGCAGCACGTCCACCGGGATGCCGAGCGGCTCGCCGTACAGGCCGGCGGCGCCCTCCGGGCAGTACGGATCGTCGTCCGAGCACACGAGGCGAGCGCCCGCGCCCAGCGCCGGGAGCGGGACCGGGAAGAAGTCCTGGATCTCGGCCACGCCGGAGGCCTCGGAGGGCGGCGCGGTGAGCAGCACGCGGTCGGCCGGCGGGCCGCCGTCGGCGACGTGGTGCAGGTACAGGAGGCAGGCGAGCGAGTGGCAGACGACGACGGACTCGCCCGCGGGCAGGGCCGCCAGCTCGCCGTCCAGGGCGTCGCGCCAGGCGGGCAGGGAGGGGAGGTCGGCGTCGGGCAGGTCGGGGTACGCGACCCGCTCGCCGTCGGCGCGCAGGCGCGCCGCGAGCCACGTCTGCCAATGCCCTGGCCCCGAGGCCCCGAGGCCGTGCAGGATGAGAAAAGCGCGCGCGGCCACCACCGCTACCGTAACCCGCGTGGCGGTCCGAACGCTGGACATCACGGGCCTGACGTGCCCGATGACGTGGGTACGGACGAAGCTCGAGCTCGAGCGGATGGCGCCCGGCGAGGCGCTCGAGGTGCGCTGCCGGCCGGGCGAGGCGCTCGAGAACGTGCCGCGCTCGGCGGCCGAGGCCGGCCACGACGTCGACGTCGCCGGCACCACGATCCGGATCGTCCGCCGATGAACGACCGCCGAGCGTTCCTCCGCGGCATCGCCGGGGCCGCACGCGGGGTGGGGCGCCGCGACGAAGCGGACCCGCCCGACGAGATCGCGCCCGAGTGGGGCGACGAGATCGCGCCCGAGTCGCCCGAGTCGCCCGAGTCGCCCGAGTCGCCCGAGGCCGCGGATCCGTGGCTCGAGCGCTACGCGCGCCAGCTCGTGCTGCCCGTCTGGAGCGAGGCGAAGCAGCGCGCCGTCAACCAGGCGAGCGTGCTCGTCGTCGGCGCCGGGGCGCTCGGCTCGCCGGTCGCGACCTACCTCGCGGGCGCCGGCGTCGGCCGGCTCGGCGTCGTCGACGACGGCGCGGTCGAGCTCTCCAACCTGCACCGCCAGCACCTGCACTTCACGCCCGACGTCGGCGTCCCGAAGGCCCACAGCGCGGTCGCCAAGCTCGGCTACCTCAACCCGGAGATCGTGATCGAGCCCTACCAGGCGCGCTTCAACCCGGCGATGCTCGACGGCCAGGACGTCGTGGTCGACTGCACGGACTCGTTCGAGTCCCGGTACGCGATCAACGCCGCGTGCTGCGAGGCCGGCATCCCGCTCGTGGAGGGCGGCGTCACCGGCATGACCGGGCTGGTGATGGCGATCCGGCCCAAGCACACCGCCTGCTACCGCTGCGCGTTCCCGGAGCCACCGCCGCCCGACGCGCGACCCACCTGCGCCGAGGCCGGCGTGCTGGGGCCCGCCGCGGGCGTCGTCGGCTCGCTCCAGGCGCTCGAGGTGCTCAAGCTGCTCGCCGGCCTGCCGGCCCTCACGGACGCGTTCCTGCAGCTCGACCTGGCGACGCTCGACGTCCTGCGCGTAACCACCCACAGGCGTCCTGACTGCCCCGACTGCGGCGACGCGTACGCTTAGAGACAAGATGCTCGGGATCGGAACCCTCCGCCGGGTGGCGGGCGAGGTGAGGCGCGACGTCCGCGCCGCTTACGAGCGCGATCCGGCGGCCAAGGGGGTGAGCGCGGCCGAGGTCCTCGCCGCCTGGCCGGGAGTGCACGCGCTGCTCAGCCACCGCGTCGCCCACGCCCTGCATGCCGCCGGCGTGCCGGTCGCCCCGCGCGCGCTCGCGTACGCGTCGCGCTCGCTGACCGGGATCGAGATCCACCCGGCGGCCAACGTCGGCGACGGGCTCTTCATCGACCACGGCATGGGCGTCGTGATCGGCGAGACGGCCGACGTGGGGGACACCGTGACGATCTACCAGGGGGTGACGCTGGGCGGCACCGGCTTCGCCACCGGCAAGCGCCACCCGACCGTGCAGGACAACGTCACGATCGGGTCGGGAGCGAAGCTGCTCGGGCCGATCACGATCGGCCACGGCGCCAAGATCGGCGCCAACGCCGTGGTCATCCACGACGTGCCGCCGAACTCGACCGTCGTCGGCAACCCGGGGCACCCGGTGCGCGTCGAGGGGCGCCGGCCCGAGGGCCCGGACGCCGACTGGGTCCACCTGCCCGACCCGATCGCCGACGCCCTCAAGCAGCTCTCCCGCCGGATCGGCGAGCTCGAGCGCGAGCTGGCCGCCGTCCGCGGCGAGGACCCGGCGAACCAGGCTGACGTCGTCCCGCTCCGGCCCGTGCGCGGCCCGAGCCCCGCCGGTGGCTAGCTTCGAGCACACCGTCGAGATCCCCCGCCCGCCGGAGGAGGTCTTCCCGTGGCTGCTCGAGCAGGACAAGGTCCCGCGCTGGACCGGGCACCTCGAGCGCTACGAGCAGCTCGACGGCGCCCTCGGGACCGGGTCGCGCGTGCGGCAGGTGCTCGAGATCAGCGGCCGCACGATCGACGTCGAGCTCCAGATCACCCGCTACGACCCGCCGCGCGGCGCCGAGACGCGCTTCGAGACGAACGGGATCAAGGTCGTCACGGAGTATGGGCTGCAGGCCAACGGGGCCGGCACCCGGCTCACGCAGTCGCTCGAGGCCAAGGCGGGCGGTCTCGGCGGCAGGATGCTGCTGCCCGTGGTCCAGCCGCGGCTCGAGCAGAAGCTCACCGAGGACCTCGAACGCCTCCGGGAGGTCCTCTCCGGGTAGACCAGGGTCATGCGCCTCCTGCTCCTGACCCTGACGCTCCTCGCGGTCGCTGTGCCTGGCGCGGCCGCCCAGTCCACCGTCGAGCGCGCCGCCCAGGCGCTCGAGAGCGATCCCGTCTACGTGGATTCCGAGGCCGAGCGCGCCCTCAGCGCGAACGAGGCCGACGCCCTCAGGCGCCGCATCGAGGAGGAGGCGCCCGGCGTGCTGCGGATCGCGGTCCTGCCCGGCTCCGTGGGCGATCCGAGGCCGGTCGCGCAGGAGCTGCGCGCTCAGGTCGGCGGCTCGGTCGGGGTGGTCGCTGGCAACTCCCTGGCGGTCGACGGGTCCGCCGAGGTCGAAGCGGCCGCCACCGCGGCGGTCCAGTCCAACCGCGGCGGGGGCGCGGCGGCCGTGCTGCTGGACTTCGTCGACCGCGTGGGCGGAGCCGGAACGAGCGGCGGCACGGACGGCGGTGACGGTGACGGCGCCGGCGGCGGCGCCGGCGGGATCATCCTGCTCGGCCTCGCCGGCGCCGGAGGGGCAGCCGTGCTGGCGTCGCGGCGACGGCGCCGGAAGGCAGAGGCCGCCGAGTTCGCCGAGGTCAAGGACAACGCCCGCGACGATCTCGTCGCGCTGGGAGAGGACATCCGCGCCCTCGACCTCGACATCGAGATGCCCGATGTGTCACCGGAAGCACGCGCGGACTACGAGCAGGCGGTGAACGCCTACGACCGCGCGGACTCCGCGTGGGAGCTTGCCCGCCGGCCCGAGGAGCTCGAGCCGGTCGGTGCGGCGCTCGAGGAGGGCCGGTGGGCGATGGCCTCGGCGAAGGCGCGACTCCAAGGGAATCAGCCGCCCGAGCGCCGCTCGCCGTGCTTCTTCGACCCTCGCCACGGGCCGTCGAGCCGCGAGGTCGAATGGGCGCCGTACGGCGGGGCGCCGCGGATGGTCCCGGCTTGCGAGGCCGACGCCCAGCACGTCGAGCGCGGGGAGGATCCCGAGGCGCGCGAGGTGACGCTCGGCGGCCAGCGGATGCCCTACTGGGCGGCCGGGCCGATGTACGCGCCGTTCATGGGCGGCTTCTTCGGCGCCGGCATCCTGCCAGGACTGATGATGGGCACGATGCTCGGCAGCATGTTCGACGGCCCCAACTTCGGTGGCGACGTGGGGGGCGGAGACTTCGGCGGCGGTGGTGACTTCGGCGGCGGCGACTTCGGTGGCGGCGGGTTCGGCGGCGGAGACTTCTAGGGGCAGCACCACTGGACCGAGTCCGGGAACGCCGGCTCGCTCGCGCCGGGCATGAACTGGCGGGCGATGTTCGCGACCGCGACGGGACGCCCGCCGCCGCCGGGGCGCAGGAAGATCCACTGATCGGCGTCGGGCCACGGCACGAGCAACCGGCGGCCGTCCGGTGACCACGCGAGCCCAGGCAGCGGCCCGCGCGCGGTGAACAGGAGCCGCCCGCCCGACAAGGTGCGCTCCAACCTCACCTCGCGGCGACCGGAGTCCGCGGCCCGCACCACCGCGATCCGGCCGCTGCGGGGCGCGACGGCCATGTGCTCGACCGCGTACGCCGCGCCCGGGACCCAATCGACGATCGTGGCGCCGGTCGCCCGGTGCCGGGCATCGAACCGGGTGACCCGATCGCCGGCGGCGGCGAGCAGCTTGCGCCCGCCCGGCGCCCACGCGAGCTGCTTGACGCCGGTCAGCCGCTGCGTGCGCCACAGGCGCCGTCCGGAGTCGGCGGCGACGACGTTGATCCGCTCGCGCCGGTCGACGTAGGCGAGCACGTGGGCGTCGTCCGGCCGCCACGCGGGCGTCACGTCGCGCGCCGGGGCGTAGCGGCGGTCCTCCTTCCCGTCGCCTGTGACCACGCGCAGCGAGCCGCCCGCGACGTACGCGATCCGGAAGCCGTCGACCGGCGACCACGCCGCGTGCGTCACCGGCGCGGGCGCGGACAATGACCAGCGGACGTCGCCGTCGGGCTCGAGCGCGGTCAGCTGGCGGCCGCGCCACGCGACCACGTAGAGCCCGCGCGGCGACCACGACGCGCCGGAGAAGTCGCCCAGCCGGCGGCGCGCGCCGCGCGCCGCGTCGGCGCCCAGCTCCGCGCGCAGCGCCCGCGCGCGCGAGAAGTCGATCGCCCGGTTGACGACGATGCGGTGCAGCCACGGGCGCAGCGGGCGCCGCAGGTCGAAGCTCTCGAGCGCGCGCAGGGCGGCGACGAACGCCTCCTGCGCGATGTCCTCGGCCGCCGCCGCGTCACCGGTGACGAGCAGCGCCGCGCGGTGCGCCGGGCTCCAGTGGCGGGCGAACAGCTCGGCCACCGCGTCCTCGGAGCCTCGGCGCGCCGCACGCACGAGCGAGGCCTCGCTCGCGCGGCGGCGGGGGGTCACCGAGCTCCTCCACGGGTCGACGGCCGCGGCAGCATCCGACACGTCGGGATACGAGGAGGAGCGCGTGAGAGGTCCCTCGGTACTACTCCAGGTACTCGTAGGCCGGCAGCGTGAGGAACTCCGGGAAGTCGTCGTGCAGGGTCACGCGCTCGAAGACCTCGCGCGTCTCGCGCGGGCGGCCGCGCTCCCACACCTCGTCGCCGACCTCGTCGTGGATCCGCTGCATCTCCTGGTCGAGCACCTCGACGACGTGCTCGCGGGAGAACTTCCCGTGGCGGATCCACTGCCAGATCTGCGAGCGCGAGATCTCGGCCGTCGCCGCGTCCTCCATCAGGTTGTTGATCCCGGCGGCGCCGCGGCCACCGAGCCAGAACGAGATGTACTGGAAGCCGACGCTGACGTCGCTGCGCAGGCCCTCCTCCGTGACCTCGCCCGGGGTGGAGGCGGCGTCGAGCAGCTGCTCGGGGGACACGGAGACCTCGTCGCGCCGGCGGTCGATCTGGTTCGGCTTGCCTGAGAGCACGGCGTCGAACTGCTCCATCGCCACCTGCACGACGTCCGGATGTGCGACCCAGGTGCCGTCGAACCCCGCCTCGGCCTCGCGCTTCTTGTCCTCCCGCACGGCGGCGATCGCGCGCTCGTTGGCCTCCGCGTCCTTCCGCGAGGGGATCAGCGCGGCCATGCCGCCCATCGCGAACGCCCCGCGGGCGTGGCAGGTCTTGACCAGCAGCTCCGTGTACGCGCGCATGAACGGGACCGTCATCTTCACGTCGTTGCGGTCCGGGAGCACGAACGCCGGGTCGTCGCGGAAGCACTTGATCATCGAGAAGATGTAGTCCCAGCGGCCGGCGTTGAGCCCGTACGAGTGGGCGCGCAGCTCGTACAGGATCTCGTCCATCTGGAACGCGGCGGGCAGCGTCTCGATCAGGACGGTGGCGCGGATCGTCCCCGCGGGAACGCCGAGCGCGTCCTCGGTGAACGAGAAGACCTCGTTCCACAGCCGCGCCTCGAGGTGGTGCTCCAGCTTCGGCAGGTAGAGGTAGAGGCCCAGCCCCTGGTCGTGCACCCGGCGGGCGTTGTGGAAGGCGTGCAGGCCGAAGTCGACCAGCGCGCCCGACACCGGATCGCCGTCGATCCGCAGGTGCTTCTCCGGCAGGTGCCAGCCGCGCGGGCGCACCAGCAGCGTCGCGGTCTCCTCGTTCAGCTCGTAGTGCTTGCCGTCCGAGCTGTCGTACGTGATCGTGCCGTCGATCGCGTCGATCAGGTTGACGTGGCCCTCGATCTGGTTCTGCCAGGTGGGGGAGTTCGCGTCCTCGAAGTCGGCCATGAAGCCGCGCGCGCCGGAGTTGAGCGCGTTGATGACGAGCTTGCGGTCGGTCGGCCCGGTGATCTCCACCCGCCGGTCGTCGTAGTCGGCGCGCGGCGGCGCGACCTGCCAGTCGCCCTCGCGGATCTCGCGCGTCTCGTCGAGGAAGCCGGTCGGCGCGCCGCGCTCGCTGCGGGCCTGCAGGAGCGAGTTGCGGCGCGCCCCGAAGTGGTGGTGCAGGTCGCCCACGAAGGACAGCGCGTCGTCGGTCAGGATCGAGGCGAGGCGCTCGTCGGTCGGCGCGATGTCCAGGCTCACGGGCGGCTCCCTCGGATCGAATGGTCGAGCAGGGTCATGGGGTGGTGGATCGGGACCGGCTGCTCCATGTGGGCGGCGATCTGGATCGCGCAGCCCGGGTTGGCGGCGGCGATCGCCTCGGCGCCGGTGGCAGCCAGGTTCGCCGCCTTGCGGCGGCCCAGCTCGGCGGCGGGCTCGGGCTGCACGAGGTTGTAGATGCCGGCCGAGCCGCAGCACAGCTCCCAGTCGGCGGGCTCGACCAGCTCGAGTCCCGGGATGCCGCGCAGCAGCGCGCGCGGCTGCTCGCGCACGCCCTGAGCGTGGGCGAGGTGGCACGCGTCGTGGTAGGCGACCTTCAGCGGCACCGGTTGGCGCGTGGCTCGCGGCTCGTCCTCGGCCAGCAGCTCGTGCACGTCGAGCACCTTCGCCGAGAACGCCTCGGCCCGGTCGTCGCCCTCGAACAGGTAGCCGTACTCCTTCATCGCCGACCCGCAGCCGGCGACGTTGACGACCACGCGGTCGAAGCCGTCGTAGGCGTCGATCGTCTTGCGGGCGAGCTCGCGGGCCTCGTCCTCGACGCCGGTGTGGAGCTGGAGCGCGCCGCAGCAGCGCGGCTGACGGGGCGCGTGGACCTCCCAGCCCTCGGCGGCGAGCACGCGCACGGTGGCCGCGTTGACGTCGTTGAAGAAGACGCGCTGCACGCAGCCCTGCATCAGCGCGACGCGCCCGCGGCGCTCGCCGACGGCCGGGGTGACCTCGGGCAGCCGGCGCAGGGCGGCGCGCACCGGCACGCGCGGCGCCAGCTCCCCGAACGGCACCTTGATCGGCAGCTTCTGCTGCAGCGCCATGAACGGGACGGCGGCGCGCAGCCTGCCCGGATGCGTGAAGAGCGCGAAGATGCCCTTGCGCAGCAGCCGCTCTCGCCGCGACCGCGGGCCGTGGCGCTCCACCTGCGGCCGCGCTCGCTCGATCAACCGGTCGTACTGCACGCCCGAGGGGCAGGCGGTCACGCACGCCATGCACCCGAGGCAGCGGTCGAGGTGCGTGGTCATCTCCGCCGAGACCTCCGAGCCCTCCTCGTGGCCGATCCGCATCAGCACGATCCGCCCGCGCGGCGAGTCCATCTCCTCCTCGAAGACCGCGTAGCTCGGGCACGTCGGCAGGCAGAAGCCGCAGTGCACGCAGTCCGTGATCAGGTCGAGCTCGGGCGGGCGGGTGTCGTCCCAGGCGGTGGTCATAGGCCTCCTACGAAGGTGCCGGGGCGGAACGCGCCGGCGGGGTCGAAGCGCTCCTTGACGCGGCGCATCACGGCGAGCGCGCCGGGGTCGACCGCGGGCCACGGGTCGTCGATGCGGTCGGCGCCGTCGAGCACCGTGCACGCGCGCGGTGCCATCGCCGCTCGAAGCGGCGCGACGTGGTCCGGCCCGGGCAGCGAGACCCACGAGAGGCCGAGCGCGGCGCGGGACACGAGCGAGGCGCCGGCCGGCAGCGCCCCGATCAGGCGCGCCAGGTCGCCGGCGCGACCGCTCACCTTGACGACGATCTCGCCGCGCTGGCGCTCGCGCTGCTCGGCCCAGCGCTCGGCGTCGTCCTCGTCGAGCTCGGTGTCGAGCGCGACGTGGGCGCGCGCGGCCTCGGCCCGCTCGCGCGCGGTGGCGCCGCCGAAGCGCACGTCGAGCCGGCCGGCGCCGTCGCGCCACGAGACGTCGAGCGAGTCGGCCTCGAGCGGCAGCGCGGCCAGCCGCGCGGCGGCGGCGGCCAGCGCGGCGGCGTCGTCGGTCGACGCGGTCACGGTGGCGGTGTGGGCGGGGGACGGGTGCAGGCGCAGCGCGACGCGCGCGATCAGCCCGAGCGTGCCGAACGAGCCCGCGAACAGCTTGGCGAGGTCGTAGCCGGCGACGTTCTTGATCACCTTCCCGCCCGACTTGGCGATCGTGCCGTCGGACAGCACCACGGTCATCCCGACCACCAGGTCGCGCACGCCGCCGTAGCGGTGGCGCAGCGGGCCCGAGTCGTTGGTGGCGATCACGCCGCCGATCGTTGCGGCACCCTCGTCGCCCAAGGGAGGGTCGAGCGCGAGCATCTGGCCGGCGGCGCCGAACGCCGCCTGCGCCTCCACGAGCGGCACGCCCGCCTCGAGGATTGCCGTGAAGTCGCCCTCGTTGTGCTCGAGGATGCGATTGAGGCCCCGCGTGTCGAGGTCCCAGGCCTCACCGCGCGGACTCCAGCCCAGCTTCGTCCCGCCGCCGCGGGGCCGCACGGACTCGTGCGCCCGGATCGCGGCAGCCGCCTCCTCGACCGTCATCACATCCGCTCGGCCAGGCCCGCCGCCTCGAGCGGATGTTGCCGGTACTCGCCCGGGACCTCGCCGCACAGCCGGGGCGTCGGCATCACCTTGCCGGGGTTCGCGAGGCCGGCGGGGTCGAACGCGCAGCGCAGGCGCTGGAACGCGTCGAGGTCCGCCTCTCCGAACATCTTCGGCATGTGCCGCTTCTTGTCGACGCCGACGCCGTGCTCGCCGGTGATCGAGCCGCCGGCCTCCAGGCACGCCTCGAGGATGCGGCCGGACAGCTCCTCGGCGCGCGCGGCCTCGCCCTCGACGGCGCCGTCGAAGCACACCAGCGGGTGCAGGTTGCCGTCGCCCGCGTGGAAGACGTTGGCCACGATCAGCCCGTACTCGCGGCCGAGCTCCTCGATCCGCTCCAGCACCTCCGGGAGCGTCGTGCGCGGGATCACGCCGTCCTGCACGAAGTAGTTCGGCGAGATCCGGCCCATGGCCGCGAACGCCGCCTTGCGCGCCTTCCAGAAGCGCTGGCGCTCGGCCTCGTCGCGCGCCACGCGCACGTCGTCGGAGCCGTGGCGGGCGCAGATCGCGGTGACCTCGTCGAAGCGGGCGTCGCACTCGCGCTCGGGGCCGTCAAGCTCCACCAGCAGCGCCGCGCCGCGGTTCGGGAACCCGGCGCGCGCCGCCTGCTCGGCGGCCTCGATCGCCTTCGCGTCCATCATCTCGATCGCGCCCGGGACGATCCCGCCTTGGACGATGTCGGACACCGCCTGGCCGGCCGCGCGCGTGGAATCGAAGAACGCCACCAGCGTGCGGACGGTCTCCGGCGCGGGGACGATCCGCAGCCACACCTTGGTCGCCACGCCGAGCGTGCCCTCGGAGCCGACGAAGGCGCCGAGCAGGTCGTAGCCCGGGGGATCGAGCTCGTAGCCGCCGACCTGGACGAGCTCTCCGTCCGGCAGCACCAGCTCCAGCCCGGTCACGTAGTTGGTCGTGAAGCCGTACTTGAAGCAGTGCGCGCCGCCGGAGTTCTCGGCGACGTTGCCGCCGATCGAGCAGACGATCTGGCTCGACGGGTCGGGCGGGTAGAAGAACGCCGGCGCGACGGCAACCGTCACGTTGGCGTTGGTCACGCCCGGCTCGACGCAGATGCGATGGTTGTCGAGGTCGATCTCGAGGATGCGCTTCATGCGCGAGAGCACGACCAGCACGCCGTCCTCGACCGGCAGCGCGCCGCCGGAGAGGCCGGAGCCGGCGCCGCGGGCCACCCACGGGACCTCGGCGCGCGCGCACGCGGCGACCACGCGCTGTACCTCCTCGGCGGTGGCCGGGAGGACGGCGGCGGCCGGGATCGCCGTGTACTGCAGGAGCCCGTCGGACTCGTAGGTGCGCAGCTGGTGCTCCTGCGTGAAGACCCAGTCGTCGCCGCAGACCCGCCGCAGCTCGTCCACCAGCGCGCGCAAGTCGCGCGGCGCAGCGTCCGCTTGGGCGGCCGGGGCCGTGATCGTGGGGCCTTCGGGGGCTGCGTCTCTCACACGACCATCCATGACAGCACTGCGGTGGACTGCAACAGGACTATCACGCACATGATCAACAGGAGCGCCAGGCTCCATCCGAGCACGCGCCGGAAGAGCTCGCCCTCCTGCCCCGCGAGGCCCACGGCGGCGGCGCCGATCGCGAGGTTCTGGGGCGAGATCATCTTCCCGAGCACGCCGCCGGAGGAGTTGGCGGCCGCCAGCAGCGTGGGATCGAGTCCTGCCTCGCGGGCCGCCTGCACCTGCAGCGCACCGAACAGGGAGTTCGACGACGTGTCCGACCCGGTGACGGCCACGCCGAGCCAGCCGATGATCGAGGCCAGGAAGGCGAGCACGCCGCCCGCGCCTGCGATCCACTGCCCGAGCGTCAGCGTCTGCGCCGAGAAGTTCATGACGTACGCGAGCGCGAGCACGGAGGCGACGGTGAGCGTCGCCCACTTGAGCTGATTCAGCGTCTTGCCGTAGATGCCGAGCGCGCGCGCCGGGGAGATCCGCAGCACGAGCAGCGTCAGCAGGCCGGAGATCAGCAGCAGCGTGCCCGGGGTGGCCAGCCAGTTGAAGTTGAAGACCGCCGACGACGGCTCCTCGCCGTCGGCGTTGAGCACGTTCAGGCCCGGCCAGTCGATCTCCCGCGTGGCACCCTCGAGCGCGTCCTTGATCGGGCCCAACTGGGCGAGCGAGAGGACGGCGATGATGATCAGGTACGGCGCGTAGGCGGCGAGCACGTCGCTGCGGGAGTCGCGCACGTGATCGCTGCGGCGGCGGACCTCCTCCTCGTGCGTGGTGTCGCTCGTCTCCGCCCCCGCGATCGCCGGCCGTGTGCCGGAGGGATCCATCCGCAGCGGCTCCGACGGCTGCCACACCCGCAGCAGCGCGACGATCGCTCCCGCGGAGAGCAGCGCGGCGACGATGTCGGTGATCTCGACCGACAGGTAGTTCGAGCACAGGAACTGGCCGATCGCGAACGTGAAGCCGCCGACGATCGCCGCCGGCCACGTCTGGCGCACACCGCGCATGCCGTCGACCATGCCGACGAGCACGAGCGGCACGATCAGCGCCAGGAACGGCGTCTGGCGGCCGACCATCGCTCCCAGGTCGTCCTTCGGCAGGCCGGTGATCTCGGCCAGCGTGATGATCGGCGTCGCGATCGCCCCGAAGGCCACCGGCGCGGTGTTGGCCACGAGCGCGACCGACGCCGCCTGGATCGGCTTGAAGCCGACGGCGAGCAGCATCGCCGCGGTGATCGCCACCGGGGCGCCGAAGCCGGCCAGCGCCTCGATCAGCGCGCCGAAGGCGAAAGCGATGATGACCGCCTGGATTCGCTGGTCGTCGGACACCGAGGCGAACGAGCGGCGCAGCACGTCGAAGTGCCCGGTCGCCTCGGTCACGTTGTGGATCCAGACCGCGTTCCAGACGATCCACATGATCGGGAAGAGGCCGAAGCAGGCGCCCAGGAGCGCGACGTTCAGGCCCTGGCCGACCGGCATCTCGTAGGCGATGATCGCCACGAGCAGGGCCACTGCCAGGGCGACGAGGGCGGCGACATGGGCCTTCAGCTTGAGCCCGCCGAGCAGCACGAACAGCGTGATCAGCGGCAGCGCGGCGAAGATCGCACTCGCGAACAGCGATCCGCCGACCGGGTCCAGCACCTGCTCGTACATCCAGCCTCCCCTCCGGGTACTCGCGATGGCCTACCCGGACCGCTTGCTCACACAACCTCTCCTTGCGTGGGCGACGTGGTTCCGTAGAGTGCGCGCATCGCCATGGGCCCGACCCGCGTCCTCGTCGTCGCGAACCGGACCGCGGCCACGCCGCGGCTCCTGGACGAGGTGCGCGCACGAGCATCCGCGGGGCCGTGCGAGTTCACGCTGCTGATCCCTGACGCCGAGCAGCGCAGCATGGGCGACTGGACGCTCGACCACGCGCTGCCGCTGCTGGAGGCCGCTGCGGGGGCGCCGGTGCGGGGCCTCGTCGACGGCCCGCATCCGTTCGAGGCGATCTACGAGGCCGTCCGCGCCGAGGACTTCGACGAGGTCATCCTCTCGACCATGAAGCGCAGCTACTCGCGCTGGGTCGCCGCCCGGCTGCCGCAGCGCGTCGCCGCGCTGGGCGTGCGGGTGACGACGATCGAGCCGTCGGTCCCGGTCGAGGCTCAGTAGTCGGTCGTCCGCGCCCGGTGGCGCGGGTGGGCCTTGTAGCGCGGGGCGGCGCCGCGGGTCCAGAGGATGTAGTCGACCGTGGTGGCGTCGGTGCCGCCGTGGGCCTCGACCAGCAGCTCGACGGCGTGCAGCGCGCAGGCGCGGATCTCGACCTCCTCGGGCGAGTCGTGCTCGATCAGCGTTTCCGCGTCGATGCGGGTGACGAGGTCGGGGTCGAACTCGAGCAGCCCGTCGATCCGGAGCACGTGCGGCACCAGGTTGTCGGCGAACAGCGTCAGCTCGGGCAGGTCCTCGGCGGGGGCGATGCCTGCCAGCGCGAGGTCGGCGGCCACGATCTGCGCGCGCTTGAAGAACGGGACCTCGATGCCGTCATAGGGCGACACGTCGCGCCACGTCGGCCAAGCGCCGAGGTGCTCGGCGAGCGCTGTGGCCGAGCCGTCGCCGGAGCGAGCGAGCGCGAGGAACGAGCCATCGTGCTCGTCGCGGACCCGCTCTCCGAGCTCGCGCAGATGGGTCGCGAAGTGCCTCATCAGCTCGTGCTCGGGGTCCTGGCCCACGACCCGCGCGATGTCCGCTGCGGTCATCGCGGCGAGCCCGTCGGCGCTCCACGGCCCGTGGGCGCGCAGGCCGGCCTCGACGGTGCGGAATCCGGACATCCCCGGCGCCTTGCGCAGCGTCGGGAACCAGCCCGAGCCGAAGTTGATCGCGTTCAGGGTCAGCACGAACGCCGCGCGCTCCTCGAGGCCGGCACCGTCGAGGTCGGGACCGGGCGGCGACTCCGCCGGTAGCGCGGCGGCGTACGGCTCGATCGCCTCCTCGACGATGCGGACGTGGCGGGCGTTTGCGGCGACCCGCGCGGCGGCGGCGCGGATCTCGCCGGTGAGGCTCATTGCACGACCAGCACCGGACGCTTCGTGTGGTGCAGGATCCCGGTCGAGACGCTTCCGAGGACGCTGGCGGCGAGCGTGGAGCGGCCGCGGCTGCCGACGACGATCACGCTCGCGTCGACGGCGTCGGCGGCTTCGAGGAGCGCGCCGAAGAACGGGCCGGCCGCCTTGACCGCGCGTGCCTCGGCGTCGAACCCGGCGGCGCGGGCCAGCTCGGCGCCTTCGGCGGCCATCGCCTCGGCGTCCTCACGGCCACCGGCGTCGAGGTCGTCGACGACCGGCCGGACCATGTCGCGGAGCACCAGATGCGGAGCGGACTCCGCGAACGAGGTCCACGCGGTCGCCACCACCGCGCGCTCGTGCCGCAGGGTCTCAGCGGCGCGCGCGATCGCCGCCTTGGCGTGGTCGGACCCGTCGTAGGCGATCAGCACCATGTCGGTCAGCGCGGCGGTTGGGACCGGAGGCGTTCCATGACCTGCTCCTTGATCTGCTCGGCGCGGTGGCGCTCCTCCGGCCGCTCGACCGCGACGCCGGGCGCCAGCCCGGTCGTGGCCGCCGCGATGTCGTCGGTCGTGCGGGCGGCGTTCACGAGATCGGCGCGCGCCGCGAGGTCCTCGACCGTGAGCCGGCCGTCGACCGACGCCGATCGCAGCAGCACGAGCGCCTGCTCGCGGTCGTCGTCGCTTGCCAGCAGTGGCTCGGCCATGCGGCCCAAGGCTACCTCCGGACCGCCCGCTACCGTCAGTTCGGGATGCCGCAGTCCACCGCCGTCGACAGCCTGCTGGAGGGCCTGAACGAGCCTCAGAGGGATGCGGTGACCCATGGCGAGGGGCCGCTCCTGATCCTCGCCGGCGCCGGGTCGGGCAAAACCCGCGTGCTCACCCACCGGATCGCCTATCTCCTGCGCACCGGCCAGGCCCGAGCGGACGAGATCCTCGCGATCACGTTCACCAACAAGGCCGCCCAGGAGATGCGCGAGCGGGTCGAGCTGCTCGTCGGCCGCGCGACGCGCGCGATGTGGGTGATGACGTTCCACTCCGCCTGCGCGCGGATGCTGCGGGCCGACGCCCACCGGCTCGGCTACACGCGCCAGTTCACGATCTACGACGCGGCCGACTCCCGGCGGCTGATCAAGCGCGTGCTCGACGAGCTCGACATCGATCCCAAGCGCTTCACGCCGCGCGCGATGCAGGCCCAGATCTCCGACGCCAAGAACAAGCTCCGGTCGGCCGAGGACTACCGCCAGCTGGTCGGCTCGTTCTTCGAGCAGACCGCCGCCGACGTCTACGAGCACTACCAGCGCGAGATCCACCGCATGAACGCGATGGACTTCGACGACCTCCTCTTCCGCACGGTCGACCTGCTCCAGATGTTCCAGGAGGTCCGCGACCGCTACGCCGCCGCCTTCCGCTGGATCCTCGTCGACGAGTACCAGGACACCAACCACGCCCAATATCGGCTCCTCCAACTCCTGGCCTCCGAGCACCGCAACCTCGCGGTAGTTGGCGACGACTCGCAGTCGGTCTATGGATTCCGCGGAGCCGACATCCAGAACATTTTGGGGTTCGAGGAAGACTTCCCGGACGCCCACGTGGTGAAGCTCGAGCAGAACTACCGCTCGACGCAGATGATCCTTTCCGCGGCCAACGCGGTCATCTCGCACAACCGCAGCCAGAAGCACAAGAACCTGTGGACGGACGTGGGGGAGGGGGACAAGGTTCGCGTCCGGGAGCTGGCGGACGAGCACGCGGAGGCGCGGTTCGTGGCCGCCGAGGTGCAGCGGCTCGTGGACGAGGGGGTCTCGCGGAACGAGATCGCGGTCTTCTACCGGACGAACGCGCAGTCGCGCGTGCTCGAGGACATGCTCGTGCGGGCGCAGATCGGCTACCAGGTGATCGGCGGCACGAAGTTCTACGACCGCGCCGAGATCAAGGACGCGGTCGCGTACCTGACGTTCCTCGTCAACCCGCAGGACGCGCAGACCTTCACCCGGATCGCCAACTCGCCAAAGCGCGGCCTCGGCCAGACGTCGCTCTCCCGCGTGCTCTCGCATGCAGACACGATGGGGATCTCCGTCTGGGAGGCCGCCGAGGCGCCGGACCGCGTCCCCGGGCTCGGCACCGCGGCGCAGAAGGCGCTGAGCCGCTTCATGTCGACGATGGAGCGGCTGAAGGAGCGCGTCGACGCCGGCGCGCCGGTCGGCGACGTGCTGGCGGAGACGCTGAGCGAGGCGGGCTACCGGGATGCCCTCGAGGCCGAGCGGACGATCGAGGCGCAGGGGCGGCTGGAGAACCTCGAGGAGCTCGTGCAGGTGGCCCGCGAGTACGACGGCACGAACGAGAACGGCTCGGTGGAGGAGTTCCTGCAGCAGATCTCGCTGCTCGCCGACACCGACACGCTGCGCGACGACGAGGGCCTCGTGACGCTGATGACGCTGCACAACGCCAAGGGGCTCGAGTTCCCGATCGTGTTCATCATCGGGCTGGAGGACGGGGTGTTCCCGCACTCGCGCGCGCTCGACGAGGGCGGGGTGGAGGAGGAGCGGCGGCTCGCCTACGTGGGCATCACGCGCGCCATGCGCGACCTCACGCTCACGTCGGCACGGCGCCGGAACGCGTTCGGCGCGCAGTCGTTCGGCGTCCGCTCCCGCTTCGTCGAGGAGATCCCGCGCGAGCTCACCGACCAGGCCGAAAGAGAGGCCGCCGGCCTGCCGACGGGCCGGATCGCCACGTGGTCGGGCGCCGCGGCGGCCTCCGCGGAGTCGGGCGGCGACGGCGCGGGCCAGGTCTTCCGGATGGGCGACGACGTGGTGCACGCGGCGCTCGGCGAGGGCGTCGTGATCGGCAGCGAGCCGGGCGGCGTCGTCGTGGTGCGCTTCGCCGACGACGGCCGCGAGCGCAAGCTGATGGCCGACTACGCGCCCCTCAAGCGCCGCTGATCGCGGCCGCGTGGCCCACCGCGGTGCGCCGGCGGAGGCCCCGTAGCATCGGACCGTGATGCGCGGTCTGCTCGCCTTCGTCTGCCTCGTCGTCTTCGTCGACACGGTCTTCTACGCCGCGATCACGCCGATCCTGCCCGAGCTGAGCGACGAGTACGACCTCTCGAAGACGGCGGCGGGCGTGCTGGCCGCGGCGTATCCGGCGGGCACGTTCCTCGGCGCGCTGCCGGGCGGCTGGCTGGCCGCGCGGGTCGGGACGCGGCCGACCGTGCTGCTCGGACTCGGGCTGCTGGTGGCCTCGAGCGTCGTCTTCGCGTTCGCCGACAGCATCGTGGTGCTCGACGTGGCCCGCTTCGTGCAGGGCATCGGCGGCGCGGCGTCGTGGGCCGGAGCGCTGGGCTGGCTGATCGGCGCCGCCCCCCGCGAGCGGCGCGGCGAGCTGATCGGCACCGCCCTCGCCGCCGCGATCATCGGGGCGCTCTTCGGCCCGGTGCTGGGCGCCGCCGCCGGAGCGCTCGGCCAGGCGCCGGTGTTCGCGACGGTCGCCGCCATGGGCGCGGCGATGATGGTGTGGGCGCTGCGCCTGCGTGCGGCCCAGCCGGAGGGCGACTCGCGCGTGAGCACGCTGCTCGCCTCGCTCGGCGACCGCCGCGTGCTCGCGGGCATGTGGCTGACCACGCTCCCGGGCGTGCTGTTCGGCACGCTGGCGGTGCTCGGCCCGCTGCGGATGGACGAGCTCGGCGCGGGAGCGACCGGGATCGCGGCGGCGTGGCTGATCGCCGCGGCGCTCGAAGCGATCGTCAACCCGCTCGTCGGCCGCCTCTCCGACCGCCGCGGGCGGCTGATCCCGAGCATCGCCGGGGTGACGGGCGGCGGGCTCGTGATGCTGGCGCTGCCATGGCCGAGCTCCGCCTGGGTGCTCGGCGGCCTGGTGATCCTCGCCGCGCCGGCGATCGGGACGCTCTGGACGCCCGCGATGGCGATGCTGAGCGACGGCGCGGAGGCGTTCGGCGTCGACCAGGGCTTCGCGTTCGCGCTCGTCAATCTGGCATGGGCGACCGGCCAGACGGCCGGCGCGGCGGGGAGCGCGCGCCTCGCCGACGCGGCGGGCGACCGTGTGCCCTACCTGGTGCTCGCCGGCGTCTGCCTGCTCACCCTGGCGCTGCTCGTCCGCCGCCGCGAGCGCGTCGTCGTCTAGCCTGCCCGCCCGCAATGGCGGCCGAGATCATCGACGGGAAGGCGATCGCGCAGCTGGTGCGCTCCGAGGTGGCGGCCGAGGTCGACGAGTGGCTGCAGGACGGCAACCCGCGGCCCGGCCTGGCCACGGTCCTGGTGGGCGACGACCCCGCGTCGGCCGTCTACGTCGGCGGCAAGCAGCGCGCGTCGGCTGAGGTCGGGATCGCGGGCTTCGACCATCGCCTCGCGGCGGACACGCCGCACGATGAGGTCGAGCGCCTGCTGCGCGAGCTCAACGAGGATCCGGCGGTCTCCGGCATCCTGCTCCAGCTCCCCACGCCGCCGCAGGTCGACGGCCCGGCGCTGACCGAGCTGATCGACCCGCGCAAGGACGTCGACGGGCTGACGCCGATCTCCGCCGGCCTGCTCGCCAAGGGCCGCCCCGGGCTGCGCCCGTGCACGCCGCAGGGCGTGATGGAGCTGCTGCGCCGCCACGACGTCGAGCTCACGGGCGCCGAGGCGGTTGTCGTCGGCCGCAGCGACCTCGTCGGCAAGCCGCTCGCTGCGCTGCTGCTGGCGGCCAACGCCACCGTGACCACCTGCCACTCGCGCACGCGCGACCTCGGAGAGGTCTGCCGGCGCGCGGACGTGCTCGTCGCGGCGGTCGGGCAGCCAGGGCTCGTCAAGGGCGACTGGGTGAAGGGAGGCGCGGTGGTGATCGACGTCGGCACCAACCGCACCGACGCCGGGCTGACCGGCGACGTCGAGTTCGAGGCCGCGGCGGAGCGGGCGCGGCTGATCACCCCGGTGCCCGGCGGAGTGGGACCGATGACGATCGCGATGCTGCTGCGCAACACCGTGCTGGCGGCGCAAGCGCAGGCGGCATGAAGCTGATCCGCCTCCGCGCCGGGGAGTGGCTGGCCGCGGCCGGCGGTGTGGCGCTGCTGGTCTCGCTCGCACTGCCGTGGTATCAGCCGCTGTTGCCGATCGCTCCCTACGACTCGCTCACCGGCTTTCAGGCGCTGACCGTGATCGACGTCCTGCTCGTGCTCGCTGCGCTGCTCGGCATCGCCCTGGCCGTCGTACAGGCGACCCAGGACTCGCCGGCCCTCCCCGTCGCCGCCCAGGTCCTGACCGTCGTCGCGGGGCTGATCGCGCTGCTGCTCGTCGCGTTCCGGCTCATCGACGCCCCGCGATCCGACGAGCTAGAGCCGCTCTATGGCGCCTGGCTCGCGCTGGCGGCCACCATCGCGCTTACCGCGGGCGGCTGGCTCGCGCTCGCCACCGAGCGCGTCCCCGGCCTGCCGCCCGGCCCCGAGCCCGAACTCAGGCCCGCGCCTAGAATCGCTGCCGATGCTGAGCCGTGAGCAGGTGTTGCACGTCGCCAAGCTCGCCCGTCTCGAGCTGACCGGCGACGAGATCGAGCGCTTCGGCGGCGAGCTGTCGAAGGTGCTCGACCACATCGAGAAGATCGGCGAGCTGGGCGACCTCGCCGACATCGAGCCGACGAGCCACGTCGTGGCCGTCGAGAACGTGCTGCGCGACGACGAGCCGCGGCCCTCGCTGCCACGCGAGAAGGCGCTCGACAGCGCGCCCGACGCCACGCCGGCCGGCTTCCGCGTCCCCAGTCCTGGTGCCGGATGAGCGAGCTGCTCGACCTCACGGCCGCGCAGGCGGCCGAGCGGGTGCGCGAGGGCGACCTCGAGCGCGGCGACCTGTGGCGCTTCTACCGCGACCGCGCGCTCGGCGACGAGCTCAACGCCTTCACCTGGGTCTGCGAGGAAGACGATCCGGAAGCCATCGATCCCAGCGGGCCGCTGGGCGGCGTGCCGCTCGGCGTCAAGGATCTGTTCTGCACCGAGGGCATCCCCTCGCAGGCCGGCTCGAAGATCCTCGAGGGCTACCGGCCGCCGTACACGGCGACCTCGGTCGAGCGGCTGATGCGCGCGGGCGCGCCGGTGCTCGCGAAGACCAACCAGGACGAGTTCGCGATGGGCTCCTCGACCGAGAACTCCGGCTACGGGCCGACGCTCAACCCGTGGGACCGCAGCCGTGTGCCCGGAGGCTCGTCCGGCGGCAGCGCCGCTGCGGTGGCCGCCGGCCTGGTGCCGTGGGCGATCGGGACCGACACCGGCGGCTCGATCCGCCAGCCCGCGGCGCTGTGCGGGATCGTCGGGCTCAAGCCGACCTACGGGGCGGTCTCGCGCTACGGGATGATCGCCTTCGCGTCGTCGCTCGACCAGGCGGGCCCGCTGACGCGCGACGTCACCGACGCCGCGCTGCTCCTGCAGGCCATGGTCGGCGCCGACCCGTGCGACTCCACCTCACTGGGGCTGCCCGAGCCGGTGCGGCTGCCTGACGCGACCGACCTGAAAGGCATCCGGCTCGGCGTCGCCGAGGAGCTGAGCGGCGAGGGGATCGAGCCGGGCGTGCTGGCGGCGTTCGAGCAGACCCTCGACCTCGCGCGCGACCTCGGCGCGACCGTGGAGACCATGCGCCTCCCGCATGCGCCGCACGGCATCGCCGCGTACTACGTGATCGCCCCTGCCGAGGCGTCGAGCAACCTCGCCCGCTACGACGGCGTGCGCTACGGCCACCGCGCCGAGGCCGCCGACCTGCTGAGCATGTACACCAAGACCCGCGAGGAGGGCTTCGGGGCCGAGGTCAAGCGGCGCATCATGCTGGGCACGTACGCGCTCTCGAGCGGCTACTACGACGCCTACTACGGCCGCGCCCAGAAGGTGCGGACGTTGATCGCGCGGGACTTCCAGGAGGCGTGGGAGCGGTTCGACTTCGTGGTCACGCCGACCGCCCCCGGCGTCGCGTTCGAGCTGGGCGCCAAGACCGCCGACCCGCTGGCGATGTACCTCAACGACTACTGCACGGTGCCGATGCCGCTCGCCGGCATCCCGGCGATCTCGATCCCCACCTGGCTCTCTGAGGGACTTCCCGTGGGCTTCCAGATCACCGGGCCGGCGTTCAGCGAGACGCGCATCCTCGATGCGGCCTATGCGCTCGAGCAGGCGATCGGCTTCGACGGATCGGCGGCCCGCGCATGAACCTGGAACCGGTCATCGGGCTCGAGATCCACGTCCAGCTCGCCACGCGCACGAAGATGTTCTGCGGCTGCGAGCTGGGCTTCGGCGAGGAGCCCAACACGCGCACCTGCCCGGTGTGCCTGGGGATGCCCGGGTCGCTCCCGGTGACCAACGCCCGAGCGATCCACTTCGGGCTGATGATGGGGATGGCGCTCGACTGCGAGATCGCGCCGCGGTCGATCTTCCACCGCAAGAACTACTTCTATCCCGACCTCGCCAAGGGCTACCAGATCTCCCAGTACGACATCCCGCTGTGCAGCGGCGGCCGGCTCGGCGAGGTGCGGCTGCACCGCATCCATCTCGAGGAGGACGCCGCCAAGCTCGTGCACCTCGGCGAGTCCGGCCGCATCCACGGCTCGGACGCCTCGGTCGTCGACTACAACCGCGGCGGCACGCCGCTGGCCGAGATCGTCACCGAGCCCGACCTGCGATCGGCCGAGACGGCGCGCGAGTGGCTCAACCTGCTGCGCGTCACACTCCGCCAGCTCGGGGTGAGCGACGTGAACATGGAGGAGGGGTCGCTGCGCTGCGACGCCAACGTGTCCGTGCGGCCGGCCGGCAGCGCGACGCTCGGCACCAAGACCGAGCTCAAGAACATGAACTCGTTCCGCTTCCTGGAGAAGGGCATCAACGCCGAGATCGAGCGGCAGACGGCGCTCCTCGAGTCCGGCGAGCCGGTGGTGCAGGAGACGCTGCACTTCGACCCCACGTCGGGCCGGCTGAGCTCGCTGCGCTCGAAGGAGGAGGCGCACGACTACCGCTACTTCCCGGAGCCCGACCTCGTGCCTGTCGCGCCGACCGAGGCGATGCTGGCTGCCGCGCGCGAGGCGCTGCCCGAGCTGCCGGTGGCGCGCGCCGAGCGCTACGAGCGCACGCTGCCGGCGGACACGGCGCGGCTGTTCGCCTTCGATCCCGAGTGGGGCGACTACTTCGAGGCCGCCTCAGCCGCCACCGACGCCGAGCCGCGTGCCGTCGCCAACTGGGTGACGGAGCTGCGCGGGCGGGCCGACTCGGTCGACAGCGTGCAGCCGGCCGCGCTGGCCAAGCTCGTCGAGCTGGTCGAGGCTCGCACGGTCACGGCCGGCAACGGCCGCGTCGTGCTCGACCGGATGGTGGACGGCGGCGGCGAGCCGGCCGAGATCGTCGCCCGCGAGGATCTCGGCGCGCTGGAGGACTCCTCCGAGCTCGCCGGCATCGTGGCCCGCGTGCTCGACGACAACCCCGACGTCGTGGAGCGCATCCGCGGCGGCAACGCCAAGGCCATGGGTGCGCTCATGGGCCCGATCATGCGCGAGACGAAGGGCAAGGCGGACGGCGGCGAGGTCAACCGCCTGATCCGCGAGAAGCTCGGCGTCTAGGAGCCGCGCCGTTCGGGCGGCAGGCCGCGGGAGGTGAGCCAGCCCGTGACGTAGTCGACCCAGGCGGCCATCGAGCGGTGGACCTGGAACAGGTGCCCGCTGTTGGCGATCATGTGCATGGTCACGTCGCAGCCGCAGTTGTCCCGGTAGTAGCGGTAGTCGCCGCGCTGCGCCGCCGGCGGGGCGGTCGTGTCGTGATCGCCGGAGGACAGCAGCACGTCGGTCCCCGGGCCGATCTGCGCGATGTTGCGGCGGTTCTCCTCCGCGGTCTGGCCGAGGCTGGCGATGTCGCCGTACGGCGAGATCAGGAAGCCCCGCGGATCGCACGCGATGTCGACCGCGTAGCGGACCTGGCCCGGCGCGAACACGTTGAACTGCTCGCAGTCCTGACGCGTGTAGAAGAGGTCGAAGTAGTCGGGCTGGGCGCTGTTCGGGGTGAACCGGCCTCCCTCGGCCGGCCCCACGTCGTCCTCGCCCTCCTCGGGCGAGAACGAGCCGTTGATGGCGGTCGAGACCATCGCCTCGACGTCGTGGTACTGGCCCGGGTAGCCGGCGACGATCAACCCTCCGAGGCTGTGCCCGACGATCACGACGCGGTTGCTGCGCAGATCGCCCTTGGTCCTCGGCCCGGAGCAGCCCTTCGCCCGCGTCGTCTCGTAGCCGGCGCCCCGGACGTCGTCGACGATCTGGTGCAGCATGAACCGGTGCCCAGGGAGCGAGGTGCGCAGCCCCCCGGCGGGACGGTCGTACGTGCTGCGCGCGTAGCCGAGCCGGTCGTAGGCGTAGACCACGTAGCCGGCGGCCGCGAGGGCGCGAGCGACCGACCACGACGGCGAGAAGTCCCAGTTCTCCACGGACGACGCCGCGCCGTGGACGAGCACGATCGCCGGCGTCTGGCGGCTGACGGGCCCGTCGGTGAAGCGCTTGCCGTAGAGCACGCTCGGCTGCGGGTCGTTCTGGTTGTTGACCGTGAAGCACACCGTCTCGGCCTTGAGCTGGCGGTCGAACTGCATGCGCTGCGCTCCAGCGGCGGGCGCGAGCGCCGCGAGCAGGATGATGGCCAGCAAGGTTCCCGGTGCGACGATGCTCCTCATTGGCGCCCTAGTACCCGCTCGGCGGCCGATCAGGCCTCGCGCGGGGCGTACCATTCCGCCATGGCCAGATTGATCCGCATGGACGAGACCGGGCACACCACGGTTGCGGAGTGGACCGCGGAGGACGAGCAGGCGGGCGAGGCGGCCGTCGCCGCCTTCCGGGAGCAGCTCGACGCGGGCTACTACGCGGTCGTGAGCGAGGGTGAGGGGCGGGCGCGCCAGGTCGACGAGCTGCCGCTGGACGCACCGCTCGTGATCCTGCGCCGCCCGATCGCCGGCGGGTGACCGCCGAGCCGCTCCGCGAGACCGCGGCGGTCTACTGGCGACCGCGGGTCGACGACGCCCGGCTCGTGCGGCGCGGCCGGATCTGGACGCTCACGACCGTCGCCCACACGATCCCCTACGGCATCGCGTCCGCGGTGCTGCTCTCGCTCGAGCCGCTCACGGCGCCGCTGGCCGCCATCCTCCTCGCCCACGCGTGGGTGATCCCGGCCCTGTACGCCAAGCGGGGTGCGAACGTGCTCAAGCCGCGCCCGCGCGCGGCCGCCGGACCGGAGCAGGCGGCGGTCGGGCTGCTCGGCGACCTGGTCGGCCACGAGGCGCGCGACCTGCACACGAGCTCCGGCCTCGTGCTCGAGCGCGGCTCGCTCGGCGTGTGGCTCGTGGGGGAGTCCGGCGCCGTGCTGGTGCGCCCGGGCGGGCGGCGCGTGCACTGCTGGTGCGTGCACGTCGACGACAAGACGCTCCCGTCCGCGGACCGCATCGCCCACCTGCTGCTCGCGCTCCGCACCGACGAGCACGGGTTCGCGACCGTCGCCAACCTCGCGTTCAGCGGCGCCCGCCGGCGCCTGCGGCGGCGCCTGCATCCGGCCATGCGGCCGGCGCTCGACGCGGCCGGAGAGGCCGCGGCCCCGGCGGTACCCTGAGAAGCGATGGCGTACCTCGTGATCTGCCTGTTCTTCGGGCTCGCCGGAGGGTGGGTCGCGCGGATCAAGGGATCGTCGTTCGTGCTCTGGTTCCTGATCTCGGCGCTGCTGCCGTTCATCGGCCTGCTGGCGGCCGTGCTCTACCGCGTCGAGCGCGACGAGGTCCGCCGGCAGTGCCCGCGCTGCGGGAACGTGGTCAAGCTCTACGACCAGGTGTGCATGCGCTGCGGGGAGGACATGGACTTCCCGGAGCGCGCGATCGTGCCGGAATCGGCCTCGGCGCATCGTTAGACTGCCGCGCCATATGCGAGCGGTCGACGCGGTCATGGAATGCCTCAAGGCCGAGGGCGTGGACGTCGTCTTCGGGTACCCCGGCGGGGCCAACCTGCCGACCTACGACGCGTTCGTGGACGCCGGGATCCGGCACGTGCTCGTCCGCCACGAGGCCGGCGGCGGCCACGCCGCCGAGGGCTACGCGAAGGCGACCGGGCGCGTCGGCGTCGTGTTCGCCACCTCAGGCCCGGGCGCGACGAACATCGTCACGCCGCTGACCGACGCGATGATGGACTCGGTGCCGCTCGTGGCCTTCACCGGCCAGGTGCGGACCGACCTGCTCGGCACGGACGGCTTCCAGGAGGCGGACACGTTCGGCATCACGATGCCGATCGTCAAGCACTCGTTCATGATCCAGCACCCGACGGAGATCCCGCGGGCGGTGCACGAGGCCTTCCACCTCGCTCGCAGCGGGCGGCCGGGCCCGGTGCTGATCGACATGCCGGTCGACCTCACGCGCGCGGAGATCGACTACCAGCCGGTCGAGGACCTGCGCCTCCCCGGCTACCAGCCCACCACCGAGGGCAACTCGAAGCAGATCCGCCTCGCCGCCAAGGCGATGGCCAACGCCCGCCGGCCGGTGATCTACGCCGGCGGCGGGGTGATCAACGCGAACGCCGCCGCCGAGCTGCGCGAGCTCGTCACCAGCGACCGGCTGCCGGTGACCTGCACGCTGATGGGCCTCGGCGCGTTCCCCGCGCCGCACGAGCAGTGGCTCGGCATGCCCGGCATGCACGGCACCCGGGCGGCGAACTACGCGATGGACGAGGCCGACCTGATCGTGGCCGTCGGCGCGCGCTTCGACGACCGCGTGACCGGCAAGCTGTCCGAGTTCGCCCCGCGCGCCAAGTTCATCCACGTCGACATCGATCCCGCGGAGATCTCCAAGAACGTCCCCGCGCACATCCCGATCGTCGGCGACGCCCGCAACGTCCTCTCGCGGCTGACGCTCGAGTACCGCGCGCTCGCGCCCGACCCGGCCCGCCTGGCCGCCTGGTGGGAGCGGATCGAGGGCTGGCGCGCCCAGCACCCGCTGCGCTACGACGACTCCGCCGACGGCGAGATCAAGCCGCAGTACCTGGTCGAGGCGCTGTACGAGGCCACCGGCGGCGAGTGCATCCTGTCCTCGGACGTCGGCCAGCACCAGATGTGGGCCGCGCAGTACTTCCACTTCGCCAAGCCGCGCCGCTGGATCAACTCCGGCGGCCTCGGCACGATGGGCTTCGGCCTGCCGGCGGCGATGGGCGCCGCGGTCGGGGTTCCGGACGTGCCGAGCGTGCTCCTGACCGGCGACGGTTCGTTCCAGATGAACACCCAGGAGCTGGCCACCTGCCGGGCGCACGACATCCCGGTGAAGGTCGTGATCATGAACAACGGCTACCTGGGCATGGTCCGCCAGTGGCAGGAGCTGTTCTGGGACAAGCGCTACTCGAACGTCGACATGGGGGAGTGGCCCGACTGGGTCAAGCTCGCCGAGGCCTACGGCGGCACCGGCGTTCGGCTGACCGACAAGAAGACGCTCGTCGGCGACCTGCGGACGGCGATCGAGACGCCCGGCTTCGTGGTGGTCGACGTGCGCGTCACGCGCGAGGAGAACACCTACCCGATGATCCCCGCGGGCGCGGCAGCCCGCGAAATGGTGGGCTGATGGGCGAGCCGGGGACCAAGGAGCCTTTGACGCTCGAGGAGCTCGAGGCGACGACGGCCGTCCGCACCGGCCGCAAGCACATCCTCTCGATCCTGGTGGAGAACAAGCCGGGCGTGCTCACCCGCATCGCGGGCCTGTTCGCGCGCCGGGGGTTCAACATCGACACGCTGGCCGTCGGGCCGACCGACGACGAGTCGCTGTCGCGCATCACGCTCACGCTCGACGGGGCGATGCACCCGATCGACCAGGTCACCAAGCAGCTGCACAAGCTCGTCAACGTGATCAAGATCCGCGACCTCGAGCCGACCGAGACCGTGTCCCGCGAGCTCGCGCTGTTCAAGGTGAGCGCCGACGGCGTGGCCCGCGGCGAGGTCATGCAGGTGGTGGAGATCTTTCGCGGCAAGATCATCGACGTCACGCGCCGCTCGCTGATCGTCGAGGTCACCGGCACGTGGGAGAAGATCGAGGCCTTCGAGCGGATGGTGCGGCCGTTCGGGCTCGTCGAGATGGCGAGGACCGGCGAGATCGCGATCTCGCGCGGGCGCAGCGAGACGTAGGTGCGCGCGCTCGCGCTGGCGGTCGGCGCGGTGCTGCTGTGGCCGGCCTCCGCCGGCGCGATGCTAGGCGAAGCCGGCGGCGAGGCCGAAGGCCGAGACAGAGGCGGGGGCCGGGTGCCGGACACGGTCGTCAGCCTGCGGACGTCCGGCGGGGATGTGGTGGTGCGCGCCTACCTGACGGCTCGTTGCGGGGCGGGCGCGATGCAGCGCCGCGTGCCGCTGGCCACCGACGGGTCGTTCTCGGTCGCCGCGACCACTCGCGGGCGCCCACGCGACGACCGCCGCGTGCGGCGCGTCTCGCGCTTCACGCTCGCCGGCCGCGTCGTCGGGTCGACGGCGTCGGGCACCGCGCGCGTGCGGCTGACGTTCCGGCGCGGGCGCCGGGTCGTGGGGCGCTGCGCGACCGGCGAGCGCCGGTGGGAGGCCGGGGGCGGGCTCAAGGGGCTGACGAGCCAGGCCGGCGACAGGCCGCGGGCGTTCCTGCTCGGCGTCGACGGTGCACGCGTCACGCGAGCAGTCTTCGAGTACCGCCTGCGCTGCCGGGAGCTCGCGTACGAGCAGATCAACCTCACGCCCGGCGGGCCGATCGCCGCTGACGGCACGTTCGTGCTGCGCGAGCGCTTCACACTGCGCTACGCCGACGCCCGCGAGCGCTTCCGCGTGACCGTGCGCGGCCGCTTGACGCCCACCGGGGTCGGCGGCCGGCTGTCGGTGACGAGCGTGGCGCGCTCCCTTGCCGGCCGGGTGATCGACCGCTGCCGCACCGGCCCGGTCAGCTTCACCGCAAACCGATGAGGCGGGGCCCCGCCCGACGGGCCATTCCGAGTTAGGCGATGTCCCGTTGGGCACCCCTCGTCGTACCCTCCGTGGGCGTGACCGCCACGCTCACGGCACTCGCGCTCGACCACACGCTGCGCCGGCGCTGCGAGGCCGCCGTGCGGCAGGCCCGTCGCAGCGGTCGCGAGGTGCTCGCCGGGGTCACCGTGGCCGTGCGGCCGGACGTCGACCCGAGCGCGACGGTCTTCGCCTCCCGCCGGCCGGGCGAGGAGTGGTTCTGCTTCGAGCAGCCCGACCGCGGCGGGGCTGCGCTCGCCACGCTCGGCTGCGTCCGCCGCCTGAGCGCGGCAGGGCCGGGGCGCTTCGCGCGCGTCGCCGCGGCGTGGCGCGAGCTGGTCGGGAGCGCCTGCGCCGACGTGCCCGACGGCCCGGCTGGCGCCGGCCTGGTGGCGGTCGGCGGGTTCGCGTTCGCCGACGAGGGGGGCGCCGCGCCGCACTGGACCGGCTTCGGCGCCGGTGACCTCGTGGTCCCCGAGGTGGCGATCGCCCGCCGCGGGGCCGACGTCCGGCTCACGCTCGCCGCGCTCGCGGCTCCCGACGACGTCCCCGAGGAGCTCGCCGCCCGGCTCGCCCGGCGCGCGGACGAGCTGCGCGAGGCGCCGCTGCCGCTGCTCGACCCCGCGCCCGCGGGGCGCTTCCGGATCGCGTCGGTAGCCCCGCCCGAGCACTACGTGGCCGCGGTCTCGCGGGCGGCCGAGCGGATCCGGGCGGGCGACTTCGAGAAGATCGTGCTCGCCCGCGAGGTCGCCGTGCACGCTCCCGCCGACCATGACGCCGCGGCCGTGTTCGGCGTGCTGCGGGGCGCTTTCGAGTCCTGCTACGTCTTCTGCGCCGGCCGCGGCGACGCGGCGTTCGTCGCCGCCTCGCCCGAGCTGCTCGTGCGCCGGGAGGGTCTGCGCGCCTCGACCGTGGCGCTCGCCGGCTCGACCCGCCGGTCGGCCGACCCGGCGGTCGACGACCACCTCGGCGAGCAGCTCATGCGCTCCGACAAGGATCGCGAGGAGCAGGCGATCGTCACGCGGCGGATCGCCCGCGCGCTGCGCCCGCACGCCGTGTGGGTGGCCGCGCCGGAGGAGCCGGCGATCGTCAAGGTGGCCAACATCCAGCACCTCGCCACGCCGATCCGCGCGCAGCTCACGCACCCGCGCAGCGCCGTCGAGCTGGCGGGGCTGCTGCACCCGACCCCGGCGGTGGGCGGCGAGCCGCACGCCGCCGCCGCGCCGCAGATCCCGGCGCTCGAGGGGCTCGACCGCGGCTGGTACGCCGGGCCGGTGGGCTGGACGGACGCGAACGAGGACGGCGAGTTCTGCGTCGCGCTGCGCTGCGCGCTGCTGCGCGGGCGGGAGGCGCGGTTGTACGCCGGCGTGGGGGTCGTGCGCGATTCGGACCCCGCGGCCGAGCTGGCCGAGACCGAGGTCAAGCTCGGCGCGCTGCTCCCGGTGCTCAGCGGCTGAGGCGGCGCTTCCAGCGGCGCCCGGCGCGCTGGGCACGCGTTCCCATCGAGGCCCGCATGCCGCCGTACTCGGGCAGGTCCTGCGCCTCGCGCGCGGTGATCGTGAGCGTCACGCGGCGCTCGGTGATGCGGGCCACCTCGGGAGCGTCGACGAACCGGCGCCCGTCGCGCGTCGCGACGACGATTCCGTCGAAGATGTGCTCGCGCGCGTTGTCGAGCACGCGCTGGACGGTGCCGATCTCGATCCCCTCCGACGTGACGACGGGGACGCCGCGCGGGAGCGCCTTGTAGCCGATCTGATGGCCGTCGGATGTCATGTGCGGCTTACTCGCACTCGCAAGCTCGCGCGAGCGCCTTGATTAGATAACGCTAGCGATCACGCGCGACTTCTTCCCACACGGCGCGGTGGACGGCGACGTTGGCCTCACGGTCCGTGTGGACCGCGACGACGCTCGTGCGGTCGGCGGCGAGCGCGCGGCCGAGCGCGGCGCGGAAGGTCTCGACGTCGTCGGCGACCTCGTAGCCGAGGCCGAACAGCGCCGCCGCGTGGGCGAAGTCGAGGCCGTGGGGCGTGGCGACGTGCTCGACGAACTCGGCTTCGCCGGCCACGGGCAGGAAGTGGAAGATGCCGCCGCCGTCGTTGTGCAAGAGCACGATCGTGAGCTTGAGGCCGAGCCGGGAGGCGGCGAGCAGGCCGCCGAGGTCGTGGATCAGTGCGACGTCGCCGATCAGGAGCACGACCGGGCCGCTCGCGGTGGCGGCGACGCCGAACGCCGTCGAGACGGTGCCGTCGATGCCGTTGGCGCCGCGGTTGGCGAGCACGCGCGGGGGCTGGTCGCGCGCCGGGAAGAACGTCTCGGCGTCGCGGACGGGCATCGAGGAGGCGACGACCACGGTGGCCTCGGCCGGCAGGCCGGCGCCGAGCTCGGCGGCCACCCGCGGCTCGCTCAACCCGGCCGGCGTGAGCGCGCCGGCGATCGCGCCCGCCGCCGCGCGGTCGGCGCGGTGCCAGTCCTCGAGCCACGCGCGGTCGCGTGGCTTCGAGCGCCGCCCGAGCGCCCCCTTGGCGCCGAGCCGCTCGGCGAGCGCGGTGAGCGTGGCGCGCGGATCGGCCGCCGCGAGCGTGGCGACCGATCCGGTGGGGTCCTGCCACGCGTTCTCGGCGTCGAAGGCGACCTGGAGCGCCTCGCCGAGTCCGGCGAGCCATTGCCGCAGCGGCTTCGACGTCGGCAGGTCGCCCACGCGCAGCACGAGCTCGGGCGCGTGCGCGGCGGCCCAGGCCTGGTTGCGGAGCAGCGCGTCGTAGTGCGCGACCGCGGCCGGGCCGCGGCGGGCTCCGGAGAGCGGATCGGCGAGCAGCGGGATCGCCGCCCGCTCGGCGAACGCCGCCAGCGCCTCTCCGAGGCCCGGGTCGCGCTCCGCCCGGCCGGCGACGAGCACCGCCCGCGGACGCGCCTCGAGCTCCGCGCGCAGGCCGTCCACGAGCTCGGGCGGGGCCTGCGGCTCGGGATGCGGACGGGTCACCCACGGCCGCCCGCCGGCGCGGCCGCCCTCGTCCGGCGGCAGTGGCTCGTCGAGCACGAGTGGCTCGCGCAGCGCGAAGTTGAGGTGCACTGGGCCGGGGCGGCCGTCGAGCGCGGTCAGGAAGGCGCGGCACGCGAGCTGGCGCAGCCAGCGCAGGCGCGCCGGCGTGGCGGGCTGGTCGTCGACCTCCGTGAACCACTTCGCCGCCGCGCCGTAGAGCTTGACCTGGTCGATCGTCTGCCCGGCGCCGACGTCGCGCAGCTCGGGCGGGCGGTCGGCGGTGAGCACGAGCAGCGGCACGCGCGCCTCGCGCGCCTCGAACACGGCGGGCGCGTAGTTCGCCGCCGCCGTCCCCGAGGTGCACGCCAGCACCGCGGGCACGCCCGTGGCCTTGCCGATCCCCAGCGCGAAGAACGAGCCGGACCGCTCGTCAAGATGCGACGTCGCCCTGATCCGCTCCTCGCGCGCGAGCGAGAGCACCAGCGGGGTCGACCGCGAGCCGGGGGACGTGCAGGCCTCGCGCACGCCGCAGCGGGCGAGCTCGTCCACGAACGCCCGCAGCCCGAGGTACGTGTCGCGCGGGTCGTGGGCGTCGTGGGTCGGCGTCATGATCTGGCGGCATGCCGCAGCGGCTCGTCCTCCTGCACGGCTTCAGCCAGACGCGGCAGAGCTGGCGGCGGACGGTCGCGGAGCTCGGCGGACGCTATCGCGCGCTGGCGCCCGACCTCCCGGGGCACGGCCAGGCGGCCGAGCGCCGGCCGGCCTCCTTCTCGGCGTGCACCGCCTACGTGCGCGCGCTGGCGGACGACCGCTGCGTGCTCGTGGGCTACTCGATGGGCGGGCGGATCGCGCTCCACGCCGCGCTCGCGTTGCCGGCGATCGTCGAGCGCCTGGTGCTGATCGGGGCCAGCCCCGGCCTCGTCGACGCCGCAGAGCGCGAGCAGCGCCGCCGCGAAGACGAGGCGCTGGCTGACCGCATCGAGGCGGTCGGCGTGGCGGCGTTCGCGGAGGAGTGGGGCGCGCAGCCGCTGTTCGCCGGCCAGGATCCACGCGTCGCCGCCGCGGCTCACGCCGACCGGCTGCGCAATACGCCCGAAGGACTCGCCGCCTCACTGCGCGGGCTCGGCACGGGGGTCATGACGCCGCTCTGGGACCGGCTCGGGAAGCTCGCGATGCCGGTCACGCTCGTCGCGGGAGAGCGCGACGCGAAGTTCCGCGAGATCGCCGAGCGCATGGCCGCCGCGCTTCCTGCGGCCCGGCTGGAGGTCGTGCCGGGCGCCGGTCACGCGGTGCAGCTCGAGCGCCCGGAGGCAGTGGCGGCGGCGATCGGCTGACCGCCGCTGCGCGCGGCGGCGATCGGCTGACCGCCGCTGCACGCCGCGGGGCCGCCGCGGCTAGGGGTACGCCATCAGGAGCACGCAGTGCGAGGTCTCGAGCGCCTCGTAGACGTGCGGGACGTCGGCCTGGAAGGTGAGGAGGTCGCCGGACGCGAGCTCGACGGCGTTGCCTGCAGGGCCGGCGCGCAGGCGGCCGGTGACGAGCAGCAGGTGCTCCATGACGCCGGCGTGGTGGGCGTCGGCGTGGCGGGCGCTTCCCGCCTCGAGGTCGAGCGCGTAGAGGTCGAAGGTGCTGCGCGCCTGGGACGCGCTCAGCAGCCGGCCGGCCCAGCCCGGGGTCTCGGACGAGAGCAGCGGCGTCACGTCGGACGCGCGGACCACCCGCAGCGACGGCCGCTCCTCCTCGACGATGCGCGCGAACGACACCTCGAGCGCCGCCGCGATCGCCCACAGGGTCTCCACGCTCGGGTTGGCCCGGCCCGACTCCAGCTGGGCGAGCGTCGACTTGCCGAGCCCGGCGGCCGCGGCGAGGTCGGCGAGCGTGAGCCCGGCCTGGGCGCGCAGCGTGCGGATATTCGCCGCCACCGCACGCACGAACGCGTCGACGCCGGGCTGCCCGTCAGGAGTGTGGTCTACCGTACTGGACAAAGTTCTACTTCCATGGAACAGTATCCATCATCATGGAAGCGAGCACCATTATGGCGGACGCGGTGGCCTCCCCGCAAGTCGTCGCCCCCGGCGATGCAACCGGCGGCGGTGCCCCCGGCGATGCAACCGGCGGCGGTGCCCCCGGCGATGCAACCGACGGTGCCCCCTCGGTGCCGATCGCCAAGGACGTGGCGGCCGGCGCCCGCGCGGCCGCGCCGATCGCGATCGCGGCGGCGATCTTCGGCGCCTCGTTCGGCGTGCTGGCGCGCGATGCGGGCATGGGCATCGTGCCGCCGATCCTGATGTCGCTGACCACGTTCGCCGGCTCGGCGCAGTTCGCGGTCGCCTCGGTGCTCGAGTCGGGCGGGGCGGTGACCGCCGCGATCGTGGCCGCCGTGCTGCTCAACCTGCGCTACCTGGCGATCGGCATCTCCGTGGCTCCGGCGCTGCGCGGCTCGACCGGTCGGCGCCTCGCCGAGGCGCAGCTGGCGGTCGACGAGTCGTGGGCGGTTGCGCAGAGCGACGGGCGCGTGCGGCGCGGTCGCCTGCTGGGCGCCGGACTGGTGCTGATGGTCGCGTGGACGTCAGGCACCGTCGCGGGCGTGCTTGGCGGCAGCGCGCTCGGCGATCCGGCCGACTACGGGCTCGACGCCATGTTCCCGGCGCTCTTCCTCGCGCTGCTCGTCGGCCAGCTCGACGGGCGGCGCGCCCGCGCGGCGGCCCTCGCCGGCGGCGTGATCGCGCTTGCGCTCACCCCGCTCGTCCCGCCGGGCCTGCCGATCGTCGCCGCCGCCCTCGGATCCGTCTTCGCCCTCACGGTCCGGGAGACGCGCCGATGACCGCCGCCGTCAACGTCCTCGCGGCCCGAGACCCGCGCCGATGACCGCCGTCTGGATCGCCGTCGTCGCCGTCGGGCTGGCCACGGTCGCGCTCAAAGGCGCCGGCACCGTGGTCTACGCGGATCGGCCGCTGCCCCGCCGCGTAGCGGTCGTGATGCCGCTGCTCGCGCCCGCGCTGCTCGCTGCCCTCGTCGTCGGCCAGACGGCCGCCGACGGCAGGGCGCTCGTCGTCGACGCGCGGATCGCGGGCGTCGCCGCGGCCGCCGTGGCGCTGGCGCTGCGCGCGCCGCTGCTCGTGGTCCTCGGCGTAGCCGCGGGCGTGGCGGCCGCGGCGCGGGCGCTCGGGGCGGCCTGAACCTCAACTGCGGCATCGAGGGCCGGCTCCGGCCGATCTCACTCACTCAATGCCGAAGTTCGAGCGCCGCGACCTGGTGTCGCGGCTCGAGCTCACGCGCGCGGACGAGCGTGGTCGCGTCGAGCTCCGCCGCGACGAGCTCGCCGCCGCGGCCGTACGCAGCGACCACCGCACGCTCGACCTCGTCGGGCCCCACCGGGGTCTCGTCGGCAACTCCGCCGGCCGTCTCCGGGTCCCACTCGAGCTCGAGCGCGGCGTAGACGTCCTCGAGCACCGCGCGCAGGCTCGCGGCGTCGGTGACGGCGATCGACGCGGCGAGCAGCGAGGCGTGGCGGACGACGCGCTGGGCGTTGCCGACGAGCTTGACTGCGCCGCGCGCGTTGACCGTGTGCTCGCCGGGGCAGAACTCGCCGGCGACGCGTCCCACACGGCTGTCGACGCCGACCTGGCGAAGCGCGTCGGCGAGTGTCTCGGCCGAGCTCCGGAAGCGCTCCTGCAGGCCGGCGAGCGGATCGGCGTGGGGGACCACCTCGTCGACCACGAGGCAGCCGTCGTGGTACGCGACGGCATGCCCGCCGGGCGCGCGCACCACCGGCTCGAAGCCGTGGGCGCGAGCGGCCGCCGCGGCCGCCGCGAAGCCCGGCCGCAGCGCGTCCAGGCGCCCGAAGGCCAGCGTCGGCGCAGGCCGGTACACGCGCAGCACGGGACCCAGCGCACCCTCGCTCGCCCGCTCGACCAGCGCGTGCGAGACCGCCACCTCGAGCGCCGGGTGCCGCGGGGAGGACTCGCGCACGAGGAGCACGCGTGCATGATGACGCGGGGCTGGGCGCGGCCGCGTGGCGTGGCGTGGTGTCGCGGCGCGGTGGGGCGCGGCTAGGCGGCGACGCTGTGGCCGACCGCGTCCCGCGCGCGCGCCGTACCGAGCCGGATCCGGCTCTTCGCAGTGCCGAGCGGGACGCAGGTCGCCTGGGCGAGCTCGCGGTCGGTGAGGCCGCCGACGTGGTGGAGGAGCACGGCCGCGCGCTGGCCGTCGGGCAGGCGCTCGAGCGCGGTGAGCACCTCGCGGCTGGTGTCGCGGCGGATGACCGTCTCGCTCGTCGGCTCGGCGAACGCGGGCCGGGCGAGCGCCTCGCGGACGTTGCGTCCATGCGCGGCGGCGCCGGCGGCGTGGGAGCGCACGCGGTCGAGCGCGCGGCTGCGGGCCATGATCCGGATGAACGTCGTCAGCGAGCCGCGCTCGGGGCGGTAGGTCTCGGGGTGCTTCCAGAGCGCGGCGAACACGTCCTGGACGACGTCCTGCGCGGCGTCGTAGTCGCGCAGCACTGACGCCGCGGCCGCCTGGGCCGTGGGCGCAAGGCGACGGTAGGCGGCGGTGAACGCCTCGGGATCTCGCAGCTGGGTCGGTGGAAGCGGTTCCATGAATGAACCTGGCGCATCGGCACTGTACAGACTTCGTGCAGGGTTTGCCAAGTGATTGTCCAATTCAATACCGTGTCGGCGATGAACGTGCCCCTGCCGTCCGGCGTCCGGATCGGCGAGCTGAGCCGGCGTGTGGGTGTCGGCGCGGAGACGCTGCGGGCATGGGAGCGCCGCTACGGCGTGCTGCGGCCGCGGCGGACGGGCGGCGGCTACCGGGTCTACGACCGCGTCGACGAGGTCCGCGCGCGGCGCATGCGCGAGCTGATCGACGGCGGCCTGGCCGCCTCGGAGGCCGCGAACGCGGTCACCGCGCAGTCGACGGAGGCGGCGGTCGAGCCCGCGACGCCGGACCTCCTCGGGGCGCTCGTGCGCTACGACTCGGCGGCGGCCCATGCCGAGCTCGATCGCGTCCTCGGCGGCGCGGTCGCTCGACAGCGCGCTGCGCGACGTCGTGCTGCCGACGCTGCACGAGGTCGGCGACGGGTGGGCGCGCGGGGAGCTCTCGGTGGCCCAGGAGCACTTCGCGACCGAGCTCGTCACCGGCCGCCTGCGCGGCCTGGCCCGCGACTGGGACGACGGGCTCGGCCCGCGCGCGGTGCTCGCGTGCCCGTCGGGCGAGCGGCACGACCTCGGCCTGCTCTGCTGCGGCCTCGCGCTCCACCGCCGCGGCTGGCGGGTGACGTACCTCGGCCCGGACACGCCGGCAGAGGCGCTCGAGGGCACGATCGGCCTCGTCGATCCCACCCAGGTCGTCATCGGCGCCGTCCAACCCGGCCCGCTGTACGCCGCCGCCGAGGGGCTGGCGCGGGTGGCCGGCCGGGTGGAGGTCGCTGTCGGCGGCGCGGGGGCGGCGGCGAACGTGGTCGCCGACGCGGGCGCGCGGCATCTGCCGTCGGATCCGGTGAGCGCTGCGGCTGAGCTCAGCGTGCGGTGAAGAACGTCACGTCGCACTGCGCTGGGTAGGGAGAGTGAGGGGCCGGCGGGGTCGGTGATGCGCGAACATGTCGCGTAGGCTGGTTTCCGGGCTAAATCGAATGGTTCGCGGAACTATAAGGATGGGTGATTCGTCGCTAATCGGGGATAATTGGCGATCCATTGTTTTACCTCGCCAATAAAGGCGTGATCTGAGATAGTTAGCGCCCGCGGCGACCGCGCGGCGCCTCGCGCGGCGGCCCCGCGCCACGGCCGCCTACTGTCGTGTAGAGGTTGAGAGGCGGGTGATGGTGGTGGCGCTGAGTGCGCTGTGGGGTGGTGGTGGTTGTAGTGGTGGAGCGAGTGTTTCAGGGCGCGGTTCGGGGCTGCTGTTGCGGTAGAGCTGGCCGCGCGCCGATCGCGGTCCATCGTCTGGTGGAGGCGCTCGACTTTGCCGTTCGAGCGTGGCGTGTAGGGCGGGGTGACGATGTGCCGGATCGCGTGGGTCAGCAGCGTTCGCAGGCTGCGGTTGTGGGTGTAGCTCGAGGGCCGTCGGTCATCACCCGCTGGACCTCGATGCCGCGGGCGGCAAACCAGGCGAGCGCGCGGCTGGTGAAGGCGGTGACGGTGGCGGCGCGGGTGTCGGCCAGCAGCTCGGCGTAGGCCAGGCGGCGGTGGTGTCGACGATCGCGTGGCAGTAGTCGTAGCGAGCTGGGTGGTGATCTCTTTGCTGGTCGGCGCTCGTCGTTGATGAACGGGTGCCCGGGCCGCCGGAAGCGCCGGTAGCGCTTGATGTCCATGTGCAGCAGATCGCCCGGGCACGGCCACTGGTAGCGCCGGAACGCCTGCGCGGCGTCCGTGGCACGCGTGAGCGGCCGTAGCGCTGAGGATCGCGTGCACCGTCGAATGCGGCACGCCGGTCGGCGGGCCAACAGCCGCGGACCCCACCCCGTCCGCTCGCGCTCGGCGAGCACCCGCTGCTCGGCCTCGACGGTCGTGCGCCGTGGTGAGCGCAGTGGCCGGCTGGAGCGATCGAGCGCCCAACAGCCCGAGCGGCGCTCGGGCTCGCTCGCGGCCAGCCACCGCGACTTCCATCGATGCGCTGTGCAAGGCAACACAAAGCCGAGCTGCCGCCCGCCTTTCGGGATCCCCTCATCATCATCAAATGAACGAGCTGCGGCGGCGGCCGGTCCGAGCCACGGTAGCGGGATGGGTGTTGGGTGTTGGAGAAGAATTAGGAGGGGGAGAGGAAAGGGAGAACCTACCCAGCCGCCGTTGACGTTCCCCCGAGCAACCCCGGCCCCCCGGGGACCGCAATCGACGCCCTCAACCGGAGCGAGAACGTCCCCAAACCCCTCGAACCACCCCAACGAGGCCAGCCCACAGAACCCCACCGGCCCAGACGCCCGCAACCCCGCAGCCGCATGCAGCCCCGCCGCAACCCCCAACGGACCGTCGAACGTCGACGCTACGTAGACCTTGGCGCCCGCCGCCCGCGCAGCACGGGCGTCTCGCAGCAGCCCCGAGATGCCGCCGCAGCGCGAGACCTTGAGGCAGACCGCGTCGGCGGCGCCCGAGCCGGGCGCGCCGCGCTCGGCGGCCGTCTCGTCCATCGCCACCGGCACCGGCGAACGCGTCCGCACCGCGCGCATGACCTCGAGGCCGTGCACCGGCTCCTCGCACACCTCGATCCCGACCGGGGCGAGCGCGCGCAGGTTGGCGAGCGCCTCGTCGGCCGTCGCCCACGCGCCGTTGGCGTCGACCCGCAGCGCCACCGCGTCGCCCGCCGCCGCGCGCACGGCGGCGAGCCGCCCGGCGTCGTCGCCCACGCCGACCTTGAGCTTGAGGCAGCGAAACCCGGCCTCGGCCGCGGCGCTGCGCCGCCCGCGCCGGCGCCGGCGCGGTCCTCCGCGCCGACGACGGCGTTGACCGGGACCGCGCGCACCGCGCCCGCGGCGATCAGCTTCGGCGACCGGGAACCCGGTGCGGCGGCCCGCCCGGTCCCACAACGCGAGATCGACGGCGGCCAAGGCCTGTGGCAATGGCCGCTCGGCGGCGCAGGCGGCGAGCAGCTCGGCGTGCGTCGCGCCCGGGGCGGCGCGCTCCAGCACCCCGCCGTAGGCGTCGAGCGCGGCGCGCACCGCGGCGAGCGGGACGCCGTCGTAGGCCTCCAGCGGCGCCGCCTCGCCCTCGCCGAAGTCGTCGCCCCCGAAGTCGAGCCGCACGTGCAGCAGCTCGCGATCGTCGAGCACGCCCCACGCCGCGAGCAGCGGGCGCGCGCGAGCGCAGCCGGACCGTCTCGACCGTCAGCTCGGCCATCAGCTCGCGAGGATCCCGGCCGACAGCAGCGCGCAGAACACGAGCTGGAGCATGCCAGTGCGCGCCAGCGCACCGTTGAGCGAAGGCCCATCGGTACGGCTGCGGACGATGCGCACCACCGGGACCGCGAGCGGCAACGCGAGCACGGCCAGCGCCAGCCACGCCGACAGCTCGTCCGATCCCGAGCAGCCACGGCAGCAGGGCGGCACGAACGCCCCGTAGACCATCGCCGCGTAGAGCGCGCGCGCCCGGCCGCGGCCGAGGCGCACGGCCAGCGTCCGCTTGCCCGCCCGCCGGTCGGTCTCGAGGTCGCGCACGTTGTTGACCACGAGGATCGCCGCCGCCAGCAGCCCGACCGGCACGGCGAGCGCGAACGCCTCCCAGGTCAGCTGCTCGGTCTGCGCGAAGTACGAGCCGGTCACGGCGACGAGCCCGAAGAAGAGGAACACGAACACCTCGCCGAGGCCCTCGTAGCCGTAGGGCCGCGGGCCGCCGGTGTAGAGCACGCCGGCGAGGATCGACGCCGCGCCCGACGAGCAGCAGCTCCCAGCCGGCGATCGGCGACCAGGTACACGCCGGCCAGCACCGCGACCCGAAGGCCACGTAGGTCGCCACGAGCACCTGGCGCGGCGGCACGAGCCCGCCGGCGGTCACGCGCACCGGGCCGAGCCGGTCCTCGGTGTCGGCGCCGCGGCGCGCGTCGGAGTAGTCGTTGGAGAGGTTCGTCCCGACCTGGATGACCAGCGCGCCGAGCAGCGCGGCGACGAAGGCGAGCGGCCGGAACGTGCCCTCGGTGGCGGCGAGCGCCGTGCCGACGAGGACCGGCGCGACGGCGGCCGGCAGCGTCCGCGGCCGCGCGGCCATGAGCCAGATGCGCAAGGGGCTCAAGGTCGTCGGGGAAACTGCGAGAAGTCGGGCTTGCGCTTCTCGCTTGTAGGCCTCACGCCCCTCCTGCGCCTCGTCGGAGGCGTAGAAGAGCAGGTTCGCGTCGTGGGCGAGCTGCTGGATGCCGCCCAGCCCGTCCTCGGCGGCGTTGAAGCTCGCCTTGAGCAGGCGCAGCGCGAAGGGGGAGAGCTCGAGCATCTCGCGGCACCACGCGGACGGTCTCGGCCTCGAGCTCGGCGAGCGGCACGACGGTGTTGACGAGCCCCATCTCGAGCGCCTGCTGCGCGTCGTACTGGCGGCACAGGAACCAGATCTCCTTGGCCTTCTTGGCGCCGACGGGGCGGCGAGCAGCGCCGCGCCGAAGCCGCCGTCGAAGGAGCCGACCTTCGGGCCGGTCTGGCCGAAGCGCGCGTTGTCGGCGGCGATCGTGAGGTCGCAGACGAGGTGCAGGACGTGGCCGCCGCCGATCGCGTAGCCGGCGACCATCGCCACCACCGGCTTGGGCAGGCGGCGGATCTGGACGTGCAGGTCGGTGACGTGGAAGCGGCCGACCGACGCGCCGCTCGGCGAGGTAGCCGGTGTCGCCGCGCACCCGCTGGTCGCCGCCCGAGCAGAACGCGTTCGGCCCCTCGCCGGTGAGCACGATCACGCCGACCGTCGGTGTCCTCGCGCGCGCGCTCGAGCGCGTCGGAGATCTCGACGACGTCTGCGGCCGGAACGCGTTGCGCACCTCGGGCCGGGCGATCGTGATCTTGGCGATCCCGTCGCCGGACGTCTCGTAGCGGATGTCCTCGTACTCCGCGGCCGGGGTCCAGGGGCGGACAACCAGACACTGCCTCCAGCCGGTGACGGGCCCGGGACGGCGAGGAGGGTGAGGCGGGGCACGATACTGCGCGGCGAGACATGGGGCTTCAAGGTGCCGAGGATATCGTGCGCTGACGTGGATCCCGACGAGTACCGCAACGGCCAGCCACGACCAGCTGGGAGCGCGTATCGGCAGGAGAGCAGGCGGCGGTGGGCGGACGGCGGCCGGCTGGGAGCGCCACGCGGAGCTCGGCGCGACACATCCCGTGTCGCACTGGATGATCGACGAGCGCGCCCCAGCCGGGCGACACGGTGCTCGAGCTGGCGGCCGGCACGGGCGAGACGGGCTTCCTCGCCGCCGAGCTGGTGCGCCCGGCGGGCAGCTGATCCCTCGGACTTCGCCGAGATGCTCGAGGGCCGCTCGCGCGCGCGGAACTCGGGGTGACAACGTGCGCTTCCGGCGGATCGACGCCGAGGCGATCGAGCTGCCCGCCGCGAGCGTCGACGGCGTCCTGTGCCGCTGGGGCTACATGCTGATGGCCGACGCCGCGGCCGCCTGCGCGAGACGCGCCGCGTGCTGCGACCCGTCGGCCGGGTCGCTCTGGCCGTTTGGGCGCCGCCCGACGCCAACCCCTGGGTCTTGCTCGCCGGCGAGGAGCTGACCGCCCGCGGGCGCGCCGGCCGCGAGCCCGGCGCGCCCGGCATGTTCGCCCTGGCCGACCCAGGGCGCGATCGAGGAGGAGCTCGCCGGCGCGGGCTTCACCGACATCCGCGTGGAGGCCGTCGACTTCGCGCTTCCCTACCCGTCCTTCGGGGCCTGGTGGGACCGCGGGCGGCGATGTCGCTGCGCGTGCCGCGACGCCGGCGCCAGAGGAGCGCGACGAGGTGGACGAGGTGCGTCGCCGCGTTCGAGCGCCCGGCGGCGCCCTGGACGCCCGGCCCGGCCGCTCGCTCCCCGCCGCACGTGGGCGCAGTGCGCGGGCGCTAGGGTCACGCGCCCATGTTCTACGACGACGACGCCTCCCTCACGTCTCGACGGCAAGACCGTGGCGATCATCGGCTACGGCTCCCAGGGCCACGCCCACGCCCTGAACCTCAAGGACTCCGGGGTCGACGTCGTCGTCGGCCTGCGGCCCGACTGGCGTCGGTCGAAAGGCGCGCGGGGAGGGGCTGGAGGTGGCGACGTCGCGGAGGCGGCCTCCCGCGGCGACGTCGTGATGATGCTCGTGCCCGACGAGCTGCACGGCAGGTTTGGGAGCGAGGTCCGCGACGGGATCGCGCCCGGCAACCTCGTGATGTTCGGCCACGGCTTCTCCATCCACTTCGACGAGGTCGACCCGCCGCCGGAGGTCGACGTCGCGATGGTCGCCCCCAAGGGCCCCGGCCACCTCGTGCGCCGCCAGTTCGCGAGGGCGCGGGGTGCCGGGCCTGATCGCCGTCCACCAGGACGCGTCGGGCGGCGCCCGCGACCTCGCCCTGGCCTACGCGAAGGGCATCGGCGGCACCCGCGCCGGCGTCATCGAGACGACGTTCAAGGACGAGACCGAGACCGACCTGTTCGGCGAGCAGGCCGTCCTGTGCGGCGGCCTGACCGAGCTGGTGCGCGCAGGCTACGAGACGCTCGTCGACGCCGGCTACGACCCCAAGCTCGCCTACTTCGAGTGCCTGCACGAGCTCAAGCTGATCGTCGACCTCATGTACGAGAAGGGCATCACCGGCATGCGCTACTCGATCTCCAACACCGCCGAGTACGGCGACCTGACGCGGGGCAGCGGGATCGTCGGCGAGCCCACCCGCGCGGCGATGCAGGAGGTCCTCGGCGAGATCCAGGACGGGCGCTTCGCCCGGGAGTGGATCGCCGAGAACCGCGCCGGCCAGGAGAACTTCAAGCGCATGCGCGAGGAGCAGGCCGGCCACCAGGTCGAGCGCGAGGGCAAGGAGCTGCGCTCGATGATGGACTGGATCGACACGGAGTTCTGAAGCGGCGGCCGCACCCGCTGCCACGATCGCCGATGGCCGACGAGCCGACCGCCGCAGGAGGCTGGCTGCCCCCGGCCGCCCCGGGCGGGCGGCCCGCGCCGCGTTCGAGCCCGCGCCGCCCGAGCCGGGCCCGAGCCCGAGCCGCCGTCCGACGTCGCCGCGGCCTGGAGCACCCCAGCCGACCGCGCCGTCCTCACCCCTACGCGTCGACGCCCTCGCCGCCGCAACGGCAGGCGACGCGTCGCTCGTGCTCGGCATCGCCGGCCTGCTGCTGTTCATCTTCCCCGGCCGGCTGCTCCCTGCCGGTCTCGATCGCCGCGTGGTCCTCGGCGTCCGGGGCCGCAGCGGTCGCCGCGGCCCACCGAGCAGGGCGACGGGCTCGGCCCGCGGCGGCGTGATCCTCGGCATCGTCGGAGTCGTCCTCGGGGTGCTGGCGATCATCGTGTGGATCCTGCTCATGGCGCTCGGCGTCGACCGCGAGGAGCTGCGGCGCGCCCTCGAGCGCCGCTCCTCCAGCTGCGCTACCTCGGCGGCCCCTCATGACGCCGAATCCCTTCATCAAGGACTACCTGATGACGGCGGGGCCGACGCCGCTGCCGCCCCGCGTCTTGTCGGCCATGGCCGAGCCGATGCTGTACCACCGCGCGCCCGCGTTCGACGCGCTCTACGCGCGGGTCCTCGAGCGCCTGCCGGGCGTCTTCGGGACCCGAACGACGTGCTCGTGTTCGCGTCGAGCGGCTCGGGCGCCATGGAGTCGGCGGTGGCCAACCTCGTGCGCCCCGGCGACCCGATCCTCGCCTGCGCGGCGGCAAGTTCGGCGAGCGCTGGATCGAGCTGGGCGAGGCCTACGGCGCCGAGACCGGTGCGCTACGAGCCCGGCTGGGGCGAGCGGCTCGACCCCGCGGAGGTCGACCGGCTGCCTGGCCGAGAACCCCGCGTCGAGGTCGTCTTCGCCACGCTGTCGGAGACCTCGACCGGCGTCGTCAACGACGTGCAGGCGCTCGCCGAGGCGGCCCGCGCGCACGGCGCGATGCTCGTGGTCGACGCGGTCTCCGGCCTCGGCGCCGCCGAGCTGCGCCAGGACGAGTGGGGCGATCGACGTCGTCGTCGCCGGCTCGCAGAAGGCGCTGATGTGCCCGCCCGGGCTGGGCTTCGCCTCGGTCTCCCAGCGCGCGCTCGACGCCGCGGCCGAGCGCCGCGGCGGCCGCTACTACTTCGACTGGGGCCGCACCGCCAAGGGCCAGCGCAAGGACGCGCCGAGCCCGTTCACGCCGGCCGTCACGCTCTTCCTCGGCCTCGACGTCGCGCTCGAGCTGATCGAGGAGGAGGGCTCGAGGACGTCTTGGCCCGCCACGACCTGCTCGCCCGGGCCACCCGCGCCGGCGCGGCGGCGCTCGGGCTCGAGCTCTTCGGCGACCCGGACGAGCGCTCGACCGTCGTGACCGCCGTCGAGCTGCCGGAGGACATCGACGGCGGCAAGGTCCCAGGCTCCTGCGCGAACGCGGCATCACGGCCAACGGCGGCCAGGGCCAGCTCAAGGGCCGGATCATCCGCATCGCCCACTGCGGCTACTTCGGGGCGTTCGACATCATCACGTCGCTCGCCGGCCTCGAGATCGCGCTCGACGAGCTCGGCCCCGACGTCGAGCTGGGCGCCGGGCGTCGGCGCGGCCCAGCAGGTGTTCCTCAGGCCGGCGTCCCGGCGCCGCGCCCAGCGCGTGACCGAGCCCGGCCCGCGTCCTCGTCAAGGAGAAGATCGCCGACACGGGCGTCGAGCTCCTGCGCGAGCGCTTCGACGTCGACGTCGGCATCGACTGGACGCCGAGGAGCTGGCCGAGCGCATCGGCGACTACGACGGCATCGCTCATCCGCTCGGCCACGCAGGTCACGGCCGACCTGATCGCCCGCGCCGAGCGGCTGAAGGTGATCGGCCGCGCCGGGGATCGGCGTGGACAACGTCGACGTCGACGCCGCGACCAAGCGCGGCATCGTCGTCGCCAACGCGCCGCAGTCGAACATCGTCGCCGCGGCCGAGCACACGATGGCCCTGATGCTCGCCCTGGCCCGCAACGTCCCGCAGGCGCACGCCTCGCTCGACGCAGGCCGCTGGGAGCGCTCGAAGTTCGGCGGCGTCGAGCTCTACGAGAAGACGCTCGGCGTGCTCGGCTTCGGGCGCATCGGCCAGCTCGTGGCCGAGCGCGCGCAGGGCTTCGGGATGCGCGTCGTCGCCTTCGATCCCTTCGTCTCGGCCGAGCGCTTCCGCGAGCTGGGGGTCGAGCAGGCCGAGACGTCCGACGAGCTCTACGCCGCAGGCCGACTTCATCACCCTCCACCTGCCGAGGACGCCGGACACGCGCGGCTGGCTCGACGCCGAGGCGTTCGCCAAGATGCGCGACGGCGTGCGGATCATCAACTGCGCGCGCGGCGAGCTGCGTCGACGACGAGGCGCTCAAGGCCGCGCTCGACTCCGGCAAGGTCGGGGGAGCCGCGCTCGACGTCTTCTCCGAGGAGCCGATCACCGAGCACCCGCTGTTCGGGTACCACAACGTCGTCGTCACGCCGCACCTGGGCGCCTCGACGACGGAGGCCCAGGACCGCGCCGGCGTGCAGACGGCCGAGCAGGTGGTGGCCGCGCTCACCGGCGGCGTCGTCACCACCGCGGTCAACATCCCCGCGGTCGGCGCCGAGGACATGGAGGCGCTGGGCCCGTTCCTCCCGCTCGGCCGAGCAGCTCGGGGCGGATCGCCATGGCGCTGGCGGAGGCCTCGAGGGTCGACCGCGTCGAGATCGAGCTCCTGGGCCGCCTGGCCGAGCGCGACACGCGCCTGCTCACGATCGGCGTCCTGCTCGGCGTGCTCGAAGGACACACCGAGGAGGAGGTCAACCTCGTCAACGCGCCGTCCCTCGCCGAGGAGCGAGGCATCGACGTGGTCGAGCGACGCGAGGCCGACGGCGCGTGACTTCACCGAGCTGCTGCGCGTGACCGTCTGTCAGACGGCGAGCGCACGCGCGTCGTGGGCACGACGCTCGGCCGGCGGCACCGGCCGCACCTGCTCGAGGCGTGGGGCCAGCGCTTCAACATCCAGCTGCGAGGGCCACCTCGCGCTCTTCCGCTACTCCGACGTGCCCGGCATGGTCGGCCGGGTCGGCACGGTGTTCGGCGAGCACGGCATGAACATCGTCTCGGTGGCCGTGGGCCGCCAGCCGGACGGCGAGGACGGCCCAGCGACCACGCGGTGATGGCGGTCACCACCGACGCCCCGGTGCCCGCGAGTGCTCGAGGAGATCCTCGCGCTCGACGGCTTCGTCGCCGGCCGCTCCGTGGCACTCGACGGCTAGCGCCAACAAACGACGTGCTCGAGCGCGCTCGAGCGCCCGGGCGGTGCCGCGCAGGCTCATGTAGACGACGAGCAGGCCGCTCGTGAGTAGCAGTTCTCCGCGCCCCTCACGGCGGGCGGTGGTGACGAGTTCGGTCATGGACGCCATCGTCGGCCGTCCCCCTTGGGTCGAGCTCTACCGGTCCGCGGTCCATGATGGGCGCGGCGCGCCTGGACCGTGTGTCGATCCGGTGGTCAGGCTATTTTTTTTTTTTTTTTTTTTTTTTTTTTTTTTTTTTTTTTTTTTTTTTTTTTTTTTTTTTTTTTTTTTTTTTTTTTTTTTTTTTTTTTTTTTTTTTTTTTTTTTTTTTTTTTTTTTTTTTTTTTTTTTTTTTTTTTTTTTTTTTTTTTTTTTTTTTTTTTTTTTTTTTTTTTTTTTTTTTTTTTTTTTTTTTTTTTTTTTTTTTTTTTTTTTTTTTTTTTTTTTTTTTTTTTTTTTTTTTTTTTTTTTTTTTTTTTTTTTTTTTTTTTTTTTTTTTTTTTTTTTTTTTTTTTTTTTTTTTTTTTTTTTTTTTTTTTTTTTTTTTTTTTTTTTTTTTTTTTTTTTTTTTTTTTTTTTTTTTTTTTTTTTTTTTTTTTTTTTTTTTTTTTTTTTTTTTTTTTTTTTTTTTTTTTTTTTTTTTTTTTTTTTTTTTTTTTTTTTTTTTTTTTTTTTTTTTTTTTTTTTTTTTTTTTTTTTTTTTTTTTTTTTTTTTTTTTTTTTTTTTTTTTTTTTTTTTTTTTTTTTTTTTTTTTTTTTTTTTTTTTTTTTTTTTTTTTTTTTTTTTTTTTTTTTTTTTTTTTTTTTTTTTTTTTTTTTTTTTTTTTTTTTTTTTTTTTTTTTTTTTTTTTTTTTTTTTTTTTTTTTTTTTTTTTTTTTTTTTTTTTTTTTTTTTTTTTTTTTTTTTTTTTTTTTTTTTTTTTTTTTTTTTTTTTTTTTTTTTTTTTTTTTTTTTTTTTTTTTTTTTTTTTTTTTTTTTTTTTTTTTTTTTTTTTTTTTTTTTTTTTTTTTTTTTTTTTTTTTTTTTTTTTTTTTTTTTTTTTTTTTTTTTTTTTTTTTTTTTTTTTTTTTTTTTTTTTTTTTTTTTTTTTTTTTTTTTTTTTTTTTTTTTTTTTTTTTTTTTTTTTTTTTTTTTTTTTTTTTTTTTTTTTTTTTTTTTTTTTTTTTTTTTTTTTTTTTTTTTTTTTTTTTTTTTTTTTTTTTTTTTTTTTTTTTTTTTTTTTTTTTTTTTTTTTTTTTTTTTTTTTTTTTTTTTTTTTTTTTTTTTTTTTTTTTTTTTTTTTTTTTTTTTTTTTTTTTTTTTTTTTTTTTTTTTTTTTTTTTTTTTTTTTTTTTTTTTTTTTTTTTTTTTTTTTTTTTTTTTTTTTTTTTTTTTTTTTTTTTTTTTTTTTTTTTTTTTTTTTTTTTTTTTTTTTTTTTTTTTTTTTTTTTTTTTTTTTTTTTTTTTTTTTTTTTTTTTTTTTTTTTTTTTTTTTTTTTTTTTTTTTTTTTTTTTTTTTTTTTTTTTTTTTTTTTTTTTTTTTTTTTTTTTTTTTTTTTTTTTTTTTTTTTTTTTTTTTTTTTTTTTTTTTTTTTTTTTTTTTTTTTTTTTTTTTTTTTTTTTTTTTTTTTTTTTTTTTTTTTTTTTTTTTTTTTTAAAAAAAAAAAAAAAAAAAAAAAAAAATTTTTTTATTTAAAAAGGGGCGCGGCCTGCGTCGCGCCTGAGCGGGCCGGCGCTCGGCACAGCACGTTGAGCGCCATCAGCACGAGCACGATCAGCAGCAGCGCGGTCGCGAGCACGTTGACCTGCGGCGGCACGCCCTGGCGTGCGGCGCCCCAGATGAACAGCGGGAACGTCAGGTCTGGCCGGCGTTGAAGTTCGTGATCACGAAGTCGTCGAACGAGACGCCGAACGCGAGCAGCCCCGCCGCCGCCAGCCGGGGGCGATCAGCGGCAGCGTGACCTTGCGGAACGTCGTCCACTCGTTCGCGCCGAGGTCCATCGCCGCCTCCTCGATGTGGCGGTCCATGCCCTCCAGGCGCGCCTTCACGGTCACGACGACGTAGGAGACGTTGAACATCACGTGCGCGATCACGATCGTCGCGAAGCCGGTGGCGAGGCCATCGTCAGGAACAGCCCGAGCAGCGCCGCGCCGAGCACGACCTCCGGCGTGGCCAGCGGCAGGAACACGAACAAGTCGACGCGCCGCGCCCGCGGAAGCGGTGGCGCACGAGCGCCAGCGCCATGAACGTCCCGAGCGCGAGCGCGATCAGCGTCGAGATCGGCGCGATCAGCAGCGAGTTGGTGACCGCCGTCCGATCCGCGCGCGAACGGGTGCTTCCAGTGGTCGAGCGTGAAGCCCTCCCACGTGAAGTTGAAGCGCCCCGCGGGGTCGTTGAACGAGAACAGGACGATCACGAAGATCGGGATGAACAGGTAGAGCAGCGCGAGCCCGACCAGACGCCGAGCGCCCAGAGTGCGCAGCGCCGTCGCCGCGCATCAGACCGCCGCCTCGGTCAGGTTGCGGGCGCCGAGCACGCGGGCGTAGGCGAAGATCCCGACGAGGATGCACGCCCATCAGCATGAACGACAGCGCCGCCGCCTCCGGGTAGTCCTGGATCACCAGGAACTTGGACTGGATGACGTTGCCGATCATGTACTGGCGCGGCGTGCCGAGCAGCGCGGCGTTGATGAAGTCGCCGACCGCCGGGATGAACGTCAGCAGCGAGCCGGCGAAGATGCCCGGCAGCGCGAGCGGCAGCGTCACCTTGCGGAACGCCGTCGCGCGGCTGGCGTAGAGGTCGGTGGCCGCCTCGATCAGCCGCTGGTCGATCTTCTCGAGCGACACGTACAGCGGCAGCGCCATGAACGGCAGGAAGTTGTAGGTGATGCCCGCGATCACGGCCGTGCGCGTGGCCAGCAGCCGCCCGTCGTCGGCCAGCAGCCCGACGGTCCTGGAGCGTGTCGACCACGAAGCCGTCGTCGGCGAGGATCGTCTGCCAGCCACCGTCCGCACCAGGTACCACGTGAAGAACGGCAGGATGATCAGCAGCAGCATGAGGTTCTTCAGCGCCCGGCCTTGAACGCGATGAAGTACGCGAGCGGGAAGGAGATGACGAGGCGAGCACCGTCGCCGTCGCGGCGTAGCCGATCGAGCGCAGCGAACTGCTCGCTGGTACTCGTGAGCGCGTCGGCGTAGGTCCCGAAGGCCAGTGAACGTGTAGCCGGCCTCGGGGTTGCCGGTCAGCAGCGACACGTTCAGCTGGTTGACGCGCGGGATCACGTAGAAGACGATCAGCCACAGCAGCCCCGGCGCCAGAAGAGCCAGCAGAGCAGCGCCGCCGGTGCAGCGCGAGCCGCAGCATCCGGCTCAGGCGCCGGTGACCTTCGCCATCGCCTCCTGCATCGCGCGCTCGTCGGCCGGCGACGGCGTCGGGTACGGTGAGCTGCGCCTGGACCTCCGTCGGCGGGAAGATCAGCGGGTTGTCGGCGATCTCCGGGTCGGTCTTGCGAGCCCTCCTTGGCGCCCCTGACCGGCGAGACGTAGTTCACGTACGCGGCGATCTGGCGGCCACCTCGGGGTCGTAGACGTAGTTCATCATCGTCTCGGCGGCGTACGGGTGCTCGACCTTGGCGGGCATCATCATGTTGTCGGTGAGAGCATCGCCCTCCTCGGGGTAGACGAACCGAGGTCCGGGTTGTCGCTCTTGAGCTGACGACGTCGCCCGAGTAGGCGATGCGCGACCCACAGGTTGCCCTTGGCGAGGTCGTTCGTGTAGTCGTTGCCGGTGAAGCGGCGGAACTGGCCGTCTCGTGGCCTTGTCGATCTTCTCGATCGCCCCAGATGTCGTCGAGCGTCGCCTCCGCCGCCTCGACGCCTCGCCGCAGCAGCACCGTGCTGGCCGCGTCGTACGACTCGCTGAAGCACGTGACGCGGCCCTTGAACTTGGGGTCGAAGAGGTCCTTGACCGACGTGAGCTTTCGCCCGGTCTTCTTCGGGTTGTAGCCGATGCCGATCGCGCCCGACTGCCACGGGGAGCGGGAACTTGCGCTCCGGGTCGTAGCGAGGGACTCGAGGCGTCGGCGAGGTTCGAGGCGTTGGGGACGTTCTTCTTGTCGATCGGCTCGGCCCAGCCGTTGCGGATCCAGCGCGCGGCCATCCAGTCGGTCAGGACGACGATGTCGCGGCCGATCGGCTGGCCCTGCGCAGCTGCTGGCTGGACCTTCCCGAAGAACTCGTAGTTGTCGTTGATGTCCTCGAGGTACCGGATCTTGCCGCCGAACTCGCTTGTCGAACGTCCTTCAGCAGCTTCTTGTCGATGTAGAGCGGCCAGTTGGAGAACGTCCAGTCGCCGATCTCGGTCTTCGGGTGGCTGACCGACCGGCCTTCTTCGCGCCGTCGTCGTGGCCTTCTCGCTCGTTCCCTCGACGCCGCCGCACGCGGCGAGCAGCGTCGAGAGGCCGGTCGACCGCGAGGCCGGCGCTGCCGGCGCGGCCGAGGAAGTGGCGCCGCGACAGCCGCTGGGCTCGAGGACTCGCTCCAGTGCGCGTTCGAATCGTGGATCGGTCATGGCCCCTCCTTGGGGACGACGAAGGTGTGCTGCGGGTCCCAGGCGAGCTGGACCTCGCGGCCGGGGCCGAGCGAGTCCGGCTCGGCACCGTCGAGGTTCTGGGCGAAGACGGTGAGCTCCTCTCCGCCCGCGGTGCGGACGACGTACTGGATCGAGACGCCGAGGAACCAGGCGACGGGACCGTGCCGCGCAGCACGTTGGCGCCGGCGGCCACGGCGGCGCCGGCGGGGGAGAGCGTGACCTTCTCCGGCCGCACGCCGATCCGCGGCCGCCCCGCCGTCGGCGCCGGCGCGCGCGCTTGGCACGCGGAGGGTCGCGCCGTCGTGCGTCTCGGCTGCCGCGAGGCCGTTGTCGAGGGGCGCATGCGGGGCGTCGACGAGGTTCGAGACGCCGAGGAAGTTGGCGACGAACTCGGTCTGCGGGGCGCTCGTAGAGCTCGGCCGCGCTGCCGGCCTGCTCGATCCGGCCTCGTGCATCACGGCGATCGTGTCGGCCATCGTCATGGCCTCCTCCTGGTCGTGCGTCACGTGCACGAACGTGATGCCGACCTCCTGCTGGATCCGCTTGAGCTCGATCTGCAGCTGCTTGCGCAGGCGCAGGTCGAGCGCGCCGAGCGGCTCGTCGAGCAGCAGCGCGCGCGGGCGGTTGACGAGCGCGCGCGCGAGCGCGACGCGCTGCTGCTGGCCGCCGGAGAGCTGCGCCGGCTTGCGCTTGCCGAAGCGTGCGAGCTGCGACCATCTCGAGCGCCTCGCCGACCCGCGTGCGGACCTCGGCCTTGTCGACCTTCCGGCGCTCGAGGCCGAAGGCGACGTTGCGCTCCACGGCCAGGTGCGGGAACAGCGCGTAGGACTGGAAGACGGTGTTGACGTCGCGCTTGTAGGGCGGGAGCTGCGTGACGTCCTTGCCGCCGAGGTAGACGCGGCCCTCCGTCGGGTCCTCGAAGCCGCCGATCATGCGCAGCGTGGTCGTCTTTCCGCAGCCCGACGGCCCGAGCAGCGCGTAGAACGCGCCGCGCGGGATCTCGAGCGTCAGGTCGTCGACGGCCGTCGCCTCGCCGAAGCGCTTGGTGACCGACTCGAGGTGGATGTCGCTGTCGCTCGTCATGCCGTCTCCCGGGTGGACACCGCGTCGTACCACTCCTTCCGGGCTGCGCCCGTGAGCTCGAACACGACGTGCTTGATCGCCGTGTACTCCTCGAGCGCGTACATGGACATGTCCTTGCCGAAGCCCGAGCCCTTGACGCCGCCGTGCGGCATCTCCGAGCCGATGGCCAGGTGCTCGTTGATCCAGACCGTGCCGGCCTCGAGCTCGCGCGCCGCGCGCTGGGCGCGGAAGACGTCACGCGTCCACGCCGAGGCGGCGAGGCCGTAGCGGGTGTCGTTGGCCTTGGCGAGACCCTCGTCGTCGGAGCCGAACCCCAGCACGCAGACCACGGGGCCGAACACCTCGTCCTGGACGATCTCGGCGTCCTGCGCGGCGCCGGTGATCACGGTCGGCGGATAGAAGGCGCCGGGGCCGTCCGGAACCTCGCCGCCGCGCGCGACCGTGGCCCCCGCGGCGACGGCGCGCTCGACGAAGCCGTGGACGCGGTCACGATGCGGTAACGCGATGAGCGGCCCGAGGTTGGTCGCGTCGTCCATCGGGTCGCCGACCACCAGGCGGTCGACCTTGTGCAGGAAGCGCTCGAGGAAGGCCTCGCGGACCGTGTCGTGCACGTAGATCCGCGTGGCGGCCGTGCAGTCCTGGCCGCAGTTGGCGAACGCGCCGACGATCGCGCCCTCGGCCGCGGCCTCGAGGTCGGCGTCCTCGAAGACCACGAAGGGCGCCTTGCCGCCGAGCTCGAGGTGCACGCGCTTGACCGTGCCGGCGGCGTCGCGCATGACGCTGGCGCCCGTGCGCGTCGACCCGGTGACCGAGATGAGCGCGACGTCCTCGTGGCGGGCGAGCGCGCCGCCGACCTCGGCTCCCGGCCCGGGGAGCACGGTGAGGACGTCCGGCGGGAGCCCGGCCTCCTGCGCGAGCGGGGCGAGCATGAGCGCGGTCAGCGGGGTCAGCTCGGCCGGCTTGAGCACCGCGGCGTTGCCCGCCGCGAGCGCCGGCCCGATCTTCCAGGCGGCCATGTTGAGCGGATAGTTCCAGGGGGCGATCGACGCGCAGACGCCGATCGGCTCGCGGCGGATCGTGCTCGTGAGGCCGTCGAGGTACTCGCCCGAGGCCTTGCCCTCGAGATTGCGGGCGGCGGCGGCGAAGAAGCGCAGGTTGTCGATCGTGAGCGGGACGTCGAAGGCGCTCGAGAACTTCAGCGGCTTGCCCGTGTTGCGCGACTCGGTGCGGGCGAACTCGTCCGCCCGCCCCTGCAGCAGGTCGGCCATCCGGTCGAGCACGGCGGCGCGCTCGGCGGGCGTGGCGCGGCTCCAGTCCCCGCGCGGAACGCGGCGCGGGCGGCGGCGACGGCGTCGTCGGCGTCGGCCGCCGTGGCGTCGGCGATCTCGGCGAGGGGGCTCGCCCGTCGCCGGATCGTGGACCGTGCGCATATAGACCGTGCGGGCGCCCTGCCGTCGACCAACAGCGCATTTTTCTGCGCGTCCTCAATCGTGGTGACCCTCCACCTCCACGGCACATTTCGCGTTCGGCAGCCCGCGCAATGGACAGATCGGTGCACCTTGCTCGACAATGGGTGACGGAACGTATGCTCCGGCTCCGCGACATCCTCGAACTGCCCGTCATACGGCGCGCCCTGCCGGAGGTGATCGCCGGGGCCGGCGAGCTCGACCGCGAGCTGCGCTGGGCGCACGTGATCGAGCTGGCCAAGCCCGATGACGTGCTCAAGGGCGGCGAGCTCGTGCTCACCACCGGGCTCGGAGCGGGCGGCCGGGAGCGCGACCAGCGGCGCTGGATCGCGTCGCTGATCGCCCAGGGGGCCGCCGCGGTCGCGGTGGAGCTGGGCTCGACCTGGCGCGAGCGGGTGCCCGACCGGTGGTCGCCGCGTGCGCGGAGGCCGGCGTGCCGCTGGTCGCGTTCCGGCGCTCAGGTGCGCTTCGTCGAGATCACCGAGGCGGTCCACGGCGCGGTGCTCAACAGCCAGTACGAGCTGCTGCGACGAGGGGAGGAGATCCATCGCCGGTTCACGGAGCTGATCCTGGCTGGGCCGCGGCGTGCCCGAGATCCTCGCCGAGCTGGCGGCCGCGGTCGGCAACCCGGTCCTGCTCGAGGACGCCGGCCACGGGCTCGTGTACTACGTCTCCGGGCGCTCGGGCGACGACGTGGCGCTGTCGGCATGGGCCGACCTGCACCGGGCCGAGGACCGCGGCGAGACGCCGGGGGGCGCGCTGCTCGTGGACGTGCGGCTGATGGACAGCTCCTGGGGGCGGCTGCTGGCGCTCGCCGTGGACGAGCCGCTCGACGCCTTCGACCGCGTGGCCACGGAGCGCGCGGCGCTCGCGGTGGCCATCGACCTGCTCGGCCAGCAGCACGACGAGCACCTGCGCGCACGCTCGCGCGGCGCCTTCCTCTCCGACCTCGCCGACGGCCGCGTGGAGGAGGGCGACGCGCGGCGGCGCGCCGAGGCGCTCGGCCCGGGGCTCGGTCGCGGAGCGCTGCTCCCCCTGGCCGCGAGCTGGCGCGGGCCGCGGGGCGGGGGGGCGACGACCTGTCCTGGACGCGCCTGTCGGGAGAGCTGCGGGCCGCGCTGGGCTCGACCGGCTTCGGCGTGCTGCTCGGCCCGCGCGACGTGGACCTGCTCGTGCTGCTCTCGCTCGGCTCGCGCGAGTACGACGAGGCGCTCGCCGAGCACGTCGCCGCGCTCTTCCACGGGGTGCTCGAGCGCCGCGGGCTCGGGCCCCGCCGAGGCGGCGCTGGCCATCGGGGCGCCGGCCGAGACGTGGGCCTCCGCCGGCCAGGGCCTGCGGCGGGTGCGCCGCTCGGCGGGGGCGGCGACCGCGCCCGCGCGCGCCGCTGGCACGACGCGCGGCGCCCGGGGATCGCCGACCTCCTGCACGACCTGCGCGACACGCCCGCGCTCGACGCGTTCGTCGACGAGCAGCTCGGCCCGCTGCTCGCGGCCGGCCCGGCGCGCCACCGGGCGCTGCTGGAGACGCTGGAGGCGTACCTGGCGGCGGGCGGGCGCAAGGCACAGGCCGCCCGCGCGCTGCATCTCGAGCGCCAGTCGCTCTACCTGCGGCTGCGCCGGATCGAGGAGCTGCTGGGCGTCTCGCTCGAGGACGAGGATGCCGTTCTCGGGCTCCATCTGGCGGTCGAGCGCTCGCCTTCCGGCGCCGCCGTCCGCCGCCTAATCATATATGTCTAAACACGGGCCCCCCTCGGCTCCTCCCCGGTCCTCCCCCCCTCGGCACACCCCTCCCCGGCCGGCGAGCCACGGCGGGGTACGCGACCGTCGTCCGGCCCGCGTAGCCGGGCGCCAGCTGGCGGGCGAGCGCGCCGGCCGGGCGGGCGTCGATCGCCGGCCGCAGCGCGTCGTGGCTGCACAGCAGCGCGAGCGTGGTCGCGACCTGGAAGTCGGCGACGTTCGGCGGGTCGCCGCCGAGCAGCGCCGTCAGCGATCCAGCCGTCGACGCGGTCGAGCATGCGCGGGAGGTCGACGAGGTCCTGCCGGATCGCCGCGTCGCTCGACTCGTGGTCGCGCGCGAGGATACGGATGATCAGCGGCGCGGCCGGCATCACCAGCGGGCGGGGGACGATCAGGTTCGACCCCACGAGGTAGCTGTCGACCGCCTCCCGGCTCGCGGACCAGCGCCCAGTACGTCATGCGCCGCGCGAGCTGCTGGAACTCGCCGTCGGCCCACGCCTCGATCTCTTCCACCCCGGCGCGGCGGTCGTCGGGGGCGAGCGGCGGCTCGGGCCGTACGGCCTCGAGCGCCCGGGCGATCGTGCGCGTGGTCTGCACCCGCCGCCCGTCGTCGAGCACGAGCGCCGGAACGGTCGCGTGGCGGAAGCGCAGGAGCCGCAGCATGCCGCGGTGAGCCATTGCGGCAGGTCGGTGCGCTCGTAGGCGATCGCCTTATGGCGCAGCATCAGCTCCGCCGCGTAGGCGGGGTGTGAGCCCGGGATCGCGTAGAGCCGCACGGTCATGTCGGGAGTCTGACGGCTCTCGCGCGTGAGCGTCGCCGTTGACGTTTCGTCGGGCGCAGGGGGCCGCCAGACGCGACGTTCCGGCCATTGTCGGCGTCGCCCGGCCCGGGACGACCATCGGGTGTCATGACCGCGATCGACGCTGTCGGCACCGACGATCTGCAGGAACTCGCGCATCGGCATCTGCTGATGCACTTCACGCGCAACGGCGCGTTCGGCCCCGGCGGCAACCGGCTGCTGGTGCTCGAGCGCGGCGAGGGCGCGTACGTGTTCGACACCGAGGGCCGGCGCTACCTCGACGGGCTGAGCTCGCTGTTCTGCTGCCAGCTGGGCTACTCGTTCGGCGAGGAGATGGCCGCCGTGGCCGGCGAGCAGCTCTCCACGCTCGCGTTCAACACCAACTGGTCGACCGCCCATCCGCCGGCGATCCGGCTCGCCGAGGCACTGGCGGAGCGCGCGCCCGGCGACCTCAACCGCGTGTTCTTCACCAGCGGCGGCTCGGAGTCCGTCGAGGCGGCGTGGAAGATCGTCCGCCAGCACTACCTGGCCCGCGGGCGAGCCGCAGCGCACGAAGGCGATCGCGCGCGAGATCGCCTACCACGGGGTCACGCTCGGCGCGCTCTCGTTCACCGGCGTGATGCCGATGAAGGAGCCGTTCGGCGCCGCGCCGATCCCGGTCGTGCGCGTGTCGAACACGAACGCGTTCCGGCACGAGCTGGAGCACGACCCGGCCGCCCACTGCGCGCGGCTGCTGGAGGAGATGGAGCGCACGATCGTCGAAAACGGGTCCCGAGACCGTCGCGATGATCATCGCCGAGCCCGTGCAGAACGCGGGCGGCGCGCTCGTCCCGCCGGACGGCTACTGGGCCGGGCCTGCGCGAGCTGGCCGACCGCTACGGGATCGCGCTCGTCGCCGACGAGGTGATCAAGGGGCTTCGGCCGCATCGGCGACTGGTTTGCCTCCCCCCGCTACGGCGCGACGCCCGACGTCATCACGCTCGCCAAGGGCATCACGTCGGCCTACGCGCCGATGGGCGCCGTCGTCGTGTCGGACCGGATCGCCGAGCCGCTGTACGACGACGGCCGCATGCTGCTGCACGGCATCACGTTCGGCGGGCATCCGGTGGCGGCCGCGATCGCGCTGCGCAACATCGAGATCTTCGAGCGCGAGGGCGTGCTCGAGAACGTGCGCGAGCACGAGGGCTACCTGCGCGAGCGGCTCGAGGAGCTGCGCGAGCGGCTGCCGATCGTCGCCGACGTCCGCGGGGCCGGGTACTTCTGGGCGCTCGAGCTGGTGCGGGATGCCGACGCGACGCGCTTCGACGCCGAGGCGCGCGAGCGGCTTCTGCGCGGCTTCCTTGCCGGCCGGCTGCTCGAGGAGGGCCTGATCGCCCGCCCCGACGACCGCGGAGACGCCGTGCTGCACCTCTCGCCGCCGCTGATCTGCGGCCGCCGCGAGCTCGACGAGTTGGTCGCCAAGACCGAGGCCGTGCTCGCCGACGCCTCCGAGCGGTTCTTCGTCGCGTAGTGGTTCACGACGCGCACGGGTACTGGCTCGCCGAAGCCGGGCCGGTCGAGCCGACGGCGCCCGCAGTGGGCGACATCGAGGCCGACGTCGTCGTCATCGGCGGCGGCTATGCCGGCATGTGGACGGCATGGCACATGCTCGAGCGCGACCCGTCCGTGCGCGTTGTCCTGCTCGAGGCCGACCGTTGCGGACACGGGCCGAGCGGCCGCAACGGCGGCTTCGTCGAGACGTTCTGGTCGAACCTGCCGGCGCTGCGCGAGCGGCTCGACGACGAGCGCGCGCTCGCCATCTGCCGCGCCTCGTCGGAGAGCGTGCGTGCGATCGGCTCGTTCTGCGAGAACGAGGGCGTCGACGCCTGGTTCCGTCCCTCGAGCTTCGTGCTCGCCTCGACCGACGACGCCCAGGACGCCGTGCTCGATCGGGTCCTCGCGGCGGCGGCGATCGCGCCCGACCGCGTGCTTCCGCTCGATGCCGCCGCGCTGCGAGCCCGCTGCGACTCGCCGCGCTTCCGGCGCGGGCTGCTCGTGCCCGACGACGCGACCGTGCAGCCGGCGCGGCTCGCGCTCGGTCTGCGCCGGCGGCTGCTCGAGCGCGGCGTCGCGATCTACGAGCGCTCGCGGGTGCGGGGGATGCGGGTCGCTCCGCGCTCGGTGGAGGTCGAGACGGCGGCCGGGGCCCGGGTGCGCGCCGGTGCAGCCATCCTGGCCGTCAACGCCGCGACGCGCGGCGTGCGGCCGTTGCGCGGGCGGCTGTCGGTGACCTCGTCGCACATCGTGCTCACCGAGCCGGTCCTGGACGCGCTCGAGCAGATCGGCTGGACCGGCGGCGAGGCGATCACCGACGCGCGCACGTTCGTGCACTACTTCCGCACGACCCCCGACGGGCGGATCGCGTTCGGCTGGGGCGGTGGCCGGCTCGCGTGGGGAGCGCGGCTGGACGGGCGGGTGGAGGTCGACGCCGGGGTCGCGGCCACGGCGCACGAGCATCTGCTGGAGATGTTCCCGGCGCTAGCCGGCCGCCGGATCACGCACGCGTGGGGCGGCCCGATCGACGTCTCGCCGAGCCACCTGCCGCAGGTCGGCACGCTCGCCGACGGGCCGGTGCACTACGCGTTCGGCTTCACCGGCAACGGCGTCGGGCCGTCGCACCTCGCCGGCGACGTGCTGGCGTCGCTCGCGCTCGGCGAGGACGATCGCCGGCTCGCGCTCGTCGACCCGGCGCCGGCCGTCGTGCCGCCCGAGCCGCTTGCCTGGGTCGGCGGCATGATCGTGCGGCGCGCGTTCCTGCGGGCGGAGCGTCTCCATGCCGCCGGACGCCGCCCCGACCCGCTCACGCGCGCCGCATGCGCGGCCCCGCGCGCGCTCGGGATCCACGTCTCGCGCTGACCTGAGATACCCTGGTTCGTCGATGGCGCGTCGCCGGCTCAGCTCCTTCTTCTCCTCCCCCTTCGGGGGGAATAGCGCGTGGCGGCCGCGAAGCCGCAAGCCCAGCCGAAGAAGGAGCAGGACAAGCCGACAGGAGCAGCCATGAACGACCGGGTCATCATCTTCGACACCACGCTGCGAGACGGCGAGCAGTCGCCGGGCATCTCGCTCAACGCGGCCGAGAAGCTGGAGATCGCGCACCAGCTGGCGCGGCTCGGCGTGGACGTGATCGAGGCGGGGTTCCCGATCGCCTCGCCGGGTGACTTCGAGGCCGTCCAGGCGATCGCGCGCGAGGTCCACGGCCGGTGATCGCCGGCCTCGCCCGCGCGCACGCCGCCGACATCGAGCGGGCGGCGGACGCGGTGCGCGACGCCGAGCGGCCGCGCATCCACACGTTCATCTCGACGTCCGACATCCACATCGAGCACCAGCTGCAGTCGACGCGCGAGGACGTGCTCGGCCAGGCGCGCGCGGCGGTCGCGCACGCCAATCGTTCGTCGACGACGTCGAGTTCTCGCCGAGGACGCCACGCGCGCCGACGTCGAGTTCACCGCCGAGGTGGTGGCAGCCGCGATCGACGAGGGCGCGACGACGATCAACATCCCCGACACCGTGGGCTACACGATGCCGGACGAGTACGCGGCGCTTCCTCGGCGCCTGTAGAGCTGGTGCCCGGCGCTGCGCGGCGTCGTGCTGTCGGTGCACTGCCACGACGACCTCGGGCTCGCGGTGGCCAACTCGTTCGCCGGCGTGCAGGCCGGCGCGCGCCAGGTGGAGTGCGCGATCAACGGCATCGGCGAGCGCGCGGGCAACGCGTCGCTCGAGGAGATCGTGATGCTCCTGCACACGCGCGGCGACGCCGTCGGGCTGTCGTACCGGCGTCGAGACGCGCGAGATCGCCCGCACGAGCCGGCTCGTCTCCGGGCTCACCGGCTACCCGGTGCAGCCGAACAAGGCGATCGTCGGGCGCAACGCGTTCGCGCACGAGTCGGGCATCCACCAGGACGGCGTGCTCAAGGAGCGCTCGACCTACGAGATCATGGACGCCGCCCACGGTGGGCGCTCGAAGACGCGACGTCGCTCGTGCTCGGCAAGCACTCCGGCCGGCACGCGCTGCAAGTCGGCGCTGGAGGAGCTGGGCTTCACGGTCGGCGGCGCAGGCGCTGAACACGCGTTCAAGCGCTTCAAGGAGATCGCGGACAAGAAGAAGCAGGTCACGGCGATGGACCTCGAGGCGCTCGTCACCGACGAGCTGCGCACCGAGCTCGCCTCCTACACGCTCGAGTGGTTCGACGTCGAGGCGTCTCGCGCCGCCCGCCGCACGCGCGTGGTCGCGGTCCGCCTCCCGACCGGCGAGGTCGTCCAGGGCGACTTCACGGGCGACGGGCCGGTCGACGCGATCTTCCGGGCGATCAACGTCGCGACGACGCGCGAGGCGCGCCTGCGCGAGTTCCGGATCGACGCAGTGACCGGCGGCCAGGACGCGCTCGGCGAGGCGAGCGTCGTGCTCGAGGTGGCCGGCCAGTCGGCGGCGGGCCAGGGCGTGTCGACGGACATCATCGAGGCGGCCGCGCTCGCGTACGTGCGCGCGCTGTCGAACGCGGAGCGCAAGGTGGCGCTGGCGGCAGAGGCGGCCGAGAGCGCCGCGAGCTGACGCCGACGCCCTAGTCAACTGACCTTCGGCGGTCAGTGCGCGAGCGCCGGCCCTGGGCGAAGCCCGGCGCCAGCACGCCCTCGGACGCGCCCCGTCCATCAGGTCGCGGCCCATCGCCGTCGAGCGTCGCGGCGTCCGGGACGACGTCCGGACGCGGACGCCGCGCGCGCGCAGCGCCATCTCCTCCGCGGCCTGCGCCGCGGCCGTGAACGGCGCAGCGCTCCGGCAGCGAGCGCGGCGCCGGCGGGCCGGCGGTCGGCGCCAGGCAGAGCACGTGCGCGCCGCGTCCGCCGGGCGCGGCGTCGAGGTTGGTCGGGCTCCAGACGCCGCCGTCGACGTACTCGCGGCCGCCGATCCGACCGGGGCGAACAGCCACGGGACCGCGCACGAGGCGAGGACGGCGTCGGCGACGCTCGCCTCCGGCGCGCCCGGGCGCGCCGAAGACGACGCGGCGCCCGCTGCGCCGGTCGACCGCGGCGACCCGCAGGCGCCCGTCGAAGCGGGCGCCGAGCGGCGAGCGGGTGGCGAGGCCGTCGAGCCGGAGCTGCGGCCGCGGGCGCGGGCCAGCGCCGCGCGCGGGCGAGCCGCCCGGCCGGCTCAGGCCGCGCAGGGCCAGGGCGCCAGCGGCGCCGCAGCGGCGCCGACCCGCGCGCCGCGGCGCCGCAGCGCCGAGCGCGCCGCGCCGCGGCGCGGGTCATCCGGCCGCGCCCCCCTCGCGGCCCGCGGCGATCGCCGGCCTCCGGCCGCCGCCCGCGCGAGCGCGCGCCCACGATCGACCCGCCGACGTGCCGACCACGTACTCGCAGCGGCGGAAGTCGAGCCCGGACGCGGACTCGATCCCGCTCAGCACCCCGCGCATCCAGGCCTCGCCGAGCGTCCCGCCGGCGCCGAGCACGAGCACGTCGGGGCGCGGGACGGCCAGGAGGGGGCCGCCACCTCGCGGAGGCTATCGCCGCACATCTGCGACATACAGTTGTACGTGATAACGTACAGAGCGCGATGATCGACGATCGAGGAGCCTCGACGTGATAGCGTACGGCGTATGGCGGCGATCCGCGATCGGCCCGCGGGTGCGCGCGCTGCGCGAGGCGATGGACCTGTCGCTGCGCGACCTCGCCGAGCGCACCGGCGTCTCGGCGCCGATGCTCAGCCAGGTCGAGCGCGGCGAGACGAGCCCGACGCTGCAGGTCGCCGCCCGCATCGCCGGCGGGCCTCGAGCTGCGGCTCTCGCAGCTGCTGCGGCTCGACGAGGGCGGCGACGGTGAGCGTCGTGCGCGCCGGCGAGCGCCGCGGCGGCGGCGCCGACGGCCACCGCTACGAGATCCTCACGCCCGCCGCTGCCCGGCCAGCGCGCCGAGCTCTCCCGCCACGTGCTCGCGCCCGGCGCCGCCACCGGCGGGCCCGGCGACCCGCCGATGCACGAGCCCGGCGCGCGCGAGACCGCGCTCGTCGAGTCGCGGCGCCGTCGACCTGCTCGTCGACGGCGAGCGCCACGGCTCGACGACCGGCGACTGCGTGACCTTCGACGCCGACCTGCCGCACCACTTCGAGAACCCCGGAAAGGAGGAGGCCGTCCTGCTGGCCGTCGTGTCGGCGGGGCTGCGCCGCTCATGACCCCGAGCACCCTCTTCGACAAGATCTGGGCCGCCCACGAGGTCGCGCCCGGCCTGATCTACATCGACCTGCACCTCGTCCACGAGGTCACCAGCCCGCAGGCGTTCGACGGCCTGCGGCTCGCCGGCCGCACGCGTCCGCCGGCCCGACCGCACGCTCGCCACCGCCGACCACAACGTGCCGACCGACGGCACGCCGGTCGCCGCGCGGATCCGCGACGAGCTCTCCCGCGTGCAGGTCGAGACGCTCGAGCGCAACTGCGCGGAGTTCGGCATCCCGGTCTACTCGCTCGGCTCGGACCGCCAGGGCATCGTGCACGTGATCGGGCCCGGAGCTCGGCGTCACCCAGCCGGGCATGACGATCGTCTGCGGCGACTCCCACACCGCCACGCACGGCGCGTTCGGCGCGCTCGCGTTCGGCATCGGCACCAGCGAGGTCGAGCACGTGCTGGCCACGCAGTGCCTCGCCCAGCGCAAGCCGAAGTCGATGCGCATCCGCTACGACGGGCGAGCTCGGCTTCGGCGTCACCGCCGAAGGACCTGATCCTCGGCACGATCGGCCAGATGGGCGTCGACGGCGCGGTCGGCCACGTCGTCGAGTACGCCGGCCCGGCGATCGAGGGGCTCTCGATGGAGGGCCGGATGACGATCTGCAACATGACGATCGAGGGCGGCGGCCGCGCGGGCATGATCGCGCCCGACGACACGACGTTCGCGTGGGTCGAGGGCCGGCCGGCGGCGCCCGAGGACCTCGACGCCGCGTCGAGGCTGGCGCGAGCTGCGCACCGACGACGGCGCGACGCTTCGACACGCGAGATCGTCGTCGACGCCGGCGCGCTGTCGCCGCTGGTCACGTGGGGCACGACGCCCGGGATGGTCGTCGCCCGTCACCGAGGCGGTGCCCGAGCCCGCACGGCGACGGCGACGAGCGCGCGCTGAAGTACATGGGCCTGGAGGCCGGCACGCCGATCGCAGGAGATCCGCCTCGACCGCGTGTTCATCGGCTCGTGCACGAACTCGCGGATCGGCGACCTGCGGGCCGCCGCCGAGGTCGTCAAGGGCCGCCGGGTCGCGCCGAGCGTCGACGCGATGGTCGTCCCCGGCTCCGAGCAGGTCGCGGCCGCAGGCCGAGGCCGAGGGCCTCGACGAGGTCTTCCGCGCCGCCGGCTTCGACTGGCGCAGGCGCGGGCTGCTCGATGTGCCTGGGCATGAACCCGGACATCCTCGCAGCCCGGGCGAGCGCTGCGCGTCGACCTCGAACCGCAACTTCGAGGGCCGCCAGGGCCGCGGCGGGCGCACCCACCTCGTCTCGCCCGCAGATGGCCGCCGCGGCGGCGATCGAGGGCCACTTCGTCGACATCCGGGAGTGGAGCTGACATGGAGCCCGTCACGCCGCGTCTCCGGCGCGGTCAGCGTGCTCGACCGCGCCGACGTCGACACCGACCAGATCATCCCCAAGCAGTTCCTCAAGCGCGTCGAGCGCACCGGCTTCGGCGAGTTCCTGTTCTACGACTGGGCGCAAGGAGCCCGGCTGGGACCTGCCGGCCAACCCGATCCTCGTCACCGGGCCGCAACTTCGGCTGCGGCTCCTCGCGCGAGCACGCGCCGTGGGCGCTGGAGGACTACGGCTTCCGGCGGTCGTCGCGCCGAGCTTCGCCGACATCTTCTACTCCAACTGCACGAAGATCGGGCTGCTGCCGGTCGTGCTGCCCGAGGCCGACGTGCGGGCGCTGATGGAGCGCCGGCGAGGCCGAGGTCGACCTCGAGGCGCGCGAGGTGCGCTTCGACGGCCGCGCCGTGCCGTTCGAGATCGACGCCGAGATCAAGCACCGCCTGCTCAACGGCCTCGACGACATCGCGCTCACGCTCCAGCAGGGCGACGCGATCGCCGCCTACGAGCGCGACCGCGAGCGCGCCGGCCCGGTCACGACGGCGCTGTAGCGCGCGTCGCCCGCCGCGACGCGGGCCGGTAGGTCGAGCCGCTCGACGCGTCGGGGCGCACAGGCTCGACGCGGGCGCGGCCGTCGCAGCGACCGCGTGCGTCGCCTGGGACGGCTGCCGACCATGCCGCGACGTCGGCGTCGCGCGTTCCGAGCTGCCCGCGCTCGGCGACCTCGCGTCGAGCGAGCGGCCGAGCGATCGGCCGCGTCCGTCGACCGCCGGCGCCGGCGCGGTCGGCGAGCGGCTGCGTCGCCGGCGCGCCGCTCGCGCGACCGGCGGCCCAGTGCGCGGCGCGAGCGTCGCCGCGCTGTCGACGCCGGCGGTCGGCCGACGCCGCCGCCGACGGCCGTCGCCGACTCGCCGCGGCTCGAACGGCCGTCGGCCGCACCGCGATGATCAGCGTCGGGCCGCCGGTCGGCGGCGGCGCGGCCGATCGGCGCCGGCCGTGCCGAAGCTCTCGGCCGCCCAGATGCGCTGCAACTCGCCGAGCGCGCGTCGAGCGCTGCCGCGCGTGGAGTCGACGCCGGCCTCGTAGTCGTCCTCGCGGCCCCCGACGGCTGCACGCCGAGCACAGCGGCCGTCGGAGATGCGCCGAGCGTCGGCGGCCTGCTCGGCCACAGCGTCGCCGCTGGCGCGGTAGGGGCGATGCGGACGTGCTGCGAGCCGTCCGCTCGGTCAACGCGCGGCCGCCGCGGCCGAGCGCGCTCAGCGGCTCGACGCTCGGCTCGACGATGCGGCCGATCTTCGCCGAGGCTGCGAGAGCTCCCGCGCGTCCGCGCGCCGGCCCACTCGGCAGCTGCTCGCGGTCGACTCCCGGATCGTGGCCGGCAGCCGATCCCGAGCTCGCACGGCCACTCCACGCTCGCGCGGTCGGCTCGTCGACGATACACGGCGCCCGAGCGGCGCGCGCGCCGCTGTCGCGCGACGCGCGGCACGCGGCTGCGACGCCGCGACGCGTCCGCGCGCGTCCCGCCGCGGCATCTCGCCGGCGCCGCGGGCGCGGTCGCGCGTCGACGCAGCCAGCGGCTCGCCGCGCCGCTCGGCCGCCGCCGACGGCGCACGTCGCAGCTCGTGCGCCGACCGCGCGAACGGCTCGGCCGCGCGTGCGGCCGGTCGCTGCGCAGCCGTCGCGCCGCGGAGCCGGCGGCCTCGAGCACGGTCGACCGCGGCGCTCGACGGCCGACGCTCGCGCCTGATCCGCGACGGCCGGCGCCGTGGCCGCCTCGCGCGTCGGCGCGGCGTCCCGGCACGGCGCGCGTAGGTCCGCCGTCGCATGGCCCACACGATCGTCACCCTGCCCGGCGACGGGATCGGCCCCGAGATCCTCGCCGCCGCCGCTCGAGCGTCCTCGACGCGCGTCGCGCGACTTCGACCTACGAGGAGCACCTGTTCGGCGGCGCCGCGATCGACGCCGCACGGGACCGCGCTCACCGACGAGACGCTCGAGGCCTGCCGCGGCGCCGACGCCGTGCTGCTCGCCGCCGTCGGCGGCCCGAAGTGGGACACGACCGACCCGGCCGCGCCGCGCCCCGAGCAGGGGCTGCTCGGCCTGCGCAAGGGGCTCGGCCTGTTCGCCAACCTGCGCCCGGTGCGCCCGCTGCCGGCGCTCTACGACGCCAGCCCGCTGCGCGCGAGCGCATCGAGGGCACCGACCTGCTCGTCGTGCGCGAGCTCACCGGCGGCATCTACTTCGGCGACGAAGGACGCGCACCGACGGCCGCGCCTCCGACGTCTGCGCCTACACGCGCGGCCGAGATCGAGCGGATCGCCCGCGTCGCCTTCCGAGGCCGCGCGCTCGCGCGTCACCAGCGTCGACAAGGCCAACGTGCTCGAGACCAGCCGCCTGTGGCGCGAGGTCGTCATGCGCGTCCACGCGCGAGGAGTTCCCGAACGTCGAGCTCGAGCACCTGCTCGTCGACAACGCCGCGATGCAGCTCGTCGCCGCGCCCGCGCCACTTCGACGTGATCCTCACCGAGAACATGTTCGGCGACATCCTCAGCGACGAGGCGGCGATGCTCACCGGCTCGATCGGCATGCTGCCCGAGCGCGTCGCTCGGCGACGGCGGCCCCGGCCTGTTCGAGCCCGTCCACGGCTCGGCGCCCGACATCGCCGGGCCGGGGCATCGCCAACCCGCTCGCGATGTTCCTGTCCGCCGCGATGATGCTGCGCCACGGGCTCGGCCTGGAGGCCGAGGCGGCGCCGTAGAATCGGCCGTCGACCGGGCCCTCGACGACGGGCTGCGCACCGCGCGACCTGGGCGGCGACGCGCGACGACCGCCGAGGCCACGCGCGCGGTCCTGAGAGGAGCGTGACGTGAGCCAAGCGGACCTCATCTGGATGAACGGCGAGTTCGTCGCCTGGGAGGACGCGAAGGTCCACGTACTCACGCACGCGCTGCACTACGGCACCGGCGTCTTCGAGGGCGTGCGCGCCTACGAGACGCCGCGCGGCACCGCGGTCTTCCGCCACCAGCGACCACGTCGACCGGCTGTTCAAGTCGGCCGAGCTCTACTACATGGACGATCCCGTACACGCGCGAGGAGATCCGCGCAGGCGACGCACGAGCTGATCGCCCGCAACGGCCTCAAGTCCTGCTACATCCGCCCGATCGTCTTCCGCGGCGCCGGCCCGATGGGCCTGTACCCGCTCGACTGCCCGGTCGACGTCGCGATCGCCGTCTGGGAGTGGGGCGCCTACCTCGGCGAGGAGGGCAAGCAGCACGGCGTGCGCGCGCAAGGTCGTCCTCGTGGCGGCGCATCGCGCCGGACGCGCTGATCCCGGCGGCCAAGGCCACCGGCCAGTACCTCAACTCGGTCCTGGCCAAGGTCGAGGCCGACAAGGCCGGCTACGAGGAGGGCATCCTGCTCGACCAGCGCGGCATACGTCTGCGAGGGCACGGGCGAGAACCTCTTCCTCGTCAAGGACGGCGAGATCGCCACGCCCGGCTTCAGCGCCGTCGATCCTCGGCGGCATCAACCGCCCGTCGGCGATCGAGATCGCCCGCGACCTCGGCTACGAGGTCGTCGAGCGCGACGTCGCCCGCGGCGAGCTCTACCTCGCCGACGAGATCTTCATGACCGGCACCGCCGCCGAGCTGACGCCGATCCGCGAGATCGACGACCAGCCGGTCGGCACCGGCGAGCCCGGCCCGATCACGCGCGAGGTCCAGCGCGTCTTCGAGGACGCCCTGCACGGCCGCGCGGAGCGCTACGCCGAGTGGCTCGACGTCGTGCCGCAGCCGGCGCCCGCTCCGTGAGCCGCGATCGCGATCTACGACACGCACCCTGCGCGACGGCATGCAGGGCGAGGGCATGTCGCTCTCGGCGGAGGAGAAGCTGCGCGTCGCGCACGTCCTCGACGAGCTCGGCATCCCGTTCGATCGAGGCCGGCTTCCCGGCCTCGAACCCGAAGGAGGCCGAGCTCTTCGCGCTGCTCGAGCGCGAGGCGTTCTGCAGCGCCGACGTCGTGCGCGTTCGGGATGACCCGCCGGCGCGGCATCGCGCGCCGAGGAGGACCCGGCGCTGCGCGTGCTCGCCGAGCTGCTTCGCGCCGGTGTGCACGCTCGTCGGCAAGACGTGGGGCCTGCACCTGGAGAAGGTCGTGCGCGTCGACCGCGAGGAGAACCTGCGCGATGATCGCCGAGTCGGTCGCCTTCCTCGTCGGCAGGGCAAGCGCGTGGTCTACGACGCCGAGCACTTCTTCGACGGCTGGCGCGACGACCCGCGACTACGCGCTGCGCTGCGTGCGCGCGGCGGCCGAGGCGGGCGCCGAGAACGTCGACGCTGTGCGACACCAACGGCGCCTCGCTGCCGCACGAGATCGCCGCGGCGATCGCGCGCGGTGCGTCGCCGCGCTGCCGGGCGCCGCGCTCGGCATCCACTGCCACAACGACGCCGAGTGCGGCGTGGCCAACTCGCTCGCCGCCGTGCGCCGAGGGCGCGGCGCATGGTCCAGGGCACGATCAACGGCTACGGCGAGCGCTGCGGCAACGCCAACCTCGTCTCGATCGTCCCGAACCTGCAGCTCAAGCTCGGCCACGAGTGCCTGCCGTCGCTCGACGGGCTGACCGAGGCCGCGCACTACCTCGACGAGCTGCTCAACCTCACGCCCGACCCCGACCAGCCCTACGTGGGCAAGAACGCGTTCGCCCACAAGGGCGGCATGCACGTGGCCGGCGTCAACGCCGACCCGGCGACCTTCGAGCACATCGACCCGGCGGCGGTCGGCAACGCCGCGAGGTGCTGGTCTCCGAGCTCTCCGGCAAGGGCACGGTGCATCGCCGCACGCCGGCGGCGTCGAGCTCGACGACGCCGCCGCCGCGCGCGTGGTCGAGCGCGTCAAGGAGCTCGAGCACCGCGGCTTCCACTTCGAGGCCGCCGACGGCTCGTTCGACCTGCTGATCCGGCGCGAGACCGGCGAGTACGAGCCGCTGTTCCGGCTCGAGTCCTGGCGCGTGATCGCCGAGAAGCGCGAGGACGGCCGGGTCGCAGACCGAGGCCACGATCAAGATCTGGGTCGACGGCGAGCGCTACGTGCGCACCGCCGAGGGCAACGGCCCGGTGCACGCGCTCGACCGCGCGCTGCGCGCGGCGATCGGCGAGCGCTATCCGCACCTGCGCGACATCAAGCTCGTCAACTACAAGGTCCGCATCCTCGACGAGTGGAAGGCCACCGGCGCGACCACGCGCGTGCTGCTCGACGCCTCCGACGGCCGCGAGACCTGGGGCGCGATCGGCGTGCACGAGAACGTGATCGAGGCCTCCTGGGACGCGCTCGTCGACTCGCTCGAGGCGGGCATGCTGCCGGCGCGTCGCGCGCGCGCGGCGCCGCGCGCCTCGACGTGATCCCGCTCGCGCGGCCCGTGCTCGGCGAGGCCGAGGAGCGGGCCGTGCTCGAGGTGCTGCGCTCGGGCCAGCTCTCGCTCGGCCCGCGCGTGCCGGCCTTCGAGGCAGGCGTTCGCCGAGCGGCTCGGCGTCGCGCCACGCCAGCGCGGTGTCCTCGCGGCACGGCCGGCGCTGCACCTCGCGCTGCGCGCGGTCGGGGTGAGCGACGGCGACGAGGTGGTGACGTCGCCGTTCTCGTTCGTGGCCTCGGCCAACGCGATCCTCTACGAGCGCGCGACGCCGGTGTTCGCCGACATCGACCCGGTGACGCTCAACCTCGACCCGGACGCCGCGGCGGCGGCGATCACCGGGCGCACGACGGCGCTGCTGCCGGTGCACATCTTCGGCTACCCGGCCGACGTGCCGGCGCTCGAGGCGCCACGGCCTGCCGATCGTCGAGGACGCCTGCGAGGCGCTCGGCGCGCGTGCACGCCGACGGCACGCCGGTCGGCGGCCGCGGGCACCCGGCGGTCGTTCGGCTTCTACGCCAACAAGCAGCTCACGACCGGCGAGGGCGGGATGCTCACGATGGGCTCGGCCGAGCACAAGGAGCGGGTCGACTCCGAGCGCAACCAGGGCCGCGCGCCCGACATGGGCTGGCTCGACCACGACCGCCTCGGCTTCAACTACCGGCTGACGGACGTGGCGTGCGCGATCGGGCTCGCCCAGCTCGAGCGCCTCGACGAGCATGCTGGCCGCGCGGGCGCGGGTGGCCGGCTGGTACCGCGAGGCGCTGGCCGGCGTCGACCGGCTCGAGCTGCCGTGCGAGGACCACGGCGGCGACGTGCGCGGCTGGTTCGTGTTCGTCGTCCAGCTCCCGCGCGGGCGTCGACCGCGACGACGACGATCCGCGCGCTGCTCGAGCGCGGCGTGCAGTCCAAGCCCTACCTGCCCGCCATCCACCTGATGTCGTTCTACCGCGAGCGCTTCGGCCACCGCGAGGGCGAGTTCCCGGTCTGCGAGGACGTCGCGGCGCGCTCGGTCGCGCTGCCGTTCTTCCCGGAGATGACCGAGGGCGAGGTCGCCCAGGTCGCCGAGGCGCTCGGCGCCGTCATACGCGCTTGACGTAGCTCACGAAGCCGGGCCCGCCGACCGCCGCGGCCACCGCGCGCGTCGGGCGCGCGGCGGACCTCGCGCTCCTCGTAGCCGGCGGCGGCGTAGAGCGCGCGCGCGGCGTCGTTCTGGAGCCCGGTGTCGAGCGAGACGCCCGCATAGCCCGGCCGCTGCCGCGGCCTCCTCGCGCTCGCGCCAGCAGCGTGCGGGCGACGCCGCTCCGCCGGAACTGCGCGTCGACGGCCAGCGCGTCGACGTACAGCGTGTCGGGCGGCGGATGCGGGGAGAGCAGCGCGGCGGCCCGCAGGTGGCGCATCAGCGCGGGCCAGCGCCAGGGCGGCACGCGCGGCGCGGTGAGGCGCACGAAGCGGCGCGCGCGGGCGTCGCTCTCGGCGACCGGGAAGCTGGCGAGCACGCCGGCGAGGGCGCCGTCGAGCTCGGCGACCGCGCAGACGTCGAAGCTGGCGGCGTGGCCGGCGCGCGGGTAGAGCGCGGTCACGAGCGCGCCGGGCGCGCTGCTCGGAGCCCGCGTAGGCGTCGTAGTACGGCTTCGCCGACAGGTAGAGCAGCTCGAAGGCCGGATCGTCCGGCGTGGCGGGTCTGACCGCGACGGTCATGTCAGTCATCATGGCCGACGGCATGGCGCGCTTCTCGCATCCCGCAGGACCCGGTCTTCCAGCAGCTCAACGCCTCGCTGGCTTCGACTGGCGGCTGGGGCCGTACGACGTGGCGCAGTCGCGCGCGCACGTGAAGATGCTCGCCGAGGCCGGGATCGTCAGCGCCTCCGACTGCGACGAGCTCCTGAGCGGGCTCGAGCGGGTCGAGGCCGAGCTCGAGGGCGGCGACTTCCCGTTCCGGGCCGACGACGAGGACATCCACATGGCGATCGAGCGCCGGCTGACCGAGATCGCCGGGCCGGTCGGCGGGCGGCTGCACACCGCGCGCTCGCGCAACGACCAGGTGGCGACCGACGTCGCGATGTTCACCCGCGCGCACGCGCTGACGACGATCGAGCGGCTGCGGGCACCTGCAGAGCACGATCGTCCAGCTCGCCGACCGCCACCTCGACTGGGCGATGCCCGGCTACACGCACCTGCAGCGCGCGCAGCCGGTCTACCTCGCGCATCACCTGCTCGCCTACTTCTGGATGTTCCGGCGCGACGCGCGGCGGTTCGAGCACGTGCTGGGCGCGACCAGCGACCTGCCGCTGGGCGCGGGCGCGCTGGCGGGCGTGAACTTCGAGACCGACCGCGGGCTGGTGGCGCGCGAGCTGGGCTTCGCGGGCGTGGCGCCGAACTCGATCGACGCCGTCTCGAACCGCGACTTCGTGCTCGACTACCTGTCGGCCGCGGCCACCTGCGCCACGCACCTGTCCCGGCTGGGGGCGGAGATCGTGCTGTGGTCGAGCGAGGAGTTCGGGTTCTGCGAGGTGTCGGACGCGTGGGCGTCGGGCTCCTCGATCATGCCGCAGAAGAAGAACCCCGACGCCGCCGAGCTGCTGCGCGCGAAGGCGCCGCGGGTGGTCGGCCCACCTGGCCGCGCTGCACGGCGTGCTCCACGGCCTGCCGCTGACCTACAACAAGGACATGCAGGAGGACAAGGAGCACCTGTTCGACGCCGCCGACACGCTCGACGTCGTGCCTGCAGGCGGCCACCGGGATGCTCGCGTGCGCTCTCCTTCGACCGCGAGCGGCTGGCGGGCGCGGCGGCCGACGAGATGATCGCGGCGGTCGACGTCGCCGACATGCTCGTGCGCCGCGGCGTGCCGTTCCGGCAGTCGCACGGGATCGTCGCCGGCCTGGTGCGCGAGGCGGTCGACTCCGGCCGCACGCTGTCCCAGCTCACGCGCGAGGAGCTGGCGCGGCACTCGGAGGCGCTCGACGACGAGTACTACTCGGTGCTGTCGGCCCGCTCGTGGCTGGAGTCGAAGGTGTCCGAGGGCGGGACGGCGCTCGAAGCGCGTGCGCGAGCAGCTCGCCCACGCGCGGGCGGAGCTCGACGGGCAGCCGCGCCGCTGACCGCTCTACGAGCGGCCGGTCGTGGAGGTGGCTCGCGGCGCTGCTGGGCGGGGTGGTGCGGTGCGGCGACACGGCGGGCGTGATCGTCGAGACCGAGGCGTACCACCACTCCGAGCCCGCGTGCCACGCGTACGTCGGCCTGACCGCCCGGACGAGCACGCTGTTCGGGCCGCCCGGGATCGCGTACGTGTACCGGTCGTACGGGATCCACGCGCTGCTGAACGTCGTCTGCGAGCCGGAGGACGTGGGCGCGGCGGTGTTGATCCGGGCGCTGGAGCCGACCGAGGGGATCGAGATCATGCGCGCGCGGCGGCGCGGCGACGACCTCTGCACGGGGCCGGGCAAGCTCACCCAGGCGCTGGGCATCGGGCTGGAGATGAACGGCACCTCGCTGACGACCGGGCCGGTCCGGCTGGAGCCACCCGCCGAGCCGCTCCCGGCCGTCGCCGGGACGCGGATCGGGATCACCAAGGGCGTCGAGCTGCCGTGGCGGTTCTGCGCCGCGGGAGCGCGGGCCGTGTCCCGGCCCTGGCCGCCGGGCCTGCTCGCCGCCTGACTAGGGCTCGCCGCTCGGCGGTCGCGGCGCGGGCGCGCCGCCCTCCGGCACCTCGGGCGCCGGCGCCGCCGGTGGTGGGTGGCGGGCTCGGCGGGCGCGGGCTCCGGGTCGGTCGGCGCGGGGGCCTCGGGGCGCGGGCGGTCGTCGGCGCGCGCGGGCGCCGCCGGTGCGCGGGGTGGCCGTCCCGGGAACCGGGATCGTCGGCGTGGTCGACTCCTCGTCCTCCTCCGGCTCCGTGACGCGCGTCCACGAACGTGCGGAAGATGCTCGCCGGGTACGTGCCGCCCGCCACCGGCTCGCCGGCGAACTCGGTCTCCATCGACCTGAACTCGTTGGGGTAGCCGACCCACACCGCGACCGTGTACTTCGGCGTCCAGCCGACGAACCACGCGTCGCCGTAGCCCTCGGTGGTGCCGGTCTTGCCGGCGACGGTCACGCCCGGCACCTGCGCCTTCGTGCCCGTGCCCGACTGGACGACGCCCTGCAGGATCGAGCCGACCTGGTCGGCCGACGCCCTCGTCGAGGATCCTGCGATCGAGCCGCTTGTTGAGCGCCTTCTCGCCGTTGGGGAGCTCGACCGGCCGGTTCTTGTCGTCGTTCTCCTTCGAGATCCGCCGGATGCCGACCGGGCCGGGAGCCTTCTGGTTGCGGCGGTTCTCGGCGCCCGGGCTGAGCGTGCCGTAGACGAGCTGGCCGCGGCTGGCGAAGGTCTGGTAGGCGTGCGCCATGTCGAGCGGCGTCACGCCCTGCTTGAGCCCGCCGAGCGTCATCGCGTAGTTGCGTCGACACGTGCGTACGGATGCCCATCCGCTCGGCAAGCCGCGCGACCTTCTTCGTTCCCACCTTGATGCCCACCTGGGCGTACACCGAGTTGTCCGAGAACGTCGTCGCGCGCGCGAGCGTGGTGATCCCCGAGTACGCGTCCTCGTAGTTGTTGACGGTGAAGATCTCGCCCTTCGAGCGGGGCACCGGGATCTCCAGCTTGCGCGAGGACCACACGGAGTCGGTCGAGATGCCCTGGCGCAGCGCCTCGGCGAGGATGAACGGCTTGATCGACGAGCCGGGCTGGCGCTGGCCCTGGGTGGCGAGGTTGAACGGCAGCTCGTTGTAGTCGTCGCCGCCGACCATGGCGAGCACCTCGCCGGACTTGTTCTCGAGCGCCACCAGCGCGGCGCGCGGGCCCTCCTTGTACGGGAGCCACTGGTCGACCGCGCTCTGGGCGGCGGCCTGCATCTCGCCGTCGATCGTCGTCTCCACCTTCAGGCCGCCCTCGAACGCCCGCCGCGCGCCCTCCTGGCCGCCGCCGAGCCGGTCGACGACCTGCTGCCGGACCCACGAGGTGAAGTACGGGTACGGGCCCTCCTCGACCGGCGGCTGGAGGTCGCCGCGGTCGGGGAGCGGCTCGAGGATCGGCGTCGTCGTACTGGCCCTGGGTGAGCATGTCCTGCTCGAGCATCTTCTGGAGCACGGTGTCGCGCCGGTCGCGCGCGGCGTCGGGGTTGACGATCGGGTCGTAGCCGGTCGGCGAGGCGACCATCCCGGCCAGCAGCGCGGCCTCGTGCGGCAGCAGCTGGGCCGCGCACTTCGTCTCCTCGCCCTTCTCGTCGCAGCCGGGATGGCGCGCCTGGAAGTACGTACGCGCGGCGGCCTCGATCCCGTACGCGCCGTTGCCGAAGTAGATCGTGTTGAGGTAGTTGCGGAGGATCTCCTCCTTCGTCCACTTGCGAGTGAGGTGGTACGCCATCGCGGACTCGCGCAGCTTCTGGAAGATCGTTCGCTCGTCCTGGGCGGCGAGCGCGTTCTTGACGAACTGCTGCGTGATCGTCGAGCCGCCCTGGACCACCCGCTGCTGCACGATGTCCTGGTACAGCGCGCGGCCGATGCCGCGCAGGTCGACGCCGTCGTTGGTGTAGAAGCGCTGGTCCTCGATCGCGATGATCGCCTGCTTCATCACCGGCGCGATCTGCTCCTCGCGCAGGAACAGCCGCTGCTGGTTGCCGGTCAGGAGCCCGATCCGGTTGCCGTCGCGGTCAACCAGCACCGAGTTGCGCGTCGCCGGGCGGTCGAGCGTCGGCAGGTCGGAGGCGACGGCCATCATCATCCCGAAGACGGTCGAGACAGCGGCCAGCACGCCGAGGCCGAGCAGCAGCGCGAACAGGCGCAGCTTGCGGATCCGCACACGGCGGCGAGGCGGCGGCGGCGCGCCGTCCCCGTGCTCGGGGCGCAGCGGCACGACGGTCGCTCCGTCGCCGCCGCCGTTGCTGGCGGAGGCAGACGGGTCGAGGATGCGTTCGGAATCGCTCATGCAGGGCGGTCTGGACGCGCTTCGGCGGTCCGCGCCGAGGCCTCCGGTGCCCCGCATGATGGGGGATGGCACGGACGGTCCAGACCCGGTGGGGAGGCTAGCATCGGGGCCCATGGACGACGCGGCGCAGACGGCTGCGCATCTGGCCCGCAACGCGGTCGACGTGCTGCCCGCCGGGGCGCTGGAGGACCGGCTGCGCGGCGGGCGCCCGCTGCGTGCCAAGCTCGGGCTCGACCCGACGGCGAGCGACCTCCATCTGGGCCACACCGTCGTGCTCCAGAAGCTGCGCGAGTTTCAGGACCTCGGCCACACCGTGGTGCTGATCGTGGGCGACTACACGGCTCGGGTCGGCGATCCGAGCGGACGATCGGCCACGCGGCCGGTCTTGTCGGGCGAGGAGATCGACGCGCACGCGCGCACGTACGTGGACCAGGCCGGGAAGGTGCTGCGCACCGACGAGCGGCTCGAGCTGCGCCACAACAGCGAGTGGCTCGACATGGCGGCGGAGGACCTCTTCCGGCTCGCGCGGGTGCCCACGGTGGCGCAGATCCTCGAGCGCGACGACTTCTCCAGGCGCTTCAAGGCGAACGAGCCGATCTCGCTGCTCGAGCTGCTGTACCCGGTGCTGCAGGGCTACGACTCGGTGGCGGTGCGGGCGGACGTGGAGCTCGGCGGGACCGACCAGACCTTCAACCTGCTGATGGGCCGGGCGATCCAGACCGCCTACGGCGTGCCGCCGCAATCGATCCTCACGATGCCGCTGCTGCCCGGAACCGACGGCGTGCAGAAGATGTCGAAGTCCGTCGGCAACCACATCGGGATCACCGAGCCGCCGGGCGAGATGTACGGCAAGACGCTGTCGGTCCCGGACGCGGCCCTGCCCGAGTGGTACACCCTGCTGCTGGGGCGGCCGGTGCCCGCGGACGTCTTCCCGCGTGACGCCAAGCGGGCTCTCGCGCGCGCGATCGTGGAGCGGTTCCACGGCGCCGCGGCGGCGGAAGAGGCCGAGGCCGCCTTCGACCGCCGGTTCATCGCGGGCGAGCTGCCGGAGGAGATCGAGGAGGCCGTGGTGCAGGCCACGAACGGCGCCGTGCACCTTCCGGAGGTGATCGCTTCGGTCTTCGGCGGCTCGCGGTCGGAGGCACGGCGGGCGATCGCACAAGGCGGCGTTCGGCTCGACGGGGAGCCCGTTGCGGAGCTCGATCTGCCGGCCGCCGCGCTCGACGGGCGAGTGCTCCAGCTCGGCAAGCGCCGTTTTCGCCGCCTGCGCGTGGCCTGAGGGCCTCGCTGCTAGCCTCTCGCGCCGCGGTGGAGGCTGGTCCGGCTCGCTCGGACCCGCTACACTCCGTTGCCCGCTTGGGGCTTGCCCCTGAGCGCGCCCAGATCGAGGAATCCCCTCTCCGAGGCGCAGCGGTCTTTGAAAACTCAACAGCATGCGCACCGATCAGCCATGGCCTCGTGCCGTGGCATCGATCGATGTGCGTCCAGGTTCGTCAACGCCGACGGTGCTCGCTTGCGAGCGTCGTACGGCAACCTGAATTAATCAGTACCTCGTCGATCGCATCCGGCGGTGGCCACGTGTACGGTCGCCGTCCTCGAGAGATGCACGACAGCTCTGTGAGCAGTTCTTCACGGAGAGTTTGATCCTGGCTCAGGACGAACGCTGGCGGCGTGCTTAACACATGCAAGTGGAGCGACGAACCGGGCTTCGGCCCGGGGCAAAGCCGCGAACGGGTGAGTAACACGTGGGTAACCCACCCCGATGACCGGGACAACCCGAGGAAACTCGGGCTAATACCGGATGAGCTCTTCGCCCTTGAGGGAGAAGAGGAAAGATAGCTTCGGCCTTCGCATCGGGACGGGCCCGCGGCGCATTAGCTTGTTGGTGGGGTAACGGCCTACCAAGGCGACGATGCGTAGCTGGTCTGAGAGGACGATCAGCCACACTGGGACTGAGACACGGCCCAGACTCCTACGGGAGGCAGCAGTGGGGAATCTTGCACAATGCGCGAAAGCGTGATGCAGCAACGCCGCGTGGGGGAAGACGGCCTTCGGGTTGTAAACCCCTTTCAGTTGGGACGAAGCTTCGCCGGTTAATAGCCGGCTGGAGTGACGGTACCTTCAGAAGAAGCTCCGGCTAACTACGTGCCAGCAGCCGCGGTAATACGTAGGGAGCTAGCGTTGTCCGGAATCATTGGGCGTAAAGCGCGTGTAGGCGGCCCGGTAAGTCCGCTGTGAAAGTCGAGGGCTCAACCCTCGAATGCCGGTGGATACTGTCGGGCTCGAGTACGGAAGAGGCGAGTGGAATTCCTGGTGTAGCGGTGAAATGCGCAGATATCAGGAGGAACACCAATTGCGAAGGCAGCTCGCTGGGACGTTACTGACGCTGAGACGCGAAAGCGTGGGGAGCAAACAGGATTAGATACCCTGGTAGTCCACGCTGTAAACGATGGGCACTAGGTGTGGGGGGTGTCGACTCCCTCCGTGCCGAAGCTAACGCATTAAGTGCCCCGCCTGGGGAGTACGGCCGCAAGGCTAAAACTCAAAGGAATTGACGGGGGCCCGCACAAGCAGCGGAGCATGTGGTTTAATTCGACGCAACGCGAAGAACCTTACCTGGGCTTGACATGTGGATGACCGGCCTGGAAACAGGTCTTCCCTTCGGGGCATCTTCACAGGTGGTGCATGGCTGTCGTCAGCTCGTGTCGTGAGATGTTGGGTTAAGTCCCGCAACGAGCGCAACCCCCGTCGCATGTTGCCAGCATTTAGTTGGGGACTCATGCGAGACTGCCGGTGACAAACCGGAGGAAGGTGGGGATGACGTCAAGTCATCATGCCCCTTATGTCCAGGGCTACACACGTGCTACATTGGCGCGTACAGAGGGCTGCGATACCGCGAGGTGGAGCGAATCCCTCAAAGCGCGTCTCGGTTCGGATTGCAGGCTGAAACTCGCCTGCATGAAGGCGGAGTTGCTAGTAATCGCGGATCAGCATTGCCGCGGTGAATACGTTCCCGGGCCTTGTACACACCGCCCGTCACACCACGGAAGCAAGCAACACCCGAAGCCGGTGGCCTAACCCTTTGGGAGGGAGCCGTCGAAGGTGGGGCTCGTGACTGGGGTGAAGTCGTAACAAGGTAGCCGTACCGGAAGGTGCGGCTGGATCACCTCCTTTCTAGGGAAGCTCCAGGATTGGAGCGGTCGCTCGGCGGCCGGCGCATTCCGCGCCGGCGCAGCTGGGCGGCTACCGAACATGTCGACCGGACCTGGCGGCCTCGAGACTCGTCTCGGGGCCGCATGCTGTTGAGTTTTGAGAGACCGAGCGCCCAGTCCGGGTGCGCGCCTCTACGCGGACCTTGAAAACTGCACAGCATTGCCAACAAACGGGTATCACTGCTGTACCACGAGCAGGCACACGGCCGCGCGTTGGAATCTTCGTGAGCGTCAGCGAACGAAGGTCCGACCGTATCTGTGAGCGCCAGCGAACGGATACGGCAATCACCGTCAAGATAAGAAGGGCACATGGTGGATGCCTTGGCACCAGGAGTCGATGAAGGGCGTGAACGGCTGCGATAAGCCGCGGGGAGGCGCTGAATAGCCTGTGATCCGCGGATTCCCGAATGGGGAAACCCACCGCTGGTAATACGGCGGTACCGCATGTTGAATACATAGGCATGCGGGGGCAAGCCGGGGAACTGAAACATCTCAGTACCCGGAGGAAAGGAAATCAACCGAGACTCCCCGAGTAGTGGCGAGCGAAAGGGGAATAGCCCAAACTTCGTACGTGTAAGCGGTCACGCGTTGCGTACGAGGGGTTGTAGGGCGCCTGTCCGGGATGTGGCCATCCCGGCGAGAGTTACCAAGCCGATCGGTAGTCAAAGCACGTGGAACCGTGCACCACAGAGGGCAATCGTCCCGTAGACGAAACCTTTCGGCCTCTCGATGGCGTTCCTGAGTAGGTCCACACCCGTGAAACGTGGACTGAATCTGGGGGGACCACCCTCCAAGGCTAAGTACTCCCTGGTGACCGATAGCGGACTAGTACCGTGAGGGAAAGGTGAAAAGTACCCCGGAAGGGGAGTGAAATAGTACCTGAAACCGCGTGCCTACAAGCGGTCGGAGCGGCCTCGTGCCGTGACGGCGTGCTTTTTGCATAACGAGCCGGCGAGTTACTCGTCTGCGGCGAGCTTAAGCGATGAGCGAAGGCGTAGCGAAAGCGAGTCCGAATAGGGCGACCATAGTCGTAGGCGGTAGACCCGAAACTGAGCGAGCTACCCATGGGCAGGTTGAAGCGGGGGTAAGACCCCGTGGAGGACCGAACCGACCTAGGTTAAAAACTGGGCGGATGACCTGTGGGTCGGAGTGAAAGGCTAATCAAGCTCAGAGATATCTGGTTCTCTCCGAAATATATTTAGGTATAGCCTCGGATCAATTCCGTGGCGGCCGTAGAGCACTGTTTGGTCTAGGGGGCCTACCAGCTTACCGAAATCAGGCAAACTCCGAAGACCGTCACGGCTACTCCGGGAGTCAGTTGCTGGGGGATAAACTTCAGCGTCAAAAGGGAAACAGCCCAGACCGCCAGCTAAGGACCCTAAGTGCTAGCTAAGTGGCAAACGATGTCCGAGTGCACAGACAACCAGGAGGTTGGCTTAGAGGCAGCCATCCTTGAAAGAGTGCGTAACAGCTCACTGGTCAAGTGTTCGGGCGCGGATAATGTAACGGGGCTCAAGCTAGCCTCCGAAGCTGCGGGTGCGTCGCATTAGCGATGCGCGGTAGGAGAGCGTTCCCATGGCAGTGAAGCGGCGGTGGAAACCAGCCGTGGAGCCCTGGGAAGTGAGAATGCCGGCATGAGTAACGAAAGAGAGGTGAGAATCCTCTCCGCCGATTGCCCAAGGATTCCTGAGTAAAGTTCGTCTGCTCAGGGTTAGTCGGGACCTAAGGCGAGGCCGAAAGGCGTAGTCGATGGACAACAGGTTGATATTCCTGTACCACGTCGCAGTCATTTGACCGATGGGGGGACGGGGAAGGCTATGGATATGCAGGCGATGGTCGTCCTGCGGCAAGCATGTAGGGGTGGGTTCAGGCAAATCCGAACCCGCATAACCTGAGGTGTGATGCTAGCTGGCTACAAGCCGGCGAGTTCCGGAAGCCATGCCCCCAAGAAAAGCCTCTAGGGAGATTGCACGTGCCCGTACCAAAACCGACACAGGTGGGCAAGTAGAGAATACTAAGGTGATCGAGATAACCCTCGTTAAGGAACTCGGCAAAATCGCTCCGTAACTTCGGGAGAAGGAGCGCCCCAGTAGGGTGAAGCCGCTAGCCGGTGGAGCCCGAGGGGGCCGCAGTGAATTGGTTCAAGCGACTGTTTACCAAAAACACAGGTCTCTGCTAAGTCGCAAGACGACGTATAGGGGCTGACGCCTGCCCGGTGCCGGAAGGTTACGTGGAGGTGTTAGGGCTTCGGCCCGAAGCACTGAAACTAAGCCCCGGTAAACGGCGGCGGTAACTATAACCGTCCTAAGGTAGCGAAATTCCTTGTCGGGTAAGTTCCGACCTGCACGAATGGCGTAACGACTTGAACGCTGTCTCAACGAGGGGCTCGGTGAAATTGCAGTCTCGGTGAAGATGCCGAGTACCCGCGGCAAGACGGAAAGACCCCGTGAACCTTTACTACAACTTGGTATTGGAGTTCGGTGCATCTCGCTCAGGATAGGTGGGAGGCTATGAAGCGCTGGCTGCGGCTGGCGTGGAGCCAACCTTGAGATACCACCCTTGTTGTATTGGGCTTCTAACAGGACACCGTGAATCCGGGTCCTGAACAGTGCCAGGTGGGTAGTTTGACTGGGGCGGTCGCCTCCTAAAATGTAACGGAGGCGCGCAAAGGTTCCCTCAGCACGGTTGGAAATCGTGCGTAGAGTGTAAAGGCAGCAAGGGAGCTTGACTGTGAGACCGACAGGTCGAGCAGGTGCGAAAGCAGGCCTTAGTGATCCGGCGGTTGCAAGTGGAAGTGCCGTCGCTCAACGGATAAAAGGTACTCCGGGGATAACAGGCTTATCGAGTCCAAGAGTCCACATCGACGACTCGGTTTGGCACCTCGATGTCGGCTCGTCGCATCCTGGGGCTGTAGTAGGTCCCAAGGGTTGGGCTGTTCGCCCATTAAAGCGGTACGCGAGCTGGGTTCAGAACGTCGTGAGACAGTTCGGTCCCTATCTGCCGTGGGCGTTGGAGAGTTGAGAGGATTCGTCCCTAGTACGAGAGGACCGGGATGAACGCACCTCTGGTGTATCTGTTGTCCTGCCAAGGGCATCGCAGGTTAGCTACGTGCGGATCGGATAACCGCTGAAGGCATCTAAGCGGGAAGCCGGCCTCAAGATGAGCTCTCCCATCTCCTTGAGAGAGTAAGACCCCTGGTAGACCACCAGGTTGATAGGCCGGATCTGGAAACGCAGTAATGCGCGCAGGAGACCGGTACTAATGGGTCGAGGGCTTGACGGATTCGATACCCGCTTGTTGGCAGGCTGTGCAGCTTTGAAGGCCCGCGCTATGGCGCGCGGTTGCTGTGCGCGACATCGCGTCGCCGGCGGCCGCTCGGTCTTGACAATTTCGGTGGCTCTAGCGTGGGGGAAACACCTCTTCCCATTCCGAACAGAGCAGTTAAGCCCCACAGCGCCGATGGTACTTGGCCTTCGCGGGCCTGGGAGAGTAGGTCGCCGCCGTTTCTTCATCGAGCCGCCCCCGGGCGGCTCGAGCTCGTTAACGGACCATGTTCGATCTCGTCATCTTCGACTGCGACGGCGTGCTCGTGGACAGCGAGCGAATCTCGATACGCATCGACGCTCGAGTCCTGGGCGAGCTGCCGAGATGCGTTCAATGCTGAGCTCGAAGCGATCGACGGCGTCGTCGAGGCGCTCGACGCGATCGAGCTCTCCGCCTGCGTCGCGTCGAGCAGCAGCCACGAGCGCCTGCGGCACACGCTCGGCCTGACCGGCCTCTTTGACCGTTTCCGCGGCCGGATCTTCAGCGCCGAAGACGTCGAGCACGGCAAACCGGCACCGGACCTGTTCCTCCACGCGGCCGCCGCGCTCGGCGCCGACCCGACGCGCTGCGCGGTGGTCGAAGACAGCCCGTTCGGGCTCGAGGCCGCCCGCGCAGCCGGGATGCGAGCGTTCGCCTACGCTGCCCACAGACCGCCTCCGCGGCCCGGGAACCACCATCTTCGACGACATGCGCGAGCTGCCGGGTCTCCTCGACCCGCGCCGCTAGGCAGCCGCGGGCGCCGAGCGCGGGTCGGGGCGCCGGGTGCCCGCGGCGTCGACGGTCGGGTCAGGGCGCCGGGTGCCCGCGGCGTCGACGGTCGGGTCAGGGCGCCGGGTGCCTGCGGCGTCGACGGTCGGGTCAGGGCGCCGGGTACCAGTGTTCGTCGTCCGGGCCGCGCATCGTGACCGGCGCCTCGGCGACGCCCGCGCGGCGTCCGAGAGCGAGCGCCGCCCCGCTCGCGACGATTGTCAGCGCCAGGAACGCCATCAGGGCGAGCTGGACGCCGCCGGGGAGCGGGTCGGCTCGGCTCGCGCGCTCGGGCGGCGGGGAGGGCGGGAGCGGGGGTTCCGTGACCTGCCGCGTCTCGCGGTCGATGAACGCCATCGGAACGCCGCGATATGCGTGCACTAGCAACCCCACGCGAATCTGGTGCGTCGAGACGCTGACATCCGCCCGCGGACGAGCGGCACGAACGGCTCCCTCACCCCCTTACCCAGCCGCAGTTGACGTTCGCCGGCCTCGGCGACCTCGCATGTGCCCGCGGAGCGGGGTGACTGCCGCCGCCCGACGATCGCGTCGGGCGGCGGAGCTTGGTGCCGCGCGGGGCGGCGAAGCTCGTCGGGCTCCAAGCGCTCGAGCCGCCCGGAGGCGGCCCGAGGGCGTTGGAGTTCGAGCCCGGCCGGCCTTCCCCGTCCTCCCAGACCGGGCGCCGGCGGGCTGATCAGTCGCGCCGCGCCGGGTGATGGGGGACCGGCGTGACGCAGACCTGTGCGCGTCTCGCCGGCGATCCTGGCCGGCGGGCGCGCTGGTGACGACCGAGTGGCCGGCGGTGCGGGTGCTCGCGCGTGGGGGCGGTGGGGGCCCGGGGCGCAGAGCGCTCCGGAGCCTGTGCCTCACCCAGGGTCGCGAACGACGCAGCCGTGTCGACGGCGCCGCGCACCAGCTCGCGGAGCGAGCGCTTCTGCGGGCGGCCTGTGGTCGTCGGGGGGAACATGTGTTCGCAAGGCTACGTAGGGCGTCGGACGGAACGCGCACGTTGCGGACAATCGCGCGACGATCGCAACGAATTTGGCTTGGCAGCGCGGCTCACGACGCGCCGCGGCTGCAATCGATCTTGCATCCAGAGCCACCCGCAAACGGCCCCGGCGGGCTCGGCACTCGCGGCGGGTACGCTCGCCGGAGCGTGGTCCACCTCCAGATCGTCAGTCCGCCCGGTCGCACCGATGACGTGCTCGGCATCCTCGACTGCACGCCGTCGGTGATCAACATCATCCGGCTGCCCGCGGCGGCCCGGCGCCCGGACGGGGATGTGATCCTCGCCGACGTCGCGCGCGAGGACGCGAGCGTGATCCTCGAGGACCTCAAGCGCCTGAACATCCACGAGGACGGCTCGATCTCGCTCGAGCTGATCGACACCGCGATCTCCAAGTACGCCGAGGCGGCCGAGAAGCACGCGCCCGGCGCGCCCGCCGACGCCGTCGTGTGGGAGGAGGTCGAGGAGCGCACGAACGAGAACGTCGAGCTCTCCGGCGTCTTCCTGCTCTTCATGGTGCTGGCGGCGATGATCGCCTCCGTCGGCATCTTCCTCGACTCCGAGATCCTGATCGTCGGCGCGATGGTCGTGGGGCCGGAGTTCGGCCCGATCGCCGGCCTGTGCGTGGCGCTCATCTCGCGTCGCGGCCGCCTCGCCGCGCGCTCCGGAATCGCGCTCGCCGTCGGCTTCCCACTCGCCATCACGTGCGTCTACGTCGCGACCCTGATCTTCAAGGCCACCGACCTCACGCCGGACGACTTCCGCTCCGGCGAGCACCAGGTCGCCGAGCTGATCGCCAGCCCGGACGTCTTCTCGGTGATCGTCGCCGTCTGCGCGGGCGCGGCCGGGATGCTCTCGCTCTCGACCGCCAAGTCCGGCGCCCTGATCGGGGTCCTGATCTCGGTCACCACGATCCCCGCGGCCGCCAACATCGGCGTCGCCGCCGCCTACCGGGACGAGGACGGGTGGATCGGGTCGATGGAGCAGCTCGGCATCAACCTCGCGGCGATCCTCGTCGTCGGGACGGCGGTGCTCGCCGTCCAGCGCGCCCTCTACAAGCGCCGCAGAAGGCACCATCTGCGCACGGACCACCCGCCGCTAGCGCGCGCCGAGCGATGACCAGACGTCGACCTTCGTGCGCACCTTCTCGACCACGGCGTCGGTGAACTCCGTGGTCGTCGCCGTTCCGCCCAGGTCCAAGGTCTTCACGCCCGTGGCGACAGTCTCGAGCACGCCCTCGTAGACCGCGCGCGAGGCCCGCTCGGCTCCCGCCACGCCGCTCACGGCCGCATACGACAGCACCGCGCCGCAAGCGAGCAGCATCGCCATCGGGTTGGCCAGATCCTTGCCCATCAGCGAGGGAGCGGTCCCGTGGGGCGCCTCGGCCATCGCCACGTCGACCTCGTAGTCCTCGTCGAAGGCCAGCAGCACGGACTCCGCGCCGGCGATCGAGCCGAACATCGGCAGGACCATGTCCGACAGGCAGTCGCCGTCGCGGTTCAGGGCCGGGATCACCAGCGGCGTCTCCGCGGCGCCCGTCAGCAGCCCCGCGTAGGTCGCGTCGATCAGCACGGGCGAGTACGAGACGTCCGGATGGCGCTCGGCGGCGGCGTCCATCTCCTCCTTGAGCATCCCCTCGTAGACGGGGGAGACCGTCCACTTCGGCCCGCCGTAGACCCGGGCCTCCATCCGCTCGGCCGTCTGGAACGCGTACTCGGCGACCGCGCGGCAGGTCGAGCGCGTGACCTTCTCGGTGCGGAACGCCACCTCGTCCATGGCGCCCTCGGTCCCCTCGCGCCACTGCTTGGCCCCGTAGGCGTCCTCGATCGCCATCCGCACGACGGAGATCGGGTGATGGACGCCCGAGACCGGCCCGACGACGCCCGGGATCCGCCGCCCGGTGCGCACGATCACCTTGCCGCCGACCTCCTCGCGCAGGATGCGGTTGGGGGAGCCGACGTCGTCCTTGCCCTCGGGAGTGATCGTCGCCGCCTTCAGGCCGAAGCCCGCGGAACGCATCGCCCGCGCGGCCTCCAGCACCACCTCGTTACCAGTCTCCCGCCGCCGCTCCAGGGAGAGATCGAAGCGCTCGAGCTCCAGCTCCTCGACGCCCAGCACCGCGGGATCGAGCACCCGGACGGCCTGGTCGAGCAGCTCCTGGCCGGTCTCGTCGCCCTCGAGCACGACGATCCGCATCAGGCGACCGCCTCGCGACCCCCGAGCCCGAGCTCGTCGGAGCGCGCCTCCAAAGCGGCGATCACGAACGCCACGTGCTCGTCGAAGTCCACGCCGAGCTCGTCGGCACCGGAACGCAGCTCCTCGCGGTTGACCGCGGCCGCGAACGCGGGCGTCTTCATCTTCTTCTTGACCGACTTCGGCGTCATCCCGTGGATGCCCTCCGGCCGCACGAACGCGCACGCCATCACGAAGCCCGACAGCTCGTCGACGGCGAACAGGGTCTTCTCCAGCATCGAGTCGCGCGAGACCTCGAGAAAGTCCGCGTGCGAGGCCACCGCCCGGATGAACTCGGGCGAGAATCCCTGGCGCTCGAACTCCTCCAACGCCTTCCGCGGATGCCCCGTCTCGAGGTCCGGATAGCGCTCGTAGTCGAGGTCGTGGAGCATGCCGACGAGCCCCCACTGCTCCTCGTCCTCGCCGAACTCACCCGCGTACGCGCGCATCGCCGCCTCGACCGCCAGCACGTGCCGGCGCAGCGACTCAGACTCCGTCCACGAGCAGAAGAGGTCCCAGGCCTGATCGCGCGAAAGGGGCTCTGACATGGCTGTTACCCTAGCCCAGCCTCGGGGCCCCAGCCCCTCCACCCTTATGGAAAAGCTCCTGATCGAGGGCGGGGTGCCGCTGTCCGGCACGATCGTGCCCGCCGGCAACAAGAACGCCGCATTGCCGCTCCTCGCGTGCAGCCTCCTCACGGACGAGGAGGTGGTCCTCCACAACGTCCCGCGGATCCGAGACGTCGAGGCGATGCTCGAGCTGCTGGCCGATCTCGGCGTGCGCACCGAGTGGCGCAACGAGAACACCGTCAGCCTGCAGGCCGACGCTGTCCGCGGCACGCGCGTGAGCGTCGAGCTCGCCGAGCGCATCCGCGCCTCGTTCCTCGCCGCCGGCCCGCTGCTCGCGCGCTTCGGCGAGGCGCACATGCCGCCTCCCGGCGGCGACGTCATCGGCCGCCGCCGGCTCGATCCCCACCTCGACGCCTTCCGCGCGCTCGGCGCCACCGTCGAGCACGACGCCGCCGAGATCCGCATCCTCGCGCCCGACGGCGGCCTGCAGGCCTGCGACTTCCTGATGGACGAGCCGTCCGTTATGGGAACCGAGAACGCGCTCATGGCGGCGGCGCTGACCGACGGCACGACGGTCATCCGCAACGCCGCCTCCGAGCCCCACGTGCAGGACGTGGCGCGCATGCTGAACAAGATGGGCGCGGCGATCGAGGGCATCGGCTCCAACGTCATGCAGGTGCACGGGATGGGCAAGCTCGGCGGCTGTGAGCACCACGTCACGCCCGACCACATCGAGATCGGCTCGTTCATGGCGCTCGCCGGCGTCACCGGCGGCGAGCTGCGGATCGAGGGCTGCGTGCCGGACGACATGCGGATGATCCGGATCGTGTTCTCCCGCCTCGGCCTCAAGAGCGAGCTCGACGGCGACGACGTCGTCGTCCCCGGTGGCCAGAAGCTCGTCGTCGAGCGCGACGCCGGCGACTACCAGAGCAAGGTCGAGGACGGCCCCTGGCCGGCGTTCCCGGCCGACCTGACGAGCATCGCGGTCGCCCTCGCCACCCAGTCCGAGGGCTCCGTGCTGATCTTCGAGAAGATGTTCGAGAACCGCCTGTTCTTCGTGGACGAGCTGATCACGATGGGGGCGGAGATCACGATCTGCGACCCGCATCGGGCGATCGTCATCGGCCACCGCCGCCTCCGCGGCCAGCGGCTGTCCTCCCCGGACATCCGGGCCGGCATGGCCAAGCTGATCGCCGCGCTGTGCGCCCAGGGGACGAGCGAGATCCACAACGTCCAGCAGATCGATCGCGGCTACGAGCGGATCGACGAGCGCCTGCGGGCGCTGGGCGCGCGGATCGAGCGCGTCGCAGCGTGATCCACCCGATCCCCAGCGGCACGCGCGACGTCCTGCCGGACGAGATGCGCGAGCTGCGGGCGATCACCGAGGCGATGCGCGAGGTGTTCGACGCCGGCGGCTACGGGGAGATCGCCACGCCCGCGCTCGAGTACGAGGCGACGCTCACCCAGGGCGACGCCGCGGCCGCCGACCCGGCCTACAAGCTGTTCGACGAGCACGGCAACGTGCTGATCCTGCGCTCGGACATGACGATCCCGATCGCGCGCGTGGTGGCCACGCGCTACGCCGCCGCCGAGCCCCCGCTGCGGTTCTGCTACTTCGCGAACGCCTATCGCTCGGTGCGGCCCCAGCGCGGGCAGGCGCGCGAGATGCTGCAGGCGGGGGTCGAGCTCGTCGGCGCGCCCGGGCCCGACGGCACCGCCGAGGCGCTGGCCGTCCTGTGCGCGAGCCTCGAGGCCGCCGGCCTGGAGAACTACCGGATCGGCCTCGGCGACGCCTCGCTCTACCCGCGGCTGCTGGACCGCCTGAGCGTGCCCGCGGGGGCGCGCCCCCAGATCCTGCACGAGCTCGTGAGCCGAGACTTCGTCGGGCTGGAGCGCGAGGTCGCCGTCCACGGCCATGACGAGCTGCTGCGGGTCCCGCAGCTGCGCGGCGGGGTGGAGGTGCTCGACGGCGTGCCCGAGGCGATCGAGCTGCGCGCGGTGTACGACCGGCTGGCGCCCGAGGTGGCCGAGCGGGTGATCTTCGACCTCGGGCTGATCCGCTCGCTCGGCTACTACACGGGCGCGGTGTTCGAGGTCTACGACACCGCGCTCGGCGCCCCGATCGGCGGCGGCGGGCGCTACGACGATCTCCTGCGGCGCTTCGGGCGCGACCTGCCGGCCTGCGGGTGGGCGCTGAACGTGGAGCGGCTGCACATCGCACGCGTTGGTGAGAGTCATGAACGACGCTGAGCGCCGGCCTGGCGCGCGCACGCGGAGCGGAGGTCGGTGAGTCTCGAGGGGCTCAAGCTCGCGGTCCCGCGCGGGGCGCTGATGGGCGACACGCTCGACCTGCTCGATCGCTTGGGCGTCGACACGGCCGAGGTGCGCTCCAACGACCGCAAGCTGCTGTTCGAGGACGCTGGGCTGATCACCATGCGGCCGTCGGACGTGCCCACGTACGTCGAGGCGGGCGCCGCCGACATCGGGGTCACCGGCAAGGACGTGCTCGCCGAGCAGTCCGAGCGCGACGTCTACGAGCTGCTCGACCTCGGCTTCGGGCCGTGCCGGATGGTGTTCGCCACCGTGGCCGGCGACGACCCGGCGGCCGAGGCGCTGCGCCGCCTGGGCGTCATGCGCGTGGCGACCAAGTATCCGAAGATCGCCGCCCGCCACTTCGAGCGCACCGGCCGCCAGGCGGAGATCGTGGAGGTCAAGGGCTCGGTCGAGCTGGCACCGCTGACCGGCCTCGTCGAGGGAATCGTCGACCTCACGGCCACCGGCACGACGCTGCGCGAGAACGGGCTCGTGATCCGCGAGGAGATCGCGGCTTCGACCGCGCGCCTGATCGCCAACCCGGTCTCCCACAAGCTCAAGGCGGCGGCCATCGACCGGCTGCTGGAGCGGATCCGTGCGGCTTGAGTGCACCGTCGACACCGCCGCCGAGGTGGCCGCGCGCGTGCGCGCGGGCGTGCCCTCGCCCGCCGCCGTGGCCGACGAGGTGGCGGCGATCGTCGCCGACGTGCGCGCGCGCGGGGACGCGGCGGTCCTCGACTACGAGCGGCGGTTCTCCGGCAACGACGCGATCGTCGTGGCGCGCGGCGAGCTGGAGGCGGCGCTCGACGCCCTCGACCCCGCCGTCGCGGCCGGGCTCGAGACCGCGATCGCGAACGTACGCGCCGTGGCCGCGGCGGGCCTCGATCCCGAGCCGGAGCTCGCGCTTCCGGAGGGGCAGACCGTGCGCCTGCGCGAGGTGCCGGTGCGCCGGGCCGCCGTCTACGCGCCCGGTGGCGACCACCCCTACCCGTCCTCGGTCGTCATGGGCGCGGTCGCGGCACGTGCCGCCGGCGTCGACGAGGTCGTGGTCGCGGCGCCCGGCCATCCCGTGATCCTCGCCGCGGCGGCGCTGTGCGGGGTCGACGAGGTCTTCCGCATGGGCGGCGCTCATGCCGTCGCCGCGCTGGCGTACGGCACCGAGAGCGTGCCGCCCGTCGACGTGATCGTCGGCCCCGGCAGCCTGTGGGTCCAGGAGGCCAAGCGGCAGGTCTCCGGCGACGTCGGGATCGACGGCTTCGCCGGCCCGAGCGACCTGACCGTGATCGCGTCCGCCGGCGCCGCTCCCGCGCCGCTCGCGCTCGACCTGCTGGCCCAGGCCGAGCACGGGCGAGGGCTCGCTCACGGTCGCGGTGAGCGACGACGCCGCGCTGCTCGACGCGCTGCCGGGCACGACCGTGCTGGCCGCCGACATGGAGGCCGCGCTGGCGTTCGCGGAGGCGCTGGCGCCCGAGCACCTGCAGCTCGCGGGCGAGGCGGCGGAACAGCTCGCGCCGCGGGTGCGCAGCGCCGGCTGCCTGTTCGTCGGCATCGAGTCCGGGACCGCGTTCGGCGACTACGTGGCCGGCTCCAACCACACGCTCCCCACCGGCGGCGCCGCGCGCTTCGCCTCGGGCCTCTCGACGCGCCACTTCCGGCGCCGGATGGCCGAGGTCCGCGTGGGGCCCGCCGCGGGCGCCCTGGCGCGCGCCGGGGCGCCGATCGCGCGCGCCGAAGGCTTCGAGCATCACGCCGCCTCGATGGAGATCCGCGACAATCCCCCGTCCAGATGACCCGCTCCGCCCAGATCACGCGCAAGACCGGCGAGACCGACGTCACGCTCACGCTCGGCCTCTCCGGCACCGGCGCGGGCACCCGCAACACCGGCGTGGGGTTCCTCGACCACATGCTCGACCTGGTCGCCCGGCACGGCCGGCTCGACCTCGAGGTGCGCGCCGACGGCGACCTGCAGACCGGCGGCCACCACACGGTCGAGGACACCGGGATCGTGCTCGGCCAGGCGCTCGACCGCGCACTCGGCGAGCGCCGCGGAATCGTGCGCTACGGCCACGCCGTCGTGCCGATGGACGAGGCCCGCGCGGCCTGCACGATCGACATCTCCGGCCGTCCGTTCGCGTCGATCGAGGGCTTCGAGCGGCTGCCGGCCGGCGAGATCGCCGGCTTCGAGCACGAGCTGGCGGAGGAGTTCTTCCGCGCGGTGGCCTCCGCCGCCCGGCTCACGCTGCACCTGGAGCTCCAGGCCGGCACCAACGCCCACCACATGATCGAAGCGTGCTTCAAGGCGTTCGCCCGCGCGCTGCGGGCGGCCGTGACCGAGGACCCGGACGAGACCGGCGTGCCGTCGACGAAGGGGACGCTTACGTGAAAGCCGGCCATCGGCTCGACGACCAGCGCTAGGCTGCCGCGCGCATGCGGAGCGGGATGATCGCGATCGTCGACTACGGGATGGGCAACCGGCGCAGCGTCGAGAAGGCGCTCGAGCACGTGGGCGCGCGCGCGGTCATCACTGCCGAGCACGACGTCATCCGCTCCGCGGACGGGGTGATCCTGCCCGGCGTGGGGGCGTTCCCGCGCGCGATGCGCAACATCGAGGCCGCCGGCCTGGTCGAGCCGCTCCTGGACCGCTACATGGCCGGCGGGCCGATCCTCGGCGTGTGCCTGGGGATGCAGCTCCTGTTCGGCCGCTCCGACGAGCACGAGCGTTCCGCCGGGCTCGACTTCCTGGCCGGCGAGGTGCGGCGCCTCGACAGCCGCGGCGAGCGGCTGCCGCACATCGGCTGGAACCTCGTCACGTTCAGCCGGCCGTCCGCGCTGACCGAGGGCCTCGGCGACGCCGCGGCCTTCTACCACGTGCACTCGTTCGCCTGCGAGCCGGCGCAGAGCGAGGACGTCGTCGGCCTCGGCGAGTACGGCACGCCGTTCGTCTCGATCGTCGAGCGGGAGAACCTGATGGGCGTGCAGTTCCACCCGGAGAAGTCCTCCCGCGACGGGCTCACGCTGCTGCGCAACTTCGCGCGGATCTGCGACCGGGTGGCCGCGTGATCCTGTACCCGGCGATCGACATCATGGGGGGCCGGGCGGTGCGGCTCGTCGAGGGCCGCTTCGAGGACGCCACGACCTACCACGACGATCCGCTCGAGGCGGCGCAGAGCTGGGTCGACGCCGGCGCGCGCTACCTGCACGTCGTCGACCTCGACGGCGCCCGCGAGGGCGAGCCGCGCTCGCTCGAGCACCTGCGGCGGATCGCGGCCGGCACCGGCATCCCGGTCCAGTACGGCGGCGGGCTGCGGACCGTCGACGCCGTGCGCGACGCGCTGCGCGGCGGCGCCGAGCGGGCGATCGTGGGGACGGCGGCGTTCCGCGACATCGACTTCCTGGACGAGATCGTGGCCCTGTTCGGCCCGCGGATCATCGTGTCCGTCGACGTCCGCGGCGGGTTCATCGCGACCGCGGGCTGGACGCAGACGACCGAGCTGCCCGCTGCGGAGGCGATCCACCTCCTGCACGATCGCGGCGTGAGCTCGTTCGTCTACACGAACGTCGACCGCGACGGCAAGCTCGAAGGTCCCGACCTCGACGAGGTCGCGGCCGTCGCCGAGGCCGTGCGCGGCCACTTCCTGTACTCGGGCGGGATCGGCCGCCGTGAGGATCTCGAGGGCCTGGCGCACCTGCGCCAGGTCAACCTGTCCGGCGTGATCGTCGGCAAGGCGCTGTACGAGAAGCGCTTCACGGTCGCCGAAGGGCAGGCGGCGCTCGACAGCGCGCACTAGCGTCGCCACGATGGCGGCATGCTGCTCGAGCGCGACGCCACGCTGACCGTGCTCGACGGCGCCGTTGCCGCCGCGGCGGCGGGGCATGGCTCGGTGGCGCTCGTGTCCGGGGAGGCCGGGATCGGCAAGACGAGCCTCGTACGCGCGTTCGTGGCCGCCGCGGCGGGGCGGGCGCGGCTGCTGCTGGCCGCGTGCGACGACCTGATGGCGCCGCGCACGCTCGGCCCGCTGCGCGACGCGGCGGGGGTCGCCGGGCCGCTGGCCAAGGCCATGGTGGGCGACGTGGACGGCGTCTTCGGCGCGCTGCTCGACGAGCTCGGCGCGTCGCCGCCGACCGTGCTCGTGATCGAGGACATCCACTGGGCCGACGAGGCGACGCTCGACGTCCTCGGCTACGCGGCGCGGCGCATCGACGGCGTGGGGGCGGTGCTGGTGCTCACGTGCCGCGACGACGCCGCGCTGCGCCAGTTCCTCGGCGCGCTGACGGCCGCGCCGGTGCACCGGCTCCCGCTCGCGCCGCTGAGCCGTGCGGCCGTCGCGCGGCTGGCCGACGGCACCGGCGCCGACGCGGCGGCGCTGCACCGCGCCACGGGCGGCAACCCCTTCTTCGTCACCGAGGCGCTGGCGTCGCCGGGCGAGGCCGTGCCGGCCAGCGTCGTCGAGGCGGTGCTGGCTCGCGTGGGGCGGCTCGGGCCGGAGTGCCGCGACGCGCTCGAGCGGCTCTCGGTGGTGCCGGCGCAGGTGGGCGACGGGCTCGCCAGCGCGCTGCTCGACGGGCCGGGCGTCGAGGTGCTCGAGGAGGCCGAGCGGGCGGGCGTGCTCGAGGCGCGCCCCGGCAGCCTCGCATTCCGCCACGAGCTCGCTCGCCGGGCGATCGAGCACAGCCTGCCCGCGCTCCGCCGGCGGGCGCTCAACGCCGCGGTCGTCCGCGCCTTGCAGGCCGGCGAGCGGCCCGAGCTCGCGCGCGTCATGCACCACGCCGTCGAGGCGGGCGACGTGGAGACGATCGTCGCGGTCGGGCCGGCCGCGGCGCGCGAGGCCGACCACGCCGGCTCGCACCGGCAGTCGCTCGCGCACTACGAGTCGGTCCTCCCGCACGCCGATCGCCTGGGTCCGCGCGAGCGCGCCGAGCTGCTCGACGGGTACGCCTGGGAGCTCTACAACGCCCATCGCTTCCGCGAGGCGGTCGACGCGGGCCGGCAGGCGGTGGAGCTGTACGAGCAGGTGGGCGACGTGGTCGCCGCGGGAGAGTGCCTCGTGCGGGTCTCCCGGCACCTGTTCATGGCCGGCGAGACCGACGAGGCCGAGCACGCGGCCTCGCGCGCCGTGCTCCTGCTCGAGCCCACCGGCGATCCGGCGCGCGCTCGCGCATGCGTCGCTCTACGAGGGCGCGATCCTGGCGTTGACCGACGAGCACGACCGCGCCGCCGGGATCCTGGCCTCGGCGCGCGACCTGGCGTTGCGTGCGGGCCGCGGCGACTTCGCGGCGCTGTCGCTCAACTACCTCGGCATCGCGCGCTTCGAGCAGGGCGAGCCCGGCGGGCTCGAGCTGCTGCGCGACAGCATCGGCGCGTCGATCGCCGGGCGCGACTACGAGTACGCGGCCCGCGGCTACTGCAACCTCGGCGAGCTGCTGTTCCGCGCCGGGCGGCTCGACGAGCTCGACGCGTGCGTGCGCGAGGGGCTCGAGTTCACGCGCGAGCGCGGCTTCTGGTCGCACGCCTACAACCTCGAGGTCCATCGCTGCCTCGCGCTGCTGCGGCGGGGCCGCTGGGATCCGGCGCTGCGCGGGCTGCGCGAGCTCGCCGAGGGCGTCGGCGATCCGGGGATGCTGTACGCCTACAGCATGCCGTGGCTGGGGCGGCTCCTGGCCCGCCGCGGGGATCCGGCTGCGGGGGAGATGCTCGCCGCGGCCTGGGAGCACGCCCGCCGCCAGCGGCTGCTGCTGGGCGTCGCCTACGCCGGGCTGGCGTACGTGGAGTGGGCGTGGCTGGCCGAGGAGGTCGGCGTCGCGCAGGAGGTCGCTGCCGTGCTCGAGCCGCGCACCTCGCATCCGGGGGGCGCGCCGTTCCGGGCCGAGCTGCGGCGCTACCTGGCTCGCGCGGGGCTGGGCGGCGAGCCGTTCGCGGGCTGCCCGGAGCCGTGGGCGGCCGGGCTGCGAGGGGACTGGCGCGCGGCAGCCGCAGGCTGGGAGGCGGCGGGCGATCCCTACGAGCGCGCGCTCGAGCTGGCCGGCTCGGGCGAGCGGGCGGCCTCGCTGGAGGGGCTGCGGATCCTCGACGGGCTGGGCGCGGCGGGCGCGGCCGCGCCGGTTCGCCGCCGCCTGCGGGCTGCGGGCGAGCCAGTGCCGCGCGGTCCGCGGTCGGCGACGCGGGCCAACCCGGCGGGCCTGACCGCGCGCCAGCTCGCCGTGCTCGAGCTCCTGCGGGAGGGGCTCACGAACGCGGAGATCGCCGCGCAGCTGGTGGTCTCGGTCCGCACCGTCGACCATCACGTCGCGGCGATCCTGGTCAAGCTCGGCGTGCGCTCGCGCCGGGAGGTCGACGACGCCGCGGCGGCGCTCGGCTTCTAGGCCGCGGCGAGGGCTGGCTCGCCGAGCGCGCCGACGAGCTTCGTGCGGGCGCGGTGGAGGCGGCTCATCACGGTGCCGATCGGGATCTTCAGGCTCGTGGCGGCCTCGGCGTACGACGCGCCGGCGACGTCGATGGTGGCGACAACCTCGCGCAGCGGGTCGGGGAGCGCCGCGATGGCGGCGTAGACCTCGCGCGCGGCGAGCGCGGCCTCGGGGGTGGTGCCGCCGGGAACCGCCGGCGCGTCGGCGACCGGCACGGGCCACCGGTGCGCGCTGCGGTGGTGGTCGGCGTGCACGTTGCGCAGCGTGGTGGCGAGGTAGGCGAACTCGCCGACCCCGCGCAGGCGCCGCGGGCGGGCGAGCACGCGCGCATACGTCTCCTGCGTGAGCTCCTCGGCGAGGTGTCGGGAGCCGCAGATCGACCACGCGAGGCGGAACAGGCGTGGCAGATGGGCGGCGGCGCGTTCAGGATCGAGCGTCGATGACATCGTGCGCCGACTGTCGCTTAAGGGCTTCAGGCCGCGCATCGGCAACGATCACCGATCTTTGGGCAGGGGCCTACCTACTCTTCAGAGCCCGTGCACTACAAGCGCATCATCCCGTGTATGGACGTCGACGCCGGTCGCGTCGTCAAGGGAACCCGGTTCATCGACATCCGTGACGCCGGGGATCCCGTCGAGCTTGCCGCTCACTACGACAAGACGGGTGCGGACGAGCTCATATTCCTCGACATCACCGCGACGTCGGACAAGCGCGCGACGGTGGTCGATCTCGCGCGGCGGGCGGCCGACGAGGTGTTCGTCCCGTTCACGATCGGCGGCGGCGTGCGCGAGGTGGCCGACGCACAGGGCGTGCTCGACGCCGGGGCGGACAAGGTGGCCGTCAACTCGGCGGCCGTCGCGCGGCCGGAGCTGCTGTCGGAGATGGCGGGGGTGTTCGGCGCGCAGTGCGTGGTGCTGGCGATCGACGCCAAGCGCCGCGACGGCTCCGGCTTCGAGGTCTACGTCGCCGGCGGGCGCACGCCGACGGGGCGCGACGCGGTCGAGTGGGCGCGTGAGGCGGTCGAGCGGGGCGCGGGCGAGATCATGCTCACCTCGATGGATCGCGACGGCACCAAGGACGGCTACGACCTCGAGCTGATCCGCGCGATCAGCGACGCGATCGATGTGCCGGTGATCGCGTCCGGGGGAGCCGGCGAGCCGGCCCATCTCGCGGACGCGCTCGGTGCCGGCGCGGACGCCGCGCTGTGCGCGTCGATCTTCCACTACGGCGAGTACACGATCCCGCAGGTGCGCGAGGCGCTCCTCGGCGCCGGGATCCCGATGCGCCCCTAAGCCTGAATCCACCGATCCCCGAGGCATCCCGGGTCATCGGTGGATCCAGGATGAGGCGCTGCCGGTCGCCCGAACGGCGGCATCGAGGAGAAGCCCGTGGCCGGTGCGGATGGTTCGGCTGACCGCACTGGCGGCCGCGGCCGACAGTCCGTAGTGTTTCGCGGCGACGACCTCTGCTGCTCTCGCTTTCACAGCTCCTGTTCGCCGCGGACCGCTCCTGAGCGGCCCGGCCGCGCGCGTCGCGCGGCCGTGGCCTCCAGCGTCCGTCCTTTCGTTCGTCTCAGGAGCTTTCTGTTGTCTTCACATCCCCTCGCGCGCCTTGGTTGGCGCGCAGAGCTGCAGGCTCATCTCGACGCGATCGGCGACTCGTCGTTAGTCGCTGCGCGCGTCACCGCCGTCGATCGCGGCAGCGTGATCGTCGACACTGGCTTGGGTACCTGGCGCGCCCCGCTCGCGGGGCGGCTGCGCCGGGCGTCGGCCATGCCCGCCACCGGCGACTTCGTGGCCGTGCTGCCGGACGGCGGCCCGGTGCGCGCCGTGCTGCCGCGGCGCGGCGTCATCGCGCGCCGGGTCGAGGGCGGGCGCCCGCAGGTCCTGGCGGCGAACGTCGACCTGGCCCTGCTCGCGACCTCGCTCAACCGCGACCTCAACCCGCGCCGGGTCGCGCGCTTCCTCGCGATCACGGCACGTGGCGACGTCGAGGCCGTCGTGCTGTTGACCAAGGCCGATCTCGTTCCCGACCCGGAGCGGTTCGCCGCCGGGTTCTCGGACGTCGATGCGTTGGCGGTCAGCGCGGTCGACGGCCGCGGGCTGGATGCGCTGCGCGCGCTGCTCGAGCCGAGCCGGACGGCGGTCCTGCTCGGCACCTCGGGCGTCGGCAAGTCGACGCTCCTGAACGTGTTGTTGGGCGAGGAGCGGCAGCGGACGAAGCCGATCCGGGAGAGCGACGACCGCGGCCGCCACGCGACCGTCCGCCGCGAGCTGGTGCCGCTGCCCGGCGGCGCGCTGCTGATCGACACGCCGGGGCTGCGTTCGGTCGCGCCGTTGGAGGACACCGACGAGGAGGTCCCGCTGCTCGACAAGACCCAGGTCAAGCGCGAGCGCCGCGCCCGAGAGCGAGAGTTCCACCGCGGGATCTACCGCGAGCTGCGCGAGAAGCGCCGCAGCCGGGAGCGGCGGGATCGGCGGGCCGGCTGACCTTGGGCGAACGTCAACGGCGGCTTTGAGGGAGGACACGGGGTGCCGCGGCGTCTCCGCGGGAACGTCAACGGCGCATTGAGGGGAGGGCGCGGGTGCCGCGGCGTCTCCGCGGAGACGTCAACGGCTTGCATTGAGGGAGAGGCTGGGGAGTGTTGTGGCGATCCGCGGGTGTTTGGTTGCGAATTCGGCCGGTCTGGAAAGTGGTGGGTCTGGAAATGCACCGTATGCGTGCATTAGCAACCCCACGCGAAAGTGGAGTGTCGAAAACCTGACGTTCCCGCGGAGACGCCGCGGCATCTGCGCCCTTCCCTCAATGCCGCCGTTGACGTTCGGCGGCGTCGCTGGGCCGCCGGGCGCGTGCCGGGCGAGCCGCGCCCGGCGCCCGGCGGGCCGGCGGCGCTCGCGCGCGAGGATGCGGCGGCGCCCGGTGAGCGCACCACAGAGAGCGCCTCGGTCAGTCGCGCGCGCGGGCTCGCGCTCGGCGGCGCTGCTTCGCCCGTCGCTTCTTCTTCGCGGCCTTGCGCTTCTTGGCCGCCTTGCGCTTCTTCGCGGCCTTCTTCGCCGTGCGCTCGGCGGCCGCGCGCTCCTGCGCGGCGGTCTTCGGGATGAACGCGGCGACGGAGGAGTAGCCCGTGAGGTAGATGATCTCGCCGTCGGAGACGACCGCGTTGTACGCGCCGCGCGAGGAGTGGAACGCGCGCTTGCCCGTCCGCGCCCACATGCCCTGGGTGTCTCCGTTCCCGCGGTTCGAGTAGTAGACGATGTCGCCGACCACGGTCGCGGCGCCGGAGATGTTGCCGCCGTCCTTGTGCGCCCAGCGCGTCGCGCCGGAGCGCGCGTCGAGGGCGTAGAAGGTCCCGTCGTAGCTGCCGAAGTAGACGGTCGGCTTGCCGCCGCGGACCTGGGCGACCGCCGGGGAGGCGTAGACGTAGGAGCCGGTCCCGCGCCGCCACGCGAGCCGGCCCGACGCCGCGGAGAACGAGTACATGTTGCCGTCGGTGTTGCCGATGTACACGCGCCCGTACGCGACCGCGGGGGTGGAGTAGAAGTTGCCCGCCGACAGCCCGAGGTTGGCGCCGCTCGTGCCGGCGTGCCAGATCTGGCGGCCGGTGCGGCGCGAGATCGCGTAGACGTGGCCGCCGTAGGTGCCGAAGAACAGCCGTCCCTCGGCCAGCGCCATCCCACCCTTGGCCGCGCCGGCGGCGTCGAAGGTCCACTCGATCGCGCCGCCGCGGGCGCGCATCGCGTACACCGTGCCGTTCTCGGACCCGAAGTAGATCGTGCCGTCGACGAACAGGGGAGATGACTCGGTGCGGCTGCTGAGGTCACGCGACCACTCGATCTTGCCGTCGCGGGCGCGCAGCGCGGCGACCCGCCCGCCGCTGCCGCCGCCCCGGTCGCGCTCGAGCACGGTCACGTAGACCTTCCCGTTGCCGTACGCGGGCGACGACGCCGCCAGGTAGCCCATGTCGCGCTTCCACACGCGCTTGCCGGTCTTGCGGTTGAGCGCCGTCACCACGCCGGCGTTGTCCATGATGAAGAGCCGGTCGCCGACGATGATCGGGGAGAACTCGAGCAGGACGTTCGCGCTCCAGCTCCACTGGCGCTTGAACGGCGGGCGAACCGACGCCTCGGTCTGCAGGAAGCGGCGCCGGTCGTCGGTGAAGCCGTACGTCGGCCAGGTGAAGCCGGCGAGCGGATTCGCCTTCTTCTTCTTGCGCTTGCCCTGCTGCGGCTCGTCGGCCACGGGCGTCGGGACCGTCGTCTGGGTCGGCTCCTCGCGGAACTCGACATCGCTGTTGAACACGTCACCCGGACGGGTGAGCGCGAAGACGGCGGCTGCGCAGGCGAACACGGCCGCGAGCGCTCCGAGGACGATGACGAGCCGCCGCCGGTACCACGGACGGGGCTCCGACGACACGCGTTCCAGGGTACCCAGCCGCCAAGATGCCTCCCGTGAGCGACCTGCTCGAACGCCTCGGGCGCCCGCCCGCCGTCGCCGCGCTGGACGGCGAGGACGCCGTGTACGTCGTCGGCGGCGCCGTGCGCGACCTGCTGCTCGGCCGCCGGCCGCACGAGCTCGACTTCGTCGTCGAGGGCGACGCGGTCGCGGTCGCCCGCCGGGCCGCCGAGCGGATCGGCGGACGGGTGACCGCGCACGAGCGGTTCGGGACGGCCACGGTCGCCGCGCCCGAGGCCACGTTGGACCTCGCCGCGGCGCGGCGTGAGCGCTACCCGGCGCCGGGAGCGCTCCCGGAGGTCGAGCTCGGCGCGACCCTGCGCGAGGACCTCGAGCGGCGCGATTTCACGGTCAACGCGATCGCCCTGCACCTGGCCGACGGCGAGCTGATCGCGGTGCCCGGAGCTGAGGAGGACCTCGCCGCGCGACGCCTCCGCGTCCTGCACGAGGGCTCGTTCGCCGACGACCCCACGCGCATGCTCCGCCTCGCGCGCTACGCCGCCCGCCTCGGCTTCGAGCCCGACGAGGCAACCGACGGCCTCGTCGACCCCGAGTTGCTGCGCACCGTCACCGGGTCGCGGCTGGGAGCCGAGCTGCGGCTGCTCCTGCGGGAGCCGCAACCGGACGCCCTGCTCGCGCTCGAGCGCCTGGGCCTCGGCCGCGCGCTGCTCGGCGACTTCGAGGTCGATGCGGAGCTGGTCACCCGCGCTCAGACCTTGACCCCGCCCGATGCCCGTGCCGATCTCGTCGCGCTCGCCGCAACGCTGAGCGGGAGCGACGTGCGCGCGTGGCTCGACGACCTCGCGTTCCCGGCGGCCGAACGCGACGTGGTCACTCGTGCTGCGGCGTCCTCACCACTCGCTCCTGCCGCCGACGAGAAGTTGTGGTCGTTGCTGAGACGTGAGCCGGCCGAGGCGGTGGCGGTCGCGGGCGCGCGGGGCGACGAGGCGTCGGCGCGGCGCTGGCTCGACGAGGTGCGGCACCGGCGGCTCTCCATCACCGGCGACGACATCGTTGCGGCCGGCCTGTACGGGCCACGGGTGGGGGAGGCGCTGGACGCGGCGATGGGAGCGATGCTTCGCGGGGAGGCTCCCGACCGGGAGGGGCAGCTGGCCGCCGCCCTCGGGCGCCGGGCCTAGCATTGAGCGCGATGGCGACCGCCACGCTGCCGCAGCTCCGCGAGCCGTTCCGCTGGGAGGGCGAGCACATCGCCGCCGACCTGCCGGGGGCCAAGGCGCTGTTCACCACGCGGCTCGGGGGCGTCTCGACCGGGCAGTTCGCGTCGCTCAATCTCGGCCGCCTGACCGACGACGACGGCGCCAACGTCGACGAGAATCGGATCCGGGTGGCCGCGATCACCGGCGCCCCGCGCGAGCGCTTCCTCTATGGCCGCCAGGTCCACGGCGCGGCCGTTCGCCGGGCGACCGAGCCGCCCGGCCCGGACCGGCCGCCGGCCGAGGAGGACGGCCAGGCGACCGCGCTCAGGCACCACCCGGCGCTCGTCTTCACCGCCGACTGCACGCCGCTCCTCCTCGCCGCCGACGGTGCTGTGGCCGCGATCCACTGCGGCTGGCGCGGGGTGGCCGCCGGCGTTGTCGAGGAAGGCGTGGCCGCGCTGCGCGACGCCGGCGGCACCGGCCCGGTGACCGCGCTGATCGGCCCGGCGGCGCGTGGCTGCTGCTACGAGGTCGGCGAGGAGGTCCACGCGCACTTCGCGGGCTACGACGCCCGCCGCGGGGAGCGCAACCTCGACCTCCCCGCCGTCATCGCGGCGAAGCTCGAGAACGTGCACGACGCCGGCATCTGCACGATGTGCTGGTTCGGGCTGTTCTTCTCCCACCGCCGCGACGGCGGCGTGACCGGCCGCCAGGCGGGGGTCGTGTGGCGGGTCTGATCACGGGGCTCGACGCCGGCCGCATCAGCGAGAACCTCGCCCGCATCCGCGAGGAGCTGCCCCCCGGGGTCGAGATCCTCGCGGCGGTGAAGTACCTCCCGCTCGAGGAGCTGGAGACGCTGGCGGCGGCCGGCGTCGAGCTCGTCGGCGAGAACCGAGCGCAGGATCTCGAGGCCAAGGCGACCGCCCATTCCGGCGTGTTCCGCTGGCACTTCATCGGCCAGCTCCAGAGCCGCAAGGTGAAGGCGATCCTCCCGCACGTCGAGCTGATCCACTCCGTCGCATCGGACTCCGCGCTGCGCCAGCTCGAGCGTCACGGAACGCCCGAGACGGAGATCCTCGTCGAGGTCAACGTCGCGCACGAGGAAGGCAAGGCGGGGGTCGCGCCAAACGATCTCGGCGACTTCATCGCCCGCAGCCCGGTGCGCGTGAGCGGCCTGATGACGATGCCGCCGTTCACCGAGGACCCCGAGGCCAGCCGCCCGCATTTCGCCGCCCTCCGCGAGCTGGCGCGGGAGCACGGCCTGAGCCGGCTCTCGATGGGCACGTCCCAGGACTACCGCGTCGCTGCCGAGGAGGGAGCGACGATCGTGCGGATCGGCACGAGCCTCTACGCGTAAACTGGCTGCGAGCAGGGAAACCGCGCTTTCAGGCGAACCTCTCCCGCGCATGGCCTTCCGCGACACCTGGCACCGCACGCTCGTCTACTTCGGCTTGGCCGAGGACCGTGACGCGTACGACGACGAGCCGCTCGACACTCGCGAGCCCGAGGCCGAGCTGAGCGACCGCTACAGCGAGCGGCCGAACGTCCGCCGCCTGTCGCGCCGCCGGCGCGACGAGATCGACGACATCTTCGCCGACGACGCGCCGTCCGAGCGAAGCACCACCGTCCTCCGCTCCGTCGGCACCGCGGCGCGGGCCGCCAACGGCCGGGGAGACGTCCGCGTGCACCTGGTCATCCCGAAGTCCTTCAACGACGCCCAGGACGTGGCGGACAAGTTCAAGGACTCGATCCCCGTGATCCTCAACCTCCAGGGGTCCGACGCGGACCTCTCCAAGCGCCTGATCGATTTCGCCTCGGGGCTCACCTACGCGCTCGACGGCGGCATGCAGCGGATCGCCGACAAGGTCTTCCTGCTCACGCCGCGCAACGTCGAGGTCTCCGCCGAGGAGCGCGCGAGGCTGATCGAGAAGGGCTTCTTCAACCAGTCCTGAGCCGCGGCAGCTAACGTCAGCCGCTATGCAGGTCGGTTTCATCGGCGCCGGAAACATGGCCCGGGCCCTCGCCCGCGGATGGGGCGAGCCGGTGCTGTGCACGGACTCGGGGTCCGGCCGGGCGCAGGCGCTGGCCGACGAGCTCGGCGGCGAGGCGCTCGCCTCCAACCGCGAGCTGGCCGAGCGCGCCGACCTCGTGGTCCTCGCTCACAAGCCCGCGCAGCTCGCCGACATCGCCCGCGAGGCGGCCGGCGCCAAGGCCGTCGTGTCCGTGCTCGCGCGCACGAAGCTGGCCGACGTCCGGGCCGCGTACCCGGGGGTGCCCGCGTTCCGCGTGATGCCGAACACGCCGGTGGAGCTGGGCCGGGGAGCGATCGCGATCGCCCAGGACGACGCCGACGCCGACCTCCACGCGCAGGTGCGTGAGCGGTTCGAGCGCGTCGGCACGGTCGTGGAGGTCCCCGAGAAGCTGATGGGCATCGCGGGTGCCTGCTCCGGCGTCGGCCCCGCGTACTGGGCGCTGCTGGTCGAGGCGCAGGTCGACGCCGCGGTCCGCCGCGGCTTGCCCGCCGCGCTGGCGAGCACGCTCGTCGTCGAGACGATGGCCGGCTCGGCTGAGCTCCTACGGGCGCGCGACGGCGACACCTTCGGGGTCCGCCGCGAGGTCACCTCCCCCGGCGGCACCACCGCCCAGGGTTTGGCCGCGCTCGAGCGCGGCGGCGTCCGGGCCGCGTTCGCCAGCGCGATGGACGACGTGGTGGGCGGCTGACGTGGAAGCACGCGAGCAGATCGCCGACTTCCTGTCGACGTTGATCTGGGTCTACACGCTGATCGTGATCGCGTGGGTGATCGCGTCGTTCGTGTTCGCGATGGGCCTGCGCGTGCCGTACTCACGGCCGCTCAACGCCGTGCTCGACTTCCTGCGCGACGTGACGGAGCCGTACCTGCGCATCTTCCGGCGGCTCCCACTGCGCGTCGGCCCGCTCGACCTGACGCCGATCGTGGCGATCCTCGTGCTCCGGATCGTGGGCGGCATCGTCGTGGAGCTCATCAGGCCGTGACGCCCGGCGGGCGGGCGGCGGCCGTCGCGCTCGCGACCGTCGCCGCCGATCAGGCCGTCAAGGCGCTCGTGCGCGCCACGATCGAGCGCGGCGAGGAGGTCGAGCTCGTGCTCGGCATACAGCTCGTCAACGTGCGCAACCGGGGGATCGCGTTCGGCCTGTTCGCGGGTGGCGGCGTGCTGCTCGTGGTGTTCGCGCTCGCTGCCCTGACCGCGCTGCTGATCTTCTTCGCCCGCCACCGGCACCGGCCGCTGGTGTGGCTGCCGACCGGGCTGCTGATCGGGGGCGCCGTCGGCAACCTCATCGACCGCACCGTCGAGGGGGCGGTCACCGACTTCGTCGACCTTCCGCTGTGGCCCGCCTTCAACCTCGCCGACCTGGCGATCACGTTCGGCGTGCTGTCCCTGCTCTACGTGCTCGAGGGGCCGCCGCGACATGGACGGCGATGAGCTCGTCGTCGGGCCGGGCGCCGCGGGCGAGCGGCTCGACGTGTTCCTCGCCCGCACGGCCGGCTCGCGCACCGCGGCACAGCGGCTGATCGCCGCCGGCCTCGTCCTCGTCGACGGCGAGCCGCGCGCCAAGCGCCACGTGGTCGCCGCCGGCGAGCGCGTGCAGGTCGCGCCCGAGCCGGATGCGCCGCCCGCCGAGGTCCCGGACGCGACCTACGCCGTCGCGTACGAGGACGAGCACCTACTGGTGGTCGACAAGCCGCCCGGCGTCGTCGTGCACCCGGCGCGCGGACATGCCGCCGGCACGCTCGCCCAGGCGCTCGCGGGGCGCGCCGCCGGCGGCGAGGACCCGCGCCGCGCCGGCATCGTCCACCGCCTCGACCGCGACACCTCGGGCCTGCTCGTGGTCGCGCGCACCGAGGCCGCGTTCGATGCGCTCAAGGCGCAGATGCGGCGGCGTGAGGTCACGCGCGAGTACGTCGCGCTCGTCGAGGGCCGCCCCGCGGCGCGGGCGGGGACGATCGACGCGCCGATCGGCCGCGACCGGCGGGTGCGCACGCGGATCTCGACGGACACCGACGAGCCGCGCGCGGCGGTCACGCACTTCGAGGTCGAGCAGCCGCTCGACGGCTTCACGCTGCTGCGGGTGCGGCTCGAGACCGGCCGCACGCACCAGATCCGCGCGCACCTGCTGGCGATCGGCCACCCGGTGGCCGGCGATCCGGAGTACGGCCGCGCGGGCCTGCTCGGGCTGCCGCGCCAGTTCCTGCACGCCGAGCGCCTGGCGTTCGCCCATCCCGTCACCGGCGAGCCGATCGACGTGCGGTCGCCGCTGCCCGCCGAGCTTCGCGACGTCCTCGATAAACTGCACGGACCCTAAACCCGACCCCGGGCGGCACTCCACAACCGACCCCGAGGCCGCGACCCTGCCCGGCGCCCAGCGCCGGGTCCGCAATCGCCTCGATTCGCCCGGGTTTGCAAGTCCAACTTCACAAAGGGAGCAATTCCGTGGCTCAGGTAGGCATCCGCGAGCTGCTGGAGGCCGGCGTGCACTTCGGCCACCAGACGCGCCGCTGGAACCCCAAGATGCGCCGTTTCATCCATGGCGAGCGCAGCGGCATCTACATCATCGATCTCCTGAAGACCGAGGCGCTGCTGTCGCAGGCCCAGCGCTTCGCGTCCGAGATCGCCCACCGCGGCGGCACCGTGCTGTTCGTGGGCACCAAGAAGCAGGCCCGCGACGGCATCAAGGAGATCGCCGAGTCCGCCGGCCAGCCGTACGTCAACCACCGCTGGCTCGGCGGCCTGCTGACCAACTACCAGACGATCTCGCTGCGCATCAAGCGCCTGCACGACCTCGAGCGGTACGCGGCGGACGGCCAGCTCGCGCTGCTGCCCACGCGCGAGCGCATGTCCGCCGAGGCCGACCTCGCGAAGCTGCAGGCCAACCTCGGCGGCGTCAAGAACATGCAGCGCGTGCCCGACGCGATGTTCGTGGTCGACCTCAAGACCGAGGCGATCGCGGTCCGCGAGGCGCAGCGCCTCCGGATCCCGATCATCGGGCTCGTCGACACCAACTGCGATCCCGACGGGATCGACTTCGTGGTGCCCGGCAACGACGACGCCATCCGCGCCTGCACGCTGATCACGCGCGCCATCGGCGACGTGGTCGCCGAGGGCCGCAACCGCTTCCGCGCCGAGGAGGAGCAGGCTCGCCGCGAGGCCGAGGAGCAGGCCCGCCGCGAGGCGGAGGAGCGCGCCCGCCTGGAGGCGGAGGAGCAGGCCCGCCGCGAGGCGGAGGAGCGCGCGGCCGCCGAGGCGGCTGCGGCAGCGCCCGCGCCCGAGCCGGTGGCGGAGACGCCCGCGGCGCCTGAGCCGGTCGCCGAGACCCCCGCGCCTGAGCCGGTGGCGGAGACGCCCGCGGCGCCTGAGCCGGTGGCGGAGACGCCCGCGGCGCCTGAGCCGGTGGCGGAGACGCCCGCGCCTGAGCCGGTCGCGGAGACGCCCGCGGCGCCTGAGCCGGTCGCGGAGACGCCCGCGCCTGAGCCGGTCGCGGAGACGCCCGCGCCTGAGCCGGTCGCGGAGACGCCCGCGCCTGAGCCGGTCGCGGAGCCCGCGGCCCCCGAGCCGGTGGCGGAGGTGCCGGCGGCCGAGCCCGAGGCTCCGCCCGCCGAGGCGCCTGCGCCCGAGGCGGAGGCCGCCCCGGAGGAGCCGAAGCCGAAGAAGCCACGCAAGAAGGCCGCACCGAAGAAGACCGAGACCAAGGAGGAGAGCAGCAAGTGAGCGCCCCGATCCCCGCATCGCAGGTCAAGGAGCTGCGCGACCGCACGGGCGCGGGCATGATGGACAGCAAGAACGCCCTCGTCGAGACGGGCGGGGACATCGACAAGGCCGTCGAGGTGCTGCGCGTCCGCCTCGGCGACAAGGCGCTCAAGGTCGGCGACCGCGATGCCACCGAGGGCACCGTCGCGTCCTACATCCATGGCGGCGGCAAGGTGGGCGTGCTCGTCGAGGTCGACTGCAACACCGACTTCGTCGCCCGCAACGAGGACTTCCAGTCCTTCGCCCGCGACGTCGCGCTGCACATCGCGGGCTCGCCGACGATCCAGTACGTCTCGGAGGAGGACATCCCCGCCGACGCTCGCGAGGCCGAGCTGCGCGTGTTCGAGCAGCAGGCCGCGGACAAGCCGGAGAACGTCCGCCCGAAGATCGCCGAGGGCAAGCTGCGCAAGTGGATGGAGGAGGTCGTGCTCCTCAACCAGCCGCACGTGAACCTCGACAAGTACGAGGGCAAGACGATCGAGCAGCTGCGCGCCGAGCTCTCCGGGACGATGGGCGAGAACGTCGTGATCCGGCGTTTCGCGCGGTTCGCGGTCGGCGCGTGAACGACGCCCCGGCGTTCCAGCGGGTCCTGGTCAAGCTGTCGGGCGAGGCCCTGATGGGCGACCTCGACTTCGGCACGGACGCCGGGACCGTCGAGGCGATCGCCCGGCAGCTGAAGGGCGTGCACGACCGCGGCGTCGAGGTCTCGGTCGTGCTCGGCGCCGGCAACATCTACCGCGGCCTCAAGGGCGCGGCCGGAGGCATGGACCGCGCGACCGCGGACTACATGGGCATGCTCGCGATCGTGCTCAACGCGCTCACGCTGCAGGACGCGCTCGAGAAGCAGGGCGTCCACACGCGCGTGCAGTCGGCGATCACGATCTCGGAGGTCGCCGAGCCGTACATCCGCCGCCGCGCCATGCGGCACCTCGAGAAGGGCCGGATCGTGATCTTCGCGGCCGGCACCGGCAACCCGTTCTTCACCTCCGACACGGCGGCCGCGCTGCGCGCGCTGGAGATGCACGCGGAGATCATCCTGATGGCCAAGAACGGGGTCGAGGGCGTCTACTCCGCCGACCCCAAGCAGGACCCCGACGCCGAGTTCATCACCGAGATCACGACGCGCGAGGCACTGCAGCGCAACCTGCGCGTGATGGACTCCACGGCGCTCTCGCTGTGCATGGACAACCACCTCCCGATCGTCGTCTTCAACATGAACGACGAGGCCAACATCGACCGGATAGTCTCCGGCGAGCGGGTGGGGACGCTGGTGAAACCGGAATGATCGACGAACTCCTTCAAGACGCACGGGAGCACATGGAGAAGTCCGTGGACGCCACGCGCGGCAAGTTCGGCTCGGTGCGCACGGGCCGCGCGAGCACCGCGCTGCTCGACCGCATCACGGTCGACTACTACGGCGCCCAGACCCCGCTGCGCCAGCTCGCCACCGTCTCCGCCCCGGAGGCCCGGCTGCTGACCGTGCAGCCGTACGACAAGAGCTCGATGAAGAACATCGAGCGGGCGATCATGGAGTCCGACATCGGGCTCACGCCCAACAACGACGGCCAGATCATCCGCCTGCAGGTCCCCGAGCTCACCGAGGAGCGCCGCAAGGAGCTCGTCAAGGTCGTGCGCAATCTCGCCGAGGAGGGCCGGGTGGCGATCCGCAACATCCGCCGCGACACGATGCACGACCTGCGCGAGCTGCGCGACGCGGGGGAGGCCGGCTCGGACGACGAGCATCGCGCCGAGGAGGCCCTGCAGAAGCTCACCGACCAGAAGGTCACCGAGCTCGATGCGGTCCTCAAGGCCAAGGAAGAAGAGATCCTCGAGGTGTGAGCGCCTCGTACGTCGCCATCATCACGGATGGCAACGGACGCTGGGCCCGGCAGCGGGACCTGCCCGTGGAGGAGGGCCACCGGGCCGGGGCCGACACCGTCAAGGCCCGTCTCCGTGACGCCGCCGACCTCGGCGTGCGGGAGCTGACGGTGTACTCGTTCTCGACCGAGAACTGGTCGCGCGCCCCGGAGGAGGTGGCGGCGCTGATGGCGATGTTCTCCGAGCGCATCCTCGCCGAGACGCCGGAGCTCGACGGCGAGGGCGTGCGGATGCGCTTCATCGGCCGCCGCGAGGGCGTCGCCGAGGAGCTGCTCGAGCAGATGCGCTGGGCGGAGGAGAAGACCGCGGCCAACGAGCGGATCACGCTGTTCGTGGCGTTCAACTACGGCGGGCGGGCGGAGATCGTGGACGCGGCGCGCGCGTTCACGGGCACCTCCGAGGAGGAGTTCCGCCGTCACCTGTACGCGCCCGAGATGCACGACCCGGACCTGATCATCCGCACCAGCGGCGAGCAGCGGCTGTCGAACTACCTGCTGTGGCAGTCGGCGTACTCGGAGCTGCACTTCACCGAGGTGCTGTGGCCGGACTTCTCGCGCGAGGACTTCGAGGCCGCGCTCGGGGAGTACGAGGTCCGCCGGCGCCGGTTCGGCGGGCGATGAGCACCCGGCGCGCCCGCCGTCCGCCGCGGCGCGGCTTCGGCGACCTCGGGCGCCGTGTCCTGTTCGCGGTGCCGGCGATCGGCTACGCGATCGCGATCATCGTGGCCGGCGGCTGGATCTTCGCGGCCGGCATCCTCGTGCTCGGGTTCGTGTGCCTGCACGAGCTGTTCCGCATGTACGACTGGGTGCGGCCCGTCCGGCTGGCCGGGTTCCTGGCGCTGACGGGCCTCGCCGTGGCCGCGCTCGAGGGCGGCGAGCGCCAGGTGCTGCTGGCGACCGTGGCCACGCTCCCGCTGATCTTCCTGCTCGGCCTCGTGATGCCGCGGCAGGAGGACGCGACGCTCACCCACGGCATGGCGATCACGCTCTTCGGCACGTTCTGGGTGGGGATGGCGATCGCGCACGCGATCATGCTGCGCGAGCTCGAGCACGGCGACGGGATCGTCGTCGACGTGCTCGTCGGCACGTTCCTGGGGGATACGGGGGCCTACCTCGGCGGCCGCTGGTTCGGGACGCACCGGCTGTCGCCGCGGATCTCGCCCAACAAGACCGTCGAGGGGCTGGCGATCGGCTTCCTCAGCGCGGTGCTGTTCACGTGGGCGGCCGGCCTCTATCAGGACTGGCTCACGCACGGGCAGGCGCTCATCCTCGGCGCCGCGGTGGGGATCGTGGCTCCGCTCGGCGATCTGGTGGAGTCGGCCGTCAAGCGCGATGCGGGCACGAAGGACGCGGGCGCGATGTTCGGACCCCACGGCGGAGCGCTCGACCGCCTCGACGCGGCATTCTTCTCGCTCGTGACCGGGTATTACGTCTGGCTGGCGCTCCTATGACCGACGACCGCAACGAGCACGACCGAACCGAGCGGCAGATGGCCGAGCTCCTGCAGGAGCTGCGGATCGCGCTGCCGGGAGTGCAGATCCTGTTCGCGTTCCTACTGACGGTGCCGTTCGCGCAGGGCTTCGCGCGCGTGACGAGCTTCCAGCGGAACCTGTTCTTCGGCGTCCTGCTGGCGACGGCTGCCTCGACGATCTTCCTGATCGCGCCGACGGCGACGCACCGGCTGCGGTTCCACAAGGGCGATCGCGAGTACGTGATCGAGTCCGCCCACAAGCTGATGATCGCCGGCCTCGTCTTCCTCGCGCTCGCGATCGTCGGCGCGGTCACGCTGATCACCGACTACATGTTCGGCCTCAGCGGGCAGTGGTACTGGCCGCTGCTCGTCGGCCTCGCGATCGCCGGCTTCTGGTTCGTGCGACCGCTGCTGCGCAGCGGTTCATCCGGCCCTTAGCAGGCCGTTGCCACAATGGGTCGCCGATGAAGCGGCTCCTCATCCTCGGCTCGACCGGGTCGATCGGTACCCAGGCGCTCGACGTCGTCGCCCGTGCGGGCGACGCGTTCGAGGTCGTCGGCCTGTCCGCCGGAACCGACCACGACTCGCTGGTCGCGCAGGCGCGCGCGCATGGCGTGCGGCGGATCGGGCTGTCGGACGAGGCCGCCGCCGCGCGGGCGAGCGAGGCGTGGACCGACGGTGAGGTGCTGGGTGGCCCGGAGGGGCTGGTGGAGCTCGTCGCCGGCTCGGACGCCGATCTCGTGCTGAACGCGATCGTCGGCTCGGCCGGGCTCGGTCCGACGATCGTGGCGCTGACCGAGGGGATCGACCTCGCGCTGGCCAACAAGGAGTCGCTCGTCGTGGGCGGCGAGCTGGTCATGGCGCTGGCCGAGGCCACCGGGGCGCAGATCATCCCGATCGACTCCGAGCACACCGCGATCCATCACCTGCTGACCGGAGAGCCGCCGGGGACGCTCGAGCGGCTGACGATCACCGCTTCGGGTGGGCCGTTCCGCGGGCGGTCGCGCGCCGAGCTCGAAGACGTGACCGTCGAGGAAGCCCTGCGCCACCCGACGTGGGCGATGGGCGGCAAGATCACCATCGACTCCGCGACGCTGATGAACAAGGGCCTCGAGCTGATGGAGGCCCATCACCTGTTCGGGACCCCGTACGAGCAGATGGAGGTCGTGGTCCACCCGCAGTCGATCATCCACGGGCTCGTCAGCCTCTGCGACGGCTCGACGCTCGCCCACATGGGATATCCGGACATGCGGGTGGCGATCGGCTACGCGTTGCTGTATCCCGACCGCGCCGACCTGCCGATCCCGCAGCTGGATCTGGTGAAGGTCTCCGAGCTGACGTTCGAGGCGCCCGACGAGGACGCCTTCCCGGCGCTGCGGCTCGCGCGCGAGGCGGCGATCGCCGGCGGCACCGGGCCATGCGTGCTCAACGCCGCCAACGAGGTCGCCGTGCACGCCTTCCTGGGCGACCGGCTCGGCTTCATGGGGATCCCGGCGGTGATCGAGGCGACGCTCGAGCGCGTCGGCGCGGAGCGGGTCCACGGCTTCGAGTCGCTCTACCAGGCCGACGCGCAGGCCCGCGAGGTGGCGGGAGAGCTCGTGAGCGTGCACGCATGAGCTTCCTGCTCGCCTTCCTCGGCTTCGCGGTGCTGATCATCCTGCACGAGGCCGGCCACTTCGCGGCTGCGAAGGCGGTCGGCATGCGCGTCGAGCGCTTCTCGCTGTTCTTCCCGCCGCTGATCGCGCGCAAGAAGCGCGGCGAGACCGAGTACGCGATCGGGGCGATCCCGCTCGGCGGCTACGTGAAGATCACCGGCATGAACCCGGCGGAGCAGATCCCGCCGGAGGTCGCCCACCGCGCCTACTACCGGCAGCCGGTGTGGAAGCGGATCGTCGTCATCGCCGCCGGCCCGGCGGTCAACATCGTGCTCGCGTTCCTGATCCTGTGGGTGCTGATCTGGGCGAACGGCGTCGGGAAGCCGACGACGACGATCGAGCAGATCAACGCGCCCCCGGCGCGCGGCGCGCTCGCCACTGGCGACCGGATCGTCGCGGTCGACGGCAAGCGCGGCGACTTCGAGGCGCTGAAGGCGCAGATCGCCTCCCATCGCTGCGCCGAGGAGACCGACGCCTGCCGGGCGAGCACGCCGGCCGCGATCACGGTCGTACGCGACGGTGAGGAGCGCACGCTCAGCCTGCGACCGGTCTACAACGCCGACGTCGACGACATGCTCGTGGGATTCGGCGTCGGATCCACCACGGTGGCGGTCGGCCCGGTCGACGCCGCCGGCCGCTCGGTCTCTGAGCTGTGGTTCTTCACCACCAAGACCGTCGAGACGATCGCCGGCATCTTCGAGGCCGACAAGCGCGAGGACATCTCGGGCGTCGTCGGCTCCTACGAGGTCACGCGCCAGACGATCGAGCTCAGCGTCGAGCGCGCCGTCTTCCTGCTCGCGATCATCTCGCTGTCGCTCGGCGTCATCAACCTGTTCCCGTTCCTGCCGCTCGACGGCGGGCACATCTTCTGGGCCGTGGCGGAGAAGATCCGCGGCAAGGCGATCCCGTTCAGCGTGATGGAGCGCGCCGGCTTCGTCGGCTTCGTGCTCGTGATCGCGCTGTTCATGATCGGCTTCACGAACGACCTCGGCCGCCTCACCGGCGACGGCTTCGGCGTCAGGTAGCCGGCGGATAGCCCCAGGCGGCGGCGATGCCGCGCAGCGGCTCTGGCACCTCGCCCGCCGGCGGCGACGGCCGCTGGACCTGCCCGGACTTGAGCTTGTCGCTGAAGTCGCCGATCCCGCGCCGGTACTCGCCGTGCTCGCCCGCGCCGTAGTCGAGCATCCCCGGCTCCCAAGCGACGCCCAGGAACTCGCACAGCCGTTGCGTCTCCGCCGCCGGGTCGCTCGCCAGGTCCTCGTAGCGCACCGTCAGCCCGGGGAAGCGCTCGCGCGCCGCCTGAACGGCGGAGCAGTAGCGCAGCACGCGCCGGACGTTGTCGTCGAGGTCCTCGGAGCCGATCTTCTCGCGCGAGCGCACGATCGCGAGCGGGTGGCGGAGCAGGAAGACGAAGCGCGCGTCCGGCCAGCACTCGCGGATGCGGTCGGCGATGAACACGTCGCTCGGCGTCTTGTTGACGAGGATCCGCTTGCCGCTGCGCTCGAGCTGGCGCTGCAGGATGCGGTCCCACAGCAGGTAGGTCAGCTGGTTCGGGTCGAGGTCCATCTCGTGCAGCGCCCACTCGGTGTTGTGGTGCCGCGTCTTGACCCAGATGTTGCGCAGGTGCAGCTCGTGCGGCGCGTGGATCTGCGAGTGCGTGTTGAGCAGCACGCGCAACAGCGTCGAGCCGGAGCGCACGCTCGAGAGCACGAACGCCGGAGCGGTCAGCAGCCGGTCGCCGGGTGCCAGCGGGTGGTCGGCCGGGCGCGGCGGCGGCGAAGCGCGCCGCTCGCGCACCGTCTCGGGCAGGGCCTCGTTGACTCGGCTCTTCCAAGACACCGGCGGGCAGTCTAGGCGCAGGCCGCCTCCTAGACTGGACGCATGGCTTCTGAGCGGTCCGTGAGCGTCGGCGGCGTGCAGATCGGCGGCGGCGCGCCCGTCGTCGTCCAGACGATGACGAAGACGGAGACCGCGAACCTCGGCGCGACGATGGAGCAGATCCGCAAGGTCGCGGACGCGGGCGCCGACATCGTGCGGGTCGCGGTCCCGCGCGACAAGGACATCGAGGCGCTGAAGACGATCGTCGTCGAGTCGCCGATCCCGGTGATCGCCGACATCCACTTCAACCACACGCTGGCGCTGAAGGCGATCGACGCCGGGGCGCACTGCATCCGGCTCAACCCCGGCAACATCGGCGGGCCGGAGAAGGTCGCCGAGGTGGCCGACCGGGCGCGTGCCGCGGGCACGCCGATGCGCATCGGCGTCAACTCCGGCTCGCTCCCCAAGCACCTGCACGAGCTCGAGCGCGACAACCCCGTCGAGGCGCTCGTAACGGCCGCCGTCGAGTTCGTCCATTTGATGGAGCGCCTGCGGTTCGAGAACTTCAAGGTCTCGATCAAGTCGACCAACGTGCCGTACACGATCGCCGCCAACCGGCTGTTGTCCGAGCGCATCCCGTACCCGCTGCACCTCGGCATCACCGAGGCCGGGACCAAGTGGTCGGGCTCGCTCAAGTCGGCAGTCGGGCTCGGCACGCTGCTGGCCGACGGGATCGGCGACACGATCCGCATCTCGCTCTCGACCTTCCACGCCGAGGAGGAGGTCAAGGTCGCCTGGGAGATCCTCAAGGCTTTGAAGCTGCGGGAGCGCGGCCCGGTCCTGATCGCCTGCCCGACGTGCGGGCGCCTGCAGTTCGACATGGACACCGTGGTGGCCGACATCGAGCGCCGGCTCGAGGCCTACGAGGACCCGATCGAGGTCGCCGTGCTCGGCTGCGCGGTCAACGGCATCGGCGAGGCCTCGCACGCCGACTTCGGGATCACGGGCGCCAAGAACGAGGGCCTGATCTTCTCCCGCGGCAAGGCCTTGAAGAAGGTCCCGCAGGAGCGGCTCGTCGACGAGCTGTTCCTGGAGATCGACAAGTACACGCAGACGAAGCGGATCGACGTCGATGCGGGCGAGCAGGCCGAGGGCGCCGAGTGGCTGCAGCGGATCGAGGAGGAGAACGCCGGCGAGCTCACGCCCGAGCGGCTCGCCAAGCTCGAGGCCGAGAGCGCCCGCGCGGACGCCGACGCGATGGACGACGTGCTGCTCGACGAGGAAGCGTCGCCCACCGAAGGGCGACGCTTCACGCGAGCCTGAGCAGCGCTCCGAACTGCGCACTGAGGGGGATCGGCTCGGTTGTCAGCCGTCTCCATGTGATGCGGACGACTCGGTGGCCCGCGGCTGTGAGCGCCGCGTCCTTGCGGCGGTCGCGCTCGAACGCGGCGCGGGTCTTGTGGGTGCCGTAGCCGTCGACCTCGACGATGAGGTTGTGCTCGGGCCAGTACGCGTCGACCTCGTAGCCCGCGACGATGGCGTTGGTCTTCGGCATCGGCAGCTGGGCCTGGCGGCACAGCCGCTTCAGCAGCTTCTCGGCGTCCGAGCGTGTGAACCCGTCCGCGGTGATCTGGCGTTCCATGAGGCCGAGAATCTCCGCCTGCTCGAGCGCGCGCTCGTACTGCGCCGTCGTGAGGATTCGCCTCAGATCGGTGAGGGTCCGATGCGGCCTCGTTACGCGCAGGCCCATCTCAACTGCGGCATTGAGGGAGGCGGTGCGGTGAACTCGGAGGCCGGGCCGGGACCGCCGTCCCTGGCCTTGCACGGTGATGTGGATGACGCGGTCTCGCCTCGCGAATCCCCAGACGGCGGCCGCCGAGTGATGGCTGAGCGCCGCGTCGGGGCCGCATGCGAGCAGCGCCGCCATCTCGCGTCCCCACTCGCTCGTCGTAGGGCCGACGTGGAAGACGCCGCGATAGAGCGGGACGAGCCAGCCGGCCCGCACTCTACGTGCGATGGAGCGCCGGCCAACCCCGGCATTGAGGAGTTGCGCGGTCGTGACGACACCATGCTGGGTCGCCGCGAGCGCGACGATGGGGTGCATTTCGTCAACGCCGGCCCTGCCGGACGAGCCCGGTTGACGTTGCGCACCTCTACGGTGCGCTTCGTCAACCGCGGGCGGCGAGAGCGAGGAAAGTTGACGAAATGCACCACCGGCCACGCCCACTAGAGGCTGGGCGCGGCCGATCTCACCCCCTCGATGCCGCAGTTAAGCGAAGGAGCGGCTACGCCACCGCCGAGTAGCGCTCGGCGACCGCGTCCCAGTTGACGACGTTCCACCACGCGTCGATGTAGTCCGGGCGCTTGTTCTGGTACTTGAGGTAGTAGGCGTGCTCCCAGACGTCGACGCCCAGCAGCGGCGTCTGGCCGCTGGAGATCGGGTTGTCCTGGTTGGCGCTGCCGGCCACGGCGAGGCCGGAGCCGTCGTGCACGAGCCACGACCAGCCGGAGCCGAACTGGTTGACGCCCGTCTCCTTGAAGGTGCCCTGGAAGTCCGAGAACGAGCCGAAGGCGGAGTCGATCGCTTCCGCCAGGGCGCCGGAAGGCTTCCCGCCGCCGTCGGGGCTCATCCACGTCCAGAACAGCGAGTGGTTGTAGTGGCCGCCGCCGTTGTTGCGGACCGCCTTCTGCTTGTCGGAGGGCAGCGAATCGAGGTTCTGGAGGACCTCCTCGATCGGCTTGCCGTTCCAGTCCGTGCCCTCCAGCGCCGCGTTGACCTTGTCCACGTACGCCTGGTGGTGCTTGTCGTGATGCACGCGCATCGTCGCCTCGTCGATGTGCGGCTCGAGCGCGTCGTACGCGTAGGGAAGAGCGGGGACCTCGTACGCCATCACTGCACTCCTGTCTGTCGTCGTCACTTCGCTACACACTAGGCTCTCCGCCTCGATGACCAGGCTCTCCCGCTACTTCCTGCCGACGGAGAAGCAGGCGCCCGCTGACGCCGAGGCGCTCTCCCACCGGCTGATGGTCCGCGCGGGTCTGATCCGGCAGCTCGGAGCCGGCATGTGGACCTGGCTACCCGCAGGCTGGCGAGTTCATGAGAACGCCGCCCAGATCGTGCGCGAGGAGCTCGACCGGATCGGCAGCCACGAGATGTTGATGCCGGTGCTCAACCCGGCGGAGCTGTGGCAGCGCAGCGGCCGCTACGAGATCGAGGAGCTGTTCAAGCTCAAGGACCGCCGCGGCGCCGACCTCGTGCTGGCGATGACGCACGAGGAGGTCATCACCACGCACGTCGCCCCCGCCGTGCGCTCCTACCGCGACCTGCCGCTGTTCCTCTACCACTTCCAGACGAAGGAGCGCGACGAGCCTCGTCCGCGCGCCGGCGTGCTGCGCACGCGCGAGTTCATCATGAAGGACGCATATACCTTCGACCGCGACCGCGAGGCGCTCGACGCGTCCTATGACAAGCACCGCGAGGCCTACGACCGGATCTTCGATCGGGTGGGGCTCGAGTGGTACCGCGTGGAGTCCGACGTCGGGATGATGGGCGGCGTCGGCGCCCACGAGTACATGGCGCCCTCCCCGGCGGGCGAGAACGACGTCGCGCTCGCGCCGGGCTACGCGGCCAACGTCGAGGTGGCCAGTGCGCAGGCCCAGCCGGTCGAGCTGCCCGAGGGCATCGCGGAGCCCGAGCTCGTCGACACGCCCGGGCTGACCACCGTGCGCGAGGTCGCCGACCGCATGAACGTCCCCGCCGGCGCGCTGCTGAAGGCGTTCCCGGTGATCGTCGAGGACCGGGGCCTCGTGATGGTGATCGTGCGCGGCGATCACCGCGTGAACGAGATCAAGCTCGCGAACGCGCTCGGCGCGCCGTTCCGGCCGGCGCGCGAGGACGACTTCGCCGACCGCATCGGGCCCGCGGGGTACATCGGGCCGGTCGGGATCGACGTGCCGATCCTGCTCGACGACGCGGTCGAGCCGGGCGCGTACATCACGGGCGCGAACCGCGACAACGCCCACCTGCGCGGCGTCGAGCCGGGCCGCGACTTCCCGTTCAAGCGCGGCGACGTGCGGCGCGTCGAGCCCGGCGACACCGTCGACGGGCATCCGCTCCGGATCGAGCCGGCGATCGAGGTCGGCAACATCTTCAAGCTCGGCACGCGCTTCTCCGAGCCGCTCAACGCGACCTACCTCGACGAGTCGGGCACGCCGCAGCCGATCTGGATGGGCTCGTACGGCATCGGACCGGCGCGCATCACGGCCGCCGCCGTCGAGCAGTACGCCGACGACGCGGGGATCTCGTGGCCGCGCGCGATCGCGCCGTTCGACATCCATCTCGTCGGGCTCGGCAAGGAGGACAGCGAGGAGCGGGCGCTGGCGGAGAAGCTCTACGAGGAGCTGGGGGAGACCGGCGTGCGCGTGCTCTACGACGATCGCGACGTCGGCCCGGGGGAGAAGTTCGCCGACGCCGAGCTGCTGGGCGTGCCGCTGCGGTTGACGGTCGGGCGGCGGACGCTGGCCAACGGTGAGATCGAGGCGCAGGTGCGGCGCGGCCGCGAGACGCGCGCGCTGCCGCTGGAGGGGGCCGTCGACGCGGCCGTGGACCTGTGGCGGACCCTTCCGTAAAGGGCACGCCGAGCGAGCGGGCCGCCGAAGCGGCCGAGCGCGCCCGGCTCACGTTCCGGCGGTTGTTCGGGCTCGACCGCTCAGGCCCGCCGCCCCCGCAGACCCTGCGCGGACAGCCCCTGAACCCGTGGACGATCCCGAACGCGATCGGCTACGTCCGGCTGGCGCTGATCCCGGTGTTCCTCGTCCTGGCCTTCTCGTCGGGCGACGGGCAGAGCGCGCTCGCGGTGATCGTGTTCGGCGTGATCGGCTGGTCGGACTACTTCGACGGCATCGCCGCGCGCGTGACCGGCCAGTACTCGCGGCTGGGCGCGCTGCTCGACCCCCTGGTGGACCGCATGCTCGTGCTCTCGGGGGCGATCGTCTGCTGGCACTACGAGCTGCTCCCGCGGTGGGCGATCGCGGTGCTCGCGCTGCGCGAGCTGTTCATGCTCGGGCTCGTGCGCTGGGGCCTGCGTCAGGGCGCGGACATCAAGATCAACTGGCTCGGCCGGCTGGGCGTGTGGCCGGTCATGAGCGCGCTCTTCGCCGCCATGGCGGGGCTCGAGACGGTCGGCGCGGTGCTGCTCTACATCGGGGTCGCGATGACGCTCGGATCGACCGCGCAGTACGTCCGCGAGGGGGTCAGATTCCGTGCCTCTCGACCCTCAAGTACAGGTTGATGAATTCGCTATGCTCGCCGGCATGGACACATTCCCCGACCTCGGCTCCCTCTCCGATCAGGAGCTCAAGGACTTGATCCAGCAGCTCACGGACGAGGAGCAGGAGGTGTCCTACCGCCGGCGGATCCTGCACGGGAAGATCGACATCCTGCGCGCCGAGCTGGTCAACCGGCTGCGCAAGAAGCACGAGGGCGGGGAGGACGTCATCTCCGGGGCCGACGTCCAGCGCCTGACCGACATCCTCGCCGGCCGCGCGGCCGGCGGCGGCGACGAGGTCTAGGGACCTAGCGCCCGGGAGCGTCCCGGATGGCGCATCACTGCCCCGAGTGCGGCTTCGTCGTCAACGAGGGAGCCAACTACTGCACCCGCTGCGGCGCCTTCGTCGGAACGCGCGAGCCGCGCGACGACGTGACGACGGCGACGTACATCATCGACGAGCAGACGGGCGAGCTGCGGCCCGTCGACGTCGGCGACGTGGCGGCCGACAGCGGCGCCCTGGTCATCCGCTCGGGCGGCGGTCGCGTCGGGCAGTCGTTCCCGCTCGCCGGTGAGCGGATGACGATCGGCCGCTCGCCCGAGGCGGAGATCTTCCTCGACGACGTGACGGTCTCGCGCGACCACGCGGTGCTCGTGCGGCGCGCCGGCGAGTGGTTCCTCGACGACTCGGGGTCGCTCAACGGCACGTACGTGAACCGCCACCGGATCGACTCGCACAAGCTCGAGGACGGCGACGAGCTGCAAGTCGGCAAGTACAAGCTGACCTACCTGGCCCGCTAGCGGTGGCCGACGACCCGCTCATCGCAGCGCCGCTGCCGCCGCCCGTGGAGGAAGAGGCGCCGCGCAAGTCGCTGACCATCGGCGCGGTCTGCAAGCAGCTCTCGCAGGAGTTCCCGGACATCTCGATCTCGAAGATCCGGTACCTCGAGGACCAGAAGCTGCTGTCGCCGCGACGCACGGCCGGCGGCTACCGGCTCTACGCGCAGACCGACGTCTCCCGCCTGCGCACGATCCTGCGCCTGCAGCGCGACGAGTTCCTGCCGCTGCGGGTGATCCGGCAAGAGCTGGCGGCGGGCCGTGCCGAGGACGAGCCGCCCGCGCCGGGCGCCCCCGCGCCGGCGCCTGACACCGCGCGGCCGGGTGCCGCGCTGCGGCGGCTGACGTTCTCGCTGCGCGACCACGGAGCGCTCTACTCGCTCTCGGACGTGGTCGAGGAGACCGGCGCCGAGCCGCGGCTGGTGAAGGAGATGGAGGAGTTCGGGATCGTGCGCGGGGAGGTCCGCGGGGGCACGCGCTACTACGACGAGACCGAGCGCGAGATCGTGCGCGCGGTCACCGAGCTGGCGCGCTACGGGGTGGCGGGGCGCAACCTGCGGGTCTTCAAGACGTCGGCCGAGCGCGAGGCGGCGCTGCTGCAGCAGATTCTCGCGCCGTCACTGCGCTCGCGGAACCCCGAGCGGCGCAAGGAGGCGATCGAGGCATTGGAGAATCTGGCCGCCGTCGCGTCGCACCTGAAGCATCTGCTGCTGGTGCGCGACCTGCGGCGGATCGCAAAGTGAGCGACCTCGGCGAGCACATCCGCGACATCCCGGACTTCCCCAAGCCGGGGATCCTGTTCAAGGACATCACGCCGCTGCTGCTCGATGCGAGTGCCCTGTCCGACGCGGTGGGGGAGCTGGCGGACTGGGCGCGGCCGCTGGAGGTCGACTTCGTCGTGGCCGCCGAGGCGCGCGGCTTCATCCTGGGGGCGGCGATCGCGCGCGATCTGGGGGTGGGCTTCGTGCCGGCGCGCAAGCCGGGCAAGCTGCCGCACGAGACGATCTCGGCGGAGTACATCCTCGAGTACGGCGTCGACGCGCTGGAGATGCACGCCGACGCGCTGGCCGACGGCGCGCGCGTGCTGCTGCACGACGACCTGCTGGCCACGGGCGGCACCGCGCGGGCGCTTGCCGAGCTGATCGAGGGCGCCGGCGCGCAGATCGCGGGCTGCGCGTTCCTGGTCGAGCTGGCGTTCCTGGGCGGCCGCGACCGGCTCGCGGGCTACGACGTGCACGCGCTCTTGTCGTACGACGGCGAGTGATCGTCACGCGCTCGCGCACCGTGACGGCCGCGCCCGAGCGGGTCTGGGCGGTCGTGGGGGAGCCGCGCGCGTTGGCCCGCTGGTGGCCGCGGGTGGAGCGGGTGAAGGCGATCACCGCCGACGGCTGGACGACCGTGCTGCGCTCCGAGCGCGGCCGGGCGGTGCGGGCCGACTGGCGGCTCGACGGCCAGGAGGTCGCGCGCCGGCGGGCGTGGGCGCAGGAGATCGAGGGCACGCCGTTCGCCAAGGTGCTGGCCGAGCGGCGCGTGGAGGTCGTGCTCGAGGAGGCGGGGGAGGGGACCCGGGTGACCTTGGAGCTGCGCCAGCGCGGCCGCGGGATGGCGCGCTTCGGGCGCTTCATGATGCGCCGCGCGGCGCGGCGGGAGCTGAACCAGGCGCTCGAGCGGCTCGAGCACGTGGTGCGATGAGGCGCGGCCCCGCGATCCCGTGGTGCCCCGCGATCTCGTGGTGCCCCGCGATCTCGAGGGGTCGCCCCAGGGTGCGCGCGTGAGGCGCGAGCAGGTGTTCTGGGGTTGGGGCGAGCCTGGGGCGGGGCCGTCGCTGCCCGAGCACGCGGTGGAGTTCTTGCGCTCGGCGGTGGGCGTCAGCGGCGAGGTCGTCTCGACGCCCGTGGCGCTCGAGGCGGTGCGGCTGCGCGAGCCGGCGCTGGACGGCGCGGTGCGGGCGCGGCTGGAGGAGGTCGTGGGCTCCGGGCACGTGCGCGACGACCGCTCGGCGCGAGTGCTGCGGTGCCGCGGCAAGTCGTACCTCGACCTGCTCGCCCAGCGGGCCGGGTGCTGCGAGGACGCGCCCGACACGGTGGTGGCGCCGGAGAGCCACGAGCAGGTGGCGGCGGTGCTGGCGGCCTGCGCGGAGGCCGGCGTGGCGGTCGTGCCGTTCGGCGGCGGCACGAGCGTGGTCGGAGGCCTCGAGCCGCTGCGCGGCGACTTCGCAGCGCTGGTCTCGCTCGATCTCGGCCGCATGGACGGCGTGCTCGCGGTCGACGAGCGCTCGCTGACCGCGACGCTCGGCCCGGGGCTGCGGCTGCCGGAGGCGGACCGGTTGCTGGCGGCGCACGGGCTCACGCTCGGCCACGTGCCGCAGAGCTACGAGTGGGCGACGGTGGGCGGTTGCGTCGCGACCCGTTCGTCGGGCCAGACCTCGACCGGTCTGGGAGCGATCGACGCGAACCTCGCCGGCGTGCGGCTGGCGACGCCGGCGGGAGAGCTGGCGGCGCGGGCGCTGCCCGCGAGCGCCGCCGGGCCGGACCTGCGGCAGCTCGTCGCGGGCTCCGAGGGAGCGCTGGGGGTGATCACGGCCGCGACGCTGCGGGTTCACCCGGTGCCGTCGGAGCGGCGCTACGAGGGCTGGGTGGTCGCGGGCTTCGAGGCGGGCTGCGAGGCGCTGCGAGCGCTCGCGCAGGCCGGCCTCGCCCCCGACGTGGCGCGGCTGTCCGACGAGGACGAGACCCGAACCGCGCTCGCGTTCGCCGGAGCGAACCGCCTGGCGCGCGCGGCCATCCACACCCGGGCCGTCGGCGGGCCGGCCGGCCTCGCGTCCCGCGGACGCGTGCAGGGCGGGCCGGCCGGCCTCGCCTCCCGCGGACGCGCGAACGGCGGCCCATGCCTGCTCGTGTGTGGCTGGGAAGGCGACGTCCGGCGGCGGCGGTCGGAGGCAGTCCGGCGGCTGCGCTCGGCGGGCGCGCGGAGCCTCGGGCAGCGGCCGGGGCGCGCGTGGCTGGCGTCGCGGTTCGCGGGACCGTACGTGCGCGACGACCTGCTCGACCGCGGCGTGATGGTCGAGACGCTGGAGACGGCGGCGCCGTGGTCGCGTCTGGCTGCCGTGCACGCGGCGGTGCGGGCCGCCCTGCCCGGCATGCTCGTCGGCTGCCACGTGTCGCATCTGTATCCCACGGGAGCGTCGCTGTACTTCACCGTCCTCGGGCCGCGGGACGACGGCGATCCCGCCGGTCAGTGGCGGGCGGCGAAGGCCGCCGCCACCGACGCCCTGCTCGCCGCCGGCGGCACGCTCACCCACCACCACGCCGTGGGCCGCGACCACGCGCCGTGGATGGAGGCCGAGGTCGGCGCGCTGGGCCTCGGCGCGCTGCGAGCCGTCAAGGAGCGCTGCGATCCCGCCGGGGTCATGAACCCGGGCAAGCTGCTGGCGGCTACGTAGGCGGACGCGCCCGGATGGCGGCCACGTCGCCGAGCAGCTCGCCTGCGCCGGCCGCGAACGGCAGCAGCACGACCGACCCGCGCGCGAACGGCATGTCTCCGCCGCCGTCCGTCGTCAGCGTCCCCGCCCCGCGCGTGCCGACCAGGATCGAGAAGCCCGCGTCGAGCGTGGAGCCGCCGCTCAGCGACTCCGCACGGAAGAACGTTCCCGCCGCCTCCGGCAAGACGCGGCCGGGCGGCTCGACCGCACCCAGCTCGAGCGCCTCCAGCGCTCGGTCCCAGCCGAGGTCGAGGTGACCCTCGGCCTCCGTGAGCTCGAACCCGTCCCACTCGAGCAGCACCGAGAGGTCGGTCGGCTCCTGAAGCTCGACGAGCAGGATGCCGGCGCCGATCGCGTGCGGCATGCCGGCGGGCACGAAGATCGCGTCGCCGGCGCCCACTGGGAGCTCGTGCAGGGCGTCGAGCATCGCGGCCGAGTCCTGCTCGCGCATCCAGGCGCGCACCTCGGTGAGCTCGACGTCGCGCTGGAAGCCGGCCCAGACCGCGGCGTCCGGCTCGGCGTCGACGATCAGCCACGCCTCCGTCTTGCCGTACGGGATGCCGAGCGCCTCGCGGGCGAACTCGCGGTCGGGGTGGACGTGGACCGGCAGCCGCTGCCCGGCGTCGAGCAGCTTGACGAGGAGCGCGGGATCGGCGCCGTGGCGGCCGACGTGCTCGGCTCCCAGGTAGGCCTCGGGATCGGCGGCGATCGCGTCGCGCACCAGCGTCCCGTCCTCGAGCCTGCTCAGGCCCCGCTCGGCGTGCCCGAACGCGGTGTTGACGGCGCCCAGCCATTCCTCGGGCATGTGGTCGGACTCGAGCTCGAGCCCGCGGAACGCGGCGAGACGGGCGCCGCCCGCGTAGAAGTGGCGCAGCACGTTGGGTGGCAGCACCTGCGGCCTCACGGTGGCGGGACCTCCCCGGATCCTCGGATGACGAGCTCGGTGGGCACGACGATACGGCGCGGCGGCTCCTCGCCGCCGTCGAGTCGGGAGAAGGCGATCGCGGCGGCGCGCGCGCCGAGCTGCTGGCTGTCGTGGCGCACAACGGTCACGCCGAGCAGGTCGGCCAGCTCGAAGTCGTCGAAGCCGACGAGCGCGATCTCGTGCTCGAGGTCGCGCAGCGCGTGCAGCGCGCCGACCGTGTTGCGGTTGTTGCCCGCGAACAGCGCCGTCGGGCGCCGGTCCGGAGGCAGCGCGAGCAGCTCGCGCACGGCCGCCTCGGCGTGCTCGGCGTCGCGCGTCCCGGTGCGGACCAGCTCCTCGCGGACGGGGATCCCGGCGGCCTCGAGCGCGTCGCGATACCCGGCGAGCCGCTCGGCGGCGGTGTAGAGCTCGCCGGGATCGGCGACCATCGCGATCCGCTCGTGGCCGTGCGCGAGCAGGTGCTCGACGGCCGACCGGGCGCCGCCGAGGTCGTCGAGGAGCACCACGTCGGCGTCGAGCCCGGCCGGCGGGCGGTCGACGAAGACCACCGGCGTGCCCTCGCTGCGGGCGGGCTCGAGGTAGCCGTGGTCGCGCGAGGCGGGGACGAGCAGCAGCGCGTCGACGCGGCGGCGGAGCAGCGCCTCGACCAGCTCCCGCTCGCGCCGCGGGTCCTCCTCGCAGGAGGCGGTGATGAGCATGAAGCCGCGCGCGCTCGCGGCGGCCTCGACCGCCTGGGCGATCGCGGAGTAGAACGGGTTGGCGACGTCCTCGATCACGAGGCCGAGCGTGGATGAGGTGCGGCCCTGGCGCAGCGAGCGCGCGAGGTCGTTGCGGCGGAAGCCGAGCTCCGCGATCGCCTCGCCGACACGGTGGGTGGTGGCCTCGGCGACGCCCGGCTCCTCGTTGATCACGCGCGAGACGGTCTTCAGGCTGACGCCCGCGAGCGCGGCGACGTCGCGCATGGTCGGCCTTCGTTCACCCGACAACGTTGTCAGGGCGCGGAAGCTATCAGCCGGCGCCGGCGGGCAGCGTGCCCTCGAGCACCGCGGGCCCGGGCCGCTTCGCCTTCGCGTCGGTCTCGCGGGTCACGAGCACCTTCTCGTAGGTGGCGAACCAGCGCGGGAACTCGTCCTCGTCGCCCTGCTGCGGGCCGCCGGTGGTGAGCACGCCCTCTTTCGTGACCTGCGACTGCGCGAACCCGAGCCGGCGCGGCGTGGCGCCCTCGCGCGTGAACCACACGGCGTACACCTCGCGGCCCTTGTTGGCGGGGACCTCCTGGGCGGCGATCGCGAACTGCACCGCGCCGTCCTCGCGCCGGATCAGCCGCAGCAGGCCGGCGGCCTTCGAGTTCCCGGGGCCTTCGAGCACGATGTCGTTGCCCGTGGCGGTCGGCGTCGCGGTGGCGGCGGTCTCGGAGGCGGGCGTGGTCGCCTGCGGCTCGTCGTCGTCGCCGCGGCCGAGGATCAGGTAGAGCGCTCCGCCGACCACGAGCACGAGCACCGCGATCAGCACCGCGCCGCCCAGGCGCGACGAGCGCGGGACGCTGGCCGCGGGCGCGCGTGCGGCACGCTCGCGCAGCTCACGTGGGCGCGGCCCGGCTCCGCCGGCCGCGGCGGTCGCGGCCGGCTCGTCGGCAGTCGGCTCGTCGGCACGCGCCGCTTTGGTCGGCTCACCGGCAGTCGACGCAACGGTCGGCTCGTCGTCGCCCGGCACCTCGGGCACCGTCCCGCCGAGCTCGCGGAGCTGGTCGGCGGCGGTGGCCGCCCAGTCGCGCGCGAGCGGGTTGCGGGCCACGGCCGCGCGCGTGCGCTCGGCCTCGGCGTCGGGCTGCTGGCCGAGCAGCCAGTCGGCGATCCGGCCGCTGTCGACGCCCGCCTGCGGGTCGCCTGCCAGCGCGCGGACGCCGGCGTCGGCCCGCTCGCGGACGTCGCGCTCGGGGATCGCCAGCAGCTCCGACAGCTCGCCGTACGACCGGCCCTGGCGCAGCACGAGCTCCAGCACGGCGCGCTGATCCGGGGCAGGGCTCACCGGCCTGAGGGTAGTGTGCCGCCCCTGATGAGCACCCCGTTCGAAGGCTGGCCCGTCGGCTTCGATCGCCTGTACGGGCTCGAGCTGCTGAGCTACAGCGACGAGGAAGCCCGCGCCCAGGTCGAGGTGCGTGACGAACTCCGCCAGCCGGCGGGTCTCGTGCACGGCGGCGTGTTCGCCTCGATCGCCGAGACGCTGGCCTCGATGGCCACCTGGGTGGCCGTGCACGAGCAGGGCATGAGCGCCCAGGGCCTCTCCAACCAGACGAGCTTCCTGCGCCCGATCGTCGACGGGACGATCCACGCCGTCGCCCGCCGCCGCCACAAGGGCCGCACGACCTGGGTGTGGGAGGTCGAGATCACCGACGACGCCGATCGCCTGTGCGCGCTCGTGCGGATGACGATCGCCGTCAGAGAGCTACCGGCGGGCGCCGGCCCGGCCGGTACGCGTTCGTGATCGGCATCCGCCGGTCGCGCCCGAACGCGCGCGGGGTGATCTTGATGCCGGGCGGCGCCTGGCGGCGCTTGTACTCGGAGCGGTCCACCAGCGCGATCGCCCGCTCGATCGCATCGCTCGGCAGGCCGGCCCGCTCGAGCTGATCGGGCTCGAGGTCCTCCTCGATGTAGCCCTCGAGGATCGCGTCGAGCGTGTCGTAGTCGCCCAGCGAGTCGGTGTCGCGCTGGTCGTCGCGCAGTTCGGCGCTCGGCGCGCGGTCGATCACCGAGCGCGGCACCGGACGGGAGGCGTCGCGCGCGTTGCGGTAGTCGACGAGCCGGTAGACCAGCGTCTTGGGCACGTCCTTGATGACCGCGAAGCCCCCGGCCGAGTCGCCGTAGAGCGTCGAGTAGCCGACCGAGTTCTCCGACTTGTTGCCGGTCGTGAGCACCAGCCAGCCGAACTTGTTCGACAGCGCCATCAGGACGTTGCCGCGGATCCGGGCCTGCAGGTTCTCCTCGGTGATGTCGCTCTCCCGATCCGCGAACACGTCGGCCAGCAGCTCGTCGTAGACCTCCATCGTGCGGCCGATCGGGATCTCCAGCAGCTCGACGCCGACGTTCTCGGCGAGCGCGTGGGCGTCGTCGCGGGTGCCGGACGAGGAGTAGCGCGACGGCATCGTCGCGCACGTCACGCGGTCCGCGCCCAGCGCGTCTACGGCCACGAGCAGCGTGAGCGTCGAGTCGATGCCGCCCGAGAGGCCGATGACCACGTGCTCGAAGCCGTTCTTGGCGACGTAGTCGCGGGTGCCGAGCACGAGCGCGGCGTAGACCTCGGCCTCGGGTCCGAGCAGCGGCGCGACGTCGCCGCCGATGCGGCCCTCGCCGGCCTCGCCGCGCGCCAGCGGGCCGATCCGGCGCACCTCCGGGAGCATGCGCCGCACCGGCGTGCGCAGCCGCGTGTCCCGCAGCCGCGCGGTCAGGGCCGCCTGCAGGTCGACGCTCGCCACGGTCAGCGCCTCGGCGAACTGCGGCGCGCGGGCGAGCACCGTGCCCTCGTGGTCGATCAGCAGCGAGTGGCCGTCGAAGACCAGCTCGTCCTGCCCGCCGACGAGGTTGCAGAACGCGACGGCCGCGAGGTTGTCGCGGGCGCGCTGGATCAGCATCCGCTCGCGCTCCGAGCCCTTCCCGGCGTGGTAGGGCGACGCCGAGGCGTTGAGGATCAGCGCCGCGCCCGCCAGCGCCTCGTCGGAGGCCGGCGGGCCCGGCGTCCAGATGTCCTCGCAGATCGACAGGCCGAGCCGCGCGTCGCCCAGCTCGAGCACCGCGCCGCCGTCGCCGACCTGGAAGTAGCGCTGCTCGTCGAACACGCCGTAGTTGGGGAGCTCGACCTTGCGGTAGGCGGCTTGGAGTGCCCCGTCGGCCAGCACGGCGAGGGCGTTGTAGACGTCGTCGGCGCGCTCGGGGAAGCCGACGAGCGCCACGATCCCCTCGGCCTCGCGCGCCAGCTCGGCGAGCGCCTCGCGCGTCGCGTGCAGGAAGTGCTCCTTCAGCAGCAGGTCCTCGGGCGGGTAGCCGGTGAGCGCGAGCTCGGGGAACAGCACGAGCTCGGCGCCCGCGTCGCGCGCGGCCTCGATCTGCGCGGCGATCCGCGCGCTGTTGCCCTCGAGGTCGCCCACGCGCGAGTCGATCTGCGCGAGCGCCAGGCGAAGGGGTGGGATCAGGCCGGCCATGGCGCTCAGTTTCGCACTCCACTGCCTCGCGCAGAGCGCTCGTCGCCGCTTCGGCCGCTCACCGCTGACCTCGCTGGGGTGCACCGCTGGCAAGCCACTCGTCGGCGAAGGCCTGGAGCTCGGCGGGATCGTCCGTGCGCAGCAGGCGGCGCCAGGCGAGCGCCGTCGTCGGGCCGTCGCGGCGGGCGAGGATCACCGCCTGGCCGGCAGCCGCCACCTCGGCATCGAAGGGGCCGGCAACCTCCTCTTGGACCGTTGCGAGCTCGGGCTCGATCCGCTCGGCGAGGATCACCACGTTGCCCAGCTCGAGCGCGTGGATGAGCTGGTCGTCGGTCAGCGGTCGGCGGTCGCGGGTGACGAGGTCGGGTCTGTGCGTGCCGCTGGTGGGCGGCTCGTCGCCGCTCGCGCGCGCCGGCCCGCCGTGGGCCGCGCCGCGGTCCGGGCGCAGCTCTCCCGGCCCCTGGGCGGTGCCGATCTCCGCGTCGTCCTGCCCGCCGAGCAGCAGCACCAGCCCGAGCAGGGCCACCAGAGCGGCCACGATCCCCAGCGCGGCCCGCCTCAAGCCGGGCTCTTGGTCCGCCGCCGCGGCGCGGGGCGCTTGGTGGCGGGCACGCCGGCGGCCGCCGACAGCTCGCCGATCGCCGAATGCAGGTCGGCGGCGAGGTCGTCGATGTCGGCCATCGCCTCGTAGTCGCCGAGCAGGCCGAAGAAGATGCGCCCGTCGTAGGACATGATCGCGATCCCGAGCGCGGTGTTGAGCACGAGCGGCACCTCGGGGTAGAACGCCCGCAGGCGCCGGCCGAGCATGAAGATCGGGAACTGCGGGCCGGGGACGTTGGTGACGGTGACGTTGAAGAGCCGCTGCAGCGTCTGCAGCCGTGCTCCCTGGTCGAGCAGCGTGGGCGCCGCGAAGCCGGCCATCTGCGTCAGCGTCTCGGCGCCGATCGCCTGCGCCGAGCCCTTGAGGTCGCCGAGCGCCTCGTGGACGACGCGGTAGCGCTCGAGCGGATCGGCGACGCCCACCGGCAGCGGCGCGTAGATGGCGGCCACCTTGTTGCCGAGCGACCCGCGCTCGTCCGCCGTGCGTACCGACACCGGCACCATCGCCTTGAGCTCGAGCCCCTCGGGGTCGCGGCCGCGGCGGATCAGGTGGGAGCGCAGCGCGCCGGCGACGACCGTGAGCACGACGTCGTTGACCGTGCCCCCGGCGGCGGCCTTGACGGCCTTGAAGCGGTCGAGGTCGGCCTCCACCCACGCGAAGCGCCGGTGCGAGCCGATGCGCACGTTGAGCGGGCTGGGCGGCGCGCCGCCGAGGCCGGCGCCGGCCATCGAGGCGAGCCCCGCGACCGTGCGCGCGAGCTGCTCGCCCGCGCGCCGCGGATCGGCGACCGCGCCGGCCGCGGCCCGGACGGCGTCGAGCGGAGCGGCCGCGCGCTCGGCGAGCGCGTCGGCCAGCAGCGCCGCGCCTGACGGCTCGGGACGCGGGTACCAGGCGGGACCGGGCTCGCGCTCGGGCGGGTCGGCATCGAGGTCGAACAGCACGGTCATGATGTCGACGCCCGAGATCCCGTCGACGAGCGCGTGGTGCGTCTTGCAGACGAGCGCGAAGGCGTCCTCGCCGACGCGGTCGACGAGCCAGATCTCCCACAGTGGCTTCGCGCGGTCGAGCTGCTGCGAGAACACGCGGCCGGCGAGCCGCCGCAGCTCGTCCTCGCCACCTGCCTCGCGCTTCGCGCTCGTCGCCGCTTCGCTAGGCGCGGGCAGCGCGGTGTGGCGAACGTGGTAGCGGGCGTTGAAGTGCGGGTCGTCGACCCACACCGGCCGCGCCTGGGCCAGCGGCGGGAACGCGAGCTTCTGTCGGTATCGCGGGACGAGATGCAGGCGGCTCTCGATCATCGCCACGAAGTCGTCGTACGGCGGCGCCTGGCCGTCGAACACCAGCACCGAGCCGACGTGCATGTGCGCGCCGGCCTTCTCGAGCGCGAGGAACGACGCGTCGAGGCCGGTGAGGCGATCCGGGTTTCCCATCGCGAGCGATTCTGGCGCGTCCACGAGGGTTCCACAAACTCTCTACAGAAAGTGTTGAAAACCTTCTACATCGTGTAGACTGTTGCTCGTGAACCTCTCAGACCCCAAGACGTTCGCGCGGGTGTACGACGAGCAGGCTCCGAGCGTGTACGCGGCGGCGTATCGGATCCTGGGCGACGGCGCCCGTGCCCAAGACGTCGTTCAGGACGTGTTCCTGCGCCTCTGGCGCCGCCCGGCGTCGTTCGACGCCGGCCGCGGCGAGCTCGGCTCCTACCTGCGCCTGATGGCGCGCTCGCGCGCGCTCGATCTGTGGCGCGAGACGCAGGCCGCCGGCCGTGCGTCCGACCGCCTCAAGATCGTCGTCTCCGCCGACGACGGACGGCCGGAGGAGCGTCCGTCCGACGCCGCCGAGATCGGCGCTGCCCGGTCGACGGTGCGCGCCGCCCTCGGACGGCTTCCTGAGGCCCAGCGCGAGGCGCTGGTGCTCGCGTACTGGGGCGGCCTGACGGCCGACGAGATCGCGCGCCGGTCGGCGGTCCCGCTGGGGACGGCCAAGAGCCGGATCCGCCTCGGGCTCGCCAAGCTGCGCTCCGAGTGCGGCGACGAGCTCGCCGTCGCTGTGTGACGTCGCGCACGAAGTTGCGCGAGCAACCATTGCTACTCTGCACGGCCGTTTGGCCATGCCGAGCCGCGGCGCAGGATGCGCCGTTGGGCGGGGGGATAGGGCCCCACCCATCCCCGGCGCGCTCGATGGCGCGTCTCAATCCCCCTCGTAGGCACACCGGCCGCGATCCAAGGAGGTCACCTTGCGACCGCGACCCATGCTGCGCACCGCCCTTGCGGCGGGCGCGCTGAGTCTCACATCGCCACTTGCGCCCGCTGCGGCGCAGTCCACCGCCACGATCGCCTCCGCGGGGGTGGAGAAGAAGCGCATGCACGTCCGCGCGGGTAAGCGCGTCGTCGTGGCGGGCGCGGCTCGCCCCGGCACCTCGGGTGTCGTTGCCTCGCTGCAGATCAAGCGTGAGGGCCGCTGGCGCACGCTCGACCGCGACCGCACCGGCGCCGCCGGCCGCTACGTCCTGCGGGATCGCGTGCGGCAGCCTTTGAGTGCTCCCGCCCGGGTGCGCGTGGGCACCGCCCGGCGGCATGTCGGGCGGCTCAACGTCTACCGCACGGCGTACGCGTCGTGGTACGGCCCCGGCCTCTACGGCAACGCGCTCGGCTGCGGCGGCCGCCTGTCCCCGGGCCGTCTCGGCGTGGCCCACAAGACGTTGCCCTGCGGCACCAAGGTCACGCTCCGGCGCGGGACCCGCACCGTCCGCGTGCGCGTCATCGATCGCGGACCGTACGTGGCAGGGCGCGAGTACGACCTCACCGAGGCGACCGCGCGCAAGCTGCGGTTCACCGGCCATGGCGCAATCCTGACTACGCGATAGCGCTCCGCCGGAACGTGAACGTCGCTGGGTAGGGAGGTCGGCGACGCCGGCCTCGCGGTCCGGGCGCGGGCGTACGCTTGTTCGCGTGCCGCCCAAGCGGGTCATCGCCCACCTGGACTGCGACGCGTTCTACGCGACCGTCGAGCTGCTGCGCCGCCCGGAGCTGGCCGGCAAGCCGGTGATCGTGGCCGGCTCCGGGCCGCGGGCCGTGGTCACGACCGCGAGCTACGAGGCACGGAAGTTCGGCGTCGGCTCCGCGATGCCGGCGTCGCGGGCGCGGCGCCTGTGCCCGGACGCGATCACGATCCCGCCCGACTTCACCGCCTACCGCGAAACGTCGACGAAGGTCTGGGAGGTCGTCGGCGAGCGGCTCGACCGGGTGCAGCAGCTCGGCGTCGACGAGGCGTACGCCGATCTCACCGGCGTCGAGAAGCCGCTGCGCGTGCTGCGCGAGGTGGTGGGGGCGGTGAAGGAGGCGACGGGGATCGTGGTCTCTGTCGGCGTCGGGCCGTCGCGGCTGATCGCCAAGTGCTGCAGCGACCTCGGCAAGCCCGCCGGCTTCGTCGCCATGGGCCGCGAGGAGGCGTGCGTGCGCTTCGCCACCGCGCCGACGAGCCGCGTGCCCGGCATCGGCCCCAAGACCGCCGACCGCCTCGCCGAGCTCGGATTCCGCACGCTCGGCCAGCTCCAGCGCGCCGACGAGGAGCGTCTCGCGGGCCGCTTCGGGTCCAACAGCGCGCGGTTCCTGATCGCGCGCGCGAACTTCGAGGACGACTCTGAGGTCGAGACGGAGCGCGGCGCCGCCAAGTCCCGCTCCAACGAGCGAACCTTCGACGAGGACATCTCCGACCACGCGCAGCTCGAGGGGATCCTGCGCGAGATGGGCCGCGAGCTCGCCGAGGCGCTCCAGCGCCGCGGGCGCCGCGGGCGCACGATCGCGATCAAGGTGCGGCTGAGCGACTGGACGACCGTGACCCGCGCGCGCACCGTGGAGGCGGCGACGAACGAGCCCGCGGTGGTGATCGACACCGCGGTCGAGCTCCTGCGGGCCTACGCCCCCGACCGCCCGGTGCGACTGCTCGGCGTGCGCGTTGCGGGCTTCGAGGACGTCGAGCCGGAGCAGCGCCGCACGGTGCCCACGCCGGCGGGCCAGCTCGCCCTCGACGTCTGAGCCGCGGTGGCGCCGGCGAACGTCGACGTCAACGGCGGCATTGAGGATCCGCCAACCGCGACGAGGTCGTCGCTTTTCTCACCCAGCCGCCGTTGACATTTCGCTCAGGCCGCCCCAACGGAAGTAAGATCGCGCGAACGCGCCCGGGTGAGCGCGGCTGGCTCGCAGGCAGGACCCGAGGTCCGTCGCCCGTTGCGGGACCGCCTGGACTGACGCTCGCGATCGACCTCGGGCGCACGGGCTGCGAGCACCAGCGCCATGGAGCTGATCGTTGATGGACATCGACCTCGACCAGGCGCGCCGCCGGGCGAAGGAACTGCTGCGCGCCGCCCGCGCCGGGGAGGCGCAGCTGCGTGACGACCGCGAGCCGCGGCTGGCGGACGCCCAGCACGCCGTCGCCCGTGAGCTCGGCTTCCCGTCCTGGCCCGCGCTGGTGGCCGACGTCGAGGCATCGGGCGGCGACCGCGAGGAGCGTCGCGCGCGTCTCGTACACGCCGCTCTGGGCGGCCGCGCCGACGTCGCCGAGCGGCTGCTCGCGCATGACCCGTCGCTCGCTCGCGCCGGGTTCGACGTCGCGCTCGTGCTCGGCGACGCGACGGCGGCCGCCGCCACTCTCGACGCCGACCCTGAGCTGATCGGGCGCGACCTCCTCGGCTCCGGCCGCAAGCCGCTCTCCTGCGCCTGCCACTCGGTGTTCCTGCGCCCGTCGTCGCCGCGCGCGCCCGGCGTCCGCCGAACCGTCGAGCTGCTGCTCGATCGCGGGGCCGACCCGAACGAGGTGCACCACAACGAGTACGGCGCGATGTCGGTCCTGTACGGCGCCGCGGGCGTGGCCCACGACCTCGAGACCACGCGGCTGCTGCTCGACCGCGGCGCGAACCCCGACGACGGCGAGTCGGTCTACCACGCCGTCGAGGCCGACGACACTGCCTGCCTCGAGCTCCTGCTCGCCCGCGGCGCCACCGTGCGAGACACGAACGCCCTCGGCAACGCGATCGACGACCCCCTCAAGGTCCGCGTGCTGCTCGAGCACGGCGACCTGCGACCGACGGATCCTGAGCTGCGGGACTCGCTGCTGTACGCGGGCAACCCCGAGGTCGCCGCGCTGCTGATCGAGCATGGCGCGGCGCTCGACGCGCGCGACCGCGACGGGCTGACGCCGTACGCCCGCGCCGCCCGCTTCAAGAGCGAGGAGATGATGCGCCTGCTCGCGGCCGCGGGAGCGCCGACCGAGCTCGACTCCGTGGCCGCGTGGATCGGTGCGGTCGTGCGCGGAGAGGACCACGCGCCCGAAGCGCCGGGGCCGCTGCGGTACGACGACTCCGAGCAGCTGCCGCGCTGGGCCAGCGCCGGCGAGGACGAGATCGTGGCCCGCTTGCTCGACGCCGGCGTACCGATCGACGCGCGCGGGATCGACGGCGGTACCGCGTTGCACTATGCGGGCATGTGGGGCCGGCCGTCGACGGTCGCGCTGCTGCTCGACCGCGGGGCCGACGTCGAGGCGGCGAGCGCGCACGGCTCGGCGCTCGGTTGGACCGCGTGGGCGTCACGCGGGCTCCCGGGCGCCAACGAGCGGCTCGACGACTACCTCGAGGCGACACGCGTGCTGCTCGCAGCCGGCGCTCGCGTGGATCCCGGGATGATCGAGATCGCCGCCGCCGACGTCGGCGCGCTGCTCGAGGAGGCCTCGCCGCTGTCGGCGGCGCGCGCCGGCTGGGGCGAGCGCGGCGAGATCGAGCTCGAGACCGGCTTTGAGTACACGCGCGAGCAGCCGGTCCGCGTGCACGTGCGCAAGCGCGGGATCCGCTACGAGCTCGACGACGTCGCGGGAGCGTTCGCCGCCGCCGTCGAGCCGGAGGGCTGGATGCCGGTGGCCGACCGCGTGGTCGCGGAGGTCGGCCTCAACGTCGACCGGCAGGGACGGGTGTTCGTGACGGTCACCGAGGGGCGCGACCTCGACCGGCTCGTGAAGCAGGTCGCCGAGGCGTCGCTCGCGGTCTACGCGCAGCTGCTCGAGCTGTGAGCACTGCCGCCGGAATCCTCCCCGCCCGGCCAGTGGATCTCGGTGGCCGGCCGGAATTAGACTCGGAACCGATCTTTCGATGGCCTCCTGGCCGCACACCGCGCGGGGGTTCGCACGCGAGCTCCTCGCCACCCTCATCGCCCTCGGGCTCGCCGGGCTTGTGGCACCTGTCGCGGCCGCCCAGAGCCCGCAGACGATCCCGGCGGGCGCCACGACACAGGTCGCGCTCGGCGGGTCCGAGGTCGTCGCGAGCTGTACGCCGCCGGGCACCTTCCACCCGAACCCGACCGCGTGGCACGTGAACCCGCCCTCGGTGCTGACCGCAATCACGACGGAGGGCGACGCGGCGGGCGCCGGCTACGTGCTCGCGGTCACCGTGCCCGCGGGGTTCTCGCCCCACCAGTCGATCACGATCAGCTGGACCGGAAACACCAGCTGCGTCTCGTACCGCGGCAGCGTCACGCTCACCGTCTGTAGCCCCGGTGCATGTCCTGCCGGGACGCCGGGCACCGGGGGATCCCCGGCGCAGAACGCGTGCCTCCAGAAGAACGCATGGGGGCTGGATCCCGCGCAGAGGCGCCAGCTCGACGCCTGGGAGATGGAGCTGCGCAAGGCGGCGAAGCAGTTGGCCGACGCGGCCAAGGTGTTCGACGTGTTCTGGTACCTGGAGCTCACCGAGAAGAAGCTCGGCGCAGAAGGGCAGACCCTGGGCGAAAGGCTCAGCGACGCGATGGAGCGGGTGGACAACCACCTCGACCAGGCCGAGGCGGCGGTGGGCGCTGCGCAGCTCGACGTGCTGCGGCTGCAGCGAGCGGTCGCGAAGACCAAGGCAGCTCAGAATCGGGTCCATCCGAAGAGCAAGAAGGGGAAGGCGCTCAAGCGTCAGCTGACGCAGCAGAAGCAGCAGCTGAAGGCGGCCGAGCAGGTCCTCGGCGACGGTCGGGCCGCGCTGCGGGAGTTCAACCGCAGCCGAGCAGGAGAGCTGGCGCGGGCGCTGCGTGACTACCCGCAGCTGCGCCAGGTGGGGCTGGCGCTGCGGGCGGTCGAGAAGTATCGCGTGCAGATCGAGGACTTCTTCGAGAAGAATCCCGCGGCCAAGGGGCTCGCGAAGCGGCTGAGCGCGATCGGGCTGGCGGGCGACGTCGCGACGTACGGAGCCTGGTCCGCCGAGCTGCTCGCCAACCTCTTCCGCGAGCTTCGCAAGCCGCCGCCTGGGTGCCAGCAGCTGTTCGAGCAGGCGCCACCGACCGCCTCGAGCGCGGCAGCCACGGCCCCGCCGTACACGCCGGCCTTCGTCGCGCCGGTCAGCCTCCCCCGGGCGATCGGGGGTCGGCTGCCGGCAGCCGCCGTGTCGCTGCGGAGCCACCTGGCCGAGCTGTCCGCGGTGCTCCCAGCCGTGCAGTCGGGCCTGAAGCGGCGCGACTACGACAAGGCCGCGCGCCAGGCGCTGGGGTCAACGCTGCCTCGGCTGCGCAAGCTGCTCCAGAAGACGGCGGCGCTCCGGCGTCGCGCCATCGGCTCCCTCGACGTGGATGGCCGGGTCATCGAGCCGGCCCGCCTCGCGGGCTACAAGCGCCAGGCACCGAGCCGCGCTGCGATCCGGCTGCTGAGGAAGGGCGGCGCGCCTCGGTCGCTGATCGAGAGCTTCACCGCCGGTGGGGCGAAAGCCGGCACGCAGGATCCGCTGACTCAGCTGGCCACTCCCGCGCTCGACGGTATCTACGCCGGCGCGGCGGCGATGCTCGCCTCAGTGCGCTGAGCGCAGCGGTCATCCGCGATGCACCTCCGTCGCGCCGACCGCGTTGAGGGCGGAGAGCTCGGCGATGTCGCGCCGGAACAGCGCCGCGGTCAGCCAGTCGGTCATCACGCGCGAGCGGCGGGTGACCGACGGGAGCTGCAGCAGGTGGTAGCCGCGCGTCACGACCCAGCCGGCGTAGCCGCGCAGCCGCATGCCGGGGATCTGGGCGATGCCGCGGCGGTGCCCGAGCGAGGCGACCTGGCCGAGCGTGCGGTAGCCGTACGGCTTCGCGCGACCGCGCAGGTTGCCGGCGAGCCGCTTGGCCTGGCGCAGCGCGTGCTGGCAGGTGGCCGGGTCGAGCACGTCCGGGGTGGCCGTGTTGGGCACCGCGGCGCAGTCGCCGAGCGACCACGCGTGCGCCATGCCGTCGATCCGCAGGTACTCGTCGACGACCACGCGGCCGGAGCCGTCGGTCGGCAGCCCGAGCGTCTCGCTGAGCGGGTTCGCGGTCACGCCGGCGGCCCACACGAGCGTCGCCGTGTCGAACCGCGTGCCGTCGGACAGCAGTGCGCCGCCGGCGTCCACCCGCTCGAGCCGCGTGCCGAGCCGGACGTCGATGCCGCGGCTGCGCAGGTCGCGCTCGGCGTACTCGCCGAGTCGCTCGGGCGCCTGGGCGAGCACGCGCTCGCCGGCGTCGACCAGGAACCAGCGCGGCTCGACCCCGCGCAGGCGCGGATAGTGGCGCATCGCGCCGCGCACGAGGTCGTGCAGCTCGGTGAGGGCCTCGACGCCCGCGTAGCCGGCGCCCACGAACGCGAACGTGAGCCGCCGCTGGGCGGAGTCGAGGTCGGCGTCGGCGAGGTCGAGCTGGTGCAGCACGTGGTTGCGCAGCGCGATCGCGTCGGCGAGGTCCTTGAACTCGAGCGCGTGCTCGCGGACGGCCGCGGGCGGCGTGCGCGACAGCGCGCCGAGCGCGATCACGATCTCGTCGTAGGTGACGCGCACGATGCCGGTCTCGGTCTCGACCAGCGCGGCGCGCTCGTCCGCGTAGATGTGCCGCACGGAGCCGACGAGCAGCTCGGCGTCCGGGCACATCGTCCGGATCGGCACGGCGACGCGCCGTGGCTCCACGGCGCCTGAGGCGGCCTCGGGTAGAAGCGGCGTGTAGAGCATGAAGTTCGTGGGATTGACGATCGTCGCGCCCGCACGGCCGAGCCGGCGCGCGACGTAGCTGCCGGCGAAGCCGCCGCCGACGATGAGCACGCCACCGCGAGCGGCGCGGCGGGAGGTGGGGAGGAGCGAGGTCATGCCGCCAAGCTACGCGCGCACCACCCTGGTCGAATCCGGAGAGTCACCAGTCGCGACCCCAGTCCCTAGCCAAGGGTGCTCCCACGCGGCCCCTGGCGTCGCGTAGGATCGCTCCATGCTGATCGGTCGCGAGGCCGAGACGGCGAGGCTCGGACTACTCCTGGCCGCCGCGCGCCTCGGCACGAGCGGGGCGCTCGTGCTGCGCGGCGAGGCCGGCGTCGGCAAGACCGCCCTGCTGGAACAGGCGGCCGCCGCGGCGACGGGCTTCCGGGTGCTGCGGGCGACCGGGATCGAGTCCGAGGCCGCGCTGCCCTACGCCACCCTGCACCAGCTGCTGCGGCCGCTGGCGCCCCGTGTCGACGATCTGGCCGAGCCGCAGGCCCGCGCGCTGCGGGGCGCGCTCGGGCTGGCCGACGAGCGCGAGATCGACCGCTTCCTGATCGGCGTCGGGACCCTCACGCTGCTCGCGGACGCCGCCGCCGAGGAGCCCCTGCTGGCGGTCCTCGACGACGCCTCGTGGTTCGACCGCGAATCGAGCGACGCCCTCGGCTTCGCCGCGCGCCGCCTGCACGCCGAGGGCGTCGTGCTGCTCTTCTCGGTGCGGGACGAGCCGGGCCGGCCGTTCGCGCTGCCGGGCGTGGAGGAGCTGCGCGTGCAGCGCCTCTCCGAGGAGCCGGCGCGCGAGCTGCTGCGCACGGCGTACGGCGACGGCCTCGAGGCCGGCCGGCGCGAGTCCGTCGTGGCCCGCGCCGCCGGCAACCCGCTGGCGCTGCTCGAGCTCGCGCGTGACGGCGCGACTGCCGGGGGCACCGAGCAGGCCTTCGCCGCCAGGGTGCGCGAGCTGCCCGAGGCCACGCAGGACCTGCTCCTACTCGCGGCGGCCGACAGCACCACCTCGCTGGCGGTCGTCGGCGCCGCCGCCAGTGAGCTCGGGCTCGACGCCGCCGTGCTCGAGCCCGCGGAGAGCGCCGGGCTCGTGCACGCCGCCGACGGCACGATCGACTTCCGTCACCCGCTCGTGCGCTCCGCCGTCTACCACGGGGCGCCGTTCGCGGCGCGCGCCCGCGCCCATGTCGCGCTGGCCGGCGTGCTCGACGCCGACGAGGACGCCGACCGCCGAGCGTGGCACCACGCGGCCGCCGTGCTAGGGACGGACGACGACGTGGCCGCCGAGCTCGAGCGCACCGCGGATCGCGCGATAGCCCGCGCGGGGCACAGTGCGGCGTCGGCCGCGCTGGAGCGCGCGAGTGAGCTTTCGGCCGACGCCGGCGCCCGCGCCCGTCGGCTGGTGACCGCCGCGCAGGCGGCCGGCATGAGCGGGGACGCCGATCGCGCGCTGATGCTGGTCGACCGCGTCGGCACGCTCGACGATCCTGCGTCGGTCGCCCTCGCCGCGCTCATCCGCGGCCAGATTGCCATCTACCGGAGCACGACGCGCGACTCCTTCGAGTGGTTCGTGGCGGCGGCGCGCGCCGGCCGCGAGGCCGCGCCCCCCGTCGCGCTGGAGGCCATGATCCGCGCGATCGAGGTGTACGGCCAGGGCCGCCTGTACGACCGGCTGCCGGAGCTGCGCGTGCTGGCCGGCAGCATGCAGGCCTCCACGCCCGACGAGCGGTCGGCGCTGGGGGTCGTACAGGGCTTCGTCGCCTTCGCGGCCGACGACTTCGACGCTGCCTTCCCGGCCCTCGAGCAGGGCTACACGCTGGCCGCCGACTCGACCGACCCGCTCACGCTCCTGCACGCGGCGTGGGCGGCGGCGTTCTCCAGCGACCTCGTGCAGCCCACGCTGCTCGCGGCGCGCGCCGAACGCGTCGCCCGCGCGAGCGGCGCGGTCGGCGCGCTCGCCGCCATTCTCGTCACGCGCGCGACCTGGGAGCTCAGTGCGGCCCGGTTCGCGCCCGCCGCGACGGCGGCCTCGGAGGCCCTCACGCTCGGCAGGGAGACGGGCGAGATGACGCTCGTCGCGATCGCCCAGGCCGTGCTCGCACACGTCGACGCGGTCCGGGGCGACGAGGCCGCCTGCCGTGAGCGCGCGGCCGAGGCGATCGCCATCGGCGAGGAACGCGGGACGTGCCAGCCGGTCTCGGCGGCCATGGCCGCCCTCGCCGCCCTCGACCTGGCCATGGGACGCCCCGCAGACGCGCTCCCCCGCCTCCAGGCGATCTTCGCCGACGGGCACATGGCCTACCGCTACACGGTGATCGACGACCTGATCGAGGCCGCCGTGCGCGCCGGTCGGCCCGACGAGGCGCTCGACGCGCTCGGCGCGTGGCAGCGCTGGGCCCGCCACTCGCGGCTCGTCGTCGGCGACCTTGTGCTCGCCCGGGCGCGCGCGCTGCTCGCTACCCCCGAGGACGCCGACGCGCGCTTCCGCGAGTGCCTCGACATGCTCGAGCACGTCCCGTGGCCGTTCGTGCACGCGCGCACGGAGCTCGCGTACGGCGAGCTCCTGCGGCGAGCCCGGCGCAAGACCGAGGCGCGCGTGCAGCTGCGCTCCGCCTTCGAGCGCTTCGAGGCCCTGGGCGCCGCGCCGTGGGCCGACCGTGCGGCGGCCGAGCTGCGGGCGACGGGGGAGACGGCGCGCAAGCGTGACGCCAGCACGCTCGCGCAGCTGACGCCGCAGGAGCTGCAGATCGCGCGGCTGGTCGCCGAGGGCGGCCGCAACCGGGAGATCGCAGCGCGGCTGTTCCTGAGCCCGAAGACGGTCGAGTACCACCTGCGCAAGGTCTTCCAGAAGCTCGACATCGGCTCCCGCAACGACCTCATCCGGCTGTTCCCGGGCGATGAGGCGCCGCCCGAGCTCGTGGTAGCCGCACCCTAGGCGCCGCACTAGGGCAGCCACTCGGGAGGTTCCTGATTCGACCGCGGCCGGTCGTTGGGACGGTGCCCGGCCATGAGCACCGCCGTCGCCCTCCCCAGGCCCACAGCCGCCTCGAGCCGGCTCCGCTTCGTCTCCTCCGAGCTCCTCCTGTGGCTCGCGCTGTATCCGATCTACCTCGCCATCCGCGGCCTGTCGATCGACGGCTACGGGACGGCGCTGGCCAACGCCCATGACCTGATCTCGGTCGAGCGCGCGCTGTCGATCTTCCACGAGGGCGCCGTGCAGGACGCGCTGTCCGCGTTCCACGGCCCGCTCTCGAGCTACTACATGCTCGGGTTCGGCCCGGTCGTGGCCGGCACGCTCGTCTGGCTGGCGTTCCAGTCACCGGACCTCTACCGCCGCCTGCGCACCGCGCTGCTGGTGTCGCTCGCCTTCGCGGCCGTCTCCTACGCGCTGCTGCCGATGGCCCCGCCGCGGCTGGTGCCGGACATCGGCATCGCCGACACGGTCGGCCTCGCGAGCGGTCACGACACCGGCTCGTTCGGCGGCGTCGTGCCCTTCAACCCGTACGCCGCGATGCCGAGCATGCACGTCGGCTGGAGCCTGCTGGTCGGGATCTTCGGATTCCGCGCCCTCCGCGATCGCCCGCTCCGCTGGGTCTTCGCAGCCCACCCGGTCGTGATGGCCGTCGCCGTGACGGCCACCGGCAACCACTACTTCCTCGACTCGGCGGCCGGTGTCGCCGTGGTCCTCAGCGCCCTCGTGGCGATCCGGCTGTTCAACCGCAAGGAGAGGTGATCCTGATGGCAAACCGCCTGTATCGGCTCGGAGGCTGGGCCTTCGAGCACCGCAAGCGCGTCGTCGCGCTGTGGGCACTCGTGCTCGTCGGCGTGATCGCCGCGGCCGCCGCGTTCGGCGGCAAGACCAACGACAAGTTCTCGGTGCCCGGCACCGAGTCGCAGGAAGCACAGGAGCTGCTCGAGCAGAAGTACCCAGCGGCCTCCGGCACCTACGCCCGGCTCGTGTTCGCGGCTCCGGCGGGCGAGAAGCTGACCGACGCCGAGAACAAGGCGGCCGTCGAGGCCAGCCTGGCCAAGGCGGTGAAGGCGAAGGACGTCTCCGGGGTGACGAACCCGTATGAGGCGAAGGCGCTCACCGAGGACGGGCGCGTCGGCTACGCCGACGTCATCTACCCGGTGACCGCCGACAAGATCGACGACGTCGCCCGCGAGGAGCTCGAGGCGACCGGCATGCCGGCCGAGGAGGCCGGGATGCAGGTCGAGTTCGGCGGCGGCCTCGTCGCCGACGAGTCCGAGGTCAACTCGGAGTCGTTCGGGCTCATGATCGGCTTCCTCGTGCTGGCGATCACGCTCAGCTCGCTGCTGGCCGCCGGCCTGCCGCTGCTGACCGCGATCGTCGGCGTGGCCACCGGCCTGATCGGCCTGCAGGCCTTCACCGGCGTCTTCGAGATCTCCGAGACCGCGCCGATCCTCGCGACGATGCTCGGCCTCGCCGTCGGCATCGACTACGCGCTGTTCATCCTCACCCGCTACCGCCAGAACCTGTCCGAGGGCAAAGACGGCCGTGAAGCCGCCGCACACGCGACGGCGACCGCCGGCAGCGCCGTGGTGTTCGCCGGCGCGACCGTGGTGATCGCCCTCGTCGGCCTGCTGGTGGTCAACATCCCGTTCCTGACCGTCATGGGCATGGCGGCGGCCGGCACCGTGAGCATCGCCGTACTGATCGCGCTCACGCTGCTGCCCGCCATCCTCGGGTTCGCCGGGCACCGCGTGGCGCGCTCGAACCGCGCGGTGTCGTGGCGGCCTCGCCGCCGTGCTCCCGGCAAGGACACCATGAGCGTCCGCTGGGCGAAGCTCGTCACGCGCCGCCCGCTCGCGGTCGTCGTCGTGAGCGTCGCGCTGCTCGGCGTGATCGCGATCCCGGCAACGCACATGGAGCTCGGCCTGCCGGACGCCGGCTCGGATCCGGCCGAGTCGACGGAGCGGCAGGCGTACGACCTGCTGACCGAGGGCTTCGGCCCCGGATTCAACGGGCCGCTGACGATCGTCGTCGACGCGCCGAACCTCCCCGCCGACGAGCAGAAGCAGGTCGCCGGCGCCGTCGCCGAGGGCCTGGAGGAGTTCGACGGCGTCGCCGCGATCTCGCCGCCGACCCAGAACGAGGCGGGCGACCTCACGGTCGTCTCGGTCACGCCGACGAGCGGTCCGACCGCGGAGGAGACGCGCAACCTGGTCACGGAGCTGCGCGCCAAGGCCGACGAGGTCAACGCCGAGAGCGGCATCGACGCCTACGTGACCGGGCAGACGGCGATCAACATCGACACCGCCGACCGGCTCAACGCCTCGCTCGTGAAGTACATGCTGGTCGTCGTCGGGCTGGCGCTGCTGCTGCTGACGATCGTGTTCCGCTCGATCCTGGTGCCGGTCAAGGCCGCGCTCGGATTCCTGCTCAGCATCGGCGCCTCGCTCGGCCTCGTGGTCTGGGTGTTCCAGGACGGCAACCTCGCCGGGCTGTTCGGCGTGGCGAAGCCGGGGCCGATCCTCTCGTTCCTGCCGATCCTGCTGATCGGGATCCTGTTCGGGCTGGCGATGGACTACGAGGTCTTCCTCGTGTCCCGCATGCGCGAGCGCTTCCTCAGGACCGGCAGAGCGAAGGAGTCGGTGATCTCCGGCTACGGCGAGAGCGGCCGGGTGGTGACGGCGGCCGCGATCATCATGACCGGCGTGTTCGCCGCGTTCATCCTCAGCCCGGACCCGGTCACGAAGTCGATCGGTCTCTCGCTCGCCTTCGGCGTGCTGGCCGACGCCTTCATCGTGCGGATGACGATCGTGCCCGCGGTGATGGTGATGCTGGGCGAGCGGGCGTGGAAGCTGCCGCGCCGGCTGGGCCGGTTCCTGCCCCGTGTGGACATCGAGGGCGAGGGGCTGGCCGCGCGCGGCTAGTAGAGCGCGCCCGCCAGCTTGCGGCGCGACTCGCGAGCCAGGGGGTGTTCGACGCCGAGCTCGTCGAGCACCCCCACCACCGCGCGCCGCAGGTCCTCGCGGCGGTCGTCGCCGTTCCCGTTGGCGGCGATCGCCGCGATCAGCTGGTCGAGGCCGGTCTCGGTCTCGCCGGCGTCGAGCGCCTGGAAGGCGGCGCTGGCGTCGGGATCGTCGGGCTCGAGGCGCAGGCGGGCGGCGAGCCCGTCGGCGGCGAACGAGCCGCTGACGTTGCTCAGCACCTGCTCGGCCTCGTCACGATCGCCGCGGGTGATCAGCAGGCGGGCGAGCGGGACGGCGGCGTCGGCGCGCCCGGGCTCGAGCTCGAGCGCGCGCCGGAGGCCCGTCTCGTCTCCCTCCTGCACGAGCGCGTCGGCCTCGGAGGGCACGAGGCCGTCGAAGAAGCTCTCGACCTGGGCGGGCGGGACGGCGCCGACGAACTCGTCGACGACCTTGCCGTCCTTGAACGCCTTGACGGCGGGGATGCCCTGGATCTGGAAGGCGGCGGCGAGGCTCTGGTTGGCGTCGGTGTCGAGCTTGGCGAGCGCGACCTGGCCCTCGCGCGCGGTGGTGGCCTTCTCGAGCACGGGGGTGAGCTGGCGGCAGGGACCGCACCATGCGGCCCAGAAGTCCACGACCACGGGCATCTCCCGCGAGCGCTCGAGGACGTCCTGCTCGAAGGTGGCCTCGGTGGTGTCGAAGATCACGCCTTCGAGGATAGTCTCCGCGCGTGGCCGGCCTGGCGATCGAGGAGGCGGGGGAGGGGGTCCCGGTCGTGCTCCTGCACGGGCTGACCGCGACGCGCCGCTACGTCGTGATGGGGTCGAAGGCGCTCGAGCGCGGCGGCCACCGGGTGATCGCCTACGACGCGCGCGGGCACGGGCAGTCCGCGCCCGCCGAGCCGTACACCTACGAGGCACTGGCCGGCGACCTGCTCCGCGTGCTCGACGACGCCGGCGTCGAGCGGGCCGTGCTCGCGGGCGCGTCGATGGGAGCGCACACGCTGGTCCGGTTCGCCCTCGAGCACCCGGAGCGTGCGCTCGCACTCGTCGTCATCACGCCGTCCTTCGACCCCGAGCTCGACGAGCGCGACTTCGCGCGCTGGGACGCGCTTTCCGACGGCCTTCGCACGAACGGGGTGGAGGGGTTCGTGGCGGCCTTCGGCGATCCCGGCGTGCCCGAGCACATGCGCGACACCATCCTCACCGTCGTGCGCCAGCGCCTGTCCGCCCACGAGCACCCCGACGCGGTCGCCGACGCGGTGCGGGACGTGCCGCGCTCGCGCGCGTTCGCCTCCTGGGAGGACCTGGCGCGGCTCGACCTGCCGGTCACCGTCGTGGCGAGTCGCGACCAGTTCGACGCCGGGCACCCGTACGCGACCGGGGAGCGCTACGCGGCCGAGATCCCGGGCGCGCAGCTCGTCGCCGAGGAGCCCGGCAAGTCCCCGCTCGCCTGGCAGGGAGGCCAGCTCTCCCGCGTCATCGCCGAGACGGCTACACGCGCGCGCTGAGGCGGGTTACGATCGGCCGATGCGGGAAGCGCTCGACGGCTTCGCGAACCGGCTCGAGACGTTCGTCACCACGCGCTTCGCCGGGCTCTGGCGGGCGATCGAGCGCGTCCCTCGGCTGCACTCGCGGGTCAGCGCGGTGCTCGTCGACCGCGGCATCCGCAAGATCCCGACGCGGCCGAACCCGCTGAGCACGATGAGCGACTACACGTCGTGGGCCTCGCTTACCGACCGGGCGTGGGACTCGCGGCACCTGCCGGCGGCCGAGGAGCGCGCGCTGCCGCGACCCGAGGCAGTCGCGGCGCTCTTCAACCGCGACGGGGAGATGGCTTTGTGCGAGAAGTCGACCGTCCTGTTCCCGTACTTCGCGGAGTGGTTCGTCGACGGGTTCCTGCGCTCCGAACGGCCATACCCCGACCCGGTGACGGGCGCACCTGGGCGCGACCCCGCGCGCAACGAGTCCAACCACGAGATCGACCTGATCCAGATCTACGGCCTGAACGCCGAGGTCACGCGCGAGCTGCGGGCCGGGGAGCACGGCCTGCTGCTGTCGCAGGAGCTCGGCGGAGAGGAGTACCCGCCGTACCTGTACGACGGCGAGCGCAAGCGGTTCGACCAGGTCACCGTCGTACGGGCCGAGCAGATCACGGACGAGCAGCGGCGGCAGCTGTTCGCGTTCGGGAGCGACACGGGGAACCTGCAGCTCGGCTTCGTGCTCATGGGCGTGCTCTTCCTGCGCGAGCACAACCGGATCGCACGGGCGCTCGAGCGCGAGTACGGCTGGGACGACGAGCGGCTGTTCCAGACGGCCCGCAACGTCCTCACCGTGATCCTCATCAAGATCGTGGTCGAGGAGTACATCAACCACATCTCGCCGTACCACCTGAAGCTGCTCGCCGATCCGACCGGATTCCGCAACCCGCGCTGGTACCGCCAGAACTGGATGTCGATCGAGTTCAACCTGCTCTATCGCTGGCACAGCCTCGTGCCTTCGCAGTTCGTGGTCGGCGGGCGGGAGGTGCCGGTGCAGGACACGCTGTTCAACACCGACGTGGTGGTCGAGCACGGGCTCGGGGCGTGCCTTCAGGACGCCTCGCGCCAGCGGGCCGGGCGCGTGGGCCTGCTGAACTCGCCGCCCGAGGTCTGGGATGCGGAGCTGGCGAGCGTGCTCCAGGCGCGTGCCGTACGCCTGGCGCCGTACAACGAGTACCGCCGCCTCGCCCGCTTCCCGCGCGCACGGCGGTTCGAGGACGTCTCGAGCGACCCGCGGGTGGTCGCCGGGCTGCGAGAGCTGTACGGGAGCGCGGACGAGATCGAGTTCTACCCCGGCTTGTTCGCCGAGGACGTGCGGCCGAACGCTGTCCTCCCGCCGCTGATCGGCCGCCTGGTGGCGATCGACGCGTTCTCGCAGGCGTTCACGAACCCGCTGCTCTCGCCACGTGTCTTCAACCCTGCGACGTTCTCGCCGCTCGGCTGGGAGCTGATCCGCTCCACCAACACGCTGTCCGATCTCCTGCACCGCAACGTGCCCGGCGAGCGGCGCTACGAGATCACGATGACGCGGCGCGACTGGATACGAGCATGAGCGCTCGCGGCGGCGGCGGCGTGCTGCTCGGCGTCCGGCCGGCATCACCGCTGGCCTCGCACCGACACGCTGATAGCGACTGCCGTGTGCCGACGTACCATTCGCCAGAGACATGCCTTCGCTTGAGGACTTCGCCGGCGCTCCGGGCTCGGATCTCGTCACGTCCGGATTGGAGGACCTCGCGGCAGGACGCGAGACGGCTGCGGCTCTCCTGGTCAGCATGGCCAGCACGCGCTTGCGCGCGATCGCCATCGACGTTCCGGCGAACGGCACGACGAGACCGGCCCATCGTCTGTACGACCTGCTTGTACAAGACGACCCGCGCACGGCCCACAGCCGCTACAACGCGCTGACCCGCCGGCTGGCGAGCTTCGCGCAAGCCGCCGAACATGCGCGACCGGGCTGACGCGCAGCGAGTCCGCGCGTTCCTTCGGGAGCTCGGGAGGCGCACTGATTCGTCCTTCGCGCCGGCAAGCTCGACGTGCATCACCTCGACCCCTACTCGCAGGCGCTGGCGAAGGTCGAGCGCGGCTTCGATCAAGACCTGCGCGACATCGATGTGAACGACGATACTCGGCGCGATGAGCGCCTCGGACGGCTACAGCGGCACCCCGCTGCCGAAGAAGCTCGGCATCAAGCCCGGGCACAGGGTGCTCCTGCTCGGCGCTCCCGACGGGTTCGAGGACGCGACGCTCGGGGAGCTTCCGGAGGACGCGACGGTCGGGCGGACCGCGCGCGGGCCGGCCGACGTGATCCTCTCCTTCCACATCGAGCGGGCGGAGCTGGCGCGGCGGATGCCGGTGCTGCGGGCGGCGATGCGCGCGAACGCCGGGCTGTGGATCGGGTGGCCGAAGCGGGCCTCGAAGGTGCCCACCGACCTGACCGAGGACGTGGTGCGGGAGCTGGCGCTGGCCAACACGCTCGTCGACAACAAGGTCGCGGCGCTGGACGAAAAGTGGTCAGGCCTGCGGCTGGTGATCCGGCTCCGCGATCGTTAGCTTGGATCGCATGACGGATCCCCTCCCCGCCGACCAGCGCCTCAAGGACATCTCGTCGAAGGCCTACGAACACCCGGCCGACCGCGCCGCCACGGCCGCGCTGCAATCGATCCCGATGCTCGACACGGTCGTGCGCAAGCTGATCGAGTTCGGCTACGAGCGCGCGCTGCGGCAGGTGTTCCTCGCCGGGTCGGTGCGCCTCGGGCCCGAGCAGCTGCCGGAGGCGTGGGCGTCGCACCGCGCGGCCGTTGCCCGGCTCGATCTCGACGACGTCCCCGACCTCTACCTGACCCAGTTCCCGGTCACGAACGCGGCGGCGATCGGCTCCGGCCGGCCGATGGTGATGGTCAACTCGCGCACGGTCGAGCTGCTGGACGTCGACGAGCTGCGCACCGTGCTCGGCCACGAGGCCGGCCATATCCTGTCCGACCACGTCCTCTACCGGACCGCGCTGATGATCCTGCTGTCGCTCGGCGCGGGCGTCGCGCGGCTCCCGCTGATGGCCGGCCTGCCGCTGCTGGCCGTCAAGATCGCGCTGCTCGAGTGGTTCCGCGCCGCCGAGCTGAGCTGCGACCGCGCGGCGACGCTCGTGAACCGCGACCCGCTCGTGACGTCGCGCACGCTGATGGTGCTGGCCGGCGGCGCGGCGTCGCGCAAGCTCAACCTCGACGCCTTCCTCAAGCAGGCCAACGAGTACGAGGAGTGGGAGCCGGGCTGGGATAAGCTCTCGCGCCTGCGAGTGGAGCTCGCCCAGACCCACGCGTTCCCGGTCAAGCGCGTCTCCGAGCTGATGAAGTGGGTCCGCTCCGGCGAGTACGACGCGGTCATGAACGGGCAGTACGTGCGCCGCGGCGACCCCGTCGACCCCCGCGCGGAGGCCGGCGACGCCGCCGAGCACTACGCCGAGCGCTTCCGCAACCTGTTCAAGGAAGCCGGCGTGGGCGTGGAGAAGGCCGGCGACAAGGTCGGGGACGCCGCCGAGAAGGTCGGCGAGTGGGTGCGCGGCCGCCGCTGACGGCGACCGCGCACGGTGGGTGGGCGGGTTCCTAGCGGGCGGGCTCGATCGGGTGGTTCGAGCGGAACAGGTCGCCGGCGTCGTAGCGCGCCTTGATGCGGCTCAGGCGGCGGTGGGTGACCTCGTCGTAGAACGAGCGCGAGTCGGTGGCCGACTCCTCGAAGTTGAGGTAGCCGGAGCCGGCGTCCCACGCCGCCATCGCCGCCTTGAAGCGCGGCAGCTCGGCCTGCAGGCCGGCGACCATCTCCGGCGAGAACGCGGGGCCGCCGCCGAACAGGACGTAGTCGCCGTCGAGCTTGCCGAGCGCCCCGTGACCGGGCGCGAGCCGGCCGAGCGCGCCGCCGAAGTGGCGGATCTCGGCCATCAGCAGCGTCGAGCCCGAGTCCGGGCCGGCGACGGCGAGGAACGCGTCGACCGCCTCCACCGGCAGGTCGCGCAGCAGGCGGTGCTCGGTGAGCGCCGGCATCGGCTCCTCCGGGTCGCCGTGGATCCGCGACAGGACCACCGGCGGGACCATGTCGAAGAGGTCGATCTCCGGCTCGAGCGCGCGCAGGGCGGCCATCGTCTCGGCGCCGAGCGCGCGATCGCCGATCACCGCGCCGTCGATCGTCACGAAGCTGCGCCCGCGCAGGAGCTCGGGCACCTCCTCCATCGGAGGCATCTGCATGATGCGGATCGCGGTGGTGGCCTCCTCGGGCGCCGTCAGCGTCCACTCGCGCCAGGCGTGCAGGACCTCGGCCGAGCGCTCCCACGGCCACCACATCGAGCCCGCGTAGACCTCGGCGTAGGGGTAGAGCGCGATCTCCATCGCGGTCACGACCCCGAAGCTGCCGCCACCGCCGCGCAGCGCCCAGAACAGCTCCGGGTCGTTGTCGGCGTCGACGCGGCGCAGGCGCCCGTCGGCGGTCACGAGCTCGATCGCGAGGATGCTGTTGGCGGCCAGGCCGTGCTTGCGGGCGAGCCAGCTCACCCCGCCGCCCAGCGAATAGCCGACGACGCCGACGTCGGGCGAGGAGCCCGACAGCGGCGCGAGGCCGAGCGGCGACGAGGCCTCGGTGACCTCGAGCCACAGCGTGCCGGCGGCGACGCGCGCGCTGCGCGCCTCGGCGTCCACGCTCACGCCGCGCATGCGCGAGGTGCTGAGCAGGATCGTGCCGTCGAGCGAGCCGAGCGGGCCGGCGTTGTGGCCCGTGCCCTGGGGAGCGACGCGCAGTCCGTTGCGGCTCGCGTACTGCACGATCGCCACGACGTCCTCGGCGCTCTCGGGGAACGCCACGAGCTCGGGGCGCTGGTCGTGGGCGAAGTTCCAGGGCCGGCGGGCCTCGTCCCACCGGTCGTCAGCGGGGGTCACGACCTCGCCGTCGATCAGATCGCGGAGGGCGGGAAGGTCACGAAGCGCGCGCTGGCTTGAATGCACGGGGAGGTTCTCCTGGAGCGGGGGAGGGGAGGAGACGATCCTGATCCCGGCGCGTCGTGGCCGCATCGGGGGGTTCCCTAGTCGACGCTCTACGAAGCGAAGGCGGTCAGGCGCTCGGCTTCGGCCTCCAAGGCCCGGCGATCTGCGGCGTCGAGGCGCACGAACGGCTCGAGCGCGACCCGGCCCTCCTCGAGGCGCCAGGCGCCCGCCACGGCGCCGTCGACCAGGAACGTCGAGACGCCGTGCGGGAGCTTGATGCTGAACACGCGCGGGCGGAGATCCTCGGGCAGGATCTGCGTGCGGCGGACGTGGACGAGCAGCGTCGCGTCCCACACCGGAAGGAAACGCGGCGGCGCCGGCGTGTCCCCGCCTGGCAACGGCGCGTCCGGCAGGTCGAGCAGCTCGGCGCCGCCCGGGCCGACGAAGCGCCGCAGCTCCATCCGCGCGAGCGCGGGCTTGACGTCGCCGAGCTTGAGGCCGGCCCAGTTGGCGATGTCGCCCGGCGGCGCCGGGCCGAAGCCGCTCAGGTAGCTGCGGATCACGTGCTCGACCGCCTTTTCCGCCGCCAACTCCACCGGCGTCAGCCAGTCCTCGGCCAGCCCGTAGAGGTCCGCTCGCCGGCGCTCCCAGGTCCCGAGCGGCGGCACGCGCACGAGGTCGAGCCATAGGCCGACGCCACGGGCCGCGTCCTTGCCCAGCAGCGCCTCGATGTCGCGCCGCAGCAGCGGCCCGTCGGCCAGCCGGCTGCGCAGCTTGCGTGCCGCGCGGGCCATCGCCGCGGCCGGCGGCGCGTCGGGCCGACCGCGCAGGAAGCTCTCCCGCCGGGCGCGGCGAACCGCGATCGCCCACGGCCAGAAGTCGTCCGCCGCGACCAGGTGGATCGTCGCGCGCAGCAGCGTCGCCTGGACGACCGAGCGGTCCTCGAGCGCGCGCGTGACCGCGTCGCGCTCGAGGTTCGCGACGCGCGACCACAGGCCGAGATACATCGACGGCGCGTACTGCGCCTGGATGCCGCCGATCCGCCGCAGCGCGGCCGGCAGGTCGCCGGGAAAGCGCTCGAGCAGGCCCTGGCGGGCCAGCAGCGCGCGGTTGAGGTCGCGCTGGGTGAGGTCCACCACTAGCGTACGCGCAGGTACAGCCGGCGGCGGGTGCTGCCGACCTGCGCCACGATGCGGTAGCTGCCGCGCGCGCGAGGCTTGATCGAGGCGCGGAAGGCGCCGTCGCGCACCGGGATCGACTTCACGCGCTCGCGCGTCCAGCGGCGGCCGATCCGGCGCTGGGTCTTGACCCGGACCAGCGTCGCAGGCTCGGCGGTGCCGACGAGCCGGACGCGCCGCCCGAGCCGCATCTCCCGGCGGCCGAGCGCCGCCGTCAGGTCGGCGGCGACGAACACCTTGCGCGGCGCCGAGGCCATCGGGGCGCGCGACCCGTCGCCGGGATAGAACGCCTGCACGGTGCCCGAGGAGGGGAACTCGACGGTGGTGCGGTAGCTGCCGTCCGCCGCGCAGACCGCCGTCGCCAGCGGGCCCCACGCCGCGCCGGTTGCACCGCGCGGCTGGAAGTCGATCGCCACGGTATGGCCGGCGGCCGGCGAGCCGTCCGGGAAGCGCAGGTAGCCGGAGACGTTCACCGGGCGGAGGCCGCGCAGGCGCGTGAGCGTGTTGAGGCTGAGGCCGACGAGCGGGCCGGCGAACTGCCCGGCCGCGCTGCGCAGCGCGTCCAGCTGCCCGTACAAGACGGTGCCGGGGCAGCTCGTGTTGTTGCCGTCGCGATGCCCGGAGATGCGCTGGAACGTGACCAGCGCGCCGGCGCCGTAGCGGTTGCTCGAGCCGCCGGCGGACGTGACGGTGACCTCGCCCTGCGTGGGCACGGCGTGGACCGACAGCTTCCAGCCGATCAGCCGGGCGAGCGCGTCCATCGCCACCGGCGTCTGGGCGATCGTCGAGAAGTTCCCGAGGCAGGCGATGCCCGTCGACACGCTGTTGTAGCCCTGCGCCTGGGCGCCCACGACCGCGGCCTCGATCCCGCCCGCGCGACCCTCGAACACCTGGCCGTACTTGTCGACGAGGAAGTTGTAGCCGATGTCGTTCCACCCGTTGCCGTTGCGGTGGTAGCGCGCGATCGCGAGCACGATCGCGGCGGAGTCCTCGGGGTCGTACTCGTTCGCCGTCACCGTGTGGTGGACGAACGCGAGCTGGACCTGGCCGTAGATCGGGGCCTCGCGCGGCGGCACCGCCGCGGCGCCCCACGCGGCGCGCGGGATGATCGAGGGCGCGCTCGACTGGGCGACGCGAGCCATGCCGCCGCTCAGCCGGCGGGCCAGCCGGCGCGCGATGCGCCCGGCCGGCAGGGCGCGCACGAAGCGCGCCCGCAGGCGGCGCGGGTTGCCGCGCAGGCGCAGCTGGAACTGGTCGGCGGTGCCGACGAACGCGGGATCGGTGCCCGCCGGAGCGCGTCCGCGATCAGGCCCGTGGTCGCCGGCCGGATGCAGCGTCGCCCACTCCGTCCAGCGCCCGCCGCGGCGCCGCGCGCGGATCTGCGCTTCGGCCGCCGAGCCGCGCGCCCAGGTCAGGCCGACCAGATCGAACCGCCGCGGAGCGTCGAGCACACCGCTCGTCCGCCAGCCCGCGGACGCGGCGGTCGCACCGCGCGTCGAGAGCCCGTCCAGCGGCATCTCGAACAGCGATGCGGGGCGGGCGGCCAGCGCCGGCGAGGCGGGGCGAAGGCCGGTCGCGGCAGCGACCGCGGCGCCGGCGCGGAGGACCTGCCTGCGGGTGAGGGAACGGCGGGGCACGACGGGTTGCAACACCTGGATCGGCAGAAAGGTCCGCTGTTTGTTGCCTGCACGAACCGGTGCGGACCGTAGCGCGACCGCACCGGATCTGCGGCCTGAGCAGCGCCTTTGCTACCTGGCGGCGCAGTCCGGGCAGGCGCCGCGGAGCATGACGTCGTGCGCTCCGACCTGGTACCCGAGGCGCTCGCCCACGTCGTGGAGGAGGCGCTCGATCTCGGCGTCCTCGAACGGGTCGAGCTTGCCGCAGCGGTCGCAGATCGCGTGATGGTGATGGTCGCCGCTGGGGTCGGCGGGCTCGTAGCAGGCGACGCCGTCGACGTCGATCCGGTGCACGAGCTTGAGCTGTGCGAGCACGTCGAGCGCGCGGTAGACGCTGGCGAGCCCGACCGCCTTGCCGCCGCCGCCGCCGCCGCGCAGCTCGTCGTGGATGTCCTGGGCGCTCAGGCAGCAGTCCTGGCGGGCGAGCAGCGCGAGCACCTCCGCACGCGCGCCGCCGGCCCGGTGCCCGGCCCGGGACAGCTTCAGCTGGGCGTGCTCCGTCCACGAGCTCACAAGGCGGGATTGTATTGAGAATGAGAATGACTTTCAATAAGATCACGCGCCGTGCTCCGCGTCCTCGCCACCGTCGCCGTGCTGCTCGCCGCGGTCGCCATCGGCTGTGGCGAGAGCGAGTCCGCGGGCTCCGGAGGCGCGCTCGAGGTCGTGGCCACCACGACCCAGGCGGCCGACCTCGCGCGCAACGTCGGCGGCGAGCGGGTCTCCGTGACCGGGCTCCTGAGCGCGAACAGCGACCCGCACGACTACGAGCTGCGCCCGCGCGACGTCGAGTCGATCGCGGACGCCGACCTCGTCGTCCGCTCCGGCGGCGAGGTCGACGAGTGGCTCGACGAGGCGATCGAGGCCTCCGGGACCGACGCGCCGGTGCTCGACCTCGCCGCGCACGTCACCCGGCGTGGGGAGGACCCCCACTGGTGGCAGGACCCGATCAACGTCGAGCGCGCCGTGCCCGCCCTCCGCAAGGCGATGGCGTCGGCCGACGCCGGCGGCAGCGCCACCTACCGCGAGCGAGCTGAGAGCTACGCCGCGCGCGTCCGGCGGCTGGATGCGGCCGTCGAGCGCTGCGTCGCCGGCATCCCGGCCACCGCCCGCAAGCTCGTCACCTCCCACGACGCCCTCGGCTACTACGCCGACCGCTACGGCATCGAGGTCATCGGCACCGTGATCCCCTCGCTCTCGACCGAGGCCCAGCCGTCGGCGGGCGACACCGCGGCGCTGATCGAGACGATCCGCGAGGAGCGCGTCAAGGCGATCTTCGCCGAGAGCTCGGTCAGCCCGAAGGTCGAGGAGGCGATCGCGCGCGAGGCAGGCGCGCGCGTAGGCGCCGAGCTGTGGGCGGACTCGCTCGGCCCGCCCGGCTCCGGGGGCGACACGTACGTGCGCTCGATCGCCGCCAACACGCGGGCGATCGTCGACGGGCTCGGGGGCCGCCGGTGCTCGCTGCCCTCCTGAGCCTGCCCGAGCCGTTCGACACGCCGTTCATGCAGCGCGCGCTGCTCGAGACGCTGCTGCTGGCGGTGCTCGGCGGCGTGCTCGGCTCCTGGATCGTCCTGCGCCGGCTGGCGTTCTTCACGCACGGGACCGGGACGGCGGCGTTCCCGGGACTCGTCGTCGCCGGCCCGTGGGGCCTGCCCGCCCAGGTCGCGGCGCTCGGCAGCGGCCTGCTGTACGCCGGCTCGGTCGAGCGCCTCGGCCGCCGCGCCGGAGCAGACGCCGCCACCGGCCTGCTGCTCGTGGCCGCGCTCGCGCTCGGCGTGGTCCTCGCCAGCGACGTCTACGAGTCCGGGGCGGGCATCGACCGGCTGCTGTTCGGCAGCGCGCTGGCCATCAGCGAGCGCGACCTGTGGCTCACCGCCGCGACCGTCGCCGCCGTCCTGGGGCTTGACGCCGCCTTGCGCCGCGCCTGGCTGGCCGGCGGCTTCGACCCGGTGGCGGCGCGGTCGCTCGGCGTCCGGACGGCGGCCGCCGACCGGCTGCTGCTCGCGGCCGTGGCGGTCGCCGTGGTCGTCGCGCTGGACGCCGTCGGCTCGCTGCTGGTGACCGCGGTGCTCGTGATCCCGGCCGCGACCGTGCGGCTGGTGGCGCGCGATCTGCGGACGCTGCGGCTCGGGGCGGTGGCGCTGGCCGCGGCGGAGGCGGTCGCCGGACTGTGGCTCGCCGATCGCTTCAACGTCGGCCCCGGCCCCGTGCTCGCGGTGCTCGCCGCGACCGTGTTCGCCGTCGTCGCCGTCGCCACAAGGCCGCGATGACGGCCGTGCGCGCCAGCGGTCTCGGGGGCGGCTACGCGCCCGGCGACGAGGCCCTCGAGGGCGTCGACTTCGCGCTTGAGCCCGGACGGATCGCGGCCGTGCTCGGCCCCAACGGCGGCGGCAAGACGACGCTCTTCCGCGCGCTGCTGGACGAGCTGCCGGTGCGCCGCGGGAGCGTCGAGCTGGCCGGCCGGCCGGCGTACGTGCCGCAGACCGACCGCACGCGGCTCGACTTCCCGGTCAGCGCGCTCGACGTCGTGCTGATGGGCGCGTACGGCCGCACGCCGTGGTGGCGCCGCGTTGCTCGCGCGGACCGCGCCGCCGCGCGGCTCGCGCTCGACCGGGTCGGCCTCGCGGACGCCGCCCGGACGCGCTTCGGCGCGCTCTCGGGCGGCCAGCGCCAGCGGGTGCTGATCGCCCGTGCCTTGCTCCAGGACGCCCCGGTGCTGCTGCTCGACGAGCCGCTGTCGGGCGTCGACGCCGTGAGCGGCGAGCGGATCGAGGCGGTCTTCCGTGAGCTGCGGGAGGAGGGGAGGACGCTGCTCGTCGCCACCCACGACGTCGAGCAGGCACGCGCGTGGGACACGGTGCTGTGCCTGCACCGCCGCCAGGTCGCCTACGGGCCGCCCGCCGGCGTGCTCACCCCCGACGTGCTGCAGGAGACCTACGGGCACGAGCTGATCGTCATCGGCGAGCGCCGCGCCGTCGCCGTCGAGCACCACGAGCACTGATGATCTCCTGGCTCGCCGACCCGTTCGCGACCGACCTCATGCGGCGCGCGCTCGTCGAGGTGCTGATCCTCGCCGTCGCGTGCGGCCCGCTCGGTGTCTGGGTGTTGCTTCACCGGCAGAGCTACGCGGCCGAGTCGCTCGCGCACGGGATGCTGCCGGGGCTCGTGCTCGCGGCGCTGGTGGGGGCGCCGCTCGTCGCGGGCGCGGCGGGCGGGGTGCTCGTCGCCGCGGCGGCGATCGCGCTCGCGGGGCGCGACGAGCGGCTCGGCGGCGACGCCGGCGTGGCCGTGGCGGTCACGGGCCTGGTGGGGGCCGGCGCGCTGCTCGCCCTGTCTCCCGACGTGCCGGCGCGACTCGGCGAGCTGCTGTTCGGCGACCTCCTGGGCGTGACGGGGCGGGACGTCGCTGAGGCGGCGCTGCTGACGGCGGTGGTCGTCGCCGCCCTCGCGGTCGCCCACCGGCGGCTCGCGATCAGCGTCTTCGACCGCACGGCCGCGCCGTCGCTCGGCGCGCGGCCGGCGCGCTGGGAGGCGTGGCTGCTGGTCGTGCTGGCGGTGGCGACGATGGCGGGCGCGCGCGGGCTGGGCAGCCTGCTGGTGATCGCGCTCATCCTCGCGCCGGGGGCGGCGGCCTTGAACCTGGCGCAGCGCCTGCCGGTGGCGCTCGTGCTGGCGGCCGGGCTGGCCGCGCTCGCGGGCGTCGCCGGCCTGCTCGTCTCCTACCACTGGGAGGTCGCGGCCGGAGCATCGGTTGCGCTGGCCGCCGTCGGCGTGTTCGCCGTCACGCTCCTGAGGCGGCCAGGTTTAGGCGTGCCATAATCTCTGTGATGGCTAGCCGCGACAACGCGTTCTCCCCCGCTGTGGAGGACTACGCGAAGGCGATCTACCAGCTCGGCGAGCGGGCCGGGGGCGCCGTCAGCACGACCGCGCTGGCCGAGCGACTCGAGGTCACGGCGGCGTCGGCGTCGGGCATGGTGCGCAAGCTCGACGAGCTCGGGCTCGTGGCCCACGTGCCGTATCGCGGCGTCGAGCTCACCGACCGGGGCGTACGCCTGGCGCTCGAGGTGCTCCGCCATCACCGGCTGCTCGAGCTCTATCTCGCCGAGGACCTCGGCGTCCCGTGGGACCGCGTGCACGATGAGGCCGAGGTGCTCGAGCACGTGCTCTCCGAGGAGCTCGAGGCGCTGATCGCGGCCAAGCTCGGCAACCCCACGCGCGACCCGCACGGCGACCCGATCCCCTCGGTCGACCTCGTGATCGACGAGGAGCCGACGCGCTGCCTGGCCGACCTCGAGCCCGGCGCGGCGGCGACGTTCGTGCGCGTCTCGGACTCGGACCCGGCGATGCTGCGCTACCTCGCGGAGCGCGGCATCGCTCCCGGCGACGCGTTCGAGGTGGTCGACAAGCAGCCGTTCGACGGACCGTTGTTCGTGCGCTTCGGCGACGCGGTGCACGTGCTCGGCGGCGTCCTCGCACGCGCCATGAGGGTCCAGGGCACCTGGTGAGCTCGCCAGATAAAGGGTCTGACCCTTAGGTTCGACCCTGCAGGTTCGTCGCGGCTTGACTTGGCGCGGGCGCGCGAGGACCATCGCGCGGGATGGCGGCGCACGCGATCATCCCCCCGCCGCACCGGCGCTGGGCCGCGCGGGTGGCGGCGATCACCGCCACGGTCGCGCTGCTCGGCTGCGGCGTGGCGATCGCGGTGATGGTCATCCCGGGGCCTGAGGAGGAGGTCGTCGCAACCGCGCCGCCGCCGGCCGCCGAGCAGCCCGCGGCCGAGGCGCCGGCCAAGCCGACCCTCACCCGCGCGCAGCGCGCTGAGCGCCGGTCAGCCGTGGCGGCGCTCGCCGAGGAGGGCTTCAGGCCGGTGCGCCTGGCCGACTGGAAGGCCGCGGCCGAGCTGCGCGTGCTCGTCGGGCGCCACGAGGAGGGCGGGAACCGCGCGTTCTTCTTCGTCGGCGGCGATCCCGTCGGCTCGGACGACCCGCTGGTCAGCGGCAAGGTCCGGGTGGCGGCCGCCCGCAAGCGCTCGGTCACGCTCGCGTACGGGCTCTACGAGGCCGGCGACGAGCCGTGCTGCCCGGGCGGCGGCGAGGCCGAGGTGTCGTTCCGCTGGCAGGACGGCGCGCTGGTGCCCGACGGCACGTTGCCGCCGCTCGAAGAGCGCCGCGCCACCTCGTAGCCTGATCTCGCATGTGCGGGCGCTACACCCTGACCACGCCCGGCGGGCGCGCGCTCGCCGAGCGCTTCGTGCTCTCCGACGCGGACGCGCTCGAGGCGGCGACGCTCGAGCGTTTCAACGTGTGCCCGACCGAGCCGATCGCGATCGCGACCGCCGACGGCGAGGGCCGGCGCACGGCGCAGACCGTCCGCTGGGGCCTCGTGCCGCCGTGGGCGCGTGAGCTCAAAGGCTTCCAGCCGATCAACGCCAAGTCCGAGACGGTGGCCGTCAAGGCGCCGTTCGCCGAGCTCTACGAGCGGCCCGAGCGGCGCTGCCTGGTGCTCGCCGACGGCTGGTACGAGTGGCTGAAGGCGGAGCGCAAAGGCGGCGAGCGCCTACCGTTCCGCTACACCGTCGACGGCGGCGAGCCGTTCGCGTTCGCCGGGCTGTGGCGCCGCACGCGGGTCGGCGGCGAGCTCGTGCACTCGGCGCTCATCCTCACCTGCCCGGCCAACGCCGTCGCCGCGCCCGTGCACGACCGCATGCCGTGCGTGCTCGCCGGCCCCGACGAGGAGGCCGCCTGGCTGGAGGGCGACCCGGAGGGCCTGCTCGCCCCGCTCGACCCCGAGCGGACGTCCGTCGCTCCCGCCAACCCGGCGGTCAACAAGGCCGGGGTCGAGGGCGCCGAGCTGCTGGTGCCGACGGCGGCGCCACAGCTCAGCTTCGACGCCTAGCCGCCGCCGTTCTGGCAGGGTTCCGGCCACGTGAACGACGAGGGACAGCTCGTCCTGATCGTCGGGGTGCTGCTGGCTGCCGGGCTGGCCGCCTCCCTGGCGGCCGGGCGCCTGCGGATGCCCGGCCTGGTGCTCGTCCTCGCGCTCGGGATGGCGATCGGGACGGACGGCCTCGACCTGATCGACTTCCGCGACTTCGAGCTCGCCCGCCAGATCGGCGTCGTCGCGCTCGCGTTCATCCTCTTCGAGGGCGGCCTGTCGGCCGGCTTCGACGAGATCCGGCCCGTCCTGCGGACCTCGATCCTGCTCGCCACGCTGGGCACGCTCGGCACCGCCGCGCTCACCGCGTTCGTGGCCGAGCTGCTGTTCCCCGAGCTCGAGCCGCTGGAGGCGCTGCTGCTCGGCTCGACGGTGGCCGCCACCGACGCCGCGGCCGTGTTCGCGGTGCTGCGCGGCTCGACGCTGCGGCGGCGGCTGGCTCGTACGCTCGAGGGGGAGTCGGGCATCAACGACCCGATCGCGATCCTGCTCGTGATCGGCTGCATCGAGGCGCTCGAGGACTCCACCTGGGGCCTCGACGACGCGCTTCTGCTCGCCGTCGAGGAGCTCGCCATCGGCTTCGCGGTCGGGCTGGCGGTGGCGGCGCTCGCGGTGCTCTTCCTGCGCCGGATCACGCTGCCGTCGGCAGGCCTCTATCCCGTCGCGTCGGTCGCGACGGGCGCGCTGGCGTTCGGGGCGGCCGACACGCTGCACGGCTCCGGCTTCCTCGCCGTGTTCCTCGCGGGCCTCGTGCTCGGGACCGCGTCGACTCCGGCGCGCCGCACGATCGTGACGTTCCACGAGGGCCTGGCGTGGGTCGCCCAGCTCGGGCTCTTCCTCACGCTCGGCCTGCTCGTCTTCCCGTCCGAGGTGATCGAGTTCGCGTGGCAGGGGACGCTGGTGGCGATCGTGACCGCCGCCCTCGCGCGCCCCGCGGCGGCCGTGATCGTGACGGTGGGGCAGGGGTTCAAGCTGCCGGAGCGGCTGATGCTCGGCTGGGCGGGGCTGCGCGGCGCGACGCCGATCGTGTTCGCCACCTTCCCGGTCACGGCCGGGCTCGAGGACGGCCAGCTGATCTTCAACGTCGCGTTCTTCGTCGTCCTGGTCTCGACCGTGCTGCAGGGCACGACGATCGAGCCCGTCGCACGGCTCTTCGGGGTGACCTCCGGTGAGGCGGCGATCCCGGTTCCGCTCGTCGAGCCTGTGCTGCTCAGCCGGCTGGGGGCCGAGGTCGTGCAGTTCCCGGTGCGCACCGGGCACGCCGTCGAGGGGCACCCGGTGCGCGAGCTCGGCCTGCCGCGGGAGGCGCTGCTGAACGTGATCGTGCGCGGCGACCGCGCGATCCCGCCGCGCGGGTCGACGATCATCCAGGCCGGCGACCAGCTGCACCTGATCGTGCGCCAGGAGGTCGCCGTCGAGTTCCAGGACCTGCTCAAGCGCTGGCGCACCGGCCCGCTCGAGGCGCACAAGCGCCCGCGTCCGCGCGTGCTCAGCCGGCCGGCCGTCACCAGCGTGCGGCCTTGGGGAGACGAGGACGGGGACGCGTCGCGGCCGAGCGCGGTCGCCGGGATCGAGGTCGTCGACCAGCTGCGCACGCGCCGCGACGAGCCGGGAGCCCTGGTCGCGCTGGCCGACGGGCGCTTCGCGGTCACCGGGCGCCTGCTTGCGGTCGGGCCCTCCGGGGAGCTCCAAGGCGTCGCGCGGCGGCGCCTGGCACGCGCGGAGTCGCCGGGCGAGCGAGCGTGGTGGCAGGAGGTCGTCGGAGCGCTAGCGCGCTAGCCGCGAAACCAGGCGCGCCGGCGCTAGGCGGGCTCGCGCTCGAGCAGGCCGCTGGCCTGCGCCGCAGCCACGGCGGCCGCGCGATCGCAGACCCCGAGCTTGCCGAACGAGCTCAGGAGGAGGGTGTTGACGGTGGCGGGGCTGAGCTGCAGCCGACCCGCGATGTACGGCGAGGAGAGGCCGTCTGCGGCCATGAGCAGGACGTCCCGCTCGCGGCTCGTCAGCTCCTCCAGCTGCACGCCCTCGTGCACCATTGACCGGCACGGTAGCGCGTTCGACGGCGGAACCGTTCGGTGATCACTCGACGGCGCGGCCGACGCGGCCCTGGCCCGCGGCGACGAGCTCGGCGACCAGCGCTCCCGGCGCCGCCTCCTTCGCGAGCAGCGCGACGGCGCCGGCTTCGGCCGCCGCCGCCGTCAGCGCGCGGTCGGGCGCCGCGGTGATCAGGACGACGCGGGTGTGCGGTGCGGAGCCGTTGCTGCGCAGGCGGCGGCAGACCTCGAGGCCGTCGAGCCCGGGCATGCGGAGGTCGACCAGCGCGACGTCGGGCTGCAGGCGCTGGATGTCGCTCAAGGCCGCCGTGCCGTCGGCGGCCTCGCCGACGACGTCGAGCCCGGGCTCCTCCCCGAGCAGGCGCGCCATGCCGTCGCGATAGCCGGCGTGATCGTCGGCGATGAAGACGCGCATCCTGCGACCCCTGGTTTCCGATCCGTCGGTCACCGCCGCTCATGGTGATGCGCGCGGGAAGGTGGCGCCACCCCCGTTCGACTGGGCGTCAGAATGGCCTGCGTGGACCCGCATTCGATCCTGGGTGTGGCCGATGGCGCAGACGAGCGCCAGCTTGCCGCCGCGTACCGCTCGCAGGCCAAGCGCTGGCATCCGGACCGGGGCGGGGGACAGGAGGCCGCGCGCCGGATGGCCGAGATCAACGCCGCCTACGACCTGCTGCGCGCCGGCGCCGCGCACGACGCCGCGCCGGCCAGGCGCGCGCCCGCGCGGCCCGGCGCTCGCCGGCGCGGCTCGTGGCTGCCCGACGCGGTGCGGCGGGCGCTCGGCCCGGAGCTGCTCGAGGCCCTGCGCGAGCGCGAGAACGTGCGTCTGGTGACGCCCGCGAGCACCTGGGCGAGCCCGCGCGCGGTGCTCGCCGTCACCGAGCGGCGGCTGCTGTACCTGCTCGACGACGCTCCGGTCGCGCGCGTGCGATCGGTGGCGTTCCGCGACGTCGCCGCGGTCAGCCTGCGCGAGCATCGGCTGCGGCGGCACGCCGCCACGCTGAGCCTCCGCACGACCGGCGGGCGCCGCCTCAGCTTCGCCGGCCTGCGGCCGCACACCGCGGCCGCGATCGAGCGCCACGTCCGCGAAGGGCTCGGCGTCGACGCTCCGTCCGCTTGACGGCCGGTTCGAAACCCGCAAGGGTCGCTCTGGCACGAGCTTCGGCTGCTCTCACGTCGTACACCCAAGGAGGGAGCCATGTCGCCGAACCGCATCGTGGCGATCCTGACCCCCGTCTTCGCGCTGGCCGCCGGCACCTGCGCCACCTGGCTCGCCGAGCACTTCCCGGCGCTCGACGTGCCCGCGAGCGCGCTGGAGGAGATCTTCATCGCCGGTGCGCTGGCCGTTCTCGCTCCTGCCCTCCAGTGGCTGTACGGCTGGCAGAAGTTCGAGGCGCGCGAAGCCGAGGCCCAGGTCGCCGCCGAGAAGGCCGAGTCCGGAGTGCCGGACGTCGCCGTCATGGTCACCACCGACGACGCCGACGACGACGACGAGCTCGAGGATCTCGACGACCTCGACCTCGGGGCGGACGACGAGGAGCTCGAGGCCGAGCTCGCCGCGCTCGAGGCGGACGAGTCGGTTCCGTCGGGCGGCTGAGGGAGCGCACGATGGCCGATCCGAAGCTCATCCAGCGGCTCGAGGCCGGCGGGATCAAGGCGCCCGAGATGGCGATCGCCGAGGCGCGCCGGGCCGGGCTCGACCTCGCGTACGCGTGCGCCCTGCTGCAGAAGGAGTCGGGCGGCGGCGCGAACGTCTTCGGGCACGACCGCGATCGCAGCGGCCGCTACATCTTCCCGGCGCGCGACGGGGCGGTGGCCGTCACCGAGGAGCTCTACCGCGAGTACAAGCGCCGCCGCGGCCCGGCAGGCAAGGGCGGGATGCAGGGCGTCGGGCCGACGCAGCTCACCTGGTGGGAGTTCCAGGACGAGGCCGACCGCGAGGGCGGCTGCTGGAAGCCCGCCGTCAACATGCGCGTGGGGTTCCGCCGGCTCGCCTCGCTGATGCGCGCGCACGGCGAGGCCGACGGCGCGCGCCGCTACAACGGCTCGGGTGACGCGGCCGTGGCCTACAGCGCCGACCTGCGCGAGAAGGCGCGGGCGTGGCAGGCGCGCCTGGCCGGCGTGCCGGTGCCCACCGCGGCCCAGCTCCTGCGCCGCGGTGACGAGGGGCGGCTCGTGGAGAAGCTCACCAAGCGGCTCTCGTACGTGCGCCGCAAGGGCTCGCGGGAGCGCTACCTCGACGGCGCCCGGACGCGGCTGGACGCCGAGGCCGAGGCCGCCGTGAAGGCGTTCCAGCGCGATCACGGGCTCGACGACGACGGCGTGGTGGGGCCGAGGACCGCGCTCAAGCTCAACCGGGCGGTCAGGCTCGAGACGGCGCGCCGCGAGAAGGACCGCAAGGACGGCCCGCCGCCTGCGCCGACGCCCACGCCACCCGCCCCGGTCCGGCCGCCGCGGCGGCCGCGCAAGGCGCGGCTGCCCGCGCTCGTCGCGCAGCTCAAGCAGCACGACGCCGAGACCGACCGCGCGTGGAGCGCGATCGCCGCCTACGGCGGTCGCCGCCGGCAGCTGCTGGAGCGGCTCCAGCAGCGGAGCGCGGGCACCGTCACGGCGCCGGCCGCGCCGGAGGGCCTGGCCGAGATGACGGCGATCCTGCTGCGCATCGAGTCCAAGCTCACCGAGCTCGTCGAGGCTGAGCAGCGCGAGCCGGTCGGCGCCGAGCCACCGCCGTCCGGGAGCGGCGGGGGGACGACGGAGATGCGCGTCGGCGACGGCCCGACGGTGCTGCAGGTGGCACCGACTTCGGTGGCCGAGGACGCGCCAGCGCCGCCGCCGGCGGGCGCGGCCGGCAACGGCGTCTTCACGCCCGCGGCGCCCGCACCACGCGACCTCGACGACCTCACCGACGCCGAGCTGCTGCAGCGCGTCGAGCGGCTCGACCGCGCGCTCGGCCGCGCTCGGACGACGCTGATCCGGCGCTACGTGACGATCGAGACGGAGCTCGCGCGGCTCGGCGTGAAGCCGAAGCCGGGGCCGGCGCCGGCTCCCGAGAAGAAGGGCGGCACGAAGCCGCCGCCCAAGCGCGATCCGGCGAAGAGCGAGACGATCGTGCTCGATCCCGGCGACAAGGCCTGGCGGGTGAAGCAGTCCAAGGTCGCGCTGGCGCGGTACCTCAAGCGCCATCGGCGCGAGACCACGCGCGGGCTGCGCCGCCGGCTGCTGACCGAGGTGCGGACGCCGAAGACGGCCCGCACGGCGACGCCGGCGTGGGAGCGCGCGGTGCGCGAGGCGCAGGCGATCGCCAAGCAGCCCGTGACCGGGCGGCTCGACGAGCCGCTCGAGAAGGTCCTCGACCCGCTGTGGCCGAGCGAGGCCGCGATGCGGCGGATCGTCCGCTCGACGCCGGCGTGGCGCGTGCTGCCGGGCCAGGTGACGCGCAACTTCAAGCTCGGCGAGTTCGCGTGCAACGACGGCACGGCGTACATCGACGGCCTCGTGCGCGAGCAGGGCCTGACCAAGAAGCAGGCCAAGTACCGCGCGAAGCAGCTCGCCGACCGGCTCGAGCGCCTGCGGGCACGCGAGGGCGGCCGCGCGCTGCGGCCGAACTCCGTGTTCCGGACCAAGACGTACAACCAGCGCGTCGGCGGCGTCCCGGGCTCGGCGCACACGCGCGGCTACGCGGCCGACCTGCCGGCGCCGGCGGGCGTCACGCTCGCAGCCCACCGCGAGCATGGGCGCGCGATCTTCGAGGGCGGCGTGGGCATCTACCCGCGCCAGCACTTCGTCCACATGGACTTCGACCCGAACGAGACCGGCGACAACTGGGTCGGCTGAGGCTGTGACCGGGCGGGCCTCTGCGGCCCGCCCGTGCCACCCGGTCATGGATCACCACCGAACTGCTACGTCCCAGGACTTGTGTGTCATGCCTGGGCGGCTGTGACACTCGCGGTCACCTGGACAGGCCACCCGCCCGAGGGCCGGTGCGTTGCCACGGTTGGGGATCGAGGTCCCCGCGACCGAGTCGGCGATCCGCCGGACGACAGAGGGTAACGACCTCGCCGGCTCGCGTCACGCCGGGCGAGGTCGACGCGCCAAGACGCCCCGGCGGCCGGTCTCGGACCCTGTGTGCGACGTATCGGTCAGACAAGCCAAAGCCGAGGGAGGCGACATGGTCAAGCTGATGCGCAGGATCGGGTTGAGCAGTGAGGTGGCGTATGCCGCGGGGATCTTGTCGATCGTCGCGAGCATCGGCGCGTGGGCGACCGCGAAGTCCGCCGAGGACAAGGCCAGCGGCGAGCGCCTCGGGATCTTCGTCGGGCTGTGGGCGCCGACGTTCTGGGAGATCGGCAACGCGCTCAAAGTCGACGAGAAGTAGCGCCGTGGCGCTGCACGATCACACGGTCCGCCGGTGGCTCGGCGTCCGCCTGTTCCTCGCCGCCGCCGGCGCCTCGTTCGTCCTTTCGATCGCGCTGTGGTTCGCGGGCTCGCGCGAGGAGGGCCTCTTCGTGGGCCTCTGGGTGCCGTCGATCCTCGCCGCCGGAGCGTTCTGGATCGCGGCCGTCGAGCGGGGCTGACGGCATGGAGATCTTCATCGCCCTCGCCGGGGCCTTCGCCACGGTATGCGTGATCGCCGGAATGGTGCTGATCACGCCGTCGCGCTCCGTCCCGGTGCGGACCTCGCTCAGCGAGCAGGGCGACACTCAGGGCTCGGAGCTGAGCCCGCGCGACGCCAAGACCTGACGGAGCGCCGCTTCTTCGCTCGTTCAATGCTCGAGAACGTGCGTTATGTCGACTTGTACGACGCGGGCAGCAACGCCAGGCCCTCAGCTCGGGCGGCCGCACGCAACCGCTGATCGAACACCGCCATCGTGTCGACGCCCGGATCCGCCTCGCGCGTCAGCAGCGCGCTGGCGAGCTGCACCGCGTCTGCCGCGCGTAGCCGATGCTGCCGGATGCACGTGAGCGAGCGCGCGATCACCGTGTCGGCGACCGGCACGACCGCGAAGCGGCCGCTGCGAACGTCGGCGATGAAGGCGGCGTCGAGCGTCGCTGCGACGTCGTCCTCGAGTTCGCCGCGCAGCACCTTTCCCCACACGGCCGCGACGACTTCAGTCACCGCCAGCGCGCTGATGGCGATCGCTGGGCTCCAGCTCCGCGCCTGCCGCGCCCCGTCCTCGTCCGCGTAGAGCTTGACGAGCGCGGAGCTGTCCCAAAGTGCGCTCAGCGCCGACCCTCGGCGATCAGCGTCGCCAGCGACGTGCCGCGGCCGGCGGCGGCGCGGGCGCGTTCAAGCGCTTGCCCGTCCGGTGCGGCAGCGTCGGGAAGCGCGGATGCGTCGAAGATCAGGCCGGCGCGCTCGAGCCGCTCACGCAGCGCAACGAGCTCGTCGCCGGCGTACGCCGGATCGGTCGCGGCGGCCACGAGGTCCTCGAACGTCTGGTTGACGCTGCGCCCGCGCACCGCGGCCAGCCGCCGGACGGCTGCGGCGCCCTCGTCACTGAGTCGTACCGAGAACTGATGCATGCATGCAGGCTATCAGTGCCCATGAGCGCGGCCAACACCTTTACTGCTAGCGGATTGCTAGCACAAGCGATATCATCCAAGGATGGCCACGCTTCACCTCCGCAACGTCCCGGACGACGTCGACGCCGCCCTGGCGACGGCGGCGAGCGCCGGAGGCGTGTCGAAGAACCGGCGTGCGATCGAGGCGCTGCGCCGCGGGCTCGGGCTCGACCAGGTCGAGCGATCGGAGCTGATCGAGCAGATCCGGCAGCGGCGACGGCCGGTCGAGGTCGACGTCGCCGAGTTGATCCGCGAGGATCGCCCTGGCGAAGCCGCCTGAGCTCGAGCTCGCCGTCGTCGACGCGTCGGTGCTCGTCGAGCTGGTGGTCGCCGGTCGTCATCGCCGCGGTGCCGATGCGCTGCTCGACCGCTACGCCGCACCGCCGCGGCTGACGCTGGTGTCGGCGGCCCACGGCCTGATCGAGGCGGTGAGCGCCGTGCGGCGGCTCTCGCTACGAGGCTTCCTCACGGCCGAAGACGGGCTCGCCACGATCGAATGGCTCGGGCGCCTGGACCTCGTGCTCGACGCGACGGCACCGCGCCTGCGGCGTATCTGGGCGTTACGCGAGCGCATGAGCGCCTACGACGCGGCGTACGCAGCAGCCGCTCAGGCTCTCGACGCGCCGTTGCTCACGGTCGACGGCGGGCTGTTGCGCGCGTGCCGCGATGCCGCGGTGCCGGCGCGACACCTCGACGAGTTGGCAGACTCGCGGTGATGCCCGAGGCCGTGCTGCTCGTCGACGACGATGCGCCGATCCTGCGGATGCTCGAGCGGACGCTGACGGCCGAGGGGTATGCCGTGTCGGCGGTGCCCGACGGCGGAGCGGCGCTCGCGCATGTCGAGCGGTCGGTGCCGGACGCGATCGTGCTCGACGTGGCGATGCCCGGGCTCGACGGCCTCGCGGTGACGCGGCGGCTGCGGGAGAAGGGCCTGGCGGTGCCGATCCTGCTGCTGACGGCCCGCGACGCGCTGACCGAACGCGTGGCGGGGCTGGACGCCGGCGCGGACGACTACCTCGTGAAGCCGTTCGAGGTCGAGGAGCTGACCGCGCGGGTGCGCGCGCTGCTGCGGCGCAACCACCCGCCCGGCGAGCAGCTGGCGTACGCCGACCTCGCGCTCGAGCTCGAATCAGGCGCGGCCCGCCGCGGCGGGCGCGACCTGGAGCTGACCCGGCGGGAGGCCGAGCTGCTGGAGCTGCTCCTGCGAAACGCCCGCGCCGTCGTCACCCGCGAGCTTGCCCTGGAGCGCGTCTGGGGCGGCGAGGCCGAGGCGAGCGCGAACGTCGTCGACCGCTACGTCGCGTACCTGCGGCGCAAGCTCGGCGAGCCGCCGCTGATCCACACCGTGCGCGGCCTGGGCTTCCGGCTCCAGTGAGGCTCCAGGCACGTGTCGCGGCCGCCGCGGTCGCGGCGATCCTGCTGGCCGTGGTGGGGCTCGGCGTCGCCGTGCTCGCCCGGCTGGACAATCAGCTCGACGACGCGCTTGACCGCTCGTTGCGCGCGCGGGCGACGGAGGTCGCGCGGCTGGCCGCCTCCACGCCGGACCTGCTGCTCGAGCCGGGAACGCTCGAAGGTCGCCTCGGCGGCAGCGCGCTGCTGGTGGAGGTGGTCGACGGGAGCGGCCGGATCGTCGCTCGCTCCAGCGGCCTTGGCAGCCGCGTCCTGCCGCAGGCGCCCAGCGTCCGCGCCGCGCTCGAGGACCGGCGCGCCGGCTACGGCGACGCGCTGCTGGGCACCGATCCGCTGCGGCTCTACGCCGCCCCGCTGGGCGAGCTCGGCGGCGGGCCGGCGGCGGGCGGTGCCGTGATCGTCGCCGGCACGACGGAGGAGATCGAGGAGACGCTCGACAGCACGCGCCGCTTCGTCGTCGTGGCGGCGCTGGCCGCCGCGCTGCTGGCGGCGGCCCTCGCCACCGGACTCGCCGGGCGCGCGCTGCGGCCGCTGCGGCGCCTCTCCTCGGGAGCGCGCGAGATCGAGCGCACCGGCGACGTCTCGCGGCGGCTGCCGGTGCCGCCGGCCCACGACGAGGTCGGGACGCTGGGCGCCACGCTCAACGGCATGCTCGGCTCGCTCGAGCGCGCCCGCGAGGCCGAGCACCGGTTCGTCGGCGACGCCTCGCACGAGCTGCGCACCCCGCTCACCGCGCTGCGCGGCAACCTCGCCTACGTCGCCCGCCACGGCGCCGACCCCGAGGTCCTGCGCGAGGCGGAGGCCGACGCCGCCCGGCTGAGCGCGCTGCTCGACGACCTGCTGGCGCTCGCGCGCGAGGATGCCGCCGCGCCCGCCCGCGGCGAGGAGGTCGACCTCGTGGCGTTGGCGCGGGAGGCGGCGGCCGCCGACGAGAACGCGGACGTGCTCGCCGTCGAGGCGAGCGACGAGCGCGCGGACGCGGGCGATCCCGGGCCACTGCTGGTGCGCGGCGAGCGGCCGGCGCTCGAGCGCGCGGTCGGGAACCTCATGCGCAATGCCCGTCGCTACGGGCCGCCGGGTGGCCGGATCGTGATCGACGTCGAGCGAGAGGAGGACGTCGTCCGCCTCAGCGTCGAGGACGAGGGGCCGGGCCTGACGCCCGACCAGTCGGAGCACGCGTTCGAGCGCTTCTGGCGCGGGCCGGCGGCTCAGGGCGCCGGCTCGGGCCTCGGCCTCGCCATCGTCAAGGCGATCGCCGAGCGCCACGGCGGCCGCGTCGAGGTGCAGGGCGCCCGCTTCACGATCTCGCTGCCCGCCTCTCACGGATCTCTCAAAGACCGCCCGTAGAACCCGTCGTCACCATGAGACGAAGGACTTCCTCCCCATGAGACGACTCCGCACCGCATCCCGCCGCCGCCTCCTCACCGTCGTCGCGGCCGTGCTCGCCCTCGCCGCCGGTGGCGGCATCGCTCAGGCCGCGCTCAGCGGCGCCGGGCCGACGCCCGATCCCAAGCCGCTCGACCGCGCCGTCCGCGACGCCCTCAACGCCCCCGACGTCGCAGGCATCACCGCGCGCGTGACCTTCACCAACGGCCTCCTCCCCGCCGGCTCGCTCCCCGAGGGCTCGGCGTCGCCGCTGGCCGCGGGCGCCGAGGGGCGCCTGTGGCTCTCCCCCGGCGGCGGCGCCCGGCTCGAGCTGCAGTCCGACGCCGGCGACGCACAGATCGTCGCCGACGGCGAGCGCGTCACCGTCTACGACAGCTCAAGCCGGACCGCGTACACGATGCCGGTCCCGGAGGAGCACCGGAAAGCGCACGACGAGCAGACCAGCCTCGCCGACGTCCGCCGCGGGCTCGACCGCCTCGCGCGCGCGTGGACGCTCTCCGGCGCGCAGCCGACGTCGACCGCCGGCCAGCCGACCTACACGGTCCGGATCGCGCCCAAGGACGACGGCGGGCTGCTCGGCGCGGCCGAGCTGGCCTGGGACGCCGCCCGCGGCGTGCCGCTGCGCGCCGCCGTGTACGCCCAGGGCCAGGACGAGCCGGTGCTCGAGCTCGAGGCCGACGAGGTCTCCTACGGCCCGATCGACGCCGGCGTGTTCGACACCAAGCCGCCGGCCGGAACCGAGATCGTCGAGGTCGACCCCGCGGTTGACAACGACGGCAAGCCCAGCCGCGTCCGCGGCGTCGACGCCGTGCAGGAGCGCCTCGGCTTCCAGCTCAGCGCGCCCGCGAAGCTCGCCGGCCTGCCGCGCACCGACGTCCGGCTCGTCGACGCCGGCGGCTCGCCGGCCGCGCTCAGCGTCTACGGCGAGGGCATGGGCGCGATCCTCGTCCTCCAGCGCGAGGCGGGCGAGGAGCGCCAGTTGCCCGGCCTGCCGCGGATCAACATCGACGGCGCGACGGGAACCGAGCTCGCGACGCCGCTCGGCACGCTCGTGACCTTCCGGCGCGGGAACGTGAGCTACACGGTGGTCGGCTCGGTGCCGCCGGTCGCGGCCGAGAACGCCGCCCGGGGGTTGTGATGGCGCCCCCGCCGATCGAGGCGCGCAGCCTGGTCAAGCGCTACGGCGAGATCACGGCGGTCGACCACGTCGACCTGACGGTGCAGGCCGGCGACGTCTACGGCTACCTCGGTCCGAACGGGGCCGGGAAGACGACCTCGCTGCGGATGCTGCTCGGCCTGATCCGGCCCGACGAGGGCTCCGCGCGCCTGTTCGGCCGCGACCCGCTGCTCGAGGGCGTGCGCGCCCTCGACGGCGTGGCCGGCTTCGTCGAGGCGCCGCGCTTCTACCCCTACCTGAGCGGCCGGGCCAACCTGGAGCTGGTCGCCTCGCTCGACGGCGACGGCGCCGCCGGGCGGATCGACGAGGCGCTCGACACGGTCGACCTCGCCGATCGCGCCAAGCACAAGGTCGGCGGCTACTCGCACGGCATGCGCCAGCGCCTCGGCATCGCCGGGGCGCTGCTGCGCGCGCCGCGCCTGCTGCTGCTCGACGAGCCGACCACCGGCCTCGATCCCGCAGGCATGCGCGACATGCGGCGGCTGATCCGCCGGCTCGCAGACCAGGGCATGACCGTGCTGCTGTCCTCCCACCTGATGGCCGAGGTCGAGGAGCTGTGCGACCGCGTGGCGATCGTCGGCAACGGCCGCGTGCTCTACGAGGGCGCGCTCGGCGAGCTGATCGCCGGCTCCGCGGGGCGCTACGAGCTGCGCACCACCGACGACGGCGTCGCGGCCGAGATCGCGGCGGGCGTGGTCGGCGACGTCGAGCAGACGTCCGACGGGCTGGCCTTTCGCGCCGACGAGGCCACGGCCGCAGAGATCACGGTGGCGCTGGGCAGCGCCGGGATCGGCATCACCGCGCTCGTGCCGCGCACGGCGACGCTCGAGGAGCTGTTCTTCCGCATGACCGAGCCGCCGGGGTCGAACGGCCACGCGCAGCTCGAGGAGGCCGTGCGATGAGCGCCGCGACGGTCGCGCTGCCGCGCGCGGGCCGGCGCCCGGGCGTCGGCGCCGTCTACCGCTGGGAGCTGCGCAAGCTGCGCGCCCAGAAGCGCACGTACATCGGGCTCGCGGCGGCGGTCGCGATCCCGCTGATCTTCATCCTCGCGCTCGCCGTCGACAACTCGGGCGGCGGCCCTGAGGAGCTGCCGTTCGCGGCGTTCGTGCGCGAGACCGGCTTCGCGATCCCGCTCGTCTGCCTGGCGTTCGGCGCGTTCTGGCTGCTCCCCCTGCTGACCGCGCTGGTGGCGGGCGACATCGTCGCCAACGAGGACCACAACGGGACGCTGAAGACGATCCTCACGCGCTCGGTCGAGCGCTGGCACGTGTTCGCCGGCAAGCTGCTGGCCGCGCTCACCTACACCGCCGCGATCCTCGCCATCTACGTCACCGTCGGCCTCGTCGTGGGCGGCCTGGTGTGGGGCTTCGATCCGCTCACGACGCTGTCGGGCACGCGCATCGACGCCGGCCGCGCCCTGGTGCTGACCGGCGCCGGGACGCTCGCGTATCTCCTGCCGCTGAGCACGATCGCCGCCATCGGCGTGCTCCTCTCCACGGTCACGCGCAACTCGGCGGCGGCCGTCGTCGGGACGCTGATGGTCTCGATCTTCATGCAGATCATCGCCGCCATCTCGGCGCTCGACGCGCTCGATCCGTACCTGCTCTCGACGCAGTTCAACGCCTGGCAGGGAACCCTGCGCGAGCCCGTCGACTGGGACCCGATCCTGCGGTCGGCGTGGGTCTGCGCGCTGTACGCGGTGCCGTCGCTGGGATGGGCGCTGGGGTCCTTCCTGCGACGCGACGTGACTGGCGGCTGACGTATCGTGCGTAGGGATGCAACGTCACCTCAGGCCGCTGTTCGACCGCGTCGTGATCAAGGAGCTCGATCCCGACCGCGTGCGGCGGTCGGGCCTGGTGGTCCCTCCCGGCGACCATGAGCCGCCGCCGCAGCACGGCATCGTGCTGGCGGTCGGGCCGGGTGTGGACTGGTGGGAGTCGGCGGGCGTGGCGATGCCGGTCAAGGCCGGCGACCACGTCGTGTTCCCGGCGGCGGCGGGCGTGTGGATCGAGGTCGACGAGGAGCGCCTGCTGGTGTGCCGCGTCGGCGAGCTGCTGGGCGTGATCGAGCAGGCCGCCGACTGGGAGTACACGCCGACGTGATCTCGCTCGAGGAGCTCCAGCTCGCCGCGCGCAACCACGGGATGCCGCTCGAGAGCCTGCGCCACGAGCTGACGCCGCTCGGGCTGCACTACCTGCTCGTGCACTACGACATCCCGGTCGTCGATCCGGCGACCTGGCGGCTGACCGTGCGGGGCGAGCGGGACTTGGAGCTTTCGCTCGACGACCTGCGCGCCCGCGAGCCGGTGACGGCGCCGGTGACCATGGAGTGCGCGGGCAACGGTCGCGCACGGCTCGAGCCGCGGCCGATCAGTCAGCCGTGGCTCGCCGAGGCGATCGGCACCGCCGAGTGGACCGGCGTGGCGCTGGCACCGCTGCTCGCCGACGTGGGCATTGCTCCGGACGCGGTCGAGGTCGTGTTCACCGGGCTCGATCGCGGCGTGGAGGGCGGCGTCGAGCAGGACTACGAGCGCAGCCTCACGGTCGCCGACGCCATGCGCGACGACGTGCTGCTCGCGTACGCGATGGGCGGCGAGCCGCTGCTCCCCCAGCACGGCTTCCCGCTGCGCCTGATCGTCCCCGGCTGGTACGGGATGACGAGCGTCAAGTGGCTGACCCGGATCGCGGTGGTCGACGAGCCGTTCGACGGCTACCAGATGGTGAACGGCTACCGGATCCGGGAGAGCGAAGACGATCCCGGGCAGCCCGTCACGCGGATCGAGCCGCGCTCGCTGATGGTGCCGCCGGGGATCCCCGACTTCCTGACGCGTCGGCGGTTCGTGGCACCTGGGCGCGTGGAGCTCCAGGGCCGCGCATGGTCGGGTTGGGGATCGATCTCGCGGGTCGAGGTGAGCGTCGACGGCGGCGCGTCGTGGGCCGAGGCGTCGGTCGGCTCCGGGCCCGGCCCGGCAGCCTGGGTGCCGTGGTCCTTCGTATGGGACGCTGTCTCGGGTGACCACGAGCTCTGCGTACGCGCGCACGACGCCAGCGGGCGCTCCCAGCCGCTCGACGCCCCGTGGAACGTCGGCGGCTACTCCAACAACGCGGTCCAGCGGGTGGTGGTGACGGTCGCGTGAGCCCCGAGTTCCTGCTGACGACGCTGGTGATCGTGGCCACCCCGGGCACGGGCGTGCTGTACACGCTGGCGGCCGGCCTCGCGCGCGGCTCGCGCGCGAGCGTGCTCGCCGCCTTCGCGTGCACGCTCGGGATCGTGCCCCACATGCTGGCGGCGATCACCGGCCTGGCCGCGCTCCTGCACACGAGCGCGGTCGCGTTCCAGACGCTCAAGTACTTCGGCGTCGCCTACCTGCTCTACATGGCGTGGAGCACGCTGCGCGAGCAGGGCGCGCTGACGGTCGAGGAGGAAGCCGCCCCGCTGTCGGCCCGCAAGGTGATCGTCTCCGGCGTGCTGATCAACATCCTCAACCCGAAGCTCACGATCTTCTTCTTCGCGTTCCTGCCGCAGTTCGTCGAGGCCGGCTCATCCGGCACGCTGCTGCGGATGCTGGAGCTGAGCGCCGTGTTCATGCTCGTGACGTTCGTGGTCTTCGCCGGCTACGGGCTGTTCGCCGCCGCGGTGCGCAAGCACGTGGTCTCACGCCCACGCGTGATGACCTGGATGCGGCGGGTGTTCGCCGGCTCGTTCGTCGCGCTCAGCGCGCGGCTGGCGTTCACGTCTCGCTAGGCCGCCGCCACCGCAAGCAGGCCGGTGAGCGCGAGCGCCACTCCCGCTGCCTGCGCCCGTGAGATGCGCTCCTCGAGAACGATGCGGGCCGCAACGACCGTGAGCACGGGGTCGGAGGACGAGATCACGGACACGAGCGCGACGTCGCCCTTGGCCATGGCGAACGCCAGCGCGAGGTCGGCGATCGCGAGGAACAGGCCGACCGCGAGCAGCGGGCGCGCCGCGGCGGTCGGCGGGCGCAGCGCGGCGGGCCCGGCGACGTGCAGGAGCGCGGGGACGGCCGCGAGCGCGGACCCGACGGTGACGAGGCCCGCGATCCACAGCGGGTCGGCGCCGCCACCGGTCGCGACGTCGAGCACGACGAAATAGGAGCCGAAGCCGGCGGCGGCCGCGAGCCCGAGCGCGATCGCGGTGCGGTCCGCCCGTGCACCGTCGCCGTGAGCGCGCGCGAGCAGCGCGACGCCGCCCAGCAGCACGGCGGTGCCGAGCGCGGCCAGGATCGCGGTGCGCTCGCCGCGCATGACGCCGACGGTGACCGGCAGCACGAGCCCGGCGGCCGCGACCGGCGCGAGCAGCGACGCGGACCCGCGCTTGAGCGCGCGGTAGTACGCCACGGCGCCGGCGCCGGCCACGAGACCGGCTGCCAGCGCGGCCCCGATCGCCGCGGCGTCCGGCGGCGTCGCCATCAGGAGCGCGGCGGTGAGCAGGACCACGGAAGCGATCACGTGCGCCCATAGCGCGACCGCGGCCGGCCGGACCGTCTTGACCGTGAGAGCGGTCGTCACGTCGCTCGCCGCGTAGCCCGCGGCGGCCACGAACGCCAGCAGCGCGCTCATCGCCGCGCCGCCCTTCCGGCCGTCACGGCGCCGAGCCGCGGCTGCCGGCCACGCATCGCCGCGGCACGGTTTGATCCGGGTGATAACTGGTGTACGGACATAGACGGTTAGTAGTAACCTACCATCTCATGTTGTCGGTTGACTACCGCCCTTTGTTACATCCGGGCGACACGCGACCGGCCCCGGGCGGGCTCGTCGTCGTGCAGGCGCTCGTCAACACGCTCGACCGCGAGACCGGCGACGACGCCCTCTCCTCCCCCACCGCCGCGGCGTCCTGGCTCGCCCGAGCGGGCCTGCGCGAGCGCCTGAGCCGCGAGGATTGGCAGCTCCTGGTCGCCGCACGCGAGGCGCTGCGCACGCTGCTGGGCGCCAACGCCGGCCTGGACGAGGGCGGCTCGGCGGAGGCGGCGGCCGCGGTGCTGCGTGACGCAGGCGCATTCGTGGCCGACGTGGAGCCCGACGGCCGGGTGACGCTACGCGGGGACGGCGAAGGAGCTCGGCGCCTCGTCGCCGACGCCCTGCTGGCGATCCACGACGCGCAGGTGGCCGGCACCTGGCCGCGGTTGAAGGCGTGCGCGAACCACACGTGTCGCTGGGCGTTCTACGACGCCTCGCGCAACCGCACCGGTGCGTGGTGCTCGATGGCGGAGTGCGGCAACCGCGCCAAGGCCCAGCGGTTCCGCTCGCGCCGCCAGGCCGGCCGCAGTTGACGTTGCCGGCGCCCGGCTACCGTCCAAGGCGTGCCCGACCCGATCACGTTCACCGGCGAGGCGCTCGACCGGGCGGCTGAGCACCGCGGGGACGGCGAATGGCTGGCCGCACAGCTGCGCCACCCGCATGCCCGGGCGGTGCTCGCCGGTGACGCCGGGATCGAGGTGGCCGGTGAGCGGGTCGCGCTCGTGGCCCTTGACGCCCTGGAACCGCTCACGGAGCCGCTCCTGCTGGGCCTCGACGGCCGCGGGCCGGTGTTCGTCGTGGATGCCGATGCGCCGCGCGAGAACGGCGTTCGCCCGCCGCTCGTCGGCGCCCACGGTGACGCCGACGGCAAGCTCGGGCTGCGCACGGCGGCGGCGCTCCTCCCCCGGGCCGACGCCGGCCTCGCCGCCCACGCCGCCGCGCTCGTGAACTGGCACCGCCGCCACCCGCACTGCTCCGTCTGCGGCGCACCCACCGTCGTCGCAGGCGGCGGAACCCTGCGGCGCTGCGAGCAGTGCCGCAGCGAGCACCATCCGCGCACGGATCCGGTGGTGATCATGCTCGTCACGGACGGGGACCGCGTGCTGCTCGGGCGCCAGCCGAGCTGGCCGTCAGGCCGCTACTCGGCGCTGGCGGGCTTCGTCGAGCACGGCGAGAGCCTGGAGGAGGCGGTCGCGCGCGAGGTCAAGGAGGAGGCCGGGGTCGAGATCGGCCCGCCCGCATACATGGCGTCGCAGCCGTGGCCGTTCCCCACGTCGCTCATGGTCGGCTTCATCGCGCCCTGGCGGGCCGGAGAGCCGCGCCGGATCGACGACGAGCTCGAGGACCTGCGGTGGTTCACGCGGGCGGAGATCGTCGCCGCCGGCCGGGAGGAAGGCCCGTTTGGCCTCCCGCCGCGCTTTGCCATCGCTCGCCGGCTGCTCGAGCGCTGGCTCGAGACCTGAAAAAGGACTCGCTCCCGCTCGCCGAAGAGGCTAGCCTTCGAAGTCAGGTGACGCTCGAGGGGTGGATCTTCATGGTCGGGCTTCGCGTCTTCGACATCGGCGCCCTGATCGTCTGGCTGGTCTGGTTCTTCCGGCTGCGCGAGGACGACGACGACTCGGACGACGGTCGGGGCGGCGGCGGGAACGCCCCCGAGCCGGATCGGCCTTCAGGCCCGTCGGGCGGCCTCGACCTCCCGCTCGCGCACTCCGAGCCGTGGCCGCGACGCCGGCGCGACCACGGTGGCGACCTGCGTCCCTCCCCCGCGCACAGTCGTCGCGGCGTGCCCGAGCCGGTGCCGGCGCGGGCGCCGATCAAGCGCCGTTGACGGCCGCCTCCTGCTCCGTCCTCGGCGAGCGGCTCGGCGAGGACCTCGCGGCGACCGCGCCCAAGGCGGGGCGCTTCCTGCTGCTCGAGCAGCCCGGGCCGTGGACGGGGCGCAACGCGGTCACGCACAGCGACCTCGACGAGGACGTCGCCCGCGCGCTGCTCGCCCGGGCGGACGACGAGGACCTCAAGGTGCACCTGATCCGGCGCAGCTCCCGCCGCTCCGCGCTCGAGCGGCGGACGGTGTTCGTCGCCGACACGACGCGCGACGGGCCGTGGCTGGCGCGGCACGAGATCGCCGACCCGGCCGAGGTGCTCACGCTCGACCTCGACGGCGGCCAGCGCTGGGACGAGCCGGTCTACGCCGTCTGCACGCACGGCAAGCGCGACCCGTGCTGCGCCCGCCGCGGACGCCCGCTCGCGCGCGCCCTGCGCGCCGCGCGGCCCGATGAGACCTGGGAGATCGGCCATATCGGCGGGCACCGGTTCGCGGCCACCTTCATGGCGTTCCCGCATGGCCTGACGTTCGGGCGCGTGCCGGCGGTCGTCGGGCCGGAGATCGCCACCGCCTACGAGGCGGGTTCCGTGACGGTCGAGCACCTCCGCGGCCGGGCGGGCGACCCGTGGGCGGTGCAGGCGGCCGACGTGCTCGTGCGGCGCCGCCTGAACATGCGCGGCCTCGACGACCTCGCCGTGGAGGGCGTGACCGCGGGCGAGGATCGCGCCGCCGCCGAGGGCGTGACCGCGAGCGAGGATCGTGCCGCCGTCGCGGGCGCGGCGCCCGACGACGAGCGTGCCGTCGTGACGTTGCGGACGCGCGACGGGACGCTGCTGCACGCGACGGTCACGCGGCGGACCGACGATCGCGTGCGGCCGATCTCGTGCGGTGACGAGCCGGAGACCGTGCCGGCGTTCGCGCTCGTCGACCTCGTGGCCGCCGACCGCGCGGCCTGATGCGCGCGGCGCTGCTCGATGCTCCCGGCCACCCGCTGCGGATCGCCGACGTCGCCGAGCCGGAGCCGGGTCCCGGCCAGCTCCGGCTGCGCGTCCACGCGTGCGGCGTCTGCCGGACCGACCTCCATCTGCGCGACGGCGAGCTCGAGCCCGGGCACCTGCCGCTGATCCTCGGACACCAGATCGTCGCCACGACCGAGGACGGCGAGCGGGTCGGGGTGCCCTGGCTGGCGTGGACGTGCGGCGAGTGCGAGTACTGCCGCTCGGGCCGCGAGAACCTGTGCCGCCGCGCGCGCTTCACCGGCCGCGACGTCGACGGCGGCTACGCCGAGTACGCGGTCGCGGACGAGCGCTACTGCTTCTCGCTGCCCGGCGGGATGACCGACGTCGAGGTGGCGCCGCTCCTGTGCGGCGGGCTGATCGGCCACCGGGCGCTGCGCCTGGCCGGCGACGGCGAGCGGCTCGGCCTCTACGGCTTCGGCGCCGCGGCGCACATCGTCTGCCAGGTCGCCGTGCACGAGGGCCGCCGCGTGTTCGCGTTCACGCGCGCCGACGACGAGGGCGCCCAGGCGCTCGCCCGCTCGCTGGGCGCGGAATGGGCGGGCGACGCGCTCGAGCCAGGTCCCGAGCCGCTCGACGCGGCGATCGTCTTCGCCCCCGCCGGCGCCCTCGTCCCCGCCGCCCTGCGAGCCAGCGCGCCAGGCGCCACGATCGTGTGCGCGGGCATCCACATGTCCGACATCCCCTCCCTCCCCTACCGGCTGCTGTGGGAGGAGCGCGTGCTGCGCTCGGTCGCCAACCTCACGCGCGCCGACGCCGAGGAGTTCCTCGCTCTCGCGCCGCGCGTCCCGGTCAGGACCACGGTCCAGCGGTTCGGGCTCGAGCAGGCCGAGGACGCGCTCGCCCGCCTGCGCGACGGCCGGATCGAGGGCGCAGCGGTGCTGGAGATCGGATGAGGCTGCGCCCCGTGCGACAGGACGAGGCCGCCCGCCTGCGCGAGATCCGCCTGGCGTGCCTGGCGGCCGATCCCGACGCGTTCACGAGCACGCACGCGAGCGAGGCGGCCAGACCTGCCGAGTGGTGGACGCGCTGGGCCACCCGCTCGGCGGAGGGCGTCGACCAGGCCACGTTCGTCGTCACCGACGACGACGATCGCTGGCACGGGCTCGCGCTCGTCCGGGCCGACGACGAGCATCCCGGCGAGGCCGTGATCAACTCGATGTGGGTCGCCCCCGAGGCGCGCGGGAGCGGCGCCGGCCGCGCGCTCTGCGACGCGTGCATCGCGTGGGCCGCCGAGCGCGGCTTGGCAGCCGTCAACCTCTGCGTGATGCTCGGCAACGAGGCGGCGCGGCGGCTCTACGAGACGTCCGGCTTCGTCGAGACAGGCGGGACGCCCCACACCCTCAGCATGACCCGCGCGCTCACCTGATCAGCGGCGCGACGTGGCTCGCGACACGCTCGAGCTGCTGCCGCTCGTCGCCCAGCGGCCACAGGTACACGCGCCCGCAGCCCGCGGCGGCGTAGCGCGCGAGCAGCTCGGCGCAGTGCTCGGGAGAGCCGACGCAGACCTGCTCGCCGAGCTCGGCGGGATCGCGGTTCAACAGCGGCCCCAGCACGCCCTCGAGCACGCGATCGCGCTCGGCGCGGTCGTCTGTGACCCAGGTCCACATCGTCGCCAGCGCGCTCGGGAACTTGTCCGCGCTCCTGCCGCGCCGCTCGAGCTCGTGCGCCAGCAGCGCACGCCCCTCAGAGAACCGCTCCGGCGTCGTGTTGTAGGCCGAAGCGAGCCACCCGTCGCCCAGCCGCGCCACGCGCGCCAGCCCCGCCTTCGAGCCCCAGCTGCCGACCCAGATCGGGATGCCGCCCGGCTTCGGGGCAAGCTCGAGCGGCGCCTCTCCCCGCAGCAGGGCACGGAGCACGACGAGCGCCTCGTCGAAGCGCTTCCAGCGCTCGTCGAAGGGGACGTCGACGGCGTCGTAGTCACGCCGCGACGAGCCCGGTCCCACGCCCGCGACGAGGCGACCGCCGGAAAGGATGTCGATCGCCGCGAGCGCCTTTGCGAGCGGGACCGGGCCGCGCAGGGCGACGAGCGCCACGGTCGTGGCCAGCGTCAGGTCGCCGGAGCGCTCGATCACGCTCGCCAGCGCCGTCGGCCCGTCCAGCCACGGCGTCTGAAAGACGAAGTGGTCGTTCGCCGACACGGCAGCGAACCCGCACTCGACGGCGGTGTCGACGGCATTCGCGAGCCGCTCCGGCGACAGCGGCTCGTCTCCGAACTGCATCAGCGGCAGATGGACGCCGAGGTCCATGGACCGCAACCGTAGCACGGGTGCTACGCTGGTGTCGATGGCACGCGAGATCACGCAGCGGGAGCTTCGAAACGACAGCGGTGACGTGATGCGGGCGCTCGACGCGGGCGAGAGCTTCGTCGTGACCCGCAACGGAGTCGCCGTGGGCGAGCTGCTCCCCGCGCGGCGCCGGCGCTATGTGGCTCGCGACGCGGCGCTCGCCGCGTTTACCGGCGCCTCGCCGATCGACGCCGACCGGCTGCGTGAGGATCTGGACCGGATCGTCGCCCAGGATCCCACGCCGCGTGGCTGACCGCGGGCTGGTCGACACGTCCGTCGTGATCGACCTCGAGCGCGTCGCACCCGACAGCTTGCCGGCTGAGCTGGCGATCGCCGCCGTGACGCTCGCTGAGCTGACGGCCGGTCCGCACGCCACCGACGACGTCGCCGAGCGGGCGCGGCGCCAGGATCGTCTGCAACGCGTCGAGGCGACGTTCGAGCCGATCCCGTTCGACGCAGCCGCCGCTCGTGCCTACGGCCGCGTGTACGCCGCGGCCGTGGCCGCAGGGCGAAAGGCGCGCGGCCAGCGGGCGGTCGACCTGCTGATCGCTGCGACCGCGCTCGCCGCCGAGTTGCCGCTCTACACGTGCAACCCTCGTGACTTCGAGGGCCTCGACGCGCTCGTGGGCGTCAACGCCGTCGGCGTCACAGGTCGGCGGCCGTGAGCTGGCCGTCGTAGGCCGCTCGGCCTGCGAGCTTGTGCGCGCCGGCGCGCGCGGCCAGTGCGAGCGCATCGTCGATCGGCAGGTCGGCGCCGAGCGCGAACGTGAAGGCGGCGGCGAACGAGTCTCCGGCGCCGTACGAGTCGCGCCGTGGCCCGGGGAGCTCGCCCGCCTTCCACTTGCCGGTCGAGCGGTCCTCGCCGATCCACTCGCCCCCCTCCTTGCCGGCGGTCGCGACCACGAGGTCGGGCGCCGGGTCGAGCCCCTCCTCGGCGTGCTGCTCGCCGGGATCCTTGGCCGAGCGCACCAGCGCGTCGAGGTCGACTCCCGAGCCGGCGATCGTGTCGTAGGCCCGCGGCGTGGCGACCAGCCGGCGGGCACGGCGGGCGTGCCGGAGCGCCGCGACGTCGCCGCCCGTGAAGTAGACCGCGTCGACGCCGGCCAGCTCGTCCCACGGCAGGTCGTCCTCCCCGTGCGGCACGATCCGCTCGCCGATCGGGGTGATGGTGCGCTCGCCGTCATCGTCGAGATGCACCCAGCCCCGCCGCTGCGGCACGTCGCGGCGGGCGGCGTGCACGTCCACGCCGAGCTCCCGCAGCCGGTCCTCGGCCCGGCTCCCGGTCTCGTCGCTGCCGAGCGCGGTGAAGAACAGCGCCTTGCCTGCGAGCTTCGCGAGCTGCACGGCGGCAACCGCACCCGACCCGCCGACCTCCTCCCAGCTCTCGGTCGCCTCGACGATCTCGCCCGGCCGCGGCACGTGCGGCACGCGCGCGAACGTGACCCACTCGACGTGGCCGACCACCGCGACGCGGGCAGCGAGCGCCATGGAGCAGGCTATGCCCGGAGAGCGGCGCCGGCGAACTCGGCCATGCCCGCGTCGAAGTCCTCGGCGGCGCGGAACTCGAGCCGTTCGGCGGCCCGGTCGGCGGACGCGAACACGTGGCGCACGTCTCCCGCCCGCCACTCCCCGGTCACCACCGGCGACGGGCCGCCGACCGCGGCGGCGAGCGAGCGGGCCATGTCGTGCACCGTGCGCGGCGTGCCGCTGGCGACGTTGAACGCCCCCGTCTCCCCCGCCGCGAGCGCGAGCACGTTGGCCCGGGCCACGTCGCGCACGTGGATGAAGTCGCGCCGCTGGCCGCCGTCCTCGAACACCCGCGGCGGCTGCCCCGCGGCGAGCGCCGAGCGGAAGATGCTCGCCACGCCCGCGTAGGGCGTGTCGCGCGGCATCCGCGGCCCGTAGACGTTGTGGTAGCGCAGCGCGGTCACGACGGCGCCGGTCTCGCGGGCCCACGCCGCGCACAGGTGCTCCTGGGCGAGCTTCGTGGCCGCGTACACGTTGCGCGGGTCGGCCGGCGCGTCCTCGGGCACGGTGCGCGGCTCGAGCGCCGCCCCGCACACCGGGCAGGGCGGCTCGAAGCGCCCGGCGTCGAGGTCCGCCGCCGCGCGCGGCCCCGGCCGCACGATCCCATGAGCCGGGCACGCGTAGCGCCCCTCGCCGTAGACGACCATGCTCGAAGCCAGCACGAGCGGGCCGGAGAAGCCCCGCGCGGCGAGCGCGCGCAGCAGCACCGCCGTCCCCAGGTCGTTGTGCGACACGTAGTCCGCGATGTCGCCGATGTCGGTCCCGAGGCCGACCATCGCGGCCTGATGAGAGACCGCCGTCACGCCGTCGACGGCCGCGGCGGCCACGTCGGGATCGCGCACGTCGCCCTCGGTCCACTCCGCCCGCGGGTCCACGTAGTCGGGCCGCTCGCGGTGGGCGGCGGCCAGCAGCACGTCCAGCACGCGGACGTCGTGGCCGTCGTCGAGCAGGGCGTCGACGACGTGGGAGCCGACGAAGCCGGCGCCGCCGGTGACGAGGATCGGGCCCGCCATGGCGCGGCACCGTAGCGAATGATCCTGGCGCGCCCGCGCCACGCATAGGGGGTAGTGAGCCGCTATGCCTGACGTCGTCCTGCCGGTGCTCGACGAGCGCGAGGCCCTGCCGTGGGTGCTCGAGCGCATGCCCGCGGGCTATCAGCCGATCGTCGTCGACAACGGGTCGACGGACGGCTCGGGCGCGCTCGCCGCCTCGCTGGGTGCGCGGGTCGTCACCGAGCCGCAGCCAGGCTTCGGCGCCGCCTGCTTCGCCGGGCTCACCGCCGCCCGCGCCGAGCTCGTGTGCTTCATGGACTGCGACGCGTCGTTCGACCCCGCCGAGCTCCCGCGGGTGGCCGACCCGGTCGCCGCCGGGACGGCCGACCTCGTGCTCGGCGCCCGTCGCGGCGGCGGCCCGCTCCACGCGCGGCTCGCCAACCGCGCGCTAGCGCTCGAGCTGCGGCGCCGCACGGGCGCGCGGTTGACCGACCTCGGGCCGATGCGCGCCGCTCGCCGCGAGGCGCTGCTCGCGCTCGGCATCCAGGACCGGCGCTTCGGCTGGCCGCTGGAGATGGTCCTGCGGGCAGGCGCGGCCGGCTGGCGGATCGAGGAGGTCCCGATAACCCACCACCCGCGGGCCGGGCGCTCGAAGGTGACGGGGACCGTGCGCGGCACGGTCCGGGCGGTGCGGGACATGGCGTCCGCCCTCGGATGATCCGCAAGCGCGCCTCGCACGCAGACACCGATATGCGCCCGGCACTGCTGGTCATCGCGAAGGCGCCCGCGCCCGGGCGGGTGAAGACCCGTTTGACCCCGCCCTGCACGCCGCAGGAGGCGGCGGCGCTGGCTGCCGCCGCGCTCGACGACACACTCGCGGCCGCCACCGGCGCGCAGCGGCCGGCACGGCGCGTGCTGGTCCTGGACGGCGAGCCCGGCGACTGGGTGCCGGATGGCTTCGAGGTGATCCCCCAGCGCGGCGACGGCCTCGGCGAGCGCCTGGCCGCGGCGTTCGCCGATGCGGGCGGCCCGGCCTTCCTCGTCGGCATGGACACGCCGCAGCTCACCCCCGAGCTGCTCGACGCGGGCCTCGAGGCGCTCAGCGACCACGACTCGGCGTTCGGCGCCGCGCTCGACGGCGGCTACTGGGGGCTGGGCCTGCGGCGGCCCGATCCCGAGGTCTTCCGCGACGTGCCGATGAGCCATTCGCACACCGGCCTCCTGCAGTGCGTGCGCCTCGCCGAGCTCGGGCTGAGCACCGCCGTGCTGCCGCCGCTGCTCGACGTAGACACGATCGAGGACGCCCGCCGCGTGGCCGCCGAGGCGCCGGGCACGCGCTTCGCCGCCCTGCTCGCCGGCACGCAGCGGGCGGCGGCATGACGGCCACCGTCACCCGGCCCCTGCCCGCGGACCTGCTCTACGGCCGGCTGCTCGCGACCGCCGCGCAGGAGGTGCTGGACGGCACGCCCGCTCCCCCGGCGAAGCTGCGCCTCGCCGACGGGTCGCTCGAGACGCTGCCGCTCGACCGCTGGCTCGGCCCGGTCGACGCCGCCGACGCCGAGGTGCTGGAGCTCGCCCAGGGGCCGGTGATCGACCTCGGCTGTGGCCCCGGCCGCCACGCGGCGGAGCTGCGCGCCGTCGGCACTGCGGCGCTGGGAGTGGACTTCTCTCCCGTCGCGATCTCGATCGCCCGCCGCCGCGGCGCCGCCGTCATGCTCGGCGACCTGTTCACCGGCGTGCCGCACGCCGGCCGCTGGCGCACGGCGCTGCTGCTCGACGGCAACGTGGGCATCGGCGGCGCTCCCGAGGCGCTGCTGCGCCGCACGTGCGAGCTGCTCGCACCGGGCGGCTCGGCCCTCGTGGAGCTCGACGCGCCGGGCGCTCGCACGTACCGTACGCGCGTGCGGATCGAGGCCTCCGGGGTCGTCAGCCACTGGTTCCCGTGGGCGCGCGTGGGTGTCGACGGGATCGAGCCGCTCGCGCACGGCGCGGGCCTGTCTGCGGACGAGGCCTTCAGCGCCGGCGGGCGCTGGTTCGCGAGGCTGTTCGCGCCATGAGGCTGGCGCCACCGCCCGGGCCGTTCCGCTCCGGGTTCTGGCGCTCGCCGTTGCGTGGCCCGTGGCTCACCGCCGCGCTCGGCTCGGCGCTGCTGGTCCTGGTCACGATCGTGGCGGTCACCGGGTTCCTCTCCCACGCCGCGTACGAGCCCGACCTGCGCGGCAACGCGATCGTGCCGCGCGACGCCGACCTGCCGCTGACCTTCTTCTCCTGGCCCACCAGCCCGGCGTGGCTGTACGGGCTGACCCAGGGGCTGCACGTGACCGTGGGCCTCGCCGCGGTGCCGCTGCTGCTGGCCAAGCTGTGGTCGGTGATCCCGCGGCTGTTCGCCTGGCCGCCGGTGGAGAGCCCGGCGCAGGGGATCGAGCGCCTCGCGATCGCGCTGCTCGTCTCGAGCGCGATCTTCGAGTTCGTCACCGGGATCATGAACGCCCAGTACTGGTACGCGTTCGGCTTCAACTTCGTCATCGCGCACTACTACGGCGCGGTCATCTTCGTCGCGTCGCTCGTGCTGCACGTGGCGGTCAAGAGCCCGGTGATCGTGCGCGCGTACCGCACCCGAGGCTGGCTGAAGCCGCTGCGCGACGACCTCGCCCACACGCGGCCGGAGCCCGCGGACGAGCACGGCGGGCTGGTCGCCGCCGATCCCGATCCGCCGACCATCAGCCGCCGCGGCCTGTTCGCGTTCGTGGGCGCGGGGTCGGCGCTGCTGGTGGTGGCGAACGCCGGGCAGTCGCTCGGCGGGCCGTTCAGGTCGCTGGCGTTCCTCGCGCCCCGCCGGGAGGACTTCCCGGTCAACAAGACCGCCGCGCGTGCGGGCGTGACGCGCGACATGGTCGGCTCCGCGTATCGCCTGCGGCTGTCCGAGACCGTGTCGCTCTCGCGCGCCGAGCTGCTCGCGCAGCCGCAGCACACGGCGCGGCTCCCGATCGCCTGCGTCGAGGGCTGGACGACGACGCAGGAGTGGACCGGCGTGCGGCTCGCCGAGCTCGCGCGGCTGGCCGGCGTCGAGGAGCCCGGCGGCGCGTTCGTCCGCTCGCTGCAGCCGGCGGGGATCCTGGCCGAGACGTCGCTGGACGGCGACGCCGTGCGCGACCCCGACGCGCTGCTCGCGCTGAAGGTCAACGGCGAGGACCTCTCGATGGACCACGGGTTCCCGGCGCGGATCATCGTCCCGGCGCTCCCCGGCGTGCACAACACGAAGTGGGTCGGCTCGATCGAGTTCTCGGCATGAGACGGCTCTACGGCGCCACCCCGCTGCACCTGCTCGCGCACCTCGCGCTGCTGCCGCTGTGCGGCTGGGCGGTGCTGCAGATCATCGACACCAACCGGGCGGCGCGGATCGTGGTCTGGCTCGTGGCGGCGGCCGTGGTCCACGACCTCGTCGTGCTGCCGCTCTACTCCGGCGCCGACCGCGCGCTGCGAGCGGTGGGCGGCGGCGCGATCAACTACGTGCGCGTCCCGGCCGCGCTGTCGCTGCTGATGCTCGTCGTCTTCTTCGGGACGATCGCCGAGCGCGGCGAGGGGGCCTACCGCTCGGTCAGCGGCTTGACGTACGAGGGTCACGCGCTGCGCTGGCTGCTGGTGACGGCGGCGCTGTTCGCCGCCTCGGCCGGGCTCTACCGGCTGAGGGGCGGCGGGTCGAGGAGCTGAAGCACGCCATCGACCTTGCCCGTGACGAACACCCGCCCGCTGGCGGGGTCGACCGCGACCGTGTTCGGCTGGCGCACGGCCGGGAACTTGCGCAGCACGCGCGGGCGTGCGCCGGCCGACAGCTCGACGAGCTCGTTCGTCGCCGTCAGCGTCGCCCACAGCCGCGCCCGTACGCGGTCGACCGTGAGGCCGTACGGCGAGCCGAGCAGCGCCACGCGGCGGCTGAGCCGCAGCTCCGGCTTGGTCTCGAACACCAGCAGCCCGTCCCCCACGGTGTCGGCGACGTAGAAGCGCCCCTGGCTGCCGGCGATCACGTGCGTGGGACCGGCCCCGGCGGGCGCGCTGCCGAGCAGCTCGAGCGTGTCGGTGTCGTAGATCTCGACGACCCGCTCGCGCACCGACACCACCGCTACGGCGCGGCCGCCGTCGATCGGCGCCAGGCCGCCGGGCTGCGTGGCGATCGGGAACGTGCGCACGCGGTCGCCGTCGATCACCGACATCGTGTTGCCGCTCTCGTCGCCGACGAGGGTGCGGCCGCCGGCCTGCGTGGCGTCGTGCGGCATCGCACCCACGGGGACGGAGTCGGGGACGCCCCCGGGCAGGCTCACGCGCGTCAGCGCGTCGGCGCCCTCGGCGGGAACGAGCACGGGCCCGCCGTCGCCCGCGAGTTGGAGATGGCGCGGCGCGCCCGGCAGCGGCACGCGCTTGGTGACCTCGCCGCTGCGGCCGTCCACGAGCGCCAGCTCGTCGGGCTCGCGCAACCCGACCGCGACAACCCCGGTGACGGGATCGGCGACCGCGCCTTCGGGCTTGAAGCCGACCGGCACGACCCGCCCCGCCGGCCGCTCGGCGAGCGGCGGCGCCGAGGCCGGCTCCGCGGCGGGCGGAAGGTCGCCGACGAACGTCGTCGAGCCGCAGCCGACCGCCAGGAGGGCGAGCGCCGCGGCAGCGCCCCACGACGCGCGCGCGCCGGGGCGCACAATTGTTGTCGCGCCCCTCGACGCGGGCGTCGCGCCGCGCCGTCCGATCGCGGCCGCCGCCCTCCCCTTCGTTGCGTCCCGGCGTGCGATCGTGCTGAGGATGGCAGGGGCCGGTAAGGCGATCGCGCCAGTCGCGGCACGCGCGCTGCCGTGGGCGGCGGCAGTCGTCGCCGTGGCAACGGTCGCCGTCGGGTTGTACGTCCGGCGGGCCACGGAGACGCCGCTGGGGGTGCCGTACCCGCCGGCGCTCGGCGACCCGAGCGTGCAGGCCCACCCGCTGCTGGTGGTCGCGATCGCGTGCTTCGCGGCGGCTGTCGTCGTCGCGCCGCGGCTGCTCGCCCTGCCCGCCTGGGGCTTCGCGGCCGCGATGCTGGTCCTGACGCTCGTGCTCCGGCTCGCGCTGGGCGCCGTCAGCGAGGGCACCGAGGGGTGGCGGGCGGTCTTCGACCCCGCACTCTCCTTCGAGGCCAAGAACGAGTACCTGCCGGCGCTCGGCGCGCTCGACTACGGCGCCGGCTTCTTCCTGGACCGCTTCGCGGAGCTCGTCCCCTCGTTCCCCGTGCACGCGGCCGGCCACCCGCCGGGGCTGCTGCTCACGCTGCACTTCCTCGAGATCGACTCAGCGGGCGGGATGGCCGCGCTCTGCATCGGCGTCGGCGTCCTCAGCGGCCCGCTGGCGTACGCCGTCGGGCGCCAGGTGCTCGAGGAGCGGCGCGCCCGGATCGGGGCGCTGCTGCTCGCGCTCGCCCCGGGCGCGCTGCTGTTCGGGGCCACCTCGGCCGACGCCGTCTTCCTCACGCTCGGCCTGCTCGCCGCGTGGCCGCTGGCCGCCCGCGCCTGGCCGGCGCGGGCCGGGGGCGCGGTGCTGCTGGCGGTGGGGTCGTTCTTCGCGTGGTCGCTGCTCGCGGTCGGCGCGTGGGCGGCGCTCGTGACGCTCCGGCGCGACGGCTGGCGCCCCGCGCTGGCGCTCTCCGTCCTCTGCGGTGTCGTCTTCGTCGCCTTCCACGCGCTCGTCCACGCCGCGACGGGCTTCGACCCGATCGGGACGATCCGCGCCACCGAGGAGGTCTACCGCGCCGGGATCGCCACGCTGCGGCCGTACTGGTACTGGCTGTTCGGCTCGCCGGTCGCCTTCCTGGTCGTCCTCGGGGTCCCGATCGCCTGGCTCGCGCTGCGCTCGCTGGCGACCGGGCGCACGCTCGCGATCGCGATCTTCGCGGTCATCGCCGTCGCCGCGATCCTGGGCTTCACGAAGGGCGAGACGGAGCGGATCTGGCTCTTCCTCGCCCCGTTCGCCTGCCTCGCCGCGGCCGAGTCGGACACGCCGCTGCGCCCGCTGCTCGCCGCCCTCGCCGTCCAGGCCATCGCCTACGAGGTGCTGTTCGAGACCGTCTGGTGAGCGGCGGTGGGACAATGGTCACATGCGCCACGTCATGCAGCAGAGCGGCGGCGCGGACGGCGCGCTCGCCGCGTGCGTGCTCTCGCTGCTCGAGCTCGAGGGGGACGGCAGCCCCGGCGACGCGCCGCTCCCGCGCTGGCAGGAGTGGCTCGCCGCGCGGAACCTGCGTGCCGTGGCGCCGGCCGAGCTGCCGGGCAGCGGGTTCTGGATCGCGGCCGTCGAGCGCGCCGGCGCGCCGCACCACGTGGTCATGTTCGGTGCGCCGCCCGACGTCGTCCATGACCCCGCCGGCGACGGCGCGGCGCTGTCGGCGCCGCAGGGTGCGCTCGTGCTCGCCCCGCTCGATCCCGCGCTCCCGGCCGGAGCGCTTCCCGGTGGATCGCGGACGGCCGGCACGGTCGAGGGCCTCTACATCGCACCGGCGGCGGAGGCGCCGTGCGAGGCGGTCGCGACGGCCGAGGCGGTGGTCGGTCGCGGGCTGCGCGGCGACCGCTACTTCGAAGGCCGCGGGACGTTCGGCTCGCCCGGGGACGCCGGTCACGAGCTGACCCTGATCGAGGCCGAGGCGCTCGAGGCGCTGGCGGCCGAGGCCGGCATCGCGCTCGACCCGGGCGACGCGCGCCGCAACGTCGTGACCCGCGGGGTCGACCTCAACGCGCTGGCCGGCCGCCGCTTCGCGATCGGCGACGTCGAGATCGCGGGGCGGCGGTGGTGCGAGCCGTGCGCGGTGCTGCAGCGCCTGACGACTCCGGGTGTGCTCCGTGGCCTCGTCCACCGCGGCGGGTTGCGCGCCGACATCCTCGGCGGCGGCACGATCGCCCGCGGCGACGCGGTGCGGCCGCTCTAGGTTCGATGGCGCTCGAGCTCTTCGCGGGGATCCGCGTCAGCGACTTCGAGACGGCGAAGGCCTGGTACGAGCGCGTGCTCGGTGCAGAGCCAGCCTTCCTCCCGCACGCCACCGAGGCGGTCTGGGAGCTCGCGGAGCACCGCTACCTCTACATCAACGAGGACGCCGAGGGCGCCGGCCGAGCGCTCCACCTCCTGTTCGTCGACGATCTCGACTCCCGCGTGGCCGACATCGCCTCGCGCGGCATCGAGCCCGACGAACGGGTCACGTATCCCGGCAAGGCGCGCAAGGCGATCTACCGCGACGCCGACGGCAACGAGATCGGCTTCGGCGGCGCGGCCGAGTGAGCGCTGTCCACGATCGCTGGTGGCGCGGCCTCGACGCGCTCATCCTCGAGAGCCTGCCGCGAGGCTCGCGGATCCTGGACGTCGGCTGCGGGGACGGCGCGCTCGTCGAGCGGCTGGCCGAGGGTGGGCTCGACGCGATCGGCGTCGACCCGCGCGCGCCGGCTCGACCCCGCTTCATCCAAGGGCGGCTCGAGGACCTCGAACCGCCTGAGCCGTTCGACGCCGCCTGCGCGGTCATGTCGCTCCATCACGGCGACCTCGACCGCGTCGTCGCCGAGCATCGCCCGCCTGCTCCGTCCGGGCGGCCGGCTCTACGTCTTCGAGTTCGCGTGGGAGACCTACGACGAGCGTGCGGCGGCGTGGGCGCAGGCACACGACGCCTCCGGCGCGGACCGCAGCGTCGAAGCCTGGATGACCGAGCACGCCGGCCTCCACACCGGCGAGGCCGTGCACGCCGCGCTTACCCAGGCGTTCGACCTCGACTCCGGGGACCCCATGCCGTACCTGGCACGAATGGTCGACGCACCCGAGCTCGAAGCCGAGGAGCAACGAGACATCGCCGCCGGCCGCCTCCCAGCTCTCGGCCGCCGCTGGCTCGGCGCCGTCAAGCCCTGACATCTCCGCCACGTTCGCCAGAAGCGCGTTCTGACCGCTCGGTTGGTCGCGGCCACGAACCGGCAGCCATACTTGCGTCGATGCCCGCGCCGCTCATCGAGTTCCCAGCCGACGACGCGAGTCGTGCGCTGAGGTTCTGGCACGGAGTCCTCGGGGTCGTCCTCGCGCCACGGCCCGCTGCGGCCGGATCGGGGTGGCAGGCCGACACCGACAACCTCCGCCTGGGGGTCCATGATCGTGGTCCTGGCCCGGGCGATACCGCTTCGCTTCCGTACTTCACCGTCGCGGACCTGCCCAGAACGCTCGAGCGCGTTCGCGAGCTCGGCGGCTCGGTCATCCACCCCGGCGAGAAGTGGGCCGTGTGCCGGGATTCCGAGGGCAGCCCGTTCGCGCTGGCCGCCGCGTCCGCAATCGCGGACCAGCACAGGACGATTGCTCCTCACGCATACGGTGGGCCGGGACGCTGAAGCGCGCGACCTAGACGCGGTACAGGAAGGTGTACACCGCGGATCGACCGCTCTGAACCCAGCCCGCGAGGCAGTAGCGGCACGTGCTCCCGTCGTCAGCAGGCGCATCGATCGTCTTCGGCGGGCGGCCTTCGACGATCTCAGCCTCGATGCTGCCGCCTTTCAGAGGGCCGTCGTCGAGCCTCGCGGTGATCGTGGATCCGATCTCGGCCGCGGGAGTCGCTTGGGAGGTCTTCTCGAGCTTGGGCACGGGCGCGTCGGCTACTCCGAGCGTAGGAACGACAGGACGGCCAGCACACGTCGGTGGTCCGCCACCGCGGGCGGCAGGTCGAGCTTGCTGAAGATCGAGGTGACGTGCTTCTCCACCGCACGCTCGCTGACCACGAGCGCCTCGGCCATCGCAGAGTTGGAGCGCCCTTCGGCCATCAGTCCCAGCACCTCGCGCTCGCGCGGGCTGAGTACCGCGAGCGGGTCCTCGCGCCGCCGGCGGCCGAGCAGCAGCCCCACGACCTCGGGATCGAGCGCCGAGCCGCCGTTGGCCACGCGCCGCACCGCGTCGGTGAAGGTCTCGACGTCGGCGATGCGGTCCTTGAGCAGGTAGCCGGTGCTCTCGGTGGACTCGACCAGCAGCTCGAGTGCGTAGGCCTCGTCGACGTACTGGGAAAGCACCAAGACCGCGGTGTCGGGGTGCTCAGCGCGGATCCGGTGGGCGGCGCGCAGGCCCTCGTCCGTATGGGTGGGCGGCATGCGTACGTCGACCACCGCGACGTCGGGCTTGTGCGCGCCGACCTTGCGCAGCAGGTCCTCGCCGTCCCCCGCCTGGCCGGCGACCTCGAAGCCGGACTCCTCCAACAGTCGAGCGATCCCCTCGCGCAGCAGCACGGAGTCCTCGGCGATCACGACGCGGAGACGGCCTTCGTGCTCGCGCCGCCGAAGCGTGCCTGCGCGCCCCACCGCAGTTGCGCTCATGACTCAGCGCTCCTTCGTCTGTGACGGGCTCGGCGGTTTCGTTTCCATCTCGGCGGCTTTCCCGAGCGCGGATGACCGGTCACGGCATCCAGTTGCTCGATAAGAGGACGGCCCTTCTGTCGCTGGAGAGGAAACCCGTCGTGAGGTCGCCGGCCGACGTATCGCCGAGCGGTGCTCTGCGCGAAGTCGCTTTCGCAAGAGCGGCGAAGAGCCCTGTAACCATCCTACTCCCCTCGGTGTGGACGCACACGGCGGGCGGCGGCCCAGAGCCGGTCGCCGCCGGCCCACGCCGCGAAGCACAGCCCGCCGGCGGTGCCCGTCACGGTCATGAGCACCCCGGCGGCCGCGGCCGCGGCCACGCCGCGGCTGCCGAGGATGAGCACCGCCGCCGCGGCGCCGACGCTCGGGCCGAGCGGAAGCTGTCCGACCGTCGCCAGCGCGATCAGCACGGCCGTCGCATCGAACAGCGAGGCCTCGACGCCGACCGCATTCAGGAGCAGCCAGTTGCGGAGGATCTGCGCGAACACGGCCACCAATACGAACCCGATCACGCGGCCTCCGCCGTTGAGGCTCCGGAGCACCGCCAGCCCGTTCCACAGCTCCCGACCCTTCCGGGCGGCCAGATGCCGCAAGCCCGCGCTGGCCGCACCCACGACCGCGAAACCGACGATCGGCAGCCACCACGGCAGGCCGAGTGGTCCGACGAGCGTGAACGACGCGAGGGCGGCCAGCATCGCCTCGACGGCGAGGATCGGGAACTCCGCGGCGATCAGCGTCGGCACCTGGGGGCTCACCTCCGGAGAGGAGCGCCGCAGGGCCGCGATCCTCGCAGCGACCCCGAGCTGGCCGTTGACGACGCTGCCCAGCACCTGCATGCTCGACGCGCGGTAGAGCACGCGGCGGTCGACCGTCCCGCCGGCCGCCTCGATGGTCAGATGCCACGCCTCGCTGCGCGCGACGAGCGCCACGATCTGGAGCAGCACCGTCGCGGCAAGCACCCACGCCGCGGCGGCCGAGAGCGCCGTCACGAACTCATCTCGCCGGCCGGCGAGCAGCGCTACCAGGACCGCCGCGGCTGCCAGCGAGACCACCACGGTGATCGCCCCGCGCCGCCGCCGCCCGAAGCGGCGCGCGCCCTCAATCCAGACGGCTGTCACGGCGAGCTTCTATGCTCAGGTGCCAGTAGCGCTGGGGGCTCACCTCTTCTTCCTTCGCGTGCACGCCACTCTTCAGAAGAGGCGAAAGACGGTCCCCGATGAGTCGTTTGGCAGCCACGAAAGCGGAGTTCTTCGCTGATTTCCGGTTCAACGATCGTGAGCTCACCGATCTCCTTGACGCCCTGAGCGCTCGGGCGGCGAGCCACCCCGACAACCCGGGAATCATCGCGTGCTGGCCCGCTCTCCCCGAGCACCGAATGGCCGCAGCGTGTCACGAGCTCGTGCGGCACGGTCACCCGGTCCGACGCGTATCCGTCACCGGCTCGCAGCCCGACAGGACTCGCGCCGGCTGGGCACTCGGCGCTTGAGGCGGCTCCGGCCGGCGCGCACGAGCGTCACACAGGGGAATCCGCCTGACGTTCGAATCGCGAACGTCATCTGGATTCCGACGCAACCGAGCAGAGGAGCCAGCATGGATTCCGAGGACGTCGGCAAGCGCATCGAGGCCGTGAGGTCGGTCCGATCACAGCGTGCGGCTGCTGAGAGGGCCGTTCCCGGCGACCGATTGCGCCGCGAGATCCGTGAGGCGTTCGAGCACCAGGACGCTCGCGACCGTGACGACGATCCACCGCCCAGCCGCGAACGCGACCCGAGTCACCGGCCCGACTCCTAGTGCGGTGCTGGGAGCGCGCGCTCTTCGTTGGGTTCGGGCGGTGCCGCGCGCGTCTGGATCACGATCGCGACGATCACGATCGCTCCTCCGACGAGCGTGAGCGTGCTTGGCCGCTCGTCGAGTGCGAGCCAGACCCAGAGGGGCCCCAGGACCACCTCGAGCAGCGTGATGAGGCCGACCTGCGCGGCCGGGATCAGCCGCGCGCCGACGGTGAGCAGGCCGAAGCCGAGCCCGATCTGGCCGATGCCCAATGCCGCCAGCCAGCCCACGTCGTCGCCGCCGATCTCGCCGGGATCGGCGAACGGGATGAAGGCGACGACGAGGATCGCCTGGGAGAGGCAGGTCGCCGGAGCCATCGAGACGTCGTGGCGCCAGCGCGTGATCACGATCATCACGGCGAACGCGAGCGCCGCGGCGAACGCCAGGCCGTCTCCCGCCAGGCTGCCCTCCCCCGGCGCCCCGAGCATGACGGCGACGCCCGCCAGCGCCAGCGTCATCGCCAGCACGGTGCGACGCGTGACCGGCTCGCCGAGCGTCACCCGCGCGAGCAGGGCGGCCAGGACGGGCGAAACGGCGAGGATGAACAGGACGCGGGCCACGCTCGTGTGGTTGAGCGCGCCGATGAAGCTGCCCGAGGCAACCGCCACGCACAGCGCCACGGCGATCCCCGCAGACCCCACGGACCTGAACGCCTGAAGCACACGGCCGCGCTCGACGATCGCGACAAAGCCCAGCAGCGCGGCGCCGGCGAAGACCGCCCGGCCGAAGACCTGCGTCGACGTGTCGAGCGTGAGCTGGCGCTGGAGGACGCCGGCGGTCGACCACGCCACCGCGGCGAGCGCGACATAGATCTGCCCGCGCCGCTGGCGCTGCGACCCCTCGAGCGCCACCGTCGCCGCCGTCACGCCACGCAGTGATAGCCGCTCATCGCCGAATACTGATAGCCGTACCGGTATGCGACCGGCGTTCGTGGCCCCGATGAAGGCGGTGTTGACCGCAGAGCGGCCGGCGGGCCCGGAGTGGGTGTTCGAGCGCAAGCTCGACGGCATCCGGTGCCTGGCGGTCAAGGCTGGCGGACGCACGCGGCTGTACTCGCGCAACGAGCTGTCGCTGAACGACCGCTACGCGCCGCTGGCCGCCGCACTGGATGCGGATCCGGCCGACGGCTTCGTGATCGACGGTGAGGCGGTCGCGTTCGTCGGCGGTCGCGACCGGTTCGGTGGCGGTGAGGACGGCGAGCTCTTCTACTACGTCTTCGACGTGCTGATCGCGGACGGCCGCGACGTGCGGTCGCTCCCGCTCGAGGAGCGTCGGGCCGTGCTCGAAGGCGTGCTGCGCTGGAGCGACCCGCTGCGCATGACCGAGCAGATCACCGGCGACGGCGCGGCGCTGCTCGCCGACGCCTGTAAAGACGGCTGGGAAGGCCTGATCGCCAAGCGCCTCGGCACGCCGTACGTGTCCACGCGCTCGCGCGACTGGCTGAAGCTCAAGTGCACGCGCGCGCAGGAGCTCGTGATCGGGGGCTTCACCGCGCCGCGCGGGTCGCGCACCGACCTCGGCGCGCTGCTCGTCGGCCACTTCGACGGCGAGCGATTGCGCTACGCCGGCAAGGTGGGAACAGGCTTCACCCGCGCGACGCTGCGCGAGCTGTCGGAACGTCTCGCTCCGCTTGAGCGCGAGACGTCTCCGTTCGAGCCCGAGAAGGGCATTCCGCGCGCCGCGACCTGGGTCGAGCCCGAGCTCGTGGCACAGATCGCGTTCATGGAATGGACCCCGGACGGCCGTCTGCGCCATCCCTCGTTCCTCGGCCTGCGCATCGACAAGCCCGCGCGCGAGGTCGTGCGCGAAGAGCCCTAGCCGAGGACCTCGCGCAGCTTGCGCGCGAACGCTTCGGGCTGACCGGCGTAGCCGAACTCGCCGCCGAGGAAGCCGCCGTGGTGGCTGGGGAACACGGTCGCCTGCTGGCCGAGCAGCTCGGCGGTGGCCATCGCCGAGCGTCCCGTGAACGTGCCCTGCGACTCCTCCCCCACGGCGATCATGATGCGCGTGGGCGCGGCGGCCAGCGCGTCGACGTCGGGGCGATAGCTGCTGACCGCCCAGGAGCGGTCGGAGAGCAGCGGGTCGTCGCGGGAGCCGTCGTCCTCGCTCGGCATCCCGAACGCGGCGGGATCCGCCGCGGGCTGCGCGAAGTACTCGTCGGTGTACTCGCCCTGCCACGACGACATCACGATGAAGGCCGCCATCCCGGCGCCCCACCCCTTGGCCTCGTAGGCGTCGCGAACGGCGGCGCGGGCGCGCTCGGCCGCCGCGGCGTCTCCGAGCACCGGGATCAACGGCGGCTCGTGCGCCACCAGGGTGGTGACATCGTTGGGGTACGCCGCCACGAGCGCGAGCGCGGCCACCGCGCCGCCACTGCTCGCGAACATCTCGACCGGGCCGGCGCCGAGCGCCTCGACGAGCGCGTGCACATCCTCCGCCTGGACCGTGGGCACGTGGTCGACCCGGCCGTCCTTGCGAGTGCTGCGGCCGAGCCCGCGCGGGTCGTAGGCGACCACGGCGCGGTCGGCCAGGTGCGACGCCAGCGTGGCGAAGCCGCCTGCCGCCATGGGCTGACCGATCATCACCAGCGGCGGGCGTCCATCCGCGGTGGGCAGCGGGCCATGGACGTCATAGGCGATATCGGCCCCGGCGGTCTCCAGCACGTGCGTCGTCGTCATGACAGATTCGACCTCTGCCGCAATGAAAACTCATCGGGCATCGCCCTGATCGCAGCGCTGATCTTCGCGGCGAGGACGGCAGGCGGCTGCTGCTCGGTGCTCAGGACCAGATCGACGCCGCCGAGGCTGGGCATCTCGGCGGCAAGCCGGATCGCGGCCGCGATCAACCCGTCGGTGCCCGACCAGTCGACGGGCTCGCGCGAGCGGATGCGCCGCTCCAACGTGCCTGCGTCCGCTTCAAGGCGGATGAGCAGGTACGCGGTCGCCCCGACGGCGGCGAGCAGGCGGTCGCGGTAGGCGTCGGTCTCGACCGTCGCGGTGACGAAGAGGAACTCGTAGCCGGTGTCCCGGTAGCTGGCACAGATCGTCGCGAGGTTCGCGAGCACCTGAGCCTCGCCACGGGGTGGGTAGCAACGCTCGAGTTCGTCAACCTCCATGAGAGCGTTGGCGACGCCGGCGTCGCCCAGCATGTCGTGGACCGCCGTGGCAACAGTGCTCTTCCCCGCTCCGGGCGGGCCGGTGATCACGACGGCGAACATCGTTGCGGGTGGCGGCATCTAGGGTGCGGATCATGACCGGCTTCGCGACGCCCGAGGAGGCTGTACGCGCTGATGACGCGGTGCCGCCTCAGTACGCCCAAGTGGTCACAGTCGACTACTCGCCGACGGGAACCACGCCGTGGTGCTGTTGGAGTACAACGAGCCGCCGCACGTCGAGCCGTACGTCGTCCTCTGCGAGAACACGCCGAGCGGCTGGGTCGAGGGCGGGGGCGGGTCGGCCGGCGGCGTGTCGTGGATGTCAACCCGCGACGACGGGACCGAGGGCGTCGAGGTCCTATGGGGACGACCGCCAAGGGTGCGGTGGGAGGTTCGGCCACCGGACGAACCGGACCCGCCGCCTGACGCCCGTCCCTGGTGAGAGCGTGTCACGCGAAGAGCTCACCGTCGAATCCTGCTGAGGCCTCGATGCCGTTGGCGGACGTCCGCACGAATTCGAAGTCGTACGTCTCGCCGAGCCGCTGCGGGTCGGTGAGGAAGAGCGCGGTGGCACGCGGGCGTTGAGCGCGGCACGCTGATCCGGCGGCAGCGCGTCCAGCGCGTCGGTGAGCAGCGCGGCCGTCGACTCGGACTCGGCGAACGCGAGGATACGCTCGAGCTCGTCGTCGTCGAGTTCGATCCGGCCCATGCCGAGCCTGTCGCGGGCACGCCGCTCGACACCACCGCGCTGCATCGTCTGCAGGAGTTGGTGCCGGGCGATCCCGAACAACCAGTTGACCGCCGAACCGCGGTCAGGCTCAAACCGCGTAAGCCCTTCGAGCGCACACGCGAACGTCTCGGCCGTCAGGTCGGCGCCAAGCTCCGGATCGCGCGTACGCCGCACGAGGTAGCCGAGCACCGGGGCCGCATGCCGTCGGTAGAACTGCGTGAACGCCTCCGCGTCGGCGCGAGCGGCGAGGAGAAGGGCCTCGTCCGTGACGGGCTTGTCGATCATCCATGAGCAATTGCATCGAGGCCGTGGTCCTGTGACAAGCGGTCGCCAGAGCCGCGTCGCGCTGCCCAGGTGGCGGTCGACCTACGCTGCTGCCGTGAACCGGGCGTGTGGGTTCTCGTGCGCGTAGACGCCGATCTACGACAAGCAGCGCGCCGAACTTGCCAGAGAGGCTGCGCGCCTCTGTTGCCGGGAGTAGGCTGACGCCATGACCCGCGAGGACGCCGAGCTGCGTGCCGCCGAGCTCAACCGGGAGCATCCGGATCGGCATCGCGCGCGGTGGGCCGCGCGGGAGCGGGACGGCGCGTGGGAGGTTGCCCGGATCTCGCTTCCCGCCGGGATGAGGATCGACCCGATCAAGGAGACCACGGAGGCGAAGCCGAAGCCTCCCCACCCCGGCGATCCGCGGCCGGCGTTCGAGCAGAACATCGGCGGACCGTACGGCCCGGGCTGAGCCATGCGATCGAGGCTCGCCGCCGCAGTAGCGCTCACGCTGGCCACCGCGTTGCTCGCTGCTGCCCCGGCGGCGGCCGGCGGGCGGTCGCTGGACCTGGAGTTCCGCGGCCAGGCGATCGTCCCCACCGGGACGATGTTCGAGGGCACGACGGTCGGTGGGCTGTCGTCGATCACCTACGACTCGCGACGCCGCATCTTCTACGCGATCTCCGACGATCAGGGCCAGCTCCAGCCGGCGCGGTTCTACACCGTCGGGCTCGACATCCGCGACGGGCGGCTGGCCGACGGTGACGTGCGCTTCACCGACGTGACGACGCTGCTGGCGCCCGACGGGCTGCCGTACCCGCCCTTCAGCCTCGATCCCGAAGGGCTGGCGCTGACCAAGAATCGCCAGCTCATCGTCACCTCCGAGGGCCTGCCGAACACCCTGATCGACCCGTTCGTCCGGCGCTACTCGCTGGACGGGTCGTTCCTGAACTCACTGCCGGTGCCGCAGCCGTTCCTGGCGAGCGCCGATCGCATGAGCGGCGTAAGGCCGAACCTGGGCTTCGAGAGCGCCGGCGCGGCCCGGCACAGCCGCTACGCGTTCACCGCCACCGAGAACGCGCTCTACCAGGACGGGCCGCTCGCGACCGTCGCCAACGGCAGCCCGGCGCGGATCCTGCGCTACGACCTGCGCAAGGGCCGGCTCGATCGTCAGTGGGTCTACGAGACCGACCCGGTCGCCCAGCCGCCCGTGCCCGCCACACAGTTCTCGGTCAACGGGCTCGTCGAGCTCCTGCCGCTCGACGACGACTCGCTGATCGCGATGGAGCGGTCGTTCTCGGTCGGCGCGCCCGGGACCGGCAACTCGATCGAGCTCTACGAGGTCTCGCTGCGCCGCGCGACCAACGTCAACGGCGTCGCCAGCCTCCAGGACCTCGAGCGCGTCCGCCCGGCGCGCAAGCGGCTGCTGCTCGACCTCGACGAGCTCGGCATCCCGCTCGACAACGTCGAGGGCATGACCTTCGGCCCCCGCCTCAAGGGCGGCCGGCGGTCGGTCGTGCTCGTCAGCGACAACAACTTCGCCGCCGCCCAGTTCACGCAGTTCCTGCTGTTCGCGCTCGACGACTAGCGCGACTCAGGCACCGGCCGCCAGCGCCACCACGCCCGCGAGCGTCACCAGCACGCCGGCGTTCTGCGCGCGGTTCAGCCGCTCGTGCAGCACGGCGCGGGCCAGGAGCACGGTCACGGCCGGATAGAGGGCGCCGAGCACGCCGACGACGCTCAGAAGCCCCCTGCCGGTGGCGAGCACGAAGAGCAGGTTGGCGAGCAGGTCGAGGAGGCCGATCGAAGCGACGGCCACGAGGTCGATCGGCGCTCTCGGCAGCGCCGGCCACCGCACCACGCACGCGGCCAGGATGAGGAGCACCTCGGGAGCGCGCGCCGCGAGCAGCACCCAGGCGACGTCGGCGCGCTCCTCCGCCCGGTCCATGCCGGCGAAGAACGACCCGAAGCCGACCGCGGCCACCAGCGCGAGGAGCACGGCCGACCGGTTGTTCCGGCGGGTCTGCGCGTCGGCGGCCCCGGTCTCACGCGCGGCGAGCATGACGCCGATCAGCGCCAGCGCCATGCCCGCCACCTGCACCGCCCGCGGCCGCTCGCCCGAGACGAGCCCGACCAGCACGGGCACCGCCGCGCCGGTGGCCGAGACGGGCGCGACGATGCTCATCGTCCCGATCGCCAGCGCCCGGTAGAACGCGGTCAGGGCGACGATGCCGAGCGCCCCCGACCCGGCCGCGATCGCCGTCGCCGTCGCGTCGTGCTCGATCGGGACCCCGGCCGCGACGGCCACGAGCAGCGCGGCGAGCGCGACGCTCTGAGAGAGCAGGAGCACGGCCAGCAGCGCGTTCCGCCGGCTCTGGAGGCCACCCATGAAGTCCGCCAGGCCCCACGACAGCGAGGAAGCGAGGGCGAGCAGGGCGGCCACCATGGGCCGCCAGGCTACGTCACGGGTCGACCCGCCCCTCGAAGACGGCGAAGACCGCGCCCTGCGGATCGAGGGCGATGGCGATGCTGCTGGGACCCGGGAGCGGCAGCGGCCCGACCAGCACGCCGCCGTCGAGCTCGCGGATCCGGTCGACGATCGCCTCGGCCGACTCGACCGTGAAGTACGGGCGCCAGTGCGGGGGCTCGCCGGGCTGCGCATCCGAGAGCGTCGCGTTGAGCGTGCCGCGATTGCTCGCGGACACGATCAGCGGGCCGCCGGGTCCCGTGTCGACCTGCTCCGTCGTCCAGCCGAAGGCGGCCTCGTAGAACGCCCGGGCCTCGTCGACGTCGGTCGTCGCGAGCTCGTTCATGGTGAGGCAGCCGATGTCGTTGACACGCTCGGCCCCGATCCGCGCCCGCGGCTCCCAGACCGCGAACACGGCGCCCTGCGGATCCTTGAGGATGGCCATGCGGCCGGCGTCGAGCACGTCGAAGGCGTCGTTGACGGCCTCCCCTCCGAGCTCCTTGACGCGCGCGGTGGCGGCGTCCGCGTCGGCGACGGTGACGTAGCTCGTCCAGTTCGGCGGCGCTCCCCGCTCTTGCATCTCCGGCGTCATCTCGAAGATCCCGCAGACGTCGTCGCCGTCGATGCGGCACATCGTGTACACGGCGCCGCCGCCGGCGTCGGTGTCCTCGGTCTCCCAGCCGAACAGGCCGGTGTAGAACGCCTTGGCGGCGTGCGGCGTCCGTGGTGGCCAGGTCGACCCACGAGAAGGTGCCCGGCGTGTAGCTCGTCGCGCTGTCCCATGCTGGAAAGCCTCTCATGCGCGCCAGACGGGTCAGGTTCCAGACCAGTCGGATTCGGGCGCGCAAAAAAAGTTCGCCGGGTGCCGGCACGTTGATGGCACGAACATCGCTTCTGCGGTGCGAGTCGGATACGGACGATCCAAGGAGGATCAACATGTCCAGGGGAGGGTGTACGAAGGTTGCGTTGCGGGGGACGGCGGCGCTTGCCGGCGCCGCCGGAATGCTGGGACTCGCCGCTCAGGCGGCGGCTGCAGATCCCACGCTGCTCGGCCAGTGGCGGTTCGATGAGAGCGGCGGGCAGGTGGCCGTCGACGACGGCCCGCAACAGCTCAGCGGCATGCTGGGATCCGCCGATGTGCCCGACGCGGCGGACCCGGGACGGATCGACGGTGCCTCCGGGCGCGCGCTGCGCTTCGACGGCAGCGCGTTCGTCCGCCTGCCGGACACCTCGACGCTCGCGGTGCAGACGCTCTCGGCCGAGGCCGTCGTGCGCGCCGACGCCAGCCCGGGTCGTGGCGCTACCTGGTGTCGCGCGGCGGGCAGGGGTGCCTGGCGGGCTCCTACGGCCTGTACACCGCGGCAGCCGGCGGGATCGCGCTCTACGTCTTCGACGGAGCGCGGTTCGTCGTCTCGGCCACCGCCCGGCCCGAGGACGTCTGGAACGGCGCGTGGCATCACGTCGCGGGCACCTTCGACGGCGGCGCGCTGCGGCTGTACGTCGACGGCCGCCCGGTCGGCGCGCCGATGGCTGCGCCCCTGCGGATCGCGTACGACGGCGTCTCGACGCGCGCGTCGTTCGGTCAGTACGTCGGCGCCTGCGAGCTGAGCTTCCGCGGCGACATGGACCTGGTGCGGCTGTGGTCGGGCGCACGGCCACCGGGGGACATCGCCCAGACCGCCCCCGGGATTCCTCCCGCTCCCCCGGGCGCGCCACCGCTGCCGGCAGCCGCCGAAGGGACGATCCTCGCCGCCGGCGACGCGGCTCTGCCGGGACCCGGCTCACAAGCGGGTCGCCCACGAGCCTGCGTGGTGCGCGTCCTGCGCCGGCGCGCGGCCGGGAAGCGACGCGCCGTCGTGCACGTGCGCGTGACCATGCGCAAGCGGCCGCTGCGAGGCACTCGCGTCGTCGCGCGGCGCGCCGGCAGGTCCAAAGTGCTCGCGAGCGAGCGGACCAACGCGAAGGGCCGTGCTCGGCTGGCGCTGCGTGCGCCGCGCTCCGGACGCGTGAGCATCACCGCGAAGGGACGCCCGCGGTGCACGCCTGCGCGCGTGCGCGTCCGATGAGCCGCGTACGTCAGCCCGTCTTGGCGCCGGATGCCGTCGTCGGCGGGGTGACCGACGCGCGCAGCCGTCGGGCGGCGTGGGCGGTCGCGGCCTTGATGCGGAGATCGCGCGCCGGCGGCGGGCCGAAGACCTGCTCGACCGTCAGCGTCGCCTGGGCCACCTCGCTGATGACCGCGCGGTGCCACAGCAGGTCGGCCCATTCGTGCAGGCGCGTGCGCATGGTCAGGACGACCGAGCCGCGGGTGATCCCGAGCGCGCCGATCGCGGCGACCGCGGCGGACGCGAGCCCCGACTGGACGAGGCTCTCCTCGTACCAGGCGACGGCCTTGGGCGCCGCGAGGATCAGCAGCGTCAGCGCGGCCACCAGCGGCGGCAGCCACATGCGGTAGCGCTTCCAGGCGAGGTCGCGCAGCGTGTCCCGGACGTGGGCGCGCTGCTCGTCGCCCAGGTACGCCTCGGGCTGCTTGTCGCCCGCGATCAGCTGGCGCCAGATCACGGTCTGCCGGCGGAGGCCCTTGCGCACGTTCTCGAGCCGAGGCAGGTCGTCCGCCTCGATGCGCTTGCCGACCTCGTCGCGCCAGCTGTCGAGCTGCTCGCGCACGACGCTGACGGCCGTCGCGTCGAGCCGCGACTGCAGGTCGTCGAGCAGCTTCTTCAGGCGCTCGATGCGGCCCTCGTCGAACACGCGCTGCCAGACCAGGGCGTGGTCGGCGCCGGGCTCGCGATAGCCGCGGCACACGCGGCCATACGTGTCGGACAGCCCGTTGCCGAGCTCATAGGCCTTGCCGAGGGCCTCGTTCATCGACCACAGGTCCTTGTTGATCTCCACGTGGCACGCGCGAAGCTGCGTACGGAAGGCCTCGCGCTGCACGTGGCCCTCGGCGCTCTCGCGTGCGGCGGCGACCAGCGCCGCGAGCGACGCGGGCTTCGACGTCACGCCCGCGCGCTTGGCGTCCCCGGCCGCAGCGCGCAGCTGAAGCTCGAGCTGATCGGCCCGCGCGAGGCCGCTGTGGGCGGGCAGCAGCGTGTCCGGCGAGCAGTCGTGGTCGTCGTCGACGAGCGAGTACAGCTCTGCGACGCGCCAGCCGAGCGCCACCGCGGCGGCGAGGTCGGCGTCCTGTAGCGGGCTCATTGCTTCATCTCCGGTCGGTGGACGGCCCGTACTCTCCGCCCCGACCCTTGCCGCGGACTTGCAGGGAACTTTCAGCTGGCTCTTCAGGGGGACTGCGGCAGCTTGGCGGGCTTGCGCCGCCTCGCCGGAGCCGAGGGCGGCGGCACGACCGGGCCGATGTCCCCGTCCGGCGCCTCGTCGAGGTCGACCATCACCGGCGCATGGTCGCTCGGCCCGCTGCCCTTGCGCGCGTGGCGGTCGATCCAGGCGGCCTTCACCCGGTCGGCCACGGGGGCGCTGGCCAGGATCAGGTCGATCCGCATCCCGAGGTCCTGGTGGAACATGCCCGCCCGGTAGTCCCAGTACGTGAAGACGCGATCCTCGTCGGGCCAGCGGTCGCGCACGACGTCATGCAGGCCGAGGCCCTGCAGCTGGGCCAGCGCGGCCCGCTCGGGTGGCGTGACGTGCGTCTGGCCGATGTAGGCCTCGGGGTCGAAGACGTCGTCGTCGGTGGGCGCGATGTTCATGTCGCCGGCGACGACGATGGCCTTCGGGCCGGCTTCCACCAACTCCCGCAGCGACGCCAGCCACGCGAGCTTGTAGGCGTAGTGCTCGGAGTCGGGCACGCGGCCGTTCGGCACGTAGACCGAGACGACCCGGACGCCGCCGCACGTGGCCGAGATGGCGCGCGCCTCGAGGTGCGGGAAGCCGGGCGCGCCCTCGAGCCCTGCGACCACGTCGTCCAGGCCCACGCGCGAGAGGATCGCGACGCCGTTCCAGGACGGCTCGCCATGGGCGGCGACCTCGTATCCGCGCTCTGCGAGCGGCGCGGCGAGCAGCTCGGTGAGTGCGTCGTCGGCGAGCTTCGTCTCCTGCAGGCACACGACGTCCGGCTGCCGCTCGTCCAGCCACGGCAGCAACCGTGGCATCCGCTGCTTGACCGAGTTGACGTTCCAGGTCGCGATCCGCACCTACCTCACGCTACCGCGCTCCCCAGCGGGCGAGGCTAGGCGGCAGCCCGAGCAGATGATGCGTCACCGCGGTCCAGCCGCGCGTCGTGATCAGCGGCCGCAGCAGGGCGTGCCAGGAGGATGCGGATGCGAGCGTCGTGTCCATGCGACCGATGATCGATCCGGGCGGAGCGGTCCGGGGCGCCGCAGGCGCCCCGGATAGTTCCCGTCAGCCGCCGTTGTGCGCGCCGGCGAGCGCGTGTCCGCCGATGCCGACCTTGCCGACAGCTTCGGTGTACATCGCCATCTCTCGGGGCACCCTCTCCCCCGTCACAGCCGGCACGACGCCGAAGTTGTCGACGATCAGACTTGCGTCGATGCTCGCCCGGCGGAACTCCTCGTCGTCGGCCAGCGCGGCGCACTGCGCCTCGCTGCCGTGGACCATGAAGAACCCGCCGAGGTCACCGCCGTGCGGATCGAGGAGCGCGACGTCCATCCCATCGATTCGGCCGTCGGATTGCATGCGGCCGAACATGTCGACGAACGCGCCGAACACCTCGATCGCGCGTTCCTCGCGGCCGCGTACAGGCGTGCCGAACCCGACGAACAGGGCCCGATCAGTCATGACGACTCCTTCCTGTCGCTCGACCATGCGAACTTCTCAGATGACCCCGCACGGCGCAAGCGTCGATCGTCCAACTACTCCAGCGCCTTCTCGAGCCAGTGGTCGGCGAACGGCTCCTCGTTGAAGGCGGGCACCTCGACCCAGCCGGCCGAGCGGTAGAGGGCGAGCGCCTCGGCGAGGACCGCGCTCGTCTCGATGTGCGCGACGCGAGCGCCGCCGGCGCGTGCGCACGCCTCGAGCGTCTCGAGCAGGCGGCGGCCGAGCCCGAGCCCGCGCGCCGCCGGTGCGATCCACATCCGCTTGATCTCGGCCGGTGCGTCGGTGTGGTGCTTGACGCCGCCGCAGCCGATCGGCTCGCCGTGCAGATAGGCGACGAAGAACTCCCCGGCGGGCGGCCTGACCTCGTGCGGCAGGGCGGTCGCGCCCACCGACGGGTCGAAGCCGCGCTCCGAGCGCCGGTTGAGCTCCGCGACGTACTCCGCGAGGCAGTACCGCGCATCCCGGTGCTCGGGATCGACGGGCCTGATCTCGACGCTCGCCGCGGTCAGCAGGCGCTCGACGTCACGCATGGCGGCGAGCAGTCGCTCCTGCTGCTCCGGAGTAAGTGGCTGGAGCAGCGAGCGCGCGAGCTCGTTCGAGCGCTCGTCGAGTGCGGCGCGTTCGGCACGCCCGGCCGCGGTGAGGCGAGCCACGCGGATCCGCCGGTCGCTGGCGCTCGCCGCCAGCGTGACCAGCCCGGCATCCTCGAGCGAGCGCAGCAGGCGGCTCAGGTAGCCGGAGTCGAGCCCTAGCCGCGACCGCAGGAGGCGGACCTCGCAGCCGTCGAGCCCGATCTCCCAGAGCAGCCGGGCTTCTCCGAGCGGCCGCTCGAGCCCCAGGAAGCGGTCGTCGAGCGCCCCGACGCGTTCGGTGACCGTGCGGTTGAAGCGGCGGACCTGCTCGACCATCGCCTCGGTCATTCTCTGACTTTAGTCAGAGAATGCCTTGCGAGCAACCGGTGCCGAGCGAGCTACGGTCAGGTTCGTGGCCGATGACGAGGAGCTGCTCGAGCTCGACGGGCGTGAGGTCCGGCTGTCGAGTCCCGGCAAGGTGCTGTTTCCCGAGCGCGGCGAGACCAAGCGCGACCTGGTCGACTACTACCTGCGCGTGAGCGAGCCGCTGCTGCGGACGATGGGCGGCCGTCCGGTGCTCATGGAGCGCTATCCGCGCGGGGCCGGAGGACCGTCGTTCTTCCAGAAGCGGGTTCCGAAGAACGCGCCCGAGTGGCTGGAGACGACGACCGTGATGACGGTCAACGGCACGCCGTCGCGAGCGCTCGTGATCGCCGACCGCGCGCACGTCGTGTGGGCGATCAACCTCGGCTGCCTCGGCTTCCACGTCTGGCCGTACCGCGCCGAGGAACCGGCGCACTGCGACGAGCTGCGCCTCGACCTCGACCCGCAGCCGGGCACGGACTTCTCTGACATCCGCCGGGCGGCCGCCGAGCTCAAGGGCCTGCTCGACGAGCTCGGCATCGTCGGCTACCCGAAGACGACGGGCAATCGCGGCCTGCACGTCTACGTCCGTTTGCTGCCGCGCTGGGACTCGTACGCGGTCCGCTCCGCCGCGGTGGCGGTCGCCCGCGAGCTCGAGCGCCGGCGGGCGGACGTGATCACGGCGGCGTGGTGGAAGGAGGAGCGAGGCGAGCGGATCTTCGTCGACTACAACCAGAACGCCCCGCACAAGACCGTCTTCGGAGCCTGGGGAGCCCGAGCCCGCCCGGGAGGCCAGGTCTCCGCCCCGCTGCGCTGGGAGGAGGTCGCCGAGCTGCACCCGGACGACCTCACCCTCGCCACGGTCCCCGACCGCCTCGACCAGCTCGGCGACCCGTGGGAGGACATCGACGACGCCCCGCAGTCGCTCGAACCCCTACTCGAGATGCACGACCGAGACCGCGCTGCAGGCCTCCTCGACGCCCCCTGGCCACCGGTCTATCCCAAGATGCCCGACGAGCCGCCCCGGGTCGCCCCCAGCCGCGCCCGAAAGCCCCCGCCCGACTAGCCCGACGTTCCCGCGGGAACGTCTCGGGGGTAGCAGGGGTCGGTCCGTCGTCATGCCCTCCCGGGGCAGCGCTCGCAAGCTCGCGCTTGAGCGCCCCGGGAGTCCATGCCGCGGCCCGCCATCCATACGTGCGGCTGAACCAACGTGCTCTCCATCGAGGCCATGCCATTGGCATGACTCGACGGCCGCGGCACCGCCGCAACCTCGGAGACGCGATCGGAGACCGGTCTCGCCACAACGATGAAAGAGCTCTCCGCGAAGCGCCGCGGGGCGAGACCTATCTCAACGATCGCTGCGCCTTCGGCGCTCGCTGGCACCGCCCGGGAGACTCCTTGAGCCGTGCCCCCGAAGTTCGAGCGCGGAGCGCTGCGCAGGCCTTCTCGATCCATGGAAAACGACTGCTGCTTGCACGCGAGAGCAGCAGCGGACCCGACGCGTTCCCGCGGGAACGCCGACTCTCGCTATTCGTCTCTATGAAAGAGGGCTGGTTGTCAAGTGCGGTCGGGCGGCGCGGTGGTCAGGGCCCGCGGGCGTTGTGGTGGTGGCGAGCTGCGCTCAAGTCTCTATCGCCCCTTTGGTGTGTGGGGACCGTGCTGAATGGGAGGTTCGCTCCGGCGGCGCATTTCCAAAGAGAGCCGTCAGGCGGCTAGACGAAAACGGGCGTCTGCCGGGGCGAAGGGCTGATTGCGGGTGAGCATGTGCCAGATCGCCTCCGTGAGCTTGCGGGAGAGGTCGATCTGGGCGACCTTGGGGCCGCGTTGGCGGCCGAGGCGCTTCTTCATCGCTTGGTAGCGCTCGGCGTAGAGCGGGTGCTTGCAGGCGTGCAGCGCGGCCTCGAAGAGCGCCCAGCGCAAGTAGCGCGAACCGTGCTTGGAGATCGGTCCGCGCCGGTCGCTGGCGCCGGACTGGTAGACGCGTGGGCAGAGGCCGGTATAGCCGACCAGCTTGGCCGGCGAGGCGAAGCGGGCGATGTCGCCGATCTCTGACGCGACGGTGTAGGCGTTGATCCAGCCGAACCCCGGCGCGGTGACCAGCAGCGGGATGTAGCGGTGCTCGGCGCCCTCGCGGCGCAGCTCGACCGTGAGGTTGGCGATCTGCAGTTCGAGGTCATCGATCAACTCAAGGCTGGCGTCGACGGTGCGTCGCCACGGATCGGGAATCGCGAGGCGATCGAGCAGCTCGCGGCCGGCGTGGCCGAACAGATCCGAGACCGGGCATGGGTGCCCGAAGGTCATCAGCGTCGCGTGGATGCGGTTCTTGAGCGTCGTGCGATGCCGAACCAGGTGCAACCGGAAGCGCGCGAGCTCGCGCTCGCGGCGAATGCTCGGATCGGGCAGCCAGATCGCTGGGACCAGGTCGCGCCAGGACAGCTCGGCGAGCACGCGCGCGTCGATCTTGTCGGTCTTGCACGCCAGCGGCGCCAGCCCCTTGACCTTCTGCGCGTCGGCGACCAACACCTCCCAGCCGAGCTCCTCCAGCGTGTCGTGGATGAACCGCGCGCCGGTCATCGACTCGATCACCGCCCGCACCCGCTGACTGCCCAGGCGCGCGGCGAGATGGCTCAGCCCGTCGGCATCCGGCGGCGCCGCGGTCTGCGCGACCAGCTCGCCGGCGTCGTCAAGCAAGCAGACGTCAAGCCGACGTCGACTTAGATCCAATCCAGCATGCAACATGAGGGTGGGCCTCCTCGAGCTCGCTCCTCGATGACACGCTGAGCGTCCCACCGGGGAGGCCCTCTTTCATCGCAGTCCAAAGCGGAAGTGAACGGCGTGCCGCTGCTGCCGTCGAAGTGCGTGGCGCGGGCGCTAACGCCCGATCCCGCCCGCGTTCAGAAGACTCTTGAGACGGTCCCGCAACTCGCGCAGCTCGGCATGAGTCAGTGTTACGCGAGAGCCCGCCGGTCGGGTTCTGGCGCCAGCACGAAGCAGTCGTGTACGCGCTAACGCGTCGATTGTGCGCGAACCGTGAGCGAATGCGTTTCGGGTTACCGCAACCTCGACTGCTCCGGCGAGACCGTCTTTCACGGCGTCCCAGTCTCGCCCGTTCGCGTCCAGGAGTCGGGCCCCCCAGTCCTCGATGCCGCCGAACGATCGGTGGTGTTCCAGTTTCGCCGCCGCTGCGGATTCAGCCAGCGCATAGCTGTGCACAAGGACAGATCCGTGGAGCGTTTCGGCGTCGTTGATGGCGTCGACGTGCCTGCGCGGGGTGACCTTGTAGTGGCCCTCAGGCGCCGAGATGCGGCCCTGCGCTGCGCCCTCGATTCTCGTCGATGCCCAGTACTCGCGCTCTCGTGCGAAGGCTATGCGCGCGCTCTCAAGGAATCGAGTCAGGCGGTCCCACTCCTCCCAAGGACTGCCGGCTGGAACCGGCATCTCCGAAACCAGTCGCAGCGTGTCCACCCCCGAGGTATCGGCGGGTGATGGCGCGGGCGTGACTGTCCCGTCCCATGCACGCCGCGGCACGGAGGAGGACTGCCGCTGTTCGTCCAAGAGGACAGCCACCCGACTCGTGCCCGCGCCTGCGATGCCAGGCGCGACTCGTGCCCGCGCCTGCGATGCCAGGCGAATGGAGCAGCGGCGGCACGTTTCCTCACCCCTTCTCAGGTTCCCTTGCTCAAGGACGATTGCGGTGTGGCCGATGTCTTCAATTGCCAGGAACTTTGCAGCCCGCGTGCTTAGCGGGCGAACGTCAGGAGCGCGTCCCAAGTGTCAATCCCCCCGCCTCAGTACGAGACTTCGCAGGACAAGCTCTACGCGACCACGCTGCAGACGATCGGCGCTGTCGCGAAGCTTCCGGTTGTCCGCGTCGATCGGGAGGCCTTCCTCCGGAAGCACTTTGCAGGTTCGCCGCACCTCAATGTGATCCTCGAAAGAGGGCCGCAGGCCGTCTACTCGGCCGAGTCTCTGCGGAAGAAGGCCAGCTCGATCATCAAGAACAGCACCGCTAAGACCTCGGCGGCCTCGTTTGCGACCGGGCTTCCCGGCAACCCGTTGGTCATGGTCGCCGCCGGAGGCGCGGACGTCGCGCAATACTTCGGCTTCGCGATCAACCTCGCGCAACAGATCGCCTACCTGTTCGGCGAGGACGAGCTGTTTGACGGCGGTAGGCAGCTGTCCGAGGCCGCGCAGATCCGGGTCATCGCGTATCTCGGAGCCATGCTCGGCGCGGCCGGTGCAGCAGCGCTGGTGTCGCAGACTTCCAAGCTGGCGGGCGCGAACCTCGGCAAGAAGGTCGCGGCCCAGGCGCTTACTAAGACGACTTGGTACCCGCTGGTGAAGAAGGTCGGGGCACTGGTCGGGCAGAAAATCACCAAGAAGACCGTCGAGAAGACCATCGCCAAAGCTGTTCCCGTCCTCGGCGGCGTCGTCTCCGGTGGCCTGACATACGTGACATTCCGCCCCATGGGGCACCGGTTGGCGGATGCGCTCGTCGCGAACCTGAACGGCGAGTTTCACGACGAGCTCGAACTGAACGCCGAATTTGCTTTGTCGCTGGACGCTGACGTGATCGAGGGTGACGTGGTCGAGACCGTCGGCACCGCAGGCGGAGCGAGCCGCGCCGAGTCCGAGTAGCGCTGAGCAAGAACCTCCACCACATTTGGGGAGTCCCGTCGGCGGCTAACCGCGAGCGCGTCAGACCGAGGGCCGGATCCCGAGGGCCGGATCCCTTTTCCTGGGAAACCGCAGAGTCGGACAACCTTCTGGATGGGCACTCACGTAGCGGCATGACGGCCGTCGAGCGAGAGTCGCTCTCCTTTTCCATGCAACCCGACACTAGGGCGTTCCGTGGGAACGCTTCCGGCTCGCTATCGCTATGCGCGACAAGCAATAGCCGCGCCAGTGCGCCGGCGACTGTCGCGCCTGTCTCAAGGCGTTAGCGATCTCCTCCGATTGCGAGCTCGCACGTGCTCAGACCGAGGGCCGGTCTGATCGCTCTCCACCGACCGCGGATTTCAAAGGACGGGACGCACGACGAGCATCCCTCGGCTCGAGACGAGATGCGCCAAGTCGTCCGCCAACCGCTGGACGTGTTCGCTCGCCTGTTGCTCGAAGCGCTCCACTTCGACGATCTCGGCGATCAGCACGTAATCGGCTTGACCGAGGGACTGTCCGGGCACGTCCGCCGGCCGCGTAAGCCGCCAATCCGAGACCGCGTCCAGCGACCCGCGGACGATGTCGCGATCCTCCGTCATCAGACGCTCAAAGTCCTCGGCCAGCTCCGGCGAACGCAGCTGAAACCAAATGAGAAGGGTCGCCGGAGGACTCATCCACGAAGCGTAGTGGAGCGGGTCGAGGTGCGGACGAGACGCCCGCGGCTCGTCCATGCGCGACGCCCGCGCCCTAGCCCAACGTGATTCACCTACTCCGGGGCGACGGGGACCTCCGGGCCCGGCTCCCTCAGCTCGAAGTACAGCACCGCCGACGCGAGAGCCACGAGCGGCGCCGTGATCACGCTGCCGATGTAGTTGAGGATCACCTCGCCGGCGTCGCCGAGCACCGCGCCGACGATGCCCAGCACGATGCCGATGGCGATGAAGATGAGGATGAAGAGCACGATCACGCCGAACACCTGCCAGCCGTTGCCGCGGACCAGCTCGCGGCTGCGACCGAAGGCGGCGAGCACGCCCGGGTGCTCGAGCACGGTGACCGGCGCCACGACCGCCCATAGGGTGACCAGGATCAGGCCAGGGACGATCAGCAGCACCAGACCGATCGCGATGCCGAGGCCGGCGAGGATCGACACCGCGATCAGCGGAAGCAGCACCGGCCCCACCGAACGCGCGAGGTCGCCGGGGGACTGGTCGAGGCGTCCGTCGCGCACGTCGTCGACCAGCCGGACCACGATGCCCGTGTAGACGGTGCTGAGGATCAGCCCGACGACGCCGGCCACGAGCGCCAGGGGCGTGCTGGCGAGGCCGAGGAGCCGGAAGGCAGCCTCGATCAGGAACAGCGCCGCCGCCACCGGCAGCAGCACCGCTGCGTACCTGAGGTACAGGTCGAAGACCTTGGAGACAACGCCGCCGATGTCGATCTTGCTCGTCAAGACTCCGGCACGGTACACGCGTCACGGCAAACCGTGCCCGCACCTTGTGCCGGCGCCTCGATCAACCGACAGACGGTCCCAATCGCTCTGCGGATGAAGCGAGAGCCGCTCGGCTCGTGGGCGTAGCGACTGTCGCCGGTCTCAACGGCCCTGACCAGAGCGACTGACGACGAGCATCGGTTCGGCCGAAGGATGCCCCGAGCCGTTGACGCGTTGTGTGGCATGGCGCTACGGTCGCGCTGTCTGGACAGCACCGGGAGCAAAGGAGCGCGGCATGGCCGGCAAGTCGGACGCGTTGAGAGAGCGCTACGAGCGCTTCAGCCAGGGCGATCTCGAGAGAGCGCTCGATCTATGGAGCGACGACTTCGTCTGGGAGGGCTCGAACGCGACAGACCTCCCCGGCTCGGGGCGGCATGAGGGAAAGCAGGCGGCGATCGAGGTGCTCCAGCAGGCGGTTGGGGCGTGGGACAAGTTCGAGCTGAGCGCGGACGAGTTCATCGAGCAGGGCGACACCGTCGTCGTGCTCGGGCACACCGACCTGACGAAAGGCGAGCGGTCCGAGCGGCTCCCCGTCGTGCACATCTGGCGTTATCGCGGCGACGAGGAGATCTGCCGCCTGCAGATCCTCACCGATACGCTCCAGAGCGGAAGGATGCTCGGCATCGCCTGATGCTTTCGGAGACGCCGGCTCGGGACGAGTATTGATCGTCCGCAGGAGGCGTCCGCTCACCAGCAGGTAGTACGCCCGCCTTCGACGAGAAGCGACAGCGCGTCGGTCTCGCTTGCGCGGCTGGCGTCGGAGGCGCTGTCCTCCGGCGCGCCGTAGCCTTCCCCAAATGGAGGTCGAGCTCCGCGAGATCACGTCCGAGACGGTTCGCGCGATCTGCGAGCTCGTGGTGGCGGCCGACCAGCGCTCGTTCGTCGCGCCGAACGCGGTCTCGATCGCGGAGGCCCACTTCACCCCCGGGCACTGGATGCGAGCGATCTACGCCGACGGGCAGCCCGTCGGCTTCGTCCTCACCTTCGACGAGCCGTCGGAGGGCTACTTCCTGTGGCGGTTCATGATCGCCGAGGGGCACCAGCGCCGCGGCATCGGCCGGCGCGCGATGCAGCTGGTGCTCGAGCACTGGCGCGAGCTCGGAGCCACGGCGGCGAGGACCAGCGTGGTGCCGTCGAACACCGGCGCGACTCGCCTCTACGAATCGCTTGGCTTCCGGCTTACCGGCGAGGAGGAAGAGGGAGAACTCGTGATGGCCCTGGACATCTGATCAGCTGGAGGCCGCCGGGAGCGTGTCGAAAGCATGAGCGACTGGTCATGGCTGGCGAACCGAGCGAGCACTGCCGCGCCAGACCTTCGCTCGAGGAGGGAAGGGATCCGCGAGGCGGCCGACACCTACCACCGCCTGGCGGCCCCAGCCGCGGTCAAGATGCCGGGAGGTAGGTGAGGAGGACCACTCCGGAGTCGAACCGCTTCACGTCGCTGGTCAAGAGCCGGAGGTTCGACGGTCGCACCCAAGAGCTCACCTACCGACCCCACCCTGCATTGACTCGTACGGATTCGAAGAGGATCTGGCCTGAGCCAGCTGGTTGATCCAGGTCGTTTGAAAGTCTTGCGGCCACCGAGTGCGCCTGATCAGATCATCTCACTTGTCGGCTTTCACTGGGTTAGCCGTGATCGCCGAATTGCTCGAATTGGCGTGTCCGTTCTCATCATCCCGCACGGTCCGGCTAGGGTTCCGAGCGGGGCGTCGCCCAGATCACTCCCATGACACCAGCCATCGCGCCGGTCGTGGCTCCCGTGAAGCCCGCTACCGCACTGGCGATCAGGTTTTCGTCCAGCGTCCAGACGTTCTGGTCCCAATAGCTGATGAACACCGCGACCATGCCCGCGACCGTGCACACGCCGCTTAGCACGAGTAACCACCGTGGCTCGACAGTCAGCTGAGCCTGCGAAGCGCCCTTCAGCAGCGCAAACCAGATCAGGCCGGCGAGGCCAGTGATCGCACCCACGAGCATTGGGACCCATATACGGCTCTCCGAGCGGCTCACCGAAATCGGAGTGCGATTGCTGTCCAGATACGAAGAGCGGACGACGAGCTTGCCGTCGTACGTCCCTGGTTTGAACTTGCTCGCGTCGACGTCAATCTTAAGCAGAAACTCTGCCCCGAAGACCTCGGCCGACTTCACCGTCAACACGCCACCGGGGAGTTCCCAAGAGCCTTGCTCAGGGAGTACCACAAGCCTTAGGTCAGAGAGCCGGTTGGGCAGATCGCAGCCGGTGGCGCGGAAGACCAAACTGATCTCGCGGTGGCCCGTTTCGCGCTTGAACCAGAGGTGTGTCTTCGAGCTCTTCTCATCTAGCGTCAGCGCCGCTCTCGCGAGCTGTGCGTTCTGCGGCGTGTTTTGGCGGTCAGGTTGGCCACACGGATCGGCAGACGCGGGTGGGGCGCTTAGTAGCGTCAGTCCGATGATGACCGCGGTCGCTAAGACCGATTTGTCGTACATCGTGCCTCCGTCCAGCGTGGAACTCGCAGGGGGCGCTCTGTCGCCCCGACGCGCGGTATTCCGGTGCGATTATCGGGTCGAGCTGCTATGAGACGCTGAGGAGGACGACACACGGCGAGCCGTCGAGGCGGCGGGGAACGGTGCGTAATGACTGCTTGCGATGTTCTCCAATGTTCGTCAAGCGAACATAATGTGCGGGTCCGCACTAATTACCCCGTCAGATCGGCTCGCTCCCTCAGGCGACTGCTCCCTTCGCCTGGACTCATGCGCCAGCAACGACCCCGTCGGACTAGCGCTTCGCGCGCGACTTGCAGCTGGACGCCGCCTCTCGGCTAATCCGATCGTCCCCCGCGCGATTACACCGCCTGCCAGCAGCGTGTTGTCTCGGCATTAGTCTCCGCTGCGTGGCGGGCGTGTCGGACCAGCAGGCCGCGGCCGCGGAGTCTGGGTTTGAGTGGCCCCGTTATCCGCGGATCTTGGTCGCCCTCGATGAGACGCCGGCGGCGGCGTTTGCGTTGCGCCACGCTGTCCCATATGCCGTCGATCAGCGCTCGCAGCTCACGCTGCTAACCGTCGTGCCCGATCCCCCGCGCATGGTGGTCGCTGCCGGCGTGTCGCCGCAGCGGATGACTGAGGAGATGGAGAGCCGGGCGGACAGCGCCTCCGGCAGGTGGTCGCGACGCTTCCGCACGACACTTGCACTTTGCGCGAGGAGCAATCATCGCCGCGGCACCGCCGCCTCGCGTTGAAAATCGCTGCAGGTCCGCGGACGCGTACCCTGAGCTCGGTGCCATTTCGGCTGCTTGAGGAGGAGACGCGCGCCGCGCGCGAGCAGTCGCCGCAGCTGCTGCGCGCCGCGATCGTGCGGCGCGTGATCGAAGGCGCCGACGAATGGCGCAAGGATGACCGGGACTTCATGGTCGCGCTCGCACCGCTGCGACACTGCGCCGGCGTGATTGGCGGCGATACCGCCGCGCTGTTCGCCGATGCGGCTCGGGAGGTCCCGGACGACCTGCGCGAGACCGTCGAAGCCATGGGCCGACGGCTCGACGTCACGCCGGCGGCGTTCGGCTTCGTGTTCGACGAGACGACCGAGGGGCCGCGTTATGGCTTTGAGTCGATGTGGACCGACGAGGAGCTCGCGCTCGGTCCCGGCGAGCTCGAACGCCGCTGGATGCAGCGGCAGGGGCTCGACGAGCCGTGAGCAGCGCATAAGATCGCGTACACCGGCATCTCGTCGGCCGCGCCGGGAGCCTGACGAACCCGTCCGCGCTGACCACCGGACTCGCGCTTTGCGCGAGGGCGAGCAGTGCTCCGCCCGAGGAGGCCCTCCTTCGAGTGCGAGGTTCGCGTCGCGCTTCGGTCTACGCGCTCCCAACCGGCGTCGTTCCGAACATCAGGGTTCGGCGGCGAACGTCGTAGTGGACGACCGATGCGGTCGAGAGCATGTCCTGCAGGTTGTCCGCGTCGTCGGGGTCGACCGTGAGGACTTCTTCCCACGCCCCTTGGTCGAGCACGAGCTGCAGAGTCCACGTGCCGGGTGCGTTCGCCTTGCCGGCGATCCAGGTGAACTGGTAATGGCTCAGCTGACGGACCTGGATGGCATCGTCGGTCACGGGTTGCTTGGGCTGTGGCATGAGAGTCCTTCGTCGTCGGCTTACTACGGGTCTAGAACACCTCGGGCACGAACCGCTGAGTCTCGAGCGGCGGGCGCTCGTAGCCCTCGTCGCTCTGGCGCGGAGGCAGAGCCAGCGGTGCGGGCGCCTGGTACTCGTACGGGATGCTCGTGAGCAGATGCGTGATGGTGTTCAGGCGTGCGCGGCGCTTGTCGTCGGCTTGCACGACCCACCACGGCGACAGCTTCGTGTCGGTGTGGGCGAACATGACGTCCTTGGCGCGCGAGTAGTCGACCCAGCGGCTACGCGCCTCGAGGTCCATCGGGCTGAGCTTCCAGTGCTTGGCGGGGTCGGCCAGCCGGGCCTGGAAGCGACGCTCCTGCTCGTCATCGGAGACCGAGAACCAGTACTTGATGAGCGTGATGCCCGAGCGGATGAGCATCTCCTCGAACAGTGGGCACGCGCGGAGGAACTCCTGATACTCCTCTTCGGTGCAGAAGCCCATGACGCGCTCGACGCCGGCGCGGTTGTACCAGCTGCGATCGAACAGCACCATCTCTCCGCCCGACGGCAGCTCGGCGATGTAGCGCTGGAAGTACCACTGTGTGCGCTCACGATCGCTGGGCGCGGGCAGAGCCGCGACCCGGCATACGCGCGGGTTGAGGTCCTGGGTGATCGTCTTGATCACGCCGCCTTTGCCGGCCGCGTCGCGGCCCTCGAAGATGACGACGACCCGCAAACCGCGCGCCTTGACGTACTCCTGGAGCTTGACGAGCTCCACGTGGAGCCGGTCGACCTCGTCGTCGAAGCGCTTGCGCTTCAACTTCGGCGCGGTGGCGGGCGATCGGCCGTTTGTGTCCCTGGCCGTCTGCGCCTTGTCTGGGTCCTTCGTCCTGGCCATCGTCGCACTCCTCGCGTCGCCTCGAGAGAGTTTCACCGGAGCGGGCCTGGACGAAACGGGCCGGGCATTACACCCTCGCACCCCGCAGCGCGAGGGCTCGCGCGAGGATCCCAGGGTCGGCCCGTTGGACGGCGCACCGAGCGGGTAGCCCAAAGCCGCATGCTCACCCGCGGGCTTGTAGTGGTCGGAGCTCCTTCCGCGTTCGCCCGCCGCCGGCCGGTCGTCGGCTCGCGTTGCACGGGCGACGGAGACCGGGCTCAGGCAAGCGGGTGGGACTGCGCCAACGGCGGGCCGAGGACCGTCATGCCCGCATCCTCCGCGAGCGCCGCGAAGGCCTCCCGCACCGCCGATCCCTCGCCGGCCACCTCCGCGAAGCGCTCGAAGAATCGCTCCATCCCCGGCGATGCGGGGGTGAAGACGAAAAGCATGTGGGCCTGACCTTCGCTCACGTTCTGCCAGCTGTGGGGCGTATCGCGCGGGATGAACGCGAACGAGCCCGGCGCCATGTCCATGACCTCATCTTCGATCCGTAGGCGAAACGCTCCGTCGACGAAGTACATGGCCTCGTCCTCGTTCGCGTGCTTGTGAAAGGGCGGGCCCTCCCCGGGCATCGTGACGCTCTCGCAGGCCGTCAGCGCCCCACCGGTCTCCTCGCCGCGAGCCTTGATCTCGAGTGGTCCCCCCGTCGCGACCGGATTACGCAGCGAGTCGCCCTCTCCTCGCGCCGCGTGGAACGGTCGGGCGGCGCCGCTCATGGCCTCTCCATGTGGGTGTCGGGATCGGGGTTGTCGGCGTGGCGGTGGACGATCTTCCAGGCGCCGTCCTCGCGCCGGTAGATGTGCGTCACGCGAACCAACACGGGCTCCACTGGGCGTCCGGCGATCGATCCGTTGAAGCGCTCGAAGCCCAGGGTGTAGGCCATGTCTCCATCCACCCCGACGACCTCGACGTCGAAGTGGAAGTCGCTGACATTCGAGAACCGCGACGCGACCCATGTAAACGTCTCGCTCAGCTTGTCCCACCCGGACTGGGACATGCCGATCGCGCCGAAGAGCGTCACCGGGTCCTTCCTCGACCAGAGATCCATCCTGGGCCCGGGATCCCCATTGGTCACGAACGCCTCCTCGGCCGCGGTCTGCCGCGCGAGGGCCGTCGAGCGAAACTCCTTGACCTCGGCCGGCTCGCCGTGCACCTCAATTCCCATCTGACCTCCCTCGGTCGCGTCCGCGGTCTGCGATCCGGTCGCGCGAGCCGAGTCTCTCACGCCACAGTCGCGCTTGTGCCTCGCCCGAGTGAAGGGCGGCGATCCGGGCCCGTCACGACGTGGCAGGATTGGCACGATGGACGACCGCGACCTGGAGCTGCGCAGGCTGACCTACCAGCTCTTCGTCGACCGTGGGCGCGCTCCGACGGTTGGCGAAGTCGCGTCCGCCGCCGGGTCGACGAGCAGCGCCGTCGAGTCGGGCTGGCGTCGGCTCCATGACGCGCATGCGCTCGTCCTGAACCCGGCCACCGCCGAGCTGCGGATGGCCAACCCGTTCTCAGCCGTCCCGACTGCCTATCGCGTTCGCGCGCGCGGGCAGTGGTGGTACGCGAACTGCGCGTGGGACGCGTTCGGCGTGTGTGCCTCGCTGCACGTCGATGGGCGCATCGAGACGTCATGTGCAGACTGCGGCGAGCCGCTCGCGGTCGACGTGCGCGATCGGCTCCCGTCTGACCAGCGACTCCTCTTTCACTGCCTCGTGCCCGCCGCACACTGGTGGGACGACATCGTGTTCACCTGAAGCACGATGAATCTCTTCCGGTCGGAGGAGCACATCGTTCGCTGGCTCGGTGACCGGGACCCGGGAACCACCCTCTCTGTCACCACCCTCAGCCGGCTAGCGCATGATTGGTGGAGCGACCGGCTGGCGCCGGATTGGAAGCCCAGAACGCGCGATCAGAACCAGGCGATTCTGGACCGTCTGGGACTCACCGGGGCCTTCTGGCGCCTCCCCTGACGCGCTGCACGACACCGTCGGCGGAGGCATTCACGGTGTCGGCGCGTAGGCGCGTGCGGTGTGGATGAGGCGCTCGAGCAGGTCGTCGACCACCGGTGTGCGCGCTGCGGCCGGCGCGAGCGCCTCGATGGTGCGGCTGCCGGCCGGACGCTCGGCGAGCGGGCGGATCGTGGTGCCGGGCGGGACCGTGGCGAGCGTCAGTCCGTGCATGGGCACGACGGCGATGCCGGCGGCGACGAATGCTTGCGCGGCGGGCAGGTCGTCGAGCTCGTAGGCCACGCGTGGCGAGAAGCCGGCCTGCGCGCAGAGGTGCTCCACGACCGAGCGGAAGCGTCCGGCGGGTGTGTCGCGCCGCGGCAGGATGAGCGGCTCTGCCTCCAGATCGGCGATCCTGACGGCGTCGCGCCGCGCTAGCCGGTGGCCCTCGGGCAGCACCACGTAGAGGTGATCGACCAGCAGGCGGCGCCGCTGCAGGCCGGCGGTCTCGGGCACCGCGACCCCGGGCAGGTGGTGCACCACCGCGAGGTCGGCATCGCCGCCGCGGAGGCGCTCGACCGCCTCGCGCGTCTCGAGCTGCAGGACCTCGACGACGAGCTGCGCGTGGCTGCGGCGCAAGTCGCGCACCGCCGTCGGCACGAACGAGGACAGGGCGCTGGGGAACGCCGCCAGGCGCAGGCGCGGCGTGCCGCCGCGCAGATCCTCCACGGCGGCTTGCGCGCCGCCCAACGCGGCGAGCACGCGCTCGACGTGCGGGCGCAGGAGCGCGCCCGCGCGGGTGGCGCGCAGCGGGCGCTGCGACCGGTCCACGAGCACCGTCCCCACCTCGCGCTCGAGCGCCGCCAGCTGTTGTGACACCGCCGACTGCGTGTAGCCGAGCACGTCGGCCGCGGCCGAGATCGAGCCGAGGTCCAGAACCAGTGCCAGCGCCCGCAGGCGCTGGACGTCGCCGAACGACATGAAGCGACTCTACTGATAGTAGAAGCGAATGAAGTTGCGCTGATGCTCGTCGATCGAGACCATCGGACGATGAACCCCACCCCCACAGCCACCCCCAACGGCTACGCCGTCGCCGCGGGCGAAGGCGAACGCCTCTGGATCGTCGGCGACACGATGACGTTCAAGGCCACCGGCGAGAGCACCGGCGGGGGCCTCGTGCTGATCGAGAACCTGACCGCGCCCGGCGGCGGCCCGCCGCCGCACGTCCACACCCACGAGGACGAGTTCTTCTACGTCCTCGACGGCACGTTCGAGCTGCGGATCGGCGACGAGCTGCACGCCCTCCAGCCGGGCGGCTTCGCCTACGTGCCGCGGGGCACGGTCCACAACTTCCGCAACACCGCCCTGACCCCGAGCCGGATCCTCGTGGGCTTCACGCCAGGCGGCATCGAGGACTTCTTCCGCGAGGCAGGTCGCCCCGCGACCGACGACGGGCCGGCGCCGCCGCTGGACGAGGACGAGATCGCCCGCACGACAGTCGCCGCGCCGAAGTACGGACTCGAGGCCGTCGCCTTCGACTGACCAGGACCGCGGGAAGCGCGCCTCGCATGTGAACGCGACGCGGATCAGAGGACGGCGAGCTCCTGACGGGACATGCCGTTCAGGCCGAGCGTGTTCATGGTCCGCATCCCCTCGCCTCGAAAGTCGCGGGCGAGAAGGACCGAAGCGATCGCAATGACGGCGTCCATGACCGGTGTGGGTACGCCCAGGTGCGCGGCTAGATCGGTCAGGAAGATCAACGAGTAGCCGACGTCTTCTGTCAGATAGCGGTGTTCGAGCTGGCTCTGCGCTCCGATCCCCAGGAAGCCGGGCGCGGTGCTGTAGCCCGTCGAGTAGTTCGCTTCGCGCATGTATCCCTGCCTGACCCCCAGGGCCGGCTCGGACAGGATCGTGACCCCCAGCGCGCCGGCGATCGCCAGCCTCTCCTCATCGACCGCCTCGATCAACCGCCCGACGCTCTCGGTCACACCCTCCTCGTAGAACAGGAAGTCGCCGCCGGTTCGCTCGAGTAGACCGGCGTTGAGCAGCGTGACCGCCGGATGGATCACCGGGTTGCCGTTCTGGAGGGTGGTCTGAAAGACGCTTTCAGCTTTCTCGACAGCCGGCCAGACATCCCTCACGAGGCCGTAAAGCCGGTCCGTCCCCGCTCGCGGCAGCCCGGCGAGGTAGACCCCGGTCGTGAGCTTGAGGAAGACGTTGACGACGCCCGGCTCGGTGACCCGCACCGCGTACGGCAGCGTGCTGGTCTCGCCGACGATGTATCGCTGGTCGTCGAGCTCGAGCCCGACCGCATGCTTGAACGCGATCGCGCCGGCGCACGAACCGGGGCAGATCAGAACCGCCACGCCCTCGGTCAGGTGGCGCCCGGCCACGACGGCCAGCGGCTCGGTGCTGTACGCCGGACCCACGAGCACCACGAGCTCGGCACCGGCCATGGCCTCCGCGGCGTCGTGCCCGGCGTATCGGATCGGGGCGAAGCCCTGGAGATCACCGCTCGCGGTGATGCCGCCGGCGTCGTCCACCGCGACCACGTTCGCGCCGAACTCCGGCGGGGCGTACAGCGACACCTCATGGCCGTACTGTGCGAAGTCAAACGCCGATGCAACCCCTCCGTTACCGGCTCCGAGCACTGCCACGCGCATCCCGACCTCCCGTGTCAAACGTCCGCGTTGGTCTGAGCTCCGCGGACCCTAAGCGGCACTCCGGGCGGCCCGCAAGCGACGCGACCGCGCGGAGTTCTCCAGC
>CAWBIZ010000006.1:0-37636 GCA_963789005.1 uncultured Solirubrobacteraceae bacterium
GCCGAACCAGTTGTCGCGGGCGCCGTCGATCGTGATCACGGAGCCGGAGAGCGCGCGGCCGAGCGGGGACGCGGCGAGGGCGACGAGCCAGGCGTGCTCCGGCTCGCGCCCGAGCCGGCCGATGGGCACGGTGCCGGCGGCGCCGCGGCGGACGTTCTCCGGGTACTTGGCGAGCACCGCGGTGTCGAAGTGGCCGGCGGCGAGCGCGAGCACCGCGATCCCGTCCGCCGCGAGCTCACGCGCGAGCGCGCGCGTGTAGCCCTCGACCGCGGCGCGAGCGGTGCTCGAGTGGGCCATGCCCGCGAAGCCGTGGTGCGGGGAGAGCGTCACGTTGACGATCGTGCCGCCTCCGGCGGGGCGCATTGCCAGCTCCACCGCGATACGGGTCATGCGCTCGGTGCCGCCGAGGTTGAGCCGCGTGACCGCGCGCCAGCCCTTCGGCTCGATCGCCTCTGCAGGCGCGAAGTACTGGCCGCCGGCGTTGTTGATGAGCACGTCGACGCGGCCGTGGCGGTCGATGCACGCGCGCACGATGCGCTCGGCGTCTGCGTCCTCGCGCACGTCGCCGGCGACGTACGAGGCGCGCTCGCCGAGCTCCTCGACCGCGCCCAGCAACACCTCCTCCCGGCGCCCCGCGATCACCACGGTCGCGCCGCAGGCGACGAGCTCCCGAGCGGCGGCCAGCCCGAGCCCGGTGCCGCCGCCGGTCACGAGCGTCACACGTTCGTCCAGAAGGCCGTCCGCGAACACTTCCGACCTCATCGGCGCCGACATTGATGCCGATGGTACGAGCGAAGGAAAATCGGGAATCAACCAACCACCGCATCATGCAGATCCCCGGCGTTCACATCGAGACCCTGCACAACCCGGTCCGCTACACGTACGCGCAGATCGAAAAGGCCTGCGCGATCGCCCAGTTGCTCAACCGGGGCAAGCTCGTGCTCGTCGAGCCTCCTCGGCGCTGATCCCACCCCGCCCGCGAGGCGGGGCGAGCGTTGCGCGGGTTAAGCGGGGGACCGAGGAATCGAACCTCGAGCTATGGTTTTGGAGACCATAATGTTGACCGTTACACCAGTCCCCCCGGTGCGAGCGACTGGCCCAGTTTAGACGCCGAGCAGGTCGCGATTCCGTCCGGAGCATAAGGGAACGTATGTTCGTGCACACGGAATGGCATCCGCCGGACCGGCGCTCCTACAGCTACCTCCTCGGCCTCTACCTAGGCGACGGATGCATCTCGGTGAAGGCTCGCGGCGGCGCCCAGATGGCAATCGTCTGCGACACCGCGTATCCGGACCTCATCGAGGACTGCTGGGCCGCGCTCATCCTCGTCTCGATGAATCCGCGCGTCACGCGCTACGTGCCGAAAGGACAACGCTGCGTGCGCCTGCTGTCGGCATGGAAGTACTGGCCGACCGCCATCCCGCAGCACGGACCAGGGCGCAAGCACAACCGCAAGATCGAGCTCGCTGACTGGCAACGGGAGATCGTGGACGAGCTCCCGCACGAGTTCCTGCGCGGGCTGCTCCACTCCGACGGGTGCCGGACGGTCAATCGGTTCAAGACGCTGCTGCCGAGCGGGCGCGTCGCCGAGTACGCCTATCCGCGCTGGTTCTTCTCGAACCTCTCGGAAGACATCCGCGGGCTGTTCTGCGAGTACTGCGAGCGGCTCGGGATCCGGTGGACACAGTCGAACCCGCGCAACATCTCGATCTCTCACCGGACGAGCGTCGCGCTGCTCGACTCGTTCGTCCCCGCCAAGTCATGAAGCAAGCCGGAGCACGATGTTGAGCGAGGCCGCCGGACCCGGCCAGTGCGCCTCGATCACGGCTCGCCCCGCGCCGCGTGCAACCCGGCGAAGGGCGAGCGCGACGATCACGGCGTCGTCGAGCTGGCCGGCGACCGGGATGAAATCGGGCACGAGGTCGAGTGGAAGCGCGAGGTATGCGATGGCTGCGGCGAGCATCCACTTGTGGCGGCGTGGCAGCCGCTCGTCGGCGAGCAGGCGACGAAGGAGCACGATGCAGTCTGGGATGAACCCGGCGACCGCGCGCGCCGCCTGTCGGCGGCCGGCGACGACGAGGGCGATCACGAACGCTGCGTACACGCCCAGGGCAACGACCGCCGTCGTGACCACCGGACTCATTCCGGCCACGGTGACACACCGACGATGCGGGCGGAGGGACTCGAACCCCCACAGCTGTAAAGCCACGAGGACCTAAACCTCGCGCGTCTACCAGTTCCGCCACGCCCGCGGGAACCGCCGCATGTGCGGCACCGAGATTGTATGGTCGCGCGCGCATGGCCGAGCCAGGGGTCACGATCGACCACCCCAACCGCCGCAAGGCCGCCTCGAAGCTGACGCGGGCGATCGTCGTCGTGCTGCTGCTCGCGTCCGCCGGCGTGACCGCGATCGTGACGATCGGCGGGTGGGACACGCTGCAGGGAGCGAAGTCGCTGCAGGTCGCCTACATCCTCGTCTACGTGCTGCTCGCGTTCTTCGTGCTGCGCTGGAGCCGCGGCGTGTTGCCGCTGGCGGCCGCGCTCGCGATCGTGCTGCTGATCTTCGCCGCCGTCGCGACCCCCGGATGGTTCGACCGCGACGAGCCCGGCTTCGCCGACCCGACGATCGACGAAGGGCTGCTCGGGCTGCTGACCGCGCTGCTCGTTCCCCTCCAGATCCTCCTGATCGCCTTCGCCATGAGCGGCTTCCGGCAGGCGTGGAACGTCGAGGTCGAGCGCGGTCCCGAGCGGGGCTCGGAGCGCGGTCCGGCGCCCGCAGCCGCCTGACCGGCCCGTCGTACGCTTCACCGGCCACGCCCGGGTAGCCCAATTGGCAGAGGCAGTCGACTCAAAATCGATCAAGTGCGGGTTCGAATCCCGCCCCGGGCATCGTCACTAGGCTCCGCGGCGTGACGACCCTTGCGCCCGCCGAGACCGCCGCCCGCCTCGCGAACGTCGTCGACGTGCTGCGCGACGCCGTGCACCGAACCGCCGGCCGAATGCCGCTGGAGCCGCGCTTCGAAGTCAAGGCGCTGCTCGCCGCCCATCTGTACGACGACGCGCGTGCGATCCCGGAGCTCAGGCGCCGAATAGAGGAGCTGGGCGGCGCGCCTCAAGGACCGGGTGAGGAGCTCTCGCGGCTGCTCGACCGCGACGTCTACGGTGCGCTCAAGCCAGCGCTCGTCACCGCGCTCACGACGCACACCGAGCAGCTCGACCCGCTCGCCGACGAGCGCTCGCTGCACCTGGTCACCCAGCTCGTGCACCGCCAGCGCCGGCACCTCGCCGAGCTGCCCGCGGATCGCGAGGACGACCTCCCCGACGACCTCAGCGCGCTGCCCCGAAGCCCCGACCACACCCGGCACCTGCCCGTCATGCCGAGGCTCGAGCGTCCCGCACGCGACGCCTTCGTCCAGGTCGTCGAGCACGCCGGAGATCAGCATCCCGCGCACGCGCTGATGGACGCCAAGCTGTGCGCCGCCGAGCTCCTCGCCCGCACCTCGCACGAGCACCCGGAGATGCCGGACGAGTTCCACCTCGGCCTCGCGCGCGCGGCGCGTGACTCGACTCGCCACGCCGAGCTCCTCGACCGCCACATGAGCACGGAGCTGGGCATCCACTGGGGCGCGTTCCCGGTCGCGTTCGACGACTTCCGCGCGGCATACGCGCAAGACCTCGCGGGCCGGCTACGCACCCTCGACGGGACGCACACCGAATACGCACCGGGTTCACCCGTGTTCGATCACATGCGCGCCGACGACGAGTCGCGCGCGCGAGCCATGGCGCGCTGGCGCTAGAGCGGCATCTTGCCGCGGCCCTTGCGCCCAGCCCTGCCGCTCTTGGAGACGGCCTTCTGGGAGGTGTGGAACGGCTTCTGGAGCCAGCGACCGAGCTTGCCTGGCGCCTTGCCGGCGCCGCGGCTGCCAAACCCGAGGACCTTCTGGCCGCCGCGCTCGGGGTGCCGCGACAGGCGCGGAGCGAGGAAGGCGAGGATCAGGAGGAAGATGCAGAAGACGATCACGGCGACAATGGTCATGCCCTTGTCCCTACCCAACCCGCCGAGATGTCAGGCCACGAACACTTCGAGCGGGTCGGCCAGCGCCTCCGGCGCCACCAGCACGCCCGGCCCCGCGGGCGGCCGCGCCGGCAGCTCGCGCACCACCAGGCCGGCGCGCCGGCACAGCAGCTCGCCCGCGGCCAGGTCCCAGTGGTTGAGCCCGCGCTCGTAGTAGGCGTCGTAGCGCCCGGCGGCCGTCCACGCGAGGTCGAGCGCCGCCGAGCCGAGCCGCCGGATGTCGCGCACCTCGGGCAGCAGCCGGGCCACCATCTCGGCCTGGCCGCGCCGGATCTCGGCGTCGTAGCCGAAACCGGTGGCGATCATCGCCGTGCTCAGATCGGTGCGCGCGGAGGCCGACACGGGCCGCCCGTCGAGCAGCGCCGGGCCGTCGCGCTCGACCGACCACAGCTCGTCGCGCATCGGGTCGTAGATGACGCCGATCAGCGTTCCCGACGCATCCTCGCACGCGATGCTGACCGCCCACTGGGGGATGCGGAAGAGGAAGTTGATCGTGCCGTCGAGCGGGTCGACCACCCACCGCAGACCCGTCGTGCCCTCGTCGTCGCCACCCTCCTCCCCCAGGAAGCCGTCGCCGGGCCGGGCCGCCGCCAGGCGCTCGCGGATCAGGCGCTCGGCGGCGTGGTCGGCCTCCGACACCAGGTCGGTGGGGCTCGACTTGGCGGTGACGTTGACGAGCGGCCCGGCGAAGGCGTCGCGCAGCTGGTGGCCCGCCTCGCGCGCGATCGCCTCGGCGACCTCCCGCAGCGCCGCCGAGCTCACCGCGCCAGCTCCGGCCGCCGGTCGAGCCAGCCGAGCTCGCGCTCGAGCTGGGCGGCGAGCGAGAGCAGCACCGGCTCGCCGTGCGGCGGCACCGCGAGCTGGGCGCCGACCGGGAAGCCGTCGGCCGTCCACGCCGCGGGCACGGACGCCGCGGGCTGGCCCGTGTGGTTGTAGCCGCCGCAATACGGCACGAAGCGGACCGAGCCGACGAACGCCCACAAGGCCGAGCGCCCCTCGTACTCCCCCACCCGCGGAGGGCGGCGGGTGAACATCGGCGTCATAGCCACGTCGACGCCGTCCGCGAAGACCTCGTCGAGCACCCGCGCATCGGCCGCGGCGGCCGCTTTCGCGCGCTCGACGAAGGCCGACGGGATCGCCGCGCCCATCCGCACGTAGCCTCGGGTGCGCCGCGACTGCCGCTCCGGGTGGCCGACGATCCCCGCCTCGTCGGCGATGCCGCGCAGGTAGCGGGCGATCACGTTGGCGGCGATCGGCGGCGTGTAGCCGATCTCGCGCTCGATCACCTCGTGCCCGAGCGAGCGCAGGACCTCCGTGAGGCGCTGCACGCCGGAGAGCTGCTCCTCGTCGGCTTGGACGCCGGTCAGCGGCGGCGTCCGCACGGACACCGCCACCCGCAGGCGTCCCGGCTCTCGCGCCGCCGCCTCGGCGAACGACGGCCCGCCGTCCTTGATCGCGTCGTAGATCAGCGCGCTGTCGGCCACCGCACGGGTGAGCGGGCCCCAGGTCGTCAGCCCGCAGTACGGCTCGACGGCGGGGGCCGTCGGCACGCGCCCGTTCTGCGCCTTCAGCCCGAACAGCCCGCAGCACGCCGCGGGGATGCGGATCGAGCCCGCGCCGTCCGAGCCGATCGTCGCTCCCGCCAGGCCCGCGGCCATCGCGACGCCCGAGCCTCCGGACGTGCCGCCGGGCGTGCGGTCGACGTCCCAGGGATTGCGGGTGGCGCCGTAGGTCGGCGACTCGGTCCACGGCGTGATCGTCAACTCGGGCACGTGCGTCTTGCCGAGGATCACCGCGCCCGCCGACCGCAGGCGGCGGATGACCTCGGCGTCGGCCGGTGCGGCGCCGTTCGCGAGCAGGCCGAACGCGGTCGCCTCCCCCGCCACGTCGCAGTCGTCCTTGATCGCGATCGGCACCCCCAGCAGCGGCCGGGTGTCGCCCGCGCGGGCACGTCCGTCGGCCTGATTCGCCTCCGCGAGCGCACGCTCGGCGAACACCACGCGGTAGGCGTTCAACAGCGGGTCCAGGCGCTCGATCCGCTCGAGGTAGAGCTCGACCAGCTCGCGCGCGGAGACCTCCCCGCGGCGGACGAGCTCGGCCTGGCGCGCGGCGCCGGCGAAGGCGAGGTCGGTGGAGTCCATCGGGGCGGGGAGGCTATACGGTGGCGCGCCATGCGGCGGGTGGTCGACGGGCTCGGCGGCTTCACCGGGAGAGGGGCGTGCACGGACGCGGAGCGACGCGCCGCGCTGTGGCTCCACGCCGAGCTGCGCGCCCGCGGGAGCGAGGCCTGGGTGGAGACGCGCTGGGTGCGTCCGCAGCGGGCGGCCGCGCTCGCCCTGGCGTGCGTGGCCGCCGTCGCCGGCGGCCTGCTGAGCACCGTCGCGCCCGTGGCCGGGCTCGCGATCGCGGCCGCGGGAGCGGTGGCGCTGGCGGGTGACGCGCTCGGCCGCAACCCGCTCCTCCTGCTCTTCCCGCGCCGGGCCACCCAGCACGTGCTCGCCGGCCCCGCCGACCCGGAGCTGCTCGTCGTCGCGGCGTACGACGCGCCGCGCCACGGCCTCGTCCTGAGCGACCGCTGGCGGGCGCGGCTGCGGCACGTTCCGTACGGCGGTCTGGCGGCCTGCGGCGCGGCGGTCGCCGCCTCGGCGGCCGCGCGCGTGGCGGACGTCGACGCAGGCTGGCTCGGCGCCGCCCAGCTCGTCCCGACGTTGGTGCTGCTCGCGGCGCTCGCGGCTGCGCTGGACGTCGCGCTCTCCGACTATTCGCCGGGCGCCGATGACAACGCCTCCGGCGTGGCCGTGGCGATCGCGCTCTTCGAGAAGCTCGACAAGCGTGCGGCACTACTGCTGGTCGGCGCCGGTCACGCGGTGCCGCGCGCCGTGCACGACCATGTCAGGCGCGAGCGCCTGCACGCGCAGGTGCTCGAGATCGGTCCTTGCGGCGCCGACGCCATGGACGCCGCGCTGGCGTTCGCGCTAGAGGATGCCGAGCGCCGTGAGGTCGTCGACCGGCTCTGAGAACGAGCACGAGCCGTAGGCCACGAACAGCTCGGCGCGGGCGGCGGCGATCGCCTCGGCTCCGGCCCGGCGGCCATGCAGCTCGAGCCCGTCCGCGTCGACCGTGAACGCGGCCGGGTCCTCCTCGGCGAGCAGCGGCACGAGGTCGTCCTCCCCGCCGTGCGCGAACACCGCCGCGGCCAGCAGGTTGAGGAAGCCGTGCATGTGGAAGCCGGTGGCCTCGTCGACGTGCCGTACCGGGTGATGGAGCCCGGCGGTGGCCTTGAACGGCACGCCGGCGTCGCGGCAGGCGAGCACGAACGCCGCGACGGCCTCGACCGAAGGGAACGCCTCCGCGGTGACGCCGCCGCAGCGGATCTTCGCGCCCGCTCCCGCCTGCCGCACCGCGGCCACCGCGCCCGCCAGCCCGCGCCCGGGCGAGAGCTCCCAGAACGCCGGCACGCCCAGCTTGGCTTCCACCAGCGCCTGGGTGTCGGGGATCCAGGCGGGGTCGATCTTGCCCTCGAGCAGCTTGACGTCGTGGCGCGCGATCTCATCGAGGTCGCCCTCTCCGCGATCGAGCACGACGCTCAGCGGTGGCGTCTCGGCCGGCAGCTCGCGGAGCCGCGAGGCGGGCACGATGAAGCGGTCGAGCATCCAGGCGTGGGGCGTCGCCCGCGCGCGCCGGTCCTCCTCGAGCGCGGCCGGCATGTCGAGCGAGGCGGGCGGGAACAGCGCCGCGTGGTCGATCAGGCGCCCGAAGAGCTCGCGCCGCGCGTCGCCGCTCATGGGACAACCTGCCCGCGATGTTCGCGAAGCGAACTCGGAAGGCCAAGCTTGCTTGGCCCGCTCACGCGGGCGGGATCGCGTTGCGCTTGGCCGGCCACTCTCGAGTCCGCGACGCGTAGCGGGCGTAGCGCCGCACGAGCTCGTCGCGCAGGTCCTCGGGTTGCACGACGGCGTCGATCACCATCTCCGACGCCAGCTTGAGCAGGTCGACGCCCTCGGCGTACTCCTCCATCAGCTCCGCGCGGCGCGCGGCCCGCTCGTCCTCGTCCTCGATCGCCTGCAGCTGGTTGTAGAAGACGGCGTTGACGGCCGCGCTCGGCCCCATCACCGCGATCTTGGCCGTGGGCAGTGCCAGCGTCGCGTCCGGCTCGAAGGCCGGCCCCGCCATCGCGTACAGCCCGGCGCCGTACGCCTTGCGCACGATCACCGAGAGCTTCGGCACGGTCGCCTCGGAGACGGCCGAGATCATCTTCGCGCCGTGGCGGATGATGCCCTGGCGCTCGACCGCGGTGCCGATCATGAAGCCGGGCACGTCGGCGAGGAAGAGCAGCGGGATGCCGAACGCGTTGCAGGTCCAGATGAAGCGCGCGGCCTTGTCGGCCGAGTCGACGAACAGCACGCCGCCCTTGAACTTCGGCTGGTTGGCGACGATCCCGATCGCCCGGCCGTCGAGCCGCGCGTAGCCGACGATCACCTCCTTGGCCCAGCGCTTGTGGACCTCGAGGAACGAGCCCTCGTCGACCACCGCCTCGATCAGCTCGTGCATGTTCCACGGCTTGTTCTCGTCCCCCGGGATCAGCTCGCGGATCGGCGTGACGTCCGCGGGCGCCGCAGGCGGCGCCGCCGGGGGCTCCTCGTCGCACGAGCTCGGAAAATAGGACAGGTAGCGCTTGGCGAGGTCGATCCCCTCCTCGTCGGACTTGACGAGGAAGTGCCCGCAGCCGGAGACGCCGGTGTGCATCTTCGCCCCGCCCATCTCCTCGAGCGAGACCGACTCGCCGATCACCATCTCGGCCATCCGCGGAGAGCCGAGGTACATCGAGGCGTTGCCGTCGCGCATGATCACGACGTCGCAGAAGGCGGGGATGTAGGCGCCGCCGGCCGCGCTCGGCCCGAACAGCACGCACACCTGCGGCACGGCGCCGGAGAGGCGGACCTCGTTGTAGAAGATCCGGCCGGCGTGGCGGCGGCCGGGGAACATCTGCACCTGGTCGGTGATGCGCGCGCCCGCGGAGTCGACGAGGTAGACCATCGGCACGCGGTGGGCGAGCGCGGCCTCCTGGATGCGCAGGATCTTCTCGACGGTCTTCGGTCCCCACGAGCCGGCCTTGACCGTCGGGTCGTTGGCCATCAACGCCACCGTGCGGCCACCGATCGTCCCCATCCCCGTGACCACGCCGTCGGCGCCGAGGCCGTCGGCCTCCCAGTTGGCGAGCAGCGCGTCCTCGGTGAGCGAGCCCTCGTCGAGCAGCCGCGCGACGCGCTCGCGCACCGGCAGCTTGCCCTGCTGGGCGGACTTCTCGCGATGGCGCTCCGGGCCGCCGGCGTACGCTCGGTCGAAGGCGTCGGTGACGTGCTGGGCGTCGGTCATGCGCTGCTCAAACTATCGCGGCGGCGCGTCGTCGACGCGCACCCGCAGCACGATCTCCTCGGTCCTGGAGGCCAGCGGCGCGTCGCCCGCGCGATAGGCGGCAGGCTCGGGCGGGAGCGGCTTGCGGGGGCGCAGGCCGGCGGCGATCGCGCCCGCGCCGACGAGGATCAGCAGCAGCGGCCACCAGCGCAGCGTCTCGTCGTGGAAGCTGCCTGCGACCAGGACGAAGGCTCCGAGGTTGGCCACGCCCAGCCACGCCGGACCGGGGATGCGGTCGATCGCACCGTAGGCCACGAGCCCGAACCCCGCCCCGAGGATCACGAGCTCCCAGAAGCCCGATAGCAACGGATCGGTGGGCGGCCCGAAGAAGACGATGTCGAAGAACGCGGTGAACCCCGCCTGGGCCGGGATCGCGAGGATCGCCAGCCCGGCGGCGGCGACCAGCAGCTCCGCCTGCCGCGGGCGGCCGGCGCGCAGCACGAGCGAGCCGAGCACGAGGCCGGCCGCGCCGAGCCCGAGCAGCCAGCGCGCCGCGGTGAACGAGTCCGGCTCGAAGATCCACTCCCAGCCGGCGATGACCGCGACCATGCCGGCCACGGCGGCGATCAGCCCGCAGACCGCCGACCGGCTGCGCGCGGCGATCGCCAGCGCCGCGCCGGCCTCGACCAGCGCGGTGAGCGTGATGGTGGCGCTCGGGAGGTCCTCGGAGGTGTCGCCGAGCGCGTCGGCCAGCCGCAGCAAGGCGAGGTAGAGCAGGCCGAGGCCGGTGACGAGCAGCACGGACCTGTACGCCGGCGGCCGGTCGTCCTCGTTCGGCGCCTGCACCCCGAGCGCGAGCACGACACCGGCGGCCACCGCCAGGGCGAACAGGTGGTAGCCGGGCGTCAGCCGGTCGGCGATCCGCAGCTGCGCGAGCGCGAGCCCCGCCGCCAGCGCGACCGCCCCCGCGGCGATCAGCGGACCGCGATGCGGCGGCGGACGCAGCAGCTCCAGCATCAGCGGCAGGCTAGCTCCCTAAAGGGTCAGACCCTTTAGGTACGCGGTTCGCGCCGCAGAGAGGCCCGGGCCGAGTACCTAAAGGGTCAGACCCTTCAACTAGCGGCGGCGGACCTCGACGCGGCCCTCGGCGATGCGAACGTCCCACGCCGGCTGGGGGTAGGCGGCCGGGCCGTGGACGAGCGCGCCGTCGCGCAGCTCGAACACGCTGGCGTGCCACGGGCACGTGATCGTGCCGTCGCGCAGCTCGCCCTCGTGCAGCGGGCCGCCGCGATGCGAGCAGTGGTTGGAGAGCGCGTACAGCTCGCCGCCGCTGCGGGCGACCATGACCGCCGTCCCGTCGGCCATCACGCAGCGCTTCTCTCCCTCCGCGAGGTCGTCGCTGCCGAGCACGGACACCCAGTCGTCGGGCGCCGTCTCGAACGCCGTCTGGTCGACGCCGACGCCCTCGGCGAAGGAGAGATGCCCGCCGAGGTAGCCGGCGGCGCTCATCACGCCGCTGCCGGCGAGCGCGAGCAGGCGCCCCCCGCCGTTGCGGCGCCGCATCCACGAGGCGGCGAACAGCGCCGCGCCCGTCCCGTTGGCGGCGGCGTGGACGATGCCGATCCGCCGCACGCGGTCGTCCGACATCTCGCTGTCGACCCAGTCGGAGTAGCCGCTGGCGACCGTCGTCGGGGTGCTCAGGAGGCCGATGCCGATCAGCCGCCGCGCGGCGGGCCGCGCGCCGTCGCCGCCCAGCCAGTCGAGCATCACCGCGCTCGTGAAGCTGCCGATCGTGACGTCGGTGAGCAGCGGGTGCAGCGCGTGACCGAGCCAGCTCCCGCTCAGGGCGTCCTTCACCGGGCCGGGCTTGATGATCTTGCGCACCTGTGCGGCGATCGCCTTCGCGGGGGCATCGAGCGCGTCGAGCGACGCGAGCTTGCGCACGTGGTTTCCGGGTGGCAGGAGACGTTCGGGCATACGCGCCTGCCTACCCACGTAGGGTGCCTTGCATGACCCTCGTGCTGACCGAAGACCGCGGCGCGGTGCGCCACGTGGTGCTGAATCGCCCTGAGAAGCGCAACGCGTTCGACGGCGCGCTGGTGACCGCGACGGGCGAGGCGCTGCGGGCGGCGGCCGACGATCCGGAGGTGCGCTGCGTGGTGATCCGCGGCGCCGGCCCGATGTTCTCCTCCGGCATGGACCTCGGCACGCTGGCCGACCTCGCGGCCGCGCCCGAGCGGCTGCGGGCGTTCCGCGCCCGCTGCCTCGATGCCTGGAACCTCGCGGAGGAGATGACCAAGCCGACGATCTGCCAGATCCACGGGGCGTGCATCGGCGGGGCGATGGAGCTCGCCCTCGCGTGCGACCTGCGCGTGATCGCGGCCGACGCGCTCGTCGGGATGCCGGAGACGCGGATCGGCCTGATCCCGGACGTCGGCGGCTCGTCCCGCCTGCCGGCGGTCGTCGGGCTGGGCCGAGCGAAGGAGCTGATCATGACCGGCAAGCTGATCGGCGGCGAGGAGGCCGAGCGGATCGGGCTCGCCAACCGGGTGGCGCCGGCCGCTGAGCTCGACGACGCGACGGCTGCCCTGGTCGGCGAGCTGCTCTCCTGCGCCCCCGTCGCCGTCGGCCTCGCCAAGCGCGTGATGGACGCTTCGGCGAAGCCCGCCTTGTCGACGACGCTCGAGCTCGAGGTGGCGTTCCAAGAGCGCTGCGCGGCGACCGACGACTTCGCCGAGGGTGCCGCGGCGTTCCGCGAGAAGCGCCAGCCGGAGTTCAGCGGTCGCTGAAGCTTTGCGAGGCCGCCGCGCTCACCACGAGTGGCCGACGAGCACCGGCTCGGGGTGCAGGGCGACCCCGAACCGTCCGTCCACACCGGCGGCGATCTCGCGCGCGAGCGTCATCAGCTCGGCGGTGGTCGCTCCTCCGCGGTTGACGAGCGCGAGCGTGTGCTTCGTCGAGATCGCCACGCGCCCGTTGCCGTAGCCGCGCTCGAAGCCGGCATGCTCGATCAGCCAGGCGGCGGAGGTCTTCACGCGCCCGTCCGGCTCCGGCCAGGCCGGCGCTCCCGCGGGCGCGGCGTCGAGGATCGGGTTGGTGAAGAACGAGCCGGCGCTGACCGAGTCCGGGTCGGCGGGGTCGATCACCATCCCCTTGCCGCGGCGCAGCCGCAGCACCGCCTCGCGGACGTCGCTGAGTGGCGCCGTGCCGCCGACGGGCACGTCGAGGGTGCGGGCGAGCTCGGCGTAGCGGAGCGGGCCCGAGCGCGTGTCCTCGCGGAGGCGGAACGTGACCGCGAGGACGACGTGGCGGTCGTGGTAGCGAAAGGCGCTCGTGCGGTAGCCGAAGCCGCACTCGGCGGCGGGCAGCTCGAGCACGCGGTCGGCCTCGCGGTCGTAGACGCGCACCGACTCGATCGTCTCGGCGACCTCCTGCCCGTACGCGCCGACGTTCTGGATCGGCGTCGCGCCCACGGAGCCCGGGATCCCGGACAGGCACTCGAAGCCCTGCAGGCCCTCCGCAACGGTGCGCGCGACGAGGTCGTCCCACGACTCGCCCGCGGCGGCGGTCAGCCGCGAGCCGTCGCGATCGATGCCCCGGGTGGCGATCCGGACGACCGTGCCCGCGACGCCCTCGTCGGCGACGACGACGTTCGAGCCGCCGGCGAGCACGAGCGCGGCCTCAGGGACCGCGGCGACGACCTCCTCGTCGGTGTGCGCCTCCACCAGCCGCCCGGCCGGCCCGCCGAGCCGCAGCGTGGTCAGCTCGGCGAGTTCCACGCCGACGATCTTAGGATCAGGCCATGGAGAGGCCGCCGGACACGTTCAGCGTCTGGCCGGTGACGTACGACGCGTCGTCCGAGGCCAGGAACGCAATCGCCGCCGCGACCTCCTCCGGCTGCCCGATCCGGCGCATGCTCGTCGCGGCGATCATGCCCTCCATCAGGCGCTGACCGATCTCGCCGAGCTGCTCGGGCGCGGCGGTCAGCAGCGGCGTCTCGATCGGTCCCGGGGCGACGGCGTTGACGCGCACGCCGAGCCGCGAGGACTCGCGCGCGATCGCGCGCGTGAACCCGATCACGCCCGCCTTGGCGGCCGAGTAGACCGCCGAGCCCTGCGAGCCGACCCGGCCGGCCTCGGAGGCGACGTTGACGATCGCGCCGGACCCGCGGCGCTGCATGCCGTCGAGCACGGCGTGGGTGACCGCGATCGTGCCGCGCAGGTTGACGCCCAGCACGTGGTCCCACAGCGCCTCGTCGGTGTGGACGAAGAACGCGAAGCGGTCGGTGCCGGCGTTGTTGACGAGCACGTCGAGCGGGCCGAACGTGTCGACGGCCGCAGCCACGCCGGCCCGCGCGGAGGCGGCGTCGGCGACGTCCATGAGCACGGCGAGCCCGTCGATCTCGCCCGCCACCTCGCGCGCGCCCGCCTCGTCGAGGTCGGCGACCGCCACCCGCGCGCCCTCGGCCGCGAGCCGCCGGGCGGTGGCCGCGCCGATCCCCGACGCGCCGCCGGTGACGAGCGCGGTCCGACCCTCCAGCCGCATCGCGGCAGCGTATAGGGTGCCCCGCCGATGGCGGACGACCAGGTGACCGTGATCGGCGGCTCGGGGGCGCTCGGCTCCGGGCTGGCGCTGCGGCTTGCCGCCGCCGGCGTTCACGTCGTGATCGGCTCGCGCGACGCGGAGCGGGCGAAGGAGGCCGCCGGCTGGGTGCGAGAACGCGCGCCCGACGCGACCGTGGACGGGCTCCCGAACGCCGAGGCGGCCGCCGCCGGCGAGGTCGTGTTCCTGTGCGTGCCGTTCCGCAACCAGTCCGAGACGCTGACGAACCTCAAGGAGCACCTGCGCGAGGGTCAGCTGGTGGTGGACGCCACCGTCCCGCTCGCGGCCGCGGTCTCCGGCAAGGCGACGCGCACGCTCGGCGTCTGGCAGGGCTCGGCCGCCGAGCAGGCCGCCGAGATGGTGCCCGACGGCGTCCGCGTGGTCTCGGCCCTGCACACGGTCAACGCCCCCGGCCTCAAGGACCTCGACCACCTGCTCGACGAGGACGTCATCGTCTGCGGCGACCGCCGCGCCGACAAGGCGCGCGCCGCCGCCCTGATCGAGCTCATCCCCGGGCTGCGCTGCGTCGACGGCGGGCGGCTGGAGATGGCCCGCATCGCCGAGTCGCTGACCGCGCTGCTGATCGGCGTCAACGCGCGCTACAAGACCCACGCGGGCGTGCGCCTGACGGGTCTCGGCGAGCGTCCGTGGTAGTCCTGCTCGCGGGCGGCACCGGCGGAGCGAAGCTGGCCCGTGGTCTGCTCGACGAGGTCGGGGAGCAGCTCGTCGTCGTCGCCAACACCGGCGACGACCTCGAGATCCACGGCAGCCACGTGTCGCCCGACCCCGACCTCGTCACGTTCTGGCTCGCGGACCGGATCGACGAGCGCGGCTGGGGGATCGAGAGCGACACGTTCGAGGTCATGGCCGGCCTCCGGGAGCTCGGCGACGACGTGTGGTTCAACCTCGGCGACCGCGACCTCGCGCTGTGCCTGCGCCGCGCCCGCCGGCTGGCGGAGGGCGCGCGCCTGACCGACGCGATCGACGAGGCGCGCCGCGCGCTCGGCGTCGCGGCGCGCGTGCTGCCGATGTGCGACGAGCCCGTCCGCACCCATGTGTCCGCGCGCGGCCGCCGGCACTCGTTCCAGGAGTTCATGATCCGCGAGCGCGCCGCCGGTCCGGTCGAGGGCGTCGAGCTGCTCGGGATCGAGTCCGCCCGGCCGACGCCCGAGGTGCTCGACGCGATCGCCGCCGCGGACGCCGTCGTCATCGGGCCGTCGAACCCGGTGATCTCGATCGGCCCGATCCTCGCCGTCCCGGGGCTCGCACGAGCGCTGCGGGAGACCGGCGCGCCGGTGGTGGCGGTGTCGCCGCTCGTGCACGGTGCGGTGCTCAAGGGCCCGACCGACGTGTTCATGGAGTGGGCGGGCCAGCCCTTGTCCTCGGACGGGATCGCCGCCCAGTACGACGGCCTGCTCGACGGCCTCGTCGCGGACGAGCGCGCCGACGCGGTGCCGACGCTGGTCGTCGACGTGGAGATGGCGGACGCCGCCGGGCGCCGCCGGCTGGCCCGCGACGTGCTCGGCTTCACCGCCGCGCTGGCTGGTTAGGCTTTCCTCGTGCGCACGGTCGCCGTCCTGCCGATCAAGTCGTTCTCGCGCGCGAAGTCGCGGCTGGGCGGCGGATTCGACCGCTCCGAGCTGGCCGCGGCGATGACCGGCGACGTGCTGAGCGCGCTCGCCGCCACCGGCGCCCTCGACACCGTGATCGTGGTGACCGCGGAGGCGCTGGCCGACGACGCCGGCGCCGTCGTGATCCCCGACCCCGACGAGGCGGGCCAGTCGGCCGCCGCCCAGCGCGGGATCGAGGCCGCGCTCGAGCGCGGGGCCGAGCGCGTCCTGCTCGTCCCCGGCGACTGCCCGGCGCTCGACCCGGGCGAGCTCGGCCGCCTGCTCGGCGAGCAGAGCACGCCGCCGCAGGTCATCGTCGTCCCCGACCGGCACGGCAGCGGGACCAACGCGCTGCTGCTGACGCCCCCGGGCGCCGTCGCACCGTCGTTCGGAGCGGGCTCGATGGCGCGCCACGCGGCCCGGGCGCGGGCCGCGGGCGCGACGGTCAAGCTGCGCACGCTGCCCTCGCTCGCCCTCGACGTCGACACCCTCGACGACCTCCATGCGCTGCGCGCGGCGCTCGAGGCTCGCCGCGAGCTCGCGCCCCGCACGCGCGCCGTGCTCGACCGGCTCGTGCCCGCCGGCGCGGCTTGAAAGCGGCGCTCGACCTCGTCGCGCTGCCCGGGCTGCCCGAGATCCGGCCCGGCGACGACCTCGCCGGGCTGCTGGCCGCGGCGGCGGCGCGCGTCGACGGGCTGGAGGCGCGCGACGTCCTGGCGGTGGCCCATAAGGTCGTCTCCAAGGCCGAGGGCCGGATCGTCCGGCTGGCAGACGTTCAGCCGAGCGCCGAGACCCGAGCGCTCGCAGCGGAACACGGAAAGGACCCGCGCCACGTGCAGGTCGTGCTCGACGAGTCCGAGGAGGTCCTCCGCGCCGACCGCGGGCGCCTGATCTGCCGCACGCGGCACGGCTTCGTGTGCGCCAACGCCGGCGTCGACGCGTCCAACGCGGGCGCCGCCGACACGCTCGTCCTGCTGCCGGCCGACCCGGACGCGTCGGCGCGCGCGTTGCGGGCCCGGCTGGGCTGCGCGGTCGTGATCACCGACTCGTTCGGCCGCGCCTGGCGGCACGGTCAGTGCGAGGTGGCGATCGGCGCGGCCGGCCTGGCCCCGCTCGACGACCAGCGCGGGCTTCCCGACGCCGACGGGCGCACCCTCGCGGCGACCACGATCGCAGTCGCCGACGAGGCCGCGGCGGCTGCCGACCTCGTCCGCGGCAAGGCCACACGAGAGCCCGCGGTGCGGATCCGCGGGCTCGCCCGCCACGTGACCGAGAGCGACGGGCCGGGAGCGGCCGCGCTCGTGCGCAGCCTCTCCGAAGACCTCTTCCGCTAGGCGGCGCGCCTCGCGGCCGCGCGGGCCTCGAAGCGGCCCCGTGCCTCCTCCACACGCTTGCCGTGGGTGACCGACCAGGCGCCCAGCGCCTTCAGCGGCGGGGCCATCGTCGCGCCGAGCGGCGTCAGCGCGTACTCGACGCGCGGCGGCACCTCGGCGTGCACGCGGCGGGCGACCAGCCCGTCGCGCTCCATCCCGCGCAGGGTCTGCGTGAGCACCTTCTCCGAGATCGGCTGCAGGTCCTCGAGCAGCTCGTGGTAGCGGCGGGTGCCGTCACCGAGCGCCAGCAGGATGTCCACCGACCACTTCGAGCTCAGCAGGCAGATCGAGTCGCGGATCAGGCGCGCCGAGCGCGTGCGCTCGGCAAGTCGGCGCTCATGCGCGCCGGGAATGGCTACGGCGTGGGCTGCCATCAGCCTCCTCTCGTCCAACGGTGCAATGGGTGCGTCGCCGCTTTCGCGGTTCGTTGACGATCATCATGCCCACCCCGTCGGTAAGCCGTCTTAAGGGACTGCGAAGACGCCGTTAGGCGAGCGCGTGCTCGTCGCTGATCTCGAGCACGGGGTGGTCGACGCCCTTCTCCGACGGCATCGAGCGCTCCAGGCGCGCCACGGCGCGCCGCCCGTCGAGCAGGAGCGTGCCCGCCTGGTTGTCGAAGCGCGGGTCGCCGTCCTGGAAGCGCCACCGCACCGGCGGGCGCGGGACGCCGGCCGCGGCGGCGAGCGCGCGGGCCATGACCGCGCCGGTGCGGGTGAAGCCGAACTGCACGCCGCGACGCTCGTGGCGGTTGAGCGGATTGCGGAACGGCGAGCACGTGGCCTGCCAGACCGCCGATCGGACGCCGCTCCCGCGCTCGAACGCGACCTCGGCCAGGTAGGCGTGGTGGACGTCGCCCGAGAGCACGACGATGCTGGACGGCGCCTCGCCGCGCGCTCCCGACCCGACGTCGCGCAGCAGACCGCACATCGCCTCGAACGAGTCGCGGAAGGCGGGCCAGTGCTCGAGGTCGGCGCCCTGGCGGATCTTCTCCCCCGCCCACGACCCGGGCCGTCCCCACGCGCCGTCGCAGATCGCCTCGTTCCAGGCCTCCAGGTAGTGCAGTGCGGGCGCCATGATCAGCGGCAGCGAGGTGCCGATCAGGAGGTGGTCGTAGCCGCCGACGGCGTGCCGGGTGATCCAGTCCCACTCGCCGGCGTCGACCATGCTGCGCCCGCCGGGCGTGAGCACGCGCCCGGCGCGCGAGTCGATCATCACGATCCGCGTCCGGCCGATGTCGCGGCAGTAGCTCCAGCGCGCGCCCTCGATCTCGCGGTCGGACTTGAAGGCGTAGTCGGCGAGGATCGCGCTCGCGTCCTCGCTCGCGCGCACGCGCTGGTAGATGTCCTGCGCCTCGAGCGCGTCCGGGTGCAGGTTGCCCCAGTGCTGGTAGAGCACGTAGGCCATGAAGGCGCCCGTCACGCGGCGATCCCACCACGAGGTCGCGCGCATCTCGTCGACCCAGTCGATCGACGTGTTCCAGTCGTCGATGACGTCGTGGTCGTCGAAGATCATCGCCGACGGCACGGTCGAGAGCAGCCACCGGATCGGCGGGTCGGTCCACGCCTCGCGATAGAGGAACGTGTACTCCTCGAAGTCGGCGATCGTCTCCCCGGGCGGCTCGCTCGTGTCGCGCCGGGCGCGGATGAAGTCGCGCGTGTGGGGCGACACCTCGTCGGCATAGACCTGGTCCCCGAGCAGCAGCACGGTGTGCGGCCAGTCGTCCGGGTCGCCGTCCGCCATCCGCAGCGCGATCGCCCGCAGCGCGTCGACCTCGCGGCCGTGCTCGTGCTCGTCGGGCTTCAGGCTCCAGGGCGGCTCGTGGGGATAGGCCGTGCGGCAGGAGCCGAACACGACCCGCGCCGGGCCCTCGGCGGAATGGGTGCGCAGCCGGCTCGGCGGGAACGGGGTCCCCTGCTCGGGCCACACGGGCTCGCCGTCGAGCGCGACGGTGTATGGCGTGGCCGCGTCCTCCGGCAGCCCGCGGACGCGCACGATCGCGTAGTGGTGACCCTCGACGCAGAAGGTCCGCTGCCGCACCCCGGGCACGCCGTCGGCCTGCACCTCGACCTCGCAGGCGGCGTCGGTCTCCACCCACACGGTGGCCTCCGACGTGCCGGCCCAGCGGTTCATGGGCCCGAGGATCAGCCCGGCCATCAGGCGGCGACCAGCTCGTGCCGCCGGCGGATCCCGTACAGCGTCGTGCGCTCGGCCGCCGGGCGGCCGGCGGCGTGCGCGGCGCCGACGAGGTCCTCCGGCTCGAGCCGCACGCCGTGGTACGAGCCCGCCATGCGCGAGATCGACTCCTCCATCAGCGTCCCGCCGAGGTCGTTCACGCCCCAGCGCAGCGCCTCGGTGGCGGCGTCGAGCCCCATCTTCACCCAGCTGGCCTGCAGGTTGACGATCGTGCGCCCGAGCGCGAGCCGGAACGCGGCCGTGTGCTTGAGGTTCTCCTCGCGGCTGATCTCCTCGATCCCGTGCGTGCGCCCGAGCTGCGTGTGGAACGGGATGAAGGAGAGCGGCACGAACTCCGTGAAGCCGCCGGTGCGCTCCTGCAGCGCGCGCACCACCCGCATGTGCTCGGCCAGCTCGGCCGGCGTCTCGATGTGGCCGAACATCACGGTCACGGTCGAGCGCAGCCCGGTGCGGTGGGCGGCCTCGATGATCTCCACCCAGCGGCCGGCGGGCAGCTTGTTCGGGCTGATGCGGGCGCGCACGCCGTCGTCGAGCACCTCGGCGGCGGTCCCCGGCACGGAGTCGAGCCCCGCGTCGGCGAGCCGCGCGAGCACGGTCGCGGGGTCGAGCGCGGTGGTGTCGCACATGTGCGCGATCTCCATCGGGCTGTAGGCGTGCAGGTGCAGCTCGGGCGCGGTCTCCTTGGCCAGCCGCAGCCAGCCGAGGTAGTCGTCGAGCGTCCAGTCGGGATGGATGCCCGACTGCATGCAGATCTCGGTCGCCCCGAAGGCGACGGCGTCGTGCACGCGGCGCACGAACTCCTCGCGGTCGTGCTCGTAGGCGTCGGGAGAGCGGCGGCCGACGCCGAAGCCGCAGAACGCGCAGCCGACGATGCAGACGTTGGACACGTTGATGTTGCGGTTGACCACGAACGTCACGGTCTCCCCGGCCAGCTCGGCGCGCAGCTCGTCGGCCGCCTGGCGCATGTCCTCGATCACCTCGGGCCGGCTTTCCGCGAACAGGGCGGCGAGCTCGTCGGGTGCGAGCACCTGGCCGTCGCGCGCCCGCTCGATCGTCTCCGGCGCCGTCTGCGCGGTGCCGCGGCGGGGGATGAACGCCCGGTAGCGGTCGCGGATGACCTCGAGCACGCGCGGCGCGATCCACTCCTCGTCGATGAAGCGCCCGTACACGCACAGCCGCTCGGCGAGCGCGACGCCGTCCTGCGCGAGCCGGCCGCGGACCTGGTGCGGCGAGGGGAACGGGTGCTCGGGCGAGATGTGGTCGCCGTTGGCGGACAGGCCGCCGAGATCGGTGGCGCCGGCGGCGACGAGCTCGGGCCACCAGTCGGCGAGGTTGGGCGGCACCTGGATGCCGACGCCGGGCAGCAGGCGGCGGGCCTCGCCGATCAGGCGCTTCATGTCGTCGAGCGTCACCGGCGTCGCCCACGCCGGGGCCCCGTGCTCAGGCGTGGCGTGCAGGCCGGTGCGCCAGAAGGCGTCCGCGGCGTCGGTGGCGATCTCGGCGGGCTCCTCGCCGTAGTAGCGGCGGTGCGGCACGAAGTTCTGCAGGATCACCTCCTGCACGTGGTCGAAGCCGGCGAGCGCCTCGAGCGAGGCGATCCGGTCCTCCTCCGACTCCCCGATGCCGACGAGGATCCCGCTGGTGAACGGGATCCGCAGCTCTCCCGCCGCGGCGATGCACCCCAGCCGCTGCTCCGGGTGCTTGGTCGGCGAGCCCTGGTGGGCGACCAGGTCGGGGTTGATCGACTCCAGCATCAGGCCCTGCGACGCGGTCACCTCGCGCAGCCGGGCGAGCTCGTCGCGGTCGAGCACGCCGAGGTTGGTGTGCGGGAGCAGGCCCCGCTCGAGCGCCCGCTCGCACGCCCACACCACGTAGGCGGTGAAGTCGGCGAACCCGAGCCGCTCGAGCTTCGCGCGGACGCCGGGATGGTGGTCCGGCGCCTCGCCGGTGAGCACGAGCAGCTCCTTGACGTTGCGCCGGGCGGCGCGGTCGATCAGCCGCTCGACCTCCTCGGGCTCGTGCAGGTGCGGCTGGTGGGTCGCGAACGCGCAGTACTTGCAGTGGCATCGGCACGTGCGCGAGAGGGAGAGCGTGACGTTGCGCGAGAACGTGACCCGGCGGCGCATGCAGGCTGACGATACCGGTGCCGCCATCATGGGCCGCGTGCTGCGCCTGGTGCTGCTGATCGCGCTCGTGGCCCTCGCCGGGTGCGGGGGAACGGCCAACGTCGACCGTCCGAACGAGGAGGCGTCGCTGCTGCTCGACTTCACGCCCAACGGCGTGCACACGGGCATCTACCTCGCGCAGGCGCGCGAGTACGATCGCGCCGAGGGCGTCACGCTCGAGATCCGTGCTCCCGGCGCGTCGACCGACGCGCTGCGCCAGCTGCAGGGCGGCCGCGCGGACATGGCGATCCTCGACATCCACGACCTCGGGCTCGCCCGCCAGCAGGGAGCCGACATCGTCGGCGTGATGGCGCTCGTGCAGCGCCCGCTGGCGTCCGTGCTGGCCGCGCCGGACGTCCGCCGCCCGCGCGACCTGGAGGGCCGGCGGGCTGGCGTCACCGGCCTGCCGTCGGACGTCGCGGTCCTGCGCTCGGTGGTCGCGGGCGACGGCGGCGATCCCGGCGCCGTGAAGACGACCACGATCGGCTTCGAGGCGGTGAAGGCGCTGCTCGCCGACCGGGTCGCCGGCGCCACCGCGTTCTGGAACGTCGAGGGCGTCGCCCTGCGCGAGCGCCGGCGGGGCACGCAGGAGTTCCGGGTCGACGACTACGGGGCGCCGCCGTACCCCGAGCTGGTCCTGTGCGTCACGCGCTCGACCCTGGAGGAGCGCCGGCCGGTGATCGCGGCCACGATCCGCGCGCTCCAGCGCGGCTACGTCGCGACCCAGACGGACCCGGAGAGCGGCATCGCCGCGCTGCTCGAGGCCGAGGGCGGCCTCGACCGCGACGCCGCTCACGCGCAGCTCGACGCCGTCGCCCCCGCGTTCACCGCCGGCGCCCGCGCCTACGGCGAGCTGCGCGCCGACGTCCTGCGCGAGTGGGCGGCGTGGGACGAGGAGTTCGGCATCCTCGAGCGCGCGCCCGACGTGCGGCGCGCCTTCGACCTCACGCTCGTCGGGCCGGTCTCGAACCCCTGAGGCTTATCTCCGGCGGACGCCGGGCGCGGCATGCTGTGGGCGGTGCGCTGGATCCTTCCGCTGATCGTCTTCGCTGCGATCGTCGCCGTCGTCGCCGTCGTCGCCTCGAGCCGTGGCGACGACGCCGCCCGGACCCCCCGCGGCAGCAGCGAGCCGCCGGCGCCCACGGCCGAGCGCCCAGCCGGGCTCTCCGAGCACCTGGGGGCGCTGCAGCGGATCGCCGACGACAACGGCGGGACCCGCGCCGCGGGGACACCCGGCGACGCGGCGACCGCGGACTACATCGAGGCGCGGCTGGAGGCAGCCGGCTTCCGGGTCACGCGCCAGCGGTTCGAGGTGCCCTACTACCGCGAGAGCGCGCCGCCGCGCGTGACCGCCGGCGGGCGCCGCGTGCGGGCGCGGACGCTGCAGTTCTCGCCCGCGGGCACCGCCTCCGGCCGGCTGCGCGCGGTCGGGCTCGGGTGCTCGGCGGCCGACTTCGCGAGCCTGCGCGATGGCGAGATCGCGGTCATCCGGCGCGGCACCTGCTTCTTCCGGGTCAAGGCGCTCAACGCCCAGCGCGCCGGTGCCGCCGCCGCGCTAATCACGTCCTCCGAGCCCGTCTCCGGATCGTTGCAGCGACCCGGCGTGCGGATCCCGGTCGCGGCGACCGGCGAGCTGTCCGGCACCCGCGGCCGCATCAGGGTGCGGGCGGTCTCCGAAACGCGCCGGACGTCGAACGTGATCGCCGAGATCGGCCCCAGCGGCCGGGTGGTGATGGCGGGCGCGCACCTGGACTCCGTGCCCGCCGGGCCGGGCATGAACGACAACGCGAGCGGCGTGGCCGCCGTGCTGTGGGCCGCCGAACGGCTCGCCGGTCGCGGCCTCCCGCTGCGCTTCGGCTTCTGGGGCGCGGAGGAGATCGGGCTCGTCGGCTCGCGGCGCTACGTCGCCCGGCTCGACGCCGCCGAGCGGCGCCGGATCGCCGCCTACGTGAACCTCGACATGGTCGGCACGCCCGACGCGTCACCCGAGGTCTACGACGGCGCACCCCGGATCGAGGCCGCCCTGCGCCGCCACCTGCCGCGCGAGGCGGGTGAGACGCGGCTCGGCGGCAGCTCCGACCATGCGTCGTTCGAGCGGGCGGGCATCCCGGTCGGCGGCATCTTCACCGGCCTCGACGACTGCTACCACGAGCGCTGCGACACGCGGCGCAACGTCGACCTCGGTGTGCTGCGCACGTCCGCGCGCGCGGCCCGCGCGGCGCTCGCTGATCTCGCGAGCTAGCTGAAGACCGCGTCCGCGAGCAGGTCGACCTGGTCGGGATCCGGGCTGCACGGGAACATGACCAGCTCGTCGCAGCCGGCGGCCTCGAACCCCGCGACGTACTGCTTGACCGTCTCCGCGTCGACGGCCGCGCTCGAGGCGATCATGTCCGCGTACTCCCCGAGCCACTCGTAGTAGTGGCGCAGGTAGCCGTCCGCCGCCTCGCGCGCGCCGTCGCCGAGCGCGAAGTACGACAGCGCGGCGATGCGCGGCTCGCCGTCGCGGCCCGCCGCCCGCCACGCCGCGCGCGTCTTCTCGGCGCCGTCACGCAGCATGTCGGGCGTGCCGCCGCCCATGATCCAGCCGTCCCCGTGCTCCGCGGCGCGCGCGTAGGCGACGTCCGCGGTGCCGCCCATCAGCAGCCCCGGGCGGCCCTGCGGCAGCTCCGGCCCGACGCCGCCCGCCGTCCCGAACGAGTCGCCGTCCCAGACGCGCTTCCAGGTGGCGAGCATCTCGTCGAAGGCCTTGCCGCGGGTGTGGAAGTCGACGTCCGAGGCCGCGTAGTCGTCCTCGCGCCCGCCGACCGCGACACCGAGCGTCAGGCGCCCGCCCGACAGGTGGTGGAGCGTCGCCCCCTGCTTGGCCACGAGCGCGGCGTTGACGCGGTAGGGGGCGATCAGGATCGCGGTCATGAGCCGGATCCGCTCGGTGACCGCAGCCGCCGCGGCCAGCGCGATCAGCGGCTCGTAGTTCGGGTAGACGACGCGGTCGAGCGTCCCCAGGCTCGAGAACCCGCGCGCCTCCGCGCGCCGCGCCCACTCCAGCAGCTGGTCGCGCTGCACGCCGGGGATCGTGGCCGGCAGGCCGATTGCGACGTCCATCGGTGCTCCTCTACGCTCGCCTCATCGGGTCGCGAACCATGGATGAGCTCCCCGGCTGGGCTCGCGCGCTGCTCGACGCCGAGCACGTCGCCCGGCTGGCCTTCGTCGACGACCACGACCACCCTCGCGTCCTCCCGGTCACGTTCGCCGTCGCCGAGGGCGCCGTGTGGAGCGCGATCGACGACAAGGCCAAGCGCCGCCCCGAGCCGGCGCGCTTGCGCTACCTGCAGCGCCGTCCCGAGGCGGCGCTGTGCGTCGATCGCTACGACGACGACTGGTCCCGGCTCGCCTGGGTGCAGCTCCTGGGCACGATCACGATCGTCGACATCGAGGCCGCACCGACCGCCCTCGCCGCACTCACAGCCCGCTACGCGCCGTATCGCGAGCGCCGCCCGCCAGGCCCGCTGCTGCGCCTGGAGCCGCTGCGCGCGCTGTGCTGGCGCGCCTAGGAGTCGCCGAGATCTTGAAGCCGCTCGGCGAGCTCCTCCGGCGGTCGGAACAGATAGCGCCGCCCCGCTCGCTGTGTGTCGAGAACGCCGCGAGCGGCAAGGTCCCGCAGATCGGTGCGAGCCGTCTCATGTGTCACGGCGTGGCTCGCGGCGTGTGAGCCGAAGGTATACGTGCGGTCGGGATTGCGCAGCGCGTCAGACAGCAGTGCCAGCTGGCGGTGGTTGAACCCGCGGGAGCCGCGGATCAATCGCTCGACCGACCGCACTTCAGCGACCTTGCGGTCGAGGTAGCGGTGCAGCTGCTCGATCGCCCGCTCGATCACTTCGAGCTGATAGAGCAGGAAGTACGTCGCATCTCGCTCGTCGGTTTCGGTTTCGAGGAATGAGCGCTTGTACTTGCCAGGCGCCTCGCGCAGGATCTTTGAGATCGAGAGGTACTCGACCAGCCAGTAACCATGGCGCCGCAGGTACCACGAGAACAGCACCCGCGCCGTGCGGCCGTTCCCGTCCTCGAAGGGGTGGTCGTAAGCGAGCCAGAGATGCAGCAGGATCCCGCGGACGACCGGGTGGATGAACTGGTCGCCGTCGTTGCCTGCGTTGGCGAAGGCGCACATCGCGTCCAGGCGTGCGGGAAGCTGCTCGGCGGGCGGAGGGTTGTGCAGCACACTGCCATCGGAGTCCATCACCGCGACCCGATCCTCGTCGGGGCGCTGCAGACGCCCGCTCGCACCCGCGTCATCGAGCGTGCCGTCGGTCACGATGCGGTGAAGCTCGAGAACTGCAGCCGGAGTGAGCTCGTCGCCCATCTCCTCCCGCACCCAGCGCAGCGCGCGGTAGTTGTTCGCGATCATCCGTTCGCTACGGTCCCGTGGCTCGCGACCTGAGCGCAGCAGATCCTTGGCCACCCGCCGCGACGTGTTCGCGCCTTCAAGCTGGCTCGAGCGGATGGCCTCCTCCATCAGCGAGTTCACGAGATAGTGGCGGCGCGCCTGATCGTCGGAAGTGACGACCTCGGGCATCGCGATCTCGCCGCTCGCGCGTTGATCGATGAGGTGGAGTCGACGCAGGACCGAGTCGGGCAGCGTGTAGAGAAACTGCGCCCCCCCAGCGTCGGTCAGCGGGATTGTGCGGTGACCGGCGAGCCTCGCCATCTTGATCCCAAGCCACCATTCCTCCTGAGTGAGGTCGTCCGGCGGCGTGAGATACCGCAGCTTGTCCCAGTGGACGTAGTCCCGATCCGCTCGACGCCCGTCGTACGGCACGGCAATCGCGCGCGCGAAGCGTTCGGGCCCAACCCTGGTCATCAGGTCCTGCACGCGAGGCGGAGAGGCGACGTACATTGCGAAATCCAATTCTATCCAAGCACATGCAATCTCTTGGAATTAAATCCAAGAACAGGAGATCGTTTGGACAGAATTGGAATCCGCTATGCCACGGTCCAGGTGTCGCCCGCGTGCAGGAGGGCTTCGAGCGCATCCGGCTCGAGCGCGTGGCGGGCCTCGGTGGCCTTGGCTCCCGCCTCGGCGATCCCGACCGGGCGGTCGACGGCGCGGAAGACGCCGATCGGCGTCGGGTCGCTGGGGCTGTCGGCGAGGCGGGCGAGGGCGAAGGCCTGCGCCGGGTCGTCGCGGTGGGCGTCGTGGATCACGACCGCGGGGTCGTCGGCGGCCGCGACCGTGAGCCGGCCGTCGGCGGTGCGGACGACGCCGTGCTCGCCGTCGGGCCCGAAGCGGATCGGCTCGCCCTGCTCGAGCGGAATGCGGTTGAAGACCGCACGGTCCTTGTCGGTCAGCGACGCGAACGCGCCGTCGTTGAACACCGGGCAGTTCTGGTAGATCTCGACGAACGCCGCGCCCCGGTGCTCGGCGGCGGCGCGCAGGACGGCGGTCATGTGGTGGCGGTCGCGGTCGATCGTGCGGGCGGCGAACGTGGCGCCCGCCCCGAGTGCCAGCGCCAGCGGGTTGAAGGGCTCGTCGTGCGCCCCGAACGGCGTCGACTTCGTGACCTTGCCGAGCTCGGAGGTCGGCGACGCCTGCCCCTTCGTCAGCCCGTAGATCTGGTTGTTGAACATCAGGATCTTGACCGGCACGTTGCGGCGCAGCGCGTGGATCAGGTGGTTGCCGCCGATCGACAGCGCGTCGCCGTCGCCGCTGATCACCCAGATCGAGAGGTCGGTGCGGGCGGCGGCCAGGCCGGTCGCGAGCGCGGGCGCGCGGCCGTGGATCCCGTGCATCCCGTAGGTGTCCATGTAGTAGGCGAAGCGGCCGGCGCAGCCGATGCCGGAGACGAACACCACGCGGTGCGGAGGGATCCCCAGCTCGGGCATCAGGCCCTGGACGGCGGCGAGCACCGCGTAGTCGCCGCAGCCCGGGCACCAGCGCGTCTCCTGGTCGGAGGCGAAGTCCTGCTTGGTGAGGCCGGCGGTCACAGCCGCTCCTCGAGCTCGCGCTCGAGCTCGGCGGCGAACAGCGGGCGGCCCTCGAGCAGCCCGTAGCTCTCGACGTCGACGAGGTACTCGGCGCGCAGCAGGCGCGCGAGCTGGCCGCTGTTCATCTCCGGCACGAGCACGCGCTCGTAGCGGTGCAGGAGCTGGCCGAGGTCCCACGGCAGCGGCTGCAAGTGGTGCAGGTGGGCGACGGCGACCGCGTGGCCGTTGGCGCGCACGCGGCGGGCGGCGGCGCGGATCGCGCCGCGGCTCGAGCCCCAGCCGAGCACGAGCAGCTCGGCGCCGGGGTCGGCGTCGACCTCGAGCGACGGCAGGTCGGCCGCCATCCCCGCGACCTTGGCCGCCCGGATGCGGCTCATGCGCGCGTGGTTGGCGCCGTCGTAGGAGATGTCGCCGGTGACGTCCTCCTTCTCGAGCCCGCCGATGCGGTGCTCGAGCCCGGGCGTGCCGGGGATCGCCCACGCACGCGCGCCCTTCTCGTCGCGCGCGTACGGCGAGAACGGCTCGCCGGCCTGCGCGAGCGCGGGGTCGATCGGCGGCAGGGCGCCGGCGTCCGGGATCCGCCACGGCTCGCTGGAGTTGGCGAGGAAGAGGTCGGACAGCAGGATCACCGGCGTGCGGTAGGTGACGGCGATCCGGGCGGCCTCGTATGCGGCCTCGAAGCACTGGCCGGGCGTCGAGGCCGCCACGACCGGCAGCGGCGACTCGCCGTGGCGCCCGTGGATGGCGGCCAGCAGGTCGGACTGCTCGGTCTTGGTCGGCATGCCCGTCGACGGGCCGGCGCGCTGGACGTCGATCACCACGAGCGGCAGCTCGAGCGCCACCGCCAGCCCGATCGTCTCGGTCTTGAGGTCGAGCCCCGGGCCGCTGGTGGCGGTGACGCCGAGCGCGCCCCCGAAGGCGGCGCCGAGCGCCATCCCGGCGGCGGCGATCTCGTCCTCGGCCTGGATCGTGCGCACGCCCATGTCCTCGTGGCGAGCCAGCTCGTGCAGGAGCTCGGAGGCGGGCGTGATCGGATAGCTCGCGAGCACGAGCGGCAGCCCGGAGCGCACGCTCGCCGCGATCAGGCCGAGCGCGGTCGCCGTCGTGCCGTTGACGTTGCGGTACGTGCCCGCGGGGACGTCCGTGGCAGGGTCGACGCGGTACTGCACGTCGACCAGCTCGGAGGTCTCGCCGAAGTTCCAGCCCGCGCGGAACGCGGCGAGGTTGGCCTCCAGCGGCCCCGGCTTGTCGACGAACTTGCCGCGGATCCAGCGCTCGGTCGGCTCCGTCGGCCGGTCGTAGAGCCACGACAGCACGCCGAGCGCGAACAGGTTCTTGGCGCGCCCGGAGTCACGTGTCGAGGCGTGCTCCATCGCCTCGGTCGCGCGGGCGGTGAGCGACGTCATCGGGATCCGGATGAGATGGAGGCCCTCGAGCGAGCCGTCCTCGAGCGGGTTGGAGTCGTAGCCCGCCTTCTGCAGGTTGCGCTTGGAGAACGCGTCCTCGTTGGCGATCACCGTGCCGCGCGGCGCCAGCGCCCCCAGCTCGCTGCGCAGCGCCGCCGGGTTCATGGCCACGAGCACGTCCGGCTCGTCGCCAGGCGTGAGGATGTCCTGCGCGGCGAAGTGGATCTGGAACGCGGACACGCCGGCGAGCGTGCCGGCCGGCGCGCGGATCTCGGCCGGGAAGCTCGGGAGCGTCGCGAAGTCGTTGCCGTGCTCGGCCGTGGCGTCCATGAAGCGGCTGCCGGCGAGCTGCATGCCGTCCCCCGAGTCCCCCGCGAAGCGAACGACCACCCGGCGCCGCTCCTTGACCTGTACTCCCATCCTCATTCGTAGTCTCGCACTCCGAAAGGACGGCGAGACGCCGGTGTCAGATTGCGAGCCGCTCGACCAGCGCGGCGCCCTCGCGGGCCATCCGCGAGCGGGGCACGATCAGGTCGAAGCCGGCGTCCTCCGCGCGGCGCCGGGTCTCGACGTCGACGTGCGAGTAGACGCCGAGCGTGCGGGTCGCCTCCAGCTCGCCCGCGGCACGCAGCTGCTCGACCACGGCGACCCCGTCGAAGCTGCCCGCCCCGAGGTCGACGATCAGCACGGGCGCACCGTCCGGGTGCACTTCCGCGCCGCCGGTGAGCACGGCCTCGTGGCCGGCCGCGCGCAGCATGCCGAGCACGTTGGAGCCCAGCAGCAGATCGTCGAAGACGGCGACGACCCGCGCCATGCCTACTGCGCGCGGAGGCGGCGGAACTCGCGCCGGAACGACTCCGGGCGGCCCCAGTCCTGGATCGTCTCGACCCGCCCGGTGCGGGCCTCGCGCAGCGCCAGCTCGCCGGCGATCCCGGCCTTGTCGAGCAGCACGAGCGTCCCGTGTACGGCCTCGGCCGCCGCAGCGTGCCCGAAGTTGTGGGCGACGAGCAGCCGGAAGTGCCAGTCGTGCTTGGAGTACGGCTGCGCGTTGCAGGTCACCAGCAGCGTCGCGGCGTCGATGTAGCGGTCCTCGTCGATCCGCAGGTCGAGCTCCATGTCCGTCCAGTCGGACGGCAGCGAGTCGACGATCTCCTGGAAGGTCTCCGCGAGCGGCATGATTCGGCGCGAAGGCTACATGGCGACACCGCCCTTCCCCATGGACCCCGACGACCCGCTCGCCGCCGCGCGCGGCCAGAGCCTCGACGCCCTGCTGCGGCTGCTCGAGCAGCTCGACGGAGCCGAGGAGGCGGCCGTCGTCCGCTCCGCGCTCGCCGCCGGAGTCTCCCGCGAGCGCGTGCTCGATGAGCTCCAGCGAGAGGTCGAGCGCCGCCTCGCCCGCGTGCGCGAGGGCGGGCGGGACAACATCTATCCTCGATAGAGATGGCCGCCGCGACCGACACCGTGCTCTCCGGCTACCGGGCGTTGACCGACGGCTGTGGCCTGCTGGATCGGTCGGAGCGCGGGAAACTCGCGCTCACCGGGCCGGATGCGAAGGCGTTCCTGCAGGGCCAGGTGACGAACGACGTCGTGGGCCTCGAGCCCGGCCGCGGCTGCTACGCCGCGCTGCTGACGCCGAAGGGCAAGATGCTCGGCGACCTGCGGGTGCTCGACCTCGGCGACGAGCTGCTGCTCGACACCGAGCGCAGCGCGCTGCAGGAGCTGTTCAACATGATCCGGCGGTTCAAGCTCGGGAGCGAGGTCGAGCTGCACAAGCGCACAGTGGAGATGGGGCTACTGTCGCTGATCGGGCCCGATGCCCGCCGCGTGGCGGGCGCCGACACGCTGGGCCGCACCGAGCACGACAACGCGCGCGCCGAGATCGGCGCGCGCCCGGTCGTGCTCGTGGCCACCGACCTCGGGGTCGACGTCTTCACCGAGGCCGGCGACACCGACGCGGTGCGGGAGGCGCTCGACGCGCCGGTCGTCGCCGAGGAGGTCGCCGAGATCGTGCGGGTGGAGTCCGGGCGGCCGCGCTACGGCGTCGACCTCGACGACGGCGTGATCCCGCAGGAGGCCGGCCTCAACGAGCGCGCGGTGTCCTTCACCAAGGGCTGCTACGTCGGCCAGGAGACCGTCGCCCGGCTGTTCTACCGCGGCAAGCCCAACCGTCACCTGCGCGGCCTCAGGCTCTCGGCCGACGCCGTGCCCGGCGACGAGCTGCGGCTCGGCGAGAAGGTCGTCGGCAAGCTGGCGACCGTGGTCGTCTCCCCCACGCACGGCCAGATCGCGCTCGCGCTCGTGCGCCGCGAGGCCGAGCCGGGCGCCACCGTCGCCGTCGGCGACGCCGCGGCCCCTGCCGTGGTGGTCGCGCTCCCGTTCGCGGAGTAGCATCGGCAGCGTCGAACCGGAGGATGGGCCCCATGGCCGCGAACGTGCTCGTCGTCGCCAGTCTCACCGCCAGCTCCCAGCATCTGCTGGACGCGCTGACCGCGCGTGCTGAGCGGTCGCCGATCAAGGTGATGCTCGTGATGCCGGCCCAGGGACCGGGGCTGAGCGGGCGCGAGGCGATGCGCGGCGCGCTCGACGAGGCGCTCGAGGGCATGCGCGCCGTGGGGCTCGACGCGAGCGGCGTCGTCGGCGACGCCAACCCGATGGACGCGGTCGCCGAGCAGTTCGAGCCGGCGCGCCACGACGAGGTCTTCGTGTGCACGCTCCCCGGCCGCTCCTCGAAGTGGCTGCAGCACGACTTCCCGCACCGCGTGGCGCGCTTCACGGGCCTGCCCGTCACCCACGTGGTGGCGGACGACCTGCGCCCCGCCCCCGCTACGAGCCCGGCACCGACACACGAGCGCGAGCCGCTCGGGCCGCTTTCGGTGCTCTCCTGGGGCGGGAAGCCGACCAGCGGGCGGTGAAGGCGGCCGCGTCGGCGCGGCCGTCCGCGAGCTCGAGCACGGGAGCGTCCTCGTGGCCGGCCAGCCACGAGCCGACGATCCGCATCTCGTCGAGCTCCGACGCCGGCAGCCAGCCGCCCAGCCCGGGCGCCGGAGCGCCCGCCAAGGCGTGGGCCGTGCGCGCGGCGACCTCGGCGCCGTCGCGCGGCAGCGGGCCCCAGTCCGCGATCCGGCCGCCCACGATCCAGAACGCGTCGGCGCGCCCCCCGGTCGCCGGGTGCGGCGCCACGACGAGCCGCGCGCCGGTGTGCGTGGCGCGCAGCACGCCGCCGAGGCGCCGCAGCAGCGACTCCAGGCGGCGCGCGCGGCGCCGCAGCCACGCCGCCCGCTCGTAGCGCTGCGCGGCGGCCGCGGCCCGCATCTGTGCCTCCACATGAGACAGCAGCGCGGCGCCGCCGTCGTCGCCGGCCACGAACAGGCCGAGCGCAGCGTCGAGCCGCTCGCGGTAGAGATTCGGGTCGAGGTCGCCGAGGCACGGCGACAGGCAGCGGCCCATCTGCCCGTAGGCCGAGGGATGCTGGCGGCGCGGCAGCCCGCGCCCACAGTGGCGCAGGCCGAACAGCGAGTTGAGCTGCTCGACGAGCTCGGCCGCCGCCGCACGCCCGCGCACCGGGCCGACGCACACGACGTTGCCCGCCGCCGGCTCGCGCGCGACCTCGAGGATCGGGAACGCGATGTCGAGCCGGCAGCGCAGGTACACGTAGCCGTCGGCCTGCTTCTTGAGCTGCGTGTTGCCCGGCGGCTTCAGCGCCTTGATCAGCCGGTTCTCGAGCACCAGCGCGCCGAGCTCGGACTCCGTGGGCTGATAGTCGACGTGCTCGGCCTCTCCCGTCCACGCCACCGGCGTCGTGAAGTGGGCCCGCGCGCGCGTGCGCAGGCACACCGACTTGCCGACGTACAGCGGACGCCCGTCGGCGTCGCGGAAGATGTAGACGCCGGGATCCTTGGGCAGGCCGGTCAGATCCGGCCGCTCGTCGCGACCCCGCCGCGCCCCGGGAGGCCGGCCGGGCCGGGGCGCCCGCCGCGGTCGCAGCAGCGCCAGCCCCTCCCCCACCGTGCGCGCGTTCGCGGCCAGCCGCGGCAGCAGCGCGCACAGCACGCGCGCGCACGTCTCCGCGTCCGGCAGCGCGCGGTGTGTGGCCTCGACCTCGATCCCGAGCGCGTCGGCGAGCGACGCCAGCCCGCGCCGGCGCTGGAGCGGCGCGAACCGCCGCGCGAGCGCCACCGTGCACAGCACCGGCGGCTCCGGCCACTCGAGCTCGGCGCGCTCGAACGCCTGCCGCAGCACGCCGACGTCGAACCGTGCCGAGTGGGCGACGAACACACGCCCGCGCAGGAGCGCGGCGAGCGCGGGCAGCACCGACTCGGGCGGCGGCGCCTCGTCGACCATCGCCTGGCTGATCCCGGTGAAGCGCTGGATGCCGCGGCCGAGCGGCTCCGAGACGCCCACGAGCGTGCTCCAGCGGTCGTGCAGCTCTCCCCCGCCGACCAGCACCGCACCCACCTCGGTGAGCTCGCAGCGCTCGCGCGGCTGCCCGTTCGTCTCCGTGTCCACGGCGAGGAACTCCGCTCCGGCGAGCGGCAAGTCGAGCAGGGTGTCGTCGGGCATCGGACGAGGTGTCATACGCCCGCGGCCGGACGGCATGAACGGCGCGTTGCAGCGAGGCGTGTACTAGATTCGCCGCGTGCGAGCGAGAGCGCTGATCGCCGCGGCCGGGCTGGTCCTGCTGGGCGCGGGCTGCGGGGGCGAGGACTCCGGCCAGGAGCGCACCAACTCCCCGCGGCCGCCGACGCCGATCAACGTGACCGCCGCGATCGACGACACCGAGGTCCGCGTCTCCCCCGCCACCTTCGGCTCCGGCCCGGTGGTCTTCATCATCTCCAACCAGTCGAGCCAGCCGCAGAGGCTCACCTTCGAGACCGACGAGCTGGGCGGCGACACCGGCGGCATCCGCCAGTCGACGCGCGAGATCGCGTCGCGCTCGACCGGCGAGCTGAAGGTCGACCCGCCCGAGGGGACCTATCGCCTGATCGCCAGCTCGGGGGACGTCAACCCGGTCGCGATCGAGGTCTCGGCGCGGCGGGAGTCGGCGCAGGGCGAGCTGCTCCTACCCTGAGCTTCATGGCGTTGCACCGCGGATCGGATGGCTGGGACCCGATCTCAGGCCTTGGCGGGACGGCCGCGGAGGAGGAGCGGCGGGCCGCCGCAGCGGGCGTGCTCGCGACCGGCACGCTGGCCTGCCCGGAGTGCGACGCCCCGGTCGCGCCCGGCCCGCGTGGGCTGTCGCCCGCCGAGCGGGTGGGCTGCCCGTTCTGCGCGCACGCCGGAGCGGTGCGCGAGTTCCTCACGCTCGGCGAGCCGTCCCGGCCCGCGCGCGTGACCGTGCGGGTGGTCCAGCAGCGCTAGGTGAGGATCGGCTGGGGCGCCTCGACGGCTCCCAGCCGCTCGGCGAGGACATGCGCCTCGGCCGGCACGCCCAGCAGGAAGCCCTGCCCGAGATGGCCGCCGAGCTCGAGCAGTCGCTCGAGCTGGGCCGAGCGCTCGATCCCCTCGGCGATGACCGGCACGCCGAGCGTGCGGGCGAGCTGGATCACGCCGCCCACCAGGCGCGCCTGCGCCGGGATGTCGTCGATGCCGGCGAGGAACTCGCGGTCGAGCTTGAGCAGGTCGACGTGCATGCGCGCGAGGTGGCTGAGCGACGAGTACCCGGTCCCGAAGTCGTCGAGCGCGAGCGGGACGCCGATCCGGCGCAGCGCCTCGAGCGTGGCCCGCGTCTCGGCGTCGGAGGCCATCGCCACGGACTCGGTGACCTCGAGGATCAGGCGGTCGGCGGGCAGCGAATGGCGGGCGAGCGAGCTCTCGACGCACTGCGCGAAGCCCGCGGCCCGCAGCTGCACGGCGGAGACGTTGACGGTGACGGCGGGCGCCTCGCCCGCGCGGCGGGGCCAGGTCGCGGCGATGCGGCAGGCCTCGTCGACGACGAAGGCGCCAAGCTCGTGGATCATGCCCGTCTGCTCGGCGAGGTCGACGAAGGCCCCGGGAGCGAGCAGCCCGCGCACGGGATGCTGCCAGCGGGCGAGCGCCTCGACGAGGCGCACGCGCCCGTCGCGGAGGTCGACGATCGGCTGGAAGCGCAGCTGGAACTCCCCGGCCGCGACCGCCCCGCGCAGGTCCGTGGCAAGCTCGGCGCGGACGTCGGCGTCGACCAGCATCTCGGACCGGAAGCGCTCGACCCGATCGCCGCCGGCGCTCTTGGCGGCGTACATGGCGAGGTCGGCGCGGCGCAGCAGGCTCTCGTGGTCGGCGTCGGCCGAGCCGAGCGCCGTGCCGATGCTCGCGTGCACCACGCAGTCGCGCTCTCCGATGCGGATCGGCTCGCGCAGCATGACCCGCAGGCGCTCGGCGATCGCCGCGGCGCCGTCGGGGCCGGCGAGGTCGACCAGCAGGACGGCGAACTCGTCGCCGCCGAGCCGGCCGGCGACGTCACCGTGCCGCAGGCAGTCGCGGATCCGCTGGGCGGCGACGGTGAGCAGCTCGTCTCCCGCATCGTGCCCGAGCGTGTCGTTGACGAGCTTGAAGCCGTCGAGGTCGAGGTAGAGCACCGCGACCGACTCGGGCGACCCGTGCCCGAGCGCCTCGGCGACGCGCTCGGCGAACAGCGCCCGGTTCGCGAGCCCGGTCAGGGCATCGTGGAACGCCTGGTGGCGCAGCCGCGCCTCGGCGTCGCGCAGCAGCTCGTGCCGGGCCACGTTGGCCGCCGACACCGCCGCCTGGCCGCACAGGTGCGATAGCAGCGCGTGCTCCTCGGCCGTGAACGGGACCAGGCGCCAGACCGAGATCAGGCCGATCGGGTCCGCGGCATTGCCGATCACGCCGGCCAGGGCATGGTGGCCGGCGACCTCGGCCGCGACGATCGCGGGCGCCGCGACGAGCGCGCGCTGCTCGGCCTGCTCGAGCGCGGCTGCTCCCGCACCGGCGAACGGCGGCTTCGCACCGACCGGCGTCGCCCGGCCGTACTCGCCGTCGAGCGCCTCGGTGGCGGCGCGGCCGACGAGCTCGAGCAGCGCGTCGAGGTCGAGGTTGGTGGCCAGCGCGTCGCCGACCCGGAGGACCGCCTCCTCGCGCCGGCGCCGCTCGAGCCGCAGCGCCTCGAGGCGGTCGTGCGCGCTCTTGATCCGGCGCGAGCGGTCGGTGGCCATGGCGAGCAGCAGCACGACGAGCGGCAACGCCGCGAGCGCCGCCCACGGGCTGCGAGCGGTCGTGACGAGGGCGGCGAGCCAGCCGATCGGGGCCAGCGCGGCGTCGACGCCCCAGACCTGCGCCAGCACGCGGAGGTGGACGTGCGGGCGGGTTCCGAAGACGAGGCGGTCGTGGAGGGCCGAGGAGGCGAAGTCGAAGCCGAGCTGGGCGACGAAGGCCAGCACGAGCACCAGCGGAGCGGCCGTCAGCGCATCGCCGCCGGCGAAGACGACGAGCATCAGCGCCGGCCCGAGCGCGTGGATCGCGTCGCCGCCGCAATACGCGAGGCGGTCGAGCCGCGCGCGGCCGAGCACGACGTCGCCGACAAGCCCGAGCGCGAGGCCGAGGAAGACGAGGCCCGGCACGATCTGGGCCGGGGCGAGCACGAACAGCGGGACGAGGAACAGCTGCGTGGGCACGACGTGCCCGGAGCCGATCGCAAAGTCGGCGCGGCTGGCGATCGCGTACGCGACGAGGACGACGACGATCACCGGATGCAGAACGCCGCCGGGCCCGGCCAGGGCGATGAGCCCGACCAGCCCGGCGGCGAACGCCCCGGTCATCAGCAGCTCGAGCCGGAGCTCGCGGCCGCGCACTGCGCGACCGCGATCCGTCCACGAGGCCTCCAGCAGCTCGTCACTGCCGGCAGGCCGCTCCGGGCTCGCGCCGTCCAACGTGTGTCCTTAGCGGCGGTAGGGGTCGAGGAAGACGTTGTCGACCCGCCACGTGCCCGAGCTGCGCAGCGTGACCGTTGCGCTCCCGCTCTCGCCGGCCGGGATCTCCCCGGTCTTGAGCGAGACGTAGGCGGTCGGGCTCCACGAGCCGTGGTCGGCGTTGTCGAGGTTGCCCGACGAGGTGTTGGTGTTGCCGTTGTGCGTCGTGCGGACCGTGACGTCGAGCTGGCCGGAGCTGCGCTTGGCCACGAACCGCAGGTGCGGCATCGTGCGGTCGACGCAGAAGGTCGCGCTGACGGACTCGTTGTAGTCGAGCCGGGCCGAGCGGATGCCCGGGGCGAGCTCGAACGGGTCGTTGTCGAGGCTGAGCTCGACGGAGCCGACCGAGGCCCAAGACAGCGTCTCGAACGCGCCGCCCGGCGCGAGGAAGTAGTCGTTTTGGTCGCCGAACTGCGCGAATGCCTTGGCCGTCGGCTGCACGGCGCACTCGGCCGCCATGGCCGCGCCCGGCAGGGCGCCCGCGATGCAGACCGCACCACCGATGGTGGCGAGCAGGCGCTGCGCGCGGCTGAGCTTACGTGGCAATGATCCTCCTTGATCGGTTCTTCGGCCGAGGATCCTTGCCCGGCCGTCACGACCGCATCGTCATGCCGCACGAGCCGCTGAAGAGGAAGCGGACGGACGTTGGAAGCGCGGACGCGCCACGGGACGCGCATCCCGTGGCGAGCTACAGCTCGCGCGGCACGAGCGACACCGTGCGGCTGCGGCCGTTGCGGACGATGTCGAGCGCGCAGCGGGTGCCGATCCGCTCCTCGGTCATGAGCCGCTGGAGGTCGTCGACGCCGCGGACGGGGAGGCCGTCGACTCCCACGACGAGATCCTCCGGGCGCAGGCCCGCGGAGGCGGCGGGTGACCCGTCGATGACCTCGACGACCTCGATCGCGCGGTCACGGCCGAGCGTGGCCGCCACGCGCGGCGGAAGCGGGCGGGCGCCGCCCGCGATGCCGATCCAG
>CAWBIZ010000007.1:0-302492 GCA_963789005.1 uncultured Solirubrobacteraceae bacterium
AGGCCGCCGCGCAGCGGGCCGCCGACCTGGCGGCGCTGGCCGGCGCGCGGGCGATGCACGTCGCGACTCCGCGATTGTTCGAGCCGCCCGAGATCGACGGCGTCGCCAACCCGCGGCACCTCGACCGAGCGGCGTTCCTCGAGGTCGCACGCGAGGCGGCGGTCAGGGTCGCGGAGGCCAATGGGGCGGAGCGCGCCGCGGTCCGCTTCCCCGATGCTGACTCGTTCGCGCCGATGCGGATCCGGGTCGGCGTCCGCGCCGTGGTCGAGGTGCGGCGCAACGACGCGCGGCGGCACACACCGGTGGAGGTCGCCGCCGAGGCCGAGGTCGCGCCCACGCTGCTCGACCCCGCCGCCGGCGGCGGCTATGACGGGCCGCTGGCGTACCGGCAGGGCAAGCCGATGCGTCCCGACGTCGCGCAGGCGTTCGACCGCATGGAGCGCGCCGCACGCGCGGACGGCGTGGCGCTGCTGATCACGAGCGCCTACCGCTCCGACGCCGAGCAGGCGGAGCTGTTCCGCCGCCGCCCGGACCCGCGCTGGGTGGCGCCGCCGGGACGCTCGCTCCACCGGCTCGCGACCGAGCTCGACCTCGGCCCGCAGGCCGCCTACGGCTGGCTCGCACGCAACGCCGACCGCTTCCACTTCACCCAGCGCTACCACTGGGAAGCTTGGCACTTCGGCTACACATTGAACGCGCGCTCGACCGAGCGGACGGGGGGCGACGGCACCACACGCGGCTCGCTTCCGCGGGGCGGCGACGGGGCCACGCGCGGCTCGCTGCCGCCGTTCGTCCCCGAGCGTTACGCCCCCGTCCTCGCCCGCGCCGCCCAGCGCTGGAACGTCTCGGCGGCACTTCTTGCGGCCCAGATCTACGCCGAGAGCAACTTCAACCCCTTCGCCCGCAGCCCCGCCGGGGCGCAGGGGATCGCGCAGTTCATGCCCGGAACCGCACGCGCCATGGGCCTGACCGACCCGTTCGACGCCGTCGCGGCGATCGACGCCCAGGCCCACCTGATGCGCGACCTCCTGCGCCGCTTCGCGTCGGTGCCGCTCGCGCTCGCCGCCTACAACGCCGGCCCGGGCGCCGTGGCGGGCTGCATGTGCATCCCGCCCTACCCGGAGACCCGCGGCTACGTCGCCCGCATCCTCGCCCTCCTCCACGGCGCCGGCGAGCCCGCCACCGGCGCCGGGCTCACCGTGCGCCTCGTGGAATGACCCTTTACTCTCGTCGGACAATGTTGCGGGCATTGGGGCCGTACCTGATCGTCGGCGTCATCGTCACCGCCGCAGGGGGTTGGCTGTACGGCGGCGGGGTGATCGGCGTGCCCGCGACGTTCGGGCTGATGGTCCTGGCGAGCCTGGTGGTCGGGATCGGATACCTGCGCTGGGACGAGCGGCACTACCGCTAGCGCTCTCCGACACCTACCCCGGCGGATCGAAGACCGCGTGCAGCGTTCCTCCGGGGACGAGCCAGGGCTCGGCGAGCGCTCGGGCACCCTCGGGGTCGCGGTGGAAGAGGCCGACGCGGACGGCGAAGATCGTGTCGAACCGCCGGTCGCCGAGGTCGAGCGCTTCGAGCGCCGCGACTACGAACTCGGCGCGGCCCGCGCGCACGTGCGCGGCGTTGCGCCGCGCGGCGGCCTCGACCATCTTCGGCGACCGGTCGACGGCGACGAGCATCCCGCCCGCGCCGAGCCGCTCGCAGACGTAGCTCGCCGCCACGCCGTGCCCGCAGCCGATCTCGAGCACCCCGTCGCCGGGCTGCACGTCGAGCCCGTCGACGATCGCGCGCAGCCGGGTGCTCACGTCCGCTCGATCGTCCGCACGCCGCGATCCGGCGTCCAGACCTCGATCACGATCGACTTGCCGGACTCGTGCAGCCGCACGACCGACACCTCGCGCACGTCGAGCCGGAACAGGTGCGAGGGCCCCGGCGGCGCCTTCGCCCCGTTGATCTCCCGTACGCGCTCGGGATCGGTGATCTCCTCGACCACGCCGGCCAGCTTGGCGTCGCCCTTCCAGCCCGGCGGGTCGTCGGACCCGCTGTGGAGCGCGAAGCGAGGATCGCGCTGGAGGTCGTGCGCCTTGCGCGCGTGCCACATCGAGCCGATCCACAGGTCGTCCTCCACGAACGCCGTCTCGGTGCCGGAGATGCGGGGCGAGCCGTCGTGCCGGACGGTCGCCAGCGTCTTATGGGCATGAGCGTCGAGCCGCTCGCGCACGTTCGCGGCGAGCGACGGCGCGGCCGCTTCGAACTCGGTCCAGGTCGCCATGCGAAGGCACGCTGACGGCCCGCCGCCTGGCCGTCCAGCACGACGTCGAAAGCGATCAACATGTACGCATGGCCGACCGCCTGCGCGAGCTGATCGACCTCGTGCTCGACTCGCTCGACGAGCCGGGCACCGACGGCCGTGCGCTGGCCGACCGCGCGCACTTCTCGCGCGACCACCTCGACCGCCTGCTCGCCGCGGCCACCGGCGAGTCGCCGATCGCGCTCCGCCGCCGGCTGCTGCTCGAGCGCGCGGCATGGCAGCTCCGGACCGGCGCCGCGACGCCCTCGGAGGCCGCCACGGCGGCCGGCTACGGCTCACTCGCGGCGTTCTCCAGAGCGTTCGCGAGGGCCTACGAGGTGCCGCCGAGCGCGTTCGCCGCCTCCGGCGCGCCGGTCGAGCTCGACGCGGCGGGGCAACGCCGCCGGCCGGCCGCCACGCGAGCCGGCGGGATCCACTTCCATCCGCCCGCCAGCCTGCTGATCCCGGGCGGCCGCGAGCCGACGCCTCCCGGCGACCTCACCGAGCGCATGGTCGGCCACCACCTCGACCGCGTGCGCGAGCTGCTCGCGGCCGCCGGGACGCTCCCGCGGGAGGCGCTCGAGCGACCCCTGCGGCCCGGGTTCGTCGCCGTCTGGTTCGAGGGCGAGGAGCCGAGCGCCGCCCTGATGGCCGAGCGGCTCGTGTACACGCTCGAGGTCTGGGTGGCCGCGATCGCCGGTGAGCCCGCGCCGCCGCCGCGTCCCGCCGCCGGCGAGCTGAGCGCGCGCTTCGAGCGCGCCGCCCGCGCGTTCGCCCGCCTCGCCCGTCGCATCCGTGACCGCGGCGCGTGGGACGACGCGTTCATCGACGCGCTCTGCGAGCCGCCCGAGACGTTCACCTTCGGCGGCGTCGTCTCGCACGTGCTCAGCTACGGCGCGGTACGCCGCGAGGCGCTTGCCGCCGTGCTCGTCGAACTGGGTGCGAGCGTGCCCTCGACGGGCGATCCGATCGAGTGGGAGGCGGCCCGCAGACGGCGGGTCGCGGGCGTCAATTCGCAGTGACGGCCCACATTCGGTTCGCATCCTGACAAAATGCCGCCAGCTCCACCCGGGGGTCAGCCGCGTGGGGTCGTAATGGTCAAGGTCAGCGTGGCTTCGCGCGCCGTATGCCGGCGGGTAGCCACAGCCCGAGGGAGTGTGTTGGTGAAGCGATGAAGCCGATCAAGAGCGTGGACGACCCCCGCTATGTGAAAGCGATGAGCCATCCGTTGCGCGTCCGCATCCTCGCGATGCTGGACGAGCGCACCGCCTCGCCGAACGAGCTGTCCGGCTGGCTCGGCGCCACGCTCGGCACCGTCGCGTACCACGTGAGGACGCTGCAGGAGTTCGGCCTCGTCGAGCTCGTGAAGGAGACGCGCGTACGCGGCGCCGTCGAGCACCACTACCGCTCCAAGAAGCGCCCGCGGGCCACGGAGGACGGCTGGGCGGACGCCAAGCCGATCGCCAAGCAGGCCGCCGCGGGCTCCGACCTCGACATGATCGCGGCGTACGCCCGTGCGTCGGCCGCCGCCGGCGGGTTCGACCGGCCCGACGCCCAGCTCCGCCGCATGATCGTGCGGCTCGACGACAAGGGCTTCGCGCAGCTGTCGAAGGCCTGCGAGAAGCTCGTCGCCGACGCGGAGAAGATCGAGACCGCCGCGAAGCAGCGGATGGCCAAGGACCCGAAGGCCGGCGAGGCCGTCGACGCCGGCGTCGGCGTGATGCTGTTCGCGGCCACGAAGTTGAGCGGGGACTAGCCCAACACGGAGCGAGCGGCAACCAGCGCGCGGTCGATGTCCGCGCGATCGACGTCGAGGTGCGTGACCGCGCGCACGCGCCCGGCGTCGAGCGCGAGCATCTTCACGCCGCCAGCCTCGAGCCGCTCGCAGAAGTCATCGGCGCGCGGCAGGCCGAAGACCACGATGTTCGTCTCCACGAGCGCGGGGTCCAGTTCGACGCCGGGCAGCTCCGCCAGCCCTTCGGCCAGGACGCGCGCGTTGACGTGGTCCTCGGCCAGGCGCTCGACGTGGTGGTCGAGCGCGTACAGCCCGGCCGCGGCCACGATCCCGGCCTGGCGCATCGCGCCGCCCCACATCTGCTTGTAGCGCCACGCCTCGTCGATCAGCTCGCGTGACGCAGCGAGCACCGCCCCCACGGGCGCACCCAACCCCTTGGTGAAGTCCAGCCACGCGGTGTCGAACGGGCTCGCCCACGAAGCGGCGCTCACCCCGGAGGCCACCACGGCGTTCATCAGCCGCGCGCCGTCGAGGTGCGCCCGCATCCCCGCGTCCCGCGCCACCTCGAGGACCTCCTGCATCTGCGCCAGAGGCCACACCCGCCCGCCCGCGATGTTGGTCGTCTGCTCCACGGAGACCAGCCGCGAGCGCGGCGCGTAGCGGTCGCCCGCCGGCCGGAGCGCTCCCCGCAAGGTTGCGGCGTCGAACATCCCGCCCGCGCCGTCCACCGGGCACAGCACCGCACCCGAGATCGCCGCCGGCCCGCCGGCCTCGGCGATGATCGGGTGAGAGGTGCGGTGGAGCACGACCTCGTCGCCGCCCGGCCGCACGTGCAGGCGGAACGAGATCGCGTTGCACATCGTGCCGGTCGGCAGGAAGACGGCCGCCTCGAAGCCCAGCAGCTCGGCGACCCGCTCGCACAGGGCGTTGACCGTCGGGTCGGCGAACGACTGCTCGTCGCCGACCTCCGCCTCCGCCATGGCGCGCCGCATTGCCGGCGTCGGGCGCGTCTGCGTGTCCGAATAGAGGTTGACCACCGGGCCGCAGGCTACCCTCCGACAGAGACATCGATGGCGATCGAGGCCCCACAGCAGGACCGCGCAGCGCGGCTGAGCGAGCAGCGCAGGAGCCTCCCGGACCAGCCCGGCGTCTACCTGTTCCGCGACCGCCGCGGGCGCGTCGTCTACGTCGGCAAGGCGAAGTCGATCCGCAAGCGGGTCGCGAGCCACTTCGCGAACCCGACGCTCTACGGCACCCGGGCGCTCACAGACGAGATCGACCACATCGAGACGCTCGTCACCGCCACCGAGGCCGAGGCGCTGCTCACCGAGCAGAACTTCATCAAGCAGTACAAGCCGCGCTTCAACATCCGCCTGCGCGACGACAAGTCCTACCCCTACATCGCGATCAGCCTCGACGAGGACTTCCCGCGCGTCTACTTCACCCGCGAGCGGCACCGGCGCAACCGCGCGTACTTCGGCCCCTACTCGAGCGCCAAGCGCGTCCGCGGGACGCTCGACCTGCTCGGCAAGATCTTCCTGCTGCGCTCGTGCGAGGGCGCCGAGCCCGGCCGCCACTCCGGCTCGCCGTGCCTGGACTACTACATCAAGCGCTGCGGGGCACCCTGCGTCGGCTACGTCTCCAAGGAGGAGTACCGCCGCGGGGTCGACGGCGTGATGGCGTTCCTCGGCGGGCGCTTCCGGCAGATCGAGCGCGACCTCGAGCGGCGCATGCACTTCCACGCCGGCGAGCAGGACTACGAGGCCGCGGCGCTCGACCGCAACCGCCTGCAGGCCGTGCGCGCCCTGCTCGAGCGCCAGCGCGTCGCGAACGAGGGCGCGGGCACGTACGACGCCGTCGCCGTCGCGGTCGAGGGCACCGAGGCCAACGCGCAGGTGTTCCAGGTGCGCGACGGCGTGCTGTCCGACCGCCAGTCGTTCTACCTCGAGAACGAGGGCGAGCAGCCGCCGGCGATCGTCGCCGAGGAGTTCATCCTCCAGTACTACGCGAGCGCGCTCTCGATCCCCTCGCTGATCGTCGTGCAGGGCGTCCTGGCCGAGGGCTCCGAGCTCGAGATCCTGGAGCAGATCCTCGCCGAGCGCCGCGAGGGCCCGGTCGAGATCCGCGCGTCCGAGCGCGGCGGCAAGCGCCGGATCCTCGAGCTCGCCGAGCGCAACGCGCGGCTCGCGCTCGACCAGGAGAAGCTCAAGGCCGAGCGCCGCCGCCAGCAGCGCGTCGAGGCGCTCGCCGGCCTGCAGCGCGAGCTCGGGCTCGACACGCTGCCCGTGCGCGTCGAGTGCTTCGACATCTCGCATCTCGGCGGCACCCACACCACCGCGTCGATGGTGGTGTTCGAGGGCGGCGCGCCGAAGAAGTCCGATTATCGGCGTTTCAACATCCGCCAGGTCGAGCCCGGCGACGATTACGGCGCGATGGCCGAGGTGCTCGCGCGGCGCTACGGGCAGTGGGAGAAGCAGGCCGAGCGCTCGCCGTACGACGCCGAGCGCGACGCCTCCTTCGGCGCGCTCCCGAACGTCGTCGTGATCGACGGCGGCAAGGGCCAGCTCGCCGCCGGGCTCGAGCCGCTGCGGGGCTTCCGCGAGCGCGGCGTGACGGTCGTCTCGCTGGCGAAGCGGATCGAGGAGGTGTTCGTGCCCGGCACGGCGAATCCCGTGGTGCTCGCCCACGACACCCCCGAGCTCCAGCTGCTCCAGCGCGTGCGCGACGAGGCGCACCGCTTCGCGATCACCCACCACCGCCTGCGGCGCGACCGCGCGATGACCGAGTCCATCATGGACGACCTGCCGGGCATCGGCCCGGCCCGGAAGCGAGCCCTGCTCAAGCACTTCGGCTCGCCCGACGCCGTGCTCGGCGCCCGCCGCGAGGAGCTCGAGCGCGTCCCGGGCCTGCCCCAGAAGGTCGCGCGCGACCTCTACACCCATCTCAACCGGACCGGACGATGAGCTCAGCCAACGGCCAGGGCCCGTCGCACCTGGTCGACTTCGTGATCATCTCCGGGCTCTCCGGAGCCGGGAAGTCGTCGGCCATGAACGTGTTTGAGGACGCCGGCTACTTCTGCGTCGACAACCTGCCCGCGGAGATGATCCGCTCGCTGGCCGAGCTGTTCCGCCACCAGGGCTCGAAGGTCGAGCGCGCGGCGGTCGTGTCGGACTCCCGCGGCGGCGAGTACCTGTCGGCGCTGGCGGGCGTGATCGACGAGCTCGACGAGGCGGGGGTCGTGCACCGCGTGCTGTTCCTCGAGGCCGACGAGCAGACGATCCTCAACCGCTACAAGGAGACCCGCCGCCGCCACCCGCTGGCGCCGCACGGCACCGTGGTCGACGGCCTGCGGGCGGAGATGGACCTGCTCGCGCCGGTCAAGGCGCGCGCCGACACGTGCATCGACACCAGCGGGCTCAGCTCCGCCGGGCTGCGCCGCAAGGTGGCTGACGAGCTGCTCGAGCGCGAGGCCCCGCACAGCCTTGCGGTCACGTTCACGTCGTTCGGCCACAAGCATGGCCCGCCGCGCGACGCCGACCTCGCGTTCGACGTGCGCTTCCTGCCCAACCCGCACTACGAGGCCGACCTGCGGCCGCTCACGGGCTTCGACCAGCGGGTCGTCGAGTACATCGCGCGCGACGGCCGCCTGCGGGAGTTCTACGACCACGTGCTGCCGCTGCTCGAGTACCTGCTCCCGCAGTACGTGGCCGAGGGGAAGGCCCATCTCGTGGTCGCGATCGGCTGCACGGGCGGCCGCCATCGCTCCGTGGCGATCGCCGAGCACCTGTCGTCATCTTTCCGCGACCGCGACCCGTACGTGGTCGAGGTGCAGCACCGCGACGTCGACCGGGTATCGCTGCGGCGAGCCGGGTAGCCTTCCGCCGGCCTTTTCAATTGCTATCTAAGGCGCTCACCCGAGCTTGCGAGGGTGAGTAAGCCGCATACGACATCAACAGGGAGCTGACATGCCCGTACGGGTCGGCATCAACGGCTTCGGCCGCATCGGCCGGAACGTGTTCCGCGCCGCGCAGGAGTCGGACGCGGACATCGAGATCGTCGCGGTCAACGACATCACGGACGCAGGCACGCTCGCGCACCTGCTCAAGTACGACTCCGTGTTCGGGCGCTTCCCGGGCACGGTCGAGGTGCGCGACGGCGACCTCGCGATCGACGGCCGCGAGGTGCGCGTGCTCGCCGAGCGCGACCCCGCCGCCCTGCCGTGGGGCGACCTCGGCGCCGACGTCGTGATCGAGTCGACCGGGCTCTTCACCAAGCGCGAGGACGCCGCCAAGCACCTCGAGGCCGGCGCGCAGAAGGTGATCATCTCGGCGCCCGCGACCGAGCCCGACGTCACCGTCGCCCTCGGCGTCAACTTCGACGACGTCTACAACGCCGACGAGCATCACGTGATCTCGAACGCGTCGTGCACGACCAACTGCCTCGCGCCGGTCGCCAAGGTCCTGCACGACACGATCGGCATCGAGCGCGGCCTGATGACGACGATCCACGCCTACACGGCGGACCAGAACCTCCAGGACGGCCCGCACCGCGACCTGCGGCGGGCACGCGCGGCGGCCGTCAACCTCGTGCCGGCCTCGACCGGCGCGGCCAAGGCGATCGGCCTCGTGATCCCCGAGCTGCAGGGCAAGCTGCACGGCTTCGCGGTCCGCGCACCCGTCCCCACGGGCTCGGTCGTCGACCTCACCGTGCAGGTCGCGCGAGACACGAGCGTGGACGAGATCAACGAGGCGTTCAGCTCGCGCGCCGACACCGGCCCGATGACCGGCATCCTCGAGTACACCGAGGACCCGATCGTCTCCTCGGACATCGTCAAGTCGCCGTTCTCGTCGATCTACGACTCGCAGCTGACGTCGGTCATCGATGGCACGCTGGTGAAGGTCGTCGCGTGGTACGACAACGAGTGGGGCTACTCGAACCGGTGCGTGGAGCTGGCGCAGAAGGTGCTGGTGCGTGCGCACGCTTGACGACCTCGACGTCGCGGGCAAGCGCGTCCTCGTCAGGGTCGACTTCAACGTTCCGCTCGAAGGTCGCAGGATCACCGACGACGCCCGGATCCGGGCGGCGCTGCCGACCCTGAAGGAGCTGCGCGAGAAGGGCGCGCGCCTGGTGCTCGCCGCCCACCTCGGCCGGCCGAAGGACCGCGAGCCCGAGCTGTCGCTGCGGCCGGTCGCCGAGCGGCTGTCCGAGCTGCTGGGGGAGGAGGTGACGATGGCGCGGTTCCTCGATCGCGTGCCCGACAAGGGTGACGTGGTGATGCTCGAGAACGTCCGCTACGAGAAGGGCGAGACCAAGAACGACGTCGAGCTGGCGCGGCGCTACGCGTCGCTCGCCGAGGCGTACGTCAACGACGCGTTCGGCGCTGCCCACCGCGCGCACTCCTCGACGGAGGCGGTCGCCCACCTGCTCCCGAGCGCGGCCGGGCGGCTCCTCGAGCGCGAGGTGGCGACGCTGCGCGGCATCCTCGAGGACCCGCAGCGCCCGCTCGTCGCGGTCGTCGGCGGCGCCAAGGTGACCGACAAGATCGGCGTGCTGGAGGCCTTCCTCGAGCGCGCCGACGAGGTCCTGGTCGGTGGTGCGATGTGCTTCCCGTTCTTCGCCGCCCAGGGCCACTCGGTCGGCGACTCGCTGTGCGAGGAGGAGGGGATCGAGCCCGCGCGGAAAGTGCTCGATCACGAGAAGCTGCGGCTCCCCGAGGACCTCGTGCTCGGCCGCGAGCTCAGCGCGGACACCGAGGTGCAGGCGCTCGACGGCGTCGACGTGCCGGACGGCTGGATGGGGCTCGACGTCGGCCCGCGCACCGCCGCCGCGTACGCGGAGACGGTGCAGGCGGCCGGGACGGTGTTCTGGAACGGCCCGATGGGGGCGTTCGAGCTCGAGCCGTTCGCGGCCGGGACGCGCGCGGTCGCCGACGCGGTCGCGGCGTGTGAGGGCACCACGGTGGTCGGCGGCGGCGACTCGGCCGCGGCGCTCGCGCAGTTCGGGCTCGCAGACGAGGTGACGCACCTCTCCACCGGCGGCGGGGCCTCGCTCGAGCTGGTCGAGGGCAAGGCGCTTCCGGGCGTCGAGGCGCTGTCGTGAGCCGCACCCCGTTCATCGCCGGCAACTGGAAGCTGTACAAGACCGTCGCGGAGGCGGAGGCCTACATCCAGGCGCTGCTCCCGCGCGTCGGCGCGGTCGACGACGTCGAGGTCGTCATCTGCCCGCCTTACACCGCGCTGCAGGCGATGGTCGACTCCGCGCGCGGCTCGAGCGTGCAGGTCTACGCGCAGAACATGCACGCGGTCGACGAGGGCGCGTTCACCGGCGAGGTCTCGGCGCCGATGCTGGTCGAGATCGACGTCGCGGGCACGATCCTCGGGCACTCCGAGCGCCGGCAGCACTTCAACGAGACCGACAAGGCGCTGGCGCGGAAGGTCGCACGGGCGCTCGACGCCGGCCTGACGCCGATCCTCTGCGTCGGCGAGACCGAGGACGAGCGCGAGCGCGGCGACACCGAGCGCAAGCTGCGCCACCAGGTGCAGGAGGGGCTCGAGAAGGTCGCGCCCGACCGGCTCGCGGACGTGGTGCTGGCGTACGAGCCGATCTGGGCGATCGGCACCGGCAAGGTCGCCACGCCCGAGCAGGCGCAGGAGGCGGTCGCGTTCGTGCGGGCGCTCGTCGCCGACCTCGACAGCGGCGCGGGGGAGGCGGTGCGGATCCTCTACGGCGGCTCGCTCAAGCCCGGCAACGCCGCCGAGCTGCTGGCGCTGCCCGACGTCGACGGGGCGCTGGTGGGCGGCGCGAGCCTCGACCCCGGCTCGTTCGCGGAGATCGTCGAGGCCGCGCGCGGATGACCGTCCCGCAGGTCGCGCTCGTGATCCTCGACGGCTGGGGCCTTGCCCCGGACGGGCCCGGGAACGCGATCTCGCTCGCCGACACCCCCGTGTTCGACGCGCTGTGGGAGAAGCATCCGCACACGGAGCTGACGGCCAAGGGCGAGGCCGTCGGGCTGCCCGAGGGGCAGATGGGCAACTCGGAGGTCGGCCACCTCAACCTCGGCGCGGGAGCGATCGTCCCGCAGGACCTCGCGCGCATCGACGCCGCGGTCGAGGACGGCTCGCTGGCAGAGAATCAGACGTTGCACGCCGCGATGCGGGACGCGCCGCGGGTCCATCTGATCGGGCTCGTCTCGGGCGGCGGCGTGCACTCGTCCGAGCGCCACCTGAAGGCGCTCGTCGAGCTGGCCGCCGAGTGGGGTGTGGACGACCTCGTGGTGCACGCGTTCACCGACGGGCGCGACACCTCGCCGACCTCGGGCGCCGGCTCGCTGGCCGAGCTCGAGGCGTGGATGCACGCGGTCGGCGCCGGCCGCGTCGGCTCGGTCGTCGGCCGCTACTTCGCGATGGACCGCGACCAGCGCTGGGATCGCATCGACAAGGCGGTCGCGCTCTTGCTCGAGGGCCGCGGCGAGCACCACGCGGACAGCGGCGAGGCCGCCGCGCGAGCGGCGTACGAGCGCGACGAGACCGACGAGTTCATCACGCCCACCACGGTCGGCGAGGAGGCGACGATCCGCTCCGGCGACTCCGTGATCGCGTTCAACTTCCGGCCCGACCGCATGCGCCAGATCACGCGCAAGCTCGCCGAGGAGGGGCCGGTCGACCGCTACACGACGATGGCCGAGTACGACGAGGACTGGACGTATCCCGTCCTCTTCCCGCCCAAGCGCCCGGCGCTGACGATCGGGAAGGTCATCTCCCGGCTCGGGCGGCCGCAGCTGCACGTCGCCGAGACCGAGAAGTACCCGCACGTGACGTACTTCTTCAACGGCGGCGAGGAGGACCCGTACGAGGGCGAGGTACGCGAGCTGGTGCCCTCGCCGCGCGACGTCCCGACGTACGACCACAAGCCCGAGATGAGCGCGCGCGAGGCGGCGGACGCGTTCGTGCGGCACTGGCACGACGACGCCCCGACGTTCGCGATCATCAACTTCGCCAACCCGGACATGGTCGGCCACACGGGCGTGATCCCGGCGGCGGTCACGGCGGTGGAGACGGTCGACGAGTGCCTCGGCCGGGTCGTCGAGGCGGTGCACGCGAGCGGCGGCGCGTGCGTGATCACCGCCGACCACGGCAACGCCGACCACATGCTCGAGGACGACGGCGCGGTCAACACCGCCCACTCGCTCAACCCGGTGCCGTTCATCGTGACCAGTCCCACCCACCCCGCCACCCACCCCGCCCCCACCCACCCTGCCCGGCTCGAGGGCGAGGGCATCCTCGCGGACGTCGCGCCGACCGTGCTGGAGCTGCTCGGGGTCGAGCAGCCGCGCGAGATGACGGGCCGGTCCCTGCTCGCATAGTGCCTCGGTTGCCGGACACGACAGCCCGCTCGCGGCTCGCATAGGCTCCGGCCATGGGAGAGCGCGAGAGCTACGCGCCCGGGACGTTCTGCTGGGCGGAGCTCGGCACCACGGACGTCGAGGCCGCGACCGCGTTCTATACCGACGTCTTCGGCTGGGACGCCGAGGCCGACCGGTTCCGGCTCGACGGCCACGACGTCGCGGGGGTCGAGGAGGCCGACGAGACGCGCTGGCGCTCGCGGCTCGCGGTCGAGGACGTGGACGCGCTCGTGGAGCGGGTGCGCGAGCTCGGGGGCGAGGTGCTGGCCGGGCCGCTCGACGTCGAGCAGGCGGGCCGCATGGCCGCCGTCGCCGATCCGACGGGCGCCGCGGTCGAGCTGTGGCAGGCCCGCGAGCAGGCCGGCGCCGCGCGCGTCAACGAGGTCGGCCACATGGTGTGGAACGAGCTCGCCTCGCCGGACCCGGGCCGCGCGCGCGAGTTCTACGGCGCGCTGCTGGGCTGGGACGTCGACCCCGAGGAGACGGGGTACGGGGTGATCCGCCGCGAGGGGACGCCGAACGGCGGCATCCGCCCGCAGCAGGATCACGAGCCCGCCCACTGGCTCGTCTACTTCACCGTCAGCTCGTGCGACGACGCCGTCGCGGCCGTGCGTGCGGGCGGCGGCAGCGTGATCACGGGACCGCTGGACACGCAGACGGGACGGGTGGCCGCGCTCCGCGATCCCCAGGGGGCGGCGTTCGCCGTCTTCGAGGGGGACGTGGACCCGTAGAAGTTGTTTGTGCAACCACCATCTCGCTACGCTATGCGCCGATGAGCGCCGCCGAACCCACCACCGCCGAGGCCGTTCGCGAGCTCGCCCCCCGGGAGCTCGCCGCGTGGCGGGGGCTGCTGCGGGTGCACAGCGCGCTCGTGAAGGCACTCGACGCCGAGCTGCTCGCCGAGCACGACCTTCCGCTCACGTCCTACGAGGTCCTGATCAACCTGCAGGCGGCTCCCGGCCACCGGCGCCGGATGGCCGAGCTGGCCGAGGGCGTGCTGCTCTCCCGCTCGGGCATGACCCGGCTCGTCGACCGGCTCGAGCGCGACGGGCTGCTCGAGCGCGACGCCTGCGCCGAGGACGGTCGCGGGATGTTCGCGGTGCTGACCGACAAGGGCGAGGAGCTGCTCTCGCGCGCCCGCCGGACGCACCTCGACGGCGTACGCGAGCGCTTCCTGCAGCACTTCGACGACGCAGACCTCGAGCGGCTCGCAGAAGGCTGGAACCGGGTCCTCCCCGGCGCCGCAGATCTTAGTCCGAGCGACTAAGAAACTTGACAGACCGAGACTAAGATCTATAATGGGCGCAGGTTGTTGAACCACGTCCACGGAGGATCTGCCATGACCATCGTGCGTTGGGAGCCGCTCCGCGAACTGGGCACGCTCCAGACCGAGATGAACCGTCTCTTCAACACGGCCTTCGACAGCCCTGGGCAGGGCAACGGCGGCGCGCTGCGCCGCTGGATGCCGGCCATGGACCTCGTCGAGACCACCGACCACTTCGTGCTCCGCGCTGACCTGCCGGGAATGAGCGAGGAGGACGTCAAGATCGAGCTCGAGGACACCACGCTGACCGTGTCCGGCGAGCGCAAGGCCGAGCACGAGGACCGGAGCGAGGGCTACTACCGCGTCGAGCGCGCCTTCGGGTCGTTCGCGCGCACGCTCACGCTGCCGCAGGGAGTTGACCCCGAGGCCGTCACGGCGAGCTTCGACCGCGGCGTCCTCGAGATCCGCGTCCCGAAGCCCGAGGCGCGCAAGCCGCGCCGGATCGAGATCGGCGGCTCAGACCGCCAGACGATCGAGGGCTGAGAACCAGGCGTCCGGGGCGGGCAGTCGCGCCGCCCCGGATTCCCACGCGCGGCGACGGCTAAGGTCGGCGCCCGCGTGACGAGCTTCGACATCCGCACCCGGGACCCCGGATCGGCTGCGCGCACGGGCACGCTGCGGCTCGCGCACGGCGACGTTCGCACGCCCGCGTTCGTCCCGCTGGCGACGAAGGCGGTCGTGAAGACGCTCGAGGTGCGCGAGGCCGGCGAGCTCGGCTACGACATGGTGCTCGGCAACACCTTCCACCTGTTCCTCGCGCCCGGGCACGAGCTGATCCGCGAGCTCGGCGGGCTGCACCGCTTCATGGCCTGGGACCGCCCCGTGATCACCGACTCGGGCGGCTTCCAGGTCTTCTCGATGGGCCACGGCACGGTGGCCGACGAGATCAAGGGACGGGCGTCCCAGTCATCCGGCGGCGAGCGGGCGGGCGCGATCCTGAAGATCGCCGAGGAGGGCGTGACGTTCCGCTCCTACCTCGACGGCTCGACCCGCTTCATGGGCCCCGAGACCTCGATGGAGGTCCAGGCGGCGCTGCACTCCGACATCGCGCTCGTGTTCGACGAGTGCACGCCGTTCCACGGCGGCCGCGACTACACCGCCCGCTCCACCGAGCGCACCCACCGCTGGCTCGACCGCTGCCTCGCCTGGCACGCCGAGCACGGGCCGCCCGACCAGCTCGTGTACGGCATCGTCCAGGGCGGGGTGGAGGAGGACCTGCGGCGCGCGTCGGCCCAGGCGGTGGCCGCGCGGCCCGTCGGCGGGATCGCCATCGGGGGCACGCTCGGCGAGGACAAGGACCAGATGTTCGAGGTCGTCGGCTGGGCGATCGACGAGCTCGACGCCGAGCGCCCCCGCCACCTGCTCGGGATCGGCGAGGTCGACGACCTCGTGCGCGGCGTCGAGCTGGGGATCGACACGTTCGACTGCGCGATGCCGACCCGCATCGGCCGCCACGGCATGGCGCTGGTGCCCGACCCCGCGAACCGCTGGCGCGTCGATCTCGCCAAGGGCCGCTTCCGCACCGTCGACGAGCCGCTGCTCGAAGGCTGCCCGTGCCCCGCGTGCGCGCACGGCTACACACGGGCGTACCTGCACTACCTGCTCAAGGCGCACGAGCAGACCGCCCAGCGCCTGCTCACGATCCACAACCTCGCGTACCTGCAGCGCCTGATGGCCACCCTGCGCGACGCCATCGACGCCGGCCGGCTGCACGAGGCCGCCGCGGCGATCCGCGCCGGGGGTCAGACCCCTTAAGGTTGGCGGGTGCTGCTCGGACGTGATCGCGAGCGTGAGGCGATCGACCGCCTCCTGAGCGATGCGCGCGCGTCGCGCAGCGGTGCGCTGGTCCTGCGCGGCGAGCCCGGGATCGGCAAGTCCGCGCTGCTCGACCATGCGGTCGAATGCGCGGACGGGATGCGGGTGCTCAGCGCCTCGGGTATCGAGGCCGAATCCGAGCTGCCGTTCGCCGGGCTCCACCAACTGCTGTGGCCGGTGCTCGAGCGCGCGGCCGGCCTGCCGGAGATGCAGCGCGCGGCCCTCGAGGGTGCGTTCGGGCTGTCGGCCGACGCTGTGCCGGACCGCTTCATGATCTCGCTCGCCGTGCTCGCCCTGCTCACCGCGGTGGGCGACGACGAGCCGCTGCTATGCGTGGTCGACGACGCGCATTGGCTCGACCGCGCGTCCAGCGACGCGCTGCTCTTCGCCGCCCGGCGGCTGCAGGCCGATCCCGTGGCGCTGCTCGCGGCGACTCGCGAGGGAGAAGGACGGCGGTTCGTCGCCGCCGGCATGTCCGAGCTGACGGTCGAGGGCCTTCCGGACGAGGTCGCCGCCGCCCTGCTCGACGAGCGCCTCCCCGACGGCGTGCGGAACCAGCTGATCCGGCTCACGCACGGGAACCCGCTCGCGCTGCTCGAGCTGCCCCGCGGGCTGTCCGACGACCAGCGCTCGGGGCTGGCCCCGCTGCAGCACGACGTGCCGCTCACCGCAGGGATCGAGGAGACCTTCCTCGCTCGCGTTCGCCCCTTGCCGGAGGACGCCCGGCGGCTGCTGCTGCTCGCCGCGGCCGACGACAGCCAGGACCTCGGCAGCGTGCTCGCCGCCGCGGCGAGCCTGGGCGTGCCCCGCGGCGCGCTCGACGCCGCCGAGCGTGCCGGCCTGCTCGACACCCATGGCGAGCGGGTGCGCTTTCGTCACCCGCTCGTGCGCTCGGCGGTCTACCGCGGAGCGACGTCGGGCGAGCGCCGCGCCGCCCACGCCGCGCTGGCCGCAGTCCTCACAGGCGAGCGCGAAGCCGACCGCCACGCCTGGCACCGCGCGGCCGCCGCCGTCGCGCCCGACGAGGAGGCCGCCGCCGAGCTCGAGCGCACCGCCGAGCGTGCGCGGACCCGCGCCGGCCATGCGGCCGCCGTGCGCGCGCTCGAACGCGCGGCCGAGCTCGGTCCGCAGCACGGCGCCCGGCGCCTGCTCGCCGCGGCCGACGCGGCGCTGCTCGCGGGCCGCGTGCATCACGTGGATGGCCTGCTGCGGCGGATCGAGCCGCTGCTCGACGACCCGAAATCTCGCTCCATGGCGGCGCGGCTCCGCGTGGAGGTGGAGATCGTCGCCGGGCAGCCGGCACGCGGCCTCGACACGAGCATCGCCGTCGCGCGGGCGGTCCTGCCTCTCGACCGGCACGCGGGGCTGCGCCTGCTCGGGCTCGCCGCCGAGAGCGCGGCCATGAGCGGTTACCCCGATCGCTTCCTCGAGGCCACAGACGTGGTCGAGGAGCTCGAGCCGTCGATCGACGACGACCTCGACGCGGTCGCGATCCTGCTCATGCGCGGCTTCCGGCGGCTCCTGCGCGGGGAGGCGCAGGCGGCGGGCCCGTTCTTCACCGAGGCGCTCGACCGGGCCGATGCGCTCGACGAGCCGCGCCCGCTGTTGTGGGCGGGAGGCGGGGCCGCCTTCGTCGGCGACCGCGCCCGCTCACGGCGCTCGCTCGACCGCGGCGTCGCCCTGGCGCGCGAGCAGGGCGCACTCGGGCTCCTGCCCCACATGCTCGGGCTGCGCGGCAACTTCGCGATCTGGGACGGCCGCCTCCCCGATGCGGCGGCGGACGCCGACGAGGCCGTCCGCCTGGCCGAGGACATCGGCGCCGAGAACGCCCGCGCGCTGCCGCTCAGCACGCTCGCGTGGCTGAAGGGCCTGCGCGGCGAGGCGGACGAGTGCCGGCGCATGGTCGACGAGGTGCTGGAGCTGACGACCGAGCGCGGGTTGGCGCTGCCCGCGGCGTCGGCGACGTGGGCGGTCGCGCAGCTCGAGCTCGCGAGCGGCCGCTGGGAGGAGGCGCTCGTGCGGCTGCTCGCGCTCGAGGAGGTCCGCCCCGGGTTCGGGCATCCGCTGCTGCCGTTCATGACGACCTGGGACCGCGTCGAATCGGCCGTCCGCGCCGGGCGCCCCGACGTCGCCGAGCGCTCGATCGACCGCTTTGAGATCTGGGCGCAGGCCACCTCGCCGGCCTGGACGGCGGTCGTGCTCGAGAGCTGCCGGGCGCTGGCCGCCGCGCCGGAGGACGCCGAGCCGCACTTCGCGCTGGCGATCGCGCGGCTCGACGACGCCCGCCCGCTCGACCGCGCGCGCCTGCAGCTGCATTACGGCGAGCACCTGCGGCGCGAGCGGCGGCGGATCGACGCGCGGGTGCACTTGCGGGCGGCCGTCGACGGATTCGAGCGCCTGGGGGCGCTCCCATGGGCCGAGCGCGCTGCCCGCGAGCTGCGCGCCACCGGGGAGACCGCGCGCCGGCGCGACGTCAGCCCGCTCGCCGAGCTGACGCCGCAGGAGCTGCAGGTGGCGCGCCTGGTCGGCGAGGGCGCCACGAACAAAGCCGTGGCGGCGCAGCTGTTCGTCAGCCCCAAGACCGTCGAGTACCACCTGCGCAAGGTGTTCGCCAAGCTGGGGATCGCGTCCCGCAGCGAGCTCTTCCGCCTCGACCTCGATCAGGCCGAAGTACCCGCCTAGTTCGCGGTGTTGTCCTCGATCAGGCCGCGGAGCTCGTCGACGGCCTGGTCGACCTCGCCCTGGACCTCCTCGCGCAGCTGGACGCCGCTGCCGCCGCTGTCCTGCAGCGCCTGGTAGCCGGCGAACCCGGCGACGGCGAGCGCGAGCACGAGCAGGAGCGCGATCCACTTGCCGATGCCGCTGCTGCTGCGCTCGCGGCGCGCGGGTGGTGGCGCCGGCGCCCGGCGGGGCGCGCGACGCGGCGGCGGGGTCGGCTCGTCGAGCGGCTCGAGCCGCCGCCGCACCTCCGAGCGCGGCATCGCCGACGTCGCGCTCGTGGCGCTCATCGCCCGCGTGGCGGAGGTGTCGTCCTCGGCCATCGCCCAGGTCGCCTCGGTGCCGCCCTCGGGGGCGCGGCCTCGCAGGCCGTCGCGCAGCGCGGTCTCCATCTCGGTCGCGTCGGCGTAGCGATGCGCCGGGTCGCGGTGCAGCGCCTTGGCGACGGCCACGGCCAGCGAGCCCGGGACCGGCGCGAGCTCGTCGAGCCGCGGTGGCGGCCCGGCTTCCTGCAGCCGGGCGAGGTCGGTCAGCGATGCCGCGTCGTAGGGCAGGCGGCCGGCGATCAGCTGGTAGGCGACGACGCCGAGCGCGTAGAGGTCGGTGGCCGGCCCGGCGGGCTCGCCGCGGGCCTGCTCCGGTGCGAGGTAGGCGGCGGTGCCGAGCACGGAGCCGACCTTCGTGATGTCGGACTGCTCGGCCGCCTTGGCGATGCCGAAGTCCGCCAGCTTGACCGCCCCTTCGCGGTTGAGCAGCAGGTTGCCGGGCTTGACGTCGCGGTGCACCACCCCGTTGCGGTGCGCGTAGTCGAGCCCGCGGCACGACTGGCCGAGGATGTCCACGGCCTCGTCGGCCTTCAGCGTCCCGCGGTCGCGCAGGATCTCGGCGCACGACTCGCCGTCCACGAACTCCATCACGATGAAGTTGCGGTGCGTCTCCTCGTCGAGCCCGAAGTCGAAGACCTGGACGATGTTGGGGTGCACGAGCCGGGCGGCGGCCAGCGCCTCGCGGCGGAAGCGCGAGACGAAGCTCGCGTCCTCGGCCAGGTGCTCGGCGAGCAGCTTGACCGCCACGTGGCGCTCGAGCCGGGTGTCCATGGCCAGTTGCACGGTCGCCATGCCGCCCACGCCGAGGCGGCGCTCGAGCTGGTAGCGGTCGGCGAACAGGCCGTCGTCCGCCATCAGCCGCCGTCCTCGGACTCAGGGGCGGGAACGCCGCCGCCGTTGCCCTCGTCGGGCGGCGGCTCCTCGGTCGGCACCTCCGTCGGCTCCGGCGTCACGGTCGGCTCCGGCGTCTCCGTCGGGGTCTCGGTGGGCTCCTCGGTCGGCGTCGGCGTCTCGGTCTCCTCGGGCGTGGCCGTGGGCGTCTCCTCGGCCTCGCAGTCGCGCTCGAGCCGGCGCTCGATCCGGTTCAGCCACTCGTTCATGTTGGCCTCGAGGCCGTCGTCCACCCGCTGGGGCAGCTCGGCGATCTGCGCCTTGGCCTCGTCGACCGCCGCCCGGGCCGCGCGCACGTCGCTGTCGGCGCAGGCGGACTGAATCCGGTCGACGGAAGCGACCAGCGTCTCGGCGTTCTCGGCCGGGATCAGGGTGCGGGTGCTGTCCTGTCCGCAGCCGGCCACCGGCGCGGCCAGCGCGGCCAGCGCGAGAGGGAGGATGACGCGGTGACGCATTCGGCTCTCGCAGGCTAGCGGCACGGCAGACGCTCTATTGCCCGTACTGGAGCCGCTCGGCGAGCGAGTCCGGCAGGTTGGCCGCGCGGATCGCGGCCTGCGCGCCGGCGATGTCGTACTCCTCCCGCTGCCACGCGGCCGTCTTGGCGCCGGTGTCGAGCAGCAGCCAGGCGGCGCGCGGGTCGCCGTCGCGCGGCTGGCCGGCCGAGCCGGGGTTGAGCAGCCACTCGCCGCTCGCCAGGTCGACCTCGTCGCCCTCGCGGCGGACCGTGCCGCCCGCCGCCTCGCCCTCGGGCCGGTGGAACGAGAGGGCGACATGCGAGTGTCCGATCAGCGAGACGCGGTAGTCGGTGGCGTCCAGGCACAGCTCGGCGGCGAGGGTGGAGAGGACGTACTCCCAGATCGGATCGCGCGGCGAGGCGTGGAACAGCCCGAGGCCCTCGCCGCTGCCGGTGGGGGAGAGCGAGAGCAGGAACTCGCGCGTGGCGGGCTGGATGACCTCGCGCGTCCAGCGGGCGGCGAGCGCGGCGCCGCGCGAGAACTCCTCGAGCGAGATCGTGTCGACGACCGCGAGGTCGTGGTTGCCGGCCAGGCAGATCGCACAGTGGGCGTCGGCCAGCGCCACGCAGGCGTCGGGCTCGGCGCCGTAGCCGACGAGGTCGCCCAGGCACCACAGCTCGTCGGCGGCGGCGGCCTCGGCGGCCTCGATGACCGCCTCGAAGCCGTGGCGGTTGCCGTGGATGTCGGACGCGATGGCGACGCGCATGTGCGGATATCTTGTATTCGGTGCCTCGACGGCTCCGCCTGCCGGTCACCATCGTCGCCGCGCTGGCGGTGGCCGAGGCGGCCGTCATCCTGTTCCGCCCGCGTGACGCGCTGGAGCCCGTCGAGGTGGCGCCGCAACGCTACTTCAGCGCCGACTTCATCGAGCGCGCCGAGGACTTCCGCAGCGGCCAGCTCGTGCTCTTCGGGGCGCGGATGGCGCTCGAGCTCGGCCTGCTCGTGTGGGTGGTGAGGAACCCTCCGGCGCGGCTGAGGGCTCGGTTCCGGCGCCCGGTGGTCGCCGGCGCGGCGGCGGCCGTGGCGCTCTCGGTGGCCGTCACCGCGATCACGCTGCCCGCGAGCGCGATCGCCCGCCAGCGGGCGATGGACGTCGGGCTCGTCACGCAGAGCTGGGTCGGCTGGGCGGGCGACGTCGCCAAGGGGATCGCGATCGAGGCCGTGCTCGTGGGCGCCGGCGGTGCCCTGCTCGTGTTCGCGATGCGCCGCTTCGGGCGTCGCTGGTGGGCTCCCGGCGCCGCGCTCGTGTGCGCCTTCGGCGTGATCATCACCTACGCCAGCCCGATCGTGCTCGACCCGCTCTTCAACCGCTTCGAGCCGCTGCCCGCCGGCGACCTGCGGCGCGACGTGCTCGAGCTGGCCGGGCGCGCGGACGTGCAGGTCGGCGAGGTGTACGTGATGGACGCGTCGCGCCGCACCACGGCCGCCAACGCGTACGTCGCCGGGCTCGGCACGAGCAAGCGCGTCGTGCTCTACGACAACCTGCTGGAGGACTTCTCGCCCGAGGAGGTGCGGCTCGTGATCGCCCACGAGCTGGCCCACGTGCACTATCGCGACGTGCCGCGCGGGCTGGTCTTCCTCGCGATCGTGGCGCCGTTCGGGATGCTGGCCGCGGCCCGGCTGGCCGAGCGCCTGGCGCCGGGCCGGCTGGGCGAGCCGGCCGCCGTCCCCGCCGTGGCGCTCGCGCTCGCGCTGCTCGTGCCGGCCGTCAGCTTCGTCTCCAACGGGCTCTCGCGCGCGGTCGAGGCGCGCGCCGACCGCTATGCGATGGAGCTGACGAGCGATCCGGACGGCCTCGTCGACTTCCAGCGGCGCATCACCGTCCAGAACGTCTCCGATCCCGACCCGCCGGGCTGGGTGCACGCGCTGCTGGGCACGCACCCGACGTCGATCGAGCGGATCGGCCAGGCGCTCGCGTTCAGTCGTTCTCGAGCGGGCGCCGCCGCTGCACCTCGGGAAGGCTCTTGATGCCCTCCTTGGTGCTCCACTTCGACCAGTTGTCCTCCATCGCGTCGATCAGCTCGCGCATGAAGCGGGGGGACACGCTCATGCGCGAGACGACGACGCCCGGGATCTCCTCGCTCTCGACCTCGTGGTCGACGCGCGCGAAGGTGATCGTGAACTCGTAGTCCGAGTGCGAGACGTTCGCGAAGTTCGCGTACTGGCTCGCCATGACCTCGGGTGAGGTGTGGAGGTTGATGCGGCGCTCGGCCGGCTCGTCGTCCACGGGCCTAGTATCGCAGCGGTGCGTTACACGGTGCTCGCGGTCGGCAGGGTGCGGCCGCCGTACTCCGATGACGTCGAGCACTACGAGCGGCTGCTGTCGCGCTACACGCGGCTCGACCTGATCGAGGTGCGCGAGGACGACCAGGTCGAGCGCCGGATCCCCGGGCGCGCCTACGTCTCGCTGCTCGACGCCGGCGGCTCCACGTACGGCTCGGAGGCCTTCGCCCGCTGGCTCGAGGATCGCCGCCAGGCGGGGCGCGACGTCTGCTTCGTCGTCGGCGGCGCGTTCGGCACGGCGCTGTCGCGCAGCGACCACAAGCTCTCGCTCGGCCCCATGACGCTGCCGCACCAGCTCGCCCGCGTGGTCCTGCTCGAGCAGCTGTTCCGCGCGCACAAGATCCTCGCCGGAGAGCCGTACCATCACTGACGTGGCGACCCCGATCGACGATCTGCGCGCCGCCGTGGGCGAAGCCGCGGCCGAGCTGCGCAACGGCGCGCCGGCCGACTTCACCTTGGAGCGCCCGCGCAAGGCGGGCTTCGGCGACTTCTCGACGAACGCCGCGATGCTGCTGGCGCCGGCGCTGAAGGCGCCGCCGCGCGAGATCGCCGAGCGGCTGGGAGAGGGGCTGAGCGCGCGGCTGGGAGATCGGGTCGAGCGTGTCGAGGTCGCCGGCCCCGGCTTCCTCAACCTGTTCCTGGCCGACGCCTGGCACACGGCGGCGGCGGCGCACGTGATGGCGGCCGGCGACGCCTGGGGGGCGGGGGTGGCCGAGCGATCCGAGCGCGTGCTCGTCGAGTTCGTCTCCGCCAACCCGACCGGGCCGCTGACCGCGGCCAGCGGTCGCCACGCCGCGTACGGCGACGGGCTCGCGCGGCTGCTCGAGCTGGCCGGCCACGAGGTTTCGCGTGAGTACTACTTCAACGACGCCGGCTCGCAGCTGATCAAGCTCGGCGAGTCGATCCGTGCGCGCGCCCGCGGCGACGAGCCGCCCGAGGACGGCTATCAGGGCGAGTACGTCGCCGCCCTCGCGGCGCAGCTGCCGGGCGCGGCGGAGCGCGAGCCGGAGGACCTGGCCGTCGCCGGCGGGCACCTGATGATCGAGCAGATCAAGGCGACGCTCGAGCGCTACCGCGTGACGTACGACACCTGGTTCTCCGAGCGGACCCTGCACGACGGCGCGATCTCACGCGCGCTCGCGCGGGTCGAGCGGGACGGCCAGAGCTACCGGTCCGAGGGCGCGCTGTGGCTGCGCACGACCGCGTTCGGCGACGACGAGGACCGGGTGCTGGTGCGCGGCACCGGCGATCCGACGTACTTCGCCGCCGACGTCGCGTACGTCGAGAACAAGCTCGAGCGCGGCTTCGAGCGGCTGATCACGCCGCTGGGGGCGGACCACCACGGCTACGTCGGCCGCTTCAAGGCGGCGATGGCGGTCGCGGGCGCCGATCCGGACCGGCTCGAGATCCCGCTGCTGCAGTTCGTGCACCTCGTCGACAGCGGCGAGCGGGCGTCGATGTCCAAGCGCCGCGGCGACTTCATCATGCTCGACGACCTGATCGACGAGGTCGGCGTCGACGCCACGCGCTACTTCATGCTCCAGCGCTCGCACGACACCACGATCGACCTCGACCTCGACCTCGCGCGCCGCGAGTCGGCCGAGAACCCCGTCTACTACGTCCAGTACGCCCATGCGCGGATCGCCTCGGTGCTGCGCAAGGCGGGTGAGGAGCGGGTCGCCGCGGCGCTGGACGCGTCGGTCGAAGGTCTCGAGCTCGACCCCGCGGAGCGCGAGCTGATCAAGAAGCTGCTCGCGTTCCCCGCCGAGGTCGCGGAGGCCGCGGACCGCCGCGCGCCGCACCGGATCGCGACCTACGCGCTCGAGCTCGCCCAGGCCTTCACGGCCTTCTACCGCGACTGCCGCGTCGTCGGCGCCGAGCCCGAGGCCGTCGAGTCGTTCCGCATCGGCCTGTGCGTGGCGTCGAAGCGCACGATCGCGCGCTCGCTCGACGTGCTCGGCGTCTCGGCGCCGGACACGATGTAGCTACAGCTCGTAGATGAAGTCGAGGCCGAGGCTGTCGAGCGCCTGCTGGGCCTCGATGTTGAGCTGCGTGAGCTCGCCCGTGAACAGCAGCACGCCCATCGCGATCAGGACGACGCCGGAGAGCGCGGTGATGATCAGGTAGCGGTCGCGCAGCCAGCGGAAGGCCGCGGTCGCGCGGGTGAAGGCGACCGCGGTGATCAGGAACGGGACGGCGAGGCCGGCCGAGTAGAAGAGCAGCAGGACGGCGCCCTCGCCGACCGTGTCCTGCACCGAGGCGCTGGTGAGGATCGCGCCGAGGGTCGGGCCGACGCACGGCGTCCACGCGAACGCGAACGCCGCGCCGGCGATCAGCGGGCCGCCCGAGCCGGCGCGCGCGATCAGCGCGTCGGGCCGCCACTCCCGGTTCAGCCGCGGCACGAACGGCGTGAGCAGGAAGAAGACGCCGAGCGCGACGATCACCGCTCCCGCCACCTTGTCGAGCGTGTCGCGCTCGTCCTGCAGCGTTGAGCCGAGGCCCGTGGCCGTCATCCCGAGCGCGACGAACACGACGGTGAACGAGAGGCAGAAGACGATCGCGGGAAGCAGGATGCGGCTCAGGCGCCGCTCCCCGCCCTGGAGCTCGGCCAGCGACACGCCGGAGACGGCCGACAGGTAGCCGGGCACGAGCGGCAGCACGCAGGGGGAGATGAACGACACGAAGCCGACCGCGAACGCGGCGATGACGGTCGTGTCGACGCCGCCGGTCACGCGTCGAAGGCGCGCAGCTCGTGGTCGAGGCGCCGCGCGTCGGCCGGGTCGAGCTCGGGGCCGCCCTCCGGGGGGTCGTCGCTGCGCCGCCAGCGGCGTGCGAGCAGCGCGACGCCGAGCGCGGCCAGGCCGATCAGGCCTGCGGGCACGAGCCATGCGGCGAGGTCGAAGCCCTCGGCCTCGGGCTCGGCGAGCACGTCGGGGCCGTACTCCTCCACGAGCGCGGCCTTGATCTCCGCCTTGGTCAGCCCCTCGGCGATCCGGGCGCGGATGAACGCCCGCTCCTGGTCGGCGACCGGCGCGGTCGAGACGTTGAGCGCCGTCCGGCATTCGACGCACATCACCTCGTCCTCGATGTCGGGCAGCGTGGGGGGCGGCTGGGCGGCGGCGGTGAGGCCGAGCAGGAACACGATCGCGACGAGGGCTCTCATGTCTCGTCGAGCAGCGGGTCGAGGTGCTCGTCGAGCCAGGCCTGCGTGACCGGCCCGCGGCGCAGGGCGGCGATCCTGCCCTCGCGGTCGATCAGGAACGTCTCCGGGTAGCCGCTCACGCCCAGCGACCGCCCGTACTCGCGGTCGCGATCGCGCAGGCTGGCGAACGTGATCTCCTTCTCGCGCAGGAACTCGAGCGCGTTCTCCGATGCGTCCTGGGTGTCGATCCCGAGCACGAGCCCGCCGCGCGGCGCGATCCGCTCGTGCGTGCGCTGCAGCATCGGCATCTCCTCGGTGCAGGGCGGGCACCACGACGCCCAGACGTTGAGCACGACCACCTTGCCGTCGTGGTCGGCGAGCGATCCGGTCCCGCGCGCGCCCAGCCGCGGGAGGTCCGTCACGGGCGCCTCGACGCGGTCGCCGGCGGCCAGCTGCTCGTCGATCGACGTGTCCGGCCCGGTCGACGCGACCCCGTATGTCAGCAGCGCCACGAGCGCTGCGGCGGCGAGCGTGATCGGCCAGTAGACGCGCGAGCGCACCCTCTCAGGGTATCCCGGCGATCAGCTAGTCTTGGCCCCCGCGCGGCGGTAGCTCAGTTGGCAGAGCGGCGGCTTCCCAAGCCGCAGGTCGCGGGTTCGACCCCCGTCCGCCGCTCTCAGAGCGTGGGTCTCTAACCGGCCGCGGGCTTCGCCCTCTGGGCGAACACCCGCAAGGGAACCTGGCCCCCTGGGCCAGCGTTCCCCTAGGACGCCCGCTCGAGCACGACGACGGGGATCTCGCGGTCGGTCTTGCGCTGGTAGCTGTCGTAGGCCGGCCAGTGGCTGTTCATCTCGCGCCACATCTCGGGCTTCTCGTCGGGCGTGGCCGTGCGGGCGCGGGCCCGGAAGCGGTCGCCGAGAACCTGCACTTCGACCTCCGGCCGCTGCTCGAGGTTGCGGTACCAGGCCGGCGGGTCGGGCGCTCCGCCGTCGGACGCGACGATCAGGTAGTCGTCGCCGCTGCGGCCGTAGATCAGCGGGGTGGTGCGCTCCTCGCCGGAGCGGTGGCCGGTGGTCGTGAGGAGCAGGATCGCGCTGCCCTGCCGCCAGTCGTGACCGAGCTCGCCGTCCGTCTCGCGGTAGCTGCGAACGTGCTCGGCCCCGTAGAGGTGCGATGCGTCTTGGCGTGCCATGCCATCAGGTTCTACCCGATCGCGTCGATCACCTCGGCGGCCGCGCGCTGGCCGCTGAACACCGCGCCCTGAAGGTAGCCCTGGTAGTCCTGCGTCGTGTGCTCGCCGGCGAAGTGGCACGCGCCGGAGATCTCCTCCTCGGACGCGCCGAACGCGGTGTACTGCCCCGGCTTGTAGTACGAGTACGAGCCGCGTGCCCACGGCATGGCGGGCCAGTAGTCGACCGTCGCGCGCCCGTCCCACTGCGCGGTCGCGCCCGGCAGCACCGGCTCGAGCTGCGTGAGGAACTGCTGCGCGCGCTCGGTCGGCGTCCCCGACCCGAACGAGTCGCCGATCGTGCCGCCGGTGTAGTCGACGAGGATCCCGGCGGTGCCGGGCTGGGCGCGCGTGACCTCCCACGTGTTCTGGTAGCCGCGGTCGGAGTACGTGTCGCCGGTGTACCCCAGCCCCCGCCAGTAGCGCGTCTTGAAGCCGACGTGGAGCTTCGAGTTCGTGGCCATCCCGAGCTCGCGGATCGCGCGTGACTTCTCGGGCCCGAAACCTGCTCTCGACCAGTTGACCGAGCGACGCATGATCGAGAACGGCAGCGCGAGCACGACGCGGTCGGCGGTCACGGTGCGGGTCGTCCCGCGCTGGTCGAACGTGAGCGTGTAGCGCCCGCTCGACGTCAGCCGGATCGCGCGCAGCTCGGAGCCCAGCGTGACCCGCCCGCCGAGCCCGGCGGCCATCGCGTCGGTGATCAGATCGTTGCCGCCGCGCACGTGGTGCTTCTCGTCCGAGGGCCCGAACAGCCGCACCCGGCCCTGCCCGACGTAGCCGAGCAGGTAGAGCAGGTTGAGCGCGCTCTGCTGGTTGCTGTCGGCGCCGTATTCGATCGTGTAGGCGACGTCGAGCAGCTGGCCGAAGCGCGACGCCATCCCGCCCGGGACGCTCTCCTCGATCCACTCGACGATCGTCATCGCGTCGAGCACGCGCCCGCGCGGCGTCGAGATCGTGTACGTCGTCGGGTAGGACGCCGCCGAGACGTCCTTGTGGAGCTTCTGGTAGACGCCGTTGTAGTCCGCCGCCGCCTCGGCGTACGTGTAGGGCCGGCCGTCGAAGAAGTACAGCGGCTCGGTGCCGTTGGTCTCGCCTTGGAGGAGGTTGTCGAGCGACAACCCCAGCTCGTGGCAGAGCTGGCGGATCTCGACGTGCTTGGTGTCGATCAGCTCACCGCCCCGCTCGACGACCTGCCCCGGCGCGAACGCGCCGCGCAGCGACCAGCAGCGGCCGCCGACCCGGTCGTTCGCCTCGTGCACGGTCACCCCGATCCCGGCCTGGTGGAGCCGGCGGGCGCAGGTCAGGCCGGCGAGCCCCGCGCCGACGACCACCACCTCGGGTCCGGCCGCCCGGGCACGCGGCGCCCACGTGGCCGCGGTGACGGCGGCGGCTCCGGCCGCGCCGAGGAACTGGCGGCGGCTGAGGGCGATGTCCTGCAGGGCGGAGGCGAGCGGTGTGCGCGGCATGGTGCCGACAGTACGCCCGTCGCCGTTGGCCGTGTTGGCCAATCTTCCGGTCTTGCCCTGAGCAGCGGCGGCGCGCCGGTTACCAGGCCTGCGGGCTGCCGCAGTGCGGGCAGCCGACGGAGGTCGAGACCTCCGCCGTGAAGAGATGGCCGCAGCAGCACTCGTAGAGCGCGCGGTCCTCGGGACCGCCGCTGCGCTTCGCGCGGGCGAGCGTCTGGAGCACCGCGGCGCGGGCGCGTGCCGGGCGGCCGGCGCGCCGGTCGCGGCGGCGGAGGCTGGTGATCTGTGCGGCGGCGGTGCTCATCGGGTCTCTCCCAATGTTCTCGACGCCCTAAAGCAAACCTTTATGCGCTTGGCGACCGCTTGCGCTCAACTTTCGTCCAGGTTTCCGACGCGCCGAGCCGCCGCCGCCCCGACGTTTCGGTGGCCGCCTTCGCCATAATCGGAGGTGATGGATCCCGCCCGTAAGCGCACCGTCCGCCTGGTGGTCGCGCTGAGCGCCGCCGTGCTGCTCTCCTCGGCCCTGGTCTACACGAGCTTCTCGGCCTCGAGCGAGGCCCGCAGCCCGAGCCAGCTCCTGACCGCGGCCGAGCCGGGCAAGACCTACCAGCTCACCGGCAAGGTCGTGCCGGGGTACGAGCGGACCGGCACGGTCACGGAGTTCCGGGTGCGTGATCGAGCGGGCAAGGTCTCGGTCCCGGTGCGCTATGAGGGGGTCTTGCCAGACCCCTTCCGTGCGGAGCGCGAGGTCATCGTGGACGTCCGCAAGCAGGGCGAGGTCTTCGTCGGCGAGAAGGACTCGCTGGTGACGAAGTGCCCGTCGAAGTTCACGGCCAGTTAAGTGAGGCCGGACGCCGAACTATCTCATCAGGTCGCGGGGCCGGATGCCCCGCGGAGGTAACCGTTGATCGTCGCCGGCCAGGGCTGTTTGATCCTGGCGCTCGGGGTCTGCCTCTACGGGATCGGCGCCTCGCTGTACGGCGCGCGCCGCGGGCGCCGGGAATGGGTGGCGTCCGGCCGGCGGGCGGTGTACGCGCTGGCGGCGACGGCCGGCGTGGCGTTCGTGATCCTCGAGGCGGCGTTCCTGCGGTCGGACTTCGGCTTCGCCCTGGTGACGAGCCACTCGTCCACCACGACGCCCGCCTTCTACCGCGCGACCGCGGTGTGGTCCTCGCAGGAGGGCTCGCTGCTGCTGTGGCTGCTCCTGCTGTCGCTGTGGTCGAGCCTGATCCTGTTCGCGACGCGCCGGCGGCTGCGGGAGGTCGCGCCGTACGCCGCCGCCGTGCTGCTCGGGCTGGGCGCGTTCTTCGCCGCGCTGCTGGTGTTCCTGGAGTCGCCGTTCGAGGGCACGGCGGGGCCGGTGCCCGCCGAGGGCGCGGGCCTGAACCCTCTGCTGCGGCACCCGAGCATGATGATCCACCCGCCGATGCTGTACTCGGGCTACACGCTGTTCGCGGTGCCGTTCGCGTTCGCCGTGGGGGCCCTGGTGGCGCGGCGGCTGAACGCCGACTGGATCCGCTCCACCCGGCCGTTCACGCTCGGCGCGTGGTTCTTCCTCGGGATCGGGATCGTGCTCGGGGCGCGCTGGTCGTACTCCGAGCTGGGCTGGGGCGGCTACTGGGCCTGGGACCCGGTCGAGAACGCGTCGCTGATGCCGTGGCTGACCGGCACCGCGTTCCTGCACTCCGTGATGATCCAGGAGAAGCGCGGGATGCTGAAGGTGTGGAACGTCTCGCTCGTGCTGGCCACGGGCGTGCTGGCGATCCTCGGGACGTTCCTCGTGCGCTCGGGCATCCTCGAGTCGATCCACGCCTTCGGCGCCTCGACGCTCGGCGTGCCGTTCCTGATCCTGATCGTGACGATGATCGCGGGGTCGATATTCCTCGTCGCCTCGCGCGCGGGGGAGCTGCGGTCGTCGCACCGGCTGGACTCGCTGCTCTCGCGCGAGGCGATCTTCCTGCTCAACAACCTCGTGCTCGTGCTGCTGTGCGTGGCGATCTGGTGGGGCACGTTCTTCCCGCTGATCGCCGAGGCGTTCACCGGCAGCCGCGCCTCGATCGGGCCGCCGTGGTTCGACCGCTTCACCGTGCCGCTGACGCTGGTGCTCGTGCTGCTCTCCGGGATCGGGCCGCTGATCGCCTGGCGGCGGGCGACGGCAGCGAACCTGCGACGCAACTTCACGGCCCCGGTCGCGATCGCGGGGGCGGTGCTGATCGTCGCTTTGGTGCTGGGCGCGGGGAGCCAGCCCGACGCGCTGGTGATGTTCGTGCTCGGCGGCTTCGTGGTCGGCGGGATGGGACAGGAGCTGGTGCGCGGCGTGCGCGCGCGGCGGGTGATGGCGCGCGAGCCGGTGCCACTCGCCGTGATCTCGCTGGTGCGGCGCAACCGGCGCCGCTATGGCGGCTACACCGTGCACGTGGGCATGGCCGTGCTGTTCGTCGGGATCGCGGCGTCATCGAGCTTCGCCGACGAGCGCGACGTCGAGCTGGTCCCGGGGCGGACCGCGAGCGTCGGCGGCTACGAGTTCGAGTACGTGCGGCCGACCGCGGAGCTGGTGGCGGCCTCGAACGGGCGGCTCGAGCGGATCGACTTCGGCGCGGTGATGCGGGTGTCGCGCGACGGGTCGGCGTCGACGCTGCGCACCGAGCGCTCCTTCTTCCCGTCGTCGGCTCCGGAGCTGGGGCCCGTGTCGCGCTTCTTCGAGGGCGAGGCGACCAGCGAGGTCGCGTTGCAGGCCGGGCTGCGGCGGGACGTGTGGGCGTCGGTGGCGCCCGACACGCGCGAGCTCGCGCCGCGGGTGGAGGAGGGCGACAAGGTCTTCGGCGAGGCCGACTCGGCGGGCGCCCTGTCGGGGAACGATCGCGACGTCCTGCTGGCGACGGCGCTGCGCGGGCTGGTCGACTCGTACACGAACGACCCGCCGCCCGCGACCTTCCGGCTGCTCGTCTCGCCGATGGTCACGTGGATCTGGATCGGCGCGATCGTCGTCTTCCTCGGCGCCCTGATCGCGCTCTGGCCGTCACCGCGCACGGTCGGCCGCCGCGTGACCGCGGCCTACGCGGCCCGCGTGGGCCGCGAGGCGCGCGTCCCGGCGTAGTGCTCCCTCCCGCAAGCCCCGACACCCTTGGACGACCGCTGATCACCGCCTGGCTGTGTCCTCGACCACTTGAAATCCCAGAGGGATTCCTGCGGGTCTGCGTCCTTGCCAGGCGGCGCCAGCGGACGCCCAAGGGCGCCGGGACTTACGGGAGGAACCACTAATGGACTTCCTCGTCATCGTCGTCCTGCTGGTGATCGTGGTCGCGCTCGTCGCGACGCCGTTGCGTGCGCGGCGCGGCGCGGCGGTCGATGACGAGGACGCGGAGCGGGCCGAGCTCGAGGCGGCGCGCGACGCCAAGTACCGCGAGATCCGCGACGCCGAGCTGGACCACCGCACGGGCAAGCTGTCCGAGGCCGACTGGCGGGCCATGGACCGGGCGCTGCGCGCCGAGGCCGTGGAGATCTTGAGGCGGCTCGACGAGCTGTGACGCCCCCAAAGCCTCAGCAACATGGAGATCCGGGGCCGGACGGCGGGTGAACTGGTCGTGCTGGACGATTAGTACCCTGTCCAGCCGATGCTCGAGTCCGCTCTCTCGGTCGTGCAGGTCTTCATCGCCGTCGTCCTGATCTTCCTGGTGCTGCTGCATTCGGGCAAGGACGCGGGGATGTCCGGTGCCTTCGGCGTCGGTGGTGGCGGCGGCGGGTCCACCGGCGGCTCGCTGATGGAGCGCAACCTCGACCGCTGGACGATCTTCTTCGCGATCATGTTCGTGGCGAACACGATCGTCCTGATCAAGATCTGACGCTCGGGCGTACGGTCGGTGCTCGTCAGGCGAGCCGATCGGCGAGGTCGGCGACCGAGTCCACGATCCGCGACGCCCGGAACGGGTAGCGCTCCGCGTCCTCGCGGGTCGTCACGCCTGTGAGCACGAGGATCGTCTCGAGCCCCGCCTCGAGGCCGGAGACGATGTCGGTGTCCATCCGGTCGCCGATCATCGCGGTGGTCTCCGAGTGGGCGTCGAGGGCGTTCAGCGCCGAGCGCATCATCAGCGGGTTCGGCTTGCCGACGAAGTAGGGGTCGACTCCGGTCGCGCGGCTGATCAGCGCCGCCACCGACCCCGTGGCCGGCAGCGCGCCGTCGGGCGAGGGCCCGGTCACGTCCGGGTTGGTCGCGATGAAGCGCGCGCCGCTGTCCACCAGCCGGATCGCCTGCGTGATCCGCTCGAAGCTGTAGGTGCGGGTCTCGCCGAGGATCACGTAGTCGGGCTGGCGCTCGGTCATCGTGTAGCCGGCCTGGTGCAGCGCGGTCGTCAGGCCCGACTCGCCGATCACGAACGCCGATCCGCGCGGCCGCTGGTCCTCGAGGAACTTGGCGGTCGCCAGCGCCGACGTCCAGATCGCCTCCTCGGGAACCTCGAGGCCGCTCGCCCGCAGCCGGGCGGCGAGGTCCCTCCGGGTGTAGATCGAGTTGTTGGTCAAGACGAGGAACGGCGTCCCGCGCTCCTGCAGGCGCATCAGGAACTCGCTGGCGCCGGGGATCGCCTGCTGCTCGCGGACGAGCACCCCGTCCATGTCCATCAGCCACGATTGGATCTCGCGTGTCATGGGCTGGATGATCTACGCCGCGCCCGCGACGTGCATGCCGCCCCCCGCGCGCAGCGCCGGTGCGACGGTGGCCGAAGCGGTGCGGGCCGAGCGGACCACCGGCGGCGGGACCGTCCGCTGGCGTCCGGTCAGCGCCTGTACGCGCGAGAGCAGCTCGAGCGGCTCGAACAGCACGCTCAGGTTGGGCGCCGGCTCGGCCGGCTCGCCCCCGCGGATCACCCGCACCCCCTCGGCGAGCGCCGAGCCGGGACGCCCGAGCACCCAGGCGCCGTGCAGCGACAGCGCCGGGATGAAGAGGCCCTGCTCGACCGGCGCCGCGAGCTCGGAGACGTCGGCGGCGCCGCCGCCGACGAGCACGAGGTGCTCCGGGACGAAGCCGCCGACCCCTCCGGGAGCCTGCGCGTGGCCGGTGTCCGGACCGGTCAGCCGGTGCGCGACGCCGTCCTGGATCAGCGGCAGCGGCTGCCGCGGCGAGCCCTGCGCGTCGTAGGAGCGGGGCAGCGTGGCGGCGAAGCGCGGCGACTCGGAGACGTTGACCGCCGGCGCCGCGACCTGCATGCCAAGCCGCGGCGCCAGCGGCGACTGCGGACCGCCGAAGGCGAGCGCCGCGCGGCGCACGACCTCGGCCACCGCCCACGGACCGAGCACGACCGGATACTCGCCGGGGCCGACGTCCGCGATCGCCGCATCCGCGCCCAGCAGCGCCTCGGCCTCGGCGCCGAGGGCGGCGGGATCGAGGTCGCCGGCGCTCACGGCCGCGGCACTCAGCTCGAGCGAGCGGCCGGGCACGTGGCGGCGCACCCGCAGGTCGCCGAACGACCGCTCCTCGTACGCGCGCACGCCGCGGGTGGAGACGATCGCCGTCTTCGCCGCGCCCGCGCGCCATGAGCTCCATTCGCCCAGCTGCTCGCCCACGTCGGCGGGATCGATCGGCAGCGGCTGGTAGCCGTCATGCGAGCGCCCCGGCGGCCCGGGCTCCGGTAACGGGCCCGCTTCCGGCCCGTTCGCCGCCAGGCGAGCGGCGCCCGCCGCCGCGCGCGCCAGGCCGGGATCGTCGACGTCGGTCGTCACGGCGGAGCCGACGCGACCGTCGCGCACGACGGCGACCTCGACCGAGACCGCCTCCGACGACACCGCCCCGCCGGCGCCCGCACTCAGCTGGCGCTCCCACCAGGCGGTGACCTGCGCCTCGCCTTCGACGAGGCGCAGGGTGCGCTCGGCGAGCGCGAGGATCTCGTCCGCTGACATGCGGACGGCACCATAGAAGCGCCTCCGCTACGCGGTCCGGCGGCGCAGCGTGAGCGCTCCGAGCGCGAGCGCGAGCAGCGTCACGCCGACGATCACCGTCACGTCGAGCCAGCCGCGGCCGCCGAACTCCCCGCCCGCGGCCACGCGGTCGAGCGCGTCGAACGCGTAGGTCAGCGGCAGCGCGTCGGAGAGCAGCTCGAGCGCTCCCGCCATCTGCTCGCGGGCCACGAACAGGCCGGAGAGCAGCAACTGGGGGAGGATGAACGCGGGCATGAACTGCACGGCCTGGAACTCCGAGCCGGCGAACGCGCTCACGAACAGCCCGAGCGACATGCCCAGCACGGCGTTGCCGATCGCCAGCGCCACGACGGCGGTCGGCGAGCCGCCGACGTCGAGCCCGAGCGCCAGGAACGCGACGAGTGCGGTGATCGTGGCCTGGAGTGCGGCCATGACGGCGAAGGCGATGCCGTAGCCGCCGAGCAGGTCGAGCTTGCCGACCGGCATCGACATCAGGCGCTCGAGCGTGCCGCCGGTGCGCTCGCGCAGCATCGTGATCGAGGTGACGAGGAACATCGTGATGAACGGGAACAGCCCGATCATCGGGCCGCCCAGGTTGTCGAACGTCTCCTGCCGGCCGTCGAAGACGAAGCGCAGCAGCGTGATCAGCAGTGCCGGGACGAACAGCAGCAGCGCGACCGTGCGCGGGTCGCGACGCAGCTGGGTGAGCACGCGCAGGGCGGTGGCTCCGGTGGCGGCGGCGCTCATGCGCTCATCTCGTCGGTGTCGATCAGGTTCAGGAAGGCCCGCTCCATGTCCTCCTCGCCGGTGCGCTCGCGCAGCTCGGCGGGGGTGAGGGTCGCGAGCAGCCTGCCGTCGCGCATCAGCAGCAGGTCGTCGCAGCGGGCTGCCTCGTCCATCACGTGGCTGGACACCAGCAGCGTCACGCCGCGCTCGGCGAGCCCGTGGAACGTGCGCCACAGGTCCTCGCGCAGCACCGGGTCGAGGCCGACCGTCGGCTCGTCGAGCACGAGCAGGTCGGGGTCGCCGAGCAGCGCGGTGCCGAGCGACACCCGCGCCCGCTGCCCGCCGGAGAGGTTCCGCACGGGGCGGTCGGCGGCCTCCGTCAGCTGGACGATCTCCAGCGTCTCGGCCACGCGTGCCGCGGGCGCACCCAGCACGCGGGCGAAGTAGCGCAGGTTCTCGCGGGCGGAGAGGTCGAGGTACACGGCGGGCGCTTGCATCACGTAGCCGACCCGCGCCCGCACCGCGGACGATCCGGCCGGCTCGCCGAGCACGCGCACGTCGCCCGCCTCGACGATCTGGACGCCGACGACGGCGCGCATGAGCGTGGTCTTGCCGCAGCCGCTCGGCCCGAGCAGGCCGGTGATGCGCCCGCGGGCGACGGAGAAGTCGAGCCCGTGCAGCACGCGCCGGTCGCCGCGCGAGACGTGCAAGCCGCTCACCGCGACCGCCGCGGGCGCCTGGGCCGGCTCGAGCTCGTCGAGCATGTGTTGGATGTCGATGTTCATGGGTCCCATCGTCCGGTGCGACGGGATCCCTCGAATCAGGGACGACCCTAGCGGCGGTCCCTAGTGTGCGTGCTCAGAAGCGCCAGCGGACGACGCGGTTGCCCTTGCGCGCGACGTAGCGATCGTTCGCCGGCCGCAGGTCGCCGCCGACGCGCCAGCCGCGCCACATGAATCGGCGGATCCCGTCCGGCGTGGGCGTGATCCCGAGCGCCTTGCGATGCGCCCGCCGCGCCACCCGCCGCGCGGTCGAGCACGACACCGCCGTCGCCTTGATCCGCGTCAGGTCGACGCCCTCGAAGCGCGTGCCGGGGTACGGATTCCGAACCGGCTCGCACGCCGCGGCGGACGCCGCCTGCGGCAGCGCGAGGATGGCGACGGTCCCCAGCAGCGCGATCAGCAGCGGCGTCCTCAGCACCGGCCGCAGCCTAGCGTCGTCCGCTAGCTTCCGGCGCGTGCCGCGCTCGGCGCCGATCGACGGCTTCTCGCTTGCCTACGACCGCGTGGGATCCGGCCCGCCGGTGGTCCTGCTGCACGGCTGGCCAGGGACGCGGGCGGACTTTCGTGCGCTCGTGCCGTTGCTGACCGGGGCGCAGGTGGTTGTGCCGGACCTTCGTGGCTTCGGCGAGTCCGACAAGCACGCGGTCGACCCGGCTGAGGGCTACTCGGTGACAGCCCAGGCGAGCGGCGTGATCGGGCTGATCGACGAGCTCGAGCTCGCCCCGGCGGTGCTCGCCGGCTACGACATCGGCAGCCGCATCGCGCAGGCCGTCGCGCGGGCCGCACCGGACCGCGTGCGGGCGCTCGTCCTCGCCCCACCGCTCCCCGGCGCCGGCGACCGGGTGCTCACCCCTGACGCGCAGCGCGAGTTCTGGTACCAGCCCTTTCACCGCCTGGCGCTCGCCGACGAGCTGATCGACGGCAAGCCGGATGCGGTCCGCGCGTATCTCCGTCACGTCTGGAGCCACTGGTCCGGGCCGGCGTTCGAGCTTTCGGGCGCCGACCTCGACCGGCTCGTCGCGCAGTACGCCGAGCCGGGAGCGTTCCGCGCGTCGATCGCCTGGTACCGGGCCGGCTCCGGCATGGTCGCCACCAGCCTTGCGGAGCGTGCGCCCGCGCCCGAGCAGCGTCTCGTGCAGCGCACCCGCGTGCTCTGGCCCGAGCACGACCCGCTCTTCCCGTCCGGTTGGGGTGACCGGCTCGACGAGTGGTTCTCGGACTTCGCCGTCACGCCGGTGCCGGGCGCCGGTCACTTCTCGCCGCTCGAGGCGCCGGAGGCATGGGCCACGGCGATCCGAGGCATGATGGTCACATAGGCTGGGCCGTCCCGACGGAAGGATCCACATGAGGGTCGTCCACTGTGAGTGCGGCACCGATGTCGAGGCCGAGACCGACGACGAGCTGGTCAGCAAGGTCGAGGCTCACGTCCAGGAGCGCCATCCGGAGATGGTGGGTCAGATGACGCGGGAGCAGATCCTGGGCATGGCCCACGACCACTGACCGGCGACCGGCGTCGTCAGGCGGCGAGCACCGGCAGGTCGTACGACCGCCGGACGCTGGAGCCGATCCGGGAGACGTCGGTCCCGTAGATGTGGATCGAGATCGCGGTGTCGTCGCCGACGTTGCGGACGCGGTGGATGTCTCCGGGCGGCGCGAACCCGCCGACCTCTCCGGCGGGGTTCGCCGACGTGTCTCCGCGGGAACGTCAACGGCGGCTGGGTAGGGAGGCTCGGGTTCCGGCGGGGTGCATTACGTCAACCTCGCGGGTGGTTCGCGCCTGCGGTTGACGAAGCGCACCGTATGGGTGCGCAACGTCAACGGCAGCGGCGAGATCGGCCTGCGGTTGACGAAATGCACCCCCTCGGACGGTGCATTTCGTTCCACTCCCGCCGCTCCGTCGCCCGCGCGGAACGAAAGGCACCGTAGAGGTGCCCAACGTTCCCCGACCGAGCTCGATCCCCGCCAGGGGAACGAAATGCACCCTCACCGCCGCCCGGCTCCCGACCTCCCTACCCAGCCGCAGTTGACGTGAACGTCCGCCGCCCACAAAGACACGCCGAGCGCGCAGTCCCCTCCGGCCGGCCGTTACCGTGGCCCGATCGGCCTCCGTGAGCACGCTCCCGAGAACGCGATGGTGGACCCGGACGAGGTCGCGCGCTTCCACGACCGCTGCAGCGACCTCATGCGCGAGCTGCTCGACGGGCTGGCCGCCGCGCCGGACCGCCCGCGCCCGTTCCCGGAGATCGAGGACGCGATCGGCTGGCCGCGACGCCGGATCGCGTCCGTGCTCGGCGGCGCCGCCCGTATGCGCCACACCGAGTTCGGCGGGCGCCGGCCGTATCGCTTCCTCGACGACCGCCGCTCGCCCTCCGGGCGCTGGGAGATGTGGGCCGACGCCGACCAGGCGCGGGCCATTCGCGAGGCAGGGAATTTCGCGCGCGGCGAAGCGTCGTCGTAGGCATGAGCAGACAAGTGCATGGGCGCGTCGTCGTGGTCGGCGCCGGACCCGCCGGCCTGGCCTCGGCGAGCGAGCTGCGCCGCCGCGGCTTCCCGGTGACCGTGCTCGAGCGGACCGACACGGTCGGCGCCTCGTGGCGCGGGCGCTACGACCGCCTGCGCCTCAACTCCAGCCGGCCGTTCTCCAAGCTGCCCGGATCGCGCTACGCGCGCGGCGTCGGCATCTTCCCCACGCGCGACGAGATGGTCGGCTACCTCGAGGACCATGCGGCCCGCAACCGGCTCGACATCCGCTTCGGCACCCGCGTCGAGCGGATCGAGCGCGCCGGCGGGGGCTGGATGCTGCGGACCACGAAGGGCGACCTCGCCGCCGATCGCGTGGTCGTGGCCGGCGGCTACGCCCACACGCCGTTCATCCCCGACTGGCCCGGCCGCGACCGCTTCCGCGGCACGCTGATCCACGCCGCCGAGTACCGCAACGCCGGCGCGTACCGCGACCGCGACGTGCTCGTCGTCGGCCCCGGATGCTCCGGAGCCGAGATCGCGCACGAGCTCGCCACCGACGGCGCCGCGCGGGTGCGGCTCGCGGTGCGGACGCCCCCGAACATCATCATCCGCAACCCGATCGGGCCGCTGCTCGCGCGGCTCATGATGCGGCTGCCGACCCTGCGCGCCGACGCGATCCTGCGGTCCGTCAGCCGGCGCGAGATCGGCGACCTCACGGAGTACGGCCTGCCTGTGCCCGAGGAGGGCCTGTTCAGCCGCCTGAAGCGCCTCGGCGTCGCCCCGACGATCGTCGACCACGAGGTCATCGACTCGATCAAGGAGCGCCGGATCGAGATCGTGGCCGGCGTCGAATCGCTCGACGAGAGCGGCGTCACGCTCAGCGACGGCTCACGCTTGGAGCCGGACGCGGTGATCGCGGCCACCGGCTACCGCAGCGGGCTGGCGCCGGCGGTCGGCCATCTCGACGTGCTCGACGAGCGCGGCCTGCCGCGCGGGGGCGAGCCGCTGCCCGGCCTGCACTTCGTCGGCTACGTCCCGCGGCCGGCGCACGTCGGCTACATGGCGAAGGAGGCCAGGCGCACGGCGATGACGATCGCCCGCGCCCGGCCTGCCGAGCGCATCGCTCAGCCGATCACAACGGCCCGCGGCGCCACGGCCCGGTGATCGCGCAGGTCATCCCTTCGACCGGGTCCTCGTCGAAGCGGGCGCGGCCGAAGAGGTTGACGAACAGCGTGCGGCCGCTGGCGCTGAAGCACGCGCCCGCCAGCTCCGAGCCGTTGAGGACGTTGACCGCGAACTCGAACGCCTGACCCGAGCGGGTGAGGCCGATCAGCCGGTTGACGTGCTCGATCCCGGGCGCGAGCGGGTGCGTGTCGACGTACGCCGACGAGGCGTCGTCCTCGCACGCGATCAGGCCGCCGCGCGGCGTCACGGTCAGGTTGTCGGGGGAATCCATGGCGCTCCCGGACGGCGACTCGTAGACGAGCGTGAGCGTCCCGCCGCCACGGCCCGGCCGGTAGGCCCACACCTGGCCGAAGCCCTCGCGGTAGCTGTCGGAGTTGACGTCCCCGTTCTTGGCGTCCCCGCCGCTCGTGGACACGAAGAAGATCGTGCTGTCCTCCTCCCAGCACCCCTCGAGCCGGTTGAACTTCGCGCCGCCCTTCGCCCAGCCCTGGTTGAACGTGCTGCGAGGATCGGCCACGGCGGTCAGCTCCGGGTCGGGCTCGTCGATCCTCACCCACCGCACCGGCAGCGCCTGGCCGCGCCGGCGTCCCTCGCGCAGGTCGACCTGCGGCTGCCCGACGATGGCGAGCATCTCCAGCCGCCCGCCGGCGACCAGGTCGTCGCGGTCGTCGGGCGTGTAGCGGTAGAAGCCGGCGCCGACGCCCGAGCCGGGGTCCTCGGTCTCGTAGACGGTGCCCGTGCGCTGGTCGACGGCCGCCGCCTCGTGCGAGAACCGGCCGGCGGCGACGATCGGCTTGCCGACCTCGAGCTCGTTCGGCCCGCGGTCGACGGGCGTCTGGAACAGGTAGCCGTGGCGCTTCGCGAAGCGGGCGGCGGGGTCGGCCGCGTCCGGCCCGCCGACGGTCTCCTCGCCGGTGAGCCAGTAACGGCGCCGGTAGGCGATGCCGCCGGCGCAGTTCACGGTCGTGCCGTTGAGGCTGATGAAGTCCTGCAGCAGCCGGCGGCGGTGCTCGTCGAAGACGAGCGTGGTGGTGCCGCCGAACGCGGTCGGGTCGTACGCCGCCGAGCGGTCGCCGAGCACGCTGCCGGGCGTGCCGGCCGGGTTGCGATCCTCGCTGTTGCGCACGAGCCGCACGAGGTGGTCGTGGCCGCGGTGCCCGTGGCCGCGGTGCCTGCGGCCGGCGAACGAGCCCATGCCGTCGAGCGCCAGCGGCGTCGGGTTGCCGTCCGACATCGTCGAGCCGCTGTGGCTGAACGTGACGTAGCTGAAGCCCGCGGGCAGCGCGAGGACCTCGATGCCGCGCTGGTCCGCGACCCGCCGCAGCCGTCCGTACGGGTGCGCGCCGCCGCGGTGCGCCCGCGCGAGCGCGTCCCGAGCCACGAGCCGCTCGACCGCTCCGATGCTCAGCATCCCGCCGCTTGCCGCCGCCGCGCGCGTGAGGAACGTGCGCCTGTCAACACCTGCCGTCATGGCCGGTTCTCCCCCGATAGATTGGCCCTGCTCCGAACCCTACCGGCGGAAAGGAAGCTCCGGTGACGTATCTGAGGATCGTCTCACTTGCCTTCGTTGCACTGCTCGCGCTGCCCGCGGTGGCGGCGGCGAAGAACGAGGGCCGGAAGGTCACGGTCATGACCCGCAACGTCTACCTCGGGGCGGACCTGGCGCCGGTGATCGAGGCGACCTCGCTTCCAGCGGCGATCGACGGCGCCGGCACGATCTGGAACGAGATGCAGTCGACCAGGTTCCGGCAGCGCGCCGTGCCGCTCGCGCGCGAGATCAAGCGGTCGGGAGCGGACCTCGTCGGGTTGCAGGAGGTCGCGCTCTGGCGCAAGCAGACGCCGTCTGACCTCGGGGCGCCGCCGCTCAACCCGAGCGGCAAGCCCGCTACCCAGGTCGAGTTCGACTTCCTTGCGATCCTGCGGAAGAAGCTGAAGAGCTACCGCGTGGTCGTCGTGCAGAAGGAGTTCGAGGCCGAGCTCCCGGTCGACCAGAACGGCGTGAACGAGCCGGGCACCCTTGCCGGCGAGGACTTCGACGCGCGGCTGACGATGCGCGACGTGATCCTCGTCCGGCGCGCGAGCAAGGTGCAGCTCGGCAAGAAGCGCAAGGGCAACTTCGACACGAAGTACCAGGCCAACGTGGGCCCGTTCGTCATCCCGGTCGACCGCGGCTGGACATCGGTCGAGGCGCGGCTGCGCGATCGCAACAAGATCCGGCGGTTTCGCTTCGTCAACACGCACCTCGAGGCGTTTGGCGAACCCACGATCCGCGAGGCGCAGGCCAAGGAGCTGATCGCCGGGCCGCTCGACACGAGCCGCCAACTGATCCTCGTGGGCGACCTCAACTCGGGCGTCGCGCGGCACAACGAGCCCGAGCAGCCCGGCGACGACCTCGCGTTCCGCGCGCTGGCCGGCTTCGGCATGAAGGACAAGGGCGCGGTCCAGAGCTGCTGCTACGCCGACATGTTCGACTCGGCGGCGCTCTTCGACCACACCGTCGACCACGTGCTCACGAAGCCGGGGCTCAGGAAGCGGCGCGCGTTCGTGACCGGCGACGACCGCGGCGAGCGGACGCCCGCGGGCCTGTGGCCGTCCGACCACGGCGGCGTGGTGAGCAGGCTGCTGCTGCGGAGGTAGCCGGGTGGTCGTCACGCGCGACTTCGTCGACGTCCCCGTCGACGGCCGCAGCATGCGGACGTTCCTCGCTGCCCCACGCGCGACCGGGCCCCACCCGGGGATCGTCTTCTACTCGGACATCTTCCAGCTCACCGAGCCGACGCTGCGCTGGTGCGTGCGGCTCGCGGGGTACGGGTTCGTCGTCGCCGCGCCGGAGATCTACCACCGCCGCGAGCCGGCCGGCACCGTGCTCGAGTTCGACGACGACGGCAAGGCGCGCGGGCAGGACGACGCCGAGCAGACGCCGGTGGCCGACTTCGACGCCGACATCCGCGCGGCGCTCGCCTTTCTCGGCGGCCATCCGGCGGTGGCGGGCGCGCCGCTCGGCGCCGCCGGCCACTGCACGGGCGGCCACCTGGCGTTCCGCGCGGCGTTCGAGCCGGCGGTTCGCGCTACGGCCTGCTGGTACGCCACCGGCCTGCACGACGGCAAGCTCGGCGCCGACCCGGACGCCGGATCGCTCGCCCGTGCGCAAGAGATCCAGGGCGAGCTGCTGATGATCTTCGGGACCAGCGACCCGCACACGCCCGAGGAGGGTCGCGAGACGATCCGCCGTGGGCTCGAAGCGAGCGGCGCTCGCTTCGCGTGGAAGCTCTACGACGCTCAGCACGCCTTCGGCCGCGACGTCGGCGACCGCTACGACCCGGAGGTCACCGACCAGGCGTTCGCCGAGACCGTCGGCCTCTTCCGCCGCATGACGTGAGCGACGGAGGGCCCGCTCGCGCGGGCCCTCCGGGACTCGTCTACTTCGTGTACGGCCGCGCGGAGGTGTTGCGCGCGCCCTTCGGCGCGGGCTTGCCCCTCACGTAGCGTGACTTGCCGCGGCCCCAGTCGTGCCGGGAGCGCTTCATCTTGATGACGCGCTCCTGGAGCTGCGGGTTGAGGCGGTCGAAGCCGACCACGTCGGCCTTGACCCGAGCCTGGAACCGCATGAAGCCGTAGGCGGCCTCCGGGTACCGCGCGGGCTGGCCCGTCGCGGCGTAGTTGCGGCTCAGCCCGTCGTTCGAATAGACGGGGAAGCTCCGCTGCCGGCCCGACTTACGCGGATACGTGTAGGCCGACCACGTATTGCTGCGCTCCAGATCGGCGAACGCGACCTCCCTCGGCCGCCTCGGGTTGGTGAAGTCGATCACCGAGGAGCCGCCGCGGTAGTAGGCGTTCACCAGCAGGTACCGGTCCTTCGCCGGCACCGGGATGCCGAGGTGAGACGAGCAGTACTGCCCGGCCTCGACCGTCGGATCCGCGTCGTCGTTCGACGGGCGCGGGTTGCGGTACTCCGACAGCAGGTCGCCGCTCTTCGTCTCGAAGAAGAACATGTTCCCTGTCTCGAACACCTTGGGCCCGCCAGGCAGGCCGCCGGTCTTCGTCGTCACCGTCGGGCAGCCGTCGCCGAACGACTCGTCGATGAAGTTGGCGATCTTGCCGTCCCAGCTGAACGTCGCCGAGTGCCAGAAGTCGACGTTCGGCTGGTCATAAGCCCACTTCGGGTGCTCAGTGTCGGGCAGCCCGGTCCGGCGGTCGATCTTCCACACCTGGCCCTGCTCGCCGCACGCGGCGCCGATGATGCCCCTCTTGGGGAACGAGCTCAGGTCGTGGCAGCCGAGGAAGTTGTCCAGCGGCGCGACGATGCCGTGATCGCTGACCGGCTTGTAGACGCCGTCGGCGTCACCGGGATAGACGATCGGCAGCTCCTCGACCTCACGGGCGGCCGCCGGGTTGTCGAACGGCACCTCGATCACCTGGACGACGCCGTGGTTGACCGCGCGACCCGCGGCCTGGCCGAGCGGCCCGCAGGTCGGGCCCTCGCCGAGCGGGTAGCTCGAGTTGAGCACGTACATCGACTCGCCGCCCGGTGCGGGGAGCAGCGTGTTGGTGTGCGAGCCGCAGTCCTGGTAGACGGCCGCGACCTGCGACGGGGCGCTCGGGTTCGACACGTCGAAGACCCGCAGGCCCTCCCACGCGCCGTCGGGATAGCGCCCGGTCGTCGCGCTCTTGCTCACCGGCCCGGCGCCGCACTGCGGGCCGGCGAGGACGCTGTCGACCGACAGCACGAGCGTGTCGGCGTCGCCGTCCTTGTCGGTGTCGAACACCGACGGGTCGCCCTGCGGGCCGTAGCAGCGGACGTCCTTGACCAGCGTCGGCGTCGGCTTCGAGACGTCGAAGATCCGGAAGCCGCCGTAGTCGCCGACATACGCGAGATCGCCCCAGAACGCGATGTCGGAGCTGGTGACGTGCGTGTTGGCCGCGTTGAACGGGTTCTGCCCCGTCTGGAAGTTGGCGATGAACGAGAAGTTCATGCCGAACGGGGCGCTCAGCGGCGTCCCGTAGTCGACCGGCGGGTGCGCGAGCGCCGTGCCGCTGCACAGGCCCATCGCGACCGCACATGCAGCCGTGAAGACTTTCCACCTTCGTCGCATGTTCCCCTCCCGAGGGAATGTGGTGTGCGGGCGCGGCGACCCACCTCACCTGCCCGCTATTGGGTGGGACCCTACCCGATCCGACGTCGCGCAGACCCCCTACGCTCCAGTTGCCATGCGCCAGGTCCGCTTTCCCGGAGAGTCTCCCGAGCACCGCCGGGCGCGCGCCCTGCGCGAGCGCGTCGACGACCTGCGCGACGCCCGCCAGCGGATCATCGACGCCGCCGACGCCGAGCGGCAACGGATCGAGCGCGACCTCCACGACGGCGCCCAGCAGCGCATGGTCTCCGTGGCGGTGACGCTCGGCCTCGCGCAGTCGCAGCTGGAGAGCGACCTCGCGCGCGCGGGCGAGCTGATCGCCCACGCCCGCGACGAGGCCCAGCTCGCGGTCAAGGAGCTGCGCGAGCTCGCGCGCGGCATCCACCCGGCGCTGCTCAGCGATCGCGGGCTCGGCGTCGCGCTCGACGCGCTCGCCGCTCGCGCTCCCGTGCCGGTCGGGGTCAGCGGCGTCCCGGAGGATCCGCTGCGCCCGGCGGTGGAGGCGGCGGCCTACTTCGTCACCGCGGAGGCGCTCACCAACGTCGCCAAGTACGCGCGGGCGACCGAGGCCTCCGTCGAGCTGCAGCTCGACGACGGGCGGCTGCGGCTCCAGGTCCGCGACGACGGCTGCGGCGGCGCGGACCCGGAGATCGGGACCGGCCTGCGCGGGTTGCGCGATCGGGTCGAGGCGCTGGACGGCAGCCTCGAGATCGACTCGCCGCCCGGCTGCGGCACGACGGTCACGGTCGAGCTGCCGCTGTGATCAGCGCGTGGCGGCGACCGAGTAGACCGGCGGCAGGTTCGCCGCGGCCTCGAACCAGCTCGCGCCCGCGTCGGCCGAGCCGTAGACCGCGCCCGACGTCGCCCCGAAGTAGAGCTCGAGCGCCTCGCCCTCGCCCACTCCGGCGAACGCCTCGCGCAGGATCGTGAGGTACGCCTCCTCGGTCGGCAGGCCGTCACCGCGTGGCGCCCAGCTCGCGCCCGCGTCGCGCGTCTCGTAGACGCGCAGCTTGCCGTCAGGCGTGACCCGGTCGATGTCCGCGGTGAGCGGGATCACGTACGCGCTGTCGGCGTCCGCCGGGTCGACCGCGAGCGGGAAGCCGAAGTCCGAGGGCAGGCCGTTCGCGATGTCGTTCCACGTCTCGCCGGCGTCGTCGGAGCGGTACACGCCGCCGTGGAACTGCATGAAGATCCGCTCGGGGCGGGTCGGCGCGCGCTGAAGGCGATGCACGCACAGCGCGACCTCCTCCTCCGGCGGCGCGTCCTCGGGCAGGTAGCGCGCGACGAGGCCCTCGTTGCCGCTGCGCCAAGTGGCGCCGCCGTCCTCGGTCAGCCACACGCCGGCGGCGGAGATGCCGATCGCCAGCCGGTCGGGCTCACCCGGCCATGTCTCGATCGAGTGCAGGCACAGCCCGCCGGCTCCGGGCTGCCAGCGCGGTCGCGAGGGGTGCTTCCACAGCGCCTGGTTGAGCTCGAAGGTGGCGCCGCCGTCGCGGCTCTCGAACAGCGCGCCGGGGTCGCCGCCGGCGTAGACGGTGCCGTCGCGCTCGCCGGGGACGATCACCCAGATCCGCTCGAGCGCAGCGTCGCCGCCCTCGGGCAGCGCGACGCCGCCGGCCTGCTCCCACTCGCCGGCGGGGTCGTCGGCGTACCAGAGCTTCGGACCGTAGAACGGCGAGGTCACCGAGGCGTACGCCCGTCCAGTCCGGGGATCCCGCAGGGCGTACTCGACCGGCTCGCCGGCGAACAGCCGCTGCGTGACCTCGAACGTCGAGCCCGGCTCTCCCTCGAGCACGATCAGGCCCTTCTTCGTTCCCACCAGCAACTCGGTCATCGGCGGCATCCTCCCGAAAGCGCCGGCAGCACGTCGATCGTGTCCCCGGCGTCGACGCGCGTGTCCTGCGCGCCGAGCTCCCCGTTCACGAACACGTTGATGTGCCGCCGCAGCACGCCGCGCTCGTCGAGGATCCAGCCCTGAGCGGCCGGATGCGTGGACTCGATCGCCGCCAGCAGCTCACCCACCGACCGACCCTCGATCGCGTGCTCCGAGCGATCTCCGGCCAGCCGCTTCAGCGGGCCTCGCAGACGCACGACAGGCATGGCGTGATCCTAGGCGAGTCGGGCGGTCGCCGAGTCGCCTGGCGGCGAGCGTCCTGAGCGCCTGGAACGCGGGCTTCGGGTAGGGGCGGCCGTCAGCGGTGAGCCCCGGCCACCGGACCACGCCCTCGGACGCAAACGCGCTGTCGGGCGGGAACTCCGGGTTGTCGCGGAAGGCGACGAAGACGGCGTCGGCGCCGGCGTCGATCATGAATCTCGCGCCGCAGGCGATCCATCTCGCCTGGTCCGACGGGCCGCCCTTCATCCGCGGCTGGTCCTGGTGGGCGGCGAGCGACGGGTAGCCGGTTTCGGTGACCCACAACGGCCCCGGGAAGCCCGTGCGCCTGTAGAACGCCTTCGCTCTGCGGACGGCGCGCCGCAAGCCGTTCAGGCGGCCTCGCAGGTGCACGTTGGCGACGTCGACGTGCTCGATGAGCGGGTTGGCCGCATCGTGCAGTACAGCGTCGATGTAGGTGGTGTTCAGGCGCGAGAAGCCGCCGACGGCGATTGTGGCGTCCGGCTGCGCCGCCCTCACGCCCAGGGCGGCCAGCGTCGCCCAGCGCGCGTAGTCGCTGGGTGTTCCGACGAAGCCGAACCCGTTGTCTGGCTCGTTGCCGAGCTCCCAGCGGCGGACGTTGGGAGCGTGACGAACGATCTGGGTCACCATGTCCCGCCACGTGCTTTCGTGCTGTGGGGCGGGCGCGCACCTGCCGGGGCGGTCGGATCGGCCGGCGGGGCACTCGGCGATGTACCACGGCGTGTCGGTGATCGTCCCTGTCACCCGGATGCGGTACCTGGCGGCGAGCGCGTTGACGCGCTCGACCGCGGAGAAATCGGTGCCGCCCCACGCGAACACGATCCCGACCGCGAAGTCCATCCGCAGGTATCGCAACCCCGCCTCCGACGACGCCCTGAACAGCGCTTCCTGCTGGACTGCCGTGTGGTTGAGATAGAGCATCGAATGGCTTCCCAGCCTGGTGCCGTACGTCTTGTCCTTGGCGGCCGCGTCGGCCGGTGGCGGCATGGTGGCGAGCGCAGCAGCGCACGCGACCGCGCAGAGCGACATGGCGCCCATGGCGGCCTCCCTGTTCGATCGGGGCGCCCCGGGGGTCGAGCGCCGTCACGACCGTTATCCGACGCGGCGCCTTCCGCCGCCAGACCCCATAGGGGTGAGGCTCATACCCCCGGCGGTGCTAACCCGGCACTGAGACGGCTCACCAGCCGCGTGTGCCCGGCGCTCCCTTGAAGGGCCCGACAAGGTCGGCGGTGATCCAGCCGCCGTAGAAGTCGCCCTCCTGCGCGCGCACCCGCTCGTCGTCCATCCACGCGGCATCCACGCGCCCGGGGTAGAAGGCGATGTGGTCGCGCAGCGCCTCGTAGGCCGGCGAAGGCTCTCGGTACGTCCACGCGACCGCCCGGACATGGCGGTCGCCGACGGCCGCGTCGAAATAGGTCGCGGCGCCCTTGTACTCGCACCACGTCGAGCGCGCACCGCTCGGGGTCAGCAGGCCGGCGCGCACGTCCGCCGGCGGGATGTAAACGGTCGGCGGATGGCTCGTTTCGAGCACGCGCAGCGCGCGCGTCGAATCGGCCAGCACCTCGCCGGCGAGTTCGACCCGCACCCGGCGCGTGGCCGGGCTCACGGCCGGCGGTCGAGGGTAGTCCCACACGCGCTCCACGGTGATTTCGTACGGCGCGCTCGGCACGGGGGATCATGGTTGACGGGGTGCCTGCGCCGCGACAAGCTCGTCCCTCACTCGCGGACAGGGAGGAGCGCATGCTCGGAAACCACCCGATCGACGTCGTGTTGCTGGCCACCGACCTCGAGGAGTCGAAGGAGTTCTACGCCGGCAAGCTCGGCCTCGACATCCTCCACGAGAGCGAGGAGGAGGTCACCTACAAGTGCGGAGGGGACAGCCAGCTCGCCGTGACCAAGAGCACCACGGGCACGGCCGACGAGCAGACCCAGGCGGGCTGGCGCGTGACCGACCTCGCGGCCGAGCTTTCCGAACTGCGGTCGCGCGGCGTCGAGATCCAGGAGTACGACATGCCGGGTCTGAAGACGGTCGACGGCGTCGTGGACCTGGGTTTCGCGCTGATGGCGTGGATGGTCGATCCGCACCGCAACGCGCTCGCGATCATGCAGCTCAAGTGAGGGAGGCGAGATGCTCGACCACGTCGGCTTCGGCGTTACCGACTACGCGCGCAGCAGGGCGTTCTACGAGCAGGCGCTCGCGCCGCTGGGCATCACGCTCCTGATGGAGCCGGTCGCTGAGGCCGCCGGCTTCGGCAAGGACGGCAAGCCGTTCTTCTGGGTCGAGAAGCGCGGGCCGGCATCGCCGGGCGCCGTGCACGTCGCGTTCGCGGCGGCCGACCGCGAGACCGTCGACGCCTTCCATGCTGCCGCACTCGAGGCGGGCGGGACCGACAACGGGGCGCCCGGGGTGCGCGAGATCTACCACCCCAACTACTACGGCGCCTACGTGCTCGACCCCGACGGCAACAACGTCGAGGCGGTCTGCCACAGGCCTGCCTGACTCCTACTCGAACAGCTCGCAGAACCCCGGCAGCGCGTCGGCCAGGCGGCCATCGTCTGCCGCCTCGCGCAACGGATGCTGTCCGGCCGAGAAGACGAGATCGAACCGTCCGGCACCCAGCGGCACGAGCACAACCCGTCCGACGTCCTTGAACTGCTCGCCCTGGATGTTGGCGGCCAGCCCCGTCGCCACGATCCGGTCGAGCGTCCCGTCCGAATTGAAGTAGGTGGTCTGCGTGAACGAGTCAGGCCCTTCTCGGAACGACTCGCCGGTCGTCAGGTTGGTGATCGTGTTGTCCTCGTGTAGGTGCGCTTGGACGCGCCGCCGTACGCCGTCGTCGAAGAACGTCGTCTGCATCCCGGTGATGTGGATGTCCCAGCGCAGCGTCCCGCAGGGCGTCGCCCCGGTCACCACCTGGCTGACGTCGATGTCAGTCCGAACAGGCGGATCCGCGAGGGCAGGGCTCGCGAACGCGACGATCGCGAGACAGGTCATCGCGGGCAGCAAGAAACGAATGCGCATCGGCTCCTCCTCGTCCGTTCGGCTCTGGAGCGGAGTCTACGGCGTGCGCTCGTAGACCAGGACGACGACGCCGTCGCCAACGACCTTCGAGTCCCTGAGCCGGAGGTTGCGTCGCTCGGGCGTCTCCGCGAAGGCCTTCTTGCCCGTCCCGAGGATCACCGGAAAGATCATCAGGTTGAGCTGGTCGACGAGGTCGCTCGCGATCAGCTCCTGCACGAGCCGGTGGCTGCCCGGCACCTGCAGCTCGCCGTCGAACTCCTCCTTGAGCTTGCGCACCTCGGCCGTGGCGTCGCCGCTTTCGAGGACCGTCGTGTTGTTCCACTCCGGGTCCTTCAGCGTCGTCGAGACGACGAACTTCGGCATCGAGTTGAACTTGTCGGCGAACTCGCCCTCGCGCTGCGGCCAGGCCCCGGCGAAACTCTCATACGTGCGGCGTCCGATCAGCAGCGCGTCGGCGCTCAGCGTCTCGTCCAGCTTGAACTGGTTCCCGTCATCGCCGCGCTCGAACTCGAAGCTCCAGCCCGGGTACTTGAAGCCCGGTTCGCCTCCCGGTGCCTCCATCACGCCATCGAGCGAAACGAACTCCGTGACAACGATTCGTCCTGGCATCTGCAGGTCTCCTCTGCGCTGGTCGGCCTTTGTCGGTCGCTCGCTAGGACCGAGATCGTCTCGCGAACTCATCGCGAGTGACCGCGCCGGGCAAGTCCCGTCGCTGGCGGCAAGCGTCGCCGACAAGCGCGCGGCGACGAGCGTCGCCGCGCGCCGCTGACGGCTCAGTGGATGACGCAGCTCTGGAAGTACGCGTGCCAGCGCGCCTGCCACCACTCCGACGCGGCCTCGTAGCCGCGCCGGTCGGCCATCTCGTAGAACTGGGCCTCGAGTCGCTCGAGGCGGACGTCGCAGTCCGCCGGTGTGGCGTCGATCTGGGCATGGGCTGGGGAAGCCGAGCCGATGGCCGACGCTGCGAGAACGGCGACGAGCGCGAGCTTGCTTCGCGTTCGGAGGGTGCTCATTGAGTGCTCCTAGGGGTGGGGAGGAACGGACGACGGGAGCGTATGGCCGTCCTCGCCGCCGTTCATGAGCCGTTCCTGAGCCTTTCGTGAGCCGGCGAGCGGTGATCCCGAGATACTGATGCCGTGAGCGAGCGCAACGTGCTCGGCGGGCCGCTGGAGCCGTGCGGCACGGAGCCGATGACCGGGTTCTTCCGGGACGGGTGCTGCCGGCCGGATCCCGACGGCGTGGGGTCGCACCTGGTCTGCGCCGTGGTCACCGAAGAGTTCCTCGCGCACCAGCTCAGCATCGGCAACGACCTCAGCACCCCCCGGCCGCAGTACGGCTTCGTCGGGCTGGTGCCGGGAGATCGTTGGTGCGTGACGGTCACGAACTGGCGGCGCGCGTACGAGGACGGCGTGGCGTCGTTCGTGGTCCTGGCCGCCACGAGCGAGCGCGCGCTGGAGACGGTGCCACTGTCGGCGCTCGAGGAGCACGCCGTCGACGTACCGCCCGACCCGCGCGAGCTCGCGGGCTGATGCGGGCCGGAGCCGGCCCGGTCAGCCTGTGGTGGAGAGCTGGGCTCCCTCCTCGTACCACGAGAACGCGTACGACGGGTCGTCGAGGTCTCGCGACAGCGGGGTGAGCTTCAACGGCCGGAAGGTGTCGCACATCACCGCCAGCTCCTCGGTCCGCGTCGCGCCCAGCGACTTCTCGACCAGCCCCGGCTGCGGCCCGTGCGGCAGGCCCGACGGGTGCAGCGTGATCGCCCCGATGTCGACGCCCTTGCGCGAGCCGAACTGGCCGTCGACGTAATAGATCATCTCCTCCGACTGCACGTTCGAGTGGTGGTAGGGGAGGGGGATGGCGTTCGGGTCCCAGTCGAGCATGCGCGGGCAGAACGAGCAGATGACGAAGTTCGGGCCCTGGAAGTTCTGGTGGGCGGGCGGCGGCTGGTGCAGGCGTCCGGCCTTGGGCTCGAAGTCGGCGATGTTGAACGTGTACGGGTAGACGTAGCCGTCCCAGCCGACGACGTCGAACGGGTGGTAGTCGAGCACGTAGTCCTGGTAGCCGCCGCGCACGCGCACCTTGACCAGGTGCTCGCCGCGGTCGCGGCGGGTCTCCAGACTCGACGGCGGCTTGAAGTCGCGCTGCGAGAACGGCGCGTGCTCCAGCAGCTGGCCGTAGCGGTTGCGATAGCGGTTCGGGGTCTCGATCTCGCCCGGCGTGTAGAAGGTGAGCCAGCGCTGCGGCGTGTCGAACCGGAAGCGGTACGTGATGCCGCGCGGGATGACGACGTAGTCGTGCTCGCGGTAGGGCAGCGTGCCGAAGATCGTCTCCACGACCCCGGAGCCCTCGTGGACGAAGATGACCTCGTCGCCCTCGCCGTCGCGGTAGAAGTAGTCCGCCTCGGCCTCCGGGATGCAGATCCCGATCTCGACGTCGTTGTTGTACTGCAGCACCCGCCGGCCGAGCACGCTGTCGCCCTCCGCCGAGAGGCCCATCGTGTTCGAGAGCCGGTGCACATGGGTGTCCGGCACCCACTCCTCGAGCACGATCGGCGTGAACTCCCCGACGTCGCTGATCCGGCAGGGCGACCACAGGTGGTAGAGGATCGACTCGTTGCCGGAGAAGCCCTCGAAGCCGAGCACCTCCTCCACGAGCAACGGCGCCGTGCCGTTCCCGGACGCGTCCGGATCGCGGAACTGCACATGGCGCTTCTGCGGGACAGCGCCCAACGAGTGGTAGCGCATCAGAGGTTCCCCCTCAGCTCCTGCTCGCGCTCGATCGCCTCGAAGAGCGCCTTGAAGTTGCCCTCGCCGAAGCCGCGCGCGCCGTGGCGCTCGATCACCTCGAGGAACATCGTCGGCCGGTCGCCGATCGGCTTCGTGAAGATCTGCAGCATGTAGCCCTCGTCGTCGCGGTCGACGAGGATCCCGAGCCGCCGCAGGTCCTCCAGCGACTCCTTGATCTCGCCGATCCGCTCCGGCACGTCGTCGTAGTACGTGTCCGGGATGGTGAGGAACTCGATGCCCCGCTCGCGCAGCTCGGTCACCGTGCGCACGATGTCACGCGTCGCGACCGCGATGTGCTGTGCCCCGGCGCCGCCGTAGAACTCGAGGTACTCGTCGATCTGCGACTTGCGCTTGCCCTCGGCCGGCTCGTTGATCGGGAACTTCACGCGCCCGTTGCCGCTCGTGACGACCTTCGACATCAGCGCCGAGTACTCGGTCGAGATCGCCTCGTCGGTGAAGTGGAGCATCTCCGTCATGCCGAAGACGTCCTCGTAGTACTTGACCCACGTCTCCATCTCGCCGAGCTCGACGTTGCCGACGATGTGGTCGATGGCGAGCAGCCCGGCGTCGCCGCCGGCGCGCTCACGGGCGGCATAGCCGGGCATGAACGGGCCGGAGTAGGAGGAGCGGTCGACGAACGTGTGCAGCGTGTCGCCGTAGGTCTCGATCGTGGCGAAGCGGATCGTGCCGCCGTCGTCGCTCTCCTCCCACGGCTCGCGCACGCCGCGCGCGCCGCGCGTCGTGGCCTCGCGGTACGCATGCTCGACGTCCGGGACCGACAGCGCGATCACCTTGACGCCGTCGCCGTGGGCCGCGGCGTGGCGGCCGATCTCGTGGTCGGGCGTCAGCGCGCCGGTCAGCACGATCCGGATCCGGCCCTGCTCGAGCACGTGCGAGGTGCGGTCGCGCACGCCGGACTCGAGCCCCGCGTAGGCGACCTCGCGGAAGCCCAGCGCGTGGACGTAGAAGAAGGCCGACTGCAGCGCGTTGCCGACGTACAGCTCGACGTGGTCGATGCCGTGCAACGGCATGAAGTCGTCGCGGCGTTGCGCGTCGGGGGCGACGACAGGCTGGGTGCTCACGGACAGGCCTCCCTCTCGTTCAAAGTTCGTGCTCTTAATGGTTGCGCTGTCGAGCGCGCCGCTCAAGCGCGATCCGTTGCGCTCCGTGCGACAATCACCACGAGATGGACGACATCGACCGGCAGATCGTTGCGCTGCTCCGCCAGAACGCCCGCCGCTCGTTCCAGAGCATCGGCATGCGCGTCTCGCTCTCCGCCCCGGCGGTCAAGCGGCGGGTCGACCGGCTGGAGGCCGACGGCGTGATCCGCGGCTACACCGCCCAGGTCGACCCCGGCCGCTACGGCTGGGGCACCCACGCCTTCGTCGCGCTCTATACCGAGGGCCGCATGGCCGGCCAGGAGGTGCGAGACGCCGTCGAGCGCCACCCCGAGGTCGAGGCCGCCTACACGGTCGCGGGCGAGGCCAGCGCGGTCCTGCACCTCCGCGCGCGCGACACGACGCACCTCGAGGAGGCGCTCGAGCGCCTCCGCGACCACCCGGGCGTCACCCGAACCCAGACCCAGATCGTGCTCTCCACGCTCTTCGAGCGCCCGTTCGTCGACCGTGATCATCCCCGCCAGTAGTTGCGGCTGACCAGCACGGCCACGGGGATGATCTCCATCCGGCCGAGCCACATGAGCGCCGTGAGGATTCCCGTGGAGAGGTCGCTCATCGGCTCGTAGGACCCGAAGGGGCCGGCGAAGCCGAACGCCGGGCCGACGTTGCCGATGCACGCCGCCGACGCGCCGATCGCCTCGAACGCCGTCAGCTCGACGTCGCCGAAGCGGGCGTCGAGCAGCAGCGCCAGCGTGCCGACGGCGAACGTGAGCAGGTAGAGCAGCACGAAGACGACCATCGAGCGCAGCGAGCGCTCCTCGACGGCGACGCCGTTGGCCGTGATCGGGCGCACGATCTCGCGGTGGATGGTCGAGTCGAGCTCGCGCTTGACGAGCTTGAACAGCAGCAGGTGGCGGACGACCTTGATCGAGCCGCCGGTCGAGCCCGCGGAGGCGCCGACGAACATCAGCAGCAGGAGCGTCATCACCGCCAGCGGGCCCCACTGCGTGTAGTCCGCGGTCCCGAACCCGGTCGTGGACATGATCGCCACCGCCTGGAACATCCCGGTGCGGATCGCCTCCTCGCCGCGCGCGAAGTCGCCCGCCAGCAGCTCGACGATGATCAGCGCCGACCCGAGCACGAGGAACGCGCCGTAGAGCCGCAGCTCCTCGTCGGTGCGCACCACCTGCACCTGCCGCTGCACGAGCAGGCGGTACAGGCGCAGGAAGTTGACGCCCGCGAGGATCATGAACAGCAGCAGCAGGTACTGGGTGAGCGGGACGAACGCGGCGGCCGACTCGTTCTGCGACGAGAACCCGCCCAGGGCGATCACCGACAGCGCGTGCGAGACGGCCTCGAACGGGGTCATCGCGTCGTCGAGCCCCGTCCAGCCGACGATCGCCAGCACGAGGATCGCCACCACCGTCAACCCGACGTAGAGCGACCACAGGCGGCGGGCGGTCTCGCGGATCGTCGTCGAGAAGCGCTCGATCTCCGTCGGCCCCGCCAGCTCGGACTGCAGCAGCTGGCGCCCGCCCACCCGCAGCCGCGGGAGCACGGCCACGGCCAGCACGATGATCCCCATCCCGCCCAGCCAGTGGCTGAGCTGGCGCCAGAAGAGCATCGCGTGGTCGAGCGCCTCGATGTCGGTCAGCACCGTCGCCCCCGTGGCGGTGAAGCCGGAGACCGACTCGAAGTACGCGTCGACCAGCCGCGACAGCTGCGGCACGTCGCCGAGCACGAACGGGAGCGCGCCGAAGATCGGGACCAGCAGCCAGATCAGGGCGACCACGAGGAAGCTCTCGCGCGGGCCGACGGCGGTGCCGCGCTTGGACCCCGTGATCTGGTCGAGCCCCAGCCCGCAGCCGACCGTGATCGCCGCCGCCACGAGGAACGGCCACGCGGCCTCGCCGTAGCCCGCGGCCACCGCCGCGGGCGCGAGGAACGTCGCGCCGACCCACTTGAGCACGCCGCCGACGAGGTCGAACGCGCTGCCGACGTCGACGCCGCGAGCGGCTATAGGACCCGCTCCACCAGCGAGGCGCGCTCCGACTCGACGAAGATGATCACCCGGTCGCCGGACCGCAGCTCGTCGGACCCGTGGGGGAACAGCACCGACCCGTCGCGGATGATCGCGCCGATCACCGAGCCGGTGTGCGGCAGGTCGTCGAGCCGCCGGCCGGCGAGCTCGGACTCCGCGCGCACCGTGAGGTCGAGGATCTCGAAGCGGTCGTGCTCGAGCATCGCGATCTGCCGGATCCGCGGGTCGTGCGCGAAGCGGACCAGCTCCTCGGCGATCACCTGGCGCGGGTTGAGCGCGAGGTCGATCCCGGCCCGCTCGTACACGTCGACGGACTCCGGATCGTGGGCGAGCGCGATCGTGAGGTGGACGCCTTGCAGCTCGGCGAGCACGCCGGCGTAGAGGTTCTTGGCGTCGTCGTTCATGGCGAACACGGCCGCGGTCTCGTGCGCGATGCGCTCGCGCACGAGGAAGTCGGCGTCGAACGCGCTGGCGTGGAAGACCCGCGCCTCGTGCAGCTCCTCCGCCGCCTCCTGGGCGCGCGCCTGGTTGGCGTCGACCAGCCGCACGCGGATCTCGCGGTCGAGCAGCACGCGGGCGATCGTCCGGCCCATCTGGCCGCAGCCGAAGATCACGATGTCGTCGACCACCTTGGTGTCCCCGGCGACGGCGGTGCTCCACGCCTGGGCGGCCGCGGGCGAGGCGATCACGATCACACGGTCGCCGGGCTCGATCCGCTCGTCGCCGCGCGCCGGGACCATGTGCTCGCCGCGGACGATGGCCACCACGCGCGAGTCCGGCGGCAGGTCCGCCTCCCGCAGCGGGACGCCGACAACCGGGCTCTCGCCGGTGCGCTCCGGCACGTCGAACTCGACGACCTGGACCAGGCCGTCGGCGAACACGTCGGTCTGGCGGGCGGCGGGCACCCCGACCAGCCCGAGGATCGCGTTGGCGGTCTCGAGCTCCGAGGAGACCATGAAGTCGACGTCGATCTCGCGCTCGCGCCAGGCCTCGAGGTACTCGATGCTGGTCGTGCGCACGATCACCTTCGCGCGCGAGAGCTTCTTCACGAGCATGGCCGAGACGAGATTGGCGTTCTCGTTCGGGCTGCAGGCGATCAGGAGGTCGATCTCCTCCACGCCCGCCTGGCGCAGGACGGCCTTGGTGGCGCCGTTGCCCTCCACGGTGCGGACGTCGTAGCGGTCGGCCAGCGGCGCGAGCTGCCGCGCGTCGGTGTCCACCACCGTGATGTCGTGCTCCTCGTGCAGCGCCTCGACCACGGTCGCGCCGACGTTCCCGGCGCCCAGCACCACGATCTTCATGGCGCGAGAGTAGGCCGTCTACGGCCGGCGAGCGTTCTCGATCCGCACCACGAGCGCGACGGCGACGACGATGATCGCCGCGCCGACGATGGTGATCGGCGTCACGACCTCGTCGAGGATCAGGAAGCCGAGCACGATCGCGACCACCGGGTTCACGTACGCGTAGGTCGAGACCTTGGAGATCGGGGCGTTCTGCAGCAGCCACGCGTAGGCGGTGAACGCGAGCCACGAGCCGAACACGATCAGGTAGGCGAGCGCCAGCACCGAGCGCGTCGAGAACGACTGCGGGTCGACCTCGGGCGCCTCGCCGAGCGCCAGCCCGACGGCCACGATCACGAGCCCGCCGAGCAGCATCTGCCAGCCGGTCGAGACCAGCGGGTCGCCGGGGAGCTTCAGCCGCGGGGAGGCGAACGAGCCGCTCGCCCACATCACCGCCGCGAACACGACGGCGCCGAGGCCGAGCACCGTCGCGTCGCCGGACTGCTCGCCGGGCCGCAGCAGCAGCGCGACGCCCGCGAAGCCGACGAGCACCGCGGCGATCCCGGCCCGCGAGACGCGCTCGCCCGACCCGCGGCGCATGAGGATCACCCACAGCGGCACCGAGGCGATCAGCAGCGCGGCCACGCTCGAGGGCACCTCCTGCTCGGCCACCGTGACGACCGCGTTGGCGCCCGGCAGCAGGATGCCGACGAGCAGCGCGCTCAGCAGCTGCGCGCGCGTCGGGCGGACGGAGCGCGTGAACGAGAGGACGCCGACCATCACCGCTCCGGCCACCGCGAAGCGCGTGCCCGCGCCCAGCAGCGGCGGCACGGTCTCGACCATCACGCGGATGGCGAGGTAGGTCGAGCCCCAGACCAGGTAGACGATCCAGAGCGCGGTCCAGACCTTCCAGACAGGGGCGGGGGCGGCCGGGGAAGCCGCCCCCGCCTGCACCGGGGAGGAAGTGGTGGTGGTGGCGGCGACGCTCACGCGGTGCGCATCATGGCGCCTCGCACCTCGAGCAGACGGACGACGTCGGCGGTCGGCCGGAACGGGTCGGCGATCGTCGCCCGCGCCGCCGGCGAGTGCGCGGCGACCAGCGTGCCGTCGGTCTCGGCGACGATCAGGTCACCGGCCGGCACGCGCGCGGAGTCGAGCCCGGCGAGCCGGCCGAGCGCGGCGCCGTCGGAGCCGCGGGCGGCTCGGATGAGGACGTTTGGAGCGGCGGAGAAGGCGGTCACGGTCATGTCCTTTCAACGAGTCAGACGGGAACGATGTGAGGAAAATTCTCGCGCGGCCGAGCCATCAGATCAAATGAACGTTCGCATCAGGTGGTATAAGTTCCCCTGATGCTCGACGTTCGCCGTCTCCGAGTCCTGCGCGAGGTCGCCGTGCGCGGCTCGTTCTCCGCCGCGGCCGAGTCGCTGTCGTTCACGCAGTCGGCGATCTCGCAGCAGATCGCGGCGCTCGAGCGCGAGGCCGGAGCCGTGCTCGTGCAGCGCAGCGCGCGCGGCGTGCGGCTGACCGAGGCGGGCGAGGCGCTCGTCCGCCACACCGACGCGATCATGGCCCGCCTGGCCGAGGCCGAGGCCGAGCTGGAGGCGATCGCCGGCCTGCGTGGCGGCCGCCTGCGGATGGCCGCCTTCGAGTCCGCCGGCTCGAGCCTGATGCCGCTGGCCATCGCGGCGTTCCGGGAGCTCCATCCCGCCGTCGAGCTGTCGATGAGCCTGTCCGAGCCGGAGGACTGCATCCCGCAGCTGCGCAGCGGGGAGCTCGACCTGGCGATCGTCTTCGAGTCGGCGGTCGCCAAGCCGGGCGACGGCATCGAGCGCACGCACCTGATCGAAGACCCGATGTACCTCACGCTCCCGCGCGACCACCCGCTCGCCCACCGCCGCCGCCTGCGGCTCGCCGACCTCGCCGGGGAGGCGTGGATCGCGGGCGAGCCGGACTGCGAGTGCAACCGCCTGATCGAGCGTGCCTGCGCGCTCGCCGGCTTCCAGCCGCGGATCGCCTTCGAGACCGACGACTACACCGCCATGCAGGGGTTCGTGGCCGCCGGCGTCGGCGTGTCCCTGATCGCTCAGCTCGGCCTCACGAGCGTGCGCGAGGACATCGTCGTGCGCGACCTCGGGCGCGACACCCCGGTACGGCAGATCTACGCCGCCACCCTGGCCGACGGCTACCGCGCTCCCGCCACCCAGGCGATGCTCGAGATCCTGCGCGACGTCGCGGCGCGCTACGAGTCGCGCCGGCCGCGGCTCCAGCTCGTCGTGTGACGTAAGCGTTGCTGTCGCGCGGCGACAGCAACCGTCGCCGCGCACGCTGCGCGCGCGACCGATGGTGCACGCATGCATCGATTCTTGACGGCGGCGGTCGTCGGCGGCCTGCTCTTCGCGGGCTGCGGCGGCGAGGACTCTGATTCCGGAGGCCGGTTCGCCGGCCGAGGGCAAGCGCGGCGGCACGCTGACGATGCTGTGGACCGATGACGTCGACAACATCGATCCCGGCATCACGTACTACCAGATGGGCTACATGGTCTCGTACGCCACGCAGCGGCCGCTGTACTCCTACCGGCCCGACGACGGCGAGCGCGCGGTGCCCGACCTCGCCGAGTCCGACCCGCAGGTGTCCGAGGACGGCAGGACCGTCACCGTCACGATCCGCCAGGGCGTGCGCTTCTCCCCGCCCGTCGACCGCGAGGTGACCGCGCAGGACGTGAAGTACGCGATCGAGCGCGGCTTCTTCAACACCGTCAACAACGGCTACGCGGGCGCGTACTTCGGCGACCTCGTGGGCGCCAGGCCGGGCGCCGCGCCCGGGCGCGAGATCGCCGGCATCGAGACGCCCGACGACCGCACGCTCGTCTTCCGGCTGCGGCGCGGCAGCGGCGGCGTGCTGGCCGGGGCCCTTGCGCTCCCGCTCAGCGCCCCCGTGCCGGAGCAGTACGCCGCCGAGTTCGACCGCCAGAGCCCGTCGCTGTACGGCCAGCACCAGGTGGCGACCGGCCCGTACATGATCGCCAACGACGCGTCGGGCAAGGCGGTCGGCTACCAGGCGGGCCGCCGGATCCAGCTCGTGCGCAACCCGAGCTGGGACGCGGCCACGGACTACAAGCCCGCCTACGTCGACGAGATCGAGATGCCGCAGGGCAACGACGACACGACGCTCGCCTCGCGCCGCGTGCTCTCCGCCGAGGGCATGCTGACCGGCGACTTCTCGCCGCCGCCGGCGGTGCTCGCGCAGGCGATGAAGCGCCAGCGCGACCAGCTGGCGCTGGTGCCCGCCGGCAGCTTCCGCCACATCACGATGAACACCACGATCGCGCCGTTCGACGACGTCGACGTACGCCGCGCGGTGGTCGCGGGCTTCGACCGCGAGGCGATGCGCCTGGCGCGCGGCGGCGCCGCGGTGGGCGACATCCCGACGCACATGCTCCCGCCCGGGCTGCCGGGCTTCGAGGAGGCGGGCGGCCTCGAGGGGCCGGGACTCGACTTCCTGTCCGAGCCGAAGGGCGACCTCAAGCTGGCCGCGGACTACTTCCGCAAGGCGGGCTACGCGTCCGGCCGCTACGAGGGCGACCGCGAGCTGCTGATGATCGGCGTCTCCGAGGGCGTGGCCGAGAAGGCCGCCGAGGTGGCGGCCGCGAACTTCGAGCGGCTGGGGTTCAAGGTGCGCCTGCGGCTCGTCACCCAGGACGCGATGCTGGGCCGCTGCAGCTTCCCCGGCGCCGACATCGCGATCTGCCCGAACCTCGCCTGGGGCAAGGACTTCGGCGACGCCCAGACGGTCCTCGACCCGCTGTTCAACGGCAACAACATCCAGCCCCAGACCAACGCCAACTGGTCAGAGCTCGACGTGCCCGAGATCAACGAGGCGATGGAGGAGGCGGCGCTGCTCACCAACCCGCGTGACCGCGCCGAAGCGTGGGCCGCGATCGACCGCATGGTCGCCGAGCAGGCGCCGGTCGTGCCGTGGATCTGGGACAAGCAGCCGCTGCTGCGCTCCGCCGACGTCGACGGCGCGGTGAGCGAGTTCAACGCGCAGTGGGACTTGGCGTGGACGTCGCTGCGACGGTGAGCGCCGGCAGGCGCAGGTGCAGCTCGGCGCCGCGGCCGATCCGCGGCGCCGTCGCCCACGCCGCGCCGCCGTGCATCTCGGCGACCTGGCGCACGATCGCCAGGCCGAGGCCGGAGCCCGGCAGGCGGCGCGACTCCGCCGAGCGGTAGAAGCGGTCGAACACGTGCGGGCGGTCGGCGTCGTCGATTCCCGGTCCCTCGTCGCGCACGACGAGCTCGCCGTCGGCGACGGTGACCTCGACCGTGCCGCCGTCGGGGCTCCACTTGCGCGCGTTGTCGAGCAGGTTGGTCACCGCCCGCTCGAGCCGGACGCGGTCGGCGCGCACGAGGCTCGGCTCGAGGTCGGCCACGAAGCGCACCGACGGACCGTGACCGCGCACGCGCTCCACGCAGCTCTCCACCAGCGCCGCCAGGTCGAGCTCCTCGAGGTCGCTCTCCGGCGGCCGCTCGCGCGCCAGCTCGACGAGGTCGCCGACGAGCAGCGTCAGCTCGCGCAGCTGCGACAGCAGGTCTTCGCGCAGCTGCACGCGCTCGACGGGCGTGAGCTCGTGGGCGCGGGACAGCAGCTCGACGTTCGCCTGCACCGTGGTCAGCGGGGTGCGCAGCTCGTGCGACGCGTCCGCCACCAGCTGGCGCTGCGCGCGGCGTGACTCGGCGAGCGCCTCGAGCATCGCGTTGAACGAGCGCGCCAGGCCCGCGAGCTCGTCGTCGCCGACGGCCTCGACCCGGCGCGAGAGGTCTTGCGTGGCGGCGACGTACCGCGTGCCGCGCATCAGGCGGCGCACCGGCTGCATCGCGCTGCCGCCGACGACGCCGCCGAGCACGGCGGCGAGCACCACGCCGCCGAGGCTCACGAGCACGAGCACCAGCGTGACGCGGCGCATGGTGGCGTTGACGTCCTCGAGCGAGCGCGCCGCCTGCAGCGCCTGGCCGTCGCCGAACGGGCCGACGTAGACGCGCACCTCGGTGCCGGAGAGCGTCGAGTCGTAGAAGAACGGCTGCGCGCGGCCCTGGGCCACGGCCTTCACGCGCGGGCCGGCGGCCAGCAGCGCGCGCTGGCCGGGCGGCGGCTGGATGCGCCCCGCGCTCGACACGACCTGCGCGTAGCCCGCCTGCTCGCCGAGCGGGGAGGAGGGCAGCAGCAGCAGGAAGCGGCGCCGCTCCTGCTCGGGGTCGATCTGCCGCCGCGTCGGGGCGGCGGACGGCGCGGGCTGGGTCGCCACGCGCTCGTTGAGCGAGCGCAGGTCGTCGTCGACCGAGTCGCGCAGCTGGGCGCGCACGGACAGGAACGTCGCGACCGAGGCGAGGGCGACCGCGAGGCTCACGGCCACCGCGGCCAGCAGCATCAAGCGGCGCCGGTAGGACACGCTCAGGCCGCCAGCATGAAGCCGACGCCGCGGACGGTGTGGATGAGGCGCGGCTCGCCGGCATCCTCGGTCTTGCGCCGCAGGTAGCCGACGTACACGTCGAGCGAGTTCGACGTCTCGCTGATGTCGTGGCCCCAGACGCGCTCGTAGATGACGTCGCGCGGGAGCACCTGCTCGGGGTTGCGCAGGAACAGCTCCAGCAGCCGCTGCTCGGTGCGGGTCAGCTCGAGCAGCCGGTCGCCGCGGTGCGCGCGGAAGGTCGCGAGGTCGAGCCGCAGCTCGCCGTAGGCGAGCTGCTCCGGCGCCTCGCCGTTGGCGGTGCGCCGCAGCAGTGCGCGCACGCGCGCGTTGAGCTCGTCGAGCGCGAACGGCTTGACCAGGTAGTCGTCGGCGCCGGCGTCGAGCCCCGCCACGCGGTCGGCGATCGCCTCGCGGGCCGTCAGCATCAGGACCGGCGTATGGTCGCGGCGGTCGCGCAGCAGCCGGCAGAGGGCGAGGCCGTCCAGCCGCGGCATGCTGACGTCGAGCACCAGGGCGTCGTACGGATCGGCGACCAGGCGCTGCAGCGCCTCGACCCCGTCCTGCGCGGTCTCGACCTCGTAGCCCTCGACGCCGAGCGCCCGCCGGAGCGTGCGCGCGAGCGCGGGGTCGTCGTCGACGACGAGCAGCCTGTGCACCTCATGATTATCGGCATTCCGCGCGGTTTCTTAGGCCCTTCTCACGATCGCCGCCGATGTTCCCGCCGTGAACCTCACGCGGCTGGAGACGTTCGTGGAGGTCGTCCGGTGCGGCACGTTCGCCCGTGCGGCCGAGGCGCTCTCGTTCACGCCGTCCGCCGTCTCGCAGCAGATGGCGAAGCTCGAGGCCGAGATCGGCGTGCCCGTGCTCGACGACGCCCGGCGCCCGACGGAGGCCGGCCGGCTGCTGCACGAGCACGCCGTCGAGATCCTGGCCGCGGTCGGCCGCGCACGCGCCGGCCTCGAGTCGCTCCAGGCCGAGCAGGTCAAGCGGCTGCGGCTGGCCGCCTGCCCGGTGGCCGCCGCGGCGGTGCTCCCACGCGCGCTGCGGCTCCTGCGGCGCCGGCTGCCGGGTGCCGAGCTGCTGGTCGAGGAGGATGCGGCGGTGCGCGCGGCGGTGCTCGAGGGTCGCGTCGACGTGGGCGTCTGGCTGGGCGGCGGCGACGAGGACGCGGCGGGAGTCGAGACCTTGCAGGTGCGCGAGCCGCTGGCCGTGGCGATCGTGGAGGTGGTGCTGATCCGCGAGCCGCTGGCGGTGGCGATCGCAGCGGATCACCCGCTGGCGCGCTACTCGTCGCTCGACGAGGAGGCACTGGCGGCGACGCCGCGGCTCGGCACGGCGAGCCTGCCCACCCTGCTCGCGATGGCCGCCGCGGGGGAGGGCTACGCGCTGGTGCCGGCGCTGGGCGCGCTGCCGGCGGGGCTCGTCCTGCGGCCGCTGGCCGGCGCCCCCGAGTGGGAGCTGCGCGCCGGCCGGCCGGCGCGCGACGTGCTCTCGGTGGGCACCCTGGCAGCACTCGACGCCCTGCGAAAGGTGAGCGCCAGCAGGCCAGAAGCGCTCTGGCAGGCATCCGGTTCCGCGGCCGGCGCGCAGTAGACGGCACACCCCCGAAGAAAGGGAACCGTCATGAGACTTCGTACTCCGGCGACGATCGCCGCTGTCATTACGCTCGCGTTCGGCGCCGCTGCATGCGGCGACGACGAGGAGAGCTCGAGCGGCAGCACGTCGCAGAGCCAGAGCCAGGCCCAGCCCGATCCCGTGGCCCAGATCGACCAGCTCACCGGCCGCGCCACGGCGGTCACGCTCGACGCCGGCTTCGTCGAGGCGCTGACCTCGCTGAAGCTCACGCCCGCCCCGGTGGGTGACGCCAAGATCACGCAGGCCGGCGTCGCCTCCTTCCCGATCTCGGGCGGCAACGTGACCTACTACGAGCCCGGCTCTGTGAGCCCGTTCGTGCAGGGCTCGATCGACCACACCGGCGGGCTCAGCCTGACTGGCGGCGGCAAGATGGTCGAGCTGACCGACTTCGTGATCGACCCGGGCGCCTCCGTGCTCACCGGCACGGTCTCCGTCGACGGCGAAGTCGCCGCGGAGAACGCGCCGCTGTTCTTCCTCGACGGCAGCACGCTCAACCCGCTGGCGGTCAACGAGGGCAACGGCACCGCCGTGCTCGAGGGCACCACGGTCGAGCTCAAGGCCGAGGCCGCCGAGCTCCTGAACCAGACGTTCGGCGTCACCGCCCTCGAGGAGGGCCTCAAGATCGGCGTCGCCAAGATCACGGTCAACACCGCCGCGTAGGGGCGAGACCTCCGGGCGGTGGCCTACCGTCAGGAGGATGCTTGAAACCGTCGACACGCGTGCCGGTGAGCTGCTCCGGGCCCTGGCCGGGCCCGGAGCGGCGTTCCGGGAGCACCAGCTCGAGGCGGTGCGCGACCTCGTGGACGACCGGGCGCGCGTGCTGTGCGTGCAGCGCACCGGCTGGGGGAAGTCGGCGGTCTACTTCCTCGCCGCCGCGCTCCTTCGCGAGCAAGGCGCCGGCCCGGCGCTGATCGTCTCCCCGCTGCTGGCGCTGATGCGCAACCAGATCGCGGCCGCCGAGCGGCTCGGGATCCGCGCCTACACCGTCAACTCGACCAACCGCGAGGCCTGGGACGAGGTGCGGGAGCTGCTCGAGGGCGACGCCGTCGACCTGCTGCTGATCAGCCCCGAGCGGCTCGACAACCCGCAGTTCCGCGAGCAGATGCTGCCGCTGTTCGCCGAGCGGGTGGGGCTGCTGGTGATCGACGAGGCGCACTGCATCAGCGACTGGGGGCACGACTTCCGGCCCGACTACCGGCGGCTGGAGGAGATGCTCGGCCGGCTGCCCGCGGGCGTGGCCGTGCTCGCCACCACGGCGACGGCCAACGACCGCGTGGTGGCGGACATCGAGGAGCAGCTGCGCCCCGGGGCGTCGGGCCTGCGCACCTATCGCGGCCCGCTGGGGCGGTCGAGCCTGCGGCTCGAGGTCGTCGACCTGCCGGGTCGCGCGGAGCGGCTCGCGTGGCTGGCGACGTGGCTGCCGCAGCTGCCGGGCTCGGGGATCGTCTACACGCTCACCAAGCGCGACGCCGAGCTGGTGGCCGACTGGCTGTCTGGTCGCGGGATCCCGGCCGAGGCCTACAGCGGCGAGGTCGAGAGCGCGCGGCGGATCGAGGTCGAGGAGCGGCTGCTGGCCAACGAGCTCAAGGCCGTGGTGGCCACGAGCGCGCTCGGGATGGGCTACGACAAGCCGGACCTCGGCTTCGTCGTCCACTACCAGGCGCCGGGCTCGGTGATCTCCTACTACCAGCAGGTCGGCCGCGCGGGGCGCGCCGTCGACCGCGCCGAGGTCGTGCTCCTGCGCGGCGCCGAGGATCGCCGGATCCAGGACTTCTTCATCCAGCAGGCGTTCCCGCCGCGCGAGCTGGTCGCGCGCGTGATCGAGGTGCTCTCGGAGGGCGGCGCGACCGCGCGCGAGCTGATGGCGCACGTGAACCTCGGCAAGACGCGCGTCGACGCGCTGCTCAAGGTGCTCGACGTCGAAGGTGCGGTGCGGCGGGACGGGACACGCTGGACGCTCGTGCCCGGCAGCGGCTGGGAGTACGACGCCGAGCGCTACGCCACCGTGACCGCGCTGCGCCGCCGCGAGCAGGAGGCGATGGCCGCCTTCGGGGCCGACGGGCGCTGCCTCATGCGCGCGCTGCAGGAGGAGCTCGACGATCCGGCGCCGGAGGACTGCGGGCGCTGCGCGGTCTGCGCCGGCGCCCGCTGGGACGGCCCGCTCGACCCCGGCGTCGTGCGCGAGGCGGCCCTGCTCCTGCGCTCCCGGCCGATCGTGCTCGACGTCAAGAAGATGGCTCCCGGCGAGGACGGCGCGATGCGCAAGATCCCCGAGGAGGCGCGCGGCGAGGAGGGGCGGGCGCTGGGGCGGCTGGGCGACGGCGGCTGGGATCCGGCCGTGCAGGCGGGCCGCAGCGCGGGCCGGTTCGACGACGAGCTCGTGGACGCGGCCGCCGAGGTCGTGCGGGCGTGGGGCGTGCCGGCGGCGTGGGTGGCCGCGGTGCCGTCGCACCGGTCGGGCTCCCTGGTGCCCGATTTCGCGCAGCGGCTGGCGGCGGCGCTCGGGCTCCCGTTCTCGGACGCGATCACGGTGGCCCGCGAGGCGCCGCCGCAGCGCGAGATGGCGAACGCCGCCCAGCAGGTCGCCAACGTCCGCGGCCGCTTCGCCGTGGCGGCCGACGTGCCCTCCGGCGCGTGCCTGCTCGTCGACGACATCCGCTTCAGCGGCTGGACGCTCGCGATGGTCGCCGGCCAGCTGCGCCGGCGCGGGTCCGGGCCGGTGTATCCGCTGGCCTTGACCAGCGCGTTCTAGGGGAACTCGCCGCGCAGCGCACGCAGGTAGCGCTCCGCCGATCGCCGCACCACGCCGTTCCCGTCGCGCGCCACCAGCCGGCCCCACCACGCCCCGTGGATCGTGTCGAACTCGTACGGCTCCAGCGCGTCGACGATCGCCCGGATCGAGGGCTCGGGAAGCGGGATCAGGTTCGGGTAGCTGTACATGAAGCTCACGAAGCGGCGGTCCGGGATGACCTGGACGATGTCGCCCGAGAGCAGCGCGCGGCGCTCGGCGACGTGGAGCACGGTGCCGCCCGCGAAGTGGCCGCCGCAGCGGATCAGCGTCAGCCCGCCGCCGAGCGAGAGCGTCTCGCCCGACCACAGCGACACCGCGGGGGAGGGGCGCATGATCCAGTCGGCGTCGTCGGCGTGCAGGTGCACGGGGCAGCCGAAGCGCTCGGCCCACTCGACCATCCCCGAGTAGTAGTGCGGGTGCGAGATCGCGATCCCGGCGAGGCCGCCGCGGTGCTCGATCTCGGCGGCGGCCTGGTCGTCGAGGAACGGCACGCAGTCCCACATCAGCGTGCCGCCCTCGAACGGGACGAGCAGGGCGCGCTGGCCGATCGCCAGCGGCGGGTCGACGCCGACGCCCTCGAAGCCGGCGTCGTCGCGGATGTCGTTGTGGTGCGTGCCCCGGAGCTCCTCGGCGGTCGTCCACCGCTGCCCGGACTCGGGCACGTACTGGCGCTCGTCCTCGCAGATCGCGCAGCGCTCCGGCGGCGCGTCGGACGGCGCGTACTGGGTCGCGCACGTCAGGCAGATGTATGCGGTCACGGTCAGCGATGATGTCGCGCCATGAGCGACGACGTGCTGCGGTATGCCGCCTTCACCGACCGCCCGTCCGGCGGCAACCCCGCGGGCGTGGTGCTCGACGCGGCCGGGATGACCGACGACGAGATGCTGGCGATCGCGGCCGAGCTGGGCTACAGCGAGACCGCGTTCCTCACCGGCGGCGACGGCGCGGAGCGCGAGATCCGCTACTTCAGCCCGCTCGCCGAGGTGCCGTTCTGCGGCCACGCCACGGTCGCGACCGCGGTCGCGCTCGCGTACCGCGACGGCCCGGGCGAGGTCGTCTTCCAGACCCGCAGCGGACCGGTGCCGGTGACCAGCCGCCGCGACGACCAGGGCCGGATCACGGCGACGCTCACGAGCGTGCCTCCCCACGTCGACGAGCTCGCCGACGCCGACCTCGACGAGGCGCTGGCGGCGCTCGGCTGGGCGCGCGAGGAGCTCGACCCCGAGCTGCCTCCGCGGGTCGGCTTCGCCGGCGCCCACCACCTGGTGATCGGCGCCGCCACGCGCGAGCGGCTCGCCGACCTCGACTACGACTTCGACCGGCTGGGGGCGCTGATGGCCGCCCGTGACTGGACGACCGTGCAGCTCGTGTGGCGCGAGGAGCCGACCCGCTTCCACTCCCGCAACCCGTTCCCGCCCGGCGGCGTCGTCGAGGATCCCGCCACGGGCGCCGCGGCGGCCGCGTTCGGCGCCTATCTGCGCGAGCTCGAGCTGGTCGAGCCGCCGGCGACGATCACGATCCTGCAGGGCGAGGACCTCGGGCGGCCCGGCCGGCTGCTCGTGGACGTCCACGAAGACCGGCCGGAGATCGACGTCACGGGCGCCGCAGTGCCAATGGACGAATAATCTGGAATCCGGTGTTCGATGGGATGAACATCCGGGTATCAACGCGGTGTCATGATGATGCTCGTGACAGGGGGCGCGGCCCTGTGGCTGCTGCTCGTGATCGCGATCCTGGGGCTCTGCCGCGCCGCGGCTCGCGCCGACCGCCAGGAGGACGCTCGTCGCATCGCACGCGTCGGCCGTCGCGGCGCGACGGTCGGGCTGGCGGTCGTCGCCACCACCGTTTCGACGGCGCCCGGCCGGGCACAGGCCCGCCCACTGGAGTGCCCCGATCGCGGTGTCCCCTACCAGCAGGCGCCGGCAGCGGTTCGTGCTGCGATCGCGTGTGAGATCGACCGCGTTCGCGTGAGCAAGGGGCTGCGCTGGCTGCGCGACGACGAGCGCCTGCAGCTGGCGGCGAGACGTCATTCCGCCGACATGGTCCGCCGCGACTACTTCTCCCACCAGAGCCTCAGCGGCGACAGTCCGAGCGACCGCGCGCGCCGCACCGGGTACGTCAGCGCGGGGTGCTCGTGGAGCATCGGCGAGGTGCTCTACTGGGGCGCCGGCCGCCGGACCACCGCGGCGCGCACGGTTCGGGCATGGCTCGACAGCCCCGGCCACCGCGACATCATCCTCTCGCCCGAGTACGACAACGGCGGCGTCGGGACGCGCGCCGGCACGCCCGCCGGCCACTCCTCCGGGATGACGGTCACGATGGTCGCCGGCCGCCGGAACTGCTAGCGCATCGTGCGCACGATCGTGCGCCAGGCGATGCGGGCGTCGAGCCGGTACGACCACGTGCGCGCGTACTCGTCGTCGAGCTGCAGCTGATCGGCGAGGCCGAGCCAGCCGTCGAGCTGGTGGAGCTGCGCGAGCCCGGTAAGGCCCGGGCGGACGGGCGGCGGCTCGAGGCCGAGCTCGCGCGGCCGCGGGCCGACGATGCTGAGCTCGCCGCGGACGACGCTCCAGAGCTGCGGGAGCGCGGCGGCGCCGCTCGCCACCACGAGCCGCCAGCGGCGCGTCTGCAGCCGCTCGGCGCCGATCGCGAACGAGCGCAGGATCACCGTGCGGCCGCGCTCGCCCATTAGGCGGTCGCGACGCAGCAGCGGGCGCGTGCGGGTCGCGAGCAGCGCGAGCGTCAACGCGATCAGGATCGGCGCGGTGAAGAGCAGCGCCAGCAGCGCGATCACGCGGTCGAGGCCGTACTTCAGCGCCCGACCTCCAGCGTCGGGTGCGGGGCGGCCTGCCTCTGACGCAGCGCCCGGTGTATCGATTCGTGTCGTGGCCATCCCGGCCGTGTCCTCCGTCGTCGTCCGGCGGGGCGAGCGTCGCCCTTCTCCTCCTCACGCTATACCCGTTTGCGACGCATCCGTATTCTCGGGCCGATGCGTCCGCTCGTAGCAGCCATTTTCGTCGTCGCGCTGGCGTTCGTGCCCGCCGCCCAGGCAGGTCCGGCGCCGCTGACGGCGTCTGAGATCCGCGTCGGCAGCCACCCGGGCTTCGTCCGCGTGGTCGTCGAGTTCACCGGCGCCCGGGTGCGGGAGGGGGAGGTCGTGGCGACCGACCCCAATCCGTTCCGCGACGGCTCGGTCCGGCTCCCGCTCACGCGCCCCGGGGTCAAGACGACGGCCGCGCCGGTGCAGGAGCACGGCGTGCTCGCCCGCATCGCGCAGGGCAGCGGCAGCATCACCATCCGCCTCACCGGCGCCGACCGCCGGTTCAAGTACGTCGGCTACTTCGCGCTGCACGAGCCGGAGCGGCTCGTGCTCGACCTCTACAAGTCGCGCCCGCCGAGCGACGCCGCCGAGATCACGCGCGGCCGCGGCCGCTGCCTGACGCTCGGCGACCACACCGTCGAGAGCCGCCGCGTCACCGCATCGGGCCGCGAGCGCGACCTGTTCGAGCACTCGCTCGCCGTCATCCTGCGCCGCCGCGACGGCCGCCTGCACAAGCTGCGCGGCATCACCGCCTTCGACCGCCGCTGGAGCACGAGCTTCCGCTATCCGCAGGTCGCCCGCCAGACGGGGACGCTCGAGGCGGCATCGATGTCGGCCAAGGACGGCACGCTCGACTGCCTCGTCCAGGCCCGCGTGAGGATCGGTGGATAGCTGCTCTTCCCGGCGCTGACCGACCCCGGCAATGACGTCGCCCTGCGGTTCGGCGAGCGAGCGCTGAGCTACCGCGAGCTGCGCGACGCGGCGGCCGCGGTGGCCGAGCGGGTCGCGGGGTCGGAGCGGGTGGCGGTGTGGGCCACGAACGAGCCGGAGGTCGCGGTCGCGGTGGTCGGGGCGCTGCTCGCGGGGGTGCCGATCGCGCTCGTCAACCCAAAGGCGGGCTCGCGCGAGCTCGCGCACATCCTCGGCGATGCCGACCCGGAGCTGCTGCTGGCCTCGCCCGGCGCCGAGCTGCCGGACGAGGCCGCCGGCCGCGAGCGGGTCGATGTCGACCTCGCCGCGCGCGGCGGGGCGCTGCCGGATGAGCTGCCGGACGAGGCGCCCGCGCTCGTCGTCTACACCTCCGGCACCACCGGCCCGCCGAAGGGCGCCGTGCTGCCCCGCCGCTCGCTGGCGTCGAACCTCGACGCGCTCGCCACGGCCTGGGAGTGGACCGGCGACGACGTCGTGGCCCACGGGCTGCCGCTGTTCCACGTGCACGGGCTCGTGCTCGGCACGTTGGGACCGCTGCGGCGCGGCGGGGCCACGCACCACCTCGGCCGCTTCTCCGGGGCCGCCGCGGCGGCTGCGCTCGACGGCGGCGCGACGATGCTGTTCGCGGTGCCGACGATGTACCACCGCCTCGCGGCCGAGGCCGCCGACTCGCCGGACGTCGCCCGCGCGCTGGGCGGCGCGCGCCTGCTCGTCTCCGGCTCGGCCGCGCTCCCGGCCGTCGAGCACGAGCGGATCGAGCGCCTCTGCGGCCAGCGGATCGTCGAGCGCTATGGCATGACGGAGACGCTCATGAACACGGCCGTGCGCGCGGGCGGCGAGCGGCGACCCGGCTCCGTCGGCCCGCCGCTCGACGGCGTCGACATCCGGCTCGTCGGCGACGACGGCGCCGCGCTCGAGGTCGCCGACGACGAGACGATCGGCGAGGTGCACGTGCGCGGCCCGAACCTCTTCCTCGAGTACCTCAACCGCCCCGACGCCACGGAGGAGGCGCTGCGCGACGGCTGGTTCCGCACCGGCGATCTCGCGACGCGCTCGGAGGACGGGTCGCTGCGGATCGTCGGGCGCCGCGCGACCGACCTGATCAAGAGCGGCGGCTTCAAGATCGGGGCCGGGGAGATCGAGGGCGCGCTGCTCGAGCACCGCGGGGTCAGCGAGGCGGCGGTCACGGGCGAGCCCGACGACGACCTCGGCGAGCGCATCGTCGCCTGGGTCGTCAAGACCGACGGGGAGTCGCCGTCGGGCGACGACCTCGTCGACCACGTCGCCTCGCTGCTCACGCCGCACAAGCGTCCGCGCGTCGTGCACTTCGTCGACGAGCTGCCGCGCAACGCGATGGGCAAGGTCCAGAAGGCGAGGTTGGGCACTTGAAGGTCTCCGGCGAACATCGCTTCACGGCGTCGCGCCAGCAGGTGTGGGACGCGCTGCTCGACCCCGAGATGCTGGCCGCCACGCTGCCCGGCGCGCGGCGCCTGGACAGCTGCGGGCCGGACGAGTACGAGATCACCGTCGACGTCGGCGTCGGCTCGGTCCGCGGCACCTACGAGGGCTCGTTCGCGCTCACCGACAAGGTGCCGCTGGAGGCCTGCACCGTGCGCGCCACGGCCAGCGGCCGGCCCGGCACGGTGACCACCGTGGCCCGCATGCAGCTGACCGAGGCCGACGGCGGGGCGGTCATGGCGTACGAGGCCGACGCCGGCGTCACCGGGCCGCTCGCCGGCGTCGGGCAGCGGCTGATGGGCGCCGCCGCCCGCCGCACGACCGAGCAGTTCCTGCGCGCGCTCGACGAGCGCATCACGGCGCCGCCACAGGCCGGCGGGAAGGAGCCGTCGGTCGCGGTCGCGGAACGGCCGGCACGGGCCGCCGGCCCGACCGAGGCGAGGGTGATCGGGTTGAGCGCGCTCGCGGGCGCCGCCGTGGCGCTGCTCGGCGTGGCCGTCGGGCGCTGGTCGGCGCGAAGGTGAGAGGAGGGGCGATGGGGTGGACGATCCACGGCGACGGGCGGACGGTCGCGCCCGGCGACGTCGTGCGCACGAACGAGCGCCTGCGGATGCCGTACATGCTCGGCCTCGGCGGCCAGCACATCCTGGCGATGTTCGGCGCCACCGCGCTCGTCCCGGTGCTGACCGGGTTCCCGGTGACCACGACGATCTTCTTCTCCGGCGTCGGGACGATCCTCTTCAACCTCATCACCCGCAACCGGGTGCCCTCGTACACCGGGTCGAGCTTCGCCTTCATCGCGCCCGTGCTCGCCGCCAAGGCCGAGGGCGGGGTGGAGGCGGCGCTGGGCGGCATCGTGTGCGCCGGCGTCGCCCTGTTCGTGGTGGGCCTGCTCGTCGACCGCCTCGGCTACCGGCTCATCGAGCTGCTGCTGCCGCCGATCGTGACCGGCTCCATCGTCGCGCTGATCGGCCTCAACCTCGCGCCCGTGGCCGAGGATCAGTTCAGCCAGCAGGCGGGGATCGCGCTCGTCACGCTCGCCTCGATCCTGATCATCGGGGTCGCGGTCAAGAACTTCCTCTCGCGGCTGTCGGTGTTCCTCGGCGTGGTCGTCGGCTACGCGTTCGCCGCGCTGCTCGGCAAGGTCGACTGGACGGCGGTGCACGACGCCGCCTGGGTCGGGTTCCCGGACTTCATGACCCCGACGTTCGATGGCAAGGCGATCGTGCTGATCGTGCCGGCGGTGATCCTCGTCCTGCTCGCCGAGAACGCCGGCCACGTGAAGGCGGTGGCGACGATGACCGAGCAGAACCTCGACCCGCTGCTCGGGCGCTCGTTCATGGGCGACGGCGTGGCCACGACGCTCTCCGGGCTGTTCGGCGGCTCGGGCACGACGACCTACGCCGAGAACATCGGCGTCATGGGCTACACGCGGATCTACTCCACGCTCGCGTACCTGATCGCGGGGGCGGTAGCGATCGGCCTCGGGCTGCTGCCGAAGTTCGGGGCGATCATCAGCGCGATCCCGATCGGCGTCCTCGGCGGCGCCGTGACCGTGCTGTTCGGGATGATCGCCGTGCTCGGCGCGCGCATCTGGATCGAGGCGCGAGTGAACTTCCGCGATCCCGTGAACCTCGTCACGGCGGCCGTCGCGCTGATCGTCGGCACTGCCGACTACACGCTCAACTGGGGCGACTACTCGTTCGCCGGCATAGCGCTCGGGACGCTGGCGGCGATCGTCATCTACCAGGTCCTGCGCTTCTTCCAGCCGGAGATCCCCGCTCCCGACACCGCAGTCGGCGACTCGCTGGTGGAGCCGCTGGCGGCCACGCCGGACCGGCGCGCGCCATGAGCGTGCGCCTGATCGCCACCGGCGGGACGATCGCCTCGCTCGCCGATCCCGAGACCGGGGCCGTGCGCCCGGCCGTGAGCGCCGAGGACCTTGTGCGGTCGGTGCCCGGGCTCGGCGACGTCGAGGTCGAGCAGGTCGCGCACGTCAACGGCTGGAACGTGACGCCCGACACGATGCTCGAAGTCGCGCGCCGCGCAGCGGGGGGCGGCAGCGTGGTCGTCACGCACGGGACCGACACGATCGAGGAGACGGCCTTCTTCTGCGACGTCACCGTCGAGGGGGACGTGGTGTTCGCGGGGGCGATGCGCAACGGCTCCGAGGTGTCGGCTGACGGCCCGCGCAACCTCCTGTGCGCTTCCGAGGTCGCCGAGGCCGCGCGCGGCCTCGGCACGGTGCTGGTGCTCAACGACGAGATCCACGCCGCGCGCTGGGCGCGCAAGCAGGACTCCTCGCGGGTCTCCGCGTTCACGTCCCCAGGGCACGGGCCGGTCGGGATCGCGGTGCCGGGATCGGTGCGGATCACGGCGCCGCCGCCGCAGCGGGTCGTGCTCCCGCTCCCGGACGCCCTCCCGCCGGTGGCCGTGATCCAGACCTACACCGGGATCGAGGAAGGGCTGATCGGCGCGGTGCTCGAGGCCACCGGCGCGCAGGGCCTCGTGCTCGAGGGAACCGGGCTCGGCAACGTGCCCGGCAGCGCCGAGCCCGGGATCCGCGACGCGCTCGCCCGCGGGCTGCCGGTGGTGGCGGCGACGCGGGTGCCCACCGGCGGCACCGGGGCCGTCTACGGCGGCCCGGGCGGCGGCGTCACCCTGCGCGAGCTCGGCGTGCTCGCCGCCGGGTCGCTCTCCGCCGCCAAGGCGCGGCTGCTGCTGATGCTCCTGCTCGCGACCGGCGGCGACGTGCGCCTGCGTTTCGAGCGGGCGGTCGACACGCTCTCCGGCTGGGAGGCGCCGTGATCGACGAGGAGGAGCGCTTCGCCACCGAGCTGGCCCGCGCGCTCGCCGAGGACGTGCGCGCGCACCCGCCGGGCGGCGACCTCGTGCGGATCGTGGTGCGGTGGGCCGAGGCCGCGGACCCGCTCTACTTCACCGTCCACGCGCTCGGCGAAGAAGAGGCGCAGGAGGTCCCGGCCGACGACGCCTGGTATCCGCTCGAGTGGCCGAGCGTCGACGACGAGCTGGAGCGCACCGAGCGGGTGTCGGAGGATCCGGGCGTGCAGGAGGCCGGCGAGGCGCTCGCCGCCGTCTACGCCGAGTCCGACGAGGAGACGGAGGAGACCGGCGAGTGGACGCCGTCGGAGGCGATCGTCGAGGCCGTGCGGCTGCTGGGCGACGCGCTGCGCGGCGCCGGAGTGCCGCTGGCGGAGCGGTTCGCGGCCTCGGCCGCCCACTTCGAGGGCTGGGGCGTGCTCAAGGTGCTGGAGGCGACCGCCGACAGCGACGCCCTGCACGCCCTCGAGGAGCAGGACGAGTTGCCGCACGAGTGAGTATCTTCGCGACAAACCGCACAAGGAGGCCGCCGTGAAGGTCAGAGAAGCGATGACGGAGCACGTGCTCACGATCACGCCTGGGCGCACGCTCCGGGACGCGGCGCGGTTCATGACCGAGCACACCGTCGGCGCGGCCGTGATCATGGATCCCGAGCAGCCGGGACCGGGGATCATCACCGAGCGCGACATCGTGCGCTCGCTCGGCACCGGCGAGGATCCCGACAGCGCGACGGTCGGGGATCACCTGACGTCGCGGGCGACGTTCGCGGACGCCGACTGGGACCTGCACGAGGCCGCGGACGCGATGGACCGCGGCGGCTTCCGCCACCTTGTCGTCACGCATGAGGGCGACGTCATCGGCATCATCTCGATGCGCGACCTGATCCGGGTGTGGCGCCCGAGCTGACGGCTTCCGAGCGCGTGGTCGTCGCGCTCGGCGGCAACGCGATCGCCGGCGAGCGCGGTGCCGATCCCGAGTCGCAGCGGATCGCCGTCGAGGGCGCGTGCGAGCAGATCGCCGCGCTCGTCGCCCATGGGTACGAGGTGGTCATCACCCACGGGAACGGGCCGCAGGTCGGCAACCTGCTGCTCAAGAACGACCTTGCGCGGGAGATCGTGCCGCCGGTCCCGCTCGACTGGTGCGTCGCGCAGACGCAGGCGACGCTCGGGTTCCTGATCGTCACCGCGCTCGAGGCGGCGCTGCGGCGGCGCGGGCTGGAGCGGCTGGTGAGCACGGTCGTCACGCGCGTGCTGGTGGCGGCCGACGACCCGGCGTTCGCCGCGCCCAGCAAGCCGATCGGCCGCTACGTGAGCGCGGCCGACGCGCGCGAGCGGATCGCGGCCGGCGAGGCGTGGCAGGAGCGCGGCGAGCGCGGGTGGCGGCGCGTGGTCCCCTCGCCGGCCCCGCTGGAGATCCTCGACCGCGGCACGATCGAGGCGCTGATCGGCGACGGCGCGATCGTCGTCGCGTGCGGCGGCGGCGGAATCCCGATGGTGCGCGAGGACGGCAAGCTGTCAGGCGTGGAGGCGGTGCTCGACAAGGACCTCACCGGGGCGCTGCTGGCGCGTACCGTCGGCGCCGCGTGCCTGGTGATCGCCACCGACGTCGACGCGGCCGCCGTCGGCTTCGGCACCGAGCGCCAGGAGTGGCTGGGTGCGGTCGACGCCCACCGCCTGCGCGAGCTGCTCGCGCGCGGCGAGTTCGCGGGCGGGAGCATGGGGCCGAAGGTCGAGGCCGCGATCGCGTTCGCCGACGCGGGCGGCCGGTCGGTCATCACGTCGCTCGAGCGGCTGCGCGAGGGCGTCGAGGGCGCGGTCGGGACGCGGGTGCCGGCTTGACCGAGCATGTGCTCGTGCGCCGCGGCGCGTACCACGACTCGGTGACGCTGATGCTCGTCTCCCGCGCCGCGGGCCGCGAGGACGGCGCCGAGGCGGTGGCCGTGGGAATGGCGACGCCGCTCAACCTCGAGCTGCTCGCCGACCAGGGGTTCACCGTCGAGGACGCCGGGCCGAACGACCTCGTGATCGCCGTGCGGGCGCGCGACGAGGCGGCCGTCGAGGCGGCGGTGGCGGCCGTGGACCGTGAGCTGGCGGCCAAGGGTGACGCTCCGGCCGCCGCGGGCGGGCGCCCCGCGATGCGCTCCCTGCGCTCGGCGGCGGGCGTCGCCAGCCTCGCGTTCCTGTCGATCCCCGGCGAGCACGTCGCCCACGAGGGCGCCGCTGCCCTCGAGGCCGGGCTGCACGTGTTCTGCTTTTCCGACGGCGTCAGCGTCGAGGTCGAGGCCGCGCTCAAGCGGCGGGCCGTCGAGCGCGGGCTGCTGTTCATGGGGCCCGACTGCGGGACGGGCATCCTCGACGGCGTCGCGCTCGGCTTCGCCAACGCCGTCGAGCGGGGGCCGGTCGGGATCGTCGGCGCCTCGGGGACCGGGATCCAGGAGGTGAGCTGCCTGCTCGACGCCGCCGGAGTCGGCATCTCGCACGCGATCGGCGTCGGCGGGCGCGACCTGCACGCCGAGGTCGGCGGGTTGATGATGCGGCGCGGGCTCGAGCTGCTGGCGGGCGACGAGGACACGCGCGCCATCGTGGCGATCTCGAAGCCGCCGGACGCCGCGGTCGCCGCCGGCATCGAGGAGGTCGCCGCCGCCGCGGGCAAGCCGGTGGTCCTCGCGTTTCTTCAGGGCGGCCACGAAGGCGCCCACACCGGCGGGCGCGTCGAGGTCGCGGGCACGCTGGAAGCTGCAGCGGCCCGCGGCGCCGAGCTCGTCGGCGGGGCGCTCCCGCCGTTCGAGGCGGCGCTGCGGCGACCACCCTCGCGTGGCCGCGTCGTCGGCCTCTACAGCGGCGGGACGCTGTGCGCCGAGGCGGAGGCGATCGTCGGCGGCGGCGAGTTCGTCGACTTCGGGGCCGACGAGTACACGCAGGGGCGGGCGCACCCGATGATCGACCCGTCGCTGCGCGCGGAACGCCTGGCCGCGGTCGCCCGAGATCCGGACGTCGCCGTCGCGCTGGTCGACGTCGTGCTCGGCTACGGCGCGCATGCTGATCCCGCGGGCGAGATCGCCGCGGCGCTGGAGGGCGCTCACGGCGGCCTGCACGCGATCGTCGCGCTGTGCGGGGCCGCAGGCGATCCCCAGGGCCTCGACGCCCAGCGCGAGCGGCTCGAGGCCGCCGGCGCCGTCGTCACGCGCAGCAACGCGCACGCGGCCCGGCTCGCGCGGGAGGCCGCCGGTGGCTGAGCCGCCCCCGGTGCCCGGCGACGCCGCGGCGGGCGGCCTGCTCGGCCGCCCGCTGGCGGTCGCGAACGCGGGCGTCGACCTGTTCGCCGACGAGCTCGAGCGGCAGGGCGTGCCGGTCGAGCGCGTGGAGTGGCGGCCGCCCGAGCCGGGGACCGAGGACGCGCTCGCCCGCCTCGCGCTCGAGGCGGCGGCGATCGCGAGCGCCAACGACGAGGCGGTCGAGCGCCTGAACGCGGCACAGCCGGTGCTCAGCGGCGTCGGCGTCGCGCGCGACCTGCTGCCGGAGATGGGCGAGCGGACGATCCTCCACGCCGGGCCGCCGATCGACTGGGCCGACATGTCCGGCCCCCTGCGCGGCGCGGTGATCGGCGCGGCGGTCTACGAGGGGCTGGCGGCGAGCCGCGAGGACGCCGAGCGGATGGCGGCCGAAGGCGCGTTCGAGTTCGGCCCGTGCCACGAGCGCGGCGCGGTCGGGCCGATGGCGGGCGTGGTCAGCGCCTCGATGCCGATGCTGGTGGTGGAGAACGCAGCGCACGGCAACCGGGCGTGCTGCACGTTCAACGAAGGACTCGGGAAGGTGCTGCGGTACGGCGCCAACGACGACACCGTGCTCGAGCGCCTGGCCTGGATCCGCGACGTGCTGGCGCGCGTGTTCGCCGCCGCCCTCGCGCGCCTGGGCGAGCCGGTCGACCTGCGCTCGATGACCGCGCAGGCGCTGCAGATGGGCGACGAGGGACACAACCGCAACCGCGCGGGCACGTCGCTGCTGCTGCGCGAGCTGCTGCCCGCGCTCGTCGAGCTCGACGAGCCGTCGGCGGACGTGGCGGCCGCCGCGCGCTTCATCGCCGGCAACGACCACTTCTTCCTCAACCTCACGATGCCGGCCGCCAAGGCCACCGCCGACGCCGCCGCGGGCATCGAGCGCGCCTCGATCGTCGTGGCGATGGCGCGCAACGGCACCGAGTTCGGGGTGCGGCTGAGCGGCACCGGCGACCGCTGGTTCACCGGGCCGAGCGGCATGATCGACGGCCTCTACCTGCCGGGCTTCGGGCCCGAGGACGCCAACCCCGACATCGGCGACAGCACGATCACGGAGACGATCGGGCTCGGCGGCTTCGCGATGGCCGCGGCGCCGGCGATCGTGCGCGTCGTCGGCGGCGGTGCCGAGGACGCGCTCGACGCCACGCGCGCGATGTACGACATCGCCTGGAGCGAGAGCCGCAGCTACCAGATCCCCGCGCTCGGCTTCCGCGGGACGCCGCTCGGGATCGACGCTCGCGAGGTCGTGGCCACGCGCGTGCTCCCGTTCGTCAACACCGGCATCGCCCACCGCGAGCCGGGCGTCGGCCAGATCGGCGCCGGCCTCGTCAAGCCGCCGATGGAGGCGTTCGTGGCGGCCGTCCGGGCGCTCGCCGGCCAGTGATCGCCGCCCAGCCGGCGCTCGACCGGCTCGCCGGCCGCCGGGTCACCGTCGCGGGTGCGAACCGCGAGGCCGCGTACGTGGACGACGACGGCTTCGTCGCCGTCCTCACGACCGCGCCGCCGCAGCTCCCGAACGGCGTCCAGGTGCGTCGCCTGCCGGCGGTGGGCGAGACGGTGGTCGTCGGCGGCGAGCCGTGGGACCCGACGCTGCGCATCACCGGAGACACGGCGGCGCTCGGCCACGACGTCCGCGCCGCCCCCGCTGACGCCCCGGGACGCGACGACGACGCGGACGGAGCCCTCGCCGAGCTCGGGGCGGACGGCGGCCTCGCCGCGCTCGCACGCGCGGTCGAGCGGCGCGACCCGGAGCTCGCCGCGGCAGCGGGCGCTCGCCTGATCGGCCGCGGGCCCGGCCTCACGCCGGAGGGCGACGACCTCGTGGCTGGTGCCGCGGGTGTGCTCGTCGCCGCCGGCGCGGGCGACCTCGTGGCCGCGCTGATGGGCGCCCACCTCCGCGCCCGCACCACGTCGCTCTCAGCGACGCTGCTCGAGCTCGCTGCGCGGGGCATGGGACCCGAGCCGCTGCAGGCGCTGCTGGCCGGGGACCCGGGTGCGCTCGCGCGCCTCCTCCGCCTCGGCCATTCCACCGGCGCGGCGTATGCGCACGGCGCCGCCATTGCTCTCGTTGCGGCTGGGTGAGTGCGTCGGGAACGTCAACTGCGCTGGGTAGGGAAGTGAGGGAGCCGGCCGGGCGGCCGGTCCCGGCGGAGCGGTCAAGCCGGGGTTTCGTGTCAATCGATGACCCGCGGCGCGCCGATATCCACGTTCATGCTCCAGACGAGCATCTACGTGTCAATCGATGATCACCGGCTCGCCGATTGACACGAAATCCCGCCTTGGCCGGGGAGTTTGGTGTATCTCGGCGAGCCGCCGGCGCCGAGATACACCTTTCTCCTCTAGACGGGGAGAAAGGTGTATTCGGGCGACCCGGTCGGCACCGAGATACACCTTCTTCCCCGCACGGCCGCTGGCTGCCCAGCCTCCCTACCCAGCGCCGTTGACGTTCGTCCAACGCACGTCGTCGACGTCGACCCACCGCGGCGTGGCCCCCGCGGCGGGCTGGGACGAGCGCCTCGCCGCCATCGAGCGGCTGGCGGAAGAAGAAGCCGAATAGGCTGCGCCGCCATGAACGTGCTCGATCTCTCGCAGGACTTCTCCGTGCACACGCCCGCCTTCGCCAGCTACGACGGCCCGTCGGTCAAGTGGGTCAAGCGGCTGGCGTTCGACAAGGCGGGCGGGCAGGAGATCACCTCCACCCTCCACGTCGGCACGCACCTGGACGCGCCCGCGCACTTCTACTCGGGCGGCAAGTTCATCGGCGACCTCCCGCTCGAATGGCTGGTCGGGCCGGCGTGCGTGGTCGACCTCGAGCGGATGGGCCTCGGCGACTTCGACCTCTACGGCCCCGAGCACTTCGAGCGCTGGGAGCAGGAGACCGGCATTGCGATCGAGCCGGGCGACATCCTCATCATCCACACCGGCTACCACCGCCACTACCCGGAGAACTGGGCCGACCTGAGCGCGGTCGACGAGACGAAGTACTTCATCCGCCACCCCGGCCCGACGCGCGCGTTCGCCGAGTGGGTGCTCGAGCGCAAGGTGCGCTGGCTGGCCGTCGACGCCGGCAGCGCCGACCACCCGATGAACACCGTCATCCGCCGCATGCGCCCCGACGAGGCCGAGGACGCCGAGGCCAAGCTCGGCCGGTCGCTCGACGAGGTGTTCCCCAAGGCCGACTACCAGATCATGCACACGCTGCTGTTCCCGCACGACGTGATCCACATCGAGAACCTCGGCGGCGCGATCGACGAGGTGCTCGACCGCCGGATCACGTTCGGCTGCTTCCCGTGGCGCTTCCAGGGCGGCGAGGCGGCCTTCTGCCGGGCGGTCGCGTTCCTCGACTGAGGTCGGTTTCCGACTGGACGCGCGCCAACGCACGATTTTCTCGTCCACCGGCGCATCGAGTTGGCTGCGCTGGGTAGAGGAACCGTTACTCCGCCGGCCTGTCAAGGAGCCCAGGGACCGGGGCACGGACGCTTGACAGGCCCGCGGGCGCTCGCGAATCACCCCGGCCGGCACCGATGGTCACGGCGCCGGCCGACGCGGGTTCCAGGCGCAACCCGGCGACGATCGCGAGCAGCACCCAGGACAGCGGGTCCTCCAGGTACGCGGCGTAGACGAGCGTGTGCAGCAGCAACGCGCAGAACGCCGCCGCCAGCCCGGCGCGCGCGACGGCCGCCGAGCCCGGCCACGCCTCCGCCCGCAGGGTGCTCAGCAGGCGGCCGAAGAGCAGCGCCAAGGAGGCCGCCACGAGCGCGAGGTACGCGGCGAGGCCGACGATCCCCTGCTCCGCGGCCACCGTCAGCGCGATCGTGTGCGAGGCGGCGGCGACCTTCTCCGAGCTGACCTCCTCGCGCTCGCGGAAGCGCTCCGCGAACGACCCCGCGCCGAACCCGAAGATCGGCCGGTCGCGCACCATCGACAGCCCGCCGCCGACGAGGTCGGAGCGTCCGCTCGTCGCGCGGTCGAGGCTGCGCGTCTCGAGGTTGAGCATGCCCGGGGCGAGCAGGACGAGCCCGAGCGCCACCGCGCCCGCCACGCCGGCCGCGCTCAGCACCCACCAGGGCTTCCAGCGCAGCCCCGCGAGCACCGCGAGACCCAGCAGCAGCGCGGCGAAGCTCGACTGCGAGAGCGAGAACACCAGCCCGACCCAGAGCACAATCAGCGCGCCGGCGATCAGCAGCGCCTCCTTGCGCCGCCGCGTCCACAGCAGCACGGCGGCGAGCAGGATCATCGTCAGCGCCAGGTAGCGCCCGTAGATGTTCGGGTCGAAGAACAGCGAGTTGACCCGGAAGTACGGCAGCAGGTCATTGGCCTCGACCACCTTCTCGTTGGCGATCACGAGGTGGCCGGTGGCGAACTCCACGCACCCGATCACCGCGAATGCCAGCGCCAGCCCGACCGTCACCCACAGCGACAGGCGCAGCAGCCGCCGCGACCAGCGCAGCTCGAGCACGAGCAGGAACAGCAGCGCGAACGGCACGTAGAAGAGGCAGAGGTTCTTGATCGCCTGCTCGACGTCGGTCGAGTACAGCGCCTGGGCGCCGTAGAGGACGAGCACGACCGCGAACGCGCGGCACAGCCACGTCAGCGTGCGGTCGCGCTCGACGCCCTCGACCTCGTCCTCGTTCGCACGCCAGGTCCGCCACGCGTACGCGAGCACCCCCGCGGCGATCACCGCGTAGAGCGGGAGCAGCAGGTTGGCCGCGGAGTCGCCGATCGAGACCGGCACCCGGAACGGCAGCGCGCCCACCGCCAGCAGCGCCAGCGCCGTCGGCCGCCGGTGCACGACGAACGCCAGCACGAGCACGGCCACGATCGCCGCTCCCGCGCCGGCCGCGACCCGCGGGCCGGCGGCGGGCAGGTCGGTCGAGAGCGTCGTCAGCGCCAGCGCGGCGAAGACCGGCGCCGCCAGCATCGCCAGCGCGCGCTGCCGACGGTCCTGCAGTACGAGCGCCAAGCCCGCCGCCAGCGCCGCGGCCAGCACCGCGGCACCCTCGAGGGGGCCGGCGGCGGCGAGCGTGTTCAGATGTCCTCCATCGTCACCGGGTCGGGCTCGTGATCCTCGTCGGCGATGCCGAGGAACTCGGTGTAGGCCTCGATCACGGCGGCCGGCTCGTCCCACATCTTCATGCGGCCCTTGTGCAGCCAGATCGCGTCGTCGCAGAGCTTCTGGATGCTGGCCAGCGCGTGGCTGACGAGCAGGATCGTGCGGTCCTCGCTGCACAGCTCGCGCATGCGGTCGAACGACTTGCGGCGGAAGCGCGCGTCGCCGACCGAGAGCGCCTCGTCGATGATCAGGATGTCCGGGTGCATGGTCACGGCGACCGCGAACGCGAGCCTGCCGTACATGCCGGACGAGTACGTCCGCATCGGCATGTCCATGAACTCCTCGAGCTCGGCGAACTCGACGATCTCGTCGTACTTCTCGCGCAGCTCGGCGCGCGTGAGCCCGGCGGCGAGCCCGCCGAGGACGACGTTCTCGCGCCCGGTCAGCCGGCGGTTGAAGCCGACGCCGAGCGACAGCAGCGTGCTCACCCGGCCGTTGACCTCGACGCGGCCGGAGTTCGGCGGCAGGATGCCGGCGACCGTGCGCATGAGCGTCGACTTGCCGGCGCCGTTGGCGCCGACCACGCCGAGCACCTTGCCGTGCGGCACGCTGAAGGAGACGCCCTTGAGCGCCTCGATCTCCCGGATCACGCGCTGGCGGCGGCCGAGCCGCATGAGCGTGGTCTTGAGCGTCGGCGCGCGCTCGAGCGACGTCCGGTAGGTCACCGAGACGTCCTCGACCTGGATCCGCGGCTTCCTAGAGTCGGACAGCGAACTCACGCTCCCGCGACATGAAGAAGAGGGCGCCGCCGATGAACACCGCGAACGCCCACGCGGCGCCGATCGCCAGGTCGGCCGGGTCGGGCGTCAGCCCGCGGTCGATCACGTCGCTCCACGCGGTCAGCAGCGGAGCGAGCGGGTTGACGACGAGCAGGATCTCGTAACCACGGTCGCGCGCCTCGTCCGCGTAGTAGAGGATCGGCGACGCGTACAGCCACACCCGCAGCCCGTAGGTCAGGAACGTCTTGAGGTCGCGGAAGTAGACCTGGCCGGCGGCGACGATCATCGAGAGGCCCGAAGCGAGCACGAGCAGCAGGCCGATGATCGGCAGCACCCACAGCAGGTGGAAGCCGAAGGGAATCTCCGCCAGGAAGGCGACCGGGATGAAGACGAACACCGTCGGCAGGAACTTCCTGATCGCGACGAGCACGGACGCGCCGGGGAGCAGGATCCGCGGGAACGCCGTGTTGAGGATCAGCCGCCCGCCACCCGTCACCGACTTGACCGCCTGGCGGATCGCGTCGGTGACGAAGTGGTACGCGAACAGCGCCGCCATCAGGTGCGCGAAGAAGTCGATGCCGCCGGTGTTCTGGCGGATGATGTCGACGAGCACGAAGTACACGCACGAGAGCAGCAGCGGGTTGAGCAGCAGCCAGACCTGGCCGACGACGGTGTCGAAGTGCTGCGAGCGCAGGCTGGTGCGCGCGAGCTCGAACGCGAACTCGCGCCGCTTCCACAGCTCGCGGACGTACGGCCGGAGCGGCGGCAGGCCGACCCGATGCGGCTCGTAGACGTGCGTGACCGCATCGAACTCGCTCGTGCGAGGGGTGAGTTGCGCGCTGCTCAAAGCACGAAGAGGCTAGCGGCGAGCGCGGCGCCTATCGCAGCCGATCCGAGGTGAGGACGGCCAGCAGGTGACCGGCGGCGGTGACCGCCCCGACGGCGACCAGCGCGACGACGAGCGTGCGCGAGCCGATGAGGTCGTCGCCCACCGCGTCGACGACGGCCGCCGCCAGCGCCAGCAAGGTGAACTCGACGGCCACGAACGCGCGGTAGAACGGCAGCCGGCGCAGCGCCCGGCGCACGCGCCGCAACCCGGTCGCGCGCGGCGCGGCGACCGCCTCGGTGTCCTCCGCCAACGGGCGCCCCGACTCGGCGCGGGCGACCGTGACGAGCGCCGACTCGCCGTGGATGAGCAGGCCGAGGACCGCCACCACGAGCCCGAGCGTCGTGTAGCCGCCGAGCTCGTCCCAGCCGCCGTCCGCGCGCACGCCGAGCGCCACCGGCAGCGCCGCCTCGGTGATCCAGTGGCCGATGCGGTCCAGGTACACGCCGACCGGCGACCCGGCCGCGCCGCGCCAGCGCGCCAGCTCGCCGTCGGAGCAGTCGAGCAGGATCTGCAGCTGGATCAGCAGCGCCGCGCCGGCCGCAGCGGCCAGCCCCGGCAGCGACAGCACCGCGGCGGCCGCCAACCCGCTGGCGATCATCAGCCACGTGACCCCGTTGGGCGTGATCCGCGTCGGCAGCAGCGCCCGCGTCAGGTAGGGGGAGAGCCGGCGCACGTACAGCCGCCCCGCCCAGTGCTCGCCGCTGTTGCGCTCGAAGATCGAGGCCGGCTGCGTGGCCGCGCGCAGCTCAGCGATCGTAGGCATCGAGGAACTCCGCGACGGCGCGCCGCACGCGGGCGTCGTCCATCCCCAGGTGCTCGAGGATCGTGAAGCGGTCCGGCCGCGTCTCGGGCGCGCGCGCGACCGCCTCGGCGAACTGCTCCTCGCTCAGCCCGAGGTCGGCCGGGGTGCGCGGCAGCCCGTGGCGCCGCAGGCAGGCGTCGATCCCGCGCGCGAGCCCCTCGTCGCCGCGCAGGAACGAGGTGAAGAGGCTGGCGGCGCCGGCCAGCTCCCCGTGGTTCGCGGTGCCCGGGTAGAGCACGTCGATGGCGTGCAGGATCTCGTGGTCGCCGCCGCTGCACGGGCGGCTCGACCCCGCCGTGGCCATCGCCAGGCCGGACAGCACGAGCGACTCGGCGAGCGCGATCAGGAACGCGTCGTCCTCGATCCCGTCCTCGCGGTGGACGATCGAGGTCGCGGCCATCCGCGCGAAGGTGACCGCCACGCCGTCGACCTCCTCGCCGCGCTCGCGCTCGGCGAGCCGCCAGTCGGCGATCGCGCCCAGGTTGCTGATCACGTCGCCGATGCCGGAGCGCCGCATGGCGGGCTCGCTGCGGCGCACGTAGTCGAGGTCGACCACGACGGCGATCGGCATCTGCACGCCGTACGAGGCCTTGCGGCCCGCCTCGTCGTCCTCGAGCGAGGCGACCGGCGACGCGATCCCGTCGTGCGCGAGGCTGGTGGCGACCGCGACCACGGGCAGCCCGGACAGGCTCGCCGCGTACTTGGCGACGTCGAGCGTGCGGCCGCCCCCGATGCCGACGACCGCGTCGTAGAAGCCGCGCCGCAGGCGCGTGGCGAGCTCGGCGCCGGCCTGGACCGAGCCGCCCTCGACGTCCCAGATCTCCCCGTTGGCGAGCTGCGGGCGCAGCGCCGCCGCGATCTCCTCTCCCAGCCCCGGGCCGACGACCACCGCGACGTGGCCGCCGCTCGAGATCCGCCGGTCGGCGAGCAGCGGCGCGAGGCCCGCGACCGTCCCCGCCCCGATGTCGATCGCGAGCGGCGTGCCGACCATGCGGGTCAGCAGCGGCACGCGACCTCCCGCGCCCGCTCGAGGTCGCGCGCGTCGTCGACCTCGACCCACTCGACGTCGCCGATCGGCGCCGTGCCCACGCGGCCGCCGCGGTCGGCCAGCTCCTGGAAGCCGTCCTCGTAGTACAGCTGGGGGTCGCGCCGCCACGTGGTCTCGAGCGCGTCGGCGAGCGCCGCCGCGCCCGCCGGCTCGATCAGTGTCACGCCGATGTACTCGCCCTGCGCGGTGGCGGGGTCGAGCGCCTTGTTGATCCGGTCGAGGTAGCCCTCGGGCGAGATGTGGACCTTCATCTCCTCGTCGCCGAGCGGCTTGACGTCGTCGACCGCGATCAGGACCTCGGGCCCGCGCGCGGCGAGCAGCGACTCCTCGACCGACGCGGGGTGGACGGTGTCCCCGTTGGCGAGCAGCACGCCCTCGGCGAACGCCTCGCGCGCGCACCACAGCGAGTAGGCGTTGTTCCACTCGAGCGCCTTCGGGTTGTAGACGAGCTCGAGCGCCAATCCGTGGTCACGCTCGAGCGCGGGCACGCGCTCGGCCAGGCGCTCGTGCGCGTAGCCGGTGACGATCACCGCGCGCTCGAGCCCGACAGTGGCGAAGTTGCCGAGCGCGACGTCGAGGATCGTGCGGTCTCCGTCGACCGGGAGCAGCGTCTTCGGCAGCTCCGCCGTCTCGTGGCCGAGGCGCTTGCCGGCGCCCGCGGCGAGCACCATCCCGATCACGGCTCGTCCTCCTCGTCGTCGTCATACGCGTCGAGGTCGCCGCGGCGGCGGCCGGCGGTGCGCCAGCTCGCGCCCGCCTCGACCACGAACACCACACCGAGCACGCCGGCAGCGACATAGAAGCCGGCCGGCAGCGCGCCGGCGGCGAGCAGCGCGAACGCGATCGCGACGCGGCCCTCCCAGCCCGGCAGGCTGAGCCAGGCAGGCGGCATCGCGCCTTGGTGGCGCAGCCGGTAGGCGAGGTCGTAGTTGTGGAACGCGAGCGCGGCGATCAGCGCGAACGCCCCCGGCAGCGCGTGCGACCCCTCGAGCGCGGCCAGCCAGATGAAGGCGACGTACTCGATCAGCCGCACGAGCGGCGGCTCGGCCCACGCGGCGCCGCGCGCGGGGCGCCCGCGCGATGCGCTGCCGAGGAGCACCGCCCAGGCGAGCACGACGCCCGCCACGGGGAGCGAGACGTCGCCGCCGCCGAACACGGCGACCGCGAGCACGGGCAGCAGCCCGAGGAGCCCCAGCGCGGGCCCGGGGAGCGGCAGCCGCGGGCCGAGCGCGCGCGCCAGCGCGCGGGCCGACGGGCCGTCCTCGCGGAACGCGCGCGGGAGATCGGGAGCGGCGACGGCGCTCATCGCAGCGCCCGCAGGACCCGGCCGCTCTGGGTGTAGAGGACGGCGAAGCCGCCCCACGCGAGCAGGGCGATGAACGTGACCCGCGGGTCGAACAGCGCGGCGGTGATCGAGATCACCGCGAAGCGCTCGCCGATCGGGAACGCCGCCATGCGCTTCAGCCAGCGCGCCACGCGCACGTCGTCGAGCTGCGCCCACAGCGACAGCACGCGTGCGGCGAACGAGCGCTTGCGCGGCTCCCCGCTGCCCGTCCGGCGCGTCGCGGCGGCGGCGCCCAGGTGGTCGAGCGGCTGCTCGAGCGGCGGCTGGCGCACCGTGCCGGTGCCCTCGCGCTGCACGAACGCGTGCGAGAAGTCGGAGGTGTGGCGCACGCTCTGCAGCACGAGCGCGCTGCACGCCAGCAGCCACACGGGATCGCCGGCGCGGCTCGCGCCGATCGCCAGGCCCGCGAAGACGAGGTACTCCTTCGTGCGGTCCAGCATCGAGTCCAGCCACGCGCCGAACTTGGAGAACTGGCGCGTGTAGCGGGCGAGCTGGCCGTCGACGCAGTCGGTCGTGAACGCGACCTGCAGCAGCACGGCGCCGGCCACGAGCCCCCAGCGCTCGCCGGCCGCGAACGCGGCCGCGGCGAGGATGCCGATCGCCAGCGAGGCCATCGTGACCTGGTTCGGCGTGAGCCCGCGGCGCGCCGCCCAGCGCGCGAGGTAGCGCGAGTAGGGGCTGACGAAGAACGTGGTGAAGAAGCCGTCGGCGCCCTTGACCGCGGAGTCGAGCAGCAGGCGATCCTCGTCCAGCGCTCCGATCCGCTGCTCGGTGCGGGCGACCGCCGCGGCCGACAGCGGACGCGACCAGAAGAGGTGTCGCAGGTAGACGGCGCCGACGGGCGCGCCGCTGCGCACGAGGCCGAGCAGCAGCAGCGCGACGGTGTCGAGCGGCGCCGCGGCCAGCCGGTTGGCGAGCAGCTCCTCGTCCTCCGCCGACAGCGCCTCGAGCGTGCCGTCGCCGCCGTTCTCCTCGGGCTCCTCAGGACCCTCGTCGGGCGCAGCGAAGTCGTCGCCGCCGGACTCGCCCTCGCCCGCGGTGTCCGAGCGCGACATCACCCAGCGCCAGCGCGCGGCCTTCCGGACCAGCTCCTCCTCCCAGGCTTCCGGCACGTCGCCTGCCAGGCCGGCGAGGCGGTCGGCGGCCGCCGCCAGCGCGGCGATCTCCGGCTGGGCGACGCGCAGCACGCCCAGGAACGTCGCGTTCGGGCGGCGCACGGTGTGGTACGGCGTGGCGGCCGCGATCAGGCGGCCGCGGCGGGCCTGCACGCGGAAGGCCGTCTGCCGCCGGCGACCGCCGGCGAGGATGCCGGTGCTCGCGCGCGGGTCGGTGATCAGGCCCTCGAGCGCGGCCTCGTGCGTGACGACGTCGCCGTAGGCCAGCAGCATCGGGCCGGCCGCCGTGCGCGCGAGCTCACCGACCGCGCGCAGCTCCTCGGCCGGCGAGCCGCTCGTGCGGACCTCGGCGGCGCCGCCGAGCGCGGAGCGCACGTCGTGCTCCCACTGCGCGCGCGTGAAGACCACCGTGTGGCGCACGCCGAGCCGCGTCAGCTGGCCGACGAGCCGCGACAGCACCGTGCCGCCCTCGAACGGCGCCAGCGCCGCGCAGCCGGCGCCGGCCGGCGCGGTGGCGGCGACCACGGCGAGGTCCACGGGAGCCGCGCTCCTCGCGGCGGGCCTGGCGGGCGCGCTCACCGGAGGCGCCCCTCTATCGCTCAACCCGCTCGTCAAGGCCGTCGGAGACTAGCGGGCCTCCTGGCCGTTCCCGGGCGGCTGCGTGCGCGAGCAGGCGCTCCACGCGCGGGCCGACGGCGGCGACGTCGAAGTCGCGCGCGCGGGTGCGCGCCGCTTCGCCGAGCGCGCGGCGGCGGGCCGGATCCTCGATCAGCGCGGCGAGCGCGGCCGCCAGGGCATCGACGTCCTCCGGCGGCACGAGCACGCCGTCGCGGCCGTCGGCGATGATGTCGCGCGGGCCGTGCGGGCAGTCGAAGCTGACCACCGGCAGCCCGCGCGCCATCGCCTCGAGGATGACCATCCCGAAGCCCTCCCAGCGCGAGCTGAGCGCGAAGATCGAGCCCGCGGCCATGGCCTCGCCGAGCCGGTCGGAGCGCCCCATCAGCCGGATCTGCTCCCCGGCGGCCAGCGCATCGATCTGCGCCTGCAACGCGTCGCGGTCGGGTCCGCTCCCGTAGATCCGCAGGCTCCAGCCCGGGTGGTCGCGGGCGATGCGGTCGAACGCGTCGATCAGCAGGTCGAAGCCCTTCTGGCGGTTCAGGCGGCCGGCCGCCACGACCGCCTTGGCGTCGAGGTCGGCCGCCGGTCCGTCGGCTTCCGGGACGGGGTTCGGGATCCGCTCGACGCGGGTGGTGGGCAGCAGCCGGCGGTAGTCCCGCTCATCCTGCGCCGTGAGCACCGTGAGCGTGTCGAGGCGGCCGTAGTGGCGCCGGATGTCGGCGGCCAGGCGCGGACGGTGCACGCCGAGATGCTGGTGCTCCTGCCCGACCGTGACGACGCTGCGCGGCGCCAGGCGCGCGGCGAGCAGGTTGAACGCCGGCCGCGTCGTGACCAGCGTGCCGCCCTCGAGCGAGCGCAGCCAGCGCACGAGCGCGACGTCCGTGTGCAGGCTGCACATCGGGTAGGCGTAGTCCTCGGGGTGCACGAGCAGGCTCGGCAGCCGGGAGAGGAGCCGGTGCGCGCGCCGGTCCTCGAGGGCGTTGACCCGCACGCCCGCCGGGAACGCGAAGAACGGCTGCTCGCGCCGGCGGATCACGCTCACGACCTCGACGTCGCGGGTGGCGGCGAGGTGCTCGGCCATCGTCAGCGTCGTGCGGATCGTGCCGCCCATGCCCCAGGCGTGGGCGAGCAGGTAGCGCACCGGGCCGGGCGCCGTGGCGGGCTTGCCGCGCGCGAGCGCGGCCACCGCGCGCAGCGCGGCGCGGTGCACCGCCACCGCGGGCGGGCCGAGCAGCCGGCGGCGGAGCGACACCCGCGGCATCGGCTCAGCGCCGCGCGCGGCGCACGAGCGGGGCGATCCGCTGCCGCGCGCGGCGGGGGACGACGTGCCAGACGCGCACGGGGAGCGGCAGCTCGGGCGGCGGCGGAGGCTTCGGCGGCGGTGACTCCGGGACCTCGTGCAGCTGCATGCGGCCGGGGTGGTAGAAGCGCTCGGCGAGCGGGATCTCCGGCTGGGTGCGCAGGTCGAGGTCGGCGAACTCGTCGATCCGCGCGTCGATCCGCTCCCCGGCGATCAGCGGCGAGCCGTTCTCACCGAGCGGGGCGAGCACCGCGGGGTCGTCGATCGCGTAGCCGTAGAACTCGGCCAGCCGCGTGAAGCGCTCGGCCAGCAGCGCCTTGTGCTGATCGGTCATCCGGCGGTGCCACTTGTCCACGCGCGAGACGTCGATCGCCTCGTCGATCCGGTTGCCGCCCTCGACCACCACGCGCCCGCCGCGGCCGGTCTGCACGGTGTGGTGGTCGAGCACGCGGTCCGACCACGGCTCGTCGAGCCAGTCGAGCAGCTCGCGCAGCACCGCCTCGGGGCTGAGCACCAGCTCCTCGTAGCGCACGACCACGAAGCGCTCCTTGTGGTTCGCGGCCTGCCGGGCGATCTCGCGCGCGTAGCGGTCGACGTGGACCGACGCGCGCCGGTACGAGTGCCCGAAGCGCCCCATGTTCGACCCTACGGCCCCGCCGGGATGGCGGGCGATGCCGACGAAGACGGCGTCCGGGAACAGGCGCGCGAGCCCGTCGACATGCCACGTGTGCAGCGGCGTCTTGTCGCCCCAGCGATGCTTGCCCTGCTGCTCCATGTGGCGGGTGAAGATGCGCCGGTAGAACGCGCTGAGCTCGGCGTCGAGCTCCTCGCGGCTCCAGCCCATCCGCCGCGCCCAGTTCCGCCCGGACCACTTCAGGGGCACGAACTGCTGCGCGTTGTAGGCCCGCATGAACCCGGTCTCCTGCGGGATCGAGATCCCCTCGTGGCTGTCCAGCATCAGCCGCAGCAGCGTCGAGCCCGAGCCCATGGTCCCGACGATGAAGATGGGGCCGCCCATAAGCGCGGGCGAGTCTAGAACCCGTGGTTGCGCCAGGCGCGACGCTAGGGTGCCCGGCCGTGAAGATCCGGTTCCTGCTCATGAACGCGTTCGCCGTCGGCGGGACGATCCGGACGACGTTCACGACCTCCGGCGAGCTCGTGGAGCTCGGGCACGAGGTCGAGATCATGAGCGTGTTCCGGCGCCGTGCCGAGGTCGCCCTGCCGGTTCCCGACGGCGTACAGCTGCGGTTCCTCGCCGACCTGCGCAAGGACGAGGTGGCTGCGCTCCCGCCGCAGCAGCGGTGGCTCGCCGAGCAGCCCACGCGGCTGATGACCACGAACGACTTCCGCTACCCGCTGTTCAACCTGCTGACCGACACGCGGATGGCGCGCTACATCCTCTCGGCCCGGGACGGGGTCCTGATCGGCACGCGGCCGGCGATCAACCTCGCGGTCGCGCTGCTGGCCGCGCCGTCGGTCGTCCGCATCGGGCAGGACCACATGAACCTGTCGACGTACAACGACCCGCTGCGCGCACAGATCGCCGCGTTCTACCCGCGCCTCGATCTGGTGTCGACGCTCACGCAGGGCGACGCCGACGACTACCGCCGCCACCTCCAGGGCCAGACGCGCGTGGAGTGCATGCCCAACGGCGTGCCGGACACCGGCGGGCATCGCGCGGGGCTGGACGACAAGGTCGTGATCGCGGCCGGCCGCGTCGGCGACCAGAAGGGCTTCGACCGGCTGCTCGACGCCTGGAAGCTGGTCGTGCGCGACCACCCGGACTGGCAGCTCAAGATCTTCGGCAGCGGCTACGCGATGAAGCGCCTGAAGCGCCAGATCCGCGACCTCGAGATCGAGGACAGCGCGCACATGATGGGCTTCACCTCGAGCCTGCACGAGGAGATGGCGAACGCCTCGCTGTACGTCATGAGCTCGCGCAAGGAGGGGTTCCCGATGGTGCTGCTCGAGGCGATGGCCGTCGGGCTGCCGGTGGTGAGCTACGACTGCCCCACCGGCCCGCGCGACATCATCCGCGAGGGCGTCGACGGCCACGTGGTGCCCGACGGCGACACCGCGGCGCTGGCCGCCGCGATGAGCGGGCTGATGAACGACGCGGCGCGCCGCAAGGCGTACGGGGCGGCGGGCATCGAGGGCGCCAAGCGCTACGACATCGCGAAGATCGCGCGCCGCTGGGTGGAGCTGTTCGAGGAGCTCGCCGCCGCCAAGGGGCCCGGGGACCGCCCGGGCGCGGGCCCTGCGGTCGCGCAGATCACGCGGATCGCGGCTGGGCGGGCGCGGCACCGGCTGAGCTCGCGGTGACGCCGTCGATCACGAGGCAGTCGACGCCGGCCGCGAGCAGCGCCTCGCGCTCCTCGGGCGCAGGGCACCAGGCCGCGACCTCCAGGCCCGCCTCGTGCGCGACGCGCACCGGCGGCGCGGGGTCCGGCGGGAACGACTCGACGTTCGCGACCACGACCTCGACCCCCAGATGGCGAGCGGCGGGGATCGCCTTGCGCAGCGGGAAGCGCGTCCAGGTGAGCAGGCCGAGCGGAACCTGCGGGAGCCGCTCGCGGACGATCAGCAGCGCCGCCGGGTCGAAGCTCGTGACGAGCACGTGGCGGTCGTGGGCCGCGACCAGCTCGGCGACCAGCGCCGCGGTCGTCCGCTCGCGCGCGCGCAGCGCGTCCTCGAGCGCGGTCTTGACCTCGACGTCGATCGAGACCTCGTCGGGGAGCTCCTCGAACAGGTCGGCGACGCGCATCAGCCCGGTCTCCGCGGCGCTCAGGTCGGCCACGGCGCGCCCGTCCTCGAGCTCGGGGTCGTGGCGGGCGACGAGCACGCCGTCGGCCGTCGCGCGGGCGTCGACCTCGACCCACCGCAGGCCGGCGTCGACCGCCGCGAGGAACGAAGGCAGCGTGTTCTCCTCGTGACCGCGGCCGCTGCCGCGATGGCCGCAAAGGACCGGGGTGTCGCCGAAGACGCTCAAGGAGCCGTCGAGTAGCTTGGCAGCCATGCCGCGGCTCAGCGTCGTGCTCGTCGTCCACGGCGAGCAGGCTCATCTCGAGGGGATCGCGTCCTCCGCGCTGCACGGGGACGTCGAGCTGGTCGTGGTCGACGACGCGTCGCCCGACTACGGGCCCGAGCTGCTCGACGCGCTGGCCGCCCGCGACGACCGCGTGCGCGTGCACCACCTGGCGGAGCGGGTCGGGCTGGGAGAGGCGCGCAACCTGGGTGTCGAGCTGGCGCGCGGCGAGTACGTGTGGTTCGTGAACGCCAGCGACGTCATCGCGCCGCAGGGCGTGCTCGAGCGGCTCGAGGAGACCTCGCCCGACGTGCTGCTGCTCGGGGACCGCATCGAAGATGCGCTCGGCCGCTCGCGGCCCGGCCCGCATGCGGCGCTCGTCAAGCGCCTGAAGGGCGTCGTCACGCTCGACGAGGAGCCGCGGCTGGCCGACGCCGCGCCGCGCGCGTGGGACAAGGTCCTGCGGCGCGAGGGCCTCGGCCGCTTCGCCCACGGCCGCCACGGCGAGCTGACCGTCACCTGGCCCGCCCTGCTGCGCGCCCGCCGGATCGCCGCCGTGCCCGGCACGAGCTACACGCGGCGCGAGCTCGAGAGCGCCACCCGCGTCCCGGGCGACCCGTTCGAGGCGTACGACGCCGTGCTCGCCGGCGCCGACGACCGCACGCGGCGGATCGTCGTGCCGGCAATGGGCCGGCACCTGCTTTCGCTGCTCGACCGGGTACCGGAGAGGGAGAGAAGGGACTTCTTCCGCCGGGCGTCCGAGCTCTACCGGCAACACCGCACCGGCGACGAGACGGCCGGCACGCGCGTCAAGCTGCTCGCGCGGGACGCCCACGCCGCGTACCGGCTGCTCGAGCAGGGGCTCGAAGCCCGCCGCCGCGCGCCCGTGCTGAAGGCGCCGCGGAAGGCGCGGGCGCGGTTGCGCAAGGCGAGCCTCGAGCGGCACTACCGCTCTCGCATGCGGCAGCCGCTCGACCCCGATCTCGCCGTCTACGCCGCGTACTGGTTCCGCGGCTACTCCTGCAACCCGCGTGCGATCTACGAGCGTGCACGCGAGCTCGTTCCGAACGTGCGCGGCGTCTGGGTGGTTCGCAAGGGGGCGACCGTGCCACCCGGCGTCGAGCACGTCGTGCTCAACACGCCCGAGTACTTCGACCTGATCGCCCGTGCGGGCTACTTCGTCAACAACGTGAACTTCCCCAACCACCTCGTCAAGCGCGAGGGCAGCGTGCACGTCATGACCCACCACGGCACGCCGCTCAAGCGCATGGGGCTCGACCTGCGCTATGCCCACCACGCGAGCCGCCGCCACGACTTCGCCGCGCTGCTCGAGCGCGCCCGCCGGTGGGACTTCAGCGTCTCCTCCAACCGCCACTCGACGCTCGTCTGGGAGCGGGTGTACCCGGTGCCGTTCGAGACGCTCGAGGTCGGCTACCCGCGCAACGACGCGCTCGCCAGCGCCACCGACGAGGACGCGCAGCGGCTACGCGCGGAGCTGGGCATCGCTCCCGGCCAGACCGCCGTGCTCTACGCGCCGACCCACCGCGAGTACCGCTCCGGCTACGAGCCGGCGCTCGACCTCGGCCGCCTGGCCGCCGGACTGGGCGACGATCACGTCGTGCTCGCCCGCCAGCACTACTTCTATGATGCCGACCCGCTCGTGCGCGACCTCCATCGCGCCGGGAGGCTGCTCGACGTCGCCTCCCACGCGTCGGTCGAGGAGCTCTGCATCGCGTCCGACGTGCTGCTCACCGACTACTCGTCGATCATGTTCGACTACGCCGTGCTCGACCGCCCGATCGTCATCCACGCCCCCGACTGGGACGTGTACCGGGAGCTGCGCGGCACGTACTTCGACCTGCTCGCCGAGCCGCCCGGCGCGGTGGCACGGACCGACGACGAGCTGCTCGACGTGTTCGCTTCGGGCGCGATCTACGAGGCCAGCGACCTCCGGGCCGCGTTCCGCGCCCGCTTCGCGGCGCTCGACGACGGCCGGGCGGCCGAGCGAGTCGTGCGGCGCGTGTGGCTCGGCGAGCGCGAGCCCGCGCCGCCGCCGGTGCCGTCGACCACCCGATGAGCGACCGCCAGCTCCTGCTCGTCGTCGGCGTCGGCCGCAGCGGCACCAGCCTGCTGTCGGGGATGCTCGGCCAGCTCGGCTTCCGGATCCCGCAGCCCGAGGTCCAGGCCGACGACACCAACCCGCGCGGGTTCGGCGAGCCGCGCTGGGTGGTCGACTTCCACACCCGCCTGCTGCGCGAGCGCCGCGTGACCGTCAACGACGCTCGCCCCGCCGCGTGGGACGCCACGACCGCGGCCGGCGAGGTGCCCGCCGTGCAGGAAGAGCTGCGCGCGTGGCTCGCGAACGAGCTGCGCGAGCCCGGCGCCGTGCTCGTCAAGGACCCGCGGACGGTCTGGTTCCTGCCGCTGTGGATGCACTGCGCCGAGGAGCTGGGAGCGCGCACCTCGTTCGTGACGATGCTGCGCCATCCGGCCGAGATCGTCACCAGCGCGCGCCGCTCCTACGGGACCGGACTCACCGAGGCGAGCCGCGCGGCGGCGTGGATCAACGTGATCCTGCAGACCGAGCACGTCACCCGTGCGGCCCCGCGGGCGTTCGTCCGCTACGAGGACCTGCTCGCCGACTGGCTGCCCGAGGTCCGGCGGCTCGGCGCGCAGCTCGACGACCCGGCGCTGGCCGAGATCGACCGGCGGCCCGAGGTCGACGCGTTCGTGGACCCCGGCCTGCACCGCAGCCGCACCAGCTGGGCCGATCTCGACGTGCCCGACCGGGTGCGCGACCTCGCCGAGACCGTCTGGTCTCATCTCGACAACCCCACGGCCGAGGCCCTCGACGCCGACCGCGCCGCCTACCGCACGCTCTACGCCGAGGCGGAGGCGATCGCCCAGTGCTCGGTGATGGCCGCCCGCCCGCGCAAGAAGCGGCCCGCCCCGCCGCCGTCGCTGCGCACCCGGCTCGCCCGCCGGGTCCGCAAGCTGCGCTCCTAGGATCTCTGCCGTGCCGAGGGTCAGCGTGGTCGTGCCGGTCTACAACGTCGAGGAGTTCCTCGAGCAATGCCTGGACTCGCTGCTCGCGCAGACGTTCGCCGACTTCGAGGCGATCCTCGTGGACGACGGGTCGACCGATCGCAGCGCCGAGATCGCGCACCTCTACGCGCAACGCGACGGCCGCTTCAAGGTGGTCACGCAGGAGAACGGCGGCCTCAGCAAGGCCCGCAACACCGGCGCCGACGCCGCCCAGGGCGAGTTCCTCGTCTTCCTCGACAGCGACGACGCACTGCCGCCCAACGCCTACGCGCTGCTCGTCGGCGCGCTCGACAAGACGGGGTCGGACTTCGCCACCGGCAACGTGCACCGCCTCACCCGCTTCGCCACCTTCCAGTCGCCGTTCCTGGCCAAGACGTTCCCGGAGACGCGGCTGAAGACGCACGTCACGAAGTTCCGCCCGCTGCTGGCCGACCGGCCCGCCTGGAACAAGCTCTGGCGCCGCTCGTTCTGGGACGCCAACGGCTTCCGCTTCCCCGAGGGGCGCACGTACGAGGACACGCCGGTCACGATCCCCGCGCACTTCCTCGCCAAGTCGGTCGACGTGATCTCCGAGCCCGTCTACCTGTGGCGGATCCGCGAGGGCGCCGGCTCGATCACCCAGCGCAAGCTCGAGCCGCGCGGCCTGACCGATCGCCTGCAGGCGATCGAGGAGGTCTCCGACCATCTCGCGCGCAAGGGGCCGCGCGGCTCCAAGCGCTGGTACGACGAGAGCGTCGTGGCCGACGACCTGCGCTACTACGTCAACGGGCTCGAGGCCGCCGACGACGAGTACAAGGCGCTGTTCCTCGACCGCGTGAACGCGTTCCTGGACAAGGCGAGCCCGAAGATCTTCGACCCGCTGCCGGCGATCGAGCGCCTCAAATGGCACCTGGTGCGCCGGCGCCTCGTCGACGAGCTGCTCGAGGTCGTGCGCTTCCAGAAGGAGGACCTCTCGAGCACGCCGCCGGTCCGCGTGGGGGGCAAGTGGTACGGCGACTACCCGTTCCGAACCGACGCGAGCCTGGGCATCCCGAGCGCGATCTACCGCGTCGAGCCCGAGTTCTACATGCGGGCGTCGATCGAGGAGCTCGACCGCGTCGGCGACCAGGTGCGCGTGCGCGGCTACGCGTACATCCACGGGGTCGGCGCCGGTGCGCCGGACGCCCAGCGCGTGCGCGTGACGCTGCTGCGCAAAGGCCGCCTGGTGCGCCTGCGGCTGCTCACCTCGGCGCTGCGGATGCGGTCGCGCAGCGTCGAGCGCGCCGACCTGACCGGCAACGTGCGGCAGGCGCTCGTCGACCTGTCGTGGACGGGCTTCGAGGCGACGCTCGACCCGCGCGCGCTGCGCCGCCGCGGGCGCTGGCGCGAGGGGACGTGGGAGCTGTACGTGACGTTGCATTCCGGCGGCCTCAAGCGCCGCCGCTCGCGCTTCACGTTCGACGGCGGGCGGCCGCTGCGGCCGATCGAGCTCGCGCTCGACGGCGCCGTGGTGACGACCGGGGTGACGCCGGACACCGAGCTGGCCGTCGAGGTCCGCCACGGGGCGGCGAAGCTGCGCGAGCCGCGCCTGGCGGACGGCGCGCTGGAGCTGGCGGCCGACCTCGAGCCCGGCGCGGCGAAGCCCGTGCTCGAGCTGCGCCGCACCGCCGACGGGCGCCGCGTCCGGCTGCCGCTCAAGGGCGGCGAGGCGCGCGCGCCGCTGGCCAAGCTTCGCGGCGACGGCCGCAGCGTGTGGGAGCTGTGGGCCGCCGACGACGACCGCCGCGTGCCGGTCGCGCTGCCCGCCGACGTGCCGGAGGCGACCTGGACGCTCAACGGCCGCCAGGTCGCGCTCACGCGCGCCGGGCGCGGCGCGGCGCTGATCGAGCGCCCGGCGTCGGCGGTCGTCCACGAGGCCCGCTGGAGCGCCGAGGGCATGCTCGAGCTCGAGGGCGAGCTGCCGCCGGACGCCGCGTGGGAGGAGATCGAGCTCGCCGAGGACCGCGGCGAGGCGCACGCCTTCCCGCTCGAGCGCACGGGCGACGGCCGCTTCTCGGCACGCCTGCCTGTCGCGGCGATCGAGTCGCTGGCCGGCGCGCTGCCGATCGCTGAGGGTCGCTGGCGGATGCGTGCGGGCGGCGTCCCGGTGGTCTTCGCCGACGCGCTCGACGACCGGCTCCCGCTGGCGACGGTGGTCGACCGCAAGCCGTTCGCCCTCGGTATCTCGGCGGAGGGCGACGCGCTGCTGTCGGTGCAGCGCGACCTCGCCGAGGACGAGCGCGGCCGCTTCAACCAGGGCCGCCTGCAGGCCACCGCCTACCGCGGGGCGCGCGGCGCGCCGCTGCAGGACGCGGTCGTCTACGCGAGCTTCCTCGGCCGCCAGTACTCCGACAGCCCGCGCGCCATCCACGAGGAGCTCGTGCGGCGCGAGACGCCGCTCGAGCACCTGTGGGTCGTGCGCGACGGCCAGTGCAACGTCCCGGAGAGCGCGGCGGTGCTGCGCGAGGGCAGCCGCGAGTACCACGAGGCGCTCGCCACCGCCCGCTTCGTCGTCGCCAACGACCACTTCCCCGACTGGTTCAGCCGCCGTCCTGACCAGGTGTGCCTGCAGACCTGGCACGGCACCCCGTTCAAGCGCCTCGGCTTCGACGTCTCGGACATGCGCAAGACCGTGCGCAAGTTCCAGCGTGGCTGGGAGCGCCAGCTCGCGAACTGGCAGTACGTGCTCTCGCCGAACCGCTTCTCGACGCCGATCCTGCGCCGCGCGTACGCGATCGAGGGCGAGATGCTGGAGACCGGCTACCCGCGCGTGGACGTGCTGGCGGGAGACGATCGCGACGCCCGGGGAGCGGCGCTGCGCCGCCGCCTCGGCATTCCCGAGGGCGTGCGGACCGTGCTCTACGCGCCAACCTACCGCGACCACGTGGTCGATCGCCGCGGGCGCTACCGGCTCGACCTGCAGCTCGACCTCGAGCGGCTACGCGCCGCGGTGGCGGAGGACACCGTGATCCTCTTCCGAAAGCACCACTACGTCGTCGACACGGTGCCCGCCACCGCCGACGGCTTCGTGCGCGACGTCTCCAGCTATCCGGACGGCACGGAGCTGATGCTGGCCGCCGACGTGCTGATGACGGACTACTCGTCGATGATGGTCGACTACGCCAACACCGGGCGCCCGATGCTGTTCTTCACGTACGACCTCGACGCCTACGCGGACGAGGTCCGGGGCTTCTACCTCGACTTCGTGGCTACAGTGCCTGGGCCGCTCTTGCGGACGACGGACGAGGTCGCAGATGCACTGCGCGACCTCGAGGGGGTGCGTACCGCGCACGAAGCGCGCTACGCCGCGTTTCGACAGACCTTCTGCGAGCTCGACGACGGGCACGCGGCTTCCCGGGTCGTCGATTGCCTGCTGTCCGCGGAGCGCAACTCCGCCAATCCGAACACGTTGGGAACCGTATGACTCGAATCCTCCCTGGACTCCTGTTCCTGTTTCTGCTCGTCCTCGTGGCTCCAGCCTCCGCGGCCGGGCCAAAGGTCGGCATCGCCGACGACAGCATCATGCTGGACGGCGGGCCTGCAGCCGACGAGGCGATCGCCGAATGGAAGAAGCTCGGGATCGACGACGTGCGGATCCTGGCGTACTGGAACATGGTCGCTCCGGGCGACAGGTCGCTCCGGGCGCCCGCGGGCTTCAACTCGAAGGATCCGAACGATCCGCAGTACCAGTGGTACGTCGTCGACCAGGCCGTCCAGCGCGTGCGCGCGGCGGGCCTGAGCGTGACGCTCAACGTCACCGGTCCCGGCCCCTACTGGTCGACCGAGGCGCCCAGCCGCCGCAAGGGCGCGTACAAGCCGAAGCCCTCGTCCTACGCGGCCTTCGCCGAGGCCGTCGCGAAGCGCTACGGCAACCTCGTGGACCGCTACATCCTCTGGAACGAGCCGAACCTCAACAAGTGGATCGCCCCGCAGTCGACCTGCAAGCGGGGCCGCTGCACTCCCGCCTCGCCGCACATCTACCGCAACCTCGTGCGCGCGGCGTACCCCGCGATCAAGCGCAACGACTCGCGTGCCGAGATCGTGGTCGGCGCGCTCGGGCCGCGCGGCAAGGCGCAGCGGACGTGGAAGTCGACGATGCACCCGATGCTGTTCCTGCGCCAGTTCGGCTGCCGCAGCGACTCGTTCAAGCGCATCCGGTCCGGCTCGTGCAAGCGGTTCCGCGCGGCCACCCTCGACGGCTTCGGCGTCCACCCGTACAACTTCCGGGCGCCCGAGCTGCCGAACCCCGGCTCCGACAGCCTGTCGATCGCCCAGCTCCCGAACCTGATCCGTACGCTCGACCGCCTGAAGCGCGTCCGCGCGATCCGCAGCACGACGCGCAAGGTCGGCGTGTTCATCGACGAGTACGGCTACCAGACCCGGCCGCAGGACCCGTTCTCGGGGATCACGACCTCCGAGCAGAACACGTACCTGCAGCGGGCGGCCTACCACGCGTGGCGGACCCGGCGCGTCAAGCTCTTCACCCAGTACCTGTGGGAGGACGAGCCCAACCGCGTGAACTGGCAGTCCGGCCTGCGCGACCGGCGCGGCCGCTCGAAGATCAGCGAGCGCTACTTCGACACGCCGTTCGCGGTCGACGCCTCGCGGCGCATGCTGTGGGGCCAGGTGCGGCCCGGCGGCCGCGCGACCGTGCGCGTCGAGCAGAAGCGCGGCGGGTCGTGGCGGCGGATCGCGAGCAAGCGCACCGACGCGCAGGGCTACTTCTCGGTCAGGCGCAGCGTGTCGCGCGGGACGTACTACCGCTTCCGCGCCGGCAGCTACGTCAGCCAGGCCGTCCGCGGCTGAGCTGTTGATCGCTCGGGGCGCCGCGCTTGGCGCGGCGCCCCGGCGGTACCCTCTCGCCATGCTCGTAGCGATTGCGGGAGGGCACGGCAAGATCGCGCTCCACCTCACGCGGATGCTGAGCGCTGACGGCGACGCCGTGCGCTCGATGATCCGCCGCCCGGAGCACGCCGACGACGTGCGCGAGGCCGGCGGCGAGCCGGTCGAATGCGACCTCGAGGCGGCTGACGTCGATGCCGTCGCCGCCGCGATCGAGGGGGCCGACGCCGTCGTGTTCGCCGCGGGCGCCGGGCCCGGCAGCGGGGCCGCGCGCAAGGACACGATGGACTACGGCGGCGCGGTGAAGCTGATCGACGCCGCCAAGCAGGCCGGCGTCGCCCGCTACGTGATCGTCTCCAGTCGCGGCGCCGATCCGGATGCGCCGGGCGACGACACGTTCGCCATCTACCTGCGGGCCAAGGGCCGGGCCGACGCGGACCTCGCCGCCAGCGGGCTCGACTACACGGTCGTCCGGCCCGGCGGGCTGACCGACGACCCGGGCACCGGCCGCGTGCGCGTCGGCGCGGACGGCGACATCCCGCGCGAGGACGTCGCCGCCATGCTGGTCGCCGTGCTGCGCGAGCCGCGCACGGTCGGGGTCACGTTCGAGCTGGTGGGCGGCGACGTGCCGATTCCCGACGCCGTCGCCGCCCTCATCTCCTAGTCGCGGACGCTGCGGTAGACCGTACGGGACGCGCCCGGCGAGTATGCGCCGGTGACGTAGGCGAGAACCCGGTAGCGGCCGCCGCGGCGCTGGCGCACGCGTTTGACGTAGCGGGAGCGGTTGCCGCGGACGCTGCGGGCGAACGTCTTCGCGATCGTGTCCCACACGCCTCCACGCAGCTTCTGGATCAGGACCGGGCTCCCATCGATCGCCGGCCGCACGAAGCCTGCGAAGCGGATGACCCCGCTGCGCGACCCCCGCGAGGTGCGCGTGTGCACACCGGTGGCCACCGCGGTCTCGGCGACCACGATCGGGCTCGCGACGTTCGGGTTCGCCGGCATCAGCACGCGGAACTGGGTGTTCACCGGGACCGCGAGGACCGGGAACGAGAACGCGCCGTTCGCGTCGGTCACGTGAGGATCGCCGACGTTGGCGAAGCCCTGGGTGTAGGGGAACGGGTTGCTCTGAAGGACGATCTGGCGGCCGGTGTTGCCCGTCCCGCTGAGCACGCCGCTGAGCGTCGTGGGGGAGCCCGGGTAGAGCGGGTTGGGCGACGCGGCGAGCGTGACGCCGAGCGGCTGGCGCTTGGTCTTGAAGCTGCGGTCTGCCCCGCGCGTGACGCCCAGCCGGTTGCGGGCGACGATCCGGTAGTGGTACGTCGTCGCCGGGGCGAGGCTCCCGAGCGCCGCCGCGAAGCGGCGGTTCGCGGTGCCGGCGCCCGCCGACGCGGCGGGCGTCTGGGCCCCGTAGGTGCGCGTCGTCCCGTACTGGAAGAAGTACGTCGTCGCGGCGCCGCGCGGGTTCACCGTGGCGTTCACCACCGCGCTCGTGGGGGCGACGTTGGCGGCGCCTCCGGTGGTCGCGGTCGGCTTCTGAGCCGCCGTGGCCACGGCGGGGGTGAGCAGCGCGCAGGCCAGGACGGCGCCTGCGGGCACGACTCGACTCACTCGCATCTCGCACCCTTTCCTCGGAGTTCGGTCATCGGGTGCAACACGGAGTACAGTCGTACGATGCGCTCGCTGCGGTACTGGCTGCCGATCGCTGCCGCCTTCGCGCTGCTGCTGCTGTCAAAGATGGTCTCGCCGCTGCTCGCCTACGTGATGATCGTCGCCGCCGCCGCGCTCGTGTTCGAGGTCGGCACCGCGCTGCTGGCGGGCGCGAGCCGGACGGGCGGCCTGCACGACCACCGCCAGTAGGGCCGCGACCCTCCGGCCGGGCCGGCGGTGCCGGCGGACGAAGCGCACGAGATGCTCGCCCGTGAGCGGCAGGTTGTCGCTTCCCACGCGGCGCAGGACCCGGCCGTCGGACGTCGTGACGATGCGGTCGCTCACGCGCGGGACGGTCACGAGCGTGAGGCCCACCCGGCCGACCACCAGCGGCTCCACCCGCACGTCGACCCCGGCGTCCTGCGCCCGCCGCATCACCGCGTCCAGCACCCCCTGATCGAGCGCGCAGCCGACGAGCCGCCGCTCGTCGCTCACCCCCAGGACCACCTGGCCGCCGGCCGTCATCGCCATCGCGGGGATGACCTCGCGCAGGTTGCAGGCCGAGGCCTTGAACTCCAGCCGCTCGTGCTCGACGCGCCCGAAGCGGCGCCAGAACGCCAGCTCGTCGAGATGGAAGCTTGGCCGCCCTGCGATCATCGTGCTCAGCAACTTAGCGCCCCCGCCGGACAGCACCCGAGGTGTCCGCCCCGGCTGGGAGCATCGCCCGCGTGCCCACTCCCGCCGACCCACCGTCGCTCGCCCAGGTGCTGGCCGGCGCACGGCACGGCCTCGGGCTCACGCTGCGCGAGGTCGAGCGGCGAACCGGGATTCGCAACGCCCATCTCTCACAGATCGAGACCGGCACGATCGCCCGGCCGGAGATGGCGCTGCTGTGGGAGCTCTCGGTCGCCTATGAGCTCGACTTCGCGGAGCTGCTCACGCTCGCCGGCTACGAGGCGGCGGGGGAGGGATCTGCGGGCGAGCGAGGACGCATGACCGTCGCGCTGCGCGCGCTGCGCGAGCTCACGCCCGACGAGCAGGCCGAGGCGCTGCGCTACATCGCCGAGCTTCGGCGGCGGCGAGAGGGATGACGGCACTCGCCTCGCAGCCGCGCGGTGCGGCGCCGAGCATGTCCGTCTCGCAGTTCACGCGCGCGCGGATCGAGCGCCTGTGCGAGGACGCCCTGCGGGGCGCCGGGCTCGCGGGCGTGCTGCCGACGCCGCTCGACGCGCTCGGCGAGGCGCTCGGCGTGCGGGAGCGCGTCGCGCTGCCGCCGCAGGCGCGCGTGCTCGGCGCGCTGTGGTTCGAGGAGCGCGCGCTGTTCGTCGAGCGCACCCAGTCGCGGGGCCGGCGGCGCTTCACCGAGGCGCACGAGCTCGGCCACCTGCTGTGCCCGTGGCACCGCGCTGTCGTGCGGCTCGACACCGCGGGCGAGCTGTTCGGGTCGCTCGGCGTGGGCATCGAGGCGGAGGCCAACCTCGCGGCCGGCGAGCTCATCTTCCAGGGCGCGCGCTTCACCGCCGAGGCCGCGGAGCACGAGCGGTCGCTGCGCACGCCGCTCGCCCTCGCGGACGCCTACGGCGCCTCCGGCCACGCGGCCGCGCACCACTACGTCGAGCGCCATGCCGAGCCGCTGGCGCTGCTCGTCGCCGGTCGCTGGCCCGACACACGCGGGCGCTTGCCCGTGTGGCGCAGCGTCGAATCGCCCGCCTTCGCCGCCGCGTTCGGCCGGCTCGCCGGCCGTTTCCACCGCGTCGGCGCGAGCGGCCCGCTGGCCGAGGCGCTCGACGCCGCCCGCCGAACGTCGGACCCGGTACCGACCGCGATTGCACTCGGCGGTCGGACGTTCCCCGCCGAGGTCCTCAACAACCGGCACTGCCATCTCATCCTCGTGACGGCCGGCCGCGACGCCGCCACGCGGCGCCTCGCCGCGTGATCGCGGCGGGCCGCCCGGCGTGCGGAGCGTCGCCGCGCAGCTGGCCCTGCGTGAGCTCGGCGAGCGCGGCCGCGCACGAGCGCAGGGCCGCGAGGACGAGGCCCGCGACGGGGTCCGCCGGCCCGCAGAGGACCGCGCCGATGCCGGCGCCGGCGGCCGGGAGCTGCGCACGCATCCGTCGCAGCGCGGCGAGCTCGCGCTCCACGGCATCGCGCTCGTCGCCGTCCGGCGTGCGCTGCAGCTGCTCCTCGAGCGGCGTCCGCAGCTCCTCGAGCTCGTCGATCAGCCACGCGACCTGCACCGGCTCGAGGCGCACCCGCAGGGCGTCGCACACCCCGAGCCCCGTGACGGTCGACGGCCCCGGCGTGCCGGTCGCGGCGATACGGTGGTCGTGCATGGAAGGCTCCTTCCGTGCCGGCCCCGGGGCGATGGCCGTCGCCGCCGGGGCGATTTTCGTCGGTCGCCAAAACGCTAGCCGGAGGACTGGACAGCAACCGGGGGCCGCCCTATTCTCACCACCACATGCCGGTCTCCGGTGAGAAGGAGCGCCAGCGGGCGACAGCGCTCGAGTCACTGGGAGCGTGGCTGCGGATCTGGACACCACCGCGCGACGTCGAGGTACGACCGGTCCCCAAGCGCGCGCTGCTGATCGGCGGCGCGGCGCTCCTCGCCATCGCGATCGCCGTGGCGGCGTTCGTTGCCCCGGCAATCGACGACTCCAAGCAGCAGGCCGACGCCCGCGAAGGCGCGGCGGCGGACGCGCGGCGCGAGGCCGCCGCGCGGCGGGCGGCTGAGTCCCAGCGTCCGACGTCGATCTCCCTCGCCGTCCTGCGCCCGTCGGCCGGCAGCAGCGCGGACGAGCGGCTCGCGGCGCGCAGCGCGCTCGTGGCGGAGGTCGAGCAGCGGATCACGGCCGACGCCCAGGCTCGGGCGGCCGACGGCGAGTTCCGCCGCCCGAGCGGGCCGACCAGCTGCGAGCCCGCGCCGGGCTCCCCGGCAGCCGAGACCGACCTCGCCGTGCGTCGCGGCGTGTTCGTCTGCGACACCACCATCCGCGCGATCGCGTCGACCGAGACGAACGAGGGCGGCGCGCTCACGTACCCGTTCCGCGCCGTGCTCGACTTCGAGACCTACCGCGCCGCCTGGTGCAAGACCAGCCCGGTGCCGGGAGAGCAGGTCGTACCCGACCCGCGGCGGGTCGTCGAGCTCCCGCGCGCCTGCCGCGGCTGACGTTCAGCCGGCCTGCAGCGACGCCTCGAGGATGTCGAGCCCCTCGTCGAGCTCGCCCGCGTCGATCGTGAGCGGCGGCAGCAGCCGGATGACGTTCCCGTAGAGGCCGCAGGAGAGCAGGAGCAGGCCTCGCTCGCGCGCCGCGGCGACCACGGCGGCCGTCCGCTCGGGCGCCGGCTCGCGCGATTCGGCGTCGCGCACCAGCTCGAGCGCCAGCATCGGCCCCAGCCCGCGCACCTCGCCCACCACGTCCATGCCCTCCAGCCGCCCCCGGATCGTGCGGCCGAGCTCCTCGGCGCGCTCGCGGAAGCCGGGCGACGACACCGTGTCGAGCACCACCGCCGCCGCCGCGCACGCCACCGGGTTGCCTCCGAACGTGCCGCCAAGCCCACCGACGCCCACGGCGTCCATGATCTCGGGGCGACCCGTGACCGCCGCCAGCGGGAGCCCTCCGCCGAGCGACTTGCCGGACACCAGCAGGTCGGGCTCGATCCCGTAATGCTCGATCGCCCACACCGGCCCCGTGCGGCCGACGCCGGCCTGGACCTCGTCGTCGACGTAGAGGATCCCGTAGGCCTCGCAGACCTCCTTCAGGCGCGCCGGGAAGTCGCGCGGCATCGGCAGGAAGCCGCCCTCGCCCTGGACCGGCTCGAGCACCACGCAGGCGACGCTCTCCGGGTCGACGTCGGCCTTGAAGAGCCTGTGCAGCCCGGCGATCGCGTCGTCGGTGCTCACGCCGCGGTACTCGTACGGCGCGGGCGCGCGGTAGACCTCGGGCGCGAACGGCCCGAAGCCGCGCTTGTACGGCGTCACCTTGCTCGTGAGCGACATCGTCAGCAGCGTCCGCCCGTGGAACGCGCGGTCGAACGCGATCACGGCGGGTCGCCCGGTCGCCGCGCGCGCGACCTTGACGGCGTTCTCCACGCCCTCCGCGCCCGAGTTGAGCAGCACGCTCTTGTACTCGCGGCCGGAGGAGCCCGGGTAGAGCTCCGACAGCCGCCGGCAGACCTCGACGTACGGCTCGTACATCCCGACCATGAAGCACTGGTGCAGGTAGCGGTCGACCTGCTCGTGGATCGCGCGCACGACGTCGGACGGCCCGTGGCCGAGGTTCTGGCAGGCGATCCCACCCGCGAAGTCGATGTACGAGCGCCCGTCGGCGTCCTCGATGCGCGCGCCCTCGGCGCTCGCGATCACGATCGGCGGGGTGCTCACGCCGCGGGACACGAACCGCTCGCGGGCGTCGCGCACGTCGACGTGCTGGGTCAGATCCACAGGGTTCGTCATGGTGACAGTCCGCTCCAATCGGAGATGAACAGGGCAAGGGCCTGGGCGGTGCGCGTGATCGAGGGGACGTGGACCCGCTCGTCGACGCCGTGCTCGTTCTCGGCCAGCGGCCCGAAGCAGACCGCCGGCGTGTCGCCGTACAAGGCGAACGCGCGCGCGTCGGTGGTGGCCGTGGAGGCGAAGACCCCGGGCGCGGCGCCGGTGACGCGCGCGCTCGCGGCCGAGAGCGCCTGCACGAGGGGAGAGTCCTCGGCGAGCTCGTAGCCCTCGCACTGGAAGCCCTCGTAGAGCACCTCGAAACGGTGGCGGCCGCTCTGGACGCCGGCCACGACCTCCTCCACCCGCCGCTTGAGCTCGGCGACCGGCTCGCCGGGGTAGGTGGCGAGCCGGAAGTGCGTGACGCACTCGCCGGCGACGGTCGACGGCCAGTCGCCGCCGCGGATCATCCCCACGTTGAGGTTGATCGGGTGCGGGTAGGCGGCGAACAACGACGGGCGGACCTCGTTGAGGTCGGTCTCGAGCGCGCGCAGCGCCTCGATCACCCGGTAGGACGCGTCGATCGCGTTGGCGCCCTCGGCGGCCTCGCCCGCGTGCGCCGGCGCGCCGAGCACGCGGACCTTGAACCACAGCACGCCGACCTGCGCGGGCCAGATCGCGCCCTGGGTCGGCTCGGTGAGCACCGCGGCGTCGGCCGTGTGGCCGGCCAGCACGCACGCGAGCGCGCCGTGGCCGGTGCACTCCTCCTCGACGACGGACTGGAGCTGGACGCGCGCGCGAGGCGTGACGCCGAGCCGCTGTAGGCCGGCCACCGCGCCGACCATCGCCACGAGCCCGGACTTCATGTCCCCGGCGCCGCGGCCGTACACCCACTCGCCGTCGCGGCGGGCGGCGAACGGCGCGCCGGTCCACAGCTCGCTGGGCTCCGGGCTGACGACGTCGATGTGCCCGTTGAGCACCAGCGAGCGCCCGTCGGCCTCGCCGGCCGGCAGCCAGTCGGCGAGCACGTTGACCTTCTCCGTGACATCCCAGCTGAACGGCGCGCCGCCCGGATGCGACCGCAGCGCGGCCACGTCGAGCGGCACGTCGAACGGCTCCAGGCCGAGCCCGGCGAACGCGCGGCGCATGATCGCCTGGCCGGGCGCCTCGGCGCCCAGCACCGTCGGCGCCTCGACGAGCTCGCTCAGGAGGTCGACCATGGCGGCCTCTTCGGCCGCCACCGCCGCCAGGATGTCGTCTTCCTGCACCGCCCGCAGGCTACGCCGCGATGGCGTGCAGCTCGGCCGGCAGGTTCCAGCACTCGGCGATCTGGCCGTCCTCGAAGCGCACGATCGCGCCACCGGCGGCCTCGAGCGCCCAGCCCGGGCCCTGCGCGGCGCGCCAGGTGAAGCGCGTGGCCACGCGGTCGCCCTCGGCGACGGCGTCGTCGAGCGTGACGGTCGCGTGCGGGAACGTGTCGTCGGTCGCGGCATGGAAGCGGCACAGGTCGTCGACGTCCTCGATCCCGGCCGGGAAGCCGTGCAGCTCGGCGTCGGGCCGGAACAGCGCGAGGTATGCCTCGGCGTTGCCGTCGTTGAGCGCCGCGACGGCGCCGCGCAGCGCGGCCTTGTTCTGTGCGCGGGCGCTGCGCGCCTTCGTGGACCTGCTTGTGGTGGTGGTGGACATGGCGTCCTCTCCTCGGGTCGTGCGGCGGTTGATCAGCATCGGTCGCAACGTCCGGGGCGACAACCGTTGCGATGACCAAACCCTCGCCGCGGGTTTGGACCCTCGACGAAGGCGTAGGCTGCGCCCATGCTTCGCCTCGCGGACCTGCTCGCCGAGGAGTCGTTCGGCCTGGAGCTGCTGAGCGGGGAAGACGAGCGCGAGGTTCGTGGCGCCCACGCCGTCGAGGTCGAGGCACCCGCTCGCTGGCTCGGACGCGACTGGGTGATGCTCACGACCGGCGTGCGTCTCCGCGGGAACGTCGAGGCCCAGCGCGAGCTGGTCCCGCAGCTCGAAGCGGGCGGGGCCAGCGCGATCGGCTTCGGCGTCGGCCTGGGCTTCAAGCGCGTGCCGCCGGCGCTGCTCGCGACGGCACGCGAGCGCAAGTTCCCGCTCTTCGCCGTGCCGTACGAGACGCCATTCCGGGAGATCATCCACTTCGTCGACGGCGCGCTGACGAGCGGCGAGGAGCAGGTCTTCCGCCGCCTCACCGCGCTCCAGCGGTACCTGGTCGACGCGCTCCGCACGCCGCAGCCCGAGCACGCGATGGTCGACCGGCTGGCACGCTTCCTCGACGCAGGGGTGGTGCTGCTGGGAGCCGACGGCGAGCCGGAGGTCGTGGCGGGGCGGCCGCCGGTGGCCGAGCTGCTCGAGGCGGTGCGCGCCGAGCCCGCGGGGCTCGTCGAGCTCGACGTCGCGGGCTGGCACGCGGTCGCCACGTCGGTCGCCACGCGCGCCGACTACGCACCCCGGCGGCTCGTGCTGGCGAGCCCGCGGCGCGGCTTCGTCGACAAGCTGGCCCGGCCCGCCGCCGAGGCCACCGCGCCGCTGCTGGCGGCGATGGCGCGGCTCAGCGACGTCGTGCGCGACCAGGAGCAGGCGGTCAAGGGCGCGCTGCTCCAGGAGGCGCTCGAGCCCGACGAGCCGGGCGACCCGCTGCCCGTGGCGGCGCGCGCGGCGGCCTTCGGGCTCGACTTCTCGGGTCCGGCGCGGATCGTCGTCGTGCGCGCGCCGCGCGAGGTCCGCCGCGAGGTCGTGCGCCGGCTCGAGCATGGCCACCTGCCGCACCTCGCCCACGAGCGCGACGACTCGCTCGTGGTGCTCGTCCAATCCGGCGACCCCGAGCTGCGCGCCGCCCTCTCACTCGACGCGGTGATCGGCGTCGGCCGCGAGGTGACGTCGATGGCCGACGCCCGCCACTCCCTGCGCGACGCCGAGCTCGCCGCCGGCCACGGCCGCGGGCTGACGCACTTCGACGACTTCGACCTCGGGACGTTCCTGGTCAGCGAGATCCCGCCCGCGCGGCTCGCCCCGAAGGTGGAGGAGATCCTCGCTGCGCTGCGGGCGAACCCGCCCCTGCACGAGGCGCTCCAGGCCTACTTCGCCCACGACCTGGACATCGCCGCCACCGCCGCGTCGCTGCACATGCACCGGAACTCGCTGCGCTACCGCCTGGCGCGGGCCGAGCAGGTGCTCGGGCGCTCGCTCAAGCAGCCGGCGACGATCGCTGCCGTCTACCTCGCGCTCGTCGCCGATGCCGCTGCCCAAAGCCAGCGCGACGGTTTGGACGGCGCACGGTTGCCCGCAGGCGCCGGCGCGCCATAGGATCGCCGCTCGATGGAGCCCAGCGAGCAGCCCACGGCGCCCTACCTCGACGCCGTCGTGGCCTACGCGTTCCGCGGCCCCGCGCGCTACCACGTGCCGGGCCACAAGGGGGGACCGGGGGCCGATCCCGGCTTCCGCAAGGCGATCGGCGAGGACGCCCTGGCCGCCGACGTGCCGCAGGACATCCACGGGATCGACCTCGGGCCGTCGCCGACGCCGTACGAGCGCGCCGAGCGCCTCGCCGCCGAGGCCTTCGGCGCCGAGCGCACGTTCTTCCTCACCAACGGGGCCACGCAGGGCAACCACGCCCTGTGCCTGACGCTCGCCCCGCTCGGGGCCCGGATCGTCGCCCAGCGCAACTCGCACGCCTCGATCGTCGACGGGCTCGTGCTCAGCGGCGGGCTGCCGAGCTTCGTCGCCCCGGAGTACGACCAGGAGCTCGGGATCACCCACTGCGTCACGCCGGAGGCGCTCGAGCGCGCGCTGGCCGACGCGCCCGACGCGCGGGCCGCCTTCATCGTCTCGCCCACCTACTACGGGATGGCCGCCGACGTCGCGGGCTGCGCGGAGGTCGCGCACCGCGCGGGTCTCCCGCTCGTGGTCGACCAGGCGTGGGGGCCGCACTTCGGCTTCCACGAGGCGCTGCCGCCGACGGCGCTCTCGCAGGGCGCCGACGCGATGCTCACGAGCACGCACAAGATCGCCGGCTCGCTGACGCAGAGCGCGATGCTCCACATCGGCGACGGGCGCGTCGACGCCGGCGCCGTGGCGCGCGCGCTGCGGCTGCTGCGCTCCACGAGCCCGTCCTCGCTGCTGATCGCCTCCCTCGACGGCGCCCGCCGCCAGCTCGCGCTGCACGGCGAGCAGCTGCTGTACGAGACGCTCGAGGCGATCGGCGTGGCGCGGGCCAAGCTCGAGACGATCGACGGCATCGCGCTCGTCGACGGCGAGCTGGTGGGGCAGATGGGCGTGGCGGGCTACGACCCGCTGCGGATCGTGCTCGACGTGCGCGGCACGGGCCGCACCGGCTACGAGATCGCCGACGAGCTGCGGCGCTCGTACGACGTTCACGTGGAGCTGCCGATGCAGGCCACCGTCGTGTTCGTGGTCGGCCTCGGCGAGTCCGCCGCCGCGCTGCGCCGGCTCGCCGGCGACGTCGACGAGGTCGTCAAGCGGCTATCGGAGCCGGGCGCGACCGCGCCGATCGTCCCGCCCGCGGCGGCACTGGAGAACGAGGTCGCGCTCCCGCCGCGCGAGGCGTTCCTGGGCGACGCCGAGCAGGTCGCGGTCGACGACGCGATCGGTCGCATCTCCTGCGAGTCGATCGCCAGCTACCCGCCAGGCGTCCCGGCGCTGCTCCCGGGCGAGCGCATCTCCGCCGAGACCGTCGTCTACCTGCGCGAGCTGGCGGGCAGCGGCGCGCGCCTGCACGGGGCCAGCGATCCGGCGTTCGAGACGATCAACGTGCTTCGGGAGGGCTGATGTTGGATCCCGCAAAGCGGTGGGCGCAGTACGGGGAGAAGCCCGACTACGCGGGCGTCCTCAGCTTCTCGGGCGTGCCGATCACGGAGGACCCGGCGGAGCTCGAGGACTTCGACGTGGCGATCGTCGGCGCGCCGATGGACGAGCTCGTCTCCGACCGCCCGGGCGCGCGGCTCGCACCGCGCGCGATCCGTGCGGCCAGCTCGCCGCCCGGCCCGCACCTCGAGGTCAAGGTCGACGCGCTGGAGGAGCTGCGGGTGGTCGACTTCGGCGACGCGCCGATCGTCCCCGCCGCCCCGGACCGGTCGCACGCGGCGATCGAGGCGACCGTCGGCCAGGTCCTGGCGGCCGGTGTGCTCCCGGCTGTGCTCGGCGGCGACCACTCGATCACCGAGCCGTCGGTGCGCGCCTGCGCGGGCGTCCACGGGCCCGTGGGCATGGTCCACTTCGACACCCACACGGACACCGGGTCCGAGGTCTTCGGCGTGGAGTTCTCGCACGGCACCTTCATCCGCCGCCTGATCGACCAGGGGCACCTCGATCCGAAGCGCTACGCCCAGATCGGCCTGCGCGGCTACTGGCCGGGCGAGGAGGAGTTCGCCTGGCAGGCCGAGAAGGGCATCACCAGCCTGTTCATGCACGACGTGCGCGACCTCGGCATCCGCGAGGTCGTGCGGCGCGCGGTCGACGTCGTCGGCCCGGGCCCGACCTACCTCACGGTCGACGTCGACGTGCTCGACCCCGCGTTCATCCCCGGCACCGGCACGCCCGAGCCCGGAGGCATGACCGCAGGCGACCTCCTGCTCGCCGTCCGCACCGTGGCGTCCGAGCTCGAGCTCGTCGGCGTCGACGTCGTCGAGGTGATCCCGACCGCCATCGGCACCGACGACTACTCGGCGCTCGTCGCCGACCGGGTCATCCGCGAGGCGCTGACCGGGATCGCGATCCGCCGCCGCGCCTGAGCCGGTCCGCGGGTCAGCGTTCGCGCGCCTCACCCATCCGGCGCCCCAACGAGGCGACCGCCGGATCGGCGATGCGGTACTGGCGGCCGAGCTCGAACAGGTACTGGGCCTCCACGCCGCGGATGGCCCGCAGCGGCCGGCGGATCGTCACGCCAGCCTCGGGCGGCTCCGCTGCCGCCGGGGGCGTCACGCCGTGCTCGGCGAGCCAGCGCGGCAGGTACTCCCCGGCGACCTTGCCCTGCGGCCACCAGAGCGGAGCGCCCTCGGCGTCGCCGCGGCCGCGCAAGCGACGGGTTCGATGGCCGACGAGCAGCCGGCCGTGGATCACGGGCTCGCCCGGGTCCGGAGCGTCCTCGACGCCGGCCAGGCGCGCGATGCCCGCGACGGCGGCGCGCGCCTGGTGCGTGGCCAGCCCGCCGAACTTGAGCGGCGAGGCGACGCCGTCGCCTGCCGCCCAGGTCCGCTCGCAGCCCTGCACGAGGGCGTCGTCGCCGGTGAGGACGAACCCCTCCTCGTCGGCCGCCAGCCCGTCGATGGCAGGGCCGAGGATCCGCGGCACGGCGAAGACGCGCTGGACGTCGAGCCGGGTGCCGCCCGGCTCGAGCACCAGGCCGGTCTCGTCGCGGTGCGCCACTACGCCGGTCTTCAGGTCGATGCCCGCCCAGCGCAGCTCCTCGGCGACGGCGTCACTCGCCTCCTCGCCGAACAGTGAGAGCGGTGAGTGCTCGGGTGTCACGACGGTGATCACGACGTCGTCCTGGCCCATCGCGCGTGCCTCGCCGGCCGTCATCAGCGCCAGCTCGTAGACGGGCAGAGGCCACACGGCTCCCGGGGGGACCACGATCGCGATCCGCTTGGCGTACCCCTCGTCCATGTCGCGGAGCAGCCCGCCGTAGACGTCGGGATCGCCGCCGGGCCACCACGTCGCCGCGCCTTCCACGCCGGCCACCGCCCGGCCCCCGGGAGCGAGCAGGAGCGCGTCGAACGAGCGGGCGCCGCCGTCGCGAAGCCGGAGCTCCCGCGCGGCATCGTCGACACCGACGGCCGCGTCGATGATCAGCTCGGCGCCGGCGTCCTTGGCGAACCGCGAGAGCGGGACGCGGTACGCGTGACCCAGCCCGAAGGGCTCCGCCACGGCGAGCGGCCGATACGAGAACTCGGGGTCGGAGGCGATCAGCGTCAGGCGAACGCGATCCTTGGCGATGGCGCGAAGGCCGAGGAGGGCTTCGAGGCCCGCAACGCCGCCGCCGGCGATGACGATGTCCATGCGCCGACGATAACCCTTCAACGTGCCACGAGCTCGTCCGTCGCGCGGGCGTCCCGCTCGAGCTGCTCGCGATGGTCGGGATGGGCGATGGCGATGAGCGCCCGGGCCCGTTCGGCCAGCGAGCGGCCGCGGAGCTTGGCGATGCCCCACTCCGTCACGACGTGGTCGACGGTGTTCTTGAGCGTGGTGACCACCGAGCCCTTGCTGAGGTGCACGCGGATGCGGCTCTCGCCGCGACTCGTGGTCGAGTGGAGCACGATGAACGCCTCGCCGCCGTCGGAGTACATGGCGCCGCGCGCGAAGTCGGCCTGGCCGCCGCTGGACGACCAGTAGCGGCCGGCCATCGTCTCCGACGCACACTGCCCGTAGAGGTCGACCTCGGTCGTGGCGTTGATGGACACGAAGTTGCGCTCGCGGGCCACCGTGCGAGGGTCGTTGACGTAGTCGACCGGCAGCATCTCGACCGCGGTGTTCTCGTGCAGCCAGTCGTAGAGGCGCTCGGTGCCGAGCGCGAAGGTGGTGACGATCTTGTTCGGCCGCAGGGTCTTGCGCGTGCCGGTGACGACGCCCCGCTCGACGAGGTCGACGATCCCGTCTGAGAGCAGCTCGGTGTGGATCCCGAGGTCCCGGTGGCCCTCCAGCGCGCTCAGCACCGCGTTGGGGATGCCGCCGATGCCGACCTGCAGGGTGGCGCCGTCGGGGATGCGCTCAACGATCGAGGCGGCGATCGCCCGGTCGCGGTCGTCGGCACGCGCGGGAGGCACCTCGACGAGCGGGCGGTCGGCCTCGGACCAGCCGAGCGCCTGGGAGGCGTGGATCTGGTTGAGCCCCTGCGTGCGGGGCATGCGCGGGTTGACCTCGAGGAAGAACGGGACCTTGCCGATCAGCGAGGCCACGTACTCCGCGTTGGTGCCCAGGCTGAAGTAGCCGTGGCGGTCAGGCGGGCTCACGGCGGCGAGCACGATCGAGCACCGCGTCTCCGCCTGCAACAGGTGTGGCATCTCGGAGAAGTGGTTGGGAACCAGGTCGCAGCCGCCGCTCCAATACGCCTCGCGGGTCGCGGCCGAGAGGAAGTAGGAGACGTGGCGCAGCCTTCCCGGGTACGCGCCGTCGATGTACGGCCGCCGGTGCAGCGCGTGCATCTGGTGCACCCGGACGTCGACGAGCCGGTCTTGGGCGGCCTCGAGCGCATCGATCAGGCCGACCGGCTCGCCGTTGGCCATCGGCACGATGACGTCGGCGCCCGGCCCGATGTGCTCGGCGACCGCACCCGCATGAGTCGGCCCGCCGACTCTCATCGACCCAGCGCCAGCTCGGGGTGCGCCGCGAGGTACGGGCCGAGGTGGCGCCCGGCGATCTCTCGCGGCGGGGCGCCCGCCCGCACGGCGATCGCGGTGGCCGCCGCGTCCGCCCGTGGGGCGGCGAGGCCGCCTCGACGCACGCGGCGCGTCGTCGCGTCACCGGCGGCGTAGACGCCCGGGGCGTCGGTGACGTGACCGTGGGCATCGACGGGAATGAAGCCGTCGCCGTCGGCCGGAAGCCCGGGCAACCGCGGGCCGGCGGCCCGCGGCAGCGCGACGGCAAGGTCGACGAGCAGGCCTCCCTGCACATCGAGCCAGAGCCGCCCGTCGCTCACCCCCAGCGCGAGCGCGCCAGTCCACAGTCGCACGCCGGCGTCGTCGAGCAGCTCGGCTACGCGAACGGCGACGTCGTCGCCGAGGACGCCGAGGGCGCGGCGCTCGTGGGTGACGAGCCAGGTCTCGATCGTCAGCCCCCGCTCGGCTGCCCAGCGCGCCGTCATGAGGGCGATCTCGTAGAGCGGGAGTGTCCAGGCGGTCGTCGGTGCGGCGACGAAAGCGACGCGGCGCCGGCCGCCGGCCAGGCGCTCGAGGCTGTCATGCAGCGCTGGGACGTCCTCCGACCCGTGGAACACGAACGCCCCGTGCAGGGCATCGTCGTCGTGGGCGTCCATTGCGACGAGCAGGGCGTCGAACGCGATGGTGTCGCGGGCCGCGGTATGGACCTGTCGCCCGGGGACGTCCACGGCGGCGACGGTGTCCTGGACATAGCCGAACCCGCGTTCGGCGGCGAGCCGGGCGAGGGAGTACCGGGCCACGGGGCCGAGGCCGAGCGGCTCGGCGACAGCGAGCGGCCGGTAGTCGAACTCGCTCGCGGGCGCGAGCATCGTGATGCGCACGCGGTCCTCGGCGAGGAGCCCGAGCAGGAGCGCACTCTCCAATGCGGCGGCCCCGCCGCCCGCGATCAGTACGTGGATCGGATCGCGAGGGCCGGCGGTCATATACGACACGCTAGGCGCCCGGCGTCATCGCGCCATCCGCGCATCGGCGCACTCCGGCTGCGGGTTTCCCGCAGATAGCATCGCGGCGTGCACTCCGAGGAGCCCCTGGACGGCGACCGGCTGCGACGCTTGGTCGCCGCCGGGCGCAGCCTCGTGTCGGACCTCGACCTGGAGTCGGTCCTGAACCGCGTCCTCGACATCGCCCGCGAGGTGACCGGCGCGCGCTACGCGGCGCTGGGCGTGCTCGACGAGCAGCGCAACGAGCTGGAGCGCTTCCTCACCGTCGGCATCGACGCGGCGACGCACCGGGTGATCGGCGAGCTCCCGCGCGGCCGCGGGATCCTCGGCGTGCTCATCGACCACCCACAGCCGCTGCGGCTGGAGTCCGTCGGCTCGGACCCGCGGTCGTACGGCTTCCCACCCGGGCATCCGCCGATGGAGACGTTTCTCGGCGTGCCGGTGGTGATCCGCGGGGAGGCGTGGGGGAATCTGTACCTGACCGACCGCGAGGACGGCGAGCCGTTCAGCGAGGCCGACGAGGAGGCGGTCACGATCCTCGCGGACTGGGCGGCGATCGCCATCGTGAACGCCCGGCTCTACGAGGGCGTGGCTCGCCGCGGCGAGGAGCTCGAACGCGCCGTGCACAGACTCGAGGCCACGACGGCGATCGCGCGTGCCGTGGGGGGCGAGACCGACCTCTCGCGTGTGCTCGAGCTGATCGTCAAGCGCGGTCGCGCGCTCGTCGACGCGGAGGGCGTGCTGATCCTGTTGCGCGACGGAGCCGGGCTGGTCGTGGCGGCCACGGCCGGGGAGGTCCCCGCCGGCGTGGAGGGCTCCCGGGTCGAATCGCAGGCTGCGTCGATCGACGCGCTGGGCCTCGATCCCGAGTCCGCGCTGACGGTGCCGCTGGTGTTCCGTGGTCAGTCTCTCGGGCTCCTGGCGGCGCTCGGGCGCCGCGACGGCGGCGAGCTGGGGGCGGAGGACGAGCGGCTGCTGATGAGCTTTGCCGCCAGTGCGGCAACCGCCGTGGCGACCGCCCGGACCGTGGAGGAGCAGCGGCTGCGGGTGACGATCCAGGGCGCCGAGGAGGAGCGCCGGCGCTGGGCCCGTGAGTTGCACGACGACACCCTGCAAGGGCTCGGGGCGCTTCGACTCGTGCTCTCGTCGGGCCGGCGCGGCGACGACCCCGAGCGGCTGCGCGCCGCCGTCGACGAGGCGATCGGGCAGCTCGAGCAGGAGATCGACGGCCTGCGCAGCCTGATCGGCGAGCTGCGCCCCGCCGCGCTCGACGAGCTCGGCCCCGGTCCCGCGATCGAGGACCTCGCCGGCCGGACGTCCGCACGGCATGGCGTCGAGGTGACCGCGGACGTGCGGCTGCCGGCCGACCGGCGCCACGCGCCCGAGGTGGAGCTCACGCTCTACCGGATCATCCAGGAAGGGCTGACCAATGCGGTCAAGCACGCGGCCGCCGAGCACGTCGACGTCGCCGTCTCCGAGGACGACGGGTTCCTACGAATCCGTGTGGCCGACGACGGGCGCGGGTTCGATCCGACGGCGTCGACCGCCGGTTTCGGCCTCGTGGGCATGCGCGAGCGCGTCGGGCTGCTCGGGGGCGACCTCGAGATCGCGTCGTCCGACTCCGGGACCGTGGTGACGGCGGCGCTCCCGAGCCGCGCAGGCTAGAGCCTCACGAGGTCGCGCTCGAGCGCGGCCCGCACCTGCCGGGCGATCTCGAGGTCCTCGCGGCTGGTGACGACGATGGTCGTGAAGTGGCCGAGGAACCCGAGATCGCAGACGACGCCGTCCCGGATCGATCCCGCGTGCTCGCCGACGCCGCCGGTGAAGGCGAGGACGTCGACGCCGCCGAGGCTCGCCGCCATGGCCGCGATGCCGGCACGGAGGCGGTGGACGTAGACGTCGAGCGCGAGCCGGGCGTCGGGGTCGTCGCGTGCGAGCAGTTCGCGCATGTCGCCGGTGCCGGCCAGCCCGGTGAGGCCGGAGTCGTGCTCCAGGCCGTGGTCGAGTGCCTCGAGCGAGAGGCGGCCGTCGCGCAGCAGCCAGGTCAGCAGGCCGGGATCGACCGACCCCGACCGTGTCGCCATGACCAGTCCCTCCAGCGGGGTGAAGCCCATCGTCGTGTCGACGCTCCGCCCGTCGCGGATGGCGGCGAGCGAGGCGCCCGCTCCGAGATGGCAGGACACCAGCCGCGCGCCGGGGTCGACCTGGCGGGCGACCCAGCCATGGCTGAGCCCGTGGAAGCCGAAGCGGCGCAGCCCGAACCGCTCGCGCCAGGCACGGGGCAACGCGTAGGTGGTCGCCGCGGCCGGGAGGTGGGCGTGGAAGGCGGTGTCGTAGCACGCGACCGCCGGGAGACCGGGACGGGCGCGGGCCACCGCGTCGATCCCGGCCAGCGCGCGCGCCTGGTGCAGCGGGGCGAGCGGGGCGAGCGAGGCGATGTGCTCCCGCACCGCCCCGTCGATCACCGCGGGCTCGGTCGCCTCGCCGCCGTGCACCACGCGGTGGCCGACGGCGTCGGCGTCGGGCAGCCCGTCGAGCGCGGCGGCCACGTCGTCGCCCCGTACCGCGCCGTCCGGCACGTCGAGTGTGCGGGCGGCCGACGGCTCATCGTCGTCGCCGAGCACGCTGAGCTTCACCGTGCTCGAGCCGGCGTTGACGACGAGGACCCTCACGCGCTCGGCCACGCCCACTCGCGCACGTCGGGCATGTCGTCGCCGTGCTCGCGGGTGTACGCGCGGTGGCGCAGGCGCTCGTCGACCATCCGCTGGCGCAGGCCGGCGGCGCGCACGCCCAGGCCCGGGACGCGGTCGATGACGTCGATGACCAGATGGAAGCGGTCCAGGTCGTTGAGCATGAGGATGTCGAACGGCGTCGTCGTGGTGCCCTCCTCCTTGTAGCCGCGGACGTGGAGGTTCGCGTGGTTGGTCCGCCGGTAGGTGAGCCGGTGGATGAGCCACGGGTAGCCGTGATAGGCGAAGATCACCGGCCGGTCGGTCGTGAAAAGCGCGTCGAACTGGCCGTCCGAGAGGCCGTGGGGATGCTCGCTCTCCGGCTGCAGCCGCATCAGGTCCACGACGTTGATCACGCGGACGCCCAGTTCCGGCAGGTGCTCGCGCAGCAGCGCCGCCGCCGCGACGGTCTCCAGTGTCGGGATGTCGCCCGCGCAGGCCAGCACGACGTCGGGCTCCTCGCCGTCGTCGCTGCTCGCCCACGGCCAGATCCCGAGCCCGCGCGTGCAGTGCGCGACGGCCTCGTCCATCGGCAGGTAGTCGAGCGCGGGCTGCTTGCCGGCCACGATCACGTTGACGTAGTGGCGGCTCCGCAGGCAGTGGTCGGCCACCGACAGCAGGCAGTTCGCGTCCGGCGGCAGGTAGACGCGGACGATCTCGGCCTTCTTGTTGACCACGTGGTCGATGAACCCGGGATCCTGATGGGAGAAGCCGTTGTGGTCCTGACGCCAGACGTGGGACGAGAGCAGGTAGTTCAGCGACGCGATCGGGCGCCGCCACGGGATGTCGCGGGTGACCTTCAGCCACTTCGCGTGCTGGTTGAACATCGAGTCGACGATGTGGATGAACGCCTCGTAGCAGTTGAACAGCCCGTGCCGCCCGGTCAGCAGATAGCCCTCCAGCCAGCCCTCGCACTGGTGCTCGGAGAGCACCTCCATGACGCGCCCGTCCGCCGCGAGGTGGTCGTCGGTCGGCAGCCGCTCGGCCTGCCACGCGCGGTCGGTGACGTCGAAGACGTCGCCGAGGCGATTGGATGCCGTCTCGTCGGGGCCGAAGAGCCGGAATGTCTCCGGGTTGCGCCGCATGATCTCGGCGAGGAAGCGGCCGAGCACGCGGGTGGCCTCGGTCTGGCCGGACCCCGGGGCCGGCACGTCGACCGCGAAGTCGCGGAAGTCCGGGAGTCGCAGGTCGCGCAGCAGCTCGCCGCCGTTCGCGTGCGGGACCATGCCCATGCGCCGGGCGCCCTGCGGCGCCAGCGCCACCACTTCTGACCGTGGCGCCCCGCGCTCGTCGAACAGCTCCTCCGGGCGGTACGAGCGCATCCACTCCTCGAGCTGCGCGAGGTGGTCGGGACGGTCGTGCAGGCGCGAGAGCGGAACCTGGTGCGAGCGGAACGTGCCCTCGGCGGGGAGCCCGTCGACCTCCTTGGGCCCGGTCCAGCCCTTGGGCGTCCGGAGCACGATCATCGGCCAGCGAGCACGGCCCTCCAGGCGGCCGTCCCGAGCCTCGCCCTGGATGCGCCGGATCTCGGCCGTCGCCTCGTCCATCGCCGCGGCCAGCGCCTGATGCACCGACTCGGGGTCGTCGCCGGTCACGAACCAGGGGCGGTGCCCGTAGCCCTCCATCAGCGATCGCAGCTCGTCCTCGGGGATGCGGGCGAGGATCGCGGGGTTGGCGATCTTGTAGCCGTTGAGGTGCAGCACGGGCAGCACCGCGCCGTCGCGGACGGGGTCGAGGAACTTGTTCGAGTGCCAGCTCGTCGCCAGCGGCCCGGTCTCGGCCTCCCCGTCGCCGACCACGCAGAGGACGAGCAGGTCCGGGTTGTCGAAGGCGGCGCCGTAGGCGTGCGAGAGCGCGTATCCCAGCTCGCCGCCCTCGTGGATCGAGCCCGGCGTCTCCGGCGCCACGTGGCTCGGGATGCCGCCCGGGAACGAGAACTGCCGGAACAGCCGGCGCATCCCCTCGGCGTCCTGCGACACGTCCGGGTAGCGCTCGCTGTAGGAGCCCTCGAGCCAGGTGCTGGCCACCAGCCCGGGCCCGCCGTGACCGGGACCGGTGACGAACAGCGCGTCGAAGTCGTCGCGCACGATCAGCCGGTTGAGGTGTGCGTAGAGCAGGTTGAGCCCCGGGGTCGTGCCCCAGTGACCGAGCAGCCGCGGCTTGACGTGCTCGGCCCGCAGGGGCTCGCGCAGCAACGCGTTCTCGAGCAGGTAGATCTGGCCCACCGACAGGTAGTTGGCCGCCCGCCACCAGAGGTCGAGGCGGCGGAGCTCCTCGGCGCCGAGCACCTCGGTACGGGGCTCAGGCGTGTACGGCGGCGCCGACATGGCTGCGCATCTCCTCGGGCGTGGATCGCAGGTCGAAGACCATGCGCGGTGCGGGGGCGCTGCCGTCGAGGACCTGCGCGAACGTCTCGTTGACGTCGTCGAGAGGCCGCTCGGCGCGCAGGACACGCGTGGCGCCGCGCCGGTGCAGCTCGAAGACCTCCTCGAGGTCGTGGTGCGTGCCGACGATCGAGCCGCGGATCGTGAGGCCGCCGAGCACGGTCTGGAAGATCGGCACGACGAGGTCGTTCTCCGCCGGCAGGCCGACGCAGACGAGCGTGCCGCCGCGTGCCAGAGAGGCGATCGCCTGCTCGAACGCCTTCGGCGTGACCGCCGTGGAGATGGCTGCGTCGGCGCCGCCGAGGCGCTGGATGGCGGCGACGGGATCCTCCTCGCCGGCGTGGACGAGGTGCTCGGCGCCGAGCTCGGCGGCGGTGCCGAGCCGTGCCTCGTTGACGTCGACGGCCACGACCGCGGCGCCGTTGGCGCGCGCGTACTGGATCGCCATGTGGCCGAGGCCGCCGGCGCCGAAGACCGCGACGAGGCTGGCGGGGCCGGCGCCCGAGACCTTGACCGCCTTGTAGGTGGTGACGCCGGCGCAGCTGAGCGGGGCGGCGTCGCGCGGGTCGATGCCGTCCGGCACCCGCACGACATGGCGGGAGTAGCCGACCGCGTACTCGGCGAAGCCGCCGTTCATGCCGTACCCCGTGTTGACCTGCGACGGGCACAGCGTCTCCCAGCCGGTGTTGCACCAGCGGCAGTCGCCGCAGGCGTAGCCCAGCCAGGGGAGCGCGACGCGCATCCCGACGTCGAGCCCGTGACGGTTGCCGGGCCCGACCTCCTCGACGATCCCGACGCCCTCGTGCCCGGGGATGAACGGCAGCGGCGGCTTCACCGGCCACTCCCCGCGAGCGGCGTGGATGTCCGTGTGGCAGAGCCCGGAGGCTTCGATGCGGACGAGCACCTGCTCGGAACCCGGCTGCGGGATGGGGACGTCCTCGATGGAGAGGGGACGGTCATAGGAGTGGACGACGGCGGCCTTCATGATCGGCACCTCTCGTGGACGACGGGGCACTCGACCATCGCGCAGAGGGAGGCCCGCCGCATCGGGTGCGGCCCGCGGGTCGGGTGCGGCGAACTACGGACCTTCGCGCGGGCGGTCAGCGGTCGAGCGCCGCGTAGGGTCGCGGGGAGGGAGGCTCGGCGATGCGGATCCGCGCGTCGACCACGACCGCGCCGTGCGGGCTGACCACGACCGGGTCGCAGTCGAGCTCGGCGATCTCCGGCCGCGCGGCGGCGAGCGCGGAGAGGCGCAGCAGCACGTCCTCGAGCGCCGCCACGTCGCAGGCCGCCGCACCGCGGTAGCCGTCGAGGAGCCGGAACGTGCGCAGGCTGCGCACCATCTCGCTTGCGTCGCGCCGGGTCAGCGGTGCGAGGCGCACGGCGACGTCACCGAGCAGCTCGACGGCGCGGCCGCCGGCGGCGCATGCCACGACCGGGCCGAAGTCGGGGTCGCTGACCACTCCGGCGAGCATCTCCACGCCCTCGGGCACCATCGCCTGGACCAGGAAGCCGCCCGGCGCGTGACCGGCCGCCGGGACGGGTGGACGACGGATCCCGTAGCACCCGAGCAGGGCGTCGACGTCTCCAGGATCGAGCCACTCGGTGCCGGCGTGCAGCAGGCGCGCGACGAGCGCCGCGCCGGCATCGGTGTCGAGGCCGGTCAGCGTCGGCGGCCCCTCGTCCGCCGTGGCGCGCCAGCGGCCGTACCGGACGGCGTGTCCGAGGGCACGCGCCGCTTCCTCGGGCGTGCCGAACGCGGGCACGCCCGCGCCGGGAGTGGTCGCGGCGCCGGACTGCGCCATGAACACGGCCACGAGGAGCTTGCCGGTGGCCGCGGTGGTCCGCGCCACCGCGCGGACGGCGGCGGCGACGTCCGCCTGCTCGGTGACCACGGGCGGGACGAAGATCGTGATGATCGCGTCGGCGCCGTCGTCCGCGGCCACGATCTCGAGCGCGCGGCGGTAGTCGTCGGCGGTGGCGGAGGCGCCCAGGTCCGTCGGGTCGCCGACGGCGAGTCCGGCGGCGGCGCAGGCGTCGGCGCAGGCGACGGCCGGGCCGCCGGCGTTGGTGACGATCGCCACCCGGCCGCCGCGTGGAACCGGCTGGCCGGCGAGCAGCGCCGCGACGTCGAAGGACTCGGCCATCGTGTCGGCGCGGATCACGCCGGCGTGGGCGAAGAGGGCATCCACGGCGGCGTCGGAGGCGGCGACCAGCGTTCCCGTGTGCGACGAGGCGGCAGGCGTCGCGGCAGCGGAGCGGCCGCTCTTGACGGCCACGATCGGTTTGCTCGCCGCCACTCGGCGCGCGATCTGGCCGAACCGGCGCGGATTGCCGAACGACTCCAGGTGCAGCACGACGAGGTCGGTAGCGGGGTCCTGCTCCCAATACTGGAGCAGGTCGTTGCCGGAGAGGTCGGCCTTGTTGCCCGTGGAGACGAACGACGACAGCCCGAGCCCCCGCCGCGCCGCCTCGGCGATGGCGGCGATCCCGTACGCGCCGCTCTGGGAAGCGAAGGCGACGCGCCCGCCCGGCGGATGGCGCGGCGCGAACGTGGCGTTCAGCCGCACGCCGTCATCCGTGTTGAGCACGCCGAGGCAGTTCGGCCCGACGACCCGCATGCCGAAGCCGCGGCACACGGCCAGCAGCTCGTCCTGGCGCCGATGACCTGCCGGACCGGTCTCGGCGAACCCCGCGGTGAGCACGACCAGCGCACGGACGCCGGCTTCGCCGCACTGGCGGGCGACGTCGAGCACCGCGTCGCTCGGCACCGCGAGCACCGCCAGCTCGACCGGCCAGGGCACCTCGCCGATCGAGCGTTGCACCGGCATGCCGTGCAGGTCGCCCGCGCGCGGGTCGACGGCGGCGACGGGCCCGGTGAACCCGGCGCCGATCAGGTTCGACACGACGGCGGCGCCGACGGTCCCGGACGCGCCGACGATCGCGACCGACGCCGGTCGCAGCACGTGGGCGACGGCCGCCGCGGCGGCGGCCCGCCGGCGATCCTCGAAACGAGCGTGGCCGGCCGCCGTCAGCTCGGTCGGCATCTCGATCTGCATCTCGCCCTGCTGCACGGACACCTCGACCGCGAATCCGGAGTCGCGGAACACCCCGATCATCCGGTGGTTCGCGGGCAGCACCGTCGCGGTGAAGGTATGGATCCCGCTCCTCGTCGCGGCCTCCGCGAGCTGCGCGAGCAGCAGCGTGGCGATCCCGTGGCGCTGCCAGTCGCCGGCGACCTCGAACGCGACCTCCGCCCGTCCTCGCCCTTCGTTGAGGTACTCGGCGTGTCCGACGACCCGCTCGGGTCGCCCGGCGAGCGCAAGGAGGCCGCCACCGGCGTCCGGTCCGATCGCCGTCGCCGCCCGGGCCTCGCGCTCGACGTCGACGCCGCCGGTGAAGAAGCGCAGGTACCGGGCCTGGTCGGAGAGACCGGCGAGGAACTCCGCGAGCGCGTGCTGGTCGCCGGGCTCGACGGGCCGCACGCACAGCGTGGAGCCGTCGCGGAGGGCGACGTCGACCCGGCGGGTGGTCGTCACCTCACCCACGGAGCGCCCGCAGGGCGTTGAGGATGACCGCGACGTCGATGCCCTCCTGCAAGAGCGCGCCGGCGACCGGCGGAAGGCCTCCGGCCGCCGCCACGATCATCGCCGCAAGGCTGAGCGCCATGCCCGCCAGCACGCTCTGGCGGGCGATGGCCAGGGCGCGCCGGCTGATCCGCAGCGCGGCCAGGAGGCGGTCGATGCGGTCCACGAGGATCACCGCGTCGGCGGTCTGCGAGGAGACGGTGTCACCGGCGCTCGCCATCGCCACGCCGACGTCGGCGAGCGCGAGCGCGGGGGCGTCGTTGACGCCGTCGCCGACCATCACGACCGGGCGCAGGTCCCCTCGCGCCTGCAGGTCGCGCAGCACGGCGACCTTCCCGGCGGGGTCGAGCTCGGAATGGACCCGGTCGATGCCGAGGTCGCGGCCGACCCGGGCGGCGACGTCGGCGCGGTCCCCGCTCGCCATCACGACCTGCCGGACCCCGGCCGCGTGCAGGCCCGAGACGAGCTCGGCGGCGCCCGGGCGCACCGTGTCGCCGAGCACGAGCGCCGCCGCGGCCTGCCCGTCGATCCCGACCAGGACCCGGGCGGCGCCGGCTTCGACGGTCGCGTCGACCGCGTCGAGCCCGGTCACGCCGCGCTCGCGGACCCAGCTCGCGCTGCCGACGGCCACGCGCCTTCCGTCCACCAGACCCTCGAGGCCCTGACCGGGCCGCTCGACCACCTCGCGTGGCGGTGTGAGCCGCAGGCCGCGCGCCTCGGCCTCGTGGACGATGGCCTCCGCGAGGACGTGGGCCGACAGCTGATCGGCCGAAGCGGCCAGGCGCAGGACCTCGTCCGGCTGCCATCCGGGCGCGCAGTCGACGCGGCGCAGGGCCGGTGCGCCGGCGGTGATCGTGCCCGTCTTGTCGAGCAGGACGCAGCGGGCGCGCCCGAGCCGCTCGAGCGCACCGCCGTCCTTGATCACGACGCCGACGCGGGCGGCGCGCGACAGGCCGCAGACGATCGCGACGGGGGCGGCGAGGATCAGCGGGCACGGGGTGGCGACGACAAGCACCGCCAGCGCGCGGATCGGATCGCCGCTCGCCAGCCACGCGGCGGCGGCGAGCGCCAGGGTGACGAGCAGGAAGCCGACCGCGTAACGGTCTGCCATGCGCACGAACGGCGCACGATCCGCCCGCGCGCCCTCCACCATCCGGACGATCTGGCCGTAGGCGCTGGTCGCGGCGTCGCGGCTGACCCGGAGCTCGAAGGCCTCGCCTGCCGCGACGCTGCCCGAGCGCAGGGGCTCGCCCGGATGCCGGGTGGCGGGCAGCGCCTCGCCGGTGAGGGCGGACTCGTCCACCACGGCGACCGCGCCTTCGACGAGGCCGTCGACGGGCACGACGTCGCCGGCTCGGACGACGACCAGGTCCCCGGGGACGAGCGCGCCGACGTCGACCTCCTCGATGCGCGCACCCCGGCGGCGATGGGCGATCCGCGGCGCGCGGTCGAGCAGCGCCGTGAGCTCACGCCGCGCCCGCCGGCCCGCAGCGGCCTCCAGCTCGTTGCCGCCGGCCAGCATCAGCGCGATAACCGCGCCCGCCAGCTCCTCGCCGAGCACCAGGGTTCCGGCCATGGCCAGCAGCGCGATGACGTCCACGCCGACGTCGCCGCGGCGGAGGCTCGACGCGACCGACCACGTCAGCGGCACGAGCATCACGACCACCGCGGCCGCCCAGACGTCGTCGGCGGCCGTCGCGTGCCCGGCGAGCGCGAGAAGCGCGCCCGCGATCACCGCCGTCAGCGCCCCGGCGGCCAGCAGCCGCGCCCGCTGCTCCGGGAGCCGGGAGTGACGGCCGGGAGCCCGCGGGGGAGCCGGATCCGGGCCGGGCGCCCGCGACGTGGGCGCGGGCGAGAGAGGAGGAGAGGTGGCGGTGACCACGTTCACGGGAAACCCTCGCGTGAGCCCGGAGGCGCGGCATCCGCCGACCCCCACACAAGACCTGCGGAGTACTACTGACTGCTCTCGTCGTCGAGGAACCCGTGGGCGAGCGCATAGCGGACGAGCTCCGCGCGTGACGTCTGGCGCGTCTTCTGCTGGATATGCGCGCGGTGCGACTCCACGGTCCGCACGCTGAGGTAGAGCTGGCCCGCGATCTCGGCGTTCGTGTGGCCGAGCGCGATGAGCTTGAGCACCTCCACCTCGCGCTCGGACAGGTCGTCCGGCGGACCGGCGGACTCCAACGGCTGCGCCGCGAGGCGGGCGCCCAGGCGCGGGTTGAGGTAGGTCTCGCCGGCGGCCGCCAGTCGGATCGCCCCGAGCAGCTCGTCGTCGGCGGCCTCCTTGAGGACGAAGCCGAGCGCTCCGGCCTGGAGCGCCCGCCGGGCGAACGACGGCTCGTCCTGCATGGTGAGAACGACGATGGCGGTCGCGGGCGACTGCTCGAGCATCGTCGGGATCGCCTCCAGGCTCGAGCCGCCCGGCATGTTGAGGTCGAGCACGATCACGGCCGGGCGGTGCGCCCGCGCCATCCGCAGCGCGTCCGGCAGCGTCCCGGCCTCCGCGACGACGCGCAGCTCGGGCTCCGTGTCGACGAGCAGCCGCAGGCCCTTGCGGACGACGGCATGGTCGTCGGCCAGCACGACAGTGATCTCGTCCCGGCCGGGCCCGGCGTCTGTCATGGGCGCAAGCATGCCGCAGATCTCTGCGGGGGACTACTGAGCGGAACCCGCTGGCCCTGCGGATGGCGATCGGTGAGAGCTCGGGCGGACCTCAGGTCGCGACCTCAGCGGACCGGGCGCCGAACAGCGGCTCGAGCGGCGCTTCGACGCCGCGCGGCACCACGACCACCGGGCACTCGGCCTTGCGGACCAGGGCACCCGAGACGCTCCCGGCCAGCACCGCCAGGTGCGGGCCGTATCCGCGTGACCCGAGGAAGAGCAGGTCGACACGCTTGGATTGGTCGACCAGTTCGGTCACCGGATCGCCGGTGATGAAGACCGGTTCCGCCTCGACGTGCTCCGGCGTGGCCGCCACCGCCTTCTCGAGCGATTCGCGCGCGAACCGCTGGAAGCGGCCAGGCGGCGTGACGGAGTCCTGCTCCGACACGAGGCCAGGTGTCCCGTCGGAAGTCGAGGACACATGCACAACGCGCAGGGCGGCGCCGAGCGCCTGCGATGTCATGACTGCGGCGGACAGCGCCGCGTCGGCCTCCTCGGAGCCATCGTGGCCCACCGCGATGGACTTGATCGGAGTGTCCGCATGTGTCCGGAACCCGACGGGCACCACCGCGACGGGGCACGGCGCTCCGTGCAGCAGGCGCTCCGCGGTCGTGCCGGCGACAGCGCGCCCGAATGCGCCCCGGTGGGTGGAGCCGAGCACGAGCATCGCCGCGGAGTCGCGCTCGGCGAGCTCCTGCAGCGCGCGGGCCGGCGACAAGTCGGCGATCGCCGACGTCGCGACGTTCTCCACGCCCTCGAGGCCTTCCTTCATGCGATCGAGAGTCGCTTGGGCCTCGTTGCGCACGAATTCCCTGTACTCGCCTTTCGTGGCACGGCTCGGCTGATCTTCGTACGGGTACGCGCATGCGAGCGTGATCTGGGCCCCGGACGCCTGAGCGATCCCACGCGCGAACGCGACGGCGTCCTCAGATCGGGCGGACCCTTCGACTCCAACGACGATCCTGGTCATGGCGTGTTCCCTTCGGTCTGGACGACGGGCGGCGAGAGATCGATCTACGCCCCGGGTCCCCCGGGAGCGATTTCCTTCTACAGGGCGGGGACGGCCTCGAAGGCCGAGGCGACGTCGTCGGCCCAGGTCGCGATGGCATTCCAGTCGCGGGCGTCGGATGCGGTCATGCGGTTGAGCGGGAAGTGCAGCCTGGTCGGGTCCACGACGCCGCCGAAGATGGTGACGGCGACGGGCTCGACCTCGGGCACGTCGGCGAGGGCGGCGTCGAGCTGGCGGCGCGAGCCCTCGACGTCCTCGGGCTCGAGCGTTCGGGGGCCCATGGCGAACACGGCGACAGCCAGGCCGGCCAGTGCCTCGCGGTGGCCGTTGAGGAAGCGGCGTGCGTCGCGGTGCCAACGGCCCATGTACAAGGCGCCGCCGATGACGACGGCTCCGTACGGGGCGAGGGTGCCGACCTCGGCGGCAGGGCGCACGTCGGCCTCGTGGCCGAGCTCACGCAGCCGGGCGGCCACGGCCTCGGCGACCTCGTGGCTGGACTCTCGCCTGGTCGCGTAGGCGACGAGGATGGGACGGGTCATAGCTCACCTCCATGGGTTTCGCCGATCAGCGAACCACCTTGCGCGGGACAAGGCATCGGGGCGGTCCCTGATCCGGGTCTCGTAGAGGCCCTCGCAGGTGTGCGGGAAGCTACGGACCCCAGCGAGCGCGGGGCTCGGAGTGGCTCGTCGGTGTGGCGAACTACGGAGTCCGCCCGTGTAGTCCGAGCGGATGGCAGGGCGGCTCCACGCTGGTCCAATGCGTATCGACACCGATTCTTGAGGAGACCAGCATGAACAGGCTCTACACCTATGCCGGCATTGCAGCGAGCGTGCTGCTGATCGCGGTCGGCGTTGGCTCGACCTACATGGGCCTCGACGGGCGCGAGCGCGTCCACAACGACCTTGCACGCGAGATGATCGTCGGCACGCCGGACTCGACGATCCCGAACCAGAAGGTCGACACCGGCAGCGAGGCGCAAGCCTTCGCCGCCGTGATCCGCAAGCACACGCTCGAGGCCACCGGTGGTCAGACGTACGCCGAGATGGGCCGCTTCCTGGATAAGAACGGCAAGGCCACCTCTGACGAGAAGCTCGCGGCCGTCGACGCCAAGACCGGCCAGCCGGTCGAGAACGGCCTGCGCGACATGTGGGTCACCTCGACGGCGCTGTCCACCTCGCTCAACACGGCGTACTTCGCCGAGAGCGTCGCGACCTTCGTCGCCGTCATGGGCCTCGCCCTGCTCCTGACCGGCATCGGCTTCCTCGTGCTCACCATTCGGCTGCTCCGACCCGGGACGGCAAGCAAGCGGGTACCGAAGGTCGTCGCGCCGCCGGTTCCTGCGGCTTCCTGACCATCCAGTGACCACGCCTCCGCTCATGTCCGCCCTCCGCAACGAAGACGTCCGCCTGGCGGCGGGGCCAATGGTGCGCATCCGCGCACCGCTCCCCGCCGACGGCGCGGCGGTCGCACATCTCCTGGCGTCGCCCGACGCCGCGCGGATCGGAGGCATCGGGGAGGAAGCCGGCGAGCATGGCACGCTCGTGGCCGACTTCCCGTGGGGCGGGCAAATCATCGGTCACGCCGCGTGGGGGCGCCTCTCGGGCCCCCGCGCGGCGGTGGCGATCACCGTCAGTCTCGGTTTCGCCCGGTGGCCCCTTGCGGCGCACCTGATGATCCGCCTTGCCAGGCTCGCCGACGTCGCGCTGATCCCGACGCTCGTCGTCACAGAAGTAGGCGACGGCGACGAGGACTTCGAGCGGGTCTTGACGACGGGTTTCGGCGCCAAGCGGGCGCCGGACGGCAGCGTCGAGGTCGCCACGTGCGAATGGGCGGCGGCTCTTGCCTGCCTCGGCCACCGCAGCGACGCGTTCGTCGGCGCGGACGATCCGCACCCGGCCGCTGAAGCTCCCACGTCCGCGCCCGCCCACCGGTCGCCGGGCCCGATCGTCATCGCCGGCGGCGGCGTCGCCGCGCTCGAGTGCCTGATGGCGCTCCGCGACCTCGGGGACCCCACGCTCCGCATCCAGCTCGTCGCGCCCGACAGCGCCTTTATATACCGCCCGCTCCAGGTCGCGGAGCCGTTCTCGCTGGGGACCGCGCGGCGCTACCCGCTGGCCCAGGTGGCCGCCGACTTCGACGCCGAGCTCGTGACCGACGCGATCGTCGAGGTCCGCGGCGACGAGCGCCGGGCGGTCTGCGCCTCGGGCGCCACGCTCGACTACGAGGCGCTCGTGCTGGCACCGGGGGCCCGGCCGCAGCCCGCGTTCGCACACGCCATCACGTTCGGGCAGGACCCGGCGCACGCCGCCCTGCACGGACTCCTCACCGACCTCGAGCAGGGCTACGTCAAGGACGTCGCCTTCGTCGTCCCGCCGGACACGAGCTGGGCGCTGCCCCTCTACGAGCTGGCGCTCATGACCGCCGGCGAGGTCCGGGACCAGGGCATCGACGACGCGCACATCACGCTCGTCACTCCGGAGCAACGGCCGCTCGCGATCTTCGGCCCGCAGGTCAGCGCGGCCGTCAGCGGCCTGCTCGCCGCGGCGGACGTCGAGTTCATCGGCGGCGCGCGCGCTGACGTCCGCAAGGGCTCGATCCGGGTGGAGCCCGGAGATCGCACCCTCGAGACCGACCACGTGGTCGCGCTGCCGGCGCTCCGCGGGCCGGCGATCCCCGGCGTTCCCGCGGACGACGCGGGCTTCATCCCGACCGACGCCTTCGGCGCGGTGCCGGGGCTGGCGGGCGTGTTCGCCGCCGGCGACGCGACCACGTTCCCCGTCAAGCAGGGCGGCCTCGCTGCGCAGCAGGCTGACGCCGTCGCGCAGGCCGTGGCCGCCTGGCTCGGCGCTCCGCTGACGCCCCGTCCCTTCAAGCCGGTGCTGCGCGGCCTGCTCTTCACCGGCGACGAGGACCGGTTCCTGCGCACCGGCATCGGCGGGGACGAGGGGGACGGCGCGACGGGGGTCGACGCCCTCTGGTGGCCGCCGACCAAGGTGGCCGGCCTCTACCTCGCGCCGTACCTCTACGCGCACACCGACCTGGCCGAGCACAAGCCTCGCGCCGGGTTCTCCGAGGTCGAGCTGCCGCTCGAGCTCGCCACCACCTGACCTCAGGGCCCGTCCAGGACCCCTCAGTGGGTCAGGTAGCCCCCGCGCCGGAGAATGGAGCGCGCGGCTTCCAGGCGGACGTCGCATTCGTCGAGGCGGTGGCGCAACCGGCGGTAGTTGCGGTCCCCGACGGCGATCGCGGCATCGACCTCACGCTCCGCACGCTTGGTGCGGTAGTGGGCCGCCGCGTGTTCGCGCTGGTGTCGAGCGGTCATCAAGAGATCCTCGCCTCCCCAACGGCGAGAGTCATCGGCAGGTTCTTCGGTCTGCGGCTGCGGCGAACTACGGCCTCCGGGCGCGTGGTGCGAGCGGATGCCCGCGAGTCCCCGGTCGCGCAGACTGAGGAGGTTCCCGAGATCCGGAGGCAGGACATGCCCGTCAGGGTTGGCATCAACGGCTTTGGCCGCACCGGTCGCGCGACCTTCCGCGCCGCGCACGAGCGCGGTGCGGCGATCGAGTGGGCCGGCATCAACGACGTGATGGACATCCAGATGCTCGCGCACCTGCTGCGCCACGACTCCGTCTACGGGCCGTTCCCCGGCACCGTCGAGGTACTCGAAGGGGCGCTGCAGGTCGACGGTCACGAGATCCCCGTGTTCGCCGAGACCGACCCGGCCGCCCTGCCGTGGGGCGACGTCGGCGCCGAGGTCGTGATCGAGTCGAGCGGGCACTTCCGCGACCGCGCGGGCGCCGCGAAACACCTCGAGGCCGGGGCGCGCAAGGTGATCATCTCCGCGCCGGCCAAGGACCCGGACGTCACGGTGGCGCTGGGCATCAACTTCGACGACGTGTACGAGCCGGACCGCCACGACATCATCTCCAACGCCTCCTGCACGACGGGCTGCCTGGCGCCGGTCGTCAAGGTGCTCGACGCGGCGTTCGGCATCCGCCACGGCGTCATGACCACCGTGCACGCCTACACCTCCGACCAGCAGCTGCTCGACGCGCCGCACAAGGACTACCGCCGCGCCCGCAGCGCTGCGATCAACCTCGTCCCCACCTCGACCGGCGCCGCCAAGGCGATCGGCCTCCTCATCCCCGAGCTCGCCGGTCGCCTCCAGGGCTTCGCCGTCCGCGTGCCCGTGCCGACCGCCTCGCTCGTCGACCTGACCGTCGAGGTCGAGCACGAGACGTCGGCGCAGGCGGTCAACCACGCGATGCGCGAGCGCGCCGACCAGGGCGAGCTCGCCGGCATCCTCGCCTACAGCGAGGCTCCGCTGGTCTCCACCGACATCGTCAAGTCGCCGTACTCGTCGGTCTTCGACTCCGGGCTCACGCTCGTGACCGGCGGGACCCAGGTCAAGGTGATCGCCTGGTACGACAACGAGTGGGGCTACTCGAGCCGGCTGGTGGACCTCGCGCAGCGAGTCCTCGTGCCCGTCGCGCAGCCCGTTTAGCGCGCCATGGTGGCCTGGGCGGCGGCGACCCCGGCCACCGGCACGCGGTATCCGACCAACTACATGCTGTATCGAGAGGAGCGCGTGCCATGAACGAGCACGCCACCGTGTATCCGCTGCGGGTCGAGGGAGAGCTTGACGGCCGCCTCAGCCGCTGGCTGTGGCTGGTCAAGTGGGTCCTGACGATCCCGCACTTCATCGTGCTCGTGTTCCTGTGGATCGCGTTCGTCGCCCTGACCGTGGTCGCGTTCTTCGCGATCCTGTTCACCGGGCGCTACCCGCACCCAATTTTTGACTTCAACGTCGGCGTGATGCGCTGGTCCTGGCGCGTGTGCTTTTACTCCTACAGCGCGCTCGGAACCGACCGCTACCCGCCGTTCACGCTCGCCGACGTACCGGACTACCCGGCACGGCTGGAGGTCGAGTACCCGCAGGCGCTCTCGCGCGGTCTGGTGCTCGTCAAGTGGTGGCTGCTGGCGCTGCCGCACTACCTGATCGTCGGCGTGTTCGCCGGAGGCGCGTGGGCGGGCGTCAACGCGGCCAACGATGACTGGGCATGGACCTCCGGCGGCGGCCTGATCGGCCTGCTGGTCCTGATCGCGGGCGTGGTGCTGCTGTTCACCGGCCGTTACCCGAGGGCGATCTTCGACTTCGTGATGGGGATGAACCGCTGGTGCTATCGCGTGGCCGCCTATGCGGCGCTGATGACCGACGCCTACCCGCCGTTCCGCTTGGACATGGGCGGCCACGAATCGGCGACCGACACCGCTCAGACCGACGCCATCATGCCCAAGCCGGCGCCCGGGCTCTCATGACCAAGGCTTCGCCTCACCGCACACGCGCCACCTCCCCATGGCGTCGCCCTGTTGCGCGATCGGTCGCCGTGGGAGGCGTGGTCGCTGCCGGTGTCGCGCTCTTGAGGGCGCGGTCCTTGCGGTGGGGCGCCAGCGACGAGGAGCTCAAGATCGCCCTCCCGGGCGACGAGCTGGTGCCCGACGCGGACCTGACGGCCACCCGGGCGGTCACGGTTGAAGCCGGCGTCGATGGTGTGTGGCCATGGATCGCCCAGCTCGGCCAGGGGCGCGGCGGGTTCTACAGCTATGACTTCCTCGAGAACCTGGTGGGCCTCGACATCCACAGCGCCGAGCGGATCGTCTCTGAATGGCAGGCCATCGAGGTCGGCGACGAAGTCAGGTTCCATCCCGAGGGCGGCATGACCGCGGCGGTCGTCGAACCCGGCCGGGCCCTGGTCCTGCGCGGCGGCATGCCGGGAACGCCCCCGTTCGATTTCGCGTGGGCGTTCGTCATGCGCGGCCAGCCGGACGGGACCACCCGGCTCGTGGTGCGCGAGCGCTACGGCTACTTGCGCTGGTGGGCGCCGTTGCTCGTGGAGCCCGTCGAGTTCATCAGCCTTGTGATGAGCCGGCGAATGCTGCGCGGCATCAAGGAGCGCGCGGAGCGAGCAGTCGTCGCCACCCGCACCTCCGGAGCGAACAAGTCGGCACCGACGATTCGGAGGCGAGTCAGCGTACGCGGCCCGCTTCGTCGAGAGCATGCCGCGGCGCGCTCTCGGTACGGCGGATGAGCGCGCAGTTCCGGGCATCGACGGGGGGCGCGTGAGACGCGACGCGTCTTCGGTCCGTCCCGTACGGACTACGACGGAGCGTGCGGTGAAGCACGGATGGCTGGCGGACTCAGCGCTCCTAGGGTTGCTCCGATGACCGCGCTCCGCGACATCCCCACCGCGACGCTGGTCGGATCCGCGGCGCTCGCGTTCTCTGTCCTGTACCTCGTTTCCGACGTCATCGAGGCACTCCAGGGCGGCTTCTCGGGTGGCCAGCTCGCGCTGACCCTGATCGCCGAGGCGGCGATCCCCGTCTTCGTGATCGGGCTCTACGTGGTGCAACGGCCGCGGATCGGACGGCTGGGCCGGCTCAGTGCCGCCGCGTACGCCTACGGCTACGTGTTCTTCACCGGCACCGTGGTCTACGCGCTGGTCGACGGGACCAGCGACTACACGGCGCTCAGCCACGACCTGCAGCCGTGGATGACCATCCACGGCGCGGTCATGGTGCTCGCCGGCCTCGGCTTCGGCGTCGCGGTGATCAGAGCCAAGGTCCTGCCGCGCTGGACCGGCATCGCCCTGATGGCCGGGGTCGTCCTCGTCTCCCTCTCCCAGACGCTGCCCGAAGGCGCGCAGGTGCTGGCCGCCGCGATCCGCGACCTCGGATTCGCCGGCATGGGCGCCGCGCTGCTGGGAGCCCACGCACTGTCGGGGTCACCGCCCGCCGCGCTAGCACGTCGATGATCGACAAGACCCCAGCCCGACGGCCGCCGATCCCGGCGGACCGGGACCTACAGATTCCCCGCCGACACGGCGGTGTCCGCCCGGCCGGAAAGGCACGACCATGCCCACGAGCACCTCAACCCGCCCCTACGCCATGAAGGCGGCCTTCGGTCCCGGCGATGCGGTGCGCTGGGTGTTCGCGGCCGTTGCCTCGCTGCTTCTCGTCTCGGTGATCGCGTCGCCTGCGGCCGCCGCCACTGCGCCCGATCGCGCGACGCTTGCGCGAATGGACGGCGTGATCCGCGACGGTATGGAGGGCTCGGGCGTGCCGGGTTTCGCCGTGGCCGTTGTGTCCGGGAATGACGTGGTACACGCGCGCGGCTTCGGCGATGCCGGTGAGGGTCGCCTCGCGACATCGCAGACACCGTTCCTGCTCGGTTCGACCTCGAAGTCCTTCACGGCGCTGGCGGCGATGCAGCTCGTAGACGCCGGCAGACTCAACCTTGATGCGCCCGCCCGTCAGTACGTCCCCGAGTTCCGGCTTGCCGACCAGCGGTCCGCCGACCGCATCACGGTGCGCCAGGCGCTTCAGCAGACCACCGGGATGCCTGCGACCGCGGGCGGTGCGATTGTCAGGAGCGCGGCCGACGGCAGCGCGCTTGAGGCCCTGCGCGAGCTGGAGGACACGACTCTGGTCACGCGACCCGGGGCGGCGTTCACGTACTCCAACGGCAACTACGTCCTGGCCGGGCTGATCATCGAGCGGGCCTCCGGCGAGCCCTACGCCCAGTACGTCCAGCGCCACATCTTCACGCCGCTGGGCATGCGCCATAGCTACGTGGCTCTCGACGCTGCCAAGCGCGCCGGGCTGGCGACCGGGCACCGCTACTGGTTCGGCCTGGCCACCGCCCACGGCCCGACCTTCCGCGACGGCATCCAGTCCGCCGGCTACCTGATGTCATCCGCCCAGGACATGGGCCGCTACCTGGCCATGTACCTCAAGCACGGCGTCTCCGCCAACGGCGACCGCATCGTCTCGCAACGAGGGCTGGAGACCATGCTCGCCCCGGGACGCCCGGGGAAGCTGGGCGCATGGTCAGACCACGCCGACGCGCGCTACGCCATGGGCTGGTACGTCGGCGGGCCCTGGTCAGAGCCCGCCCAGCTCCATCCCGGCCGCGCTCCCGACTCCAGCGCCATGATCGTGATGTTCCCGCGCCGCGACCTGGCAGTGGTGACGTTGACCAACGCCGCGAATGACATCGCGTTGCCGGGCTACCCGGCCTCGGTTGACCGCGTCGAGCGCAACGCGGTCGACGCGCTCATCGGAGATCGCGTCGACACGGGCACCTCGCTGCATCGCTACTACCTGTACGTCGACCTCATCGCCCTCGCGCTGCTCGCCGCGGCGGCATGGCCCGTCGTCCGTGCCGCGCGCGCCCTGCGGGCGCGCAGGCGCCCCCGTCACCGGTGGCTCGCGATCGCCGGCGTCGTGACCCGCGCGGCAGGGGGCGTCCTGCTCGTGGCGCTTCCCGCGCTGGCGTTCGGGTGGCGGGCCTCGTTCCTCTGGCAACCCGACGTGTTCACCCTCATCGTCGTCCTCGGCTCCTTGCTGCTGATCACCGCCGCGCTGCGCCTCGCCAGGCTCCTGCGACCCGCTCCCAGCTCCGTACAAGAGGAGCCGCTATCGGACGCCGCGCCGGCAGAGAAGCTCACGTTGGTCGCCCCGATGACCCGATCGCATCCACGAGGAGCAGCATGACCTCATGCCACGCTGGGTGACGCGCTTGCACGCTTGGGTGTATCGGCGCTCGGGCGGACGGGCCCTCGGGCGCATGGGTGGTCAGCCCGTTCTTCTGCTGCAGACCACCGGGCGCCGCTCCGGGCGGACCCGCACGACGCCGGTGCAGTACCTGGCAGACGACGACACCTTCGTCGTGGTCGCGTCCAACGCCGGCGCCGCCCGCCCCCCGGCCTGGTACCTCAACCTGCGCGCCAACCCGCACGCCCAGATCGACGTTGGTGGGCGCAGCGTCGACGTTCGGGCGCAGCAGGCGACCGGCCAGGAGCGCGCGGAGCTCTGGCAACGACTGACGGCCGCCAACCGTTACCTGGAGCGCGCCGCCAGCAAGGCCGGACGCGAGCTGCCCCTCATGGCCCTCGTGCCCTCGACGCCGCGGCGAGCCGCCGACCGCTCGTGACGACAAGCACCGACTCCGTGCGCCGCTTCACCTCCGACATGCTCGCGGGTCTCGAGGAGCCCGTCCGGCGCTACTTCAACCACGCCATCGGCGACGCCGCTGCGCTCCCGAATGGCGTCCGGATGGCGATGAGCGGGCGCATCAAGGTCGGCCTTTGGCTGCCGTTCACCGCCGAGCAGTCGGTCGACGGACGCTCATTTACGTGGTGCGCCCGTGTCGGGCGCGGGCCGTTGACGCCGCTGCGGGTCACCGACGGCTACGCAGACGCCGGCGGCAGCACCGAGGGCCGCCTGCTCGGGCGCGTGACCCTGTTTCGCGCCCACGACGCCAACACGGCCCGGTCGGCGGCGACGCGAGCGGCGATCGAGAGCGTCGTGTTCGCGCCTCCCAGCGTGCTGCCCGACCGCGGCGTGACATGGCGAGCCGAAACCGACAACGTCATCGTCGCCCGCTTCAACCTCCCGCCCGAGCAACCCGAGGTTCGCCTGAGCATCGACCACCACGGCGCGATCCGCGCGGTCAGCGCCCAGCGCTGGGGCAACGCCGGCGAGAAGGCCTTCCAGTACATCCCCTTCGGAGGCCAGATCCACGCCGAGCGCCGCTTCGGCGACCTCCTGCTCCCGAGCACCCTCCGCGTCGGCTGGTGGTTCGGCACTCCGCGCTACGCCCCGTTCTTTGATGCCGAGATCAGTGCGGTCACGTCAACGTTCTAGGCCGCGGGCCGCGGCGGGTCCCGAGCGAGCCGCGGTCGACCTTTACTGGCTGCCACTTGGAGCCGGTGGCCGTTTCGTGCGCCTCAACGGTCGCGTGTTCGAGGCGGTGGCGGCGCGCGTTGCGCGGCGACCGGCGTGCGACCTGTACCACTCGGCGCTGGAAGTCCGTGTCGCGGCTGCGCGGTTCGTGATCGAGCAGGCGCCGGTCCGTGACGCCCGCGGCGAGGAGCGCGGCGTTGTCGCCGCAGGCCCGGTCGGGACCCGCTGGGCGGGCCGGTTTCGGATCTTCCGGTACGAGATCCGCCGCTGGCGCGACGGACGCATCCCCGACGTCGACGAGGCCGTTGGCGGCCCGCGGCGCCTGACCGACGAAGAAGCTCGCGCGCAACGGGTGCTCGATCTCGTCCCGCAGGTCCCGACGCCCGTGTGGGGCCGCGATGAGCTCAAGACGGGTGACATGTGGAACTCCAACTCGGTGATCGCCTGGCTGATCGCGCGCAGCGGGATCAACACCGAGTCGATCCACCCTCCGACAGCAGGACGTGCGCCGGGATGGCAGGCCGGGCTCGTCGTAGCGCGGCGGCAGGCACGCTCGGTTCCTGAGCACGGGCAGTAGGCTCCGCCCGTGCCGCTCGAGGTCGTCGAGATCACGCCGCTGCGCCCCGAGCGCTTCGCGGAGGTGCTGACGCCGGAGGGGCTGGCCGCGTTCCGGCGCACGATCGCGCGGGGCCATGAGGTCCTCGGCTCGCGCACGGTCTGGAACGTCAACTCGACGGCCGTCGGGGGCGGCGTCGCCGAGATGCTGCGCTCGCTGATCGGCTACGTCCGCGGAGCGGGGCTCGACGGTCGCTGGGTGGTCCTCGAGGGCCGACGCCGAGTTCTTCCGCCTGACCAAGCGCCTGCACAACCGCCTGCACGGGGCGCTGGGCGACGGCGGGCCCCTGGCCGAGGCGGAACGCAGTTCCTACCAGCGCCGCTGCGCGACCAACGCCGCGGCGCTCGTGGAGATGCTCCGGCCGGACGACGTCGTGATCCTCCACGACCCGCAGACGGCCGGCATGCTGCCCGCCATCCGGGCCGCGGCCGACGTCCCGGTGATCTGGCGCGCGCACATCGGGCTCGACCTCCCGAACGACGTCGCGCGTGAGGCCTGGAGCTTCCTCACGCCCTACCTGGAGCAGGCGGACGCGTACGTGTTCTCGCGCGACGCGTTCACGTGGGAGGGCCTCGACCCGGCACGCGTGACCGTCATCCCGCCCTCGATCGATGCCTTCTCGCCGAAGAACCACGGGATGGCGTTCTCCAGCGTCGCTGCGGTACTGCGTGCCGCGGACCTTGCCGCCGGCCACCACCAGGCGCACCGGGCGCTCTTCGAGCGCCTCGACGGCAGCGTCGGCGTCGTCGAGCGGCGGGCGCAGATGGTCGAGGAGGAAGCGCTGCGCCTCGACAGTCCGCTGCTCGCGCAGGTCTCGCGGTGGGACGGGCTCAAGGATCCGCTCGGAGTCCTGGAGGCGTTCGCCGAGCACGTGCCCGCGGACGCGGAGCCGCATCTCGTGCTGGCGGGGCCCGACGTCCGCGCCGTCACCGACGACCCGGAGGGCGCCGAGGTGTTCGCCGCGGCCGAGGCCGCCTGGCGCGACCTTCCCGCGGCGGTCCGCCGCCGCGTTCACCTGGCGCTGTTGCCGATGGAGGATGCCGAGGAGAACGCCGTGATCGTGAACGCGCTCCAGCGCCGCGCCGACGTGGTCGCCCAGAAGAGCCTCGCCGAGGGCTTCGGGCTGACGGTCGCGGAGGCGATGTGGAAAGGACGCCCCGTGGTGGCGACACGGGTCGGCGGGATCCAGGACCAGATCGAGGACGGCCGCACGGGCTGCCTCGTCGAGCCGCGCGACCTCCGCGCCTTCGGCGAGCGCGTGAGCGCCCTGCTGCTCGACCCGCATGCGGCGGAGCGCATGGGTGAAGCCGCGCGCGAGCGTGTGCGCGACCTCTTCCTCGGGCCCCGCCACCTCGGGCAGTACGTCGACCTGCTCGAGCGCGTCGTCGCCGCGCGGTGACGGGCGCTACGCTCGCGGATGCCGAGGCCGCCGTGGCCCCGCGAGCCGACGTCCCTTCGACGATCACGACCGGGAAGCGGAAGCGCATCGGGCAGCCCGCCGGCTACACCGGCCCGACCTCGGCCGGCGCCCGCCTGCTCGGCGAGCTCGGAGACCACGCCGCGCGGGACGACGACGGTCGGCACCGGGGCGTGGCGGACGATCTTCGTCGCGCGCGAGCCGAGGAAGACGCGCGCGAGCGGCCCCGCCGAGCTCGAGCCGACCACGAGCACGTCGCCCTCCTCCCACTCGATGTCCTCGAGCGCTTCCTCCCAGCTCTCGCCGTAGCCGATGACGGCCTCGAGCTCGCGCGGCTGGGCGGGCAGCTCCTCGACCGCTTCGAGCGTCGAGCGACACGCGGACTCGATCTCCCGCACCCAGTCCGTGAGCATCGTGTCGTCGGCCACGCGCCCGACGCCGGCGGTGAACGGAGGGCGGGAGCGGACGGCGAACGAGGCGATCCGGAGCGACGCACCGACACGGGCGGCGACGGTTGCGGCGGCGACCACGAGGTCGTCGTCGGCGCCGGAGAACGCCGCCGTCACGCGCGTCACGCGTGCGTCGGGCCGCGTGCGGAAGCCGCGCGGGGCGATCGCGACCGGCACCGGCGAGCTGTGCAGCAGGCGGCCGTTGGTGCTGCCCATCGCGCCGGTGACGATCGTGCGCGCGTCGTTATGCTCGGCCACCTCGAGCAGGCCGGCCGGGGTCGAGCGCGCGTGCTGGACGACGAAGCGGGCCGGCACGTCCCCCGGCAGCCGCTCGCGCGCGCGGTCGAGCGCCTCGTTGGCGATGTGCTCGACCTCCGCCCGCCACTCGGCGTCCACCCGCGCCGGGCTCGGCGGCCAGGGGGAGGGGATGATCGCGCACACCACGAGCTCGTCGCCCGACGAGCGGGCGAGCATCGCGGCCAGGTGCAGGACGCCGCGCCCGCGCCCGTCGGGGGCGAAGCCGACCACGTGCGTCATGACGACCTCCCGAGCACGGCGTGGTGGCGACCGTAGAAGAAGTACCAGACGAGCGCGACCGCGGACCAGCCGAAGAACACGTAGATCGTCACCGCCCGCAGGTCCTGGATGATCCAGATGCAGCCGGCGATCGACGCCAGCGGGACGATCGGGTACAGCGGCACCTTGAAACCGCGCGGCAGGTCCGGCGCGGTCCGTCGCAACACCATCACGCCGATCGAGACGATCAGGAACGCCACCAGCGTGCCGATGCTCGTCATCTCGGCGAGGAACTCGATCGGCAGCAGACCGCCCAGGATCGAGATCAGCGTGGCGACGACGATCGTCGCCGGCACCGGCGTCAGCGTGCGCGGGTTCAGCCGGTGGAAGAACGGCGGGATCATGCCGTCGCGGGCCATCGCGAACAGGATCCGCGTCTGGCCGTAGATCACGACCAGCGTAACGCTGAAGATCGAGATCACCGCCCCGGCGGCGATCACGGTCGCGGGCCACGTGTTGCCGGTGACCGCCTCGAGGATCGCCGACAGGCCTGCGTCCTGGCCCTCGAAGTCCGCGACCGGCTGGGCGGCGACCGCCACGATCGCCACCAGCACGTAGATCGTCGTCACCACCGCCAGCGCGATCAGGATCGCGAGCGGCAGGTTCCGGCGTGGGTTGTGCACCTCCTCGCCGGCGGTCGAGACGGCGTCGAGGCCGATATAGGAGAAGAAGATGATGCCCGCCGCGGCGGTGACGCCGCCGGCGCCGAACGGCGCGAAGTCCGACAGGTTGTCCGAGTCCCAGCCCGTGATGCCGACGGCGATGAAGAGCACCAGCACGCCGATCTTGATGATCACCATCGCGGCGTTGACCTTCGCCGACTCGCTCGCGCCGCGGATCAGCAGCAGCGCGCACAGGACGACGAGGATGACCGCCGGCAGGTTGATGATCCCGTCGGCCTCGGGGGCGTTCGAGATGTTCTCGGGGATCGTGAAGCCGAACAGGTTGTCGAGGAGCTCGTTCAGGTACTGCGACCAGCCGACGGCCACGGCGGCCGCCGAGACGCCGTACTCGAGCAGCAGGCAGGCCGCGACGATCATCGCGATCCCCTCGCCCATCGTCGCGTACGCGTACGAGTACGAGGATCCGGAGACGGGCACCGCGCTCGCCAGCTCGGCGTAGCAGATGGCCGTCAGGCCGGCCACCACGCCGGCGAACACGAACGAGAAGATCACCGCCGGGCCGGCCTCCGGCACGGCCGACGAGAAGACGATGAAGATGCCGGTGCCGATCGTGGCGCCGATGCCGAACAGCGTGAGCTGGAACAGGGTGATCGTGCGCTTCAGCTCGCCCCCGTCCGAGTCGGCGCCGGTCTCCTCGGCCATCGCCGCCACCGGCTTGCGCCTCAGGAACTGCTCCCCCAGTGATGCCATGCGTTCCCTCCTCCTCAGTCGACGTCGCGGCCGAGCAGGTCCGCCCACGTCTCGCGGCGGACCACCAGCCGAGCCTGACCTTCCGAAACGAAGACCACCGGGATCCGGCGGGCGCCGTTGTAGTTGTTCGCCATCGTGTGGCAGTACGCGCCGGTCGCGGGGACCGCCAGCAGGTCGCCGACGCGCGGGGCGGGGAGCTTTACGCCGTCGACGAGCACGTCGCCGCTCTCGCAGTGGCGGCCGACCACCGTCACCAGCTCGCCGTCCGCGCCGTCCAGCCGGTCGGCGATCGCGGCTTCGAAGCGCTGGTCGAAGAGCGCGACCTCGAGGTTGTCCCCCATGCCGCCGTCGACGGCCACGAACGTCACCGCCCCGCGCTTGACCGTCACGACGCGGTAGAGCGTGGTGGCGGCCGTCGCCACCAGGCTGCGGCCCGGCTCGAGGATCAGCTCGGCGCCGGCCGGCAGGTGCTCGCGCGCGGCGCCGACCAGCGCGTCGAGGTACGCGTCGACGGTCGGCGGCTCGTCGTCGTAGGTGTAGCGGGCGCCGAGGCCGCCGCCGAGGTCGTAGACCTCGAACTCGCCGAGCGCCGCGATCGGCGCGACCGACGCCGCGAACGGCTCGACGTCGAGGATCTGCGAGCCGACGTGCACGTGCAGGCCGCGCATGTGCAGGTGCGGGGACGCCTCGATGCGGCGGATCAGCTCGGCGGCGGCCGCGGGCGCGAGCCCGAACTTCGAGCCCTCGTGGCCGGTCAGGATGTGGGCGTGCGTGTCGGCCACGACGCCGGGGATGACGCGCACGAGCACGTCGTGCTCGTGGCCGGTCGCCTCGAGCCGGTCGACGTCGTCGGCGTTGTCGACCACCACGAGGCCGATCCCGTGCGCAGCGGCAAGCGCGATCTCGTCGTCGGTCTTGGCGTTGCCGTGCAGGACGATCGTCCCCGGATCGGCGCCCGCCTTGAGCGCGGTGAGGATCTCGCCCGCGCCCGCCACGTCGAGCCCGAGGCCCTCCTCGACCATCACCCGCTGCACGGCGGTGGCCGGGAACGCCTTGGACGCGAACACCACGCGCGAGCGCGGCCAGCGCGCCGCCAGCCCGGCGGCGTACTCGCGCGCCCGGGCCCGCAGCGCGGCTTCGGCGACGACCATGACGGGCGTGCCGAACTCCTCGGCGAGGGCTGAGGCGCGGCAGCCGCCGACCATCAGCATCCCGTCCTCGTCCGGCGTGCTCCCAGGCGGGAACAGCGACAGCAGAGCGTCCACGCGCCGACGGTACCGCCAACGCGCCACGCACGGCAGCCGTCCGCGCTCCAAAATGCAGCGCGCCGCTTCGTCGCAAGCACGGTTGCTCGCGGGCGCCCGGGCGGAGATGATGCCGGTCGATGCTGCACGGGATCTCGGAGATCCGGGCGTTCTTCCGTACCAACCGCACGCCGGTCTACTTCGTCTCTCCCACGGCCTTCAACCTGCTCGGCGTCGACCGCTGGCTGCGGAACTTCTTCTACGTCAACTACTTCGACTCGTTCGAGGGCAACCACCCGCGCGTGTTCGTGCCCAACGAGCGGCCGTTCCGCGAGTTCGAGTCGATGGAGGACATGTGCAACTACCTGCTCGGGCACAAGGAGGTGCTCGACCGCGTCGAGCGTGCCGGCGCCGGCGGCAAGGCCGTGTTCGTGATGTTCGACGACGAGACCGAGAAGGCGGCGGCGGAATGTGGGCTCGAGATCGCGCACCCGTCGGCCGAGCTGCGCCACCGGCTCGACTCGAAGATCGTCACCACGCAGCTCGGCAACGAGGCGGGCGTGCCGAGCGCGCCCAACACGCTCGGCCGCGCGACCACGTACGCCGAGCTGCAGAAGCTCTCCGCCGCGGCCGGCCTCGGCGACGACCTCGTGGTCCAGACGCCGTACGGCGACTCGGGCAAGACGACGTTCTTCATCCGCGGCGAGCGCGACTGGGACAAGTACGCCGAGGACATGGCCGACCAGGAGCTCAAGGTCATGAAGCGCATCAACTGCCGCGCCGCCGCGGTCGAGGCGGTGCTGACCCGCCACGGCACGGTCGTCGGGCCGCTGATGACCGACCTCACGGGACACCCGGAGCTGACGCCGCACAAGGGCGGCTGGTGCGGCAACGACGTCTTCCCCGACGCGCTCTCACCCGAGCACCGCGAGCGCGCTCGCTCGCTCACCCGCAAGCTCGGCGACCGGCTGGCGCTCGAGGGCTACCGCGGCTTCCTCGAGATCGACTACCTGGCCGACGTCGACAGCGGCGAGCTCTACCTCGGGGAGATCAACCCGCGCATCAGCGGCGTGACCTCGATGACCAACGTCTCGGCCGGCGCCTACGCCGACGTCCCGCTGTTCCTCTTCCACCTGCTCGAGTACCTCGACGTGGAGTACGAGATCGACGTCGAGGACATCAACCGCCGCTGGGCCGAGGCGTCGGGCGACGACGTCTGGAGCCAGCTGATCCTCAAGGACACCGGCGACGAGGTCGAGCAGCTGACGAAGGCGCCGCAGACCGGCATCTGGCGGCTGGACGGCGACGCGATGCGCTTCGCCCGCTGGGGTCACGACTGGCACAGCCTGCAGGACGAGTCCGAGGCGTTCTTCCTGCGCGTGCTCGGCCCCGGCGACTACCGCTACCCGGGCGCCGACCTCGGCGTGCTCGTCGCCCGCTCGCGGATGCAGACCGACGACAACGAGCTCACAGATCGGGCGCGCGAGTGGATCGCGGCCGTGCATGGCCAGTTCGAGTCGTCGCCGATGGCCGCCGAGGAGCCGGTCGCCACCGGCGCGATGGCGTTCAAGAGCTAGGGGAACGCTGGCCCAGGGGGCCAGGTTCCCTTGCGGGTGTTCGCCCAGGGGGCGAAACCCGGGGCCCGTTAGGGACCCACGCTCCTAGGCAGCGCCACCGTTCGGCTGCCGGGCGGGAACGCGTCGAACGACAGCTCCCACGGCTCCTCGTCGGGCCAGCGATAGACCACGCGACCGTCGATGGGGTGGTAGGCGGCCGTGTAGATCGTCCCGAAGCCCTCCCGGTACTTCGTGTTGTGCAGCGGCGGCTCGAGGAACGCGTCGACGAAGCGGTTGGGCGTCAGCTGCTCGTCGGCGAGCAGGTCGAGCACGCAGCGCTCACGCTCCTCGGTGCGGATCGCCTGCGCGTACTCCGGCCACTCGACGACGCCCTGGTGGTTCGTGGTGGCCGGCGTGTCGACGAAGCGCACGGGCCGGTCGGGGCCGACGTACGCGGTCACGTGCGCGCCCGAGCGATCGAGCAGCGTGAGGTTCTGCGGCGCGTGCACCGGGACGCGTTCGAGCGCGGCCCGGGCCTGGTCGACGGTGTCGCACGTCTCGAGCAGGTAGCGCACGACGAGCGAGATCGCGAACCCCTCGCCCACGTCGGGCCTCCCGCCGAAGGTCAGCGAGACCGCGAGCCCGGCGTCGTTGACCCCGTCGAGCAGACCCCACAGGCAGTCGCTCATGCCGATCACGCGGCGGTCGCCCCAGCGGGTCAGGTAGACGATCCCCTCGAGCCGCGACGCCGGGTAGTCGTAGTTGCGGACCAGCATCGGCTCGCCGCGCGTCCAGACGCCCTGCGAGCAGCCGACGATGAAGCCCGGGGGCCGCCAGAGGGAGAGCAGCCGGGCGGCGAGGTCGCCGCCCCCGGCCAGCTCGACCAGCCGGTCGTACGTCGGCACGAGCTCGGGCATGTAGCGGGCGAGCGCGTCGCGGCATTCGCGGTAGGGCGGGCGCGCCGCGTCCCCCTCCTTGAGGTACCAGGCGCTGTAGGCGGGCCACATCGCCTCGTAGCGCGCCTGCCACAGGGGCCCGGGTCGCTCCTCCTCGATCGCCTCGAGCTCCAGCTCCTCGCCGGGCGCATGGTGCCGGGGGAGAAGGCTGAGCTTCTCCCACACCGGCTTCCAGTAGCGATCGATCGCCGCGACGGCCTCGGGCGGCAGCCCGAGCGCCTTGACCCAGTCGGGGAGATCCTTGAGGTCGGGCTCACCCACCGAGATAGCTCATCACGTGCTTGATGCGGGTGTAGTCCTCGAGGCCGTAGAGCGACAGGTCCTTGCCGTAGCCCGACTTCTTGTAGCCGCCGTGCGGCATCTCGGCGACGAGCGGGATGTGGCAGTTGATCCACACGCAGCCGAAGTCGAGCCGCTTCGACATCCGCATCGCCCGGCCGTGGTCCTGTGTCCACACGCTCGACGCGAGCGCGAACGGCACGCCGTTCGCCCACTCGACGGCCTGGTCCTCGTCGCTGAACGTCTGCACCGAGATCACCGGGCCGAAGATCTCGTTCTGGATCAGCTCGTCGCTCTGCTTCAGGCCGTCGACGATCGTCGGCTCGTAGAAGTAGCCGCGGTCGCCCTGGCGGGCGCCGCCGGTGACCACGGTGGCGTGGTCGGGCGCGCGCTCGACGAGGCCGCTGACGTGCGAGAGCTGGTTGGCGTTGTTGAGCGGGCCGTAGAGCACCTCGCCGTCGTCCGGCGGCCCGGTCCGGGTGTTCTTCGCCTGCTCGCCGAGCGCGGCGACGAAGTCGTCGTGGATGCGCGGGCCGGCCAGCACGCGCGTGGCCGCGGTGCAGTCCTGGCCGCCGTTGAAGTAGCCGGCGAGCGCGATGTTCTCGGCCGCGAGCTCGAGGTCGGCGTCGTCGAAGACGACGACCGGCGCCTTGCCGCCGAGCTCGAGGTGGACGCGCTTGACGTCGTCGGCCGCCGCCTTGGCGACGGCGATGCCCGCCCCGACGCTGCCGGTGATCGAGACCATCGCCGGCGTCGGGTGGGCGACGAGCGCGGCGCCGGTGTCGCGGTCGCCGCAGACGACGTTGAAGACGCCGGGGGGCAGGAACTCGGCCATCAGCTCGGCCATCCAGACCGTGCTCGCGGGCGTGGTGTCGGACGGCTTGAGCACCATCGCGTTGCCGGCCGCGAGCGCGGGCGCCCATTTCCATACGGCCATCATCGCCGGGTAGTTCCAGGGCGTCACGGCGGCGCACACGCCGACCGGCTCGCGCCGCACGTACGACGTGAAGTCGGTCATGTACTCGCCGGCCGCCTTGCCCTCGAGCAGCCGCGCCGCGCCAGCGAAGAAGCGGATCTGGTCGCACATCGGCGGCACTTCCTCGTCCGTCGTGAGCTGCTTCGGCTTGCCCGTGTTCTGGGACTCGACGTCGACCAGCTCGTCGGCCCGCGACTCGATCGCGTCGGCGATCCGCAGCAGCGCGCGCTGGCGCTCGCTCGGGGTCGCGTCGCGCCACTCGGGGAACGCGCGCGCGGCGTCCTGGAAGGCGGCGTCGATGTCCGCCTCGCGTGACAACGGGGCGGTGGCGAACACGTCACCCGTGCTCGGGTCGATCAGCTCGGTGGTCTGGCCGTCGGCGGCGGCCACGCGCTCGCCGTGGATGAAGTTGGTGATCTCGGCGGTCATCGGCTCTCCTCCGGATGGCAGTGATTGGCGGGCGGCGGCACGTCGAGCGCCGGGTTGCGGTCGAAGAAGCCCGTGGGCTTCAGCCAGAAGGACACGGTGTCGACCGCCATCATCGGCCACTCCTCGGGGCGGGTGATGTGGTGGATCCCGAACACGTACCAAAGCACGACGTCGGTGTCCTCGATCGAGCGGTTGGCGGCGGTCCACGCGGGCAGGCCGCGATCGGCCTCGCTCTGGACGACGAATTCGCCGCACGGCCAGCGCTCGTCCTCGTGGAACGGCGTGACCCACAGCGTGTGCGCGATCGCCTGCGCGCGGCGCAGCACGGGCGAGTCGGGATCCATCATCGGCGGGAACGCGCCGCCGGGGACGAGCTTGTAGCCGACCGGGGTTCCGAGGCCGTTCTTCGAGCCCCCGTTGACGACCTTCCACGCCCGCTGCGTGCTCCAGTCGTAGTCCTGGCGGCCCTCGGCCTCGGTCTTGAGCGGCGTGTTGCGCTGCACGAGCGCGAGGCCGTGGGGGTTCTCCGGCCCGACGGGCAGCGCCTCGGACTCGGTGGCGTACACGGTGTTGGCCTCGCCGTCGACGTCGAGGTCGAGCCGGGCGACGAGGAAGTGCTGGTGGAACGGCGCGTAGGTGCGCTCGTCGACGAGCGTGCCGTACGGCGGCTGCTTTCCCTCCTCGAAGTGCGTAGTGACCATGATCCCGGTCGCGCGCACCTCGCACTCGACGTTGCCGTCCTGGTAGAGGCGCCAGTAGACGAGGTACTCGTAGTTGGCGACCGTCACGTGGAACGAGAGCACGAGCCGGCGCGAGCGGCGCACCTCGGCGCCGGCCTGGGCGTCGACGTGCTTCCACAGCACGGCGTCGTCCTCCTCGTGGATGCAGATCGCGTTGCGGATCGTGTACGGCTCGCCCTTCGTGTCGTGCATGACCGCGTCGAGGTAGCGGATCTCGCCCAGGCAGTCGCAGCCGAGCTCGAGCGAGACGGTCATGAAGCCGAGGCCCCACTCGCCGACGTCGAACGCCGTGCGGCGGTAGTGGTCGGTCGTCGGGTCGCGGTAGGGGACGACCATCTCGGCGAAGCTCATCCGGTGCGCGACCGGCCGGCCGTCGTAGGCGAGCGTGTGGATGACCATGCCCTCGCGGTGGTTGAAGCCGACGCGCAGCGTCCACTTCTGCCAGCTCACGTGGTTGCCGTCGAGCGTGAACGAGGGGCCTTCGGGCTGCACGACCTCGATCGGCTCGAGGTCGTCGCGGAGCTTGAGGCCGGGGACGAGGTGGGGGACGTACTCGCCCATCGTGCGCGGCTCGTCGACGCGGTACTCGTCCTCGACCTCGAGCAGCTCCATGCGGTTGAGGTCGACCACGAAGTGCAGGCCGGTGACGGGGTTGGCGTACGGGCTCGAGCCGGGCTCGTGGCGGTACCACACGTCGACCCACCCGATCCGCCCGCCGCGGTGCTGCTCGGGGACGAGGTGCGCGCCGTACGCCCAGGTGTCGATCAGCACCCGGTCCATGTCGGTGATCCCGCGCTTGGCGAGCGCCTCGATCACGCGCGGGTCGCGCCGGAGCGCCTCGTTGCACTCGGTGAACTCGTCGACGGTCATGTTGGGCTGGCCGTCCGGGACGTGGTCCCACGCCGTGACCGTGTCGCCGTCGAGGTCGACTCGCGCCTTGTAGACGGCGCCGTCGTCGCGGCTCCAGCAGATCACCTCGGCGTGTCTTGTGACCGGGTCGCCGGGAGCGTGCTCGTGAGCGACTGCCTTCGGCGGCTCGCGCAGCTCGATCGAGGCGAAGCGCCAGCGGTCGGTGACCTCGCGGTCGCGGCGGAGGATGGCGGCGGCCGCGCGGATCTCGTCGGCCGAGAGCGGGTCGAGCGGATGCGGGGTCACCGGGCGATGCTCCGCGATCCGCGCGTGGGCGGCAACTGTGCGGTCTCCAAAGCGGCGCCGCTCATCCCGGATTCGGCACCAGCACCGACAGGCACGTCACGCACCCCTCCATCTTCTCGAACTCGCCGATGTCGACGGCGATGACGTCGAACCCGAGGTCGTGCAGCAGCTCCGCGGAGCGGGGCGCCGACGCCGCCATCAGCAGCGTGCCGCCCCCGAGCGGCACGACGTGCGAGCCGCCCTCCTCCGGGACCAGCCGCAGGCTCGGCAGCGGCGCGGTGTCGAGCAGCGACGCGTCGGCGGCCACCAGCGTCCCGTCGGGCAGCGCGGTGACCGCGGACTTGAGGTGCAGGACGCTGCGCAGCGGGACGGGGACGACGCGGCGGCCGCGGGTGGCGGCGTGGCGCCGCAGCTGGCGGATGCCCTCGCCGTTGGTGCGCCCGCCGCGGCCGACGTAGAGCGTGCCGTCGACCTGCAGCACGTCGCCGCCGTCGAGCGTCCCCGGCGCCTCGATTCGCGCGACCTCCAGCCCGAGTCCGTCGAGGGCGGCCTCGGTGCCGGCGACCTCGGCCTCACGCTCCGGCGCGCCCGGTCGGGTGAGGACCGCGAGGTCGCCGCAGACGACGACCGTGTCCTCGACGAACGCCGAGTCCGGCAGCTCGTCGGCGGGCTCGACCTCGCGGACAGCCCAGCCGGCGCCGGCGAGCGCCGCGACGTAGGCGGCGTGCTGCTCGGCGGCACGCCCGGCGTCGACCGCCGTGCGCGCGACGTGCGTCACGAGGCCGTCGCCGAGCCGCGAGCTGGGGCGTCGCACGAGCGCGGTCCGGTCGGGCACCCGTGTGAAGCTATCGCAGCGCGTCGGTGGCGTCGGGGTCGAGCTTGTAGCCCACCCCGCGGACCGTCCGGATGGTGTCGGCGCCGAGCTTGCGGCGCAGGTAGCCGACGTAGACGTCGACCGTGTTGGACGTGACCTCGGGGACGTCCGGCCACGCGTGCTCGCGCAGCTGCTGGCGGGTGAGCGTGATCCCCGGGTGGCGCATGAGCGCGCGCAGCACCGCGAACTCGCGCGCGGTCAGGAGCGCGCGCAGCGGCGACGCCGCCTCGCGCGCCTCGGCGGCCACGGCGTGCGACCAGACCGCGACCCGCTCGCGCGCGTCGACCTCGCCGGCGGCGCGTACCGCGGACTCGAGCTCCTCGCGCCGGCTCTCCACGAGCTCCGCCAGCCGCAGCCCTTCCGGCGAGGCGGCGAGGGCGTCGATCGCGGTCGTGCCGGCATCGAGCAGCGCGTCGCGATCGAGGTGGGCGACCACGGCGGCGCACAGGAGGCGATGCGCGAGGCGCAGCACGTCGTCGAAGTCGGCGGGCACGTCTCCACTCCTCCCCGTCAGGGCGTTAGCGCGCCGTGAGAAGCCGGATGAGGACCCTCTCACCTCGCTTAGACTCCGTGCGGGTGCAGACGCGACGCGCGGTGCTCACGCTGGGCGACCTCCTCGACGAGCAGGCCCTCGGCCTCGCGCTGCGGACGGGTGCGGCGGAGTCGGCTGGCTCGGCCGGTGCTCGGGGCGGCGGTGGTCGAGGTCGAGTCGCCGGCCCGCTGGATCGCCCCGGAGTGGGTCCTGCTGACCGCCGGCGTGCGGCTCGAGGGCGGCTCCGATGACGAGCTGCGTGCGCTCGTGCGCGAGTGCGACGAGGCGCGTGTCGCCGCGCTCGCGTTCGGCGTCGGGCCGGTGTTCGACGAGCTTCCGGCGGCGCTCTTGGAGGAGGGCGAGACGCGCTCGTACCCGATCCTCGCGGTCCCGACCGACACCCCGTTCCGGGACGTCGTGCGGTTCGTCGACACGGCGCTGATGGGCGCCGACGCTCCGCTGCTCAATCGCCTCTCCTCGCTCCAGCGCTTCGTGGTCGACGCCCTGCGCGACCCCGAGCCCGAGCGTGCCGTCGTCGAGCGGCTCGCGCGCTTCATGGACGCGACCGCCGCGATCCTCGGGGCTGACGGTCACCCTGAGATCGCGCGTGGGAGCGCGCCGGTCGAGGCGCTGTGGGAGGCCCTCGGCACGCCGGGCCAGGCGGTCGTCGAGGCCGAGGCCGAGGGCTGGCACGCCGTCGCCGCGCCGCTCGCCGCCAGCGCCGGCGAGGCGCCGCGCTGGCTGCTGCTCGCGAGCCCTCGCGCGGGGTTCATCGGCACGCTCGCCAAGCGCGCCGCCGAGATGACCGCGCCGCTGCTCGTGGCGATGGAGCGCCTGAAGGCGGTCGCGTATGAGCAGGAGCTCGCCGTCCGCGGCGCCCTCCTCGACGAGATCCTGGCCGCCGATCCGGCGTCATCCGCCTCGCTCGCAGCGCGAACCGGCGCGTTCGGCGTCGACTTCGCCGCGCCTGCTCGCGTCGCGCTCGCCCGCGAGCCCGGCGAGGGAGACTTGTCCGTCCTCCGGCACCAGGTCGGCGAGGCGCTCGCCGCAGTTCCGAGCCTCGTGAGCGAACGCGACGGCGCGGTCGTGGTGCTCGCGCAGGCGTCGCCCGAGGCGCTCGAGCCCGCACTCGCCGGGACCCGTGCCGGGCTCGGACGGCCGGTCTCCGGCCTCGGCGCGGTGTGCGAGTCGCTGCGGGACGCGGAGCTCGCGCTGCAGCGTGCCGCCCCCGGCGGCGAGATCGTCGCCTTCGAGCAGTTCGACCTCGGGACGCTGCTGCTGAGCGAGGCCGCGCCGGAGCGGCTCGAGCCCAAGGTGGCCGCGCTCGTCGCGGTGTTGCGCGAGCAGCCGTTGCTGCACGAGGCGCTCGTGTCCTACTTCGGCCACGACCTCGACGTGGGCGCCACGGCGGCGGACCTCCACCTGCACCCGAACTCCCTCCGCTACCGGCTCACCCGCATCGAGCAGCTCCTGGACTGCTCGCTCAAGCACCCCGCGACGATCGCGGAGCTGCATATCGCGCTATTGGCCGATTCACGAACGCGCGGCGCACGCTTCTGAGAACCCACGATATGCCGCTCGCTCCGTCGCGGGCATCTTTCCCCAGCAGTCGCATCCACGCGAGAGAGGGAGAGGGAGCCGTGGCCGGAGCACTGGACTGGATCGTGATCGTCGTGTACTTCGCGGTGATGCTGGGAGCCGCCTGGTGGGGCTACCGGCGGGCTCGAACCGCCGACGACTACCTCGTCGCCGGGCGGCGGCTGGGCTACCCGATGTTCATCGGCACCCTGAGCGCGGTCGTGCTCGGCGGCGCCTCGACGGTCGGCACCGTGAGCCTGGGCTACGAGCACGGGCTCTCGGGGGCCGCGCTCGTGTTCATGATCGGCCTTGGCCTGATCGGCCTCGGCGTCCTGCTCTCGCGCCGCCTCGCGCAGGCGGGCGTCTACACCGTGCCGGAGCTGATGGCCAAGCGCTACGGCGTCTCGGCGCGGCTCGTGAGCGCGGCGATCATGGCCGCCTACGCGCTGATGATCGCGGTCACCTCGACGATCGCCAGCGGCACCGTCTTCAACAGCCTGCTCGGCGTGTCGACGACGGTCGCGGTTCTGATCGCCGGCGGCGTCGTGGTGCTCTACTGCGTGACCGGCGGGATGTGGTCGCTGACGCTCACCGACATCGTGCAGTTCGTGATCATGACGGTCGGCATCTTCGGGCTGCTGCTGCCGTTCGCGATCAGCGAGGCCGGCGGCCTCGGCGCGATGGCGGACAAGCTCCCCGCGAGCTACTTCGAGCCGACGTCGATCGGCTGGAACACGATCTTCACGTACTTCCTGCTGTTCTTCTTCGGCCTCATGATCGGCCAGGACATCTGGCAGCGGATCTTCACCGGCCGCGACGAGAAGGTCATCCGCCGCGGGAACGATCGTCGCCGGCACGTACTGCATGGTCTACGGCATCGCCGGCGCGCTGATCGGCGCCGCCGCCCGCGTCGTGCTGCCGAGCCTGGGCAACCCGGACGAGGCGTTCTCGGCGATCGTCGAGGCCGTGCTGCCGGCCGGCGTCATCGGGCTCGTGCTGGCCGCGGCGCTCGCCGCGATCATGTCGACGGCCAGCGCCGCACTGCTGGCCTCCTCGACGATCCTGGCCAACGACCTGCTCGCGCTGGTGCGGCCGGTCACGAACCCGGTGGCCGCCACGCGCGTCGTCACGCTCGTGGTCGGCGACGGCCGTCGTCGGCGTGTCGCTCGTGCTCAACGACGTCGTCGGCGCGCTCACCGTCGCCTACGACCTGCTCACCGGCGCGCTGTTCGTGCCGATCGTGCTCGGGCTGCTGTGGAGCCGCGGCACCAGCCGCGCCGCCGTCGCCTCGATCGCGGTGTCGTCGGTGGTGGTCGTGGGCCTGATGATCGTCAGCGGGCTGTACTCGAACGACCCGATCATGTACGGCCTGCTGACGAGCCTCGTGGTGTACGTCGGCGTGAGCCTGGCCGACGCGCCGGCCCGCACGGCGGCGCCGCGGACGGGGGTGGTCGCGTGATCCCCGGAGGAGGCGTCCACCACCGGCCGCCCGACGCGGCGGCCGGACCCGCGGTTCACCGGCCCGCGCACGTTCATGCGGCTGCCGCACCTGCAGACCACCGCGTCCGTCGACCTCGCGATCGTCGGCGTCCCGACGGACGACGCGGTGTCGTTCAAGCTCCGGGGCGCGCTTCGGCCCCGAGGCGGTCCGCAGCGCGTCGGTGCTGCTGCGGCCGTACAACCCGCACCTGAAGGTCGACGTCGTCGAGCGGCTGTCGATGGTCGACTACGGCGACGCGCCGACCGTGCCCGGCTATCACGAGCAGAGCCTCGAGCGGATCGAGCAGCACCTCGCGCCGCTGCACGAGGCCGGCGTCGTGCCGCTGTGCGTCGGCGGCGACCACTCGATCGTGCTCGCCGAGCTGCGCGCGGCGGCGAAGGTGCACGGGCCGCTCGCGCTCGTGCACCTCGACGCTCACGCCGACGTATGGGAGGACTACTACGGCGCCCGCTACTTCCACGGCACGGTGTTCAAGCGCGCGGTCGAGGAGGGCCTGGTGGACCCGCACCGCTCGGTGCAGGCCGGCATGCGCGGGACGCTGTACGGCGAGGCCGACGAGCGCGCGCCGGGAGAGCTCGGCTACGACGCGATCACGTGGGCCGAGCTCGAGCGCCTGTCGCCGGAGGCGTACGCCGATCGCGTGCGCGCGCGCGTGCGTGACATGCCCGCGTTCCTGTCGTTCGACATCGACTTCGTCGACCCGGCGTTCGCGCCCGGGACCGGGACGCCGGAGGTAGGCGGGCCGACGAGCGGCCAGGCGCTCGCGTACCTGCGCGCGCTCACGGGAATCGACTTCCGCGGCTTCGACTGCGTCGAGGTCTCGCCGCCCTACGACCCGCAGCGGCATCACCGCGTGGCTGGCCGCGAGCGCGTGCCACGAGATGATCTCGCTGGCGGCGCTGCGATGAGCGCGACCGTGGGGAGCGTGACCATGACCGGGGGAGAGGCGGTCGTCGCGGCGCTGCGGCGCGCACGACGTCGAGGTCGTGTTCGGGATCCCGGGCACGCACACGCTGCCGATCCACCGCCACCTGACGGCGTCCGGCATCAGCCACGTCACCCCGCGCCACGAGCAGGGAGGCGGCTACGCGGCCGACGGCTACGCGCGCGTCTCCGGCCGCCCGGGCGTCGTGATCGCCACCAGCGGGCCGGGGGTGATCAACGCCGCGACGCCCGCGGCGACCGCGTACGCCGACTCGGTGCCGATGCTGATCGTCTCGCCATCGATGCCGAGCCACGTCGAAGGCCGCGACACCGGCTTCCTGCACGAGGGCAAGGACCAGGGCGGCGCGATGGGCGCGCTCGTCTCCTGGAGCCGGCGCGCGGGCTCGCCGGCCGAGGCGGCGGGCGCGATCGGCGAGGCCTTCGCGCACTTCGCATCCGGGCGGCCGCGGCCCGTGCACGTGGAGGTGCCCGTCGACGTCCTGGAGGCGACCGGCGAGGTCGTGCTGCAGGAGGACGCCGGCGCGGCGGCTGCGCTCGACGATGGCGCCGTCGAGCGCGCCGTGGCGGCACTCGACGCTGCCGAGCGCCCGGCGCTCGTGCTCGGCGGCGGCGCCCGCGGCGCGGCGGCGGAGGCCGCGGCGCTCGGCGTGCCGGTGATCACCACCGTCAACGGGAAGGGGATCGTCGACGAGCGCGACCCGCTCTCGCTGGGCGCCTCGATCCGGCTGCGCGCAGCGCAGGAGTGGCTCGCGGGGCGCGACGTGGTGGTCGCCGTCGGCACCGAGCTCGGGGAGTCGGACCTGTGGGGACCGGTGCCGCAGCTGGCGGGGCGGCTGATCCGCGTCGATGTGGATCCGGCTCAGCTGCGACAAGAACGCGCGCGCCGACATCGGCGTGCTCGGAGATGCGCGGGCGGTGCTCGCGCGGCTCCCGAGCCGGCCCGGCGGCGAGGACCTCTCCACCGTGCGCGAGGCGATCCGCGGTGAGGCGCGCGCAGGACGCGAGAGCCGTTCCTGTGGAGTGGTCGACGCGCTCGACGACGCCCTCGGGACGGACGGCGTCCTCGCCGGCGACAGCACCATGGCGGCCTACTACGGCGCGGCCCACTTCCTGCAGATGGGCCCCGAGCGCCGCTTCATCTACCCGACGGGCTACGCGACGCTCGGCTACGCGCTGCCGGCGGCGATCGGCGCGAAGCTGGCGGCACCGGACCGCCCGGTGATCGCGCTGGCCGGCGACGGCGGCCTCCTGTTCACGGTGGCCGAGCTCGTCACCGCCGCCGAGCTCGGCATCCCGCTCCCCGTGGTCGTCCCGAACAACGGCGGCTACGGCGAGATCCGCAACCAGATGGTCGAGCAGGACATCGAGCCGGTCGGGGTCGACCTGCTCGTGCCGGACCTCCCGCGCCTGGGGGAGGCGTTCGGCGGCGCGGGCGTGCGGGCGGAGGATCCGGCGCAGCTCCGCCGCGCGCTGCGGGACGCTCTCGACCGGCCCGGTCCCACGATCATCGAGGTACCGGCATGATGTGATCAGAGCGTTAGCGTGCCGTGAGAAGCGGATGAGGACCTTCTCACACGGTGTGACGGCGTGAGCACGCACGCGCCGCTGCAGATGATCGTCGACGCGCTGGCCGCGGACATCGGCCGCGACGTGGCGGTCGACGACCGGCAGATCCGCTGGCTCGTGCACAGCCCGCATACCGAGCCGCCCGACGCGGCCCGGATGCGCTCGATCCTCACGCGCCGGATCTCCGAGGAGGCGCTCGAGTGGGCGTTCTCGTTCGGGATCGAGGAGGCCGAGGGCCCGGTCCGGCTGCCGGCCAACCCCGAGATCGGCGCCGAGGCGCGCGTCTGCCTCCCGCTGCGCACCCGTGGCGTGCTGCTCGGCTTCATGTTCATCGTCGACCCCGACGGAACGCTCGACGGGGCGCCGCTCGCCCAGGCCGAGGCCGCGGCCGGCGAGGCCGCGCAGGTGCTCTACCGCGAGCGGCGGCTGCGCGAGCTCGAGCGCGAGCGGGAGCGCTGGCTGCTGACCCACCTGCTGGGCGACGAGGACGCCGAGGAGGCCGCGCGGGCGCTGACCGACGAGGGCTTTCTCGAGCCGGGCCGCGTCGCGGTGCTGGCGATCCGCGCGGACGAGGACCCGGCGCGCTTCGAGGTGGCGGTCGGGGCTGCGCTCGACCGCCTGCGGCGGCTCGTGCCGGCGCGCTGCGGGCTCGAGCTGCGTCGCTCGGACCACGGCGCGTTCGTGGTCGTGCTCGACGACGCGACGTCGCCTCGCGAGCTGGCCGAGCGGCTGCTCGAGCTGGCCGGCGAGGAGGGCGCCGAGGCCGTCACGCGCGTGGGCATCGGAGGGGCGCAGGAGCTTTCAGGCGCGCCCCGCTCGTACCGCCAGGCGCGGGACGCGGTCGCCGTCGCGCAGCGCGTCGCGGGCTTCGGACGCGTGGCGGCGTGGGACGAGCTCGGCGTCTACCGGACGCTGGTGCGCTTCCCCGACGACCTCGACGACGACGCGCTGCACCCCGGCCTGGTCGAGCTCCTGCGCGACGGCGCGCACGAGCAGCTGGTGGAGACGCTCGAGGCCTACCTCGACCGCGCGGGGGACGCCAAGGCCACCGCCGAGGCGCTCTCGCTGCATCGAGCCACGCTCTATTACCGGCTGCAGCGGATCGAGGAGATCACCGGCGCGCGGCTCAAGGTCGGGGACGACCGGTTGGCCCTGCACCTCGGCCTCCGCCTGGCCCGGCTCACCAGGTAGTCGCGTCCGGAGGGCCCGCATTTCCGACAGATGTCGGAAGCATGTGAGCGGCTGCGCGCCCAAGCTGGAGTGCATGCTGACCGACCTTCTCGACCACGAGCTGCTGCTGGTGCGCCGCGGCGCACGCAGCGGCGCCTACACGATCATCGCCGTCCACTCGACCGCGCTGGGCCCGGCCCTCGGCGGTTGCCGGCTGACCACTTACGGACATCCCGGTGAGGCCGTCGCGGATGCGCTGCGCCTGGCAGAGGGCATGACGCTCAAGGCGGCCGTGGCCGGCGTGGAGCTGGGCGGCGGCAAGGGCGTCGTGTGCGTCGAGCCCGGCACGCCGCTGACGGCCGAGACCCGCAAGGCGATGCTGCTCGACTTCGGGGACGCGGTCGATTCGCTCGGCGGCCGCTACATCACGGCCGAGGACGTGGGGACGAGCCCGGCCGACATGCGGCTGATCGCCACGCGGACCGAGCACCTGGTCGGTCTCCCCGAGGACCTGGGGGGCCTCGGGGACCCCAGCCCGTTCACCGCGCTCGGCGTGCACGCCGCGATGCGCGGGTGCGCCGAGCACCGCTTCGGCACGCCCGACCTCGCCGGTCGCAGCGTCGCGGTCATCGGCGTCGGCCATGTGGGCGAGGCGCTCGCCCGCATGCTCGCCGCCGAGGGCGCCCACGTGATCGTGTCCGACGTCGACGAGCGCAAGCGCGCGCTCGCGACCGAGCTCGAGGATGCGAGCTGGATGAGCCCCGACGAGGCGCTGCGCGCGCGCGTCGACGTCCTCGCCCCGTGCGCGCTCGGCGGCGTGCTCGACGAGACGACCGTCCCGCAGCTCGAGGCCGGCATCGTCTGCGGCGCCGCCAACAACCAGCTCGCCCACGACGCGCTCGCCGAGGACCTCACTCGGCGCGGCATCGACTACGCGCCCGACTTCGTCGCCAACGCCGGCGGCCTGATGCGCGTCGCCGCCGAGCTCGAGGGCGCCGACGGCGAGGGCGCCCAGGCCCGCACCGCCGCGATCGAGGACCTGATGCGCCGGATCATGCGCGAGGCCGCCTCGCTCGGCGTCACGCCGCTCGCCGCCGCCCACGCCATCGCCGAGCGGCGCCTCTCCGGCCCGCTCGCCACCGTCTGAGAGAGGACCGCCAGTGACCATCGACATCGCACGCCGGCAGACGATCGGCGACCTGCTGCGCCGCTCCGCCACCCGCCACCCGGACCGCACCGCGATCGTGGACGGCGACCTGCGCCGCACCTACCGCGAGCTCGACGACGCCGTCAACCGCGCCGCCAACGCGCTCGCCGAGCGCGGCCTCGCCAAGGGCGACCGGCTCGCGCTGCTCGGCCACAACTCGTACGGCTTCGTCGTCACCTACTTCGCCTGCGCGCGGCTCGGCGTGATCTGCGTGCCGATCAACTACATGCTCAGCGCCGGCGAGGTGGCCTACATCCTCGAGCACTCCGGCGCGACCGCGATGGTCGCCGAGGACCTGCTCGTCGAGCTGGCCGAGGCCGGCATCGCCGCCGCCGGTGCGCCGATCGCCGTCCGCGGCGTGATCGGCTCCGAGCGCGCCGGGTGGGAGCCGGTCTCCGGCTGGACGACGCACCGTGACGCCGCCGAGCCGGTCGTCGAGCTCGCCGACGACGACACCGTCGAGCTGCTGTACACGAGCGGCACCGAGTCGCGCCCCAAGGGCACGATGCTCACCAGCCGCTCGCTGATCGCCCAGCACACGAGCTGCTTCGTCGACGGCGAGATGACGCCCGACGACGTCGAGGTGCATGCGCTGCCGCTGTTCCACTCCGCGCAGCTGCACTGCTTCTTCACGCCCAGCATCCACCTCGGCGCGGTCAACGTGCTGCTGCCGAAGGCCGACCCGGCCGCCATGCTGGCCGCGGTCGAGGCCGAGCGGGCGACGAAGCTGTTCTGCCCGCCGACCGTGTGGATCGCGCTGATGAACCACCCGGACTTCGATCGCCGCGACCTGAGCTCGCTGCGCAAGGGCTACTACGGCGCGTCGATCATGCCGGTCGAAGTGCTCGCCGAGCTCGGCGAGCGGCTCCCCGGCGTGCGGCTGTTCAACTTCTACGGGCAGACCGAGATGTCGCCGGTCGCGACCGTCCTGCGGCCTGAGGACCAGGTCCGCAAGGCGGGCTCGGCGGGCCGCCCGGCGCTCAGCGTCGAGACGCGGATCGTCGATCTCGACGGCCGCCCCGTGGCCGCCGGCGAGGTGGGGGAGATCGTGCACCGCTCGCCGCAGGCGATGGTCGGCTACTGGAACGATCCGGCGAAGACCGCCGAGACGTTCCGCGGCGGCTGGCTGCACACCGGCGACCTCGGCTACCTCGACGACGAGGGCTACCTGTACGTCGTCGACCGCATGAAGGACATGATCAAGTCCGGTGGCGAGAACGTCGCGTCGCGCGAGGTCGAGGAGGTCATCCACGCCCATCCGGCCGTGGCCGAGGCCGCCGTCTTCGGGATCCCGCACCCGCGCTGGATCGAGGCCGTCGCCGCTGTGGTGGTCCCGCGCGCGGGTCAGGCGGTGGCGCCGGACGCGATCACCGCCTTCTGCCGCGAGCGCCTCGCGGGCTTCAAGACGCCCCGCTACGTCGTCGTCGCCGACGGGCTGCCCAAGAACCCCAGCGGCAAGATCCTCAAGCGCGAGCTGCGCACGACCCACGCCGGCCTCGCCGCGTGAAGGGAGAGCTGACCATGAGCACCATTGCCGTCATCGACCATGGCGTCCACGGCGACCGCACCGTGGAGCGCCGCGTCCTCGAGCCGCTCGGCTACGAGGTGATCGACACCCAGGCCCTCGGCCTGGACGTCGAAGAGGGCTTCGAGCTTGCGATCGAGCGCGACGCCGTCGCCATCCTCGCCGGCCCGATCGTCCCGCTCGACCGCTGGCATCTCGAGCGGCTGGAGGCCTGCCGCGCGGTCGTGCGCTACGGCGTCGGCCTCGACAACGTCGACCTCGCGGCCGCGGAGGATCTCGGCATCGCCGTCGGCAACGTGCCCGAGTACGGCCACGAGGAGATCTCCAACCACGCGATCGCGCTGCTGCTGGCGCTCTCGCGCAAGCTGGTCGCGTTCGACCGCTCGGTCCGGCTCGGCGGCGTCGACGTGCCCGCCCCGCAGTCGGTGTCGCGGCTCTCGCACGCCACGCTCGGCCTGGTCGGCTTCGGCCGCATCGGACGCCACGTGGCCCGCAAGGCGCAGGCGCTCGGCGTCGAGGTCATCGCGTACGACCCGTACGCCGGCTCGGCCGGCGTGGAGCTCGTCGGGCTCGACGCTCTGCTGCGCCGCGCCGACGTCGTCTCCCTGCACGTCCCGCTCACGCCCGAGACGCGGCACATGATCGACGTCTCGCGGATGAAGCCCGGCTCGCTGCTGATCAACATCGGGCGCGGCGGGCTCGTCGACGAGGACGCGCTCGCCGCCGCACTGCGCTCCGGCCACCTGGCGGGCGCCGCGCTCGACGTCACCGAGGTCGAGCCGCTGCCGCTCACCAGCCCGCTGCTCGACGCCCCGAACCTGCTGCTCACGCCGCACGTGGCCTGGGTGTCGGACGTCGCGCTCGAGGACCTGCGCTGCTTCACGGCCGAGGCCGCGCTGCGGCTGATCGGCACGCGCGAGCCGGTGGCCGTCTGATGGATCGCTTCATCCCCGGCCGCGCCGGCGTCGCCTTCGCCGCCGGCCTCGCCCGCCGGCCCGACCGCGTGGCGCGCCGCGCCGCCGGCCTCGCGGGCGGCCTGGCCCGCGCCGCCGCCGGCAGGGGCGAGAACGGCGACCGCCGCTTCGCCGACCCGGCGTGGACGGACAACCCGGTGTTCTCCCGGCTCGCACAGGGCTATCTGGCCGCCGGCCGCACGCTCGACGGCCTGCTTTCGGACGCGAAGCTCGACATCCAGGACGAGCGCCGGGTGCGGTTCGCGCTCGAGAACCTGCACGACGCCGCCGCGCCGAGCAACTACCTGCTCACCAACCCCGTCGCGCTGCGCGCCACCGTGGAGGAGCGCGGCGCCAACCTCGTGCGCGGCGCGCGCAACTTCGCCGGCGACATGGCGTCGGCGCCGCGGCTGCCCGCCAGCGTCGACGCGGACGCGTTCGAGGTCGGGGTCGACGTCGCCGCCACGCCGGGCGCCGTCGTGCTGCGCACCGAGCTGTTCGAGCTCATCCAGTACGCCCCGCAGACCGACATGGTGCGCGCCGAGCCCGTGCTGTTCGTGCCGCCGATGGTCAACAAGTACTACCTCGTCGACCTCGCGCCCGAGCGCAGCCTCGTCGAGTCGCTGGTCCGCGCGGGGCAGCAGGTGTTCGCGCTGTCGTGGCGCAACCCGACCGAGGAGCACCGCGACTGGACGCTCGACACCTACGCCGCCGGGGTGCTGGAGGCCGCCGAGGCGATCACCGCGATCACCGGGAGCGACCGCTTCCACCTCGCGGGCAACTGCTCCGGCGGCGCGCTCGTGAGCGCGCTCGCGGCGCGGATGGCCGTGCGCGGCGAGCAGGACCGGCTCGGCTCGATCATGCTCGGCGTGACGGTGATCGACTCCGAGCGCGCGGGCACCGCCAGCGCGTTCATGGGCCCGGAGATCGCCAGGATCGCCGTCAAGGCCGTGGACGGCCGCGGCTACCTCGACGGCGAGGCGCTGCAGTCGTTCTTCGCCTGGCTGCGCCCGAACGACCTGGTCTGGAACTACGTCCAGAACAACTACCTGCTCGGCCGCACGCCGCCGGCCTTCGACATCCTGTTCTGGAACGCCCACACGACGCGGATGGCCGCCGGGCTACTGCGCGACCTGGCGAACCTCGCGGTCTCGAACGGCCTCGCCCAGCAGGACGTGATCGAGCTGCTCGGCACGCCGATCGACCTCGGCGCGGTCAAGACCGACGCCTACGTCGTGGGCGGCATCTCCGACCACATCACGCCGTGGGAGAACTGCTACGCCACCACGCAGCTGCTGGGCGGCGACACGCGTTTCGTGCTCTCCCGCAGCGGACACGTGGCCGCGCTCGTCAACCCGCCCGGCAACCCCAAGGCGCGCTACCGCGTCGCCGACGACGGGGTCAACCCGCCGGCGGCCGAGGACTGGCTGGAGGGCGCGAGCGAGCGCACCGGGACCTGGTGGACGGACTGGGCGGCGTGGCTCGGCGAGCGCTCCGGCGAGCTCCGTCGCGCGCCGAAGCGGCTCGGCAACCGCCGCCACGCGTCAATCGGCCCCGCTCCCGGCACGTACGTCATGGAGTAGGCAGCACCTTGCCGGGGTTGAGCAGGTCGCCGGGGTCGAGCGCCGCCTTGAGCGCGCGCATCACCTCGACGGCCTCGCCGCTCTGCTCCCCGAGCGCGCGGCGCTTGCCGAGGCCGACGCCGTGCTCGCCGGTGCAGGTCCCGCCGGCGGCGATCGCGCGCTCGACCATCCGCTCGTAGACGGCCTCGGCCGCCCGGCGGTCGCTGGCATCGTCGGGGTCGACCAGCAGCATCACGTGGAAGTTCCCGTCGGCGACGTGGCCGAGCAGCGGAGCGGGGAAGGGGAGGCCGGCGAGGTCGGCGATCGTCGCGTCGATCGTGGCCGCGAGCTCGGACACCGGCACGCACACGTCGGTCGTCACGGCGCGGCAGCCGGGCCGCAGCCCGATGCCGGCGAAGTAGGCGTTGTGGCGGGCGCGCCACAGCCGCGACCGATCCTCGGTGCGCGTGGCCCACGCGAAGTCGCCGCCGCCGTGCCCGCGCGCGAGCTCCTCGACGTAGCGGGCGTCCTCCTCGACGCCGCTGGGCGAGCCGTGGAACTCGAGGAAGAGCGTCGGCGCTTCGGGGTGCTCGAGCTCGGCGTGGGCGTTGACCGCCGCCATCATCGTCGCGTCGAGCAGCTCGCAGCGGGCGATCGGCACGCCGGACTGGACGATGCCGATCGCGGTGGCGACGGCGTCGGCGGTGGTGGGGAACGAGCACACGGCCGCCGAGATCGCCTCCGGGATCGGCCGCAGCCGCAGCGTGAGCTCGGTGATGATCCCGAGCGTCCCCTCCGAGCCGATGAACAGGCGCGTGAGGTCGTAGCCGGCGCTCGACTTGCGCGCCCGCGTGCCCGTGCGGATCACGCGCCCGTCGGCCAGCACGACCTCGAGCGCGAGCACGTTGTCGCGCATCGTCCCGTAGCGGACCGTGTTGGTCCCCGAGGCGCCGGTGGCCGCCATCCCGCCGAGCGACGCGTCGGCTCCCGGGTCGACGCTGAAGAACGCCCCCTCGCCGCCGACCCGCTTCTCGAGCGCCGTGCGGGTGACGCCGGGCTGGACCGTGACGTCGAGGTCCTCGATGCTCACGCGCAGGATCGCGTCCATCAGGCTCGTGTCGACGGCGACGCCGCCCTCGACCGCGAGCACGTGGCCCTCGAGCGAGGAGCCGGTGCCGAACGCGACCACGGGCACCGCGTGCTCGGCGCACGCGCGCACGATCGCGGCGACCTCCTCGGTCGAGCGCGGGAACGCCACCGCGTCAGGCGGCGCCGGCGGGAACGAGGACTCGTCGCGCCCGTGCAGGTCACGGACGGAGTCCGACGTCGACAGGCGGTCGCCCAGCTGCGCGGTCAGCGCCTCGATCGCCTCCTGCACGCTCACCGAGCCAGCGTATCCGGCGCCGCCCGCCCCGTCCGCCCGCGGGTGCCGCGCGTCCTCCGGGTGGGGCCGTAGGATCGCGTCATGTCGTCTGTCTGGTGGGGCCGGCCGGTCGCGGAGATGCGCTGGCAGGCCGAGTTCCTGCGGCTCCTGGCCGACCCGATCTACCGTCGTGGCGGGACGCCGCGCGGCGACGGCCGGCCGGTGGTGCTCGTGCCGGGGTTCGCCGGGGGCGACTGGACGCTCTCGCACCTCGCGTTCTGGCTGCGCCGCACCGGCTACCGCCCGGCGACCTGCACGATGGTCTTCAACGCGGGCTGCGCCGAGCGCGCGCTGGAGCGCGTGGAGCGGAAGATCGCCGCGCTGGCCGAGGCCGAGGGCCGGCGCGTGGCGGTCGTCGGCCACTCGCGCGGCGGCCACCTCGCGCGCGCCGCTGCCGCCCGCCGGCCGGAGCACGTCTCCCACGTCGTCGCCATGGGCTCGGGCCTGTCGGCGCAGTTCGACGCCGCCGCGCCCGCGCTGGCCGCGCTCGCGCTCGCCCGCCGCGTCGAGGCCCGCAGCGGGCGCCGCGGGTGCATGACCGAGGAGTGCGGCTGCGCGTTCACCGCCGGCTACCGCGCGCCGTTCCCGGAGGACGTCCGGCTGACGAGCATCTACTCCAAGGGCGACGGCATGGTCCGCTGGCCGTCGTGCGTCGTGCCGTACGCCGACAACGTGGAGATCACCGGCTCCCACGTCGGGCTCGCCTGGAACCGCAAGGCCTACGTCGCGATCGCGGCCGCGCTGCAGCAGCCCGAGCGTGCGGCAGCCCTCCCGCAAGCCGGCTGAAAGCATCCCGAAAGCGCCCCCCGGCGATCGTCGGTGAATGCGAACGGATGAGGCTCGATGATCGAGCTCGTCGCGGTGCTCGGCGTCTCGGCCGGCGCGATCGGGATCGCCGACACGATCCCGTACGTGCGCGATCGCGGCCGGGGGAGTGGTGGGCTGGATCGTCGCCGACGAGCCGCTCGTGGCGACGGTGTGCGTGGTGGTCGCCGACCTCATCGGCGCGGGCATGATGGTCCCGAAGACCTACCGCGACCCGGAGTCCGAGACGCTCGTGACGTTCGCGTTCGCGAGCGTGGGAGGCGCCCTCGCCGCCGGCGCGGTCGGCGCGGTCGACCTCTCGCTGCTCCTGTACCCCGTGTACTACTGCGCCGTCAACGGAGCGATCGCGCTCCTGATCTACCGCCGGCGGGTAGTGCTGGGTGTGTGGACGCCTCTCCGTTCGTCCCCGACACTCGCAGCCTGAAGGCCGAGCTCGAGCGGCCGGGAGCCGAGGAGCACGAGGGGATCGGCGCCGTCCGCCTGATGCGCCGCGCGCTCGACGGCTTCGTCGGCGGTATGGCCACCGGGCTCGCCGAGCACGCGGCGACGGTCGAGACGGGGCGCTCGTCGCCGCGCTGAAATCACGCTAGGTGACGTCCTGGCACACGGGGCAGTCCGACCGGCGAGGAATCGCCTCACGCGTCACGGCGAGCGTGCGAAGGTCGAGCGCGACGCTCGTTCCAAGGGTCGCTGGCGGCGCGATGCCGGTCAGGTAGTGCAGGACCTCCATCGAGAGGACGGATCCGATGATGCCCGACGCCGGCCCGAGCGTCGCCGCGGCCGGCGCCGGCCGCGAGCGGCGGAAGGTCTCCAGGGCATCGAACAGCGGGTATGCCTCGCGGGTGGCGATTTCCTGGCACGCGTGGCAGGCGGTCGCTCCGGGCACGTAGAGGGGCCCGAGCCGGAGCAACGGCGGCGCCTGACCTGCGGAGATGTGGGCGACGCCGGCGCGCGTGCACGCCTCGTTCACCCACCGCGACAGGTCGTAGGGCGGCCAGTCAGCCGTCTCGATCAGCACATCTGCACTGTCGAGCAGGGCGGCGATGTCCGCGGGACCCGCCATGCGACGCGGGACGGTCTGCAGATCGAGCTCGGGGTTGAAGGCCTCCAGCGCCTCGGCCGCGACGTCGACCTTGGGCCGGCCGACGTCGAGGGCTCGGTAGAGGAGCTGTCGGTTGAGGTTGCTCAGCTCGATCCGATCGTCGTCGACGAGCACGAGCGTGCCGACGCCTGCGCACGCCAGTCCGCAGAGCGCCCACGAGCCGAGCCCGCCGCAGCCGAGGACGACGACCTTGGCGTCCCGGAGACGCGCCTGTGCGTCCTCGGGGTGGGCGAGCGGCGCGACGTCGGCGAAATAGAGCAACTGCCGGGCGTAGCGCACCGGTTCGGTCCGCTTGCCGCGCTTGGTCGGCTCCAGTAGACCGAGCCCGATGAGCTGCTCGACGATCTCCGCTGCGGGCAGGTCGCGGATCCCCTGACCGGCAAGGCGGTCGACGAGGTCCCGGACATCCTCGACGCCGGCGGACAGGAGCTCGAGCAGCGCCCGCTGCGCTGGAGAGGCGTTCTCGATGACGAGCACCGCCTCGGGGCCTCCCGTGAGCAGATAGACGTTGCCGTCGGGAGCCGCGAACGGCTCCAGCGTCGGCCGCAGCCGAAGCCCGCCGGCCCGCACAGGATTGGCTCCCATGCGGGCCCCGGCGGCTGACGTCAGGGTCCCTTGGACACCGACACGACCGGCACGATCTGACGCTTCGCGTGGCTGATCTGCAGCACGGGTCACCTCCTTTCGTCTCCCGGCGCGCCGCGGCGCGCGATGTACAAGGCCTTGGTGTCGCGAACCTCGTCCGCGCCGGATGCCGGGATCCCGTCGAGGCCATGGCCGTAGACGCCGAGGCATTCGAGGCCGGCACGCGCGAGGGCGGCCCGGACCTGTGACTCGCTGTGGTGGCGCTGCCGATGGAGGCCGCCGTGATGGCGGCGCCAGCCGCCATCCGCGTCGCGCTCGAAGACGTCCAGCACGGCCTCAGCCAGAACGCCCGGCCCCGCGTCGGCAGGCGTACGGCCGCTCCACGCCAAGAACGTTTCGCCAGCGTCGACGATGACGTACTCCGCAAAGAACGTGCGGTAGGTGCGAAGCAGATTGACGTCGAAGACGACCAGGCCGCCGGCGGCGAGATTCCTGCCCGCACCGGTGAGCGTCCGTGCGACGTCGACGGGGTCGATGAGGTAGTTCACGACGTCGTCGAGGAGCAGCACCAGGTCGAAGTGCCCGTAGGGAGGCAGCTCGCGGGCATCGGCGAGGTGGAGCTGGACGTCGGGCGGCGCTTTCGCCCTCGCGATGGCCAGCATGCGGGGCGACACGTCACACGCGGTCACGCGCCAGCCGTCGGCCGCAAACGGCAGGAAGCTCTTGCCAGTCCCGCAGCCGATGTCGAGTAGGCGGGTGCCCGCAAGGCCGTGCTCTCGCGCCAGTCGGCGGATCACCGCGGTCCACAACTCGTAGTCGTGATGTGCCGTGAAGGCGTCGTAGTACGGCGCCATCGCGTCGTACGTGCGTCGCGCGTCAGCGCGCTCGAGCAGGTCGGTCATAGTCATTAGACCCGCCGAGCGATCTGGATCGTTTCATTCGCTCAAGAAACTCCGCGGAAGGCCCGGAATGGGACTGGGCGGCCGCTCGCGAGGAGTGTCTGACCGTCGCCCGGCGTCTCGCGCCGCGTGGGTCGGACGTGGAGGACCTCGTGCAGGAGGCGCTGGTTCGGGCCTGGCGGATGCGCCGTTCCTGCCGCTCCGCAGACCCGTCCGCCTGGTTGCGCCAGATCGCGCGCAACGAGTTCTTGCGAGCGCGGGCGCGGGAGCCCGACCTCGCCGACCTCGACCAGGTCACGGAGCTCGCCGAGCACGACGAGGCGGTCGAGTGGCTCCCGGAGCGGCTCGACCTGCGCGCGGTGCTACGCGGGCTCCACCCGCTCGATCGGAGGCTCCTCCTTCTGCGTTATGGCGCCGACATGACCCAGCCGAAGATCGCGGACCTGCTGGGCATGCCCGAAGGAACGGTTAAGGTTCGGCTCCATCGCGCTCGCCGGGCGCTTGCGGAGGGACGGAGAGACGATGAAAACCCGGGGGAAAGGTACCGTCGATGAGCGCATCGTCAGATCGCTCGGACATCCGCTCCGCCAGCGCATCCTCCACCTGCTCAGCGAAGGCACCTCCAGCCCGAATCAGATCGCGCAGCGCTTCGGGGAGCCGCTCGGGAACGTCAGCTATCACGTGAAGATCCTGCTGGAGAACGACGCGATCGAGCTGGTCGAGACCCGGCCGGTGCGCGGCGCGATCGAACACATCTATCGCGCGACCATGCGGCCCTTCCTGGACGACACGCACTGGGCACAGCTCCCGCTCGCGACGCGGCACACGATCTTCGCCCAGAAGCTCGAGCAGATCGGCGAGCATCTGCTCCACGCCGGACAGGCCAAGGGCTTCGACCGCATCGAGACCCACGTGTCCTGGACGCCGCTGCAGCTCGACGAACAGGGCTGGCACGAGATGGCCGACGTTCTCCTCGGGGTGCTCGCAGAGGCGGCGCGGATCGAGGCCGAGAGCCTCACGCGGCTCGCGAATGCCGATGAGTCTGCGGAGCCGATCCGCTCCGAGCTCGCGATCCAGCACTTCGAGCGAGCACCGAAGCTGTCGCAGGACCCCGCGAGCTGATCGTCCGCGCCGCGCAAAGCCTCCTCGGCGGCCTCGAGCGAACGGTCGATGTCGTCCGTCGTGTGCGCGCCGAGAGCTTCGGCTGCCGCGGCGTCCGAGTGGACGACGTCTCGGCGCTGACCGAGCCGTTGGCGGAAGCGCGCGCCGGCGAGGCGACGACCGTCATCCGCTGCCCGACCGTGCGCAGCCGACCGCTCCTCGACGCCGGCGCCTTCTGGGACCTCGGGGTGCCGGAGGTCGCGACGGATGCGAACACGCAGGCGCTTGCCGAGCAGCATCTGGCGGCGCGCCGGCAGCGCCAGCGCCGCTTCTGACGTGCGCTCCTGCGGGCGCGCAGCCTCGGTACGCCGACGGAGACCCCACAAATCTGTTAGACCTGACACACCACGACCCCAGGAGGGGGAGATGAGGACACGGTCGATCCTTGCGTGTGGCACGGTCGCGGCGGTGGCGACGGCCATAGGGGCGAGTCCCGCGCTCGCCGGCCACAAGAGCCGCGGTTTCAAGACGGCTCATCCATCAATGCTCACCCCGGTGATGCCAGGCACCTCGGTGAAGCCGCTCCTGACCGTCGGGGACACGCTCCGGAGCGGGTACCGCTTCGAGTCGATCCCGGACGGGATCTCGGTGCGCAAGCGCGGCCATCACGAAGTGGAGCTGTTCGTGAACCACGAGACCGGCAAGGTGCCGTTCCCGTACAACCCGGCCGCCCCCACCGCTGCCAACGGCGAGAACGACTTCGACAACTCGCAGGTCAGCCGGCTGCTGCTCGACCGCCGCTCCGCCGGCACGCTGAGCGGCTCGTTCGCCATTCCCAGCAGCTTCGGCTACCAGCGCTTCTGCTCGAACTACCTGGCGACCCGGCGAGAGGGCTTCGACCGCGACATCCTCTTCACCAACGAGGAGACGCCGGACTTCGTGTTCCGCCAGGAGGACTCGTGGCCCCCGCCGATCGACGATCCGGCGGCCGAGGAGGCCGGCCTCGTCGTCGCGCTCGACGTGAAGTCCGGCCGGCACAAGCCGATCTACGGCATGGGCCGGCACAACCACGAGAACAGCGTGCCCGTCCCCGGGTACGGGAAGCCGGTCGTCCTCTCGGGCGACGACACCTTCACCAGCGGTCCGCTCACGGGCGTGTTCCCGGCAGGCGCGGTTCCGGCCCAGTCGCAGCTCTACTCCTACATCGCGAAGAGCACGAAGAAGCTGATGGCGGACAAGGGCGACCTGTGGGCCTTCGTCTCCGATACGCCGGGCGTGAGGAACTACTACGACGTCCTCCCGAACTCGGGCACCGAGGTCAAGGGCCACTTCATCAAGGTCCCGAGGGACATCGCCACCGGCCTCAACGCCGACGGCTCGGAGATCAGGGCCGAGGACAAGGGCTACCCGGAGCCGCCGAACAACGGCAGCTGGCAGCTCGACCTGCGCACCGCGCCCCCGAACCAGGTCGGCATCGACGGCCCGCAGTGGGTGCTGGAGTACTGGAGTGACATCAACAACGTCTTCCAGTTCGTCCGCGTCGAGGACCTCGCCTACGACAAGCGGCGCGGCATGGGGAACGTCGTCTACGTCGTCGACTCCGGCCGGGGTCGGACGGCGGCGCAGTCCCTGGACACGCCGAACTTCAGGTCGACCAACGGGCGCGTGTGGAAGATGGTCTTCGACCGCCGCGACCCGACGAAGGTGAAGTCGCTCACCGTGCTCGTCGAGGGTGACGACAACCCCGTCATGACGCCGACCGAGGTCCACCAGCCGGACAACATCGAGTCGACACGCTCCGGCATCCTGCTCACCGAGGATCCGGGATCGAGCCAGCAGTACCCGGTCGGCTCCACGGATCCCAGGGCGACCACGGCGCGGCTCTGGTACGTCCCGTTCTCGGGCACGCCCGAAGTCGTGGCGAAGGTCGACCAGTCCGCCGACGGCGGACCGACCGACGTCGACGGCCGGGCGCCGGGCAACCAGGGCGCATGGGAGACGAGCGGCATCGTCGACGCCTCTGCGGCCTTCGGCCGTGGCGCCTTCCTGGTCGACGTGCAGGCGCACACGCTCTGGATCGAGCGGGCGCCAGGTGACGACAACAACGGCGACGGTCAGCCCGACTTCACGTACAAGCGCGAAGGCGGGCAGCTGCTGCTGATCCGGCTACCGGGACACAAGCACCACTAGCGGTCATGGGGGCGTCCCTCGGGGCGCCCCCGTCCGTCGCTATGCGCGGCTCGTGCGGTCGTCGCGCGCGAGGACTCGCGGGCTGTCCGCGATCAGCCGCCGCCGGCGCAGGCCCGCGAAGCCGAGGCTGAGGCCGTCGAACGACACCAGCGTGGCCTTGCCGTCGTGCAGCGTCACGCGGTACTCGAGTGCCTTCAGCACGGAGGACTGGCCGTCGACCTCGATGTCGAAGCCGGCGAAGCTGGGATGCACGACGACCCGCACCGTCGCGGCCGCCGGGACCACCAGCGGCGGGGCGTTGCCGCCGTGCATCGCCAGCGGCGTGCACACGATGGCCAGGCTGCCGGGGACGAGCAGCGGGCCGCCGGCGGCCATCGAGTACGCGCTCGAGCCGAGCGCGGTCGCGACGATCAGCCCGTCGCCGGAGAGGCGCACGTAGAGCTCGTCGTCGACATGCACGTCGACGAGCACTTGGCCGGCGCCACGGCGGACGACCACGAAGTCGTTCACCGCCCACTCGTCGTCTCCCTGGGCGGGCTGGATCGCGAGGGCAGGGAGCCGGAGCGGCGTCCAGTCGCCGCTTGACACGCGCTCCAGCGACGGCTCCAGCCGGTCGGCGTCCATTGCCGTGAGCGCCCCGAGGCTTCCGCACGCCACCCCGAGAACGGGCGCACCCACGGGCGCGGCGGCGCGCAGCGCGGTCAGCACGGTGCCGTCGCCGCCGAGGGCGAGGATGAGATCGCTCGGCTCCGGCGCTGCATGCGGCGCGACCTCCCGGTGCGTGGGGCCGGTTCGGACCTGGACGACGTCCAGCTCGCGCTCCGCCGCCCACTTCTCGAGCGTCTCGAGCGCCCCCGTAATCGGGCGCGTCGGATGGACGACCAGGGCGACGCGTGCTGGAGGCTGCCGGGCGACCACCGCCGCGGACCCTAGCCACTCGAGCTTCCCGTCAGCGGTAGAGCTGGCGCACCGCCGCGCGGGCTTCGCCCGCGTTCTGGTCGGCAATCGCTTCCGGCGAAAATCCGACTCTAACCCAAACCGCCGAGGCCGTCGGAGAGCCTCATCGGCCATGCGGGCCTTCGCTGCATGGGCCGAAGAGGGCTCGACCCTCCAGCCGGTTATCCCGGACCAGGCCTCGACCCGGGGTTCGGCGGCCGCCCCCGGTGCACCGGCGTCGACTCCCGGCGGAGTAGTCTCGAGGCGGATGTTGAAGGCCTTCCGAGAAGGACAGCTTGTGAGCGTCGCCACCGAGGATGGCCACCTGGACGGGGTGGTCGCCCAAATCGCCTCGCTCGTGAAGGTGCAGGTCGCCGTCGAGCAGCCCGGAAGCGGTCCGATGTTCCGAACCGCCCACCCGAAGACTCTGACGCCGCGAGACGAGCCCGGACCGGCTGACGACGCGTTGCGCAGCCTGATCCATCGGGCAGCGTCCGGAGGACACAGCGCGTCAGGTGGCACCTCGGCGCGTGGCCGCCGGGCTCACACCCGCGCGGCCGCGCACCGCCCGACAGGTCGGTAGAAAGCCGTCGGCCGGCGCACCCGACCCGAAGACGGTGCCCGACACTCCGCCCGGAGGCGGTCCTGAACGACTAAAGCCCCGCCACTGCGGGGCCTTCGCGTCATGCGCCGAAGAGGACTCGAACCTCCACCCGGTTATCCCGGACCAGGCCCTCAACCTGGCGCGTCTACCAATTCCGCCATCGGCGCGAGGGGCCGGCGGAGTATAGCCCCGGGTCCGTTCGCGTTTGACGTCCGTCCTGGGGCCGCGCTACCGTTCTCGAACAGATGTTCGCTTCCCAGTCGCAAATCGAGGAATCGGAGCCCGGCATGGACATCGGGAAGGACCTGACCAAGCGTCAGCAGGAGATCTTCGACTTCATCAAGAAGTACTCGGCCGGCCACGGCTACCCGCCGACGGTGCGGGACATCGGCAAGGCGGTCGGGCTCGCGTCGTCGTCGACCGTGCACGCCCATCTGGCCAACCTCGAGAAGGTCGGCCTGCTGCGGCGCGATCCGTCGAAGCCGCGCGCGATCGAGATGCTGGACAAGGCGGCCGACGCGGTGAAGTCGGTCGTCGGCGGGTCGGGCGGCCTGCCGCTCGTCGGCCACGTCGCGGCCGGCCAGCCGATCCTCGCGGAGGAGAACGTCGAGGACACCGTGCAGGTCGACGCGCGCGTGGGCGGCGACGAGGGCGAGTACGTCCTCACCGTCCGCGGCGACTCGATGGTCAACGCCGGGATCCTGGCGGGCGACCTGGTGGTCGTCCGGCCTCAGGACACGGCGACCGACGGCGAGATCGTCGTGGCGCTCCTGGGCGAGGACGCGACGGTCAAGCGCTACTTCAAGGAGGCCGACCACGTCCGGCTGCAGCCGGAGAACGACACCATGGAGCCGATCCGCTCGCGCGAGGTGCAGGTGCTCGGGCGCGTGGTCGGCGTGCTGAGGAAGGTGGCATGAGCACGCTGCTGACACGAGGGTCGGGCGCGCGGCGCGTCCGCGAGGCGGACTGCCGGCGTGCCGACGGGCCCACGCTCGACGACATCGTGACCCGCGCCTGGGAGGTCCTGCGGGCGGGCCTGCCCGCCACGTGCCCCGCGTGCGGCGGAGAGCTCGCGGCGCGCCCGGCGGCGACCGCGGCCGGCGCGGGCGGGCGCTGCACGTCGTGCGGCACCACACTGTCGTAGATAGCCTGCCGCGGCACATGACCGTCGACGACGACCGCGAGCAGCTCGCCCAGCTCCAGAGGGATTGGATGCAGGCGGTCGAGGATCGCGACATGGAGCGGCTCGAGGAGATCGTCTCGCCCGGCTTCCGCTTCACCGCGATCCACCTCAACCCCGAGCCCATGACCCGCGACCAGTGGATGGACGCCGCGCGCGAGGGCTACACAATCGTCTCCTTCGCCTACGAGTCGATGGACATCGACGTGTTCGACGGCACCGCGGTCGTGCACTCGCGCTACAGCCAGGTCGCGAGCATGAACTACACGAGCCTCTCGAACGCGTTCCGGCTCACCGACGTGTGGAACCGCCAGGACGGCCGCTGGCGCGTCGTCGCGCGCCACTCGTCGATCCTGAGCTGAGCGGGTCCGGCCGCCGTTGGCGCGGCGAGCCGCTCAGTTCCCCGAGTACTCGTAGAACCCGCGGCCGCTCTTGCGGCCCATGAGTCCCGCCTCGACCATCCGGTTCAGCAGAGCGGGCGAGACCGACGCGGGGTCGCGGAACTCCTCGTGCAACGACTCCGACACCGCGAGCAGCGTGTCGAGCCCGATCAGGTCGGCGAGCCGCAACGGCCCCATCGGGTGCGCGCAGCCGAGCACCATCCCGCGGTCGATGTCCTCTCGCGACGCGAAGCCGGACTCGTACATGCGCACCGCCGACAGCAGGTACGGGATCAGCAGCGCGTTGACCACGAAGCCGGCGCGATCCTGGGAGTCGATGCACTGCTTGCCGAGCGTCTGCTCGGCGAACTCGCGGGCCCGGTCCGCGGTCTCGTCGGCGGTCATGATCGAGTGCACGATCTCGACCAGCGGCAGCACCGGCACCGGGTTGAAGAAGTGCAGCCCGATCACCTTCTGGGGCTGCGACGTCCCCGCGCCGAGCTTCATGATCGGGACCGAGGAGGTGTTCGAGGCCAGGAACTGGGCGTCGGGCAGCAGCCGGTCGAGCTTCACGAACAGCTCGCGCTTCGCGTGCTCGTCCTCGACGATGGCCTCGATCGCGACGTCGGCGCCCTCCACGTCATCCAACGACGTCGTGTGCGCGAGCCGCTCGAGCGCCGTCGCGCGATCCTCCTCCGACACGTGGCCGCCCCGCACTCCGCGATCGAGCGACCGCTCGATCGCCGCGCGCGACTTCTCCGCACGGTCGGGATCGACCTCGACGACGGTCACGTCCACGCCCGCCCGGGCGCAGACCTCGGCGATCCCCGATCCCATCAGGCCGCCGCCGATGACTCCCACGCGCATGGGCGTGGAAGCTATAGGACGCTACGCGGCTTCGGCGTGCACGGGCACGACGCAGACGCAGTTGCGCGGCCTCGTCGATCCCGGAAGGAGCATGCGACCCGCGCCGCGCTCGACGGCTTCTTGCCGAGCGACGTCACAGGCCTCCTTCCGGTCGTCGACGTGGTGCGCCACCGGCGTCTCCGAGCCGTGGTCGTCGATGTAGATCACGTCGTACATGGATTCAGTGTGGAGTTGGGAGCGGACGTACCGCATGCAACTAGGTGTAGCAGCGATACCTTTCTTCCTGCAGACCGAGCAGTTCGCGGAGGTGAGATTGCCTTCGAGGAAAGTCCGGACACCACAGGGCACGGTGGTCGGTAACGCCGACCCGGGGAAACCCGCGGGAAAGTGCCACAGAAATCACACCGCCTACGTCCAAGGTCATCGACCGCGGGCCGGCAAGGTTGAAATGGTGCGGTAAGAGCGCACCGGCGCCGCGGTGACGCGGCGGCCAGGCAAACCCCACCGGGTGCAAGGCCAAGCAGGACCGCTTGCAGGTTGCCCGCCGAGGTCCAGGTCGGCCGCATAGATGGATGGCTGCTCATGACAGAATCCGGCTTATAGGTCTGCTACGGGAAGGGCCTCCGGCAACGGGGGCCCTTCCTAGTGGTTCGTTACGCAACCACGTGTACGCGCGAGACCGGGCGCGTGGATGCCTCTTGTCCCGCCCTTCGATCGATGCGAACATGCGTTCGCCTTGATCGTCTGCGTCCTCATCCCGCGTTTCGAGCTCGCCGTCGCCGCCGGGAGCCGTGAGGCGCTGGCCGCGGGGCCCATCGCGCTCGCCCCCGAAGCCGGGCGCGAGCAGTTCATCGGCGAGGCCTCGGCGGCCGCCGAGGCGTTCGGCGTGCGCGCCGGCGTGCGGCTGGGGGAGGCGCTCGCCCGCTGCCCGACGCTGCGGCTCGTGGCGCCCGACCCGGCCGGGGTGGCGGACGAGTGGGATCGCCTGCTGGCGGCGCTCGAGGGGATCGGCGCGGCGGTCGAGCCCGGCCGTCCCGGCCTCGCATGGTTCGACGCCCACGGGCTGCGCAACCTGCACGGAGGCTCCGTCGATGGCGTGATCGCCGCCGCGCGCCGCGCACTGGGCACGGCGACCGGGGGCGAGGGCCGGCGGCCAAGCTCGAAGGGCGCCGGGGCCGAGGACGGGTCTGCCGCCGCCCACCGCGCGCTCGGCGCTCCTGCCCGCCTCGGCGCCGCCCCGTCGCGCTTCGCCGCCCTCGCGGCGGCCTCCGCCGCCCGCGTCCGCCGCGCCGAGATCGCGCCCTCGACCCCCGCGCGGCTGGCCGCGTACCTGGCGCCGCTGCCCGTCGGCCTGCTGGGCGCGCGCCCCGAGACCGCCGCGCTCCCCGAGACGCTCGAGCGCTTCGGCATCCGCACCCTCGGCGAGCTCACCAAGCTGCCCCGCGCCGCGCTTGCCGATCGCTTCGGGGCCGCCGGCCCGCTGGCGCGCGACCTCGCGCGCGGGCGCGACACCCCGCTGCGCCCCCGCCGCGCCGCCGAGCGGCTCGAGGAGCGGCTCGACCTGCCCGAGTCGGCCTCCGGCCAGCAGCTCGAGCGCGCCCTCGGGCTGCTGATCGACCGCCTGCTCGCCCGCCGCGAGCGCCGCGGCCGCCCGCTGCGTGCCGCCGTGCTCGGGGCGCGGCTGGTGGGGGGCGGGAGCTGGCGCGCGCGCGTGACCTTCCGCGAGGCGCTGGCCGACCCGCAGCGCATGCGCCTCGTCCTCACACCCCGCCTCGCCGAGTTGCCCGCCCCCGCCGACGTCCTGCGCCTGAGCGCCGAGGGCTTCGGCCTCCCGTCCGGCGACCAGCGCGCCCTGCTGTCCGAGGCCGCGACCGTCCGCGCCGCCCGCCTGCGCGAGGCGGTCCGCCAGGCCCGCGCCGCCGCCGGGCCGGAGGCCGCGCTGCGCATCCTGGCGATCGACCCGGACTCCCGCGTGCCCGAGCGCCGGCTCGCCCTGACGCCCTGGGATTCGGGATGAGCCCGCGGCCCCGCCGGCTCGCCGAGCCGCGGCCCGCCAGCGTCCGGGCGGCCACCGACGGCCACCCCGAGGCGATCGACGGCCGCCCGGTCGAAGCCGTCCGCGAGTCCTGGCTGATCGAGGACCGCTGGTGGACCGACGTGCCGCTGCGGCGCCGCTACTGGGAGGTCGTGACCGCCGACGGCCGCAACCTCGTCGCCTTCCGCGACCTCATGCGCGGGCGGTGGTACACGCAGCGCTGAGGTCAACGTCCGGGATTGTGGTCGTCTGCGGGGCAGGATGCTTAGGCTGCTGCTCGTGATCGACCGCTCCCGCCTGCGCGCGCTCCTCGACCGCGAGCGCGCGACCTTCGCCGCCGACCACCCGCGCTCGGCCGCCGCCCACGCCGCCGCCCGCCCGCACCTGCTCGGCGGCGTGCCCATGACCTGGATGAACCTCGCGGCCGGCGGCTTCCCGCTCTACCTCGACCACGCCCGCGGCGCCCGCGTGACCGACCTCGACGGCCACGAGTACGTCGACTTCGCGCTCGGCGACACCGGCGCGATGGCCGGTCACTCGCCGCCGGCCACGATCGAGGCGATCGTCCGCCGCACCCAGGAGCAGGGCGGCATCACGGCGATGATGCCGACCGAGGACGCCGCCTGGGTGGGGGAGGAGCTGCACCGGCGTTTCGGCCTCCCGCAGTGGTCGTTCACGCTCACCGCGACCGACGCCAACCGCTGGGCGATCCGGCTCGCCCGCCAGGTCACCCGCCGCCCGAAGATCCTCGTCAACGCCTGGTGCTACCACGGCAGCGTCGACGAGTCGTTCGCGCTTCCCGGCCCCGGCGGCGCGACCGCACGCCCCGGCAACGTCGGCAAGCCCGTCGACCTCGCGGTCACCACCCGCGTCGCCGAGTTCAACGACGTCGACGGGCTAGCGAAGGAGCTCGCCCACGAGGACGTCGCCGTCGTCCTGATGGAGCCGGCGCTCACCAACATCGGCATCGTCCTGCCCGAGCCGGGCTACCTCGACGCCGTCCGCGAGCTCACCCGCGAGCACGGGACGCTGCTGATCGACGACGAGACGCACACGTTCTCCGCCGGGCCGGGAGGAGCGACCAGGGCCTGGAACCTCCAGCCCGACATCGTCACGATCGGCAAGGCGATCGCGGGCGGCGTGCCGTCCGGCGCGTTCGGCGTCTCCGCCGAGCTCGCGGACCGGATCGCCGCCGAGAAGGACGCCGATCTCGTCGACACCGGCGGCATCGGCGGCACGCTTGCCGGCAACGCGCTCTCGCTCGCCGCCACGCGTGCCACGCTCGAGCACGTCCTCACCGACGAGGCGTTCGAGCACATGACCGCCCGCGCGACCCGCTTCGTCGCCGGCGTCAGCGAGGCCATACAAGGCCTGCCCTGGTCTGTCGCCCAGCTCGGCGCCCGCGTCGAGTACCGCTTCGCGTCCCCGGCGCCGCGCACCGGCAGCGAGTCGGCCGCCGCCGGAGACGGCGAGCTCGAGGACTACCTGCACGCCTACCTCGCCAACCGTGGCGTACTCATCACCCCGTTCCACAACATGGCGCTGATGAGCCCGGTGACCACGGATGCGGACGTCGATCGCCACACGGAGACCTTCCAGCAGGCGCTCCACGAGCTCACGTCCTAAGATGTTGCCCGGGTGTTACTCGCTTACCTTGATCCAGGCACCGGGAGCATGCTCCTGCAGCTGCTGGTCGGCGGCGTCGCCGCGATCAGCGTGGCCGCCAAGTTCTACTGGCGGCGCGTCCTCCGGTTCCTCCGCATTCGCAAGGACCAGCCGGCCGCGGCCGATCGCGAAGGCTGATGCCGCCCGCCGGTCGCGTCGCCGCGGCCGTCGAGGCCGGCTCCTTTCGCGATCCCGACAGCCGCGTCTTCCTGCGTGACGGCGCCGTCTACCGCGCGCTCAGCCGCTCCGGCTGGGCTGACTGGGAGGCGCTCGCGGCCACCCCGCTGGTCGCCGACGACCGCCTGATCGCCACCGAGCCGGCTGACGTCGACGACCTCCCGGAGCTCGCCGGCGAGCCCGCGGCCGGCGCGCTGCGGCACGAGCGTGTGCCGTTCGTCTCGTATCCGTACGAGTGGCCGTTCTCGATGCTCAAGGACGCCGCGCTGCTGCAGCTCGCGATCGGCCGGCGCGCGCTCGAGCACGACCTCACGCTCAAGGACGCCTCCGCGTACAACGTCCAGTGGCGCGGCGCGAAGCCGGTCTTCATCGACGTCGGCTCGTTCGAGCGGTTGCGCGAGGGCGAGCCGTGGGCCGGCTACCGGCAGTTCTGCATGCTCTTCCTCTATCCGCTGATGCTGCAGGCCTACAAGGGCCTGCCGTACCACGCGCTCCTGCGCGGCTCGGTCGACGGGATCGCCCCGGGCGACGCCCGCGCGGTCATGTCCGCCCGCGACCGGCTGCGCCGCGGCGTGCTCACCCACGTGCTCCTGCACGCCCGGCTCGAGGCCCGCTACGCCGACGCCGGCGGCCGCGAGGTCAAGCGCGAGCTCAAGCGCGCCGGGTTCGGCAAGGAGCTGCTCGATGCCAACCAGCGCCGGCTGGAGAAGCTCGTCGAGCGGCTCGAGTTCCGCGCCGGGCGCACCGCGTGGACCGAGTACGGCTCGACGAACACGTACACCGACGAGGACGCCGAGCGCAAGGCCGAGTTCGTGCGCGCCGCCGCCGCCCGCCGGCCCGGCGGCCTCGTGTGGGACGTCGGCTGCAACGACGGCACGTACTCGCGCGTGGCGGCCGAGCACGCCGCCCACGTCGTCGCCTTCGACGCCGACCATGCGACCGTCGACGCGCTCTACCGCTCCCTGCGCGAGGAGGGCCGGACGGACATCCTGCCGCTCGTCATGAGCGTCACCGACCCGTCGCCCGACCAGGGCTGGCGCGGGCGCGAGCGGGACTCGCTCGAGCGGCGCGGGACGCCGGACCTCGCGCTCTGCCTGGCGGTGATCCACCACGTGGTGATCACCGGGAACGTGCCGGTCGCCGAGTTCCTGAACTGGCTGCGCTCGCTCGAGTGCTCGCTCGTGATCGAGTTCCCCGAGCGCGACGACCCGATGGTCCAGCGGCTGCTCTCCGGCAAGGCCGAGGCGGCGAACCCCGATTACGACCGCGCGACGTTCGAGCGCGAGCTGGGGGAGCGGTTCGAGGTCGAGCGCTCGGAGCGCCTGGCCTCCGGCACCCGGACGCTGTACGAGGTCCGCCCGCGGGCGTGAAGCCGCTCCACCTCGCGGCGCTGTGGGCGTTCGCGTTCGTGCAGCCGCTGCTCGACCTGCTCGGCCGCGAGCCTCAGTTCTTCGTCGCGCGCGGGAACACCGGCGCCGACATCGTGCTGTACGCGCTGGCGTTCACGGTCCTCCCGCCGGCGCTGATGGCGCTGGCGGTGTGGCTGGCGGGCCGGGTCCGCCCGGCGCTGGGCGAGGGTCTCATGGTCGTGCTGGTCGGCGCGCTCGTGGCGGCGATCCTGCTGCCGCCCGCCGGCGACCTGCTCGGCGGGTCGGCGGCGAGCGTCGCCGTCGCGGTGATCCTGGGAGCGGGAGCGGCCGTGCTCTACGTCCGGGCTGCCGCCGCGCGGACCTTCCTCACGGTGCTCTCGCCCGCGCCGCTGCTGTTCCTCGTGCTGTTCCTGGCGGTCTCGCCGGCGTCGGAGCTCGTGCTGCCGGGAGCGGAGGCGCGGGAGGCGGCCGCCGTCGCGGAGTCGGACATCCCGGTGGTGATGGTCGTGCTCGACGAGCTGCCGACCACGTCGCTGCTCGACGCGCGCGACCGGATCGACGCGCGCCGCTATCCCGCCTTCGCGTCGCTCGCCCGTGAAGCCACCTGGTACCGCGACGCCACGACCGTCGCCGGCCGCACGACCGAGGCGGTGCCGGCGCTCGTCACCGGCCGCCGCCCGCGCGAGGGCGACCTGCCGATCGCCGCCGACCATCCGACGAGCGTGTTCACGCTGCTCGCCCGCAGCCACCGGCTGGCGGTCGAGGAGCCGATCACGGACGTCTGCCCGCCCGACCTCTGCAGCGAGGAGCGGCCGGGGATGGGCCGCCGGCTGCGGACGCTGTTCGCCGACCTGCGGGTGGTCTCCTCGCACCTGCTCCTGCCCGAGGACCTGCGCGGCGGCCTGCCGCCGATCGACCGCGACTACGAGGGCTTCGCGGGCGAGGGCACGGTCGCGCCCGGCGCGACGATCGAGCAGCGCCGGGCGTTCATCGACGAGGTCTTCCGGCGCCTGGGGGAGGACGACCCGCGCGAGCGCTTCGCCAGCATCACGCGCGCGGCCGGGCGCCGCGGCTCGCGCCCCCCGTTCCTGTTCCTGCACACCAGCCTCCCGCACGTGCCGTGGCGCTTCCTCGCGGACGGCCGCCAGTACGCCGTGCCCGCGCCGTCGATCCCCGGCCTCGTCGAGGGAGCGTGGACCGGGCCGCAGTGGCAGGTCGACCAGGCGTACGCCCGCCACCTGTTGCAGGCGCAGTACGCCGACCGGCTGCTGGGCGGGCTGCTCGAGCGCCTGCGCTCGACCGGCGTCTACGACCGGGCGCTCGTGGTCGTCACCGCCGACCACGGCGTGAGCTTCCGGGCCGGCGACCGCCGGCGCACGCCGACGCCCACCAACCTTCACGACGTCGCCAGCGTCCCGCTGTTCATCAAGGCGCCGCGCCAGCGCTCGGGGCAGGTGGAGGGCGGCGCCGTGCGGACGATCGACGTCCTCCCGACGATCGGGCGCGAGCTCGGCATCCGGTTGACGGGCGTCGACGGCGTGCCGGCCGGCGAGCGCGGCTCCGATCCGGCGACCGAGATCGACATGCCCGACAGCTGGGAGGGCGGCACGACGCAGACCTTCGGCACGGTGCTGCGCCAGCGCGCCGAGCGGCGTCGCCGCGAGCGCGCGCTGCTGGGCGCGGCGGATGACGACCCGTACGCCATCGGGCCGCGCCCCGAGCTGGTCGGGACGCAAGCTGTGGCGCGGAGCGCGGGCAGTGGGCGGTTGCGGCTCGCTAGCGGAGCGCCGTGGGTGTCCGGCCGGGTGACCGGCCTGCCGGAAGCCGCGACGCTCGCGATCGCGGTCGACGGCCGCGTCGAGGCGACGACGCGCACATGGCGGCGAGGGCGGTTCGGCGCGCTCGTGCGCCCACGAGCGGGCCGGGTCACGGTGCTCGAGGTCGCCCGCGACGGCGAGCTGCGGGCCCTCGCCGCCGTCTAGCGACCCGCCGGAACGACGTCAGCGACCGGATCGACGTTTAGGAACCTCTTGGGTTCCTCACAGGGGTTCTTCAGAGAACTCCCCGACACTGCACCCATGACCCGCCTGCGTCCACTGGTGATCCCCGCCGCGGCCATCGCGCTCGCGACGGCGGCACCGAGCGCGGCAGCGCAGCAGCGCAGGCCGGTCGACCTGTCCAACCCAGGGGCTGCTTCCCAACAGCCCGCTTCCCTGGTCGCCGAGCACGCGGACGGAATCCTGCGTGCAGCCGCCGTCCAGCCGGCGAAGTCCCTGCCTTTCGCCGCGCTGGACAGCCACGGTGAGGCGACCATTCCGGACGGCCGGCCTGCGGTGCCGCAACCCCCCGCAGACGTCGCCGCAGCCGGTCGTCCAATCCTCCACTCCGCCCGCGGGCCGCCATAGGGCCGGCCCTGCGCGGCGGGAGGGCAGCACGAGCCTCCCGCCGCGGTCGCCGGTTGCGCCAGGGTCCGCCGATTCTCGCGGCGAATCACCGTCGTATGCACGGCCATCCGCCGATCGGCCGAGCACCCAAGTGACCCGCCACGTCGATGCTCGGCCGATCGACGCCTGACCGGGCCTACGACGCTGATTCATCCACGATGATCGGCGGACCCAGGCTCAGCAGTCGGCCGGATTGAGCGCGGCCACCTGCTGGAGCGGCACCACCACGGACCGCCCGCCGCCCGTGAGCGCGATGGTGCCGGTCTGCGACGCGGCCAGCTCTCCGCAGGCCGTCTCACCGGACGCCGTCTGCACCTGGACGCGATCGTCGTCCTCATCCGACGGCCACCACGACGACGCGGTCGCGAGCGCGAGCAGGATGACCGCGACGAAGGTCAGCGCGAGCCCGCTCGTCACCCGCCGGCTCGTCTTCTCGATCTCACCCGCCTCGCCCGACGCGGGCACCTGCGCGCGGTACAGCGGCCACGCCGCTGCGCCGACGAGGAACGTCGCCAGGCAGGCGCACGCGAGCGCCGCCAGCGCGAGCCACATCGACAGCCATTCGAGCCACGCGGGCGCGGCCGAGCCGCCCGACAGCACGCCACAGAGGCCGATGAAGCCGAGGACGGCGAGCTGGACGCCGTGCCAGCCGCGCGCCGAGGCGCGGAGCTCCGTCAACCGGTCGTCCGTCTGAACCGGGTCCATACCCGAAGGATGCCGCGAGGTGCCGACGTATTCCCTGCACCAGCGGTAGTGCAGGGGCTGCACTCGACGGTTGTCCATCCTGGCCGAGTGCGAACATGTGTTCGATGTATGTCGAGCTCCATGCGCACTCGGCCTTCTCCTTCCTCGACGGGGCGTCGCTGCCCGACGAGCTGGCGGCCGCCGCCGCGGAGCTCGGCTACGAGGCGATGGCGCTCACCGACCACAACGGCGTGTCGGGCTCGATGGAGTTCGCCCAGGCGGCGGCGCCGCTCGGCGTGCGGGCCATCCACGGCGCCGAGCTCGATCTCGCCGACGGACGGCACGTCACCGTCCTGGTGGAGAGCGAGCGCGGGTGGCGCAACCTCTGCCACCTCCTCACGCGCGCGCATGCGCACACACGGGGGGCGGTCGACGAGACGGAGGAGGATCGCTCGGCCCGCCAGGCGCGCCGCGGGCGCCACCAGTCGCTGGTGGGGACGCGCATGCGCCGGGTCGACGTCCCGCCCGAGACCTCGCTCGCCACGCTCACCCAGCACGCCGCCGGGCTGGTGTGCCTCAGTGGCTGCGCGGGGCACGGCGTGCACGACGAGGAAGGACTGCGCCGGCTGCTCGCGATCTTCGGGCCCGACCGCCTGTGGGTCGAGCTCCAGCGCCCCTTCCAGCGCGACGACCGCGCGCGCAACCGGGCGCTGGCCGAGCTGGCCGCCCGCCTCGGCCTGCCGACCGTGGCCACGGGCAACGTCCACGCGCACGCGCGCGAGCGTGCTCCCTTGCAGGACGCCTTCACCGCCCTGCGCCACCACACGACGCTCGACGCCTCGGAGCCCGTGCGGCGCGGCAACTTCTCCCACGTGCTGGCCTCCCCGCAGGCGATGGCCGCTCGCTTCCCCGAGCATCCGGAGGCGGTGGCGGAGAGCGGGCGGCTCGCCGAGCGGCTGCGGTTCGACCTGCGGGCCGACCTCGGGTATCGCTATCCGGGAGCGGAGGACGCCGAGGCGCTGAGCAAGCTGGCCGAGCTGTGCTGGGTCAAGCTGGGGGAGCGCTACCCGGCGGGCGGCGCGCACACGGCCGCGGCCAACGCTCGGCTCGAGCAGGAGCTGCGGGTGATCGACTCGCTCGGCCTGGCCGGCTTCTTCCTCCTGCACCGGGACCTGCTCGAGCTGGCGCGCGACGTCGCGGTCGAGGTGCGCGGCCCGTCGTCGGTGCGCGCGCTGCTGCCGCCGGGGCGGGGGAGAGGGTCTTCGGTGTCCTCGATCGTCTGCTACCTCACGGGCCTCTCGCACATCGACCCGATCACGAACGCGCTCTTCCTCGGCCGCTTCCTCAACGAGGACCTCACCGCGCTGCCGGACATCGACCTCGACTTCCCGCGCGACATCCGCGAGGTCCTGATCCCGCGCGTGCACGAGCGCTACGGGCGCGAGAAGTCGGCGCTCGTGGCGGCGTTCCCGACGTTCCGCTCGCGCGGCGCGATCCGGGAGCTGGGCAAGGTGCTCGGCCTGCCTCCCGGGGAGCTCGAGCGGGTGGCGCGCGGAGCGGAGCCGTTCGCCGTGCGCGGTGCGGCGGCCGACGTGGAGAACGGCCTGGGGATGGAGCCGGGCGGCCCGCCCGCGCCGTTCGTGGACATGGACAACCGGGCGCCGTTCGCGATGTCGACCGGCGAGTGGCTGGCGATGGTCAACGGCCACGATCCGGCCCAGCGAAGCGGCGGCGAGGCCTCTGGCCGAGACAGAATCGCGTACGCCGAGCCGCCTCCGCGCATCTCCGAGGAGCGCTACAACGCGCTGCCCGGTCGCTGGGAGTGGCTGGCGCGGTTGTGCGACGAGGCCTACGGGCTCCCGCGGCACCTCTCCCAGCACTCGGGCGGGATGATCGTCTCCACCCGCCCGCTGATCGACTGCTGTCCCGTGCTCCCGGCGGCGATGGAGGGTCGCCAGCTCTGCCAGTGGGACAAGGACTCGTGTGCCGACGCGGGCTTCCTCAAGATCGACCTGCTGGGGCTGGGGATGCTGTCGGCGGTCGAGCGCTGCGTGGAGCTGATCGAGCGCAAGCGCGGCGAGCGGATCGATCTCTCTCGGATCCCGTTCGACGACTCCGCGACGTACGCCGCGATCCAGGAGGCCGACACCATGGGGGTCTTCCAGATCGAGTCGCGCGCGCAGATGCAGTCGCTGTACCGGACGCGGCCGGAGACGCTCGACGACCTCACGATCCAGGTTGCGATCGTCCGCCCGGGGCCGATCCTCGGCGGCGCCGTCAACCCGTACATCGCGCGCCGGCAGCGGATGCGCGAGGACCCCGACTTCGTGGTGCCGTACGACCACCCGTCGCTCGAGCCGGTGCTGCGCGACACGCTCGGCACGATCATCTTCCAGGACCAGGTGATCGAGGTGGCGATGGCCTTCGCCGGCTTCTCGCCGGGCGAGGCCGAGGGGCTGCGGCGGGCGATGAGCCGCAAGCGCTCGGCGGCGGCGATCGAGGCCTACCACCAGCGCTTCCTCGACGGGGCGATGGCCACCCGCGGGGTGGAGGAGGAGACGGCCGAGCGCGTCTACACGATGATCGTCGGCTTCTCGGGCTTCGGCTTCCCGAAGGCTCATGGCGCCGCCTTCGGGCTGCTGGCCTACCAATCGACGTGGCTGCGCGTCCACCACGCTCCCGAGTTCCTGTGCGCGCTGCTCAACGAGCAGCCGATGGGCTTCTACGCACCGGACACGCTGGCCCACGAGGCGCAGCGCAAGGGGATCGAGCTCGCGCCGCCCGACGTCAACGCCAGCGACGCCGAGTGCACGGTGGAGACCGTCGGCCCCCCGGCGCGCGTGCGGATCGGGCTCGGCTACGTGCTCGGGGTGCGGCGCGACGAGGTCGAGGCCCTGGTCGCCGCCCGCCAGGCCGGAGGCCCGTTCCGCTCGCTCGCCGACCTCGCCTCGCGCGCCGGCGCGGGCCGCCCGGCGCTCGAGAAGCTCGCCTGGGCGGGAGCCTGCGACGCGCTCGCGGTTCCCGCCGCCTCGTCCGCCCGCGCCGCCCCCGCGGGGTCGCCCGCTCGCGCCGGTTTGTCCGCAGGTCGCGTCTCCGCGGAGACGTCCGCCCCCGCTGGTTTGTCCGCAGGTCGCGTCTCCGCGGAGACGTTCGCCCGCCTTTCCAGCGCTCGCCGCGCGGCGTTGTGGCAGCTGGGCGTCGTCGCGCCCGGCGAGCGGGTCGTGGACGGGACGCAGCTGGCGCTGCCGCTGGAGGTGCCGGCGGCGCCCGAGCTGCGGGCGCTCAACCCGTGGGAGGGCATGGTCGCGGACTATGCGACCACAGGGCTGACGCTCGGCCCGCACCCGCTGGCCCTGCTGCGGCCCAGCCTCACCGGCACGGTGTCGTGCCGCGACCTCGAGGACCTCCCGCACGAGGCCCGAGTGCGGATCGGCGGCCTCGTCGTGGCGCGCCAGCGGCCGGGGACGGCCAAGGGGATCGTCTTCATCCTGCTCGAGGACGAGTTCGGCACGATCAACCTGATCGTGCCGCCGCCGGTCTACGAGCGCCATCGCCTGACGGTGCGCTCCGAACCGCTGATCCTGGCCGAGGGGCGCCTGGAAAGGCTGCCGATCGCGGGCGGCGCGATCAACGTCTACGTGCGCGACCTGCGGCCCCTGGTGTCCCCGGACGAGGACGCGGCCGGGGTCATCGAGCTCGCTGAGCGCCGCGCGGCGGCGGCCGCGGCCGCGGCGGGCGCCGAAGGCCCCGACCGCGCGGCGACCCCGAGCGCTGCCACGGTCGCCGCCGACTTCCGCGGCGTCGCCCCGGCAGTCCAGAGCTTCGCGTCCGGACGCCGCCGATGACCGCCTCCCGCTCCGCCGCGCGATCCCGCGGCTCGCCCGGCGGCGACGCGACGCCCCAGCCGCACAGTGCGCGGCTCGCCCGGCGGCCGACGCGACGCCCCGCGCCGCGTGACCCGTTAGATTCCGCCCTCGCATGACGACCCTGATCTTCGTGCTCGTGTGGGTGGTGCTCGGCCTCGGGCTGGTGCTGGTCGCGCTGAGCGGCGGCCCGGGTGGGGCGGGGCGGCGCATGATGTCGACCAGCCGGCGCGGTCGCCGGGTCGCCGTCGTGCTCTTCGCGCTCTCGGCGGTGCTGCTCGGAGCGGCGGTGCCCGTGGCAGTCGTGTCTGCGGTGTCGAACAGCGACGACATCCCGGAGGCCAACGTCAGCGCGCTCACCCCGGCCGAGGAGCACGGCCGCGAGCTGTTCGGACGGCGGTGCGCGAACTGCCACACGCTGAAGGCCGCGAACGCGATCGCGGCCGTCGGCCCGAACCTCGACCAGCTGCGGCCCAACAAGGAGCTCGTGCTGAACGCGATCGAGAACGGTCGCGCGCGCGGCAACGGGCAGATGGCGGCCGAGCTCTACACGGGCGAGGATGCCGAGGACGTCGCGAGCTTCGTGGCCAAGGCCGTCGGCCAGGCCGACGCCTCGAACCGCTGACGCCGACGATCGTCGCGCGATGCGCGAGGACGAACGTCCCGCAGCCTGCGGGAAACGGCTGCGGGCGCCGTTGCGGTTGCCGCCGGAGCGACTGTTAAAGTCCCGGAAGATCCGCTGAGTTCCCGGGATTGCCGGGAAGCGGGGGACCCAGGTATGTGGGGCGAGTCACCGTCCGGACGATCCGGACGGAGTAGCGCCGCTCGTCGGCGCGAGCCCGGCAGCTAACCCCGTAAGCCGAAAAGGACGAGCCGAAATGTCAGATCACCAGGCCCGCCCCCGGGCCGTATACGACCACAGCGACGACGAGCAGCGCCCGAAGCGCCGCCGGCGCCAGGCCGCGGACTGGGGCGTGGGGGAGGAGATCTTCGACCACATGCCCAGCCGCCGCTTCGCGCGCCGCGGCGAGGAGCACGAGATCCCGCGCGGTGGAGTCGAGGACGGCCGCCGCACGATCATCATCGAGCGCGCCGAGCCGGTCCAGCCCCCGGAGGAGCCGAGCACGGCGGACGAGGCGTTCGCCTCGCGCGAGGCCGCGCTCCGAGCGCGGCGGGCGCACGATGCGCTGTGGGGCGGCGACGAGCCGTTCGCCGAGGCGGGCCGGGACGAGCCGCGGCAAGGCGAGCGTTTCGCCGACGCAGGCCCAGACGAGCACGTGGGCGCCGCGCGCGCGTCGGTGGCGACGATCGGCGTCGAGCCCTCCCAGACCGAGGTCGCGCAACCCCGCGGCGGGGTGGAAGGGCGGCGCACGGTCAAGATCGGTGGTCGGCCCGGCGAGCTGTACGCGCCGTCCGAGCGCCGGCGGCCACCCCGCACCGTCCATGAACGCCTCGGCCCCCGGCCGGACCGGATCGCAGCCTGGGCCTGCGCGCTCGGCCTCCTGCTGATCCTGATCGCGATTCTCACGCAGTAGCCGCGCCGCCTCGCGTGGCTCGTCCGTGCCTTGGTCGTGCCGGCGCACGTCAACGGCGGCTGGGTGAGGAGGCGAGAGGTCCGGCCGCGCGGCGTCTCCGCGGGAACGTCAACTGCGGCTGGGTGAGGAGGCGAGGGGCCCGGCCGCGCGGCGTCTCCGCGGGAACGTCAACTGCGGCTGGGTGAGGAGGCGAGGGGTCCGGCCGCGCGGCGTCTCCGCGGGAACGTCAACGGCGGCTGGGTAGGGAGGTTGGGGTGCCGGCCGGGTTGGTCGGCCTCGCGCGCTGGCGGGCGGTCAAGCCGGGATTACGTGTATCTCGATGCGCGCCGGTTCGCCCAAATCAACGTAAATGCTCTAGACGAGCACTTACGTGTATTTCGATGATCGCCGGCTCGCCGAAATCCACGTAACACCGCCTTGACGGACCATCACCTGTTCTCGACGACCCGCTCGGTGCCGAGATGCACCGTTTGCTCCTAGACGGAGCATTAGGTGTATTTCGATGATCGCGGCCGCACCCGAATACACCTAACTCCCCTAGACGAGGAGAAAGGTGTATCTCGATGCCGCCGGGCGCGCCCGGATACACCAAACTCCCCTTCCTCGCGCCGCGAAAGGCTCCCCAGCCTCCCTACCCAGCGCCGTTGACGTTCGCCGGGGCTGACGGCGCACCGGTCGGCTCTCCCTACCCAGCGCCGTTGACGTTCGCCGGGGCTGACGGCGCACCGGTCAGCCTCCCTACCCAGCGCCGTTGACGTTCGCCGGGGCTGACGGCGCACCGGTCGGCTCCCCAGCCTCCCTACCCAGCGCCGTTGACGTTCCCGCCGGCGGCGAACCGCAGTCAGGCGTTGCCGCCCGGCCGGTGGCGGGCGGCCCGCCGTCCCGCGGTTGGCGCCCGCCGGCGGCGCACCGTTCCCGCCGGGAAGGGCGCGGCGGTCAGCGGACGGACGATCCTGGCCCGAAACGGGCATTGCTGCGTATTCCGGTTGTAGAGCCAGGCCTAGCGGCCTACACTTACATACCGTAAGGAAGAGCGCCGGCACCTCTTCGCGGGCGCCTTCCGCCTCCCCGGATCCCTGGTGCCCCCATGCCCACCAAGAAGACCCAGATGAGCCGCTTCCAGATCCACGACGAGCTCACCGCGCCCGAAGGATCGCTTCCCGTCCTGAAGGCGGCCCTCGCCTCCGCCGGCCAGCTTCCGAACTTCCTCGGCGTCCTGGCCGGATCGCCCGCCGCGCTGCGCGGCTACACCCGCTTCCGCGGTGAGCTTCGCCACGGCACGCTGCCGCTCGCGACGCTCGAGCGGATCGCGCTCGCCGCCGCGGAGCACCATCGCTCAGAGCCCGGGCTCGCCATCCACACGCGCACGGCCCGCCAGGCCGGCCTCGGCCTCGACGAGGTCGCGCTCGCCCGGGAGTGGGAGTCGCGCGACCCGCGCGAGGCCTCGCTCCTGCGCTACCTGAAGCCGCTCGTCACCCAGCGGGGCGGCTGTCCGCAGCACCTGCAGGAGGAGGCCAAGGAGGCCGGCTGGAGCGACGAGCAGCTCCTCGAGGCCATCGCGGTGCTCGGCGTGGAATGCTTCACGGCGATGGTGAACGTCGCAGGCGAGGTTCCCGTCGACGGCTCCGTCGAGGAGACCCGCGTGCTCCGCGCCGCCTGATACCCATGTCGCCATACGGCACCCGCACCAAGGTCGCCACGCTCGACCGCCCCGGCGAGTGCCACTGCTGTCCCAACTTCCACGCGGCCGTCGAGCTGGTCGGCAAGCGCTGGACGGGAGCCATCCTCTACGTGCTCATCGGCGCGCACCGGCCCCTGCGCTTCAGCGAGATCGCGCACGCGGTGCCCGATCTGTCCGACCGCCTGCTGTCGGAGCGGATGAAGGAGCTCGAGAACCGCGGGATCGTCGAGCGCCGGGTCACCGGCGCCGGCCCGGTGCGCGTCGAGTACCTGCTGACCGAGCGCGGCACCGAGCTCAGCGCCCCCCTCGGCGAGCTCAAGCGCTGGGCCGACCGCTGGTTGGATTGAGTTAGGACCGCCGGTCCAGCACCGGTTGGCTAGTCTCCCGGCCGTGCCAGCCGAGGTCGACAAGCCGCAGACCGCCGACGACGTCAAGGCGCTCGTCGGCGAGCGCGGGATCCGCTTCATCCGCCTCTGGTTCACGGACATCCTGGGCCAGCTGAAGTCGTTCTCGATCAACGCCGCCGAGCTCGACGACGCCTTCGAGGGCGGGATGGGCTTCGACGGCAGCTCGATCACCGGCTTCAACGCGATCGAGGAGTCGGACATGATCGCGATGCCCGACCCGACCACGTTCAACGTCCTGCCCTGGCGACCGGAAGAGGACGGCGGCGGCGTCGCGCGCATGTTCGCCGACGTCCTTACTCCCGAGCGCGAGCCCTACGAGGGCGACCCGCGCCATGTGCTGAGACGAGCGCTCCAGCGCGCCACCGAGATGGGCTTCGACGACTTCTTCGTCGGCCCCGAGCTCGAGTACTTCCTGTTCAAGGACTCGCGCGGCACCGAGGTGCTCGACGAGGGCGGCTACTTCGACCTCACGACGCTCGACGCCGGCTCCGACGTCCGCCGCGACACGGTGCTCGCGCTCGAGAAGCTGGGGATCGACGTCGAGTACTCGCACCACGAGGTCGGGCCGAGCCAGCACGAGATCGACATGCGCTACGCCGGCGCGCTGAAGATGGCCGACGACTGCATGACCTACCGCATCACGGTCAAGGAGATCGCGCTCAAGTACGGCTGGCACGCGACCTTCATGCCCAAGCCGCTGTTCGGCGAGAACGGCTCCGGCATGCACACCCACCAGTCGCTGTTCAAGGACGGCCGCAACTCCTTCTACGACGAGAACGACAAGTACTTCCTGTCCGATACCGGCAAGGCGTTCATCGCCGGCCAGCTCCGCCACGCGCGCGAGATCTGCTCGATCTTCGCCCAGTGGGTGAACTCCTACAAGCGGCTCGTCCCCGGCTACGAAGCGCCGGTCTACGTCGCCTGGAGCCGGCGAAATCGAAGCGCGTTGGTGCGCGTGCCGCTCTACCACCCCGGCAAGGAGCAGGCCACGCGCATGGAGCTGCGCTGCCCCGACCCCGCGTGCAACCCGTACCTCACGTTCGCGGCGCTGCTGATGGCGGGCCTGGAGGGCATCGACCGCGGCTACGAGCTGCCCGAGCCGATGGAGAAGAACCTCTACCACCTGAGCCCGGACGAGCGGCGCCGGCTCGGGATCGAGCAGCTCCCGGAGACGCTCGGCGAGGCGGTCGAGATCACCGCCGAGTCAGAGCTCGTGCTGCGCACGCTGGGCGAGCACATCTTCAACCGCTACGTCGAGATCAAGCGCCAGGAGTGGGAGGACTACCGCGTGCAGGTCACGCCGTGGGAGCTCGACCGCTACCTGTCGATCCTCTAGGCCGGTGTTCCACGGGACGACGTGAATCCCGTACTTGTCGATTGCGGACCTCGGGCTGCGCAGGGGGATGCATGCCGACTCCTCGTCAACGCATCCTGACGCATCACCGACTCCGGCTATCTCGACCGTGAGCTCGCCGCCGTGAGTGCCAGCTAAGACGGCGTCCGCCTGCATGCCGCCATCGGCTACGTGACGCCGGACGACTGGCACGCCGGTCCCCGAGCGAGACCCGCTCGCGCGCCGCGCCGGCCGCGCTCGCGCCCGCCAGGCGCGGGTCGGCTGCGATCGTCAACTGAGCAAGCATCCACGACCTGGCGTGATTCCTACGGCGAAGCCGACGTTGAATGGATGACATCCTGCTCGCGCCCACCGAACCACGAATGCGTATGGGCCGGTGCCTTGATGATCCGGTCAAGGCGGACGAAACTGCCTGGCTCTCGACTACGACTAGCTCCTGGCGAAGGGCTTCATCCCTGATGGTGATGAGCGGCGGATTCACGAATGCCTTCTTCGTGCCAGAAGCCGACGCCTCGCTGAGGCTGCGACGCGCGGTGCGGGTGCGAGCTGGAGACACCTTCGTGGTTGACCCCGTTCTCGAGGATCACCCGACTCGTTGTGCAGCGTTGCGCGCGTCGAACAGCGCGACGATCGCCATGAGGATGTCGTCGCGAAGCTCGGCCTCGACCTCCTCCGGGCGCTTGTCAATGTGATCTGGCCGCTTGAGCCGGTCGAGCACCGCATGCCGCATCGCAGGGTCGGACCTCGGATCTGTAACCGTGACCTCCACGACCTTGAGCGGTCGCTTGGAGCGCCGCAGCTGCAGTCGCGCGCCAGCGTACACGGCGGTAGGGCCCCAGAACCGATAGCTGGTCGTTTCGTCGAGGTGGTTGTCGAGGTCGTGGTTGTAGCGCAGGTCTGCGCCGGTCTTCCCCGGATAGACCGCCGCTGGAAGATCCTCGCCGACACCGGCCAGGTGCTCGAGCTCAGCCTTGAGGAGCTCGATCTCGATCTGTCGCGCGTTCTCGGCAAGCCTGCGCTCCTCCTCGAGCTGATCATGCACGAGCGCGTAGATCTCACGCTCGGCAACGCGCGCAAAGCCCGCCCACCAGACCGCAGAGGCGCCGATCGACGCGAACAGCGCGAACATGCGCTCATACGCGTCGCCGTTCAAGGCGATCACCAGAATCCACGACGCTGCAAAGAGCGCAATGCCGATCACGACGACGCCCCAGAAGTACAGTCGGGTCAGGCGTCGCTGTGCTGGCACCGGCGCGAGACTAGTGCACAGGCGGAACTCCGACCAATTCCGCGCGCGGGCTTACGCCTGACCTGGACCGCGCCCGTCATGCGCCGTACTTCTGCCCCCGCACTATCGAGCCGCGGTGGTAGTTCGGCGATAGGCTGCTCGCTCGCTCCCCGGGCGAGATCGGCCCGCAGGACTGCCGATAGTTCGTCGGGTTCCTAGCGCACAGTCGCGAGCTCGCGGTCGTCGTCCTCGACGCGGTGCTCGCCGTCGGTCTGGGCGAGCCGTGACGGCCACCAGATCTTCGGGCCGATGTCGAGCACGAGCGCCGGCACGAGCACCGAGCGCACCAGGAACGTGTCCAGCAGCACGCCGAAGGCGACGACGAAGCCGATCTGCGTCAGGAAGACCAGCGGCAGCACGCCCAGCACCGAGAACGTGCCGGCGAGCACGATGCCCGCCGATGTGATCACGGCGCCGGTGACCGCGAGGCCGCGGATCATGCCCGTATGCGTGTCGTGGCGGTGGGTCTCCTCCCTGACCCGGGCCATCAGGAAGATGTTGTAGTCGATGCCCAGCGCCACCAGGAACACGAACGCGTACAGCGGGAGTGAGGCGTCCGAGCCCGGGAAGCCGAAGATCACGTCGTAGACGATCAGGCTGACGCCGAGCGCGGCGCCGAAGGACAGGATCACAGTGCCGATCAGCAGCAGCGGCGCCACCACGGCGCGCAGCAGGACCGTCAGGATCAGGAAGACGATCACGAGCGCGATCGGGACGATCAGCAGCGTGTCGCGCGTGGCCGCCTCGCGCCCGTCGAGCTGGATCGCGGTCTGGCCGCCGACCAGCACGTCCGGGCCGCCGGCGTCGCGCGCGGCGGCGCGGATCGGCTCGACGAGCGTCTCGGCCTCGCGCGAATACGGGTCCGCTTCGAGCGTCGCGTTGAGCAGCACGCCGCCCGCGCCCTCGTCCGCGGGCCGCACCGCCGCCACGCCGTCCACCGCACCGACGGCGGTCGCGACCGCTTCGGCGCGCGACGCATCCGGCACGACGATGTCGGTCGGGATCGCATTGCCGCTCGGGAACGCCTGGGCGAGCAGCGCCTGGCCGTCGACGGACTCGACCTCGCCGGTGAACTGGTTGCCGCCGTTCAGGCCGGTGGAGAAGTTCAGGATGCCGAAGCAGCACACGACCAGGATCGCGGCCGTGCTGATCCAGATGCGCCGGGGGGAGCGGGCCACCCGCTCGCCGACCCGCCGCCACGGGCCGTGCGTCTCGTCCGCGCCCTCGTCGCCGACGTGCGGCACGCCGTTGCCCCACCCGAACACCGCTGGGCGCCAGAACGCCCAGCGGCCGGAGATCACGAGCAGGGCCGGCAGCAGCGTGAGCATGGAGATCATGGCCACGGCGATGCCCATCGCACCGATCGGGCCCATGCCCGACGTCGCGTTGACCTCCGCGATCGAGAGGCTGAGCAGCGCCGCGATGACGGTAAGGCCCGAAGCGAAGATGGCCGGCCCGGCGGTGCGCAGCGCCAGCGCCAGCGCCTCGTGCTTGTCCTCGTGCTTGCGCAGCTCCTCGCGATAGCGCGACACGAGCAGCAGCGCGTAGTCGGTGCCGGCGCCGAGCACCAGGACCGACAGGATCGAGGAGGACTGCCCGTTGATCGTCACGCCGAGCTCGCTCAGCCCGTAGCCGAAGCCGCGTACGGTCAGCTCGGCGAAGACGACCGCGAGCAGCGGGATCAGGAAGAAGATCGGGCTGCGGTAGATGAGGATCAGCAGGATCAGGACGAGGCTGAAGGCGGCCGCGAACAGGGTTCCGTTGATCGACTCGAACACCTTGATCGCGTCGGCGGCGTAGCCGGCCGGCCCGGTGACCTTGGCCTGCAGGCCGCCGCCCGGATCCGACGCCTCCGCCCGAAGCTCGTCCACGGGGTCGATCAGCGTGTCGCCCTCGCCGTCGCCCGTGATCACGGCGCTCATCAGCGCCGAGGTGCCGTCCTCGGAGGGCACCGGCTCGGACAGCGGCGCGGTATCGCGCGGGAGGTCCGCGTTGAAGTTCGCCCGGTCCTCTGCGATGACGGCCTGGTCGGCCTCGGTCAGCCCGCCCTCGCGCCGGTAGACCACGACCGCCGCGGCCGTCTCGCCGTCCTGGAGCTCCTCGATCGCCCGCAGCGCCTTCGTCGACTCGGCGTCTCCGGGCAGGAACGAGGTGGACTCGTTCTGCTCGGCGTCGGTGTACTTGGCGGGCAGGTCACCGGCGATGACGCCGACCATGACCGCGAGCCAGACGAGTCCGACGATCCACTTCGCGCGCCGGCCCGATGCGAGGGTGAGGAGATTCGACAAGAGTGACCCGGACTTAATCGGAACAACGACTCCGCGCAGGTACGGCTGCCCGCACTGTTGCGATCAGTCGCGCGCCAAGAGCGCCCGCAGCTCGTCCGGCTCGGTGACCGGCCGCTGACAGGTGAAGTGCTCGCAGACGTACGCCGCAGCGCGGCCGTCGACGGGGGTGCGGCCCTCGAGCAGCGGCACTCTGCGACCACCGGCTTCGCCTTCGGCGACACCGGCGGTGCCCGGGCTCGCGCCAGCGAGCACGACGTGCGGCCGGAACTCCTCCCGCACCACGCGCTCGAGCGGCCCCCGGTCCGGCCCCACGAGCGCCACCTCGCGCACGTCGGCGAGGTGGAAGTCGATCGCCTGCAGGAGGTGGGCGAAGGCGGTCGGGTGCTGGGGCGCGAGCGTGTGCAGGAGCCGGATCACGCCCAGCGCCGCCTCCTCGTAGCGCGCCTCCCCGGTGAGCCGGGCCAGCCGCAGGAGCCCGAGCGCTGCGGCCGACGAGCCTGAGGGGATCGGGGCGTCCTCGAGCTCCTTGCGGCGCGCGATCAGCGGCTCGTGGTCGGCGGCGGTGGAGAAGAACCCGCCACGCTCGGGGTCGGCGAAGCGCTCGAGGATCTCGCTCGCGAGACGCTCCGCCTCGGCGAACCAGCGCGGCTCGAAGGTGGCCTCGTACAGCGTCAGCAGCGCCTCGAGCAGGAACGCGTGGTCCTCGAGGTAGGCGCCCAGGTGCGCGGTGCCGCGGTTGTACGTGCGCAGCAGGCGGCCGTCGGGCCCGCGCAGCTCGCGCGCCACGAACTCGGCGGCGTCGCGCGCGGCGTCGACGTAGCGCGGCTCGTCGAGGACCGCGCCGGCGTCCGCCAGCGCCGAGATCATCAGCGCGTTCCAGGCCGTCAGCCGCTTGTCGTCGAGCCCGGGGCGCACGCGCTGCTCGCGCGCGGCCAGCAGGCCCGCCTTGATGTCGGCCAGCCGGATCGGGTCGGGCGTGGCGCGCACGGCGATGTTCGCGCCCTCGAAGTTGCCCGCCTCGGTCATCCCGAAGTGCTCGATCGCCGCTTCCGCGAGCTCGGGCTCGAGCGCGGCCCGCACCTCGTCGAGCCGCCACACGTAGAAGCGGCCCTCGACGCCCTCGGAGTCGGCGTCGAGCGCGCTCGCGAAGCCTCCCTCGGGCTGCAGCAGCTCGCGCAGCGCCCAGTCGAGCGTCTCGCGCGCCACGCGCTCGAAGAACGGCTCGCCGGAGACCTGGAAGCCGTGCAGGTACGCGCGTGCGAGCAGCGCGTTGTCGTACAGCATCTTCTCGAAGTGTGGGACGATCCAGCGGTTGTCGACCGAGTAGCGGGCGAACCCGCCGCCGACCTGGTCGTACATGCCGCCGGTGGCCATCCGGCGCAGCGTGTGGAGCGCCATCTGGCGCTCGCCGCGCCGCAGCAGGAACTCGATCACGGATGCGGCCGGGAACTTCGGCGCGCCGCCCCAGCCGCCCCAGTCGGCGTCGTAGGTGCGGCGCAGCGCGGCCTGGGCGGCGTCGAGCGACGCCGGGTCGAGCTCTGCGTCGGGCGCCTGGATGGCCGCCGAGGCGCGCAGGCGCTCGACGATCCGGTCGGCCGAGCCGGTGATCTCGTCGCGCTGCTCGCGCCACGCGCGGGCGATTCCTTCCAGCACCATCGGCCAGCCCGGCATGTTCTGCCGCGGCTCCGGCGGGTAGTAGGTGCCGGCGTAGAACGGCACGCCGTCAGGCGTGAGGAACGCGTTCAGCGGCCAGCCGCCGTGCCCCGTCATCGCCTGCACCGCGTCCATGTAGATGGCGTCGACGTCCGGGCGCTCCTCGCGGTCGACCTTGACGCACACGAAGTGCTCGTTCATGAGCGCGGCCACCGCCGGGTCCTCGAACGACTCGCGCTCCATCACGTGGCACCAGTGGCAGGCGGAGTAGCCGATCGAGACGAGCAGCGGGCGATCCTCGTCACGGGCCCGCGCGAGCGCCTCCTCGCCCCACGGGTACCAGTCCACGGGGTTGTCCTTGTGCTGGAGCAGGTAGGGCGAGGTCTCGTCAGCGAGTCGGTTCATACAGGTAGGTTCGTAGCCATGAGCCATCATCGCGAAACCGTGACGGCCGATCCTGGCCCGCCCGCCGCCGGCCCCTACTCGCACGCCGTCGTCTCCAACGGCCTCGTCTTCCTCTCCGGCCAGACCCCCGTCGACCCGGAGAGCGGCGAGCTGATCGAGGGCTCGATCGGCGACCGCACCCGGCGCTGCCTCGACAACCTGGCGATGGTCGCCAAGGCTGCGGGCTGCGAGCTGGCCGACGCCGTCCGCGCGGGGATCTACGTGACCGACATCTCGAGCTTCAAGGACGTCAACGAGGCCTACGGCGCGTACTTCGAGACCGATCCGCCGGCGCGCAGCACGATCGGCGTCGCGGCGCTACCGCTCGGCGCCGACGTCGAGATCGACATGGTGCTGGCGCTGCCGGACTGATAGACGCCGGCTAAGGGGTCCGACCCTCTAGGTGGGCAGCTCAACGTGCACGGCGTCGCCGGCCAGCGGCGCGATGCCCGCGCGGACGAGCTCGTCGCGCGAGATCACGTCCTGGATCGGCCGGCCGCCGACCGTCACGTCGGCGGCGTTGCCGTGCTCGTGCAGCGAGGTGCCGGGGCGGGCGACGGGGAACGGGTTGGTCGCCCGCCGGTCCCACAGCGCCTGCTGCTCGACGGTGGTGCGCAGCCCGCTCGTGACCTCGAAGGTCTCACCGCGCGACGCCGCGAGCCGCTCGAGTCGCGCCAGCAGCTCGGGATTGGCGTCGAGGTCGCCGGAGAGGTGCGCGTACGTGCCCGCCGGCTGCGTCGTCTCGCCGACGGCCTGCGCGAGCGCCGCCTGAAAGGTCGAGCCCGTCGTGGCTGCCGGCTGGCTCGCTGGAGGGGCCGGGGGCGCCGTCCAGGTCTGGATGGCGGCCACGCGCATGAGGGCCGACTCGAGGCTCACGTCCCTTCAATCGGCAGCCAACGGCGAATGTGAAATCAGACTCCGCGAGTTGGTGTTAGGTTTCCCTAACGCGCTGGCCGGCACAGGGTCGGTCGGCGCGCCGACTTTCTTGCGGAGGGCGCATGAGCTTCAGGCGATGGACGGTGGCGACACTGCTCGCGGCAGCGGCGTTCGCCGGCTGCGGCGGCGATGACGAGCCCGCCTCGACTGAGCAGCCCGCGGCGCGGAGCGCCGATCTGGCTGCGGTCAAGACGTTCCTGCTCGACCACACCGCGCAGCTGCAGCAGGAGGCCACGGGCATCCGCGAGGACGCCGAGCAGTACTACGCGATGGCCGAGGGCGTCGACTTCGACTACCAGCAGCTGCTGAGCTCGCAGCGGGCCGAGGTCCAAGGCTTCGTCGAGCGCAGCCAGGAGGCCTTCGGGCGCGCCAATCCCGCCTACGAGGAGATGGAGGGCGTGGTCGCCGGCGTGCCCTCGCTGGCCGACTATGACGTGATCATCGACGCCGGTGGCGACGCCTCGGATCCCGAGAACGCCGTGCCGTTCAGCCTCACGACGCCGGACGGGCGCGACTTCAAGCAGCCGGGCAACCTCAACTACCTGATCGAGACCTCGCTGTTCGGCACCGAGCCGAAGTTCGCGGCGCCCGACGTGAAGCCCGACCTCGACGGCGACGGCCGCGTCCAGTTCGGCGAGGCCGTGCCCGACGCCGGCTTCTACGTCGCCGCCGCGCGCGAGTTCGACAAGACGGCCGGCGAGCTCGCCACGGCCGCCGAGGGCTGGCAGCCGACGCTCCAGGACGCGCTCACCGCGCTCGTGGTCATGACCCCGACGATGTCCGAGTACTTCGAGGCGTGGAAGAGCTCGCGCTTCGTCGCCGGCGACCAGGCGACCGAGAAGGCGTTCGTGGTCGCGTCGCGCCTGCAGGACATCACGGACATCCTCAACGGGCTGGTGCTCGTCTACGACAACGTGCAGCCGAGCATCGCCGAGGCCGACCCCGCCCAGGCACGCCAGACGGCGAACGACCTCGAGGAGCTGCGCGACTTCGCGGCCCGCCTGCGCGACCAGGAGCGCGACGGCAAGCGGTTCGACGCGCAGGATGCCGACACGCTCGGCAGCGAGGCGCAGGCGCGCGCCGAGGCGATCGCCGGCCAGATCTCCCAGGCCGCCGGCCAACTGGACATCGAGCTCGCCACGTGACCAAGGGCCGCGCCACGAACCGTACGGCGGCGAGCCGTGTGGCGCGGATCGCTCTGCTCGCCGCGGTAGCGGCGCTCGTCGTCGTGCCGCCGGCGGCTGCCGCTGCGGCGCCACCGTGGAAGGAGGCGGAGACGCTGCGGCGCCAGCTGTTCGACGCGCAGGCACAGCTGATCCTCGGCTCGCCCGAGCGCGCCGCCGACGAAGTGCGGCGCGCGCGGCGTGCCTACCAAGGAGCGGCGCCCGGCGTGCGCGCCGCGCTCCGCGACGCCGAGCGCGCCGCCGCCGCGGGCGATGAGGTCGCGCTCGCCGCGGCCCGCGGCGCCGCTCGCGCGGCGGTGTTCCGCGGCGCGTTCACGGCCGCGCTCGACGCCACCGCCGCCGGCGACGTCAAGCAAGCCCGGGCGTGGCTGCTCGTGCGCGAGTTCCGCACCGCCACGCGCTTCACCCGCCCCGGTGCCGACGCCACGCAGGCCCTCGCCCGCCTCGCCGGAGGCAGCCTGCCGGCGGCGCTTGCGCGCCAGGCGGTCGCCAAGGACCTGCTCGACGCCTACCAGGCCCGGCTGCGAGAGCTGCTCGACGACGTCGCCGCCGGCCAGGAGCGCAGCCTGCCCGTACGCCGCGCCGAGGCTGCCGCGCAGGCCGAGGGCTACTTCGCGATCCTCGCCGTCCGCTACGCCGAGGACCGCGGCGCGGCCGCCGCACGCCGGACGCGCACGATCTTCGCCGAAATGCGCGCCGCCGCGACGGTTGCCGGCGACGAGACCGCCGGACGGGCCGACGCCGCCACCGGCCGCGAGATCACCGCCGCCCTCGAGCGCGCCAACGCCGCCCTGAAGGGCTTCACCGCCGCTCCGCTGACCGGCGACGAGGCCGCCCGCCGCGCCCAGCAGCTGCTGCGCTTCCTCGCGCTCGTGCCGGTCGAGTACGAGCGCGGCGTGAGCGACGGCCGCGTGACGAAGGACTTCGAGATCCAGGAGGCGGTCGCGTTCCAGGGTGGCGCGCGCGCGGCGCTCGCGGACCTGCAGGACCAGCTCGCCAAGCGCGACGCCGCGCGCACCGCGGCCGGCGCGGCCGATCTCGAGCGGCTCGGCGCGCTTGTCGACCGGGCCACCCGCACGCCCGACGACGTCGCCGCCGCGGACGAGGTCGAGGCGCTCGCAAGCCGCGTCGAGGCGAACCTCACGGCCCCGATGCCGAAGGCGTGGACCGAGCCCAGCGACGAGTCGGACTACGACCTGATCGCGCTCACGCTCGACCGCATGGAGGCGGCCGTCGGCGCCGGCGAGTACCGCCTGGCCGAGCAGGCGCGCCTCGAGGCGTACGCGTTCTTCGAGTTCGGGCCCGAGCGCCGCCTGCAGGCGTTCGACTCCGGGCTGGCCCTCGACGTCGAGGGGCTGATCTGGTTCGGCGGCTCCGGCCAGCCGGGGCTCGCGCGGCTGATCGCCGAGAGGGCGCCGCGGCGCGAGGTGCGCGAGAACCGCCTTGCGCTCGACTCCAAGCTCGCCGACTCGGCGGCCACGCTCGGCGACAGCGCCAACCGCGCCACGGTCGTGACCAACGCGGCCATCATCGTTTTCCGCGAGGGGCTCGAGGCCGTGCTCATCCTCGCCGCCATCACCGCGTCGTTCGTCGGCGCCCGCCGCCGGCTGCGGCGGCCGGTGCTGGTCGGCGCCGGCCTCGGCCTGGTGGCGTCGGCGATCACGTGGGCGCTCGCCCAGACGCTGCTGCGCTCGCTCGACCAGTACGGCGAGAAGCTCGAGGCGGTCGTGGGCCTGATCGCGGTCGGCGTGCTGCTGCTGATCACCAACTGGTTCTTCCACCGCGTCTACTGGAGCGAGTGGATCGCCAAGTTCCACCGCCGCCGCAAGGCGCTCGAGAAGATCGACCGCGGCGGCCTGCTCGGGTTCCTCAGCGCGCAGGCGGTCGGGCTCGCGATCCTCGGCCTCACGAGCGTGTACCGCGAGGGGTTCGAGACCGTGCTCTTCCTGCAGTCGCTGCAGCTCTCGGCGGGCACGGTCGCGGTGCTCGAGGGCGCCGGGCTTGGGCTGGCGATGACGCTGGCCGTGGCCGTGGCGACCTTCGCGCTGCAGCGCAAGCTCCCGTACAAGCGGATGCTCGTCTACACCGGCGTCATGATCGGGTTCGTGCTGGTGCTCATGGTCGGCCAGACGGCGCGCACCATGCAGGGCACGGGCTGGATCCCGATCACGAGCCTCGACGTCGATCTGCCCTACTGGCTCGGCCTGTGGTTCGGCGTCTACCCGACATGGGAGACGATCGGAGCCCAGATCGCCTCGGCGGGGTTCGTCATCGGCTCGTTCTTCCTCGCCAAGGAGCTCAAGGTCAAGCGCCCGCAGCGACGCGCCAGCAGATCGCGCACCGCGCTGGTCAAGCCCGGATCCACCGATCCCCGCGACGCCGAGGCATCCACGGGTCATCGATGGATCAGGGCTAAGCAATAATCGTCGGGATGGCCATCGATGCCCGGAGCCGGGTGACCGCCGCCGACGTCGCCGCGGCGCGGCCGGCGGTGGACGCGGTTGCGCGCCGGACCCCGGTGCTCTCCTCGCGCACGATCTCCGAGCGGGCCGGCGGCGTGGTCGCGCTGAAGGCCGAGAACCTGCAGCGCACGGGCTCGTTCAAGCTGCGCGGCGCGGCCGCCAAGCTCGCCGCGCTCGGGGACCGCGGCTGCGCGGCCGGGGTGGTCGCCGCATCGGCCGGCAACCACGCGCAGAGCCTGGCGGCGGCCGCGCGCGCCCGCGGCGTGCCGTGCGAGGTGTTCGTGCCCGACGACGCGCCGATGGCCAAGATCGAGGCCGCGCGCGACCAGGGCGCGACGGTCAACATCGGCGGCGGGTCGGTCGACGACTGCCTGGCGCTCGCGCACGAGCGCTCGCGCGCCGGCGGGCTCGCGTTCGTGCACCCGTTCGACGACCCGGACGTCGTCGCCGGCCAGGGGTCGCTCGGGCTCGAGCTGCTCGAGGAGGTGCCCGACCTCGCGCGCGTCGTGGTTCCCGTCGGCGGCGGCGGGCTGTGCTCTGGGATCGCCGTCGCCGTCAAGGCCGCGCGCCCCGAGGTCGAGGTGATCGGCGTCCAGGTCGCCGCCTGTGCGCCGTATCCGGAGTCGCTGCGCCGCGGCGAGCCGGTGCCGGCGACCTCGGCCCTCACGATCGCCGACGGGATCGCCGTCAAGCGCCCGGGGAACCTCACGCTCGACCTGCTCTCTCGCCACGCCGACGGGATCGTGGTCGTCGACGAGGACGCGGTCGCCGAGGCGATGGTCGTGCTGATGGAGCGCTGCAAGCTCGTGGTCGAGGGGGCGGGAGCGGTCGGCGTCGCCGCCCTGCTCGGCGGGCAGGTGACCGCGAGCGGCGCCGGCACGACCGTCGCCGTGCTCTCGGGCGGCAACGTCGACCCCGGCCTGCTGGCGTCGGTCGCCCGGCGCCACGAGACCGAGTCGGGCCGGCGGCTCGTGCTGCTCACCCGCCTGCCCGACCGGCCGGGCAACCTCGCGCAGCTGCTCGTGCAGGTCGCCGACACCGGCGCGAACATCGTCGACGTCGCGCACGTGCGCGAAGGGCTCGACCTGCACGTGCGCGAGACGGCGGTCGAGCTCGTGATCGAGACGCGCGGGCACGAGCACGCCGAGCGCGTGGTCCAGGGGATGCGCGACGCCGGCTACGAGACCCGCGTGCTCCACTAGCCCGTTTCACACCCGCGTGCGGCGGGGATGCGACTCCCACCAGGCCGGGACTAGGGGAGGAGCACTCATGGGGACCAGGTCGCGCAAGCGCTCGATCGCCATTTGGACACTGGTGGCGGTTGTCGGCGCCGTGGCGTGGGGCGTGATCGCGCTCGTACGCGGGGAGCAGATCTCGGCGGCGTGGCTGATCGCCGCCGCGCTCGGCTCGTACTTCATCGCCTACCGCTTCTACGCGCGCTTCATCGCGCGCAAGGTGCTCGGGGTGGACGACTCGCGCGCGACGCCCGCGGAGCGGCTCGAGGACGACCACGACTTCCAGCCCACGGACCGGCGGGTCCTGTTCGGCCACCACTTCGCGGCGATCGCCGGGGCCGGACCGCTCGTCGGACCCGTGCTGGCCGCCCAGATGGGCTATCTGCCGGGCACGATCTGGATCGTGGTCGGCGTCATCTTCGCCGGCGCCGTGCAGGACATGGTGACGCTGTTCTTCTCCATGCGCCGCAACGGCAAGAGCCTGGGGCAGATGGCGCGCGACGAGATCGGCCCGGTCGGCGGCGCGGCGGCGCTGATCGCGGTCTTCTCGATCATGATCATCCTGCTCGCGGTCCTCGCGCTGGTCGTCGTCAACGCGCTCGCCGAGTCGCCATGGGGCACGTTCTCGCTCGCGATGACGATCCCGATCGCGGTGTTCATGGGCTTCTACCTGCGCATGATCCGCCCGGGCCGGGTGATGGAGACCACGGCGATCGGCGTCACGCTGCTGCTGCTCGCGATCGTGGCCGGCGGGTTCGTGGAGGACTCCTCGCTGGCCGACACGTTCACGCTGTCGCCCGAGGCGCTCACCTTCTGCCTGATCGGCTACGGCTTCCTCGCGTCGGTGCTCCCGGTGTGGATGCTGCTGACGCCGCGCGACTACCTGTCGACGTTCATGAAGATCGGCACGATCGCGCTGCTGGCGGTCGGCATCGTGGTGACGCTGCCGGTGCTGCAGAACGAGGCGGTCACGCCGTTCGCCTCGAACGGCGAGGGACCCGTGTTCGCGGGCTCGCTGTTCCCGTTCGTGTTCATCATCATCGCCTGCGGCGCGCTGTCGGGCTTCCACTCGCTGATCGCCTCGGGCACGACGCCGAAGATGATCGAGAAGGAGTCGCAGGTCCGCTTCATCGGCTACGGCGCGATGCTGATGGAGTCGTTCGTCGCGGTGATGGCGATCATCGCCGCCTCGATCATCGATCCCGGCCTCTACTACGCGATGAACGCCCCCGCGGCGGTGGTCGGCGACAGCGTCCAATCGGCCTCGACGGCGGTCAACGACCTCGGGTTCGCGATCAGCCCCGGCGAGCTGTCGCAGGCGGCCGCCGACGTCGACGAGGAGTCGCTCGTAGCCCGCACCGGCGGGGCGCCGACGCTCGCGGTCGGCATGTCGGAGATCTTCGCCGGAGCGACGGGGGCCGGCCTGAAGGCCTTCTGGTACCACTTCGCGATCATGTTCGAGGCCCTGTTCATCCTCACCACGGTGGACGCGGGCACGCGGGTCGGGCGCTTCATGCTGCAGGACACGCTCGGCAACGTCTGGAAGCCGATCGGCCGCGTGGGGTGGAAGCCCGGCCTGTACGCCACGAGCGCGATCGTGGTCGCCGCGTGGGGCTACTTCCTCTATACGGGCGTCACCAACCCGCTCGGCGGGATCAACCAGCTGTTCCCCCTGTTCGGCATCGCCAACCAGTTGCTGGCCGCCGTGGCGCTGACCGTCGGCACCACGCTGCTGATCAAGGCCGGCAAGCTCAAGTGGGCGTGGGTGACAGGCGTCCCGCTGGCCTGGGACGCGGCGGTGACGCTCACCGCGAGCTACCAGAAGGTGTTCTCGAGCGAGCCGACGATCGGCTTCTTCGCCCAGCGCGACCGCTACAAGGACGCGCTCGACGCCGGGGAGGTGCTCCCGCCCGCCACGAGCGTCGACGACATGAACGCGGTGGTCACGAACTCGACGGTCGACGGCGTCCTCGCCGCGCTGTTCGCGGTGCTCATCATCGTGGTCATCCTCGACGCTTCGCGGATCTGGTTCAAGGCGATCCGCGCGCGCGAGCCGCTGCCCTCGACCGAGGCCGAGTACGTCCGCTCGAAGCTCCGCGCCCCCGCCGGCCTGTTCCCGACGGCCGACGAGCGCGCGGTGATGGCCGGCGGCGACGGGCGCTTCGCCCGCGAGGACGAGGAGGTGGCCCGACGATGACGCTCCGGCGCGCGGTCTCGGGCGTCCGCTGGTACCTGCGCGAGGTCTCCGGCGAGTCGGGCTATGACCGCTACGTCACGCACATGCGGCGCGACCATCCGGGCCAGCCCGTGATGTCGCGCCGCGAGTACGAGCGCCGCCGTCAGGACGCGCGCGAGGCCAACCCTCGCGCGCGCTGCTGCTGAGGGGGCTAGCCGCATCCGGCGTGCGTAGCGAGCCGTAGGCGCGCTCGCGGGCAGACACGATGGCGGCGAGGGCCTCGGGACCGGATCCTTCATGCATCGCCCGCTCCCGTCCCCCCATCTCCGGTGCTCCGCCGCTGATCGGCGTCGTCACGCACGAGCTGCGCGCCGACCCCGACCCCGCCTGGGCGCTCGCCGCCGGACGCCGGGAGCGCGACCTCGCGCCGCAGCGCCTCTCGCTGCGGCTGACGTACACGCAGGCGATCCAGGAGGCGGGCGGGATCGCGGTCGTGGTGCCGGCCCACGGCTTCGTCGACGACACCGCCGCGCTGCTCGACCGCCTCGACGGCCTGGTCTTCAGCGGCGGGCCCGACCTCGACCCCGGCGTCTACGGCCACGCCCCGCACCCGCTGCTCGGCCCCGACGTCGACCGCGTGAGCGACGAGTACGAGCTGGCGATGCTCGCCGGTGCGGCCGAGCGCGATCTGCCCATGCTCGCCATCTGCCGCGGGATGCAGGCGCTCAACGTGTCGCGCGGCGGCACGCTGCACCAGCATCTGCCCGACCTCACCGCCCTCGACCACAGCCAGTCCGCGCGCCCGTTCGCGCCGACGCACTCCGTCAGCGTCGCTCCCGGCTCGCTGCTGCATCGGCTGGCGGACGCCGACGTGCTCGGCGTCAACTCGTACCACCACCAGGCCGTCGACCGCCTCGGCGCGGATCTCACGGTGTGCGCCACCGCCCCCGACGGCACCGTCGAGGCGGTCTGGGATCCCGGGGCACGGTTCTGCCTCGGCGTCCAGTGGCACCCCGAGGTGCTCACCCACCGAGCGGACCACGCCCCGCTGTTCGAGAGCCTCGTCGCCGCGGCGCGCCCCACGGCGCCCGTGCTGGCGCTCGTCGCGTAAACCTGACGCCTGCGTCACCTTATACTCGGCCGCGCATGGCCCACGACTACGACTGGCTGGTCATCGGCTCGGGCTTCGGTGGCAGCGTGTCCGCGCTGCGGCTGCGCGAGAAGGGCTACTCGGTCGGCGTGCTGGAGTGCGGGCGGCGGTTCGCCGACGACGAGCTGCCGCGCTCGACGTGGGACGTTCGGCGCTACTTCTGGTCGCCGCGGCTGGGCATGCGCGGGATCTTCCGGCTGACGATCTTCAAGGACGTCGCGATCGCCAGCGGCGCGGGCGTCGGCGGTGGGTCGCTCGGCTACGCGAACACGCTCTACCGCGCGCGCCGGCGGTTCTACGAGGACCCGCAGTGGGCGGGGCTCGCCGACTGGGAGTCGGTGCTGGCGCCGCACTACGACGAGGCCGAGCGGATGCTCGGGGTCATCGCCTACGACGAGGACGACCACGCCGACGACCTCCTGCGCGAGTACGCGCGCGAGATCGGGGTCGAGGACACGTACGCCAAGACGCGCGTCGGCGTGTTCCTGGGCGATCGCGGGCGCACCGTGCCCGACCCGTACTTCGGCGGCGAGGGGCCCGACCGCACCGGCTGCCTGCGCTGCGGCCGCTGCATGGTCGGCTGCCCGCACGGGGCGAAGAACACGCTGGTCAAGAACTACCTGTGGCTGGCCGAGCGCGCCGGCGCCGAGGTGGTGCCGGAGCGGATGGTCGTCGACGTGCGGCCGCTCGGCGCGCCCGACGGGTCGGACGGCTACGAGGTCGTCACCGAGCGGCCGGGGGCGTGGCTGCGCAAGCGCCGGCAGACGTTCACGGCCCGCGGCGTGGTGCTCGCCGCGGGCGCGCTCGGCACCAACCACCTGCTGGCTCGGGCGTCGCTGCCGCGGCTCTCCCCGCGCGTCGGCGAGCTGGTGCGGACGAACTCCGAGGCGATCGTCGCGGTCACGCTGCCGCCCGGGGCGCCCGACATCACCCGCCGGGTGGCGATCACCGGCTCGATCTACCCCGACGCCGACACGCACATCGAGACCGTCGTCTACGGCGAGGCCGGCGACTCGATGAGCGCGCTCTACACCGTGCTCGTCGGGGACGGCACGCGGGTGACGCGCCCGCTCAAGCTGGCGCGCGCGGCGGCGCGCCATCCGGTGACGTTCCTGCGGCTGCTCGACCCGCGCGGCTGGTCGCGGCGGACGATCATCGTGCTCGTGATGCAGACGCTCGACAACGCGATCTCGCTGCGCGCCCGCCGTACGCGCGGCGGCGGCGTGCGGCTGCAGACCGAGCAGGACGCCGAGCGGCCGATCCCGAGCTACATCCCCGTCGCCAACCACTTCGCCCAGTGGCTGGCTCGGCGCACCGGCGGCGTCGCCCAGAGCTCGGTCATGGAGGCGCTGGCCAATATCCCCTCGACCGCGCACATCCTCGGCGGCGCGGCCATCGGCGCCGACCCGTCGTCAGGCGTGGTCGACGCCCGCCAGCGCGTGTTCGGCTACGAGGACCTGCTCGTCTGCGACGGCGCGGCGGTGCCGGCGAACGTCGGCGTCAACCCCAGCCTGACGATCACGGCGATGGCCGAGCACGCGCTCATCCACGTGCCGCCGGCGCCCGGCTACGACGCGGCGGTGACGTCGCGCGCGAAGGTCTCGAACACCTCGACGTAGCGCGCGAGGTCAGCATCGCTGTGCAGCACCGACAGCGTCCACTCCTCGTCGCGGCCCGGGGTCATGAAGATCCCGTGGTTCATGTGGTAGAGCCACGCGAGGTCGGAGAGGTCGTGATGGATCTTCGTCTGGTAGTCGCGGTACTCGCGCACCGGCTCGGCGGAGAAGACGACGCAGCCCTTGGAGCCCATGCCGACGGTGTGGGCGGGCAGTCCGTGCTCGGCGATCACGCGCTCGCAGCCCTCCATCAGCGTGCGGTTGGCGGCGTGCAGGCGGGCGTAGGCGTCGTCGGTCAGAACCTCCATCAGCGTCGCCTCGGCCGCCGCCATCACCAGCGGGTTGCCGTTGAACGTGCCCTGCTGGCGCACGCGGCCGTCGGCCACCAGCTCGGCCAGCGCGTCGCTCATGCCGATCGCGCCGCCCGGCAGGCCGCCGCAGATGGCCTTCGCCAGGCACACGACGTCCGGCTTCACCCCGTACAGCTCGGTTGCGCCGCCGGCGGCGACGGCCGCGCCGGTCTTGACCTCGTCGAAGATCAGCGTGACGCCGCGGACGGCGGTGAGGTCGCGCACCTTCTCGAGGTAGCCGGCGACCGGCGGGACGATGTTCACGTTCATCATCGCCGGTTCCATGATCACGCCGGCGACCTGGCCGTCGAGCTCGTCGAGCAGCCGCTCGAGCGCGTCGGCGTCGTTGAACGGCACCACGCGCGTGAGGTCGGTCAGCGCCTCGGGGTAGCCGAGGCCGTAGGGCACCGAGGCGGGGCGGTCGCGGTCGCCCATCAGCTCGGCCGGCGGCTTGACCGACACCATCACCGAGTCGTGGTGGCCGTGGTAGCTGCCCTCCATCTTGACGATCACGTCCCGGCCGCTGGCCGCGCGGGCGAGGTGGAGCGCGTCGAGCGTGGCCTCGGTGCCGGAGTTGGTGAAGCGCCAGTGGGGGAGGTCCCAGCGCCGGCGCAGCTCTCCGGCGACGACGATCGAGCCCTCCGTGGGGGCGGCGAAATGGGTGCCGCGATCCATCTGGGCCTTCACGGCGGCCGCGATCGCCGGGTTCGCGTGGCCGACGCACATGACGCCGAAGCCGTTGTGGAAGTCGACGTACTCGTTGCCGTCGACGTCCCACACGCGGGCACCCTCGCCGCGGTCGACGTAGACGGGCCACGGGTCGCCTGCCTGGAAGGCGGAGGGCACGCCGCCGGGCATGACGACGGCGGCCCGCTCGTACATGCGCCCCGAGCCGGCGGTCCGCTCACGATGGATCGCACGCTGCCGCTCCGTGAGCGCGGCCACGCGGTCGCGATCGATACGGGCGGCGGCGGGGTCGAGCGTCGTCATGGCGCTCAGCGTATCCGCCCCTGCGGCAGCCGCAGGGGCGGATAACCCGCCATCCGGCGAGTCCGCGGGCGCCCGGCTCAGCGGGTGAGCGCGATCATCGAGACCGACCACCTGACCTTCAGCGCGCTGATCTGGGACGGGCTCGACCCGGCCGACGCGCGCGCCGGCGACGTCGCGATCGAGGGCGACCACGACGCCGTCAGCCGCTTCCTCAAGCTCTTCCCAAGGCCTGCGCCAACTTCGCCCCAAGGTTTCGCCAACGGGCGTGTCGCATAGTCATCTCAAGCGACAAGGAGGTCGCGGAGCATCACCCTCCGAGGATCGCCTCATATCCCCCCGCGATCCCGGCTCGCGGCGGACGCGGCTTGACCCACCGCCATCCGCCACCCCCTGACAGAGGGCCCGCTCCCCCGGCGGGCCCTTTGTCGTCCCTCAGCGCAGAGCGGCGCGGACGAGCTTGCCGCTGGCGGTGCGCGGGAGCGCGTCGGCGAAGTCGACGATCCGCGGGTACTTGTAGGGCGCGGTCTGCGCCTTGACGTGGTCCTGCAGCTCGCGCGCCAGCTCGCCCGAGGGCGCGAACCCGTCGCGCAGGACGACGACCGCCCGCACGATCGTGCCGCGCTCGCCGTCCGGCGTTCCGACCACGGCCGCCTCCGCGACCGCCTCGTGCGAGGAGAGCACCGACTCGACCTCGACCGGGCCGATGCGGTAGCCGGAGGAGATGATCAGGTCGTCCGTGCGGCCGATGAACGACAGGAAGCCCTGCTCGTCACGCTCCACGCGGTCGCCGGTCCGCCAGACGGCGCTCGGCCCGGCAGGCGGCGGCTCCTCTCCCAGGTAGCCGAGGAAGAAGGTCGGGATCGAGGAGGGGTCGGCGACGAGCTCCCCGTCGTCGACGTCGAGCCGGATGCCGGGCAGCGGGACGCCCATCGAGCCGGGGCGGGCCGCGATCCCGAGCGGCATGCCGGTCAGCTGGCCGGTCTCGGTCTGGCCGTAGCCGTCGCGGATCCAGAGGTTGGTCGCCTCGCGCCAGGCGCCGAGGGTCTCGGGGTCGAGCGGCTCGCCCGCCGCCACGGCGGCACGCAGGTCGAGCAGGCCTCCGAGCTCGGCTTGCTTGGCGATCGTGCGGTACTCGGTCGGCGCCATGCACAGCAGGTCGACGCGCTCGCGCGCGAGGATCTCGAGCCGCTCGACGGGATCGAAGCGCGCGTCGTGCAGGAGCGCCGCCGCGCCCCGCAGCCACGGCGCGACGAAGGCGTTGCGGGCCGACTTCGACCAGCCCGAGGCGGCGGTGCACCACACGAGGTCGCCGGCGCGCACGTCGAGCCAGTGGCGGGCCTGCAGCATCTGCCCCGCGAGGTAGCGCTGGCCGTGCAGCACCGCCTTCGGCTCGCCGGCGGTGCCCGAGGTGAACGTGATCAGGCACGGGTCGTCGGCGTCGAGGTCCGCGGCGGGCGGGATCGGGGCGTCCGGCAGCGTGCCCCACGGCGCGGACACGGTCGGCCCGTCCCAGCCGGCCGCGCTCAGCGTGTCGAGGTTGCGCTCGTCGGCGATCACGAGGCGCGGGTCGGCGACGCGCAGGCGCAGCTCGAGGTCGGCCGCGCGCAGCTGCTCGGTGCAGGGCAGGACGACGAGGCCGAGCCGGAAGGCCGCGACCATCGCGAGCACCCACTCCGCCCGGTTGCCGATCAGCGTCATCACGACGTCGCCCCGCCGCAGCCCCTGCGCGTCGAGCTGGGCGGCGAGCGCGCCCGCCTCGGCGGCGACCTCGCCGAAGCTCAACTCCCGCCGCGTGCCGTCGCGCGCCAGCTCGAGCAGGGCGCGGCTCCGGGGAGGCGCCGCCTCCACGACGTCACTGGCGTAGTTCATGGGCGCGCAAGGCTATCCTCGCGCCCATGGCCGTCGCCTCGCCGTTCTACGAGAAGACCGAGGAGCAGCGCGCGATCCTCGAGATGGTCCGCCAGTTCGTCGACGAGCAGATCCTGCCCAACGCCGAGCACTACGACCACGAGGACGAGTTCCCCGAGCCGATCGTCGAGCAGATGAAGGAGCTCGGCCTGTTCGGGGTCACGATCCCCGAGGAGTACGGCGGCATGGGGCTCGACCTGACGACGTACACGATGATCGTCGAGGAGCTCTCGCGCGGCTGGATCTCGATCTCCGGCGTGGTCAACACCCACTTCATCGGCTCCTACCTGCTGATGAAGTTCGGCACCGACGAGCAGCGGCAGCGGCTGCTCCCGCGCATGGCCACGGGCGAGATCCGCGCGGCGTTCTCGCTCTCGGAGCCGGAGCTGGGCTCGGACGTGGCCGCGATCAAGACCACGGGCACGCGCGTCGACGGCGGGTGGGAGATCAACGGCCAGAAGATGTGGGTCACCAACGGCCTGCGCTCCGGCGTCGTGTTCGTGCTCGTGCGCACCGACCCCGAGTCCGAGACCCCGCAGAAGGGCATGACCTGCTTCGTCGTCGAGAAGCAGCCGGGCGCTGCGGAGAACCCGGGCCTGACCGTGCCGCCGCAGATCAAGAAGCTCGGCTACAAGGGCGTCGAGTCGACCGAGCTGGTCTTCGACGGCTGCCGCGTGCCCGCCGACGCCGTGCTCGGTGGCGAGGAGGCCGGCCTCGGTCGCGGCTTCCCGCAGATGATGGACGCGCTCGAGGTCGGCCGCGTGAACGTCGCCGCGCGCGGCGTCGGGATCGCCCAGCGTGCTCTGGAGCTCGCGCTGCGCTACTCGCAGGAGCGGCGCGCGTTCGGCAAGCCGATCGCCCAGCACCAGGCGATCCAGTTCAAGCTCGCCGATATGGCCACGAAGATCGAGGCCGCCCGCCTGCTGACCCTCAAGGCCGCCCGCATGAAGGACGCGGGCGAGCGCTCCGACCTCGAGGCCGGGATGGCGAAGCTGTTCGCGTCCGAGGCCGGCAAGGAGGTCGTCGAGGACTGCTTCCGGATCCACGGCGGCTACGGCTACTCGAAGGAGTACGAGATCGAGCGCCTCTACCGCGACGCGCCGCTGCTCCTGATCGGCGAGGGCACGAGCGAGATCCAGCGGATGGTCATCGGCCGCACGCTGCTGCGGCGCCACAAGATCTAGGGGTGCACGTCTTCGGCTACGGGTCGCTGCTCGCCGACCGGGACGGCACGCGCTGCCGCCTGCGCGACCACCGCCGCGACTGGGATGTCGCGATGGACAACCGCGAGACGATCCCGGGCTACAAGGTGTATCTGGACCCGGAGACCGGCGAGCAGCCGCCGCTCCACGTCGCCTACCTGAGCATCGTCCCGGCCGCGGGCGAGTGCGTCGAGGGCGTCGCGTTCGCGGTGACCGAGGTGGAGCTTGCGGCGCTCGACCGCCGCGAGCGCAACTACGACCGCCGCGAGGTCACGCCGCTGGTCGAGGGCGACTTGGGCGGCGACCGGGTCTGGGCGTACTTCGGCAGCGCCGCCGGACGCCGCCGGCTCGCCGACGCCCGCCGGAGCGGCACCGGGGTCGTCGCGCGCGGCTACCTCGACAAGCTGCCGGACTCGATCGCCGTCCCGGACGACCTTCCGGTCGTCGCGCTACTCCGGCGTGACGTACGCGCCTGAGAGCCCGCCGTCGACCAGGAACGTCGAGGCGTTCACGTAGGACGACTCGTCGGACGCCAGGAACAGCGCCGCGTCGGCGATCTCGCGCGCCTCGGCGAAGCGGCCCATCGGCAGGTGCACGAGCCGGCGCGCCGCCTTCTCCGGGTCCTTGGCGAACAGCTCCTGCAGCAGCGGGGTGTTGACCGGGCCCGGGCAGAGCGCGTTCACGCGGACGCCCTGGCGCGCGAACTCCACGCCCAGCTCGCGCGACATCGCGAGCACCGCGCCCTTGGACGCCGTGTAGGAGATCTGCGAGGTGGCGGCACCCATGACGGCCACGAACGAGGCGGTGTTGATGACGGACCCGCCGCCGCCGTCGAGCAGGTGCGGGATGCCGTGCTTGCAGCACAGGAACACCGACTTCGTGTTGACGTCCTGCACGCGCTGCCAGGCGTCGAGCGACGTGTCGAGCACCGAGGCGTCGTCGGTGGGGGAGATGCCGGCGTTGTTGAAGAGCACGTCGAGCTTGCCGCACTCCTCGCGCGCGCGCGCGTACATGGCGCGGACGGCGTCCTCGTCGGCGACGTCGGCGGCCAGCCCCAGGTCGACTCCCCCGATGTCGCCGTGCAGGTCGACGCCGACGACGGTCGCGCCCTCCTCGCGGAAGCGCGCCGCGGCCACGGCCCCGATCCCGCTGGCGGCGCCGGTGATCACGCACACCTTGCCCTCGAGCCGCCTCATGTCGCGTAGAACACCGACTTGACCTCCGTGTAGTGATCGAGCGCGTGCGGGCCCAGCTCGCGCCCGTAGCCCGACTGCTTGAAGCCGCCGAACGGCGTCGACACCCGCACCGACGTGTTGGCGTTGATCGAGATCACGCCGGTCTCGACCGCCCGCGCCACGCGCAGCGCCTTGGCGCCGTCGCGCGTCCAGATCGAGCCCGACAGCCCGTAGATCGTGTCGTTGGCCAGCTCCACCGCCTCGGCCTCGTCGCGGAACGGGATCACGACCGCGACCGGGCCGAAGATCTCCTCGCGGACCGCGCGGTCGTCGCGGTCGACCGGGCACAGCACCGTCGGCGGGAACCAGAACCCGGGGCCGTCGGGCGCCGAGCCCTGGATCGCCACCGGCGCGTCGTCCGGGACGAAGCCGGCGACGGTGTCGCGCTGGTCGGCCGAGATCAGCGGCCCCATCTCCGTCGCCTCGTCGAGGGGGTCGCCGACCCGGACGGCCTCGACCGCCTCCTCGAGCGCGTCCATGAAGGCATCCAAGGCCGAGCGCTCGACGAGGATCCGCGAGCGCGCGCAGCAGTCCTGCCCGGCGTTGCCGAACACGGCCGCGGGCGCCGCCGCCGCGGCGGCCTGGAGGTCGGCGTCGGCGAACACGATGTTGGCCGACTTGCCGCCCAGCTCGAGCGTCACGCGCTTGATCGTCGCCGCCGCCGCGGCCGCGATCCGCGCGCCGACCGCGGTCGAGCCGGTGAACGCCACCTTGGCCACGTCGGGGTGCTCGACGAGCCGGGCGCCGGCGGTCGAGCCCGGCCCGGCGACGACGTTGACGACGCCCTCGGGGATCCCCGCCTCGAGCGCGATCCGCTCGAACTCCAAGGCGGTCAGCGGCGTCAGCTCGGCCGGCTTGAGCACCACCGTGTTGCCGGCGGCCAGCGCCGGCGCCAGCTTCCACGAGGCGATCGTGAGCGGGAAGTTCCACGGCGTGATCAGCGCCACGACCCCGAGCGGCTCGCGGAACGTCATCGCCACACCGCCGGCGACCGGGATCGTGTCGCCGAGGTTGCGCTCGGGTGCCGCCGCGTAGTAGCGGAAGGTGTCGACGACCATGCCCATCTCGCCGCGGGCGTCGCCGATCGGCTTGCCGGCGTTGCGGGCCTCGAGCACCGCCAGGTCGTCGAGCTGGTCGGCGAGCGCATCCGCCAGCCGGCGCAGGAGCCGCGCGCGGTCGGCGGGCTCGATCGCCCGCCAGGCCGGATAGGCCGCGGCGGCGCGCGCGACCGCGGCGTCGGCCTCCTCGACCCCGGCGCGCGGGATCTCCGCGAGCACCTGCTCGGTGGCCGGCTCGAGGACGCTGAGCGTCACCGCGCGCGCACCGTCCGCGCCTCGGCGACGAGCGCGCCGATCAGCCGCGACGCCGGGTCGGCCTCGGGGTGCCACTGGACGCCGAGCGCGAACCGGCAGCCGGGCTCCTCGATCGTCTCCGGCAGGTCGTCGACCGTCGCCCAGCCGGTGACCTCGAAGCCCGAGCCGATCCGCGCCACGCCCTGGTGGTGGTGCGACTTGGTGGCGTGGACCTCCTCGCCCGCGGCCCGCAGCGCCAGCGAGCCCTCGGCGAGGCGCACGTCGTGGTCGGCGTCGTCGAACGAGCCCAGCGAGCGCCGGTGGTCGTGGTGGCCGACGTCGTCCGGCAGGTGCTGGATCAGCGTTCCGCCGCGGGCCACGTTCATGACCTGCATCCCGCGGCAGATGCCGAGCAGCGGCAGGTCGCGCTCCATCGCCCCGCGCGCGAGCGCGATCTCGAACGCGTCCCGCTCGGGAACCGTGCCGAGCGTCTCGGGGTCGGGCTCGGCGTCGTAGAAGCTCGGGTCGACGTCGGCGCCGCCCGCCAGGATCAGCCCGTCGACGATGTCGAGCCACGGCGACGGGTCCTCGCCGGCGCGCGGGTCGGGCGGCAGCAGCACGGCCACGCCGCCGGCGCGCTGCACGGCGTCGGCGTAGGAGCGGGGGAGGAGCACCGCCTCCTGGTCCCACACGCTCCACTGCGCCCGCTCGAGCGCGGTGCACAGGCCGATCACCGGCATCACAGTCGCTCGAACCCCCGGAAGCGCTCCCAGTCCGTCACCGCCGCCTCGAACGCGCGCAGCTCGACGTCGGCGTTGTTGAGGTAGTGGGTCACGACGGGCTCGCCGAACGCCTCGCGCGCCACCGCGGAGCCCGCGAACAGGTCGCGCGCGGCGCGCAGGGTGGACGGGACGTGCGGCTTGGCGGCGGTGTAGGCGTTGCCCTCGAGCGGAGGCTCGAGCTCGAGCCCCTGGTCGACCCCGTGCAGCCCGGCGGCGATCATCGACGCCAGCGCCAGGTAGGGATTGACGTCGCCGCCGGGCGCGCGCTGCTCGAGCCGCAGCGACGGCCCGTGCCCGATCACGCGCAGCGAGCAGGTGCGGTTGTCATGCCCCCACGCGACCGCGGTGGGCGCGAACGAGCCCTCGACGTAGCGCTTGTAGGAGTTGACGTTCGGCGCCATGAACAGCGTCAGCTCCTGCAGGCACGCGAGCTGGCCGGCGAGGAAGCTGTCGAACACCTCCGGTTGGTCGGCGAACACCGGCTTGTCGTCCTCGTCGCGGAGCGAGAGGTGGATGTGGCACGAGTTGCCCTCGCGCTCGTCGTACTTGGCCATGAAGGAGATCGCCATGCCCTCCTGGGAGGCGATCTCCTTGGCGGCGTTCTTGTAGACGAGGTGCACGTCGGCCGCGGTGAGCGCGTCGGCGTACGTGAAGTTGACCTCGTGCTGGCCGAAGTTGCACTCGCCCTTGGAGTTCTCGACCGGGAGGTCGGAGGCCGCCATCTCGCGCCGGATCCGGCCGAGCAGGGGCTCGAGCCGGCTCGTCCCGAGCATCGAGTAGTCGACGTTGTAGAGGTTGCCGGGGTCGAGGTCGCGGTAGCCCTTGTGGAACGCCTGCTCGTAGGTGTCGCGGAACACGATGAACTCGAGCTCGGTGGCCGCGAGCGCGTTCCAGCCGCGCTCGGCCAGCCGGTCGAGCTGAGCGCGCAGGATCTGCCGCGGCGAGGCCACGACCGGGGAACCGTCCGCCCACTGGAGGTCCGCCAGGCACAGCGCGGTGCCCGGGAACCAGCTCACCGGCCGAAGCGTGTCGAAGTCCGGCTTCATCTCGAAGTCGCCGTAGCCGGTCTCCCACGAGGACATCTCGTAGCCGGCGACGGTGTTCATCTCCACGTCGACGGCCAGCAGGTAGTTGCAGGCCTCGGCGCCGTGCTCGATCACGTCGTGGGCGAAGTGCGAGCCGACGAGCCGCTTGCCCTGCAGGCGGCCCTGCATGTCGGCGAAGCCGAGCAGCACCGTGTCGATCGTGCCGTCGGCGATCGCCGACGTGAGGTCGTCGAGCTTCATCAGTGCGCGAGCTCGGACTCGGCCCGCTCGACCGCCGCGAACTCCTCCTCCGGCGCGGCCCCGACGAGGTGGTGGCGCGAGTAGAGGCCGAAGTACAGGGCCGCGACCAGGTAGACGCCGAGCGTGATGAGGGCGGCCGTCTCGTCGACGAGGAAGGTCGCCACCACCGCGAGCACGGCGAGCACGAGCGCCACGCCGGACGTCTTGGTCCCGCCGGGCGTCCGGTACGGCCGCTCGAGCCCGGGCTCACGCGAGCGCAGCACGATGTGCGAGAGCATCATCAGCACGTACGACACGGCGGCGCCGAAGACCGCGATGTTGAGGATGCGCGCGCCCTGGTCCTCCCAGAAGGCGGCCAGGAGGAAGCCGGCCACCGCGGGAAGGAGGAGGGCGATCCACGGCACCTTGCGGGCGTTGGTCACGGACAGCGCACGTGGGAAGTAGCCCGCGCGCGAGAGCGCGAACAGCTGGCGCGAGTAGGCGAAGATGATCGAGAAGAAGCTCGCGATCAGGCCGAACAGGCCGACCCAGTTCACGAAGTCCGTGACGCCGCCGCCGGCGTTCACCGCGATCAGCGCGTCGACCGGCGGGTTGCCCGAGCCCTGGATCGCGGCCGAGCCGCTCCCGCCGGGGGCGAAGACCAGCATCAGCGCCGCGAACACCAGCAGGACGCCCATGCCCGCGATCAGGCCGCGCGGCATGTCGCGCTTGGGGTCGCTCGTCTCCTCGGCGGCGAGCGGGACGCCCTCGATGGCGAGGAAGAACCAGATCGCGTACGGGAAGGCGGCCCAGATGCCCGCCCAGCCGAACGGCAGGAAGTCGCTCGACCCTGCCGAGTCGTCCGGCGGGATGTCGGTCAGGTTCGAGGCGGAGAACTCGGGGATGATCGCGACGATGAAGACGAGCAGCGCGACGACGGCGATCGCGGTGATCACGAACGTGACCTTGAGCGCCTCGCCGACGCCGTAGAGGTGGATGCCGACGAAGGCCGCATAGAAGACGAGGTACACCGGCCAGCCGGCGTCGATGCCGATGTCGAGCGCCTCGACGTAGGCGCCGATGAACGTGACGATGGCGGCCGGTGCCAGCGCGTACTCGATCAGGATCGCGGTGCCGGTGAGGAAGCCGCCCCACGGCCCGAGCGCCCGCCGGCCGAAGCCGTAGCCGCCGCCCGCGGTGGAGATCGTCGACGACAGCTCCGCCAGCGCGAAGACCATGCACGTGTACATGGTCGCCATCAGGACGGTGGCGATCATCAGGCCGCCCCAGCCGCCCTCCGCGAGGCCGAAGTTCCAGCCCGCGAAGTCGCCCGAGATGACGTACGCGACGCCGAGCCCGGCCAGCAGCACCCAGCCCGCCGCCCCGCGCTTCAGCTGGCGCTTCTCCAGGTAGTCAGAGCCGACCTGGTCGTAGTCGACGCTCCCGCGGTGCTGCGGTTGCTCAGCCATCCGGACCCCTCTCCAAAGGTATGACGAACCAGCCTTTGCGCGCAGGCTAGGGCTAGCGGCGGCCGGATGTCAAGCGCCGCTCCGCGTACTCGCGGAACTCGCGCTCGAATCCGGGCCACCACGGCGGCGGCCCGGATTCCGGCCCCCGGCTCCCGCCGCCGTCATCGCCGTCGTCGCGGGGCCGCAGCAGCGGGGCCACGAGCTGCGAGAGCACGAGGCTGACGAACGCGCAGAGGCCGAAGAACAGCGGCGCGCCGGGAACATGGAGGATCGCCGTGGCGACGACGCCGAGGGCGATGTGACCGGCGGCGACGCCGGCGCCCCAGGCTCGCATGCGCTGTGACGCTGTCACGCCGTTCAGCGTAGAAGGCCGGCGAGCACCCGCTCCGTGCCTTCCAGGTGCTCGCGGACGAGCTGCGCCGCGGCCCACGTCTCCTGCCGCTCGAGCAGGTCGACGAGCTGGGCGTGCTGGGCGTTGGACTGCTCGAGCACCGGGATCGGATGGGCGATGTGGGCGATCAGCTCTCCCATCTGGCCCTGGATCTCCGTCATCGCCGCGACCAGCCGCGCGGAGCCCGCCGCCTCGGCGAGCCCGAGGTGGAAGAACACGTCGGCGCGGCGGTAGACCGCGAAGTCGCCCATCTCGTGCATCGTCGCCACGTGCTCGCGCAGCGCCGCCAGCTCGGCCGGCCGCACGCCGCGCTCGGCCGCGAGCACCACGGCGCCGACCTCGACGGCCACGCGGTGGTCGAGCACCTCGCGCCAGTGGCCGCCCCCGAGCTCGACCTCGCTCGTGCCGGCCAGCGGCGGAGCGGCCGCGACGAACGTCCCGCCGCCGCGCCCGCGATGCGCGAGCAGGTGGCCGCTCTCGGTCAGCGCCATGAGGGCCTGGCGGAGCGTCGAGCGGGCGATGCCGAGCTGGTCGGCGAGCTCGCGCTCCGGCGGCAGGCGCGCGCCCGGCGCGAGCAGCCCCAGCCGGATCGCCGTGCCCAGGCGCTCGACCGTCTCCTCGAACGTCGTCGCCGTCTGGACGGGCTCGAAGACCGCCGCCACCGCCGGAGAGGGAGGGGGCTGCATCGCGATGGTGACGGTACACCAACGACTTAGTAACGTAATGTCACATGTCCACAGCGGAGACCAAGGCCCTCATCGAAGAGGGCATCACGAGATTCCAGCGCGAGGTCCCCGCTCTTCAGAAGCTGAAGCTCGTGATGGAGCTCGAGCTCCGCGGTCGCGGCGACATCCAGCTCTTCCGCGTCGAGGTTCCCGGCCCGCGGATCACCAAGGACATCGCTTCGGACGCCAAGGTGCGCCTCTCGGTGCCGCGCTCGCACTTCAACGAGCTCGCCCGCGAGGGGAACATCCGCCACTGGCGCGAGGCGTTCGAGTCCGGCACCGTGCGCGCCACCGGGCCGACCGAGATCCTGCGCCTGATCAGCAGCGTGGTCGAGAAGCAGGAGGAGCGGACCCGCAGCCGCAAGCTGCGGGCCCGCTAGTGCTAACTAAGGCGCTCGCACGAGCTTGCGAGTGCGAGTAAGCCGCACTAACTAAATCGTCTCGGGTCGACGTAGACGTCGTCGATCTGCCAGTCGCCGAGCAGCGGCGTGAAGCCGAACGACACCGGCGTCCGGTCGCCCGGAAGCAGCGGCAGCAGGTTGGCGACGATCAGCATCGGCGGCGTGGGCTTCCACGTGCCGTTGCCGAGCACGACGCCCACCGGCAGCGGGACGACGATGCCGAGCGACGTCTCCACGTACACGGACACTGCGAGCGTCGAGAGCAGCCCGCGCTGCTTGCGGGCGAAGAAGCGCAGGGTCGGCTCGGCGAGGCCGACGCACGCCACCGGCGAGATCGCCGTGCTGCCGGCGGGCAGCCGCAGCGAGCCGCGGTCGCCCGAGCCGCCGACCCGCCACGGCTCGTTGCCGTCGACGATCGGGCGGCGCCGCGGCGAAGCGTCCAGCCGCTGTGCGCGGCCTCGAAGTCGCCGCCGGCGACGAGCTTGTAGTTCGCACGATCGCCCCAGAGGGCGAACGGGTTGGTCAGCGTCTCGTCACCGCAGTCGCGCTCGGATGCGGTGAGGACTCCGGCGCTCGCGGTCGACGCGAAGGCCATCGCGGCGATGACCGCGGCGGTCGCCGCAACCAGCGTGCGGCGGATGAATCCGTTCATGTGTGAGGTGCCCTCCATTGGCTTGTCTACCTCTCAAGTCGGCCGCGCGGGCCGCCGACTACATCCAACAGGCGTCGAATTCGACCCGTTCACGCATGTCCGCACCCACTCGCGATATCGACGCCGCCACCGAGCGGCGCATCGAGCAGATGCGCGAGCGGCGGGGCCGCAAGCAGGGGCGCCGCGAGACGCTCGCCATGGTGGCGTTCAGCGGCGGCTTCGTGGCTGCGGCGCTCGCGCTCGCCCTGGTCGCCGACCCGGCGGGCGAGCTCTCACCGGGCCTCGCACTCGCGTTCGTCGCCGCGCTGGCGCTCGCGGCCGGCATCGAGTTCAGCGTCGGGGCCGCCACCGCCGTGCCGACCCAGCTCGTGTTCGTGCCGATGCTGCTGCTCCTGCCCGCGCCGTACGTGCCGCTGCTCGTGGCCGCGGCGTTCGCCGCGCGCTCGGCGTGGGGTGTGCTGCGGCAGGGCGCCGCGCCGGGGCGCGCGCTCAACGGCGTCGCCGACGCGTGGTTCTCGATCGCCCCCGCGGCGGTCATCGTCGCCTTCGGCGTCGACCAGCCGGGCTGGGAGCACCTGCCGGCCTACGCGGTCGCATTCGGCGCCCAGCTCCTGATCGACGACCTCGTCTACGTCGCGCGCGTCGGGATCGCGCTGCGCGTGCCCCCGCGCGAGGCCGCGGCCGACCTCGGGCTCGCCGAGCGGGTCGATCTGCTGCTGACGCCGCTCGGCGTGCTGGCGGCGCTCGCCGCCGTCGACGAGCCCGCCGGAGCGCTGCTCGTCGTCACGCTGTTCCCGCTGCTCGTCGGGTTCGAGCGCGAGCGCGAAGGGCGGATCGAGCGCAGCCTGGAGCTGGGCCGCGCCTACCGCGGGACCGCGCTGCTCCTGCGCGACCTGCTCGAGGAGGACGACGAGTACACGGGGCACCACACCGAGGACGTGGTCGCGCTGTCGGTGCAGGTCGCCGAGCGGTTGGGCGTCGACGAGGACGTGCTGCGCGAGACCGAGATGGGCGCGCTCCTGCACGACATCGGCAAGATCGCCGTGCCCGACGAGATCATCAACAAGCCCGGGCCCTTGGACGACGAGGAGTGGGCGATCATGAAGACCCACACGGTCGAGGGCGAGCGGATGCTGCAGCAGGTCGGCGGCCTGCTCTCGAGCGTCGGGGTGGTCGTGCGCGCTTCGCACGAGCGCTGGGACGGCGGCGGCTACCCGGACGGCCTGGCCGGCGAGCAGATCCCGCTCGCGGCCCGCATCGTCTCTGCGTGCGACGCCTTCAACGCGATGACCACCGATCGCTCCTACCGCAAAGCGCTCCCGCTCGCCGTGGCCGTCGGCGAGCTGCGCGCCAACGCGGGAACCCAGTTCGCGCCCGACGTCGTCGACGCGCTGATCGCGGTCGTGGAGCGCGAGGCCCCGGGCTGGGAGCTCGGCCTCGCCGCGCCTGAGCCGGCCGCCCTGCCGGCGTCCGCGCCGGCCTCCTGACCAAGCGCAGACCAGGGAGTCGACCAGGGTGTCACGGGCGCGATTGCGCTGGCAGGTGGGCGAGGCTTTCCCCGTCACCAAACCGAGGAGCGCCGTCATGTCCGTCATGGCCGAAGCCACAGCCGTCCGTCCGTTCCGGATCGAGGTTCCGGATGAGCAGCTCAGTGACCTGCGCCGCCGGATCGAGGCGACGCGGTGGCCGTCTGAAGAGCTCGTCGACGACCGGTCGCAGGGCGTGCAGTTCGCGACGATGCGGGAGCTCGCCCGCTACTGGACGACCGAGTACGACTGGAGCAGGTGCGAGGCGAGGCTGAACGCGCTGCCGCAGTTCACGACCGAGATCGACGGGGTCGAGATCCACTTCATCCACGTCAGGTCGCGGCATGAGAACGCGCTGCCGCTGATCATGACGCACGGCTGGCCCGGCTCGGTGATCGAGCTGCTGGAGACCGTCGGCCCGCTCACGGACCCGACCGCGCACGGCGGCAGCGCCGACGACGCGTTCGACCTGGTGCTGCCGTCGCTGCCCGGCTACGGCTTCTCGGGCGAGCCGGCCGAGCTCGGCTGGGACGCCGCCCGCACCGCACGCGCGTGGGCGGAGCTGATGCACCGCCTCGGCTACACCCGCTACGTCGCCCAGGGCGGCGACGTCGGTGCGCTCGTCACGGACCTGATGGGCCGCCAGGCGGTCGAGGGGTTGGCCGGCTATCACCTGAACCTGCTGACCGCGGTGCTCGCGATCGGCGATCACCTGCCCAAGGAATCCGAGCAGGAACGCGTAGCGGCGGAGGCGGTCGCGACGTTCCGGCAGGACGGCTTCGGCTACTTCCTGGAGATGGCAACGCGGCCGCAGACGATCGGCTACGCGCTGCTGGACTCACCGGTCGCGCTGGCGGCCTGGCTGCTCGACCACGACACGGACAGCTACTACAAGATCTCCCGCGCGTTCGTCGACGGCGAGCCCGTCGGCAATCTCACCCGCGACACCATCCTCGACAACATCACGCTGTACTGGCTGACCGGCACCGCCGCCTCGGCGGCCCGGTCCTACTGGGAGGACGCACGAGCGCTGGCCGCAGCGCTTGCGAGCGGCCAGCCTCCCCCGCCGGTCTCGGTTCCGGTCGGCTTCACGACGTTCCCCGGCGAGATCTGGGCTTCCCCGCGCAGCTGGGTCGAGGCGGTCTACCCCGACCTCGCCTACTTCAACGAGGTCGACAAGGGCGGCCACTTCGCCGCCTGGGAGGAGCCGGACCTCTTCACCACCGAGATGCGGGCGGCGTTCAGCTCACTGCGCTGACGAGGCCGGCTCCGCGGCCGTCTGACTGCGGTCAGGCGGCCGTGGCGACGACCGGCGCGAGGCGCTCGAGCGCGACCGCGTAGGCGACGCGCGACCCGGTGCCGATCGCGTTGGCCACCGACCGCGAATGCGCGGTCGCCGCGTCGCCGGCGGCATACACGCCGGCGACGCTCGTGCGCCCGTCGGCGTCGGTGACGATCGTCCCGTCGGCGGTCAAGTCGCAACCGAGCGCTGCGGCGAGCCCGTTCGGCTGGTCCCGCCGCGTGTTCACGAACAGCGCCTCGCGCCGCTCGGCCGGACCGTGCGTGAACTCGATCTGCTCGAGGCGGCCGGCGTCGCCGGCAAGCCGAGCGATGGGCTCCGTCCGGACTCGCACGCCCGCCTCGGCGAGCAGCGCGCCGCCGGGGTCCGGCGCGCCGTCCGTGCACAGCACGACGTCGTTGCTCCAGGCTGCGAGCACGAGCGCCGAGCGCACCGCGCCCGGGCCGCTGCCGTGGAACGCCAACGGCCGGTCGCGCACCTCCCAGCCGTCGCAGAAGGCGCAGTGGAACACCGACGATCCCCACAGTGCGTCGATCCCGGGCAGCGGCGGCGCGTCGTACCGCAGCCCGTGCGCGAGCACGATCGAATGGGCGCGCACGGGCGGCCCGTCCGTCGGCCGCACCACGAAGCCATCGCGGATCCGCTCGGCGTCCTCGACGGCGCCGTGGCGGAACTCGACGTCCGCATGCTCCTCGAGCTGACGCCGCCCGCTGTCCCGCAGGTCCGCCGGCTTCACCCGGTCATGCCCGAGCAGCCCGCCGACACCCTGGGACACGGCGTTCGCCGGCCGGTCGTCATCCACCACCAGCACCCGCTTCCTCGCGCGGCCAAGCACGAGCGCGGCGCTCAGGCCCGCGGGCCCGCCGCCGACGATCACCGCGTCATACGGCGCGCCGCGCCAGGCATCGAGGTGATGGAGCCGGTCGGTCATACAACGTAGACGCCACTACCCCCGGTGATTCATCCCTCGCCGGAGGAATTCGGGGGTTAGCCGCACCTCGGCCGCCACCGCGAGACGCGGCATCCGAGCGGCCTCTGAGATGATCGCGGCCGGGTGAAGCACCGAATCGTCCATGCTCTGCAGAAGTACGTGTTCAACCCTCCGGTCAAGGCGCTGTTCTCTGCAGGTTTCGTTCCTCCGTCCTACGCGCTGCTGGAAACCATCGGGCGCACGAGCGGTCTGCCGCGTACGACCCCGGTCGGCAACGGCTTGGTCGGAGACACCTTCTGGATCGTCACCGAGCATGGCCTCAGGGCCGGCTACGTGCGCAACATCCAGCGCAACCCGCGCGTCCGCGTCAAGGTCCGCGATCGCGGCATTCGCTCCCGGTGGCGCACCGGGACCGCACAGCTCGTCACCGGCGACGACGCCCGCCGGCGTCAGCGGCAGGTCGCTCGCGGCAAGCCCGGACGCGCGCTCAACGCGTTCGTCGTACGCACGCTGGGCACGAGCCTGCTGACGGTGCGAATCGACCTCGATCCGGCCTAGCCGGTCTGGGCGGCGGCGATCAGCTCGCTGTCCTGCTCGCGCGCGCGTTTCCTCATCGCGCCCGGCGAGAGGCCGATGACGCGCTTGAAGGCGCGGCTGAACGCGGCCTCGGATCGGTAGCCGAGCCGGTCGGCGAGCTGGCCGACCGTGGCGCCCTCCTCCGTCAATGCGGCGACCGCGACGTGCATGCGCCAGCGTGCGACGTAGCTCATCACCGGCTCGCCGACGAGCTCGGTGAAGCGGGCGGCGAACGCCGAGCGTGACATCGCCAGCTCGCGGGCCAGAGCGGCGACGGTCCAGTGCCGAGCGGGGTCGCGATGGATGCTCGAGATGGCGCGGCCGATCTGGGGATCCTGGAGCGCACCCAGCCAGCCCTTCTGCGCGGCCGGATCGCTCTCCATCCACGCCCGGATCGCCTGGATCACGAGGATGTCGCCGAGGCGCGTGATCACGGCCTCGCCGCCGGGCCGGAGCTCGGCGGCCTCGGAGGCCATCAGCCGCAGCACGCTCTGCATCCACTCCAGCCTGGGGGAGCTGGACGCCTCGATGTGGATCGTGCTCGGAAGGATGTCGATCAGGTTGCCGGCGGCTGGGTGGGCGAAGCGGACGGCGCCGCAGATCAGGCTGGTGGGCGCGCCACCGTCGCCGTGGCGAAGGATCTCGTAGCGATCGCTGACGAGCTCACGCTCGAGGTCGAGGATCCCCGGCGCAGGTGCGCCCGGTTCGCTGCGCAGGACGTGGCCCTCACCATGCGGCACGAGCGCGAGGTCTCCGAACTGGATCCAGTCCCGCTCGTCCTCGCCGGTCTCGAGACAGAGCCGGCCCGAGGTGACCACGTGAAACCACATGTACCCCGGCGTCGACGGCAGCGTGACGCCCCAGGGTGCGGTGAGCTCGGAGCGGCAGTAGTACGCGCCGTTCATGCGCAGGAAGTGCAGTGCCTCGCCGAGGGGATCCGACGGCGGGAAGGGGTCGAGGACCTCCATGCCGGCAGTATGCGTGCTCGGGAGCTGGCCGTCCAGTGTCCTGGACGATCGATCAAGTATCAGCGCGTATGAGTCATAGGCAGTCTCGCGATCACGCGAAACACTGGACGTGTAGCAACCAGCGACCAGATCGGAGCAGCCATGGCGTACAGCGGACAGACACTCGAGAACCCGGCCAGCGGAGAGCGGATCACCTTCCGCCAGACGTCGGCGGACACGGGCGGCGAGCTGCTCACGATCGACCTCGAGCTTCCCGCGAACCGGCGGGTCCCGGGTGGCCAGCACATCCACCCGAAGCAGGAGGAGCGCTTCGAGGTCGTCGAGGGCACGATGCGGTTCAAGCTGGGCCGGAAGCGGGTCATCGCGGGCCCCGGCGACGTGGTCGTCGTCCCGGCTGGGCAGAAGCACGACTTCGCGAACGTCGGCGACGGTGACGCGCTCGTCCGCGTCGAGGTGCGTCCGGCACTTCGGATGGAGCAGCTCTTCGAGAGCGCCGTCGGCCTCGCCGAGCAGGGCCGCACGATGCTGCGCGGCATCCCGAGGCCGCTCGACCTCGCCCTCTTCACCCAGGAGTTCGAGGACGAGGTGCAGGGAGCGTTCCCGCCCCGCTGGCTGCAGCGCATCGTCCTCGCGCCGCTGGCCTGGGCCGCGAGGCGCCGCGGTGGCGCAGCCGCGACACCGTCATGGCGGCCGGCGGACGCCCGGATCAGGTGACCGCCGACGAGGTCACCGACGTGGCGGCCTCGGCAAGAGCCGACAGGACGGCGGCGGTGGCGGGCGGGTCGGGCGGCTCGCCGTAGGTCGCGGCGTAGATGTGCCGCTTCGAGCCGGGCAGCTCGGTCGCCACGACGCCTTCGATGTGATGGGCGCGCAGGGACAGACCGGTCTGCGTCGCCACCCCGAGCCCGGCGGCCACCAGCGCCTGCATCACGACCATGTCATCCGAGCGGTAGCCGATCTTCGGCTCGAAGCCTGCGTCCGCGCACACCGAAAGCAGATGGCTGCTGCAGCGCTCGCAGCCGGCGATCCAGGTCGCGTCGCGCAGGCCGGCCAGCGTCGCCTCACTCCGCGGCGACAGGACGTACACCGAATCGTCGAGCAGGTGATGCAGGCGGAGCCCGGACGGCTCAGGCTTGGTCTCCTCGTAGCGGAAGATGATCGCGACCTCGACCTGGCCGGTGCGCAGCAGCTCGATCGCTTCGGGCGGATGCGTGTCGGTGAGGCCGATCTGCAGGCCTGGGTGCTGCTCGGCGAGCGTGGCCGCCGCCCGTGGCACGAGCGACCCGATCGCGGAGGCGAAGGCGGCCAGGCGCACCCGCCCGGCGCTCAGCCCCACGTGGGCCGAGAGCTCCGCGTCGGCGGCGTCGATGCGTCCCAGGATCTCGGCCGCGCGGTCGGCCAGCAGCTGCCCCGCCGGGGTCACCCGGATGCCGCGGCCGACCCGCTGCAGCAGCTGCGCGCCGGTCTCGGCCTCGAGTCGGCCGAGGTGGTGGGTCACCGACGGCTGCGAGTAGTTCAGCTCCTTCGCGGCCGCGGTGACCGATCCGTGGCGCGCGACGGCCTCGATCACGCGCAGCCTGGTGACGTCGAGCATGCATCAACTCTATCTATGGATCAGCCCGAAAGTTGGCATTGGACGTATGAGGCGATCGAGCGCAAGCTACGAAGCATGACCGCGACCCAGACCCCTCCCGCCGGCGCGCTGACCTCCCTCGTCGACGGCGTCCGAGCCGCCGTCGACGCGCATGCCGGGTGGTCCGATACCGCCCAGCTCGTCGCCGAGCAGCTGCGCCGGCACCTGCCGACCCCGGACGTGCTGACCGACGAACAGCGTGCCGGCTCGCCCGACGACTACCGCGGCCATACGCTGCACGTCGAGCCGGACGGGTCGTTCTCGATCGTCGCCCTCGTCTGGCGGCCCGGCCAGCTCACCCGGATCCACGATCACATGACCTGGTGCGTCTTCGGCGTCATCCAGGGTGTCGAGCACGAGGAGCTGTTCGACGCCGATCTGAACCTGGTCGGCCGCAGCGACAACCAGGTCGGCGACGTCAGCGGCTTCGCGCCGCCCGGCGACATCCATCGTGTGCACAACACCGGAGAAACGACCGCGATCTCGATCCACGTCTACGGCACCGACATCACTCGCGTCGGCTCCAGCGCCCGCCGCTACTACGACTGAAGGAGCAGCAGCCCATGTCACTCGCGCGCGTCCAGTTCTTCTCCGTCTCGCTCGACGGCTTCGGCACCGGCGAAGGTCTGAGCCACGATGCGCCTTTCGGTCACGCCGGCGAAAGGCTGCACGAATGGATGTTCACCACCCGGTCGTGGAAGGCCGGCGGTAGCGGCGGCATCGATGACGCCTTCTTGCGCCTGCACGATCCCGGGGTCGGCGCCGAGATCATGGGCGCCGGGAAGTTCGGCTACCCCGGCTGGCACGAGGAGCCGGAGTGGAAGGGATGGTGGGGTTCCAACCCGCCGTTCCACAGCCCGGTCTTCGTCCTCACCCATCACACGCGCCCGCCGATCGAGATGGAGGGCGGCACGACGTTCCACTTCCTCGACGCGTCGCCTGCCGATGCGCTCGCGACGGCCCGCGAGGCCGCGGGCGGCCAGGACGTACGCATCGGCGGAGGTGCCACCGTGATCCGCGACTTTCTCGCCGCCGGGCTCGTCGACCACATGCACATCTCGGTGGTCCCGATCCTGCTCGGCCGGGGCGTGCGGCTCTGGGACGGACTGGAGGGGCTCGAGAACGACTACGAGATCGAGGCCACCTCGTCCCCCAGCGGAGTCACGCACGTGATGTTCACCCGCACGACCTAGCCAACTCTCGCGGGCGGGGACCCATCCGTGGTCTTGTAGGTTCCACGAGGATGGCGACGACGGACGCTGACGCCGCGAGGGCGCGCGTCGCCGGGCTCGACTGGTGGCACACGATCGAGGTCGCGCCGGGCGTCGTCACGCCCGGCGGCTGGGACCTGCGGGCCACGGCCGAGCGGCTGCCGTGGCCGCCGTCGCTCGCCGGCATGCGCTGTCTCGACATCGGCACGATGGACGGCTTCTGGGCGTTCGAGCTCGAGCGCCGCGGGGCGGGGGAGGTCGTCGCGAGCGACGTCCTCGACGCGACGCGGCTCGACCGTTTCGTCGCCGACCGGCTGCGAGGCGAGCGGTACCGCCGCGACTCCGAGCGGAACTTCGCGCTCGCGGCCGAGCTGCTCGGCTCGCGCATCGAGCTGCGCGACCTGAGCGTCTACGAGCTCGACCCGGCCGAGGTCGGCGAGTTCGACCTCGTCGTGATGGGCTACGTGCTGCAGATGCTGCGCGACCCGCTGCGCGGCCTCGAGGCGGTGCGGCGTGTCTGCCGCGGTCACTTGATCCTGCTCGAGACCGTGAGCCGTCCGCTCGACGTGCTCCCTGCTCCGCTTGCGCGGCTCGACGCGCGACGCGACGGCAGCGAGTGGTTCGTCTTCAACCGCCGCGGCCTGCGCAAGGCGCTCGACCTCGCCGGCTGGGTCGTCGAGGAGACGACGCCTCTGCTCCGAGACCGGCCCGGGCCGGGAGTCGGGCCCCGCGAGCTCACGCTCCGCCGTCGCGCCATGCACGCCTTCGGCATCCGCGGCCGCAGCGCCGCGATCCGAGCACGACCACTCGATTAGCGCTCAACTGGCACCGACGGCGAGGCTGGAGGCCGCTCGTCAGGCGGCGGCCTCCTGCTTGTCGAGGATCGCCGACAACGCGGGGTTGTCGATCGCCGCGGCGAGCAGCCGGGCGGCGGTGAGCGAGGAGGCGTCCCCGAGCTGCGCGCGGTGGCCGTAGGCGCGCGCGACCAGCTCGCGCATGCCCGCCCGTCCGGCGAGCTGGGCGAGCTCCTCGACCCACCGGCGGGCAGGCTGGACGTCATGTGCGACGGCGATCGAGCACAGCGCGTCCAGTGTGTACGCCTCGACCCACAGGTAGGCGTCAGGAAGCCGGGCGCAGCGGCGACGCGCTTCGTGGAGCCACTCGAGCGCCTTCTGCGGCCGGCCTCTGCCGGCGGCGACGAGGCCGATTCCGCGCGCGGCCACTCCCTCCCAGCACGGATCGGCCATCTGGCAGCCCAGTGCGAAGGCGTGCTCGTAGCGCTCCTCGGCCGCGTCGAGCTCGCCTTTCGCGAGGTCGACGTCGGCGCGCAGCGCGTCGGGCCACGGTGTGAACGCCACCCAGTTCTCGCGTCGGGCGAGCTCGAGCGCCTCGTCGAGCGCGGTCGCGGCGCCGTCGAGATCGCCGCACAGGAGGTGGGCCCGGCCCAGCATCGAGAGCGTGTAGGACGCCTGCCGCCAGTCTCCCGCGAGGGCGCTCAGGCGCCGCGCCTCGCGCAGCTGCTCCACGGCGGCCGTGTAGTGGGCGGTGTCGCTGAGCACCGATCCGAGCACCGAGCCGATGCGACCGCGCTCTGCCGCGTTCTCGCCGGCCAGTGCCTCGCCGCGCGTGAGCCAGCCCTGGGCGCGCTCGTAGCGGCCTTGGAGGAACTCGACGTAGCCGAGCTCACGCGAGGCGGCAGCGGCCAAGAACGTGAGGTCGGACCGTACAGCGACGGCAAGTGCCTCGTGCAGCGCGGCCGCGGCCTCCTCGTCTTGTCCGCGTGCCGCGTGCACGAGCGCTGACCCGAGCGCGACCAGTGCACCTGCTTGAAGCTCCGCGTCGCGGGCGGCGCGCGCGTCGCTGACCGCGCGCCGCAGGCATTGCAGGCCGGCTTCGAGCGCGCCGGCGGCGATGGCTGCCTGGCCGGCTTGGAGCTGCGCCTTCGCGGCGTGCCGCCCGCTGACCGGTCCTGCGGTCGGGGATGCGGTGACGGTCTGCGCGGCAGCGGCGAGCGCCGGGCTCGGTTCGGCGCCGAGCTCGCGGCGCAGCAACTCGGTGCATCGTGCGACCTGTCGCGCGGCGGCGATCCCTTCGCCGGCGGCGGCCAGGCTCCGCACGAGCAGGACGTGGAAGTTCTCGTCGAGCGGGTTCGCGCGAACCAGGCGGGCGGCGAGCTCCGCCGCGCCGCGCGGGTCGCCGGTTGCGAGCCGTGCGAGCGCCGCTTCCCGGAGGACCGCCTCGGCGGCGGCGCCGAAGTGTCGTCGCTCGGTGACGAGCCAGATCTCGAAGGCCGGGCTCGACGAGAACCCGATCCCCTCGAGCAGCTCTCGTTCGATGCCCGGCACTTCCAGCGCCTCGACCCACGACGCGGACGTCAGCGTCTGGACGTCGACGAGCGTCCCTCGCGGCAGCGAAAGCCGCAGCGGATCGCCCGTCAGCTCGGCGGCTCCGAGGAGCCGCCGGACCGCGCTGAGGTTCCAGCGCAGCGCCGCGAAGGGATCGTCGGCCTCGCTGAAGAGCAGCGAGACGAGCTCGTCGCGGCTCGGTGGTCGCTCGGCCAGGAGCAGGTAGGCGAGGACGCCCCACGCCTTGTGTCCGCGAGGGTCCGGAACGGCCGCTCCGTCGCGTTCGACGCGCGGCCGTCCGAGGAGATGGATCGCGAGCCTGGTCACGGTCTCCTCTGGATCATCCTCGCCGCGCGACGGCCTACGCCTCGGCGGTCGTCGGATCGATCACGGTGACCACTCGCGCGACGCTGTCGGCGGGGAAGCCGCCGCGGCGGGCGTGCTCGCGTACGAGGTCCTCGCTGGCCGCGCTGTACACGCAGTACATCTTGTCGGCGGTCACGTAGCTGTGCTTCCACTGCACGTCCGGGGAAAGCGCACGCAGCACGCCGCACGACTTCTCGGAGACTGCTTGCAGCTCCAGCTGCGATGAGCCACCGAGACCGGCGATCTCTCGTTCGATGACGAACTTCGGCATTGCTCCTCCTTGGGGTGATGTCGGACGCCATGAACGTCGCACCCCGGCGTGTGACCGGCCGGTTGACGACGGCGCGGGGATTCGGCGTCGGCGTCACACGCGAGCGCAAACGGACCGGAGCGAGCATCGCCTTCACACGACGACCCATGAGGAACTCAATGAGCCTGAACACCAACGAGTCCGTGACGATCCGGCTCTCGCGGCCGGACGACGCCGCGAAGATCGCGAGGCTGGCGCAGCTCGACAGCGCCCGTCCGCCGCGGGGACCCCTGCTCCTGGCAGAGGTGGCCGGCGGGCTACGCGCCGCCCTTCCGGTCGACGGAGGCGCGGCCCTCGCGGACCCCTTCCGCCACACGCTCGACCTCGTCTCGCTACTGGAAGTTCGCCGGCAACATGTCATCCGCGTCGGCGTTGTGCGTACTCGTTCTCGCGCAAGCAGAAGTCACGGCCCGGCTCGGTTGCGTCTCTCTCTGAGTCGCTCGTGCCTCATCCGCCTCAGGCTTTGGCCGTCGATGCTCAGGCAGACCGGGGCGCGCTGAGCTCGGCGAGCCGCGCTGCGCTCTTGGGGTTCATCGGGTACATACCCTTGAGTGCTCACGTGCTCGCTCGCCTCGTGTTCCTCGCCGCGCTCATCGGTTGGGCCGGGGGCGTGGTCCTCGTCCTCACCGGCGACGCTGAGCGGGGCATCACGATCGGCGTGCCCGCCGCCGTCGTCCTTCTCGCCTACGCCTGGCGCAAAGCCGGCTTCTGGCTGCCCGACGGCGGCGGCGGACCGTAGCTTGCAGCTGCAGGCCAAGGGAGAAGCGCAACCGGCGGGCGGGCGCTCGGCTCTGACTATGCTCGCCGCCATGAGGATGCGGCGCGTCGCGATCGGCGCGTTGATCGCGGGCCTGTGCTTGGCCGCAGCGACGGCGGTGGTCGCGCTCGTGAGCGGCGACTTCGACGACGCACACGTCCGCGTCATCGCGTCGAGCTTGGGCTTCGGTGTGTTCTCGTCGCTCGGCGCGGCGGGCGCCGGCTTGTGGCGTGATGTGCGCGGCTGGCCTCGCGCCCTCGGCGCCGCGACCGCCGCCGCGGCGCTTGTGGCGTACGCGCTGCTGATCGCGGCGCTCTGGGTCTCCGACGACGAGGATGCGTTGTGGCGTGCGTTCGGCGTTGCCGGGCTGCTGGCGCTCTGGGGCTCGCACGCGTCGCTCGTCCTGCGCGCGCGGCGCCGCGACGACCCGCCGCTGGTGGCGGCGCTCGTCTGGACCTCGATCGTCGGCGGTGCGTTCGACATGCTGGTCGCGGACGCTGCCCTCGTCGAGTTCGTCGGCGACGTCGAGGAGGGGTTCGTTCGCGTGTCTGCCGCGGTCCTCGTCGCCGTCATCCTCGCGACGGCGCTGCCACCGCTGATCCGGCGGTTCTCGAGCCCGAGCGGCGCTCCGTCCCGCGACGCCTTTGGACGTCGCGGCGAGGACGGGGAGCTCACCGTTGCCGACCTCGCTGACGAGCTGAACGCCACTGCGTCGCGGCTCGACGCCGCGAGCTCTCCCGCCGACGTTCGCCGCGAGGCCGCGTCGCTGCGCGAGCTCGCCGCCCGCGCGCGACGGTGACGGCTCGGCGCGACAAACAGAAAGGCGCAAGAAACCACTCAAAACGAGGGCAAACTCGTTTCGGATTGTCGCAAATTGCGGCTCGACGAGGACGAGGTCGAGGCGGGCGGGCTGCTGTTCTACTCATTGTGGATCGGCAACCACTTCATCGCCGCCGATCACGCGGCGCGACTCGAGCCCTAGGCGGCCCTTCGCGGTGAGCCGGCGCGACCTGATGCACATCATGAGCGCGCTGTGGCGCCTCTCGGGCGGAGCGTCCGGCGTCGGTGTGCCGCTCGCGGAGATCGAGCTGGCCATCGGTCGCGGGCGCGGAGACATGCGCACGCCGCTCAACCTGCAATCGCTCGCCGACGTGGGCCGCGTGGTCGAGCTGCCCGACGGCACGTGGGCGCTCACGCCCGATGGGGTCGACTGGCTGGAGCAGGACCGCGAGCTCTCCGACCGTTGACGGTCATCATCCCCGAGGTGACCACACCCGACGCCACGCGGCTTGCCGTGCTCATCGACTCCGACAACACGACGGCGAGCCTCACCACGGAGCTGCTCGAGGAGATCGCCAAGTACGGGACGCCGACCGTCAAGCGCGCGTACGGCGACTGGACCACGCAGCACCTCGTCGGCTGGAAGGAGGAGCTGCTGAAGCACGCGATCCAGCCTGTGCAGCAGTTCGCCTACACCCGCGGCAAGAACTCCACCGACTCGGCGCTGATCATCGACGCGATGGACCTGCTCTACGGCGGGAACCTGGAGGGCTTCGTCATCGTCTCGAGCGACAGCGACTTCACGCGGCTGGCGACGCGGTTGCGCGAGTCGGGGATGACCGTGTACGGGCTCGGTCGCCGCAGCACGCCCGCGGCGTTCGTCGCGGCGTGCGACCGGTTCATCTACCTCGACCTCCTGCGCGAGGAGCCGCCGCAGCCTGTGCCGGGCGACGAAGAGATCGCGCCGCCACCGCCGAATCTGAAGCAGATCCTGTCGACGGCGATTCGCGGTACGTCCAAGGACGACGGCTGGTCCCACCTCGGCGAGGTCGGGTCGTACCTGAGCAAGAGCCATGCCGCGTTCGATCCTCGGGACTACGGGCACTCGAAGCTCGGCGAGCTGGTGCGCGCGGAGTCGTACGTCGACGTCAAGGACGTGCCCGGCGCATCCGGCCAGAGCCAGCTCTGGGTCCGCCTCAAGCCGGCGGCCGCCAAGCGCGCACGCTCTCGATGAGTCCCCTCGTGGTCGTCGACCACGGCGCGCGGCTCGAGTTCTCCTTCGCCGACCTGATGCGCTACCACGGTCCCGGCTCGCCGGGCGGGGTGGCGCACGCCTACAAGGTGCTCGAGCGGGCGTTGCCGCTGCTGGCGCCGGATGGCGCGCCCGAGCGGCGCGACGTCGCGGTCCGCACCGCGTTCGGCGGGCCAGGTGCGCGCGACGCATTCGAGCTCGTGCTCCGTGCGGGCACGGGCCGGCGCTACACGGTCGACCTCGCGCTCGCCCGTCCCGACCGCGGTCGCGCGGCCGAGCGCTTCGTCTTCGTGCTCACCTACCGCGATCGCGAGGTGGCGCTCGCCGTGCGCGAAGGATTCGTCACCGACGAGTTCATCGAGCTCGCGCGCGCGGAGCGGCGCAGTCCTGAGCAGGATGCCCGCCTCACGACGCTCAAGGCCGAGATGGCCGAGCGGGTCATGGCCGCGCCCGCCGACGCCGTCTACCTCGCTGAAACGTCGTCGGGCCCCTGAAGACGGCGGCTCATCGCGACACCGAACCGGCGCCGGCGACCCGGAAGCCGGCGTGCGACGAAGAGGACCTCAGCCGCAGGCGAATCTAGGGCATCGTGTCTTCTCTGCTCGCCGCGTCGCGGCGCAGCTCCTGCTCCCGGCGCTCAGCGGATGTCTTCTTCTCGTGTGCGGCGTGCGCGCCGCACTCGTCGACCGTGCGTCGCACGCGCTCGATGTCGCCACTCTTCACCGGCCCGTGGGCCAACGCGTTCGGGGGTCGCTCCTCATGGTCGGGCATTCGGCCCGCTCCTTGATCGTGGAGGGTCAAGACCAACGCTCCCTTCTCGTGTACCCAGCTGGCACGTAGGCACGCGCCTCGCTTGACATGTGACCATACAGTCACCTATTGTCCCCGGGCATGGACCTGGTGTTCAGAGCGCTCGCGGATCCCACTCGACGCGGTCTGCTCGATGAGCTGTTCGAGCGCGACGGGCAGACGCTGAGCGCGCTCGAGGCGCGGTTGCCGATGACGCGCTTCGGCGTGATGAAGCACCTGCGCGTGCTCGAGGAGGCGGGTCTGGTGGCCGCGCGCAAGCGCGGGCGCGAGAAGCTGCACTTCCTGAACCCGGTCCCGATCAGGCTCGTCCACGACCGGTGGGTGAGCAAGTACGCCGAGCCCTGGGCCGCCGCGCTCACGGGCATCAAGCGCGAGCTCGAGGAGGAACCCATGGAAGCCGCCGAAGTCCAGCACCGCATCCCGCTCAGCCCCGATCCCGAAGGCGACGGAGCCATGGCGGTGTTCGAGATCTACATCAAGACGACGCCCGAGCGCCTCTGGGAGGCGATCACCGATCCGAAGCTGCGGGCGAAGTACAGCTTCGGCGTCGAGACGCACTCAGACTGGACCGCCGGCTCGAGCTACCGGTCCGGCGTCCCCGGGGTCGTCGACATCTCGTCCGGCGAGAACGTGGAGGTCGACCCGCCGCGCCGGCTCGTGCAGAGCTTCAACGCCCTCTGGAGCGACGACGTCCGGGCCGCGGGCACGTCGAGGGTCACCTGGGAGATCGCCCCGGTCGGCGACTCGTGCCAGCTGACCGTGATCCACGACCAGCTCCCGCGCGACGCCAACCCCGAGCTCTACGGCGGCTGGCCGATGATCCTCTCGGGCCTGAAGACGCTGCTGGAGACCGGCGAGAAGCTCACGACGCCCGGCTCGCTGATGTACTCGCAGCCCTAGCGATGTCGGGGCGGCCCGTCAGGCCTGGGGCTGAGCGATGTTCACCATCCACGCGATGCCGAACCGGTCGATGCACATGCCGAACACGTCGCCCCACATCTGCTTCTCCAGCGGCATCGTCACGGTGCCGCCGTCGGAGAGCTGCTCCCAGTAGCCGCGCAGCTCGGCGTCGTCGTCTCCGCTCAGGCTCACGGCGATGTTGTTGCCGGGCTGGTGCTCCATCCCGGGCGGCGTGTCCGCGCCCATCAGCGTGAAGCCCCGGTCCGTCTCCAGCATGCCGTGCATGATGTTGTCCGGGTCCGGGGCGTTGCCCGCGAACTCCCCGAACGTGTTCAGATGCAGCGTGCCGCCGAACACGTTCTCGTAGAACTGCATCGCGTCGCGCGCCGTGCCCGGGAAGCTGATGTAGGGGTTGAGACGGGAAGGCATCGGATCCTCCTTGATTAGCGCCGCCGTGCCGCGGCCTCGAAGGCCGGGTTGACGAACGAGTTGTCGGCGGGGTTGATGGTCGTGCCGGGCGTGACGATCTCGTCGATCCGGTCCAGCAGCGCGTCGTCGAGGACGACGTCGGTCGCCGCGAGCTGGCTCTCGAGCTGCTCCATCGTCCGCGGCCCGACGAGCGTCGCGGTGATGGCGGGATGGTTGAGCACGAACGCGATCGCGAGCTGGATCAGCGTGATCCCGGCCTCGTCGGCGAGCTGGGCGAGCTCCTCCGCGGCGTCCAGCTTGCGCTGGTTGGTCGGCTCGGAGAGGTCGAAGCGCTCGGGCAGCCGGCTGGCGCGCGAGGAGGACTGCTGGCCGGCGTCCTTGCGCCAGCGGCCGGAGAGCCAGCCGCCGGCGAGCGGGCTGTAGGACATGACGGCCATGCCGTGCCGCTGACAGGTGGGGAGCACGTCCGCCTCGACGGCGCGGACGAGGATCGAGTAAGGCGGCTGCTCGGTGACGAACCGCTGCAGGCGCCGGTCGCGCGCGACCCACTGCGCCTCGACGATCTGGCTGCCCGGAAACGTCGAGGAGCCGATGTAGCGGACCTTGCCCTGGTGCACGAGGTCGCTGAGCGCAGACAGCGTCTCCTCGATGTCGGTGCGCGGATCCGGGCGGTGGACCTGGTACAGGTCGATCCAGTCGGTCCCCAGCCGCCGCAACGAGTCATCGACCGCGCGCGTGATCCAGCGGCGCGAGCTGCCCTGCCGGTTGGGGTCCTCGCCCATCGCGCCGTGGAACTTGGTGGCGAGGACGACGTCGTCGCGCCGGCCGCCGGCGAGCGCCTTGCCGACGATCTCCTCGGACTCGCCCTGCGCGTAGACGTCGGCGGTGTCGATGAAGTTGATCCCGGCGTCGAGCGCCGTGTGGATGATCCGGATCGACTCGTCGTGATCGGGGTTGCCCCACGACCCGAACATCATCGCGCCGAGGCAGAACCTGCTGACGGAGACGCCGGTGCGTCCCAGCTGGCGATGCTCCATGCCGAGACTTCACCACATCACTGCGCAGCTGCGACCCGCGGCGGCGCCAGCGGCTCGCTTCGCCAGGTGACCCAGCCCGCGCGCAAAGCAGCATCCGCTCCGCTCACGGCTCGAGCTGCCGCTTGCATGGAAAGCGATTAGCGGCTTGTCTCGCGGCCGTGGAGCGCTTCGAGTAGCGAGCCGATGGCCGTCGCGTAGTTCTGCTCTGGGTCGCCCTGCAGGTGCGCGACGAGGGGGCCGCCCCACCGCTTGTGCATCAGCTCGATGGTGACCAGGCCGTGCATGGTCGCCCAGATGAGGTGCGCGTCGGCCGCGGGGTTGGCGAAATCGGGTCGCCAATCGGCGACGCGGGTGGCGAGCATCTCGAAGGTCGCGAGCCCTGCCAGGCGGCTGGCGTCGGACGGGACGAAGTCCGGCGTCGCTCGCTCGAACATGAGTCCGTAGAGCGCGTCGTTGTCGAGCGCGAACGCGCGGTAGGCCAGGGCGAACGCGAGCAGCTCTCGCCGGCTTTGACCATCGGAGGGGACGCTGGTGAGCCGGTCCTCCAGGCGTCGGAAGCCGTGCAGGTAGAGCTGCTCCAGCAGCCCCTGCTTTGACCCGAAGTGCGTGTAGACGCCCATCGTCGACTGCTCGGCCGCCGCCGCCAGGTCGCGTATGCGCAGAGCTCCGGGGCCGCGCTCTTCCAATAGGCGCAGCGCGGTGTCGAGCAGGGTCTCCCGCGTGGTCGATGCGGTGGGCACGCACGCATGGTAGCCGTACTAGGCGCATCGCAATAACTAAGTTATGTTCTGGTCATGTCAACTCACACCAGCTCACAGATGGACAAGCCCGCTGGGCGCTCCGCCCGGCTGCTGCTCGGCCTGACCGGCGCCCTGCTGGCGCTCCTGATCCTCAACCTCGCCGTCTTCGACGACCTGCGCATCGACCCGTCGGCCGGCGTGCTCGAAACGTTCCTCAAGCCGCAGCACCTCTCAAGCCTCGTCGCCGTTCTCATCGCCGGTGCCCTGGTCGCGTTCAGGCACCGATTTGCGGCCCGCGTGGCCGTGGTGGTCGCGTGGATCGAGATCACCGCGTTCACGCATTTCCACCTCATCCCGGTCGAAGTCGGGCCCCTCAAGCCCTACTGGGGTGACGGCATGGGAGACCCGCTGCAGTGGGTGGGCCTGCTGTCGATCCTCGCCGTCAGCGCCGCCATCATCCGCGTTGCGCGACGCTCATCGAACGTGACCGTCACGCCGGCCGCCGCGAGCCTGCGGTCATGATCACGGCCGAAGAACTCACCAAGCAGCGCGGCGGGCGCGCCGTCGTCTCCGATGTCTCGTTCCGCTGCGAGCCGGGCACCATCACGGGCTTCCTCGGCCCCAACGGCGCCGGCAAGAGCACGACGCTGCGGATGCTCGTCGGCCTGTCCGAGCCTGACAGCGGCGAGGCCCGGATCCTCGGCGAGCGCTACCGCGACCTGCCGAACCCCGGCCGGCGCGTCGGGATCCTGCTCGACGCGTCGGCGCAACACGCCGGGCGTCGGGGCCGCGAGGCGCTCGCCGTATCCGCCCAGACGATGGGCGTGCCGCCGCAGCGCGTCGACACGCTGCTGGAGCTCGTCGGCCTCGACGACGCGGCGGCGCGGCGGCGGGTGGGCAAGTACTCGCTCGGCATGCGCCAGCGCCTCGGCTTCGCGCACGCGTTGCTCGGCGACCCCGAGGTCCTGATCCTCGACGAGCCCGCCAACGGCCTCGATCCGGAGGGCATGCGCTGGATGCGCGGGCTGCTGCGCGGCTTCGCCGACCGCGGAGGCACCGTGCTGCTCTCCTCGCACCTGCTGGCCGAGGTCGAGGCCGTCGCCGACCGTCTCATGATCATCGGCGGCGGACGGATCCAGGCGCAGGGCACCCGCGCCGAGCTGCTCACCGAGTCCGGGACGATCGTCGAGGCGGACGACCTCACCACGCTCGACGCCGTGCTTGACCGCGCCGGCCTGGCGACGCACCCCGCCGACGGCGATCGGCGGCTGGTGGAGGCCGAGCCCGAGGTCATCGCCCGCCTGGCGATGGCCAACGATCTCGTGCTGCGCCGGCTCGCCCCGGCCGAGGACGCGGGCCTCGAACGCCTCTTCTTCGAGCTGACCACGGCCGGCGGAAACGCTCCGTCGCCCAAGACCGATTCCATCCACGCCGAGCTGGCAGGAGCAACCGCATGAGCACCACCACCCTCGCGGCACCGATCCGCGCGGACACCGCCGGCGTCCACGCGCGCCCCGGCCTCGGTCGCCTCGTCACCGTCGAGCTGCGCAAGATGGTCAACACACGCGCCGGCTTCTGGCTGCAGGTCGCCACCGCCGCGATCACCGTCATCGCGGTGATCGTCCGCATCGTCGTCGGCGACGCGGCGGACCACACCTTCGCCGGCGTCCTCACCGTCGGGCTTCAGCCCGCGGCCGTGCTGCTGCCGATCGCCGGCGTCCTGCTCGTCACCTCGGAGTGGTCCCAACGCACCGGGATGATCACCTTCGCGCTCGTCCCGGTGCGCTCGCACGTCCTGAGCGCGAAACTCGTCGCCAGCATCGTCCTCGCCCTCGCCACGCTCGTCATGTCCGTCGCCGTCGTCGCCGCGGGCGTGCTGATCGCATCGCCGGGCATCGACGGCACCTGGTCCGACGCCGGGACGTTGATCGGCCAGTCGGCGGTCTTCCTGACGACCGGGATCATCGTCGGCGTCGCGTTCGGCGCGATCCTCCTGGCCACGACGCCCGCCATCGTCGCCCTCTCCGCACTGCCGATCACGTGGACGGCGGTGGCCTCGCTGTCCGTCTTCGCCGACGCCGCCCCGTGGCTGGACACGCGCCTCGCCCTCGCCCCGTTGCACGAGGAGGTCCTGAGCGCCACGCAGTGGGCGCACGCCGGCACCGCGCTCGCACTCTGGATGCTGCTTCCGCTCCTGATCGGCATCTGGCGGATCACGCGGCAGGAGGTGGCCGCGTGAACGCCCCTGGCCCGCCACCCGCTCGCGCTCGGAGGCGGGCGCGCTACGCTGCCAGGGTCAGACAGCGAGGGCAACCAGAGGGCGAGACCTTCAACTGAACGTCCCCTTCCCGCGAAAGCCGCCTGATCTTCTGATGGCCGAGAGTCCACCTGCGGGTGGGCTTTCCGCGTTAAGGCGCCGGATCAGGGCAGGATGTCGTTCAGCGTCGCCGTGAAGCGCTCGCCCGACTCCTCGAGCTCGCCCTCGATGTGCAGGCGCGCCGGGCCGGTCTCGGTCCACAGGTCGAGGAAGTAGGCCCAGCCCGGCTCGTCCGGGTCGTCGGACTTGGCGATCGCCTCGACCCGGTAGACGCCGCGCGGCGGCAGCACCAGCGGCTCGGGGCAGTCGTCCTCGACGCGACGGCGCAGGTCCTCGACGTCGAGCCGATCGCGAGACACGACGCTGAGCTCCTCGTAGTCGCCGTCCACGACGAGCTCGACGATGCTCTCCAACACCCGGTACATCGCGTCGGGCATCAGCTCGAGCCCTTCCGCGATCTCTTCCCGTCCACCCAGCGCGTCGCTCGGCGTCAGGCTGAGCCGGTTGTAGAAGTAGTCCTCGCACGCTGCGCGCGCCTGGCGGCGGATGCCCTTCGACAGCCCCGCGGCGCCGAGCGCAAAGACCCCCGCCGCGATCGCTTCCTCGAGCGTCCCGTGGCGGCGCGTGAGCTGCGCGGTGACCGCGCGACCGTGCTCCGTGTCGCGCGCCGTCGATGAGCCGTCCATCAGAATCGATGGAGCCTCGTGGCGGCTGTACCCCGCGCACGCCCGCACCGCGGAGTGAAGGACGATGAGGTGGTCGCCCACTACGCCCACGCAGGTGAGCCGTCGCCGGGCGTCATCGGGACCGACCAGCTCGTCGAAGGCGTGGGAGTAGCCACGTTCTGCATCCTACGAACGCAGAACGACCTCCGCCGCGCCTATGGCGAGCGTGCTGGTCACCGCTGCATGCTTGGATCGTGCGTAGGGTCGGCGTACATGGGAGGGCAGCCGTGGTCGATGGCCTCGGGGTGCAGTTCGTAGTGCCAGGGTTCGTTGCTGTAGATCTGGCAGAGCCCGTAGTTGGCGCCGTGTTCGGACAGCCACGCCGTGGCATCGAAGCCCCCGATGTCGACTGCGCTCCCCGACACGTGAGCAGACGTCTCCGCGGTGGCGACCCACCGGGCGGCTTCCTGTTCGGATCCGTACTCGGAAACCGCGTCACGAAGAAGCTGATCCTGGTACTCCGGGGAACGCCAGCCGCTATCGACGAAGAACTCGACCCCGTCGTCCGCGGCATCAGTTGCAGCGTGGTGCAGGGCACCGAGCAGATCGGGGTCGAGGTTGGCTACGCCCGGAATCTCGTCATCGAAGACCGTGGCGCCGTCGGGGAGGGCACCGTCAGCCTCGCCAAGTGCGCCACGGTGCTCACCGCGAAGGACGTCGATGGGTGATGCGACCGTCGGGGACGAGGACGCGAGCGACTGGTAGCCGAGGGCTGCGGCGATCGCCGCGATGACGACCACGCCCGCGACACGGATCTTGCGAATCCGGCGGGTCGGTGCTCGTGCTGGTTGGCGGTGGGTCACGCCTCCAGTCAAGGCAGCCTGGCGTTGCCAGCACGTATGTGGTTTTCGATACGCCGACGATATGCCCCCGCTCGTTAGCCTCGGAGCATGCGTGTGTTGCTCGTCGAGGACGAGCCCTATATGGCGGACGCCATCCGCGATGGCCTCCGCCTGGAAGCGATCGCGGCAGACATCGCAGGCGACGGCGACACCGCTCTGGAGCTGCTGAGAGTCAACGCCTACGACATCGCCGTCCTCGACCGAGACATCCCCGGAGCTACCGGTGACGAGATCGCCGAACGCATCGTCGCCTCCGGCAGCGGCATGCCGATCCTCATGCTCACCGCTGCCGACCGGCTCGACGACAAGGCCTCCGGGTTCGGGCTCGGCGCCGACGACTACCTCACCAAGCCGTTCGAGCTCCAAGAGCTCGTGCTCCGCCTCCGAGCGCTCGACCGCAGGCGCGCCCACAACAGGCCGCCGGTGCGAGAGATCGCCGGCCTGCGGCTGGATCCGTTCCGCCGCGAGGTCTACCGCGACGGCCGCTACGTCGCGCTGACCCGCAAGCAGTTCGCGGTGCTCGAGGTTCTCGTCGCTGCCGAAGGCGGCGTCGTCAGCGCCGAAGAGCTACTGGAACGGGCGTGGGATCAGAACGCCGACCCGTTCACCAACGCCGTGCGCATCACGGTCTCGGCACTGCGCAAACGCCTCGACGAACCCGGGATCATCGCCACCGTCGCCGGCGCCGGCTACCGCATCGACACTCATCCAGACACCGGGCGCGAGGCAGGGGACCGTGGATAGATCTCCCGGTCTGAGCGTTCGCCTCAAACTCGCCCTCAGCTACGCCGGCTTCCTCATGCTCGCGAGCGCCTTGCTGCTCGCTGCCGTGTGGGTGTCCCTCCTGCGATACATACCCGACGGGGTGACCTACGGCCTCCCGTGGTTCCCACCCAGCCGCTCCGACCCCCTGAACGGCTTCGGGCTGCCAGCGGTCATCGTGCTGGCGTTCCTGCTGGTATTCGGCCTGCTGGGAGGGTGGCTTCTCGCGGGCCGAATGCTCGCCCCGCTGGCTCGAATCACCGACGCCACGCGCACGGCCACGACCGGATCGCTCTCCCACCGGATCCGGTTGGACGGCCGCAACGACGAGTTCCGCGAGCTCGCCGACGCCTTCGATGCCATGCTCGCGCGCCTTGAAGCACACGTCGCCGAACAGCAACGATTCGCCGCCAACGCCTCCCACGAGCTGCGAACCCCGCTGGCGATCACGCAGACACTTCTCGACGTGGCCCGCAACGATCAGAGCCGCGGCAACGACGAGCTTGTCGACCGCCTCCACTTCGTCAACACCCGCGCGATCGACCTCACCGAAGCATTGCTCCTGCTCAGCCGCGCAGACCAGCGATCCTTCGTCCGAGAACCCGCCGACCTGTCCCTCATCGCCGAAGAAGCCACCGAAACGCTGCTCCCCTTCGCGGAAAAGCGTGGCGCCACCATCGAGACCTCGGGCGACATGACCCCCACCACCGGCTCGCACGCGCTCCTGCTGCAGATGACGACGAACCTCGTGCACAACGCCATCGTGCACAACCTGCCCGATCAGGGCACCGTGTGGGTCGCGACCAGCGTTCACCCCAAGGCTGTGGTGCTCACCGTCGAGAACACTGGCGAAAAGCTCACCCCACAGCTGGTCGCCACGCTCGCCGAGCCGTTTCTTCGCGGCACCGAACGCATCCGCACCGACGACGCAGGCGTCGGCCTCGGCTTGGCGATCGTCAAGAGCATCACCCGCGCACACGACGGAACCCTCACCCTGACCCCCCGGACCGCTGGGGGGCTCCGCGTCACGGTGCAACTACCCGCCGCCTCGATCGGCTAGCGCCGCATGAGCCCGTGGGCGCGCGTGTCGATTCCTCCTTCGCTCGCTCGACGCATCGATAGCGGCACAGTGCAACCCAACGATCATGCGGCGCCGAGCCCGAGGAGCTGTCCGTGTCATCAACCGTTCTCTACATGTCGATGTCCCTCGACGGATTCATCACCGGGCCGAACGAGAGCCCGGACAACGCGCTGGGGGACGGCGGGCAGCGGCTCCACGAATGGGCGCTGGGCACCGATGCCGACCACGGGCAGGCGCTCGAGCATCTGACCGGACCCGATCGCGAGGTCTTCGAGGAGTTCATGTCCACCGGGGCGGTGCTGGCCGGACGGGGCACCTTCGAGCCCGCGGGTGGCTGGAACGGCGACCACCACGACGGTGTGCCGATCTTCATCCTCAGCCGGCATGAGCCCGGCCCGGAGTTCGCGGGCATGCCCGCCGTCCGCTACGTCAGCGACCTCGCCTCAGCCGTCGATCAGGCGAAGCAGGCAGCCGGTGCGAAGAACGTGCTCGTCCACGGCGCGTCGATCGCGCAATGGAGCTTGGCTGCGGGCCTGCTCGACGAGGTGCACATTCACCTCGTCCCGGTGTTGCTGGGCGAGGGTCGCAGGCTCTTCGAGAACCTCGGGACCGAGCAGCGACAACTGGAGACGATCCGAGTCGTACAGGGTCGCGACGCCACGCACCTGCGCTACCGCGTCCGGCGCTGACGGCGGCGCAGGGAGCCGGTCGGCTCCCTGCGCCTCAGCGGCAGGGTCATCCCCTAGCTGGAGCGGCGACCTAGTTCGGGCACCGTACGATTGCGACCGTGCCGTTCACGCTCAGGAACCTCAAGGAGGACCTGGACGACGTCGGATCCAATTTCGACGGCGCGCCGGACCTCGAGTTCCGCTTGGCGACCAAGGCCCTCGAGCTCGAGCGATCCGGCCTGAGCTACCAGCGCGTGCCGGCCGGCTATCGCTTTCCCTACGGCCACACGCACCTCAAGCAGGAGGAGGTGTACGTGGTCGTGCGCGGGAGCGGGCGGATGAAGCTCGACGACGAGATCGTCGAGCTCAAGGAGTGGGACGCCGTGCGCGTCCCGCCCGGTACGTGGCGAGGCTACGAGGCCGGCCCGGCGGGCCTCGAGATCCTCGTCATCGGCGCGCCCAATCTCGGCGAGGCTCCGCGCGACGACGTCGAGGGCCAGCGCGACTGGTGGGCTGACTAGCGCCAGGTGTGTGGAGCTCCGCTTCGCCGGAGCCTCCTTCCGGTCACATTCGTCCAAGCCGCGGCTCGAGCGGGCTCCTAAGGTCTCTGCCCCGGGAGGGCATGACGACGGCCCGCCCCAGCCACGCCCGCGAAAGTCAACTGTCGAAGCCGAGACCCAGTCGGTCGAGGGCTCGGAGCCAGGGGCCTCGGCGGCCTCCGTGGGCGTCGGCTCGGGCCAGGGCGGCTCGGGTGGCCTGGATGACCGCCCAGCGGGCGGGTTCGGGTGGGAACGGGAGTGGGCGGGTGCGGACGAGCTTGAGGCGGGTGCGCTCGGTGTCGGCGCCGTCGAGCAGGTCGAGCGCCGTGCGGGCGCCGAAGCGGGTCGCGGCGACGCCGAGGCCCGTGTAGCCGACCGCGTAGACCGCGCTCCCGCCGAGCGCGCGCCCGAACGTGACGCAGAAGCGGCTGCAGGTGTCGATCGGGCCGCCCCAGGCGTGGGTGATCGCGACGCCCTCCAGAGCGGGGAACGTCTGCAGCAGGTGGTCGGCGAGCAGCTCGAAGGTGGCCGGGCGGCGGTTCAGGACAGCGTCGTCGACGCGGTTGCGGAAGTGGTAGATCGCGTCGTAGCCGCCGAAGAGCACGCGGCCGTCCGGGGTCAGGCGGTAGTAGTGGAACTGGTTGCCGCGGTCGGAGATGCCCTGGCCGCCGTCCCAGCCGAGCTCCCGCCGGCGGGCGGCGCTCAACGGCTCCGTGACGATCACGTAGTCGTAGACCGGCGCCACGACCCGGCGGATCGGGCGCACGAGCGGGGGATAGGCGCCAGAGGCGAGCAGGATCCGCGGCGCCCGCACGCGGCCACTGCGGGTGGAGAGCTCGCCGCGGGCGGCTTCCACCACCGGCGTGCGCTCGTAGAGCCGCACGCCCAGCTCGAGCGCCACGCGGCGCAGCCCCAACGCCAGCGCCCCCGGGTCGACGAGCGCCATCCCCGTGTCCTGCAGCACCGCGCCGAGGTAGGTGGGGGAGTTGACCAGCGAGCGGACGGCGTCGCGGTCGAGCACGTCCGCCTGCCAGCCGTAGCGGCGCAGGAGCGCGGCCTCCTCGCCCAGCTCGGCGACCTCGTGCGGCTGCGTCGCCACCGACAGCATGCCCGGCTCCTGCCAAGCAGCCTCGATCCCGTGGCGCGCGATGTCGGCCCGCATGCCTTCGAGGTTGGCGCGGCCCAGAGCCTCCAAGGCCTCGAGCTCGGCGGGGAAGCGCGAGGCGCCGTTCAGCAGCCCGTGGGTGAGCGACGCGTCCGTGAAGCCGCCGTTGCGGCCGCTCGCGCCGGCACCCGCGGTCTCGGCCTCGAGCAGCACGACCTCGCGCTCCGGGCGCTCGACCTTGGCCTGGACCGCCGCCCACAGCCCGGTGAAGCCGGCGCCGACGATCGCCAGGTCCGCCTCGACCGCGCCCTCGAGCGGCGCCGCATCCTCAGGACGCGGGCGGTCGAGCCAGAACGGGACGGGGGAGGCGTCGGCGAGCCGCACGGGCGTCAGCCTACGACGCCGCCCACGCCCACTCGCCGGCACCGCCGCGCGCTGGAGCTACTCGCCGTTGTGCGCGCGTGACGCGCGCCGGCGCACCTTGACGGCGAACTTCGACGGCTCGGCCCGCACGGTCGGGTTGTCGATGTCGCCGAGGCGGGAGATGAGCTTGATCCACTGCTCGGGCTTGAGCACGGCGTCGATCTGCTTGGCCGCCGCGCGGTTCTCGCCGTAGAGCGGGCGCCAGCCGACGTGGATGTGGTCGTCGTGATTGCCCATCGCGACCGTGTTGTCCGCGCCCGAGAAGGTCATCAGCGAGATGATCTGGTGCGGCTTCATCGTCCCCTGGAGCTTCAGCAGCCGCTGGATCGTGAGGTCGGTGATCGAGCCGGGCCCCTGGGTGTCGGGCCGGATGATCACGCCGTTGATGGCGCCGATGTCCATCGCCGTGCCCGTCGAGTGCTCGGACACGTTGCCCGAGGCCGTCAGGTAGCTGTGGCCGCACTTGAGCGAGGTGACCGTCGGCTTGAGCCCGGAGGCCGCCAGGTAGACCAGGGTCGCGAGCACGCGGCGATCGATCTGGCCGGAGCGGATGTCGCCCTCGCCGCAACCGTAGACCTCGATCCGGCGGTCGGCGAGCACGCGGCGGACGAGCTGCTCCTTGCTGAGCAGCATCAGCTGGCCGATCGACGGGTTGGCGGCGTCGGCGCCGAAGAACGGGTTCTTGCTCTTGGCGCGGTAGATCGCGGTCGACTCGAGCAGCTTCCAGCCGTCGAGGATCGGCTTCGGGTCGATCCGTGGCGCGCCATGGCCGGCCGGGCGGATCTCGAACTGGAGGTGGGGGACGCGCTCGCCCTCGCGCTTCGCAAGCCGGCCCAGGACCGTGCCGCCGATGACGCGGGCGCCCTTGCGGAAGGCCTTCGGCCGGAAGTCGCGCGGGTCGAAGCCCAGCGGCGCGGCCTGCGTGGCCTCCTCACCGGCGGTGGCGAGCTGGACGTCGCCGCCGGCGGCGCGCGCCATCGGCCGCGTCGGATGGGCGAACAGGCGCTCCTTGGCGGGCGCGGCGACCGCGGGCGCCGGCTCGACGGCCTCGGCGGAGGCGAGCCGGCGGGCGTTCGCGGCGACCCGCCGGCGTGCCGGCGCCTTCGTCCGCGAGGCGGCCCGTGCGGGCGCTTCGTCCGCGGCGGCGGCCCTGCGGACGCGACGCCGTCCGGTCGAGCGATCCTTCGGCGCCGGGTAGGTGCGGGCGACCTCGCCCAGGTTCCCGTAGGTGTAGGTGTTGCCGTAGACGTCCTGCAGCTTCACGTAGCGCCCGAGGCGCTTGGTGCGGCCGATCTTGACCACGCGGCCGTCGTTGACGGCGATCACGGCCGCCCGCGAGCGGGAGAAGATCTGGATGCCGCGCCGCGCCCCGTCGGACTCCACGACCATCGCCGCGTTGCCCGCCTCGACGCGGTTGCCGCGCTTCTTCAGCTGCTCGGCGTAGGTCGCCTTGGCGTGGATCGGGAAGCGGCCCTGCGTGAGGCCGGTCAGCGAGCCGATGAGATCGCCCGGCAGGCCACCGATGATCTGGGCGCGCATGAGCACGGAGTCGACGTACCAGTTGGCGTGGTTGTAGGCGAAGACCGCGCGCCGGATGTCGGTCTGGGCGCCGGCGGCCGCCAGGTAGCGGGCGGCGGCGAAGATCGCGTCCACGGGGTTGAACGGGTCCTTGTGGCCGTCGCGGTTGGCGTCGACGCCGTAGGCGGCCCACGTGGCGGGCATGAACTGCATCCAGCCGAGCGCGCCCGCCGAGGAGATGTTCAGGTTGCGCCCGTAGTCGGTCTCGATCTCGTTGATCGCGGCCAGGATCTCCCAGCGCACGCCGTACTGCATGCCGGCGGCCTGGTAGAGCGGGAGCAGGAAGGGCGGGATGCGGAACTTGTCGATGAAGAAGTTCGGCACGCCGATCCGAGCCGGCCCCGGCATCGCGAGCGAGTAGCTCGGGTTGGAGGGTGCCGGGGTGCCGTTCGGGTTGGTGAGCGTCGGCGCCGGGGTCAGACGACGTTCGTGCGTATCGTCACCATCTTCGTCCTTCGAGGCACACTCTCGATCTGAGGTCGAGGTCGAGTCACAGTCCTTGATCTTGCCCTCGGCGGACTTCGTGTTGAGACGTCGCTTGCGCTCGGAGCTCGTGCCGCCGGTCGCGGTGGGCGCGGGCGTCGCGCCGGCGGTGGGCGCCGACGCGGGCGTGTCCGCAGGCGCGGGCGTCGCGATGGTGGTCTCGACGGGCGAGGCGACGGGCGTCGGGGTGGCCGTGTCGACCGGCGTGGCGGTGGCCGTGGGATCCGGCGCGGCCGCGGTGGGCGCGGGCGTGGTGATCGGCGTCGACGCCGGTTCCACCGCGGTGGGCTCCGGCTCGGGCGCCTGGGCCGGCGTGGCGGTCCCCAGCACTGCGGCGTACATCGCGGCGACGGCAAGCGCGATCGCGAGGATGCGCCGCGTCATGAGGGGCGCGTTCGCACGCGCGGGATGGGGAGGAAGGTGGCCGTCACGACGTGGTGGCGAGGATCTCGACGCACAGAGAATCGACACCGCGGCGCAGCGCCTTGAGTTTGCAGGCTGGGTTGAGGACCCCAGCTTCGGTAGTCTTAGTCTCAAGTAGAGCCTGAGAAACAGCTTAATTTCCCCGCCCTCGTCACCTGGCAAGTACCCGTCTCGGCGCAGACGATGCGCGAGCATTCGACGTGCCAGCATCAGACGAGCGGATGCCTCGTCTACGCCATAACAACGCGCGCCAGCTGTCCGATCGTGCGGCACCGCTGCTCGAGGACGCCGCCGAGCGGTCGCGCGTGTCGATGCGCACCCGCGTCGAGCGGCTGCGGTCGGCGTGGCGCTCGATCCTGCAGGCGGGCGTCGCGGCCGGGCTGGCGTGGATCCTGGCGACGGAGCTGTTCGGGCACGAGCGGCCGTTCTTCGCGCCCGTGTCCGCGATCATCACGCTCGGCCTGACGGTCTCCGAGCGCGGGCGGCGGGCGGCGGAGGTCGCGATCGGCGTGGCGCTCGGGATCGCGGTCGGCGACCTGCTCGTGCTGGGGATCGGCGTCGGCGCGGCGCAGCTCGCGCTCGTGGTCATGCTCGCCACGTCGCTCGCGATCTTCCTCGGCAGCGGTCAGATGCTCGCCACCCAGGCGGCCGTATCGGCCGCGCTGGTGGCCACGCTCCAGCCGCCGACCGACGGCGTGACCTTCGCGCGCTTCCTCGACGCGCTGGCCGGCGGCGGCATCGCCCTGCTCGTGAACGCGGTCGTGCTTCCCGCCGACCCGGTGGCGATGGTGCGCAGCGCGGCGCGCCCGGTGCTGGACGAGCTGGCGGGCGTGCTCGACGACATCGCGGAGGCGATGCTCGAGCGCGACCGCCATCTCGCGGAGCGGGCGCTGCGCCGCGCCCGCAAGATCGACGACCTCAGCGTGCGCTTCTTCGACGCCGTCGGCGTGAGCCGGGAGACCACGACGTTCGTGCCGCCGCGGCGGCGCTACCGGCGCAAGGTCGAGGACTACGCGGCGGCGGCGGCCCAGGTCGACCTCGCGGTGCGCAACGTCCGCGTGCTCGCGCGCGGTGCGATCCGCGCCGTCCGCCTGGACGAGAACACGCCATCCGAGGTGGCCGACGCCCTGCGACTGCTCTCCCAGGCGGTGCGGGCGTTCGGCGACGCGATCGACCACCCGGAGCGGGTGGAGCGCGTGCGCGAGCCCGCCCTGCGCGCGGCCGCGATCGCCACCAAGGTGCTCGAGGACACCGCCAACCTCTCGGTCAGCGTGATCGTCGGCCAGATCCGCTCCACGGCCACCGACCTCCTGACCGGCACCGGGCTCGACACCGACCGCGCCGCCGAGGCCGTGCGAGCGGCGGAGGCTTAGCTACGGCGACGGCTGGCAGTTCGGGCACCAGAACGTCGTGCGGCCGCCGATCGTGGCCCGCTCGAGCGGCGTCCCGCAGCGCGGGCAGGTGCCGCCGCGGACGCGGTGCGGGATCAGGCGGCCCGTGTGCGCGCCGCCGTTGCGGATCGCGTCGCGCAGGGCGCCCCGCACCTGACGGCGCAGGAGGTCGAGCTCCTCCGTGGTGAGCTCGCCCGCCGCACGCCGCGGGTGCAGCCGCGCGCGCCACAGGATCTCGTCGGCCAGCAGGTTCCCCACCCCGGAGAGCACGCGCTGGTTGAGCAGGCGCGCCTTGACCGCCATCGTCCCGCGCCCGAACGCCTTCCGGAACGCCTCGCGGCCGATGCCCGCGGCGTCGGGCCCGACGTGCGCGAAGTCGGGCTCGAGCACGGCGCGCCCGAGCCGCCGCTTGTCCCGCAGCGCCAGCCGGCCGCCGTCGTCGAACTCGAGCACGAACCGGTCCCACCGATTGGGCGCCGGTGGCTCGTCGACCACGATCCGGCCCGCCATCCCGAGGTGCAGGCCGAGCTCCGGCCCGCCGTCGGTCTCCGCCCACAGGAACTTGCCGCGGCGGTGGGTGGCGGTCAGCCGGCGGCCGACGAGCGCCGCCGCGATCTCGCCGGGGGCATGCGGCCGGCAGACATAGGCGTCGCGGTCGTCGACCGCGGTGATCTCGCGCCCCACGACCAGCTCGAGCTGCTGCCGCGCGCGCTCGGCCTCGGGGAGCTCCGGCACCCGGACAACTCTACGAACGAACGACGGCCGGCCGGGTGAGGGAGCACCCGGCCGGCCGCCCGCGCAGGACCTCGGCTCAGTAGCCGAGCTCGGCGACGTCGTCGACGTTGTCCTTGGTGACCGTGGTCGCGGCCACCGTGATCTTGGTGGGCACCTCAGGCTCGGCGAGGTCGGACATGCCGGAGCCCGACGCGATCAGGCGCGCGAGGTTGATCGCCGACGAGGACATCGCCGGGTTGTAGAGGAACGTCGCGCGGTAGAGGCCGCCGGCCTTGATCCGGTCCATCGCGGCCTTCGAGCCGCCGGCGCCGGTGAGGAACATCTCGTCCTCGCGGCCCGCGTTCTCGATCGCCGCCACGACGCCCTCGGCCATGTCGTCGTCGTGCGTGTACACGCCGTCGATCTGCTTCTCCGCCTGCAGGATGTTCTCCATCACCGACAGGCCCTTGTCAGGCGTGAAGTCGGCCGGCTGGCTGGCGACGATCTTGATGCCGCCCTTGCACTCGCGCTGGATGGCGTCCTTGAAGCCCTGCGAGCGCTGCTCGGTCACGGAGATGCCGGCGATGCCCTGGATCTCCACGACGTTGCCCTCGCACTTGAGCTCGGTGGCGAAGTACTCGCCGGCCTCGTAGCCGATGCCGTAGTTGTCGCCCGTGATCAGCGTGCGGTAGGCGCCGGCCTCGGCGAACTCGCGGTCGACGTTGACGACCGGGATGCCGGCCGCCATCGCCTTCAGCGCCACCGGAGTGAGGGCGTCGCCCTCGTTCGGGAGCACGACCAGCGCGTCGGGCTTGGAGGCGATCAGGGTCTCGATCTGGTCGGCCTGGGCGGCCGAGTCGGTGACGCCCTCGGCCAGCTCGAGCGTGACGCCCTCGAGCTCGTCGGCCTGCTTGCGGGCGTTCTCGGTGATGGCCGCCATCCAGCCGTGGTCCGCGCCAGGAGCGCTGAACGCGATCGTGACGGGCTCGGACTGGGCCGGCGTGCCCTTCTTCTGGTCGATGGTGCTGGTGTTGCCGCCGGAGTCGTCGTCAGAACCGCAGGCGACGAGCCCGAGCGCCAAGGCGGCACACAGGGGTACGACGAGACGCTTCATCAACATCGGTTCACTCCTCCTCGGGGAGATGGACAGGTAGGTGGGTCGTTGACTAGGGCTGTTTGCGCTGGAGCAGGACGGCGGCGACGATGATCAGGCCCTTCGAGACCTGCTGGATCTCGACCGCCAGGTTCATCAGCGTCATCAAGTTGAAGATCAGGGCGAACGTGAGCACGCCCAGGACGGTGCCGACGATCGTGGCCCGCCCGCCGGAGAGCGCGGTGCCGCCGATCACGACGGCGGCGATCGCGTCGAGCTCGTACAGGGTGCCGATCACGGGCGAGGCGCTCGACAGCCGTCCGCTGACGAGGATCGCGGCGATCGCCACGCAGAAGCCGCTGAGCACGTAGACGCTGAAGATGATCCACGAGACCTTCACGCCGGCGATCCGTGCCGCCTCGCGGTTGCCGCCCACCGCGACGACGTGGCGGCCGTAGCTCGTGCGGTTGAGCAGGATCCAGCCGCCGACGGCCACGGCCAGGAACACGAGCACGGCCGAGGGGATGCCGATGACCTCGCCGGTGCCGAACCAGCGCACGCCGTCGAGGTCGAAGATCGAGATCGGGGACTTGTCGCTGATCCACAGGGCGAGCCCGCGGGCCATCGCGAACATCGCGAGCGTGGCGATGAAGGGGACGAGCTTGCCGTACGCGATCAGCCCGGCGTTGACGCCGCCCAGCAGCACGCCCATGCCGATCGCGCCCAGCAGGAAGGCCAGGCTGCCCGAGTCGGCGAACTGGCCGCCCACGACTGCGGAAGCGGCGACCATCGAGCCGACCGAGAGGTCGATGCCGGCCGTCGCGATCACGAACGTCATGCCGATCGCCAGCACGCCGATCACGGAGCTCTGGCGCAGGACGTTGAGAATGTTGTCCGACGTCGGGAAGGCGTCCGGCTCGAGGATCGCGCCGGCGATGAACAGCACGATCACGACGCCGACGAGCGCGAACTCCTGCAACTCGAACCGGCCGGCGGACAGCCCGAATGGGAGCTGCCGGCCACCGGTTTCGGGGACAGTGGTCATTTGATCTCCTCCGGGACGGACTCGGGATGGGCTACGGAGTGGCGCAGGAGCTCGAACTCGGTCGCCTCCTCGCCGGGCACGTCGGCGACCAGCTCGCCTTCGCGCATGACGAGCACGCGCGTGCACAGGCCGATCAGCTCGGGCAGCTCGGAGGACACGACGAGCACCCCGCGGCCGGACTTGGCCAGCTCGGCGATCAGCCGGTAGATCTCCGCCTTCGCGCCCACGTCGACGCCGCGCGTGGGCTCGTCGAAGATCAGGACCTTGCAGTGCCGCAGGAGCCAGCGGGCGAGCACGACCTTCTGCTGGTTGCCGCCCGACAGCTCTCTCGCGCGCGCCCGCGGGTCGTCGGGCTTGGTGTTGAGCTCGCGGAGCTGCTCGGCCGCCGCCTTGCGCTCGGCGCGCGGGCTCAGCAGCCCGCGGCGGCGGTACTTGCCGACCTCGGCCAGCGTGACGTTGGAGGCGAGCGACCACTCGAGCAGCAGCCCCTGGGACTTGCGATCCTCGGGCGCGAGGCCGAGCCCGGCCGCGATCGCCGCCTGCGGGCGGTTGGCCGGCAGCTTCTTGCCCTCGACGTACACCTCGCCGTCGTCGGCGGGATCGAGCCCGTAGACGAGCCGCAGCAGCTCCGTGCGCCCGGCGCCCACCAGGCCGCCGATGCCGACGACCTCGCCGGCGTGCACCTGGAAGGACGCGGGCTTGACGTCCTTGCTGGACATGCCGCGCACGTCGAGCAGGACCTCCCCGTTGCCCTTCTGGCGGTCGGGGAAGAGCTGCTCGACCTTGCGGCCGACCATGAGCTCGACCAGCGTGTCCTGCGGCGTGTCGGCCGGCAGGCCGGACTTGACCGTGCGACCGTCCGAGAGCACGGTGACGCGGTCGCCGATGCGCTTGACCTCGTCGAGCCTGTGCGAGATGTAGATCACGCCGACGTCGTCGGCCGTGAGGCGCCGGACGACGCCGAACAGCGTCTCGATCTCGTGGTCGTCGAGGATCGCGGACGGCTCGTCCATGATCAGCAGCCGCACCTTGCGCGAGAGCGCGCGGGCGATCGAGACGATCTGCTGGCCCGCGGGGCGCAGGGTGCGCACGTGGGCGTTGGGCGAGATGTTGGCGTGGTCGAGCCGCTCGAGCAGCTCCTTGGTCTCGCGCCGCATCTTGTCGCGGTCCATCAGGCCGCCGCGGCGCGGCTCGTGGCCGAGGAACACGCTCTCGGCGACGGTCAGGTCCTCGACGAGGTCGAGCTCCTGGTAGATCGTGCCGACGCCGCGCGCCATCGACTCCGACGGCGAGCCGGTCGGCAGCGGCTCTCCCTCGACGAGGATCTCCCCCTCCGAAGGCGCCACCGCGCCCGACACGCACTTGATCAGCGTCGACTTCCCGGCGCCGTTGGGGCCGAGCAGGACGTGCACCTCGCCGGGCAGCACGTCGAAGTCGACGCCGTCGAGCGCCCGCACGCCGGGGTACTGCTTGGCGATGTTGCGGACCTCGAGGACGGGTGTGCTCATCGGGCGACCTCCAGGGGCGCGTGGGCGGGCACGTCGATCCAGCGTTCGTCGCGCGCCGATGCGAGCACGGCGTCCGTGATCAGCGCGGTGCGCAGGCCGTCGGCGAACAGTGGCAGCCCGTCGGCCGCCTCGCCGCTCCGGATCGACGCGTAGGTGTCGGCGACGAAGGCGTCGAAGCAGCCGGCGTAGCCCTGGGCGTGGCCGGCCGGCAGCCAGGCCAGGCGCGCGGCCGGCGGTGACAGGAAGCCGGGGTCGCGATTGATGATCGTGGCGGCCTCGCGGCTGCCGCACCACAGGCTCTCGGGCTCTTCCTGGTCGAACACGACCGACTCGTCGGCGCCGTCGACCTCCAGCCAGAGGCGGTTCTTCCGACCCGCCGAGATCTGGCTGATGACCGTCGTCCCGAGCGCGCCGCGATCGGTCTCGAACTGCATGACGGCGGCGTCCTCGGTGCCGACGGTGCGCAGCTCGCCACCGTCGGCGGCGTTCCCGGCGAAGGCCTCGCGGTGCTCGGCCTTGACGCGATCCGGGATCGCGGTCAGCAGGCGGGCGCTGAGGCGGGCGATGCGGTGGCCGGTGACGAACTCGGCGAGGTCGCACCAGTGCGAGCCGATGTCGGCGAACGCGCGCGAGGCGCCGCCGAGGTCCGCCTCGACGCGCCAGTTGTCGTCCTCGGGCCGCAGCAGCCAGTCCTGCAGGTAGCTCCCGTGCACGAGCCGCACGGCCCCGGTCCGCCCGGTACGCACGCGCTCGCGCGCCTCGCGGACGGTGGGGTGGTAGCGGTAGACGAACGGGACGGTCCCCCAGTGCCCGTTCGCGCCCGCCAGCTCGGTGAGCCGCTGCGCGCCGGCGACGTCGACGGCGAGCGGCTTCTCGCAGATCACGTGCTTGCCGGCCGCGAGCGCCGCCTCGGCGACCGGCAGGTGCAGGTGGTTCGGCGTGCAGACGTGAACCACGTCCACATCCGGCGCCTCGGCGAGTGCCTCGGCGGTGTCGTATGCGCGCTCGGCACCTAGGCGCCGCGCGGCCTCAGCCGAGCGGGCGGGCGTCGACGCCGCGACGCCGACCAGCTGCGCCCCGGCGAGTCGCGCTGCGCGGGCGTGTACGCCCCCGATGAACCCGGTGCCGGCGATGCCGACCCGGAAGCTCCTCTCCTCCATGCGACGGACCCTAGACCAGCTTTAGACGGTTGTCAAGCAAAAGATGGCGGTGTTTGGATTTATGACAGCAGTTACTCCCCGGAGAATACGCGAATCAAGATTTCCTCACACTCCGCGACGCCCGGTCGGGCCGGGCGTACGCTTGCGCCGGCGGGCTCGGAGGGCTCTAGCGAGTGGGAGGAGGCAGTGCTCATGCGCAAGGCAGCACTTTCCGTGGTGGCCGTTGCGATGATCGGCGGCCTGGCCGCGCCATCGCTGGCATCCCGCGGACACGACCGCGACCGCCACGGCCACGGCCGTGACGGCGATGTCCAGCCACCGCCGGCATCGAGCTTCCAGAAGGTGATGCTCAACGACCGCCCGGGCGAGCCGATGAGCCTCGCCGTGCTGCCCGACGGTCGAGTGCTGCACGCGGCGCGCACCGGAACGATCCGAATCCACAACCCACGCACCGGCTTGAACACGGTCGCGGCCGAGGTCCCGATCTACCGGCATGACGAGGAGGGCCTCCAGGGCCTCGCGGTCGACGACAAGTTTGCGAAGAACCGCTGGGTCTACCTGTACTACTCACCGCCGCTCAACACGCCGGCGGACGTCCCCGGAACCGGGATCAACGAGGGCGACGCGCCGACCGACCTCGTGACCGCGGAGGACCGCGCGCGCCTGGCGCTGTTCAACGGCGCCCTGCGGCTGTCGCGCTTCAAGCTGAACGGCGACACGCTCGACCTGACCTCCGAGCAGCAGATCCTCGACGTGCCCGCCAGCCGCGGCATCTGCTGCCACGTCGGCGGCCAGATCGACTTCGACGGCAAGGGCAACCTGTACCTGTCGACGGGTGACGACACCAACCCGTTCGTCTCCGACGGCTACATCCCGATCGACGAGCGCGCGAGCCGCAACCCGGCGTTCGACGCGCAGCGGACGTCCGCCAACACCAACGACCTACGCGGCAAGGTCTTGCGCATCCGCGTCAACAGCGACGGCAGCTACGGCATCCCGCGCGGCAACCTGTTCCGCAAGGGCACGCCGAGGACGCGGCCGGAGATCTACGCGATGGGCTTCCGCAACCCGTTCCGGTTCGCGGTCGACGACGAGAGCGGCAACATCTACATCGCCGACTACTCGCCCGACGCGGCCATGGCGAACCCGCTGCGCGGGCCCGCGGGCCACGGGCGCTGGATGCTGGTCGAGCGACCGGGCAACTACGGCTGGCCGTACTGCGTCACGCGGACCGGCAAGCCGGGACCCGGCGGATACATCGACTACGACTTCGCGACCGGGGCGTCGGGCGCGCCCTTCGACTGCCGCCGGCCGGTCAACGACTCGCCCAACAACACCGGCCTCCGGCGCCTGCCCAAGATGGTGCAGCCGGACGTCTGGTACACCTACCCGGCGTCCGACCCGGCGCCCATGTTCCCCGTGCTGCTCGAGCAGCGTGGCGGGGCCTTCGCCAACGGCGTCGGGCCGATGGGCGGCCCGGCGTACGACTACAGCAAGCGCAGCCGGTCGCAGACGAAGTGGCCGGAGCTGTTCGACGGCCATCCGCTGTTCTACGAGTGGTCGCGCGACTTCGTGAAGCTGTTCGAGCTCAACCGCGAGAACGGCACGCGGCTGCGGCGCATGCACAACCTGTTCCCGGGCACCGCCCCGGGCCAGATCGTGACGGACAACCCGATGGACATGGAGTTCGGCCCGGACGGCGCGCTGTACATGCTCGAGTACGGGGACACGTTCTTCTCCGAGGCCCCGGCGGCGCAGCTCGCGCGGATCGACTACGTGCGCCGCGGCGAGCTGACGCCGGTGGTCGTGGTGTCAGCGACGCCGACGTCCGCGACCGCCCCGCCGCTCACGGTCCAGTTCTCGAGCGCCGGCACGAATGACCCGGACGGCGACCCGATCACCTACGCCTGGGACTTCGACGCCAACGGCACGGTCGACTCGACCGCCCCGAACCCGACGTTCACGTACACGACGCGCGGCATCTTCGAGGCCACGCTGCGTGTCGTCGACAGCACCGGGCGCTCGGCGTCGAACTCAGTGCGGATCGTGGTCGGCAACCAGGCGCCGGTGGTCAACCTGACCGTGGAATCCACGACGCCGCCGTTCAACTTCGGCGACACCGTGAACTTCAACGTCACGGTGACCGACGACCAGCCGGTCGACTGCGCGCGGGTCAGCGTGGCCTACATCCTCGGCCACGACGCCCACGGGCACCCACAGTCCTCGACCGCCGGCTGCTCGGGCCAGATCCTCGTCCCGGTCGACGCGTCGCACGCCGGCCAGAACATCGCCGCGGTCTTCGTGGCGACGTACACGGACAACCCCGGCGGGGGCGAGACGCCGCAGCAGGGCTCCCGCGAGGTGGTCCTGAGGCAGACGACGCCGTAAATCCCGATCGTCGCCGCGGGGGCGCCGCCGGAGCGCGGCGCCCTCGCGGCGTTGTCATCGCACAACCCCTGAAAGGGGAGCACGCATGCAGAAGCGCAGATGGAGCCCGCTCGTGGCGATGGTGGCGGCCATCGTCCTCGTGTTGGGTCTCAACGGCACGGTCGCCGCGGGCGCGCCCAAGGCGGGCAACAAGGCGTCGCACGGGCACAAGGGCCATCACCACAAGAGCCATCACCCCAAGGTCGACGGGCGGATCGCCGACAATGAGATCTCGATCCAGCTGTGGAACTTCGCCGCGTACGTCGGCTTCGGCACCGATGCCGCGGCGCAGGCGCGGGCCGAAGAGGTCCTGGCGGAGCTGAGCGAGATCGGCTACCGCAACGTCGAGCCGTTCACCTTCAACGGCCGGACCGCCGCGCAGTTCAAGGCGCTGCTGGACAAGTACGGCCTCAAGGCGCCGTCGCGCCATGGTGACGTGTCGATCACGAACTTCGCGCAGACGCTCGCGGACTCGAAGACGCTGCGCCAGAAGTACGTGGGCTCCGGCGGCTTCCCGACGCCGGGGGTCTTCCCGACGAACACGGCGGGCACCAACGGCTACGAGAACACGCTGGCGACCGCGATCGTGATGAACGAGCTCGGTCGGCGCTCGGTGCGCAACGGAACCGGGAAGTTCTACGGCCACAACCACCAGGGCGAGTTCCGCCAGCAGTACGCGGACCCGGCGACCGGTGAGATGAAGAGCGCGTGGCAGATCCTCGTCGAGAACACCGACCCGCGCTACGTGACGTTCCAGCTCGACGTGCTGTGGGCGACCGACGGCGGGGCCGACCCCGTCGCCCTGCTGAACCGCTACGGGAAGCGGATCTTCAGCCTCCACGTCAAGGACGGCATCAACGTCGCCGCCCCGGCCAACGCCACGCCCGTCCCGATGGGCGAGGGCGAGATCGTCTTCGAGCCGATCCTGCGGGCGGCCGAGCGCCACGTCAAGTACTACATCTACGAGCAGGACCCGCCGTTCGGCGGCGCTCCCGCGGCCGAGCTCGCGCGCGCCCTCGCCTCGGCGCGGGCGGGGTTCGAGTACCTCGATCACGTGCGGTTCTGATCCCGGCGCCCGGCGGGGCCGCTCGAGTGGCCTCGCCGGGCTTTCGCCGGATTTGGTGAAGGTTTCCTCACACTCGCGTCAGAAGGCGTGACTCCGGGTTATGGTCGGGCGGTCAGCCACGACAGCGGCCGGCACGAACGTCCCTGAGGAGGAGGTCGGGTCCATGCCCCACGCACGCCGTTGGGTTCTGCTTGCCGTGTCCGCAGTCGCGCTCGCCGTTCCGGCCGCAGCGACGGCTGCACCGCCGGACAGGAGGTACGACGTCCTCGTCCTGACGGAGTCGCGCACGGCGAGTGACACCCACAGCTCGACGGCGGCGGGGGTGAACGCGATCAAGGAGGCCGGCAGGGGCGGCGCCTTCAAGGTCACCGAGGCCGCGCAATCGGCCGGCGTGTTCACCGAGGGGAGCCTCGAGAAGTACCGGGCGGTCGTCTTCCTGAACACGACCGGCGACCTGCTCAGCGACAACGAGCAGCTGGCGTTCGAGCACTACTTCCGGCAGGGCGGCGGCTTCGTGGGCATCCACGCGACGATCGCCGCCGAGCCCGGTTGGCCGTTCATGGACCGCCTGCTCGGCACGCGCGCCGAGACCGGCGCCACCGGCACCCCGCTGATCGCCAGGGAGTCGGTGCAGGAGGCGGCCTCGATCAAGGTCGCCGACCGCGTGCACGACGCGAGCAAGTCGCTCGCCGAGCGCTTCGACGTCACGGACTCGTTCTACAACGTCACGAGCGACGTCCGCGGCCTTCAGCACGTGCTGGCCACGGTCGACGAGGACACCTACGAGGAGCAGGACGCCACCCCGACCAGGAGTGACGACCACCCCGTGATGTGGTGCCAGGACCTCGAGGGCGGCCGCGCCTTCTACACGGGCCTCGGGCACAACGCGGCGACGTTCTCCAACGCGAACGTGGTCCGGAACCTCGCGGGCGCCATCAAGTGGGCGGCCGGCCTCTCGGACGCGACGTACAGCGACTGCGGCGCGACCGTGACCGCGAACTACAAGCAGGTCAAGATCTCGGCTCCGCCGAACCTCAACGAGCCGATCGGCTTCGATCAGCTCCCCGACGGGCGCATCATCCAGACCGCGCGCGCCGGACAGGTCCGCCTGCACGACCCCGAGGGCGGCACCACGACGGTGCTCGCGAACTTGGCCACGTTCGCGCAGGGCCTGTACACGCACAGCGAGGACGGGCTCTACGGCCCGGCCGTCGACGGCAACTTCGCGCAGAACAAGTGGGTGTACCTGTACTACTCGCCGGCGGTCGTGAAGGACGTCCCCCAGTCCGACGGCACGACGCGGACGTTCAGGACCCCGACTGGCCAGCCCGGTGAGCTGCCGATCGCGGCGCCCACGCTCGGCGCGAACATGGCCGTGTGGGATCCGTACGTCGGGTACTTCCAGCTCTCGCGCTTCAAGTTCGTCGAGGCCGCGCCCGGCAATCCGGCGCACCTGGACCCGGCGAGCGAGCAGGAGATCATGCGGGTCCCCGTCAACCGCGGCGCGTGCTGCCACGTCGGAGGCGACATCGACTTCGACAAGGCCGGCAACCTGTGGCTCGTCACGGGCGACGACACGCCGGCGGGTGGCGGCAACTCCGGCGGGTTCTCTCCGCACAACGACATGAAGACGAACGAGAACCAGACCGTGCGCGTGCTGAACGCGACCGGCGGCACGTTCACGCTCACGTTCGACGGCCAGACGACCGCGCCGATCGCCTTCAACGCGACGGCCGCCGCCATCCAGGCGGAGCTCGAGGCGCTGTCGAACATCGCGCCAGGCGACGTCGTGGCGACCGCAGGGCCGGTCAACACCGCCAACGTGACCGTCAACTTCCGCGGTCAGCTCCAGCAGCGCGACGTCTCGCAGATGACCTCGGACGGTTCGGGGCTGACCGGGACGACGCCGACCATCACGCACAACACCACGCAGCAGGGCGGCCTCTTCCAGGCCCCCTACGTCGACGCGCGGCGGAGCGCGATGAACACCAACGACATGCGCGGCAAGGCGCTGCGCATCAAGGTCAACGACAACGGCTCGTACACGATCCCGTCGGGCAACATGTTCGCGCCCGGCACGGCCGGCACGCGCCCGGAGATCTACGCGATGGGCTTCCGGAACCCGTTCCGGATCCAGGTCGACTCCGAAAACGTCGCGTACATCACCGACTACTCGCCCGACTCGCAGACCCCGCAGACGTTCCGCGGGCCGCAGGGCACGGGCCGCGTGGAGATCGTGAAGGCACCGTCCAACTACGCATGGCCACTGTGCTATGCGCCCAACCTGCCCTACTACAAGTGGGACTTCAACAGCTCCACGCCGCTGGACCCGGCGAGCCCGCAGCCGTACGAGTGCGGCAATCCGACCAAGGGCCCGGACAACACGTCGCGCTGGAACACGGGCGAGACGATCGACCCGACGGCGGCCCCGGGCCGCGTGCAGACGCCGCGGGTCGTCCAGCCGGAGATCTGGTACTCGTACCGCGACAACAACCCTGCGTTCTTCCAGGGCACGCCGTGCCTCGACGCGTACGACGGCGTCGGGGCCGACGGCTCGGTCTGCCCGCAGCTCTTCCCCGAGCTGTTCACGGGCGGCGTCGGACCGCACGGCGCCACGACGTACGAGTTCGATCCCGCCAACCCGAGCGAGACGAAGTTCCCGCCGTACTACGACGGTGCGACGCTCCTGGGCGAGTTCACGCAGGACACAATGCGTGAGATCCGGTTCGACGCGAGCAACAAGGTGCTGGAGGTCAACCCGTTCCTCAACTGCGGGGCGGTGTTCTCGACGGCATTCCCGTTCGAGTGCGACAACCCGATGGACCTGCAGTTCGGGGCCGACGGGAACTTCTACCTGCTGACGTACGGCGACGGCTTCTTCGCCGCCAACGCCGACGCCGGCATGTACCGGTGGGAGTACACGAAGGGCCCGCAGGCGCCGCGTGCGGTCGTCAGCGCCACGCCGAGGAACGGCCAGGCGCCGCTGACCGTGCAGTTCAGCAGCGCGGGCTCCCGGGACGAGGACGTGGGCGACTCGATCACGTTCGCCTGGGACTTCGACAACAACGGGACGGTCGACTCCACGGCCCCGAACCCGACGTACGTCTACACCGCCAACGGGGTCTACACGGCCCGCCTGACGGTGACGGACTCGACCGGGAAGTCGGCCTCGGCGAGCACCGTCATCACGGTCGGCAACACGGCGCCGACGCTGACTATCAACACGCCGCTCGACGGTGACTTCTTCACCTTCGGGCAGAACATCCCGTTCACGGTCACCGGCTCGGATCCCGAAGACGGCGCGATCGACACCCCGGCCGAGTGCGCGCGCGTGACGGTCACGTTCGTGCTCGTCCACGACACCCACGGGCACGCCGAGGACAGCACGCCCGCGACCTGGGACCCGGCGGCGAGCGTCTGCCGCGGCGTGCTGGGCACCGACGCCGGCGACGCGTCGCACGGCGGCTACCTGGCCGGCGGCATCAGCGCGTCGTTCACGGACAGCGCCCAGGGCTCGATCCCGGCGCTGGAGACGACCGTGCAGCACGTGGTCCAGCTCCGCCGTCACGAGGTCGAGGACGCCCAGGACAGCTTCGGGCTCAGCACCGCCGCGGCGGAGGGCACCCGGGCCGTCACGGCCGCCGAGGACGGCGACTGGGTCGCGCTCAACAACCGCATCAACCTGATCAACATGAACAAGGAGATCACGCTCCGATACGGCTCCGGCGGCGCGGGGGCCGTCGTCGGGACGCCGCGGGCGTCGGTCGAGGTACGTCAGGGCTCGGCCGCCGGAGCGGTGCTCCAGACGATCACCCTCAACGCGACCGGCACGGCGAACAACAACACCTACGCGACGCAGACGTTCCCGCTGAACTTCACGGGTTCCCAGCGTCTGTTCCTGGTGTTCCGGCCGATCGCGGGCGGGCCCACCACCAACGTCGCCAACATCAACTGGGTCGAGTTCAGCGGCCCCGGAGTCACGCCGTAGGACCAGGGGGCGCCGCGGACTCCGCGGCGCCCCCTTTCCATCCATGGCGGGAGAAAGCGATCGGAAAATGGGCAAATCACGCAAAGTCAGCCGCCGCACGTTCATCGGTGCGGCCGCCGGGGCGGCCGGGGCCGCGACGCTCGGGCCCTGGGGCCCCGTCAGCAGCGGCCAGGGCAACCGCGAGGGTAAGCGGATCGTCGATCCGAACCGCCTCGGGCTCCAGCAGTTCGCGATCCGCGACTCGATTACGCGCCTCAACGGGTCGGTCAGCGGCTACCTCGGCGGCCCGAGCTTCCCGCAGGACGCGACGGACATCGGGCCGTTGACGGCTCTGCCGGGCGGCTTCGCCGCGGTGTTCGCGTACCTCGCGTCGGTCGGCTACAACGGGTTCGAGTTCTTCCAGTTCAACCAGGGCGCGAACGGCGCGATCACCTCGCAGGAGATCCGCACGGCGCTCGACAACGCTGGCCTGAAGTCGGCCGGCACCCACACCGGCGGACTGCAGGCAATGACCGTGCCCGCCAACCGCCAGGCCCAGATCGACCTCGCCGGGATCCTCGGCCACAAGATGGTCGGCACGGCCGGCAACCCGGCGAACCCGACCCTCGGCACCCTGGCCGCGTGGCAGGGATACGCCGACCAGGCGAACACCGTCGGCGCGGCGTTCCGCGAGGCCGACATCAAGTATTTCTTCCACCCCGAGCAGGACTGGTTCCGCTTCTTCGCCGACCCCGCGCACCCCGAGCTCGACCGCGTGCACCGGATCGACTGGTTCACCGACAACACCGACCCGAAGCTCGTGTTCTTCGAGCCGGACACGATGCACACGCTCGCGGGGCGCGCCCGCTTCCCGGACCCGGTCGACGGGCGGCTGTTCGACGTCAACGCCTGGTACGAGCGGCTCGCCCGCGACAACCGCCTGATCGCCTGGCACGCCAAGGACGCCGACCGCATCATCCCGCCGCCCCCGCCGGGCGTGAACCCGTTCACGCAGACGCGCCAGCGGCCGGGGTTCCCGCTCAACGGCGGCGTCGACGTCGTCTACGTCGGCGAGGGCTCGATCGGACGCGGCTACCCGGTCGACCCCGACCCCGAGGTGCTCGGCTTCCAGGAGCAGTTCGACCGCTACAGGCTGATGACGCCCAAGTGGTTCCATGCGGAGAGCGACAGCGGGCCGGGCCCCGCCGCCACCGACCCCGGCCGGTCGATGCGCTGGGCGAAGGTGAGCGCCGCGTACCTGCGCGGCCTCCGCGAGGCGGTGTGACGCGAGGACGGCGACCGGCGACCGGGTAGGGATGGCACCGTTGGGGCGTACGGCGCGCCTGCTGCTCGCGACCGCGATGGTCACCATCGCGGCCGCGGGCAGCGCGCGGGCGCACGGCGACCCCGCGAGCCACTACCTCGAGACGGACCTGCTCTATCCGTCGTTCGCCAGCCAGGCGTCGATCCCCGTGCAGCTCCGGCTGCTCGGGCTGCTGCAGGCGACCGAGCGCCGCGGCTACCCGATCAAGGTCGCGCTCGTCGCGGGCTCTGAGGACCTCGTCGACGACGTGACGATGCTGCGCAGGCCCCAGGCCTACGCGGGCTTCGTCGCCGGCGCGATCGAGGCCGAGCTCGCCGCACCGGTCGTGATCGTGACGCCGTCGGGCGTCGGTGTCGCGGGCCCGGGGTCCGTGGACGGCCGGCTCCGTCAGCTCACCGCCGCGCAGGCGCGCGCGCTCCTGAGCGGCGTCCCCGGGCCCCGCGCGGCGACCGGCGACGCGCTCGCGCGCACGGCGATGACCGCGGTCCGCCGCGTCGCGCGCGCCGGCGGGCATCCGCTGCCGGCCCGGGTCGCGCCCGCGACGCAGTACGTACCTCCCGCCTCCGCCGCCGGCACGCCCGGCACGGCCGCGCCCGCCGCGGGCGACGGCGGCTCGAGCAACGGCATGCTGGCGGCCCTGCCGGCCCTGCTCGTCGCGCTGGCGCTTTTCGGCATGTACCTGCGAAACCGGACCCGCCGGACAGAAAGTTCGGCTGCTTTGGCCGTAGATCGTCCAAAGGTGAGATAGGATGGGACGTAATGGGCGCAGACTCCAGGACGAACGGCGCCACCTCCGGAGCAGGAGCCATGCTGCGAGCGATCCGCGGCAAGGATTCGACGACTCGCGCCGAGCTCGTCGCATATACGGGGCTCGCCCGCTCGACCGTCGCGCAGCGCATCGATGCCCTGCTGGCCCAGGGCCTCGTCATCCCTGTCGGTGAGAACGCCTCCACCGGCGGCCGCCCGCCCCAGGCATTCGGCTTCAACGCCCAGGCCGGCGTGATCCTGGCCGCCGACCTCGGCGCGACCCACTGCCGGCTCGCCGTGACCGACCTCAACGCGGTCGTGATCGCCGAGGAGTCTCACGACATCGCGATTGCCGACGGCCCCGAAACGGTCCTGAGCTGGCTCGAGACAGCGTTCCGGGCGCTGCTGGACACGACCGACCACACGCCGGCGGAGGTGCGCGGCGTCGGCGTCGGCGTGCCCGGGCCGGTCGAGTTCGCCACCGGGACGCCGGTCGCGCCGCCGATCATGCCGGGATGGGACGGCTACCCGGTCGGGCGCAGGCTCGCGGAGCACTTCAACGCGCCGACGCTCGTCGACAACGACGTGAACATCATGGCCGTGGGCGAACACTCGACCGCGAGTCCCGAGTGCGACCAGATGCTGTTCGTCAAGGTCGGCACCGGTATCGGCTGCGGCATCATCACCGAGGGCCGGATCCATCGCGGGGCGCTCGGCGCAGCCGGCGACATCGGCCACATCCACGTGCCCGAGCACGACGACGTGCTGTGCCGGTGCGGCAACCAGGGCTGCCTGGAGGCGGTGGCAGGCGGCGCGGCGGTGGCCGCGACGCTGACGGCCGAGGGCATCCCCGCGGCCAACACGCGCGACATCATCAACCTCGTGCGCGAGGGCCGGCCGCGCGCCGTTCAGCTCGTGCGCCAGGCGGGCCGCGAGCTCGGCGAGGTGCTCGCGTCGGCCGTGAACTTCTTCAACCCGGCCATGATCGTCATCGGCGGGGACATGGCGCATGCCGACGAGCCGCTGCTGGCCGGCGTGCGCCAGCTCGTGTACCAGCGCGCCGTCCCGCTCGGCACGCGCTCGCTGCGCATCACGCGCTCGACGCTGGACGACCGGGCCGGCGTGGTCGGCGCCGCCGTGATGCTGATCGAGCACATCTTCTCGCCCGACGCGGTCGACGCGATGCTCGCCGACGCGCCTGCGCCGACGCCGGTCGCCTGAACCGACGGTCGCGGTTCTGCCCCGGAGCCTGGCCGCGTCAGCCTGCGCCGGATTGCCCGCGGGCTGTCACACTTGCGACGCTCGAAATACAAAAGCGGCCGAGTTTGTATTGACAGACGGCAGAAGATTGACTAGCGTTGGGCTGGTGGCAGTGGGAGTGGATCAGGCAGCACGAGCCGAGATCGCCTTGGCCAGGCAAGTCCCGGGGCGACCGCGGCTTACCTCCGTGGACGAGGCGCCGACGACGGGGCCCCAGTTGCAGCTGCTCCAGGCGGCGGCGACCGACCTCGCGGGCGCGACGACGATCGAGCGACTCGCGGCCATCGCAGGCGCGGTCGCCAAGGACGGCGCCAGCGGCGAGCTGCTGCTGTTCGGCGTGATCCACGCGGAGGGCGGTCGCCACGTGCGGGCCGTCCGGCCGGTCGACCTCGAGGCCGAGGTGCACGGGCCGCCGGCGGCGATCGCGCTCGAGAGCGGCGGCGTGCTCGCGCAAGTGGCGGATACCGGGCGACCGGTCTATGTGTCGCAGCCCGTCGACGACGGCGCGCCCGCAGCCGATGCACTCGCCGTGCTGCCCGTGCCGTCGGGCGCGGCGCCGTTCGGCGTGATGGTCATCAGCCGCGCGACGCCCGCGTTCGACGCGGACGAGCGCGCGTTCCTGAGCCTGCTCGCCGAGCTGTGCGCCCATGCCGCCGAGCGAATCAGCAACTCTCGCGGCCGCGCGGACTCGAACCTACGCGTGGGCCCGGTGGCGATCGACGTCGAGGAGCTCCAGATCACGATCGACGGCCGCCCGGTCAGCCTCACGCCGTCGGAGATCCGCCTGCTGATGTTCCTCGCCAAGGAGCCGGGGCGCCCGCGCTCGCGCCGCGAGATCCTGCGCCACCTGTGGCACACAGAGCACGTCGGCGAGGAGCGGGCGTGCGACGTCCACGTGTCGAACCTGCGGCGCAAGATCGAGGCCGACCCGTCACGACCCGAGCTCGTCGTCACGGTGCGCGGCATCGGCTACGCGCTCCAGGTCAGCCCAGCTTGAGGTAGCGCTCCCACGTCGCGCCTCCGTCGGTCGAGCGGCGGACCTCTCCACCGGCCACGGCCGCGAGCAGGCCGCCGTCACCGTCCTCCGCGAGCTCGCTGACGTCGAGCCCGACCATGCCGCGCTCCTTCCAGCTCGCTCCCCCGTCGGCGCTGACCTTGATCGCTCCGCCCGGATCGGCGCGGTAGAGCGCGTCCGACTCGGGCCAGGCGAGCTGGCTGCCGATGGCCGGCTCCTGCGGCCGCCACGTGCGGCCGCCGTCGCGCGAGCCGAAGAGGCCCTGCTCGGTCGCCACCACCATGCGGGCGGGGTCGTCCGGGTCGAAGACGACGTCGACCGGCGGGCCGGGCGGGGTACGGGGCTCGAAGCTCGCTCCGCCGTCGCGGCTGATGAGCACGTCCGTCTCCTCGGCCCGCACGGCGACGACGTGGTCGCCGCGCGCCTGGAGCAGATGGAAGTCGGAGTCGCCGAGCTCGCTCACCGGCTCCCACGTGGTGCCGGCGTCGGCGGACCGCATCAGCCCGAGGTCCTCGGGGAGCGGGCCGGCGGCCTCGGGATGGCCGGAGGCGAGCAGCTCGCCGGGCCCCGCGTAGCGGATCACGAGGTTGCTCGACACCTGGCCCGCGCCGTCCGGCGCCCGCAGCTCGCCCACGACCCGGCGCGCCCGGTCGGCGCCGGCGTCGACGCGGAACAGGCCGCGGCCCGTGCCGAGCAGCAGCGTCCCGTCGCGCGGGTCGGCGGCCAGCGAGCCGATGAACGCGTTGGCGCCGCTGACGGGCGCGGGGGTGGCCGGTTCGGGCGCGGGGGCGGTGGGCTCGGGCGCGGGGTCGCCGCCGCAGCCCGCGACCCCGACGAGCACGGCGAGGAGCGCCGCCCGATGCCGGGCGGCGCTGCTCGGGAACCTAGTGGTGGCGGCGCTCGCGGAGCCCGGCGGCATACGCGTAGCTGCGCTCCGCCGTGCTGAACGACCCGGCGGGGTTGGCCACGGGGTCTGGCGCCGTGTCACGCTCGACGATGTAGTAGTGGTCGTCGGTGTCGAGGCCGCAGAAGAACGGCTCGAACGCGATGTCGCCGTCGCCGACGTCGGTCATGACCCAGACGGAGTTCGACGGCGGCGCCGGCGGCGGTGGCGGGGTGGGGTGCGTCGGGCCAGGCAGCCTGGGGACCGAGTCTTCCGCGCCGCTGTAGTCGACGCCGTCCTTCACGTGGAAGAGCGGGAACCGCTCGGGCATCAACCACGGGTACTCGTGCGGCAGCGGCTTGTGGCCGGGGAACCGCGACTGGCCGACGTGCGCCCAGAAGATCTCGTACTGGAAGAACACGAGCTTGGGATCGGTCTCCTCGAGCAGGACGTCGTACAGCCGCGTGTCGCCCTCGATCCTGTACTCCTCGGAGTGATGGTGGTGGTAGAAACGCAGCCCGCGGGCACGGGCCGCGGCGCCGAAGCGGTTGAAGTCCTCGGCCGCTCGGCGATAGCCGTCGATCGTCTCGCCGTAGCGCTGGCCCGGCCGGCTCGCCGTCCCGACGTAGCGCATGCCGATCTCCGCGGCGTCCGTCAGCACCTGGTCGAGCTGCGTGACGAACGAGTAGGCCGTCGGGTCGGCGGAGTAGTAGTTGACGTGGCTGCCAAAGGCCTTGAGGCGATACCTCCGCAGCAGCGCGCGGAGCTCGGCGTTGCTGTACAGCCGGGCCGGAGGCGGCCCGGCCCTGTAGCCGGCGAACTCGACCCCCGCGTAGCCGATCTGGCTGAGCCGCTGCGAAGACCGCCTCGAACCCGAGCGCGGCGACCTGGTCGCGCACGGTGAACAGCTGGATGCCGATGCGCTTGCGCGGCAGCAGCCGGTCGCCCTTGTGGTGCCCGCGCCTGCCGTGGCTCGAGGCCGCCGGCAAGAACGGTCCGAGGCCGGTCGCGGCCGCCGCACCGGTGGCCGCGCCGACGAAGCCCCGCCGGCTGAGCTTGTGCTTCTCGTCCATCTGATCCCCTCCTGACGTCCCTGTGAAAATGGCGCCCGACCGCCCCCGAGCGGACTCGCCGGGCGACCCTAAACCGGTCCGAGACGGCCGGCCCGCTTTGTAAGCGAACCTTCACAAATGCTGCTCAGTACCCCGCGGCGCGCCCGGCCTCGGCCAGTCGCTCGGCCATCTTGCGGTTGGCCTCGTCGATCATCTCGCCGTCGAACATGGCCGCTCCGCGTCCCTCGCCGGCGGCCTCGCGGTAGGCCGCGAGCAGCGCTTCGGCGCGCTCCCATTCCTCGCGCGTGGGGGTGAAGACCTCGTTGACGACCGGGATCTGGCGCGGGTGGATCGTCCACTTGCCGTCCATCCCCAGCGCACGCGCCAGCCGGGCACGGGCACGCAGCCCGTCCTCGTCGTCGAACGCGGCGTACGGGCCGTCGATCGCCTGGATCCCCGCCGCTCGTGCCGCGACCACGAGCCGCGAGTACACGTAGTTGAGGTGGTCGCCCGGGTAGTGGTCGGGCGTGCCGCCGATCGTGGTGATCGGGATGCCGACCGCCGCGCTGTAGTCGCCCGGGCCGAAGATCAGCGTCTCCATCCGCGGCGAGGCGGCGGCGATCGCCTCGCAGGCGAGCAGGCCGGTGGCGTCCTCGATCTGGGCCTCGATCCCGATCCCGCCCGCGGGCAGCCCGCGCGCGAGCTCGATCCCGGTCAGCAGCTTGTCGGTCATCTCCACGTCGCCGGGCGTGCGGACCTTCGGGAGCATGATCGCGTGCAGCCTGTCGCCGGCCTGCTCGACGACGTCGATCAGGTCGCGGTAGTAGTGCGGCGTGTCGGTGCCGTTGACGCGCACGACGACGGTCGCGCGGCCGAAGTCCTGCTCGCGGAGCGCGCCGACGACCAGCTCCCGCGCGCGCGCCTTCTCGCTCTCCGCGACGGCGTCCTCGAGGTCGAGGAAGACCTCGTCGGCGTCCAGCGACGCGGCCTTGGCGAGGAACCGCTCGCTCGAGCCGGGCACGGCGTGGCAGGAGCGGCGCGGGCGGGGCATGGCGGGGCGGACCCTAGCTACCCTCGACGCCTTCGTGCGCTCGTTGCTCCTCGCCATCCTCCTGCTGCTCGCGGCCGCGCCCGGTGTGCAGGCGCAGGCGGTCACGACGGTCGGGATCGCGGTCGACCCGCAGGACCAGGCGTTCGGCAAGCGCACCGTCGTCACCGGGACGGTGCGGCTCGACGGCGTGCCCGCGGCCGCCCAGACCGTCGAGCTGCTCGCGCGCGTGCATCCCTTCGACGGCGAGTACCGCGTGCTGGCCACCAACGTGACCGACGTGGGCGGCGGCTACCGCTTCGCGCCCCGGCTGTACCGCAACGCCGATCTGCGGGTCCGGTCCGGCACCACGCAGTCCCGCCGCGTGCGCGCGTTCGTCTATCCCGCCTTCGAACTCGACTTCCGCGCGAGCAGCACCGAGAAGATCGTCGTCATCGCGCGCTACCGCGTGCCGCGTGACGTGGAGCTCAGCCGGCGCACGCTCTTCTACGTCGCCGAGCGCGGGCGCGCGAGTGGGCCGGTCGTCGCGCGCGGCGAGGCCGAGCGGCGGCGCCCCGGCCGCTACCGCGCCATGGCCGAGGTCGAGCTGCCCGCGGAGTGGAAGGGCCGCTTCCGCTACGCCGGCTGCCTGCCGTACTCACCGGACAGCGGGATGGGCGACCCGCGCATGAAGTGCCCTGAACGGTTCAGGTTCGGCTGAGCCCGTAGAGCTCCGCGAGCTCCGGATCCTTGGCTGCCAGCAGCTCGGCGAGGTCGACCATCACGCGGCACTGCTTCCACGTCGCGTCGTCCTGCATCTTGCCGTCGATCATGTGCACCCCGCGGCCGTCCGGGATCGCCTCGATCACCTTGCGGGCGAAGGCGACCTCGTCGGGGTCAGGAGAGAAGACCTTGCGGGCGACGTCGATCTGCACCGGGTGCAGCGACCACGCCCCGACGCAGCCCATGAGATACGCGGCGCGGAACTGCGCCTCGCAGCCCTCGACGTCGCGGATGTCCCCGAACGGCCCGTAGAACGGCAGGATCCCGGCGCCCGCACACGCGTCGACCATGCGGCCGAGCGTGTAGTGCCAGAGGTCCTGCTGGGCGGCGGCCCGGGGCTTGCCGTCGTCGGTCGGGTCGCCGAGCACCCGGTAGCCCGGGTGTCCGCCGCCCACCCGGGTCGTCTTCATGCGCCGCGAGGCCGCCAGGTCGGCCGGGCCGAGGCTCATCCCCTGCATGCGCGGTGAGGCGGTGGCGATCGCCTCGACGTTGGCGACGCCCTGGGCGGTCTCGAGGATCGCGTGCACGAGGATCGGTCGTTGCAGACCGGCGCGCGCCTCGAGCTGGGCCAGCAGCCGGTCGACGTAGTGGATGTCCCACGGTCCCTCGACCTTCGGCACCATCACGACGTCGAGGCGGTCGCCGATCGCCTTCACGAGCTGGGTGAAGTCGTCGAGCACCCACGGGGACTCGAGGCTGTTCACGCGCGCCCACAGCGCCGTCGCGCCGAGGTCCATCTCCCGCCCGACGCGGATCAGCCCCTCGCGCGCGGCCTCCTTGCGGTCGACGGGGATCGCGTCCTCGAGGTTGCCGAGCAGGATGTCGGTCTTGGCGGCGACCTCGGCCGCCTTGGCGACCATCTTCTCGTTCGAGAAGTCGAGGAAGTGGATCATCCGCGAAGGGGAGACGGGGATCTCCCGCAGCGGCTCTGGGGCGCCGATGGCGAGCGGCTCGAGGAAGGAACGGGGGTTGCGCATGGGTGCCGGATCGTAGAGTTCCCGGGCCTATGAGCACCTCAGTCGACACCGATCAGCGCGCCCGCGAGGCCTCGGGCGCGCATCCCTACGGTCGCTACCTCGAGGAGTTCGAGGTCGGCGCCGTCTACAAGCACTGGCCGGCGAAGACGGTGACCGAGGCGGACGACCACCTGTTCTGCCTCATCACCATGAACCACCATCCGCTGCACATCAACGACGTCTACGCGGCGGGCTCGCAGCAGGGCCGGAACGTCGTCGTCGGGCCCTACGTGTACTCGCTGGCGCTCGGGATGAGCGTGTCCGACATCTCGGGGAAGGCGATCGCCAACCTCGCGACCGAGTCGCTGAGCCACCCCGCCCCGGTCTTCCACGGCGACACGCTGTTCGCCGAGACCGAGGTGCTCGAGGTGCGCGAATCGCGCTCCAAGCCCGACCGCGGGACCGTCAAGGTCCACACGCGCGTGCTCAACCAGGACGGAGTCCTGGTCGCCGAGTTCAAACGCCTCGTGCTCGTACCCAGGCGCGACGCCGGGCGAGCTTGACGCGGCGGCGCGAGGCGAGCAGGACTGTCGCGCGGCGGCGCAGCGACAGCGCGGCGATCACGAGCGCGGCGAGGACGAGCTCGAGGATGAGCGGCGTCGGGCTGGGGCCGGCGGCGGCGGTCGAGGTCGAGGCGGCGGCCGGGGCGGCGAGGAGCAGGAGGACGGCGAGGGCGGTGAGCAGGGAGCGCATGGCGCCACCCTCCCGCCGCGCGCTTGGCGAATCCTTGGCGCGACCTTGGCGAACGCCTACGCGCTGAGGGCGTCGCGCGGCTCGGGCTCGACCGGCCCGGGCTCACCGTTCCCGCGCCACAGGAAGCGCTGGGAGTACCACGGCCCGGCGGGCTCGATCCGCTGCCAGCCGGCGGCCTCGAGCGCGGTCAGGAGCGAGCGCACGGCCTCCACGAGCTCCCGCGTGGGCGGCTCCGGATCGCTCATGAGCCCCCACTTCATGCCGGCGGACTCGCCGAGCGAGCGCGACCGGCGACCGCCCGGCGGCGTCGCCATGGCCCGGAAGAACGACTTCCGGTAGCCGGGCTTCCACTCGATCTCGCACGTCCACACCTTCGTCGCCTCTTCGGGCCAGGCGCGCAGCCGCGGCGGCGGCTCGGCGGGCCGGGGAGCGCGCCCCAACCGCTCCGGATGCGCCCCGAACGACGGCCGCGCCGGCGTCTGCGGAGCGGCCGGCGGGTGCGCAACCGGCGCCTGGAACCCACCTGGCGCAGCCGACTCACGGTCGGCCACCTCGGCGACCGGCGCAACCGGCCGCTCCTCCTCGACGCGCGGCGGCGAATCAGGAGCGCGGTCCGCGGCTGGACGCGGCGCTTCGGGTTCGCGGTCCTTGCGGTCGACGACTGGGGGCGCGGTGGAGGTGGTGGGCGGTGCCTCGCGTTCCGGCGTGGGGGTCAGGCGCGGGGTTTCGTCGCGCTCGGCGGCCTTCGCCGCAGGCGCTGCAGGCTCGGGCTTGGCGGCCGGCGTCGCCGCCTGCGCTTCGGGCGTCGCCGTCGCAGCGGGCCGCGCCGGGCGCTTGGCCGAGGAACGCGCGGTCTTCGCGCGGGCCGGCCGCGGCGACCGCGTCGTCGGGGTGCGCTCCGTCGTCTCCGCGGAGGCGGCCTTCGTCGTGGGCTTCTTCCTCGGCGCCGGCCGCGACTTGGGGGGCCGCTTCTTCGACTGTGCCCGGGCCTTCGCCGCCTTCCTCGGGGGCGGCGGAGGAGCCGGACGGGCCGGCGGCGGGGTGACGACCACGGGCCGCGGCGGCGGCGGTGACTTCGGCTCGGGAGGCGGCGGCGCGGGCGCACGGGAGGGCGCCGGCGCCTCGACGGGCGCCGCGGACTCGGTCGGCTTCGACGGCTCCGCCTTCGGCGGTTCGGCCGGCGCGCCGAGCGTCGCCGGCTCTGCGGGCTTCGGCGGGTCCGCCGGCTTGGACGCCTGGGCGGGCTTCGGCGGCTCCGCCGGCTTGGGCGCCTGGGCGGGCTTCGGCGGCTCCGCCGGCTTGGACGCCTGGGCGGGCTCCGGCGGCTCCGTCGCCTTGGGAGGCGCAGCGGACCTCGGCGGCTCGGCGGGCCTCGAGGACTCCGCAGACGCTGCCGGCCTGGGACGCTCGAACGACCTCGGCGTCTCGCTCGGCTTCGTGGCCGCGGCGGGTTTGGGTGTCTCGGTGGGCTTCGGTCGCTCGGCGGGTCGCGTCGCCTCGGCCGGCCTCGGGGGCTTCGCCTCGCGGGTGCGCCTCGGCTGCTTCGCCGGGCGCTCTCGGGTCGGGGTCGCCCCGCCGGCGCGGGCGGGTGCCCCGCGGCGTCGCCTCCGGCGGGCGCTTTCGCCCGCTACGAGACCGACCGTGAACGCGACCGCGATCCCGCCGACGAGCAGGCCGGTCGAGATTCCGCCTCCGCCGGCGGAGTCCGCCGCGGCCACGACGCGCGTCTCCCAGTCGCCCGGCCGTTCGGCCGCGGCTGCGTACGGCGAGGCCAGGCCTCCGATGGCCAGGACCGCCGTGGTCATCATGACGCTCCGCTGAAGCAGCATGTATCTCAGGCTTACATCTTGGGCCGGACTCGTTCCAACCCACCTAGACGAACCAGCAGTTTGGCACCGCTGGCGCAATTGGAGTCGCAGTTCTGCACGTATGTCAGAGTCCAGGCGTCCCCGAAGTCGAGCCGTGCGAGGTTGAGCACCACCGTGACGATCGAAACCACCGCCCTGACCTCCAACAAGAAGTTGCTGAGCTGGGTGGAGGAGGTGGCGGCGCTCGCGCAGCCGGAGTCGGTGCATTGGTGCGACGGATCGGCGGAGGAGTACGACCGGATCGCGCAGCGCCTGGTGGACGCGGGCACGTTCGAGCGTCTGAACGAGGCCAAGCGGCCCAACTCGTACCTCGCGCTGTCGGATCCGAGCGATGTCGCGCGCGTGGAGGACCGGACGTTCATCTGCTCGGCCCGCGAGGACGACGCCGGGCCCACGAACCATTGGCGCGACCCGGACGAGATGCGGGCGCTCCTGACCGAGAAGTTCCGCGGAGCGATGCGCGGTCATACGATGTACGTCGTCCCCTTCAGCATGGGCCCGCTGGGCTCGCCGATCGCGGAGATCGGCGTCCAGCTGACCGACTCCGCCTACGTCGCCACCTCGATGCGGATCATGACCCGCATGGGCAAGGGCGCCCTCGACGTGCTCGGCGACGGCGACTTCGTGCCCTGCCTGCACAGCGTCGGAGCGCCCAACGACACGTCGCCGTGGCCGTGCAACAGCGACAAGTACATCGTCCACTTCCCCGAGACGCGCGAGATCTGGTCCTACGGCTCGGGCTACGGCGGGAACGCGCTGCTCGGCAAGAAGTGCCTCGCGCTCCGGATCGCCAGCGTCATGGCACGCGACGAGGGCTGGCTCGCCGAGCACATGCTGATCATCAAGGTCACCTCACCGGAGGGCGGCGTCAAGTACCTGACCGGCGCCTTCCCGAGCGCCTCCGGCAAGACCAACCTCGCGATGCTCGTGCCCAGCCTGCCGGGCTGGAAGGTGGAGACGATCGGCGACGACATCGCCTGGATGAAGCTCGGCGACGACGGTCGCCTCTACGCGGTCAACCCCGAGGCCGGCTTCTTCGGCGTCGCCCCCAACACGAGCTACGCCACCAACCCGAACGCGATCAAGACGATCAAGCAGAACACGATCTTCACGAACTGCGCGAAGACCGACGACGGCGACATCTGGTGGGAGGGCGGCACGCCCGAACCGCCGCGCCACGCGATCGACTGGAAGGGCGAGGACTGGACGCCGGACTCCGGCCGCCCGGCCGCCGCCCATCCGAACGCCCGCTTCACCACACCGGCGGTCCAGTGCCCGTCGATCGCGCCCGAGTGGGAGGACCCCGCCGGCGTCCCGATCGACGCCTTCCTGTTCGGCGGCCGCCGCGCCACCGTCGTGCCGCTCGTGCGCGAGGCCTTCGACTGGGAGCACGGCGTCTACCTCGGGGCGACGATGAGCGCGGAGACGACCGCGGCCGCCGCCGGCGAGGTCGGCGCCCTGCGCTTCGACCCGATGGCGATGCTCCCGTTCTGCGGCTACAACATGGCCGACTACTTCGGCCACTGGCTCGCGATGGGCCGCCGCGAGGGCGTCCAGCTGCCGGGCATCTTCTACGTCAACTGGTTCCGCAAGGACGAGGACGGCAAGTTCCTGTGGCCGGGCTTCGGCGACAACTCGCGCGTGCTCGCCTGGATCTTCCGCCGCCTCGACGGCGCGGTCGGCGCGCAGGAGACGGTCACCGGCAACGTCCCGCGGCCCGAGGACCTCGAGACCGACGGCCTCGACCTCTCGACCGACCAGCTCGAGCAGCTGTTGCGCGTCGACGAGGACGGCGTGCGCGAGGAGCTCGAACAGGTCCGCGCCCACCTCAAGCGCTTCGGCGACCGGCTGCCGCCCGAGCTCGGCGCCCAGCTCCAGGCGCTCGAGCGCCGGCTGGCATAGACCGCGGCGAAGCGGCATGATGAGGATGCGATGAGCCTCGCGGAGGAGACCGAGGCCGGCCCATCGCCGGCCGCCAGGCTGCTCGAGCTGATCGACGAGACGCTGCCGGGCGAGGGACCCCTACGCGCGTTCGCGCAGGCGTACCTGCGACGGCTCTCCGGGGATGGGACCCGGGGGCTTTCGACCGAGGACATGCTGGCCGAGGTGCGCGGGGCGTTCGAGTTCGCCTCCGCTCGCGGCGACGAGCCGGTAGCGGTGCGCGCGTTCAACCCGACCCGTGCCGACCACGGCTACGAGCCGCTCGGCTCGGTGGTCGAGACCAACACCGACGACTGGCCGTTCCTCGTCGACTCCGTCTCGGGCGAGCTCGAGCACCGCGGGCTGGAGATCGCGCGGCTCCTGCACCCGGTGATCGGCGTCGAGCGCGACCCCGAGGGCCGGATCATCTCCGTCGGCCGCGCGCGCGAGGCGCCGCACCGCGAGTCGATCATGCACTTCGACCTCGGGCGCCGCCTCGACGAGGACGAGCTCGCCGACGTCGAGCGCTGCGTGCGCACGGTGCTGCTGGCGGTCCGCGGCGTCGTCGCCGACTTCCCGGCGATGACCGAGCGCGTCGACGACATGGTCACCGTCGCCCGTGCGGGCACGACCCGCTACCCGCGCGACGAGGCCCACGAGGTGGCCGACTTCCTCGAGTGGCTGCTGCAGGGCAACTTCGTGCTGCTGGGCGCCCGCGAGTACGACTTCTCCGACGGCGCGATCCGCGTCGTGCCCGGCTCCGGGCTGGGCATCCTGCGCGACGAGGACAAGTCGGCGTTCGCCAAGCCCGTGCCGCTGCGCGAGCTCTCGCCCGCCGTGCTCGACCGGGCGATGAGCGGCGACCTGCTGCTCGTCGACAAGACGAACGCGCTCTCGCCCGTGCACCGGCACGAGCGCATGGACTACGTCGGCGTGCGCAGCGTCTCGCGCTCGGGCGAGATCGTCGGCGAGGCGCGGCTGCTCGGGCTGTTCACGTCCAAGGCGTACGCCGAGCGCGCCTCCGAGACGCCGATGCTGCACCGCAAGCTACGGCAGGTGCTCGACGCCGAGGACCTGATCGAGGGCTCGCACGACTACAAGGCGGCCGTCACGCTGTTCGACTCGTTCCCGAAGGAGGAGCTGTTCGCGGCGCCGGTGGATGAGCTGCGCGAGGTCGTCGTCGCGCTCACCGGGCTCGACGGGTCCGACCGCGTGCGCGTGCTCGCGCGGCGCGCGGCCGACGGCCGCAGCGCGTCGGCGATCGTCGCGCTGCCGCGGTCGCGCTACGGCCCGGCGCTCGTATCGCGGCTGACCGAGCTCCTGCGCCGCCGCTTCGAGACCGCGGGCGTCGACGCCCATCACGTGCTCGACGAGGGCCAGCGCGTGCGCGTGCACTTCTCCATGTACTCGGCCGACGGCCTCGCTGAGGTGCCGGTCGAGGAGCTCGAGCAGGAGGTGCTCGCGCTCGCGCGCACGTGGGACGACGACCTCGCCACAGCGCTGGCCGCCGACCGCACGCCGGACACCGGCTGGACGCAACGCTTCCCCGAGCACTACAAGGGCTACACGACGCCCGAGGTGGGGGCGGTCGACGTCGCCAACCTCGCCCGGCTGGACGACGGCGAGTCGTTCGCCGTCGGCCTGCACCCGCTCAAGGCGGCGACCCGCGTGGCGCTTTACAAGCGCGGTGCCAAGGTCGAGCTCTCGCGCGTGATGCCGATGCTGGAGGACCTCGGGCTGGGCGTGATCGAGGAGATCGCCACCCGCCTGCTCGGCGACGACGAGGCCTGGGTGCAGGAGTTCCGCGTGCTCGGCCCGGGCGAGGCCCCGCTCGATCTCGACGCCGTGGGCGACCGCGTGGCGGACGCGATCTCCGCCGTCTACCGGGGGGAGGACGAGTCCGACCCGCTCAACCGGCTCGTCATCACGGCCGGGCTCGACCGCGCGCAGGTGGCGATCCTGCGCGCGTACCGCAAGTACCGCCAGCGGCTCGGGTCGCGCTTCACCGAGGGCTACCAGAACGACGTCCTGGCGGCCAACTCGCCGATCACGGCCAAGCTCGTGCGCTACTTCGAGCTGCGCTTCGACCCGGGGATCGAGCCCGACGAGGCGGCCGAGCGCGCGCTGCGGGAGGAGATCCTCGCCGACCTCGAGGACGTCACGTCGATCGACCACGACCGCATCCTGCGCAACCAGCTCGGGGCGGTCGACGCCACGCTGCGGACGAACGCGTTCAAGCCCGGGCGCGGCGCGACGGCGTTCAAGCTGCGCTCGGCGGAGGTCCCAGCGATCCCCCTGCCGGCGCCGGCGTTCGAGATCTACGTCTACGCCGCAGACGTCGAGGGCATCCACCTGCGCGGCGGCCCGATCGCCCGCGGCGGCATCCGCTTCTCCGACCGCATGGACTACCGCACCGAGGTCCTCGGCCTGATGCGGGCGCAGCTGACCAAGAACGCGATCATCGTCCCCGCTGGCGCCAAGGGCGGCTTCATCGTCAAGCGGCCGGACGTCGACAAGGCGGTGATCGAGGAGTCCTACAAGACGTACATCCGCTCGCTGCTCGACGTCACCGACAACCTCGTCGACGGCGTCGTCGTGCCGCCGCAGCAGGTTCGCGTGCGCGACGAGGACGACACCTACCTGGTGGTGGCGGCCGACAAGGGCACCGCGACGTTCTCCGACACCGCCAACGCCGTCGCCGCCGAGTACGGGTTCTGGCTCGACGACGCGTTCGCCTCCGGCGGCTCGGTCGGCTACGACCACAAGAAGCTCGGGATCACGGCGCGCGGGGCGTGGGAGTCGGTCAAGCGGCACTTCCGCGAGCTGGGCATGGACCCGGCGGTCGACGAGTTCACCGCCGTCGGGATCGGCGACATGTCCGGCGACGTGTTCGGCAACGGGATGCTGCTCTCGGACCGGGTCAAGCTGCTGGCGGCGTACGACCACCGGCACGTGTTCGTCGACCCGGACCCCGATCCGGCGGCGTCGTTCGCCGAGCGCCGGCGGCTGTTCGAGCTCGCCGGCTCGTCGTGGGACGACTACGACCGCGACGTGCTCTCCGAGGGCGGCGGCGTGTTCCGGCGCGACGCGAAGTGGATCGAGCTCCCGCCGCGTGCCCGCGAGCTGCTGGGGCTGCAAGAGGAGCGCGTGCCTCCCACCGACGTCATCCGCGCGATCCTGCGGGCGAACGTCGACCTGCTGTGGAACGGCGGGATCGGCACGGTGGTCAAGGCGTCGACGGAGACCGACGCCGACGCGGCCGACCGGGCGAGCGACGCGATCCGCGTCGACGCCCGCGACCTGCGCGCCCGCGTGGTGGCCGAGGGCGGGAACCTCGGCCTCACCCGCCGCGCGCGGGTCGAGTACTCGGCGGGCGGCGGCCTGATCAACGCCGACTTCATCGACAACTCCGCCGGGGTCGACTGCTCCGACCACGAGGTGAACCTCAAGATCCTGCTCGGGCTCGCCGAGCGGCGCGGCGAGATGACGCGGCCGGAGCGCGACGAGCTGCTGGAGGCCGTGACCGAGGACGTCGTCCAGCACGTGCTCTACGACTCCTTCCTGCAGGCGCAGATCATCGCCCAGGAGGTCGAGCGCTCGCCGGCACGGATGTTCGCCTACGAGGACCTGACGGCGCTGCTCGAGGAGACCGGCCTGCTCGACCGCGCGAGCGAGTCGCTGCCCTCCGGCGAGGAGATCGCCGAGCGCCGGCGCGCGGGGCACGGCCTCGAGCGGCCCGAGCTGGCGATCCTGCTCGCGTACTCCAAGCGCTGGGTGGCGCGCGAGCTCGAGCGGACCGGGTTCGCCGACGACCCGTGGTTCGAGCGCGACCTGCGCGACTACTTCCCGGACGCGGTGGTCGAGCGCTGCGGGCACCTGCTGCTCGAGCACCCGCTGCGGGTGCAGCTGATCTGCATGATCAACGCCAACCTCGTGGTCAACGCGCTGGGCCCGACGTTCGTCTCCCAGCTCGTGGCCGAGCGCGACGCCGAGGTGGCCGCGATCGTGCGCGCGTTCCGGATCGCCGTCGAGGTGGCGGGCGCCGACCCGCTGTGGGAGGCGGTCGAGGCGATGGACGGCCTCGAGCGGGCGCCGGTGATCGAGCTGCTCGGCGGGATCGACGCGCTCGTCGAAGCGGTCGCGCGCTGGTACCTGGTGTGGGCGCCGGGGGCCGGGCTGGACGCCACGATCGCGGCCGGTCGCAAGGGGTTCCAGCGGCTCGAGGCCGTGCTCCCGTCGCTCGGGACCGACGAGCGGCGCCGGGCGCGCGAGGAGACGGCGGCGCGGCTGACCGGCGAGGGCGTGCCGGAGGCGGTGGCCACCGCCCATGCGTTGCGGGCCGAGCTGGCCCACGCGCCCGACATGGTCGCCGTGGCGTCCGCGACCGAGCGCACGGTCGAGGACGTCGCGCGGCTGTTCTTCGTGCTCGACGCCGAGCTGCGGCTCGACTGGATGGAGCGCGAGCTCGCGCGCGTGCGGTCGGCCACGCGGATGCAGCGCTGGGCGGTCCAGGCGCAGCGCGACGACGCCTTCGAGGCCCGCCGCGCGCTCGCCATCGGCGCGCTGCTGGCATCGCCGGGAGCCGACCCGGTCGTCGCCGTCGAGCAGTTCCTGCACGAGCACGCGCCGGTGGCGCGGCGGCTCGAGAGCGTCATGCGAGCGCTCTCCCGCGAAGGCGATCCGGACCTCGCAGGCCTCACGCTCGCGGTCCGCCAGCTGCGCGCGCTGGTCGCCTAAGCCCGAATCCACCGATCCCCGCGGCGCCTCGCCGCCGTAGCGCCAGAACCGGCGGACCGGTTCTGGCGCTGGGCGGTTCCGAGCTGGTTCAGGAAGCGGCGACCGCGCGGGCGAGCCCGGCGCGCGAGAGCTCGCGGGCGTGAGCCTTCAGCCAGTCCTTGCCGACCGCGGTCGCCGACGTCACGGCGTTGGCGCCGAAGGCGTCGAGGACGACGTTGTCGCCGGTTCCACCGTCGGCGATGTCGTTGCCCGGCCCGCCGACGAGCACGTCGTCGTCCGCGCCGCCGAGGAGCGTGTCGTTGCCTTCGCCGCCGATCAGGACGTCGTCGCCGGCGCCTCCGTCGATGGTGAGCAGCGCCGCGGTGGCGGCGAGCCCGGAGGCGTCGACCACGTCGTCGCCGCTGAGCGCGTTGACCGTCACCCGGTCGCTGCCGGCGATCGCGCCCGAGAGGGAGACGAGCGCGGGGAGGCCCGCCACCTGCGTGGCCGGTCCTGCGCCGGTGACCGTCACGACGTCGTCGCCGTTCGTCGCATTGACGATGACGTTGTCGGCCGCAAGGTCGTCGCCGCCGGCGGGGCCGGCGAGCTCGGGCCTCACGTCGGTGACGTCGGTCCCGGACAGGTCGTTGACGGTGAGGCTGTCGGCGCCGCCGAGCGTCCTGGCGACGATCGACTCGACATCGTTGAGGTCCATGACGATGTTGGCGATGTTGCGGGTGAACCGCACCCGCTGGCCGTTGGCGGAGGCCTCCATGATCTCGTCGGCGGCGCTGCCGTTGAACAGCATCTTGTCGACGTTGTCCTGGCCTTCGACGATGTCGCTGCCGTCGCCCGGATCCCACTGGAACGTGTCGTCCCCGGCGCCGAGGAAGGCGACGTCGTTGCCCTGCTGGCCGTCGACGAAGTCGGTGCCGTCGCCGCCGAGCAGGAGGTCGACGCCGTTGCTGCCGAGCAGCGTGTCGTTGTTCGCGCCGCCGTCGACGGTGAGCGCGATCAGCGCGGCCAGGTTGCCGGTCGCGGAGGAGCTGTCGTCGCCGCCGTTGGCGTTGAGGACGAGCTTCTCGGACGTGCCGATGTCGATCGAGAACGGAGCGGGGTTGAGGCGATCGAACCGGACGCGGGTGCCGTTGGCCGTGGTGGTGAACTGCTCCGCGCCGTTGCCGCCGTTGACCTCGACGATGTCCTCGCCGGCGCCGCCCTCGTTGAGGTCGGTGTCGTCGCCGGGGTTCCAGACCATGCGGTCGTTGCCTGCCTGCCCGAAGACCTGGTCGTCGGCGTCGCCGCCGGTCAGCGTGTCCTGCTCGCTGCCGCCGAACAGGAAGTCGAAGCCGCCGCTGCCGAGCAGCGTGTCGTTGCCGGCCTGGCCGAACAGCTGGTCGCCGCCGGCTCCGCCGACGAGCGTGTCGTTGCCGTTGGCGCCGAACAGGTGCGCCGCCGGCAGCGCGCCGTTGACCTGGCTGAGCGTGATCGTGTCGGCGCCGTCGAGGCCGAAGACCTTGATCAGCGAGGTGTTGGCGACCGTCGGCGTGCCGCCGACGACGGTGACCGCGCCACCGTTGACCAGGATCGTGCCGGCCGCATTGCGGCTGATCGTGATCGTGTTGTTGAGGTTGTCGCCGTTGACGGCGAGCACGCCGTTGCTGAAGCTCGAGCTGACCGCCGCGCTGGCCGGCACGCTCGTCACGGCGAGCACGCCGACGGCGAGCAGCGCGCTGGCGAGCAGCCCGCGCATGCGTCGTGGGGCCCTGTCACGTCCTGTCTTCATCGTCGTCTCCATCTGCGTCTGGTTGTGGGCGTCCTGTACCTAGACGCAGACGGCGACGCTTCTATTTCCGGACGGTTGCCGGCGCTCGTCATCGAGTAGGTTGGCGGCCATGTGGCGGGCAGCCGTCCTCGCGCTGCTCGCGGCGCTGACCGGGTCGGCGGTGGTCGAGCCGGCGAGCGCCGCGAAGGTGGCCAAGCCGCGGTTCGTGCGCAACATCGCGACCGGCGAGACGGGCTGGTTCGCGTCGCCCGGGCTCGTCGACCTCACCGGCGATCGCCGGCTGGAGATCGTGGCGCCGTTCTACAGCACCTTTGTCTACAGCGCGCGCGGGCGGCTGCTCGGGCGTGGTGGTGCGACCCAGGGCCGGGTGTACGCGCCGGGCGTGGTCGCCGATCTCGATCGCGACGGCGTGCGTGAGGTCGTCGTGGGCGGCAACGAGGGGACGGTGGCGGCGTACGACCTCGTCGGCGGCGGGCTGCGGCTCAAGCCCGGCTGGCCGGCCTCGACGTGCAGCGGCGGCCAGTGCCCGGAGACGCGCGGGATGGCGGCGGGCGACCTCGATCGCGACGGCCGCATCGAGGTCGTGGCCACCACGACCAACACCTCCGACACCGGCTCTCAGGTGTTCGTCTTCGATGCTTCCGGGGCGGTCGTGCCCGGCTGGCCGCGCTACGACCGGCAGTCAGACCCTGCGTTCAACGGCGCCGGCAACCAGGGGTACGGCGCGTACGGCGAGAACGTCGGGATCGGGAACCTCGACGGCGACTCGCAGCTCGAGGTCGTGGTCACGTTCGACAACCATCAGATCAACCTCTTCAACCACGACGGGTCCTCCGTGCTCGCGTCGCCGTGGTACCGCAACCGCCAGACCGCCCACGCGGGGCGGCGCCTCGGCTGGGGCCAGTTCATCCGCTGGCTGAGCCCGCGCGTCGAGGACGACCACTACCACCGCCAGGTCGGTCCGTGGCCCGAGGTGCGCAAGACGGCGTGGCTGCAGTGGACGGCATCCCCGCCGTCGATCGCCGACCTCGACCGCGACGGGCGCAACGAGGTGATCGGCGTGCCCAACGTCGAGCGCAAGGAGCCGTACGAGACGCAGGCCTACGCGTTCATGGTGCTCGACGGCGCGTACGGGAGCGGGTCGCGATCGGCGCGCCGGCACAAGGGCTTCCGACGCTTGCCGCTGACGTCCAAGCCCGCGGTCCGGCCCAGCGGCGACTGGTACCCGCCGAGCGGGATCCCCGCGCCGTCGATCGTCGACCTGCGCGGCAACCGCCGGCCCGAGATCGTCGCCTCGATCCCCGACGGGCACGTCTACGCGATCAGCCCCGGCGGCAGGCGGCTGTGGCGCTACGACTACGCCCGCGGCGCGAGCAAGACCTTCGCCTCCGAGGTCGTCGCCGCCGACCTCAACCGCGACGGCAGATCCGAGCTCGTCTTCGGCACCTACGGCGCGGCACCCCGGTCGGGCCGGCTGCTCGTGCTCTCGGCAACGGGGAGGAAGCTCCACGACGTCCGCCTCCGCAACCAGGGCAGCAACGGGAACGGCATCGGCATCCCGGCCGCGCCGTCGATCGCCGACCTCGACGGCGACCGCCGCCTCGAGATCGTCGTCACCACGTTCGACCACGGCATCGACGTCTACCGCGTCCCCCGCTCCCGCACGAACCGGTTGCCCTGGCCGACCGGGCGCGGCAACCTCCTTCGCAACGGCTCATAGGAGAGGAGCGCCCGTGGCGCAGCAGCGATACGAGTACAAGGTCGAGACGATCCGATCGTCGCTCGTCGGCGACAAGATCGACAGCGGCGGGGTCGAGGATGCGCTCAACGAGCAGGCCCGTGACGGCTGGCAGCTCAAGAGCCTGACGGCCGCGCAGGTCAAGGGCAGGATCGGCCCCGGCGGGACGGAGGGGATGCTCGCGGTCTTCGAGCGGCCTTTGACAGCGGGCTGAGCGATGGGCAGAGGGTGGGCGGCGCTGGGCAGCGCGCTGTTCCTCGTCGTCGCGCCGGGCGTGATGGCCGGGCTCATCCCGTGGCTGCTGACCGGGTGGAGCTCGGCCGGCCCGCCGGTGCCGGTCGCCGTGCTCGGCGGCGTCCTCGTGGTGAGCGGGGTTGCCGTGCTGCTGCACGCGTTTACGCGCTTCGTGGTCGAGGGCCGCGGGACGCCGGCGCCTGTCGCGCCCACCGAGCGGCTCGTGGTCGGCGGGCTGTACCGGCACGTCCGCAACCCGATGTACGTCGCCGTCGGCGCGACGATCGTCGGCCAGTCCCTGCTCCTCGGCCGCCCGTGGCTGCTCACGTATGCCGCCGCCTTCTGGCTCGTCGTCGCCACGTTCGTGCGCGTCTACGAAGAGCCGACGCTCAGCGCCCGCTACGGCGAGCAGTACGCCGAGTACCGCCGCGCCGTTCCCGCCTGGTGGCCCCGCATCAGGCCGTGGTCGTAGCTATGCCCTACATCGTGCCCTACACTGCGTTGTATGCGAAAGACGAGCGTCTATCTCGACGAGGAGCTCGCTGAGCGTCTCGCGCGCCTTGCGCGCCAGGAGGGACGATCGCAGTCCGACGTCCTCCGGGCGGCGATCGCCGCCTACGAGCCCGCGCCGAGCACGGACCGTGATTTCGCTCTGGCGGCGGGCTTCCCGCGGATCGACGACGACCCGCGCCCGATCTCGCAGATCCCCGAGCGCGAGCTGCTCGAGGGATTCGGCGAGTGACGCTGCTACTCGACGCTGCGCCGCTGGTCGCCCTCGCCGATCCGAACGACCCGAGACGCCAGAGCGTTCTCGACTGCCTGACGGGCGAACCGGAGTCGCTCGTCGTCCCTGCGCCGACGACCGCCGAGGTGGACTACCTGCTCGGAGCGCGGTTCAGCGCTGCCGCACGGCGCGCGTTCCTTCGTGACCTTGCCGTGGGGCGGTTCACGGTCGCGTCGCTCGAACGCGAGGACTACGCAACCGTCCTCTGGATCGAAACGCGGTACGGCGACCTCGATCTCGGACTGTCCGACTGCGCGCTCGTCGTGCTCGCGGATCGCTACCGCACCCAGCGGATCCTCACGTTCGACGAGCGGCACTTCCGTGCCGTCGCTCCGCTGAACGGGGACGCGTTCACGATCCTCCCCGCGGACTCCTGACGGCATCCCGATGAGTCCGCGTCGTTCGCGAGGTCTGAGGGCCATGACATCCGACCCGATCGCCAAGTTCGACAGCCGCTTCAGCGATCCCGCAGCGGGCCCGACTGCCTGGGCCGACGTCGCGGCCGCGCTCGAGCGAGCGGAGCTCTACTGGCTCACGACCGTGCGTGCCGACGGGCGGCCGCACGTGACCCCGCTGATCGGCGTTTACGAGGACGACGCCGTGCACTTCTGCACCGGCCTGCGCGAGCAGAAGGCCCGCAACCTCGAGCAGAACGCGCACGTCGCGCTCACCACCGGCACCAACACGTGGGCCCGGGGCCTCGACGTCGTGGTCGAGGGAACCGCGACCCGCGTGAGCGACCGCGACGAGCTGCAGCGCCTCGCCGACGCCTACGAGGCCAAGTACGGCAGCGTCTGGCACTTCGACGTCGGCGACGGCGTCTTCGGAGAGGGCGAGGACGCCGCGGCGGTCTTTCGGATCGAGCCCACCAAGGTGCTCGCCTTCGCCAAGGAGCCGCACGCCCAGACAACCTTCCGTCCCGGCTGAACACCAATGCTCCTTCGACCCGACGGCGACGCCGTGATCGCGATCACCCAGCCCGCTCATGCGTGGGTGTCGGGGCAGCTCGCGCGGGCGTGGGGGAATGAGCGGTTCGGGCTCGTGGAGCCGTCGGAGGAGGTGTGCCTGGCCGCCGAGCAGCACGACGTCGGGATGACCGAATGGGAGCTGGCGCCGACGCTGAACGCCGAGACCGGGCTGCCCCACTCGTTCATGGAGATGGAACTGGGGACGCATCTCGCGCTGTGGTCGGCCGCCGCGGAGCGGGTGCTGCCACAGAGCCGGTACGCCGCGCTGCTGGTGTCGCTGCACGGGAGCGCGCTGTACGAGCGGCGCGATCTGGCGCGGCTCGCGCCCGCGGATGCCGAGCGGGTGCGGGCGTTCCTCGCGGGCCAGCGAGAGCTGCAGCGCCGGCTGCGGCCGCCCGAGGCGACCGACGACGAGATCGCGCGCAACCAGCGGCTCGTGTGGACGTGGGACTCGCTGTCCCTCGGGCTGCTGCTCGACTGGTCGCCGTTCGAGCTGCGGGGAGTGCCGACCGCGGGCGAGCCGGTCGGCGTCGCGGTCACGGACGGGACGCTCGACCCGTGGCCGTTCGCGGCCGAGAAGGTGACGGTGAAGGCGGAGGCTCGCCGCCTCGCCGGCCGCTACGACGACGAGGCGGCGATGCGCTCCGCGCTCACGCGGGCGCCCTGGATCACGCTCGAGAGGGAGCTCAGGCCGGGACGGCCGTGAGCCCGAGCGAGGCGGGGGACACGCGGAGCGGGCGGCGGTAACGCTTTGCGCGACGCAGGATCTTGGTCATGAAGCCAAGGTACGCGCCATGGTTGCGCGCTAAAACCGAGGTATCTCCCGCGTGGGGGTACGGCTGCCCTCAGTGCGGATGCTCGCCGGTGGCGGCCGGCGGCCGGGACTCCTCGGCGAGCGACGTGAGCGCCAGCTGCCCGCGGGCGGCCTCCTCGAGCACGCCGGTGGCCTCGTCGTTGGACCGCGCGTAGAGCTCGACGAGCAGGTGCACGACGATCTGGTCCTCGTCGTGCTTGTGGAAGCGCACGTGGGTGAAGAACTCGCGCGTCCCGTGATCGCCGAACGCGGCGTAGGCGAGCGAGTCGGCGGCCTCGGGGCCGGAGCACGTCTCCACGGCCTCGGCGTCGACGGTCACCGTGCACGAGGCGACCCACGGCGTGCCGGCCACCATCCGCTCCCAGCGGTCCTCGATCGGCTCGATGCGACCGTTGTGGAACCCCAGGTGCGGCTGGTCGTGCATGCAGTCCAGGCACTGGACGACGGCCTCCTGCAGCTCGTCGACCACCTCGGCCCGCTCGCCGGTGACGGGGTCGATGCGATGGATGCCCTCGTAGTGCACCTGCACCTCGAGCTCCTGCGACCAGCAGCGGTAGCAGCGCAGCCACGCACCGATCGGCGTTGCCTGGGGAGTGCCGTCCATACGACGCCATTCTATGCTGCGCCCCGTGCGGTACCTGGCTGCGCCGCTGGCCCTGCTCCTGCTCGCGGGCTGCGGCGATTCGGGGCCTCCCCCGGAGGAGCAGGTCCGCTCGACCGTCGCCGCCTTCGGCCGCGCGACGGCCGCCAAGGACTACCGCACGCTCTGCGACCGGCTGCTCTCGCCCGACCTCGTGGAGGACGTCGAGTCGATCGGCCTGCCGTGCGAGGACGCGCTCGAGCGCGGACTCGGCGAGGTCGAGGATCCGCGGCTCAGCATCGGCAAGGTGACCGTCGACGGCGACGCGGCCACCGTCGAGACGCGCAGCTCGGCCGCCGGTCAGGAGCCGTCGGCTGACACACTGCGGCTGGTGAACGTCGACGGGACGTGGAAGATCTCCTCATTGGGAGCTTGAGCAGGAGGCCGCACGTGGCAGACGAGCAGATCAGCGATCGCATCGAGGCACTCGTCAAGGAGGAGCACGAGCTGCTGGATCGCGGCGGCAGCGAGGGCGGGCTCGATGCCGCCGGCCACGAGCGGCTCGAGCACATCCGGGTCGAGCTCGACCGCTACTGGGACCTGCTGCGCCAGCGGCGCGCGCGCCGGGCGGCCGGCCGGGATCCCGAGGGCGCGAGCCCGCGCGACGACGACACGGTCGAGCACTACCTCCAGTGAAGGTCGAGCTCGGGGCCTTCGTCACCCCGCTCGCCGACCACGAGGCGGTCCTCGAGCAGGTGCTGGCCGCCGAGCGCGGCGGGTTCGAGCTGGTCGGCATCCAGGACCACCCGTACCAGCGGCGGTTTCTCGACACGTTCTCGCTGATCGCGTTCCTGGCGGCGCGTACCGAGCGCGTCCGCTTCTTTCCGGCCGTCGCAAACCTGCCGCTCCGCCGGCCGGCGATGCTCGCCAAGGCGGCGGTCTCGATCGACGTCCTGAGCGGCGGGCGGTTCGAGCTCGGGCTCGGCGCAGGCGCGTTCTGGGACGCGATCGAGTCGTTTGGAGGCGAGCGTCGCGACGGGCCGGGGTCGGTCGACGATCTCGAGGCGGCGATCCCCGTGTTGCGCGCGTGCTTCGCGGGCGAGCGGATCGGCAGCGTGCGGTTCGGGCCGCCGCCGCCGCACCCGATCGGCATCTGGCTCGGCGCCTACGGGCCGCGGATGATGCGGATCACCGGCCGCCTGGCCGACGGCTGGTTCCCGAGCCTGCCGCGGCTGCCGCTCGAGGACGTGCCGGGCCGGGTGCGGCTGCTCGAAGAGGCGGCCGAGCGCGCCGGGCGCGACCCGAAGGCGATCCGAAGGATCGCCAACCTCGGCGGCGTGATCGCGGATGGCCCGGTGCAGGGCTGGCTGCAGGGTCCGCCCGAGCACTGGATCGAGGAGCTCTCCGCGCTCGTCGCCGACCACGGCTTCGACGGCTTCCTCGTCGACAGCGAGCAGGTCGCCCGCTTCGCTGCCGAGGTCGCGCCCTCCGTGCGGGACCTCTAGCGCCGCGGCCACTGGTTGGCGCGCTCGCCGCGCGCCGCCAGCGTGGCCGTCTCCTCGATCCGCTTCGCGCGCGTCTGCGGCCGCTTTGCGAGCGAGATCCACTCGAGGGTCGCGCGCTTGACCGAGCGCGGGAAGGCGTCCCAGTGCTCGCGGGCGGCCGCCGTCGCGTCGAGCGCGGCGCGCAGGTCGTGGGGCTCGACGAGGTTCTCGATGTCGTCGAGTGCCGTCCACGAGCCGTCGGCCTTGGCCGCGTCGACCGTCGCGATCCCGGCCGGCTCCATGTGCCCGGCAGCGAACAGGCGCTCGAGCCGCTCCTTGTTGGGCCGCGACCAGCCGCTGCCGGTCTTGCGGGGCGTGAAGAGGAGCATCGAGCGGCGCTCGTCGAGCTTGCGGCCCTTGGAGTCGATCCACCCGAAGCACAGCGCCTCCTCGACCGTCGCCGCGTACGGCACGTGCCGGTCGCCCTCCGCCTTCTTGTGCGTGACGAGCCAGATCCCGGGCGAGCCGGCGTGGTTCGCGGCCAGCCATTCGCGCCACGCCTCGCGCGCGGTCACTTCCACACGCTCGTAGGCGTCGCTCACCGCGGCGGACCGTAGCCCGCGCGCGTCTCGAGCGCGACGAGCAGGGCGGGTTCGCCGAGCGCGGGATCCTGGTCGGCAAGCCACGCCTGTGCGCCGCGGCGTCCGCCGAGCTGGCGCAGGCCGCGCTCTCCGTGCTCGGCCACGAAGTCGGCGAGCGCGCCGAGGCGGCGGGTGCGCGTGCGGACGGCGGGCAGGTCGAGCCCGGCGCGGTGGGCGTCGAGCGCGGCCACCAGCTCATCGATCCCCGCCGGCGGCGGGATCGCGGACACGGCCACCACCGGCACGTCGCGGGCGCCGAGCGAGCCCAGGGCGGCGTGCAGATCGCGTTGCGCGCGATGAGCGATCGGCCCGAAGTCGGCCTTCGTCACCACCAGCACGTCGGGCACTTCCATGATCCCCGCCTTGAGGAACTGCAGCACGTCGCCCGCGGCCGGCTGCACGACGATCGCGACCGTGTCGGCGGCCTCGGCGACCTCGGTCTCCGACTGCCCGACGCCGACGGTCTCGATCACCACGACGTCGAACGCCGCGGCCAGCGCCTGGGCGGCGGCGCGGGTGGCGGGAGCGAGCCCGCCGAGCCGTTCCCCCGCCGCCGTCGAGCGGACGAACAGGCCGCGGTCGGCGGGATCGGCCTCGATCCGCGCGCGGTCGCCGAGCAGCGCGCCGCCTGAGCGCTTCGAGGTGGGGTCGACCGCGAGCACGGCCACCGTCCGCCCGTCCGCCCGCCAGGTCCGCGCGAGCGCCGACAGCAGCGTCGACTTGCCGGCGCCCGGCGGTCCGGTCACGCCGACGACGTGCGCGGGAGCCTCGCCGCCCAGCCGAGCAGGCGCGACCTCGGCGAGCAGCGCCGCCGCCTCCTCGCGCGCGCCGCGGTTCTCCAGCAGGTTGAGCGCGGCCGGCGCCGCGGTCAGGTCACGCTCCCGCAGCCGCGCGCCGAGCTCCGCGCCGGTCACGCCGCCGCGCGGACGCCGTTGCGGTCGGCCACGATCGCGACGACCGCGCGCAGGATGCGGGTGATCTCGAAGTCCTTGGGCGTGTAGACCGCGGCCACGCCGGCGGCCTTGAGGCCGGGCACGTCCGCCTCGGGGATGATCCCGCCGACCACGACGGGAATGTCTGCGTCCTCGAGGGCGGCGATCACGTCCGGGATCAGCTCGCGGTGCGAGCCGGACAGGATCGAGAGCCCGATCACGTGGACGCCCTCGTCGATCGCCGAGCGGGCGATCTGGGCGGGCGTGAGCCGGATGCCCTCGTAGACGACGTCCATGCCCGCGTCGCGCGCGCGCACGGCGATCTGCTCGGCGCCGTTGGAGTGCCCGTCGAGCCCCGGCTTGCCGACGAGGATCTTGACCGTGCGACCGAGCGCCTCGCTGACCCGGGCGACCTCGTCGCGCAGGTCGGCGAGCTCCTCGCCGGGGATCGCGGCGGCCGCCTCGCCGACGCCGGTCGGCGCCCGGTAGGAGCCGAAGGCCTCGCGGAGGGCGGCGGCCCACTCGCCGGTGGTCGCGCCCGCGCGGGCGGCGGCGAGCGTCGCCGGCATCACGTTCTCGTCGCTCGCCGCCACGCGCCGCAGCTCCGTCAACGCCGCCTCTACCGCAGCGCCGTCACGGGCCGCCCGCCACTGATCGAGCGCGGAGCGCGCCTCCTGCTCGACCGCCTGGTCGACCACGAGGATGCCGCCGTCCTCGGTCAGCGGCGACGGCTCCGTCTCCTCGAAGCGGTTGACGCCGACCATCACCTGCTCGCCCGACTCGATGCGGGCGATCCGCTCGCGGTGCGACTCCACCAGGGCGGCCTTCATGTACGGCACGGCCTCGACCGCGCCGCCCTGCTCGGCCACGCGCGCCATCTCCTCCCGCGCCCCGGAGAGCAGCTCTCCCACCAGGCCGTCCATCACGTGCGAGCCCTCGAACAGGTCGGGGTACTCGAGCAGGTCGGTCTCGTAGGCGAGCACCTGCTGGATCCGCAGCGACCACTGCTGGTCCCACGGCCGCGGCAGCCCGAGCGCCTCGTTCCAGGCCGGGAGCTGGATCGCCCGCGCCCGGGCGTTGCGACCCAGCGTGACGGCGAGCGCCTCGAGCACGATCCGCTGCACGTTGTTCTCCGGCTGCGCCTCGGTCAGCCCCAGCGAGTTGACCTGCACGCCGTAGCGGAAGCGGCGCTGGCGCTCGTCGGCGACGCCGTAGCGCTCTGCGAGCTCGTCCCACAGCAGCGCCATCGCGCGCAGCTTGGCGTGCTCCTCGACGAACCGCACGCCGGCGTTGACGAAGAACGACAGCCGCCCGAAGACCGCGCCCATGCGGTCCTCCGGGACCCGCTCGCGCACGGCGTCGAGGACGGCGATCGCGGTCGACATGGCGTAGGCGATCTCCTGCACGGGCGTCGCTCCCGCCTCCTGCAGGTGGTACGAGCAGATGTTCACCGGGTTCCAGCGCGGGACGTGCTCGACCGTGTAGGCCACGCTGTCCGCGATCAGCCGCATCGACGGGCCGGGCGGGAACGCGTACGTCCCGCGCGAGAGGTACTCCTTGATGATGTCGTTCTGGGTGGTGCCGGAGAGGGCCGACGGCTCGATCCCGTTCTCCTCCGCGACGACGAGGTAGAGCGCCAGCAGCCACGCGGCGGTGGCGTTGATCGTCATCGACGTGTTCATGCGGTCGAGCGGGATCCCGTCCATGAGCGCGTGCATGTCGCCCTTGTGCGCCACCGGCACGCCGACCTTGCCGACCTCGCCGCGGGCGAGCTCGTGATCGGCGTCGTAACCGGTCTGGGTCGGCAGGTCGAAGGCGACGGAGAGCCCCGTCTGGCCCTTGGCGAGGTTGCGCCGGTACAGCTCGTTCGACCGCCGCGCGGTCGAATGCCCCGCGTACGTGCGCATCATCCACGGCCGGTCGGGCTCGGGCAGACGGTGGCTCATAGCCACTGGATTCTGCCGTAGCCTCCGCTGGGGATGCGGCAGATCGATCTCCTACACCGGGGCCGGGAGAAGGTCATCGCCTGCTTCGCGCTCGACGGCGTGCTCGTCGACCCCGGGCCCCAGTCCTGCGAGGACACCCTGCTCGCGGCGCTCGGCGGCGAGCAGCCCGAGGCGCTGCTGCTCACCCACATCCACTTCGACCACGCCGGAGCGGCGGGCGCCCTCGTGCGCCGCTGGCCGGAGCTCGAGGTCTACGTGCACGAGCGCGGCGCCCGGCATCTCGCGGACCCGGCACGGCTGGTGGCCAGCGCCGCGCGGCTCTACGGTGGGGAGGATGGCCTGCGCGAGATCTGGGGCGAGGTCGTCCCGGTCCCGGAGGAGCGGCTGCACGTGCTGACCGGCGGCGAGCGCGTGCGCGGCTTCGCCGTCGAGTACACGCCCGGCCACGCCTCCCACCACGTCTGTTACTTCCACGAGGAGTCCGGCGTGGCGTTCGTGGGCGACATGGCGGGCGTGCGGATCCCGCCGTACGACCTCACGCTGGCGCCGACGCCGCCGCCCGACATCGACGTCGACGCCTGGGAGCGCTCGCTTGACACGATCGCCGCCTGGGAGCCGGACACGCTGGCGCTGACCCACTTCGGCACCGCCGGCGACCCGCCGGCGCAGCTCGCCGCCGTGCGCGAGGCTTTGCGCTGGCAGGCGGAGCTCGCGGCCGAGCACGACCTCGAGGGCTTCATGGCCGCGCTCCACGAGCGGATCGCGGCGGCCGCGCCCGACGAGGTCGACGCCGCCGAGCAGGCCGCCCCGCTCGACCACCTCTTCCTCGGCCTCGACCGCTGGCGAAGCAAGCAGCAGACCGGGTAGACACCGCGTATGGCCATGGAGACCGTCGAGCTTCCGCGCACGAGCGACCCCGGCAGCGCGCTGGGCGGCCACTGGCGCGTGATCGTGCTCAACGACGACCACAACACGTTCGACCACGTGGCCAACACGCTCGCGCGCATCATCCCCGGGGTCACGGTCTCGGGCGGCTACCAGTTCGCGGACAAGATCCACAACACCGGCCGAGCGATTGTCTGGTCGGGCATGAAGGAGACCGCCGAGCTCTACTGGGAGCAGCTCCAGCAGGCGGGCCTCACGATGGCCCCGCTCGAGCCGGGGTAATGCCGGCTCCGGATCACGCTCAGGCTCTTCGGGGGGGCGTCTCCGCGGAGCGCTGCGCCTTCGGCGCCCGCCTGCTCGTTAACCTGCTCCGATGCCCACGGTCGTGGAGCGCATCGGTGCAAGCCGCTTCGTCTCGTTCGAGCTGTGGCCACCCCGGTCACCCGAGTCAGCGGCAGCCCTGGAGGCGGCTCTGGAGGAGCTCGCGGGTCTCGGGCCGGCGTTCGTCGCCATCACGTACGGCGCCGGTGGCTCGACCCGAGAGCGGACGCACGACCTCGTCGTCCGGCTTGTCGACTCCCCTCTGCTACCGCTCGCGCATCTGACGTGTGCGGCGCATCACCGAGCTGAGCTCATCGAGCTCATGAAGCGATACCGCGGCGCGGGGGTCGACAACCTGCTTGCCCTCCATGGCGACCCGCCGCTGTCCGCGACCGAGCAGTTGCCCGAGGGCGACCTCCGGTACGCCGCCGAGCTGGTCCGGCTCGCGCGGGAACTGGGCTTTCCGAGCGTCGGGGTGGCGCTCCACCCCGAAGGGCACCCGGCGGCTCCTTCGCGGGAAGCCGACTGGCGACACCAGGCCTCCAAGCTCCGGGAGGCAGACTTCGGCCTGACGCAGTTCTTCCATCGCGCCGAGGACTACTTCGCGCTGGTCGACGAGATGCACGTGCGCGGGGCCGAGGCGCCGGTCCTTCCGGGCGTCATGCCCATCACCAACGTCCGGCAGGTCGAGCGCATGGCGGCAATGTCCGGTGCCAGCCTGCCAACCGAACTTGCCGAGAGGCTCGTCGCGGTCGCCGACCAGCCCGGCGAGGTACGCAGAGTGGGAGTCGAATACGCCACGAGGCTGTGCCGTCAGCTGCTCGATGGCGGCGCACCCGGTCTGCACTTCTACACGATGAACCGGGCGGCGGCGACGATCGAGATCTGCGCGAACCTCGGCTGGGAGACCGCAACCGTCACGTAGCGTCGGCGCGATCCCGCGTACTTCGCTCGAGTTGAGTTCGACGGATCGCTAGGTCACGCCGTTGGGCTGCAGCGCGCCCTGGGCCACGCGGTCGAACCAGGTGTAGACGATCGGGACCGTGAACCAGCTCGTGTGGTCGGCGCGCCAGGCGTTGAACTCCGGGCCGTACCAGTAGGCCTCGAAGTCCATCTTGTTCTCGAAGTAGGCGAACTGCCAGAAGCGGTAGCGGTCGTCGTTTGACCGCATGACCTCGTAGTCGGTCGCCCCGTAGCGGAGCGCCAGCGGCGCGATCTCGCGCAGCGCCTGCTCGAACTGGTCTCCACGGAAGAGCGTGCAGTACCAGGGGATGTTGACGACGCCGGCCATCAGGCTCCCACCTCCGCCCGGATCGCGCCGGGCCCGTCCGCGGTCTTGCCGAGCCCCTCGGACTCCGCGCCCACGAGGATCGCGATCTTTCCGAGGTGCTGGTTCTCCTTCATCATCTGGTGCGCCTCGGCGACCTGGTCGAAGCCGAGCGTCCTCCAGAGTACGGGACGGACGGCACCGGACTCGATCAGCTCGTTCGCCTTGTGGCACTCGTAGGCGTTCGCGAAGTGCGAGCCGACGATCTTCTTCTGCTTCATCCACAGGTAGCGGACGTCGAAGTCGAGGTTGTAGCCGGTCGTCCCGGCGCAGATGACCACGCTGCCGAAGGGCTTCACCGCCAGCACCGAGGTGGGGAACGTGGCGCGGCCGACGTGCTCGAAGACGACGTCGGGCGGCGCCCCCAGCTTCTCCTCGACGAGCTTGCAGAAGCGGCGCGACTCCTTGTAGCGCGCCTTCTCCTCGTCGAGCGTCTCGCCGCCGCGGCGCATCATGCCGGCGAACTCGTTGCGGTCGATCACGTCGACGGCGCCGAGCTCGCGGCAGAGGTCGGCCTTCTCGTCGGAGGAGACGACGCCGACGGCGTCCGCGCCCGCCAGCCGGCAGAGCTGGAGCGCGAACACGCCGAGGCCGCCGGCGGCGCCCCACACCAGCACGCGATCGCCGGCCTGCAAGGACACCTGCTTCACGAGCATGCGGTAGGCGGTGAAGTACGTCAGCCCGTAGGAGGCGGCCTCCTCCCAGGTCAGCGCCGGCGGCTTGGGCAGCAGCTGCTGGGCCTGCACCTTGCAGTACTCGGCGAACGAGCCCCAGGTGGTCTCGTAGCCCCAGATCCGCTGCGAGGGCGCGGCCATCGGGTCCAGCCCGTGCACCTCGGGGTCCTCGTAGGAGGCCTGGTTGCAGTGGACCACGACCTCGTCGCCGGGCTTCCAGCGCGTCACGCCCGGCCCGACGCGCTCGACGATCCCCGAGGCGTCGGAGCCGCCGATGTGGTGGTCCTCGGCGTGGTAGCGGAAGACCGAGACCGGCTCGCCGAGCGCCGCCCACACGTTGTTGTAGTTCACGCCGGCGGCCATCACGCGCACGATGACCTCCATCGCGCCCGGCTCCGGCACCTCCATCTGCTCGATCTGGAACGCGTCGCGCGGCTCGCCGAGGCGGTCCGCGCGGATGACCCAGGCGTCCATGGTGCTCGCTGGCATGGGCGGGGACCCTACCTCGACGCTAGAACCAGTCGTGCCGCTTGACCCACAGCACGGTGGAAAGGATCGCGGTGGGGACGACGAATCCGCCGACACCGAAGAGCAGGAAGTCCTTCTGGGAGTCGATGTTGTCGACCAGCCAGCCGAAGTTCTGGCCGAAGAAGCCGGTGATCAGCGTCCAGACGACGAAGAAGGTCGCCACGACGCTCAGGCGCGTGGCGGTGCGGTTCACGCGCTCGGCGCTGGCGTTGAAGTAGGTCGACGCCAGGGCCTGCAGGTCGTCGTTCTGGCGATGGAGCTCGCCCACGAGCTGCGCCAGGTGGTCGCCGATGTCGCGCAGGTACTCGCGCGTGCCGCGGCTGAGCGAGGCGAGCTCCATGATCGCGCTCACGGTCGCCTGGAAGCCGTCGCGCTGGGCGGCGAGCAGGCGCAGGAGACCGTGGATGTCCTGCTTGGTCCGGTAGACGCGGCGCAGGTGCTCGCGCCGCGGGCGGTCGAGGACCTCGCCCTCGAGGTCGTCGATCAGCTCCTCGAAGCGGTCGACCGCCGGGTAGAAGGCGTCGGTGAGGCCGTCGAAGATGCGGTAGACGAGGTAGTCCTCCTCGTGGGTCTTCTCCGGCTGCAGGCGGCCGTGGAGCTCGGCGAGCTGGGGGAGGGGGACGTGGTGGACGGTCACGATCCAGTGACCGGACACGTAGACGTGCACCTCGGCGGGCTGGTGGACCGGGTCGCCGGGGCCGCGGACCGCCGTGTAGAAGACGACGAGCACGTGGTCCTCGTAGGTGTCGACCTTCGGCCGCTGGCCGAACTCGCGCGTGTCCTCGAGCGCCATCGGGTGCAGGCCGAGCACGGAGCGCAGCGCGTCGAGGTCGGCCGCCGCCGGCGACTCGAGGTCGAGCCAGAAGAACTCGTCGCGCCGGAGGTGATCGGCGATCCGCTCGCCGTCGACGGCGGTCAGGACATCCACGGCCGGAAGGCTATGTGCGAGGGCCGACGGCTCCGGCCGGGCTCAGCCGTGGAGGCCGCACTCGGTCTTGGCCACGCCCGCCCAGCGGCCCTCGCGGCCCGCTCCCGGCTTGGTGCAGTGGGTGCAGCCGATCGAGGCGTAGCCCTGGTCGTGCAGCGGGTTGTAGGGGAGGTCGTGGCGCTCGATGTAGCTCCACACCTCGGCCTCACTCCAGTCCGCGAGCGGGTTCGCCTTCCACTTCTCGTGCTTGCCGTCCCAGGCGAGCTTGGCCGTGCTCCCGCGCTCGGGCGACTGATCGCGGCGCACGCCCGAGACCCAGGCGTCGACGTCGGACAGCGCCCGCACGAGCGGCTGCACCTTGCGCAGCGTGCAGCAGGCATCGGGGTTGGTCGCCCACAGGCGGTCGCCGTAGAGGATGGCCTGGCGGCCGAGGCTCGGCCCCTGGTGGACCTGGATCTCGATCCCGTAGCGCTCCTCGAGGCGCTGCCAGGTCTCGTACGTCTCCGGGAACAGCACGTGCGTGTCGAGCGTGAAGATGCGTGCGTCGGGCGCGATCCGGAGCAGCAGGTCGAGCACGACGACCGACTCCTTCTGGAACGAGCAGGCCACCGCCAGCCGCGGGTGGAAGCGGTCCACGACGTAGTCGAGCACCCCCGTCGCGTCGAGCGGCTCGAGGTCGGGCGTGAGCTTCGTCTTGGCCAGGGTCCCGCTCATCCAGTTCGTAAATATACAAAACCCGATTGGATTAGGAGATATTGTCGGCCGCGGGCGCCTCAAGCTCCAGTCGCCGAGTCGCTAGCATCTTGCAAGTGACTACGCTCGACGATCGGCCCTCCGCTCCGGGCGCGGCGCCCGGTGACGCCGAGGCGCTCGACGCGTACTCGCGCGTGGTGACGCGCGTGGCCGAGGTGCTCGGCCCTTCGGTGGCGAACCTGCGGGTGTTCAGCCGCCGGCGCTCGGCCGCGGGCAGCGGGTCCGGCGTCGTCATCACGCCCGACGGCTTCCTGCTCACGAGCGCGCACGTCGTGGGGAGCGAGGGCGCTCGCGTGCGGGCGTCGTTCGTGGACGGCTCGGACCTCCAGGCGACGGTCGTGGGCACCGACCCGCTGTCCGACCTCGCGGTCCTGCGCGCCGAGTCGGCCCGCCTCGCCGCCGCCGAGCTCGGCGACGCCGCCACGCTGCGGGTCGGCCAGCTCGTGGTCGCGATCGGCAACCCGCACGGCTACGCCGGATCGGTGACCGCGGGCGTCGTCTCCGCGCTCGGCCGGTCGCTCCCCGCCCGCGCCGGCGGGGCCACGCGCATCATCGACGACGTCATCCAGACCGACGCCGCGCTCAACCCCGGCAACTCGGGCGGCGCGCTGGTCGACGGCCGCCAGCAGGTGGTCGGGATCAACACCGCGGTCGCGGGCGTCGGGCTCGGCCTCGCCGTGCCCGTCAACGCCACCACCCGCCGGATCGTGGCCGCGCTGATGCGCGACGGACGC
>CAWBIZ010000008.1:0-89972 GCA_963789005.1 uncultured Solirubrobacteraceae bacterium
GGCGCGAGGGCGGCCACCGGCGACCTGCTGCTGTTCCTGAACCCGGACGTGACGCCTGCGGCCGGGTTCGTCGCGGGGATCCGCGCGCCGCTCGCGGGGGACGGGGCTGGACGGCCTGGATGGGGCTGGTCACCGCCGAAGGGGGCCGGGTGGTCAACACGAGCGGCGGCGTCCTGCACTTCACGGGGATCGCCTGGGCGGGGGCAGGCGCGCCGGCCCCGGCGCGTCTCCGGCCGTGCGAGGACGCGTTCCTGTCCGGCGCATGCCTCGCGGTGCCGCGCGCGGAGTGGCGAGCGGTCCGGGGGTTCGGCGAGGACGTACTTCATGTACCACGAGGACGTGGAGCTCTCGTTGCGGCTGCGGCTGGCCGGCGGGGCGGCTCGGCGTCGAGCCGGCCGCGGCGGTCGACCGCGAGTACGCGTTCGCCAAGGGGCCGGCCAAGTGGCGGCGGCTCGAGCGCAACCGCTGGGCGACGGTGGTGCGCCGCTATCCGAGCCGGTGCTCGTGGCCGTCGCGCCGGGCCTGCTCGCGACGGAGGTCGCGCTGGTCGCGGTCGCGGCGAGCGGTGGGTGGCTGCCGCAGAAGCTGGCGGCCGCGGCGGAGACGGTGCGCACGCTGCCGCGGCTGCTGGGCGAGCGGCGGGCGATGCCGGCGGCACGCACGATCTCCTCGACCGAGTTCGCGGTGTGGCTGACCCCGGATCTCGACTTAGAGTTTCTCAGCCGCGCCTCGCGCTCGGCGTCGCTGCGGTCGGCGCTGCGTGCGTCCTGGCGAGTCGTGCTGGCGATGCTCCGCTCGCCGTAGCCGCCGGTGGGCGGTTTCTATGCTGCGCCACACATGACCGCCATCGCCTGGGTGGGGTTCCCGCTCGTCTTCTACCTGGTGGCCGCCGGCCTAGGTCTGCTCGCCGAGCGACTGGCGCGCAACGAGCTCCCGGACGCGCTGCTGGCCCCGGTGGGCGCGTGCCTGGCGGTAGGCCTCACGCTTGCCGTGCTCCGCTTCGGCGGCGACGGACCGGTGATGGCGACTGTGCTCGTGATTCCGGCGCTCGCGGGGCTCGTGCTCGGGCGCACGCGTCTCAGGATGCGGCTTGCCCCGGGCTGGGCAGGCGGCGCCGCACTCCTCGTGTTCGCGCTCTATATGGGCCCCGTCGTGCTCTCGGGCCATTGGACCTGGCTCGGCTACAACTTCGTCAACGACACCGGGACGAACCTCGCGGTTACCGAGCACCTAGCGCGTTTCGGCACAGCGCTCGCAACCGGGGAACCGTCGACGCGTCTGGTTATCGTCAACGACACGCTGACGCAGGGCTATCCCGTTGGCGTGCACGGACTGCTGGCGGCGCTCGAGTGGCTTGTCCCTGCACCGGTGGAGACCGTCTACCAGCCGTACATCGCGACGCTCGCGGCGTTCGGTGGGATGGCGCTCGCGTGGTTGGCGGGAGCGGTGGGACTCCCTGGCCCGGCGGCCATGACTGCCAGCGCGACGGCCCTTGGTGCGAACCTCACCTACCAGTACGCCCTACAGGGGTCGTTCAAGGAGATCGCCTTGATCACCGTGGTCGCCACGCGGCGCGGCGCTCGCGCGCTACGCCCTCGACCGGCACCTCGCGATCGGCGGCGTCGCGATCCTCGGCGCCTGCCTGGCTGCGGGGATCGGCATCTTCAGTGCGGGCGCGGCCGGCTACGCCGCTGTTCTCGCTGCGGTCATGCTGGTCGCGGTGGTCGCCGAGCGGCCGCGCCAGCGCGCGACTGCGGCGGCGCGGGTGGTTATCGTCGGCACGGCCGCGATGGCGCTGGCAGCGGGGCCGATCCTCGGCGAGGCGATCAACTTCGCGCGGACCGGGACCGAGGTATTCGCCAACACCAACCAGGACTTCTCGGTGGCGCTGAGCTCGCCGACCGTCCTCGGTCATTTGGCGCGGCCGCTCCCGATCTATCAGGCACTCGGGATTTGGCCGCGCGAGGACTACCGATATGCCCTTCCGGAGGGGTGGGTCAGCACTCTCGTGGCGGGCCTGCTGGTGCTTGGCGTCGCGCTGATCGTGCTCGCCGCCATCGTGGAGCTCCGCCGACGCCGGCTCGGGACGCCGCTGGCCGTCGTGCCGGCGCTGGTGGTCTACCTGATCGCGGCGCCGCGGTTCGAGCCGTACGCGGACGCGAAACTCCTCGTCGTCATGTCGCCAATGTTGGTGTTCGGGGCGGCGGTGGGCGCCTGGTGGGTCTACCGCCACTTGCCGGCGGCGGGACTCATCGCTGGCGTCCTGCTCGTCGGGGGAGTCGTCGTATCCGATGCCATCGCCTATCGCGGTGCGTACATCGTTCCGGTACAGCGCATGGAGGCGCTCCGCGACGCGGCGGAGCACGGCAGCGGCCGCGGGCCGTGGCTGCTCCCGGAGTGGGAGGAATACGCCAAGCACTTCGGGCGTCCGGCCGCGATTAACGTTGCTTCGGAGTCGTTCTCGCCCCGCTCGGTGGATCTCCGCAAGCCGGCGATCATCTTTCACCACTCGTTCGACCTCGACGACATGAAACTGACGTACGTTCAGTCGTGGCCCGGCCTCATGCTCCGTCGCTCGCCTGAGAACTCGCGGCCGCCGTCGAACTACGAGCTCACCTACCGCAACGCCTACTACGAGCTTTGGGAGCGGCGGCGGGGCGCTCCGCCGGTGATCGAGCACCTGTCGCTGCAGCGCCCGCGCCAGGCAGCGGTCCCGGCGCGGTGTCAAGACGTCCGCGGACTCGCGAGTCGGGCCAGGAACGGGGAGCTGCTGGTCGCTGCGGAGCGCGACATGCTGCCGGTGCTCGGCGCCACGATCCCGCCACCGTACGGGGCGGTGAAGCCGGATAGCGTGCCTAAGTGGCCGCGCTCGCCGGACGAGCCCGGGACGCTGATCACGGCCGGCAGCGGGACGCTTTCGGGTCGGCTTGTCGTCGACGCGGGGAGCTATCACGTCTGGATCAAGGGCGGCGGTGGGCGGCCGCTGCGAGTGTCCGTGGACGGTCGCGAGGTCGGCGCCCCGCGGCAGCACAACACGCCGGGCCAGTGGCTGCCGGTCGGCCGCATCCACCTGGAAAACGGCGAGCACGAGGTCACGCTGCATCGCCCGGGCCGCGGCCTCGAGCCGGGCAACGCCATCAACGGCCCGGTCGGCGGAATCGCGCTCGAGCCGGTTGGCGAGCCGCGCCTCGTCACGGTGCGCCCGTCGGAGGCTGAGCGGCTCTGCGGCCGGCCCTACGACTGGATCGAGCGCATCCGGCCTATCGCGGGTTCATGAGGAACTCCCGCATGGCGGCCTCGACCTGGTCGCCTGCGCGCTCCCAGGTGCGCGCCTCGACGAAGGCGCGTGCGCGTCGGGCCATCGCGGCGGCGGCCTCGCGGTCGTCGAGCAGGCGCTCGATGGCGTCGGCGATCGCGTCTGGCCGCGGCGCCGCCTGCACGACCAACTCGCCGCTCGGCCCGAGCGCCGAGCAGACGTTCTCGCCCTCGAGCTCGACGGTGGGCAGTCCGCTGGCCATCATCTCGTGAGCGACGAGTGAGTGCGTCGTGAGCGAGAAGACGACGCCGACGGATGCCTCGCGGTACAGCTGCGCCAAGCGGCGGGGCGCCACCACGCGCAGATCCTCCGCCGGGAACGGCACGGCTGGATGCCGCCGGTTGCGAGCCGAACAGGACCGGGCGGAGCGTGGGTCGGCGGTCGGCGAGCATTGCAGGCCTGCCATGGCGAGGTCGACAGCGCGCCGCTCGGTCTCCTGGCGTGCGTAGACCGCGACGAGCTCCGGCTTGCGGCCCTCCGGTCCGGCGAAGGGGAACACGTCGAGGTCGGTGCCGCACTCGAACCAGCGCGCGTCGATGCCGTAGCGCTCCTGCAGAACTCGTGCCATCCAGGGCGTGTACGCGATGCAGCGGTAGCCCATCCGGTAGGACTCCTCGGCCCAGATCGACTGCGGCGGACGTCGCGAAGAACTCGGGCTCGTGATCCTGCACGAGGTAGACCTTCTCGCGGCAGTGCGGGCAGATCCCGGACCGGGAAGGCGGTGCGCCATTCGGTCGCGACGCACACGTCGGCCGAGTCGAAGTCGTCGAGGCCCGAGGAACACCGCGGCCTCGACGCCGGGGACGAAGTGCTCTCGGATCTCGTCGCGCAGCTCGCCGCCGAGCGCGTGATCTGGCGCTCGGGGTCGAAGACGAAGATCGCGCACCGGTGCCCGCGCAGCTCGAGCTGCCGCACCAGACGGAAGATCGTCGTGTGACCGCCGGAGCCCGCGCTCCACGGCGGTACCACCCAGGCCACGGTCCACGGCGGCGTCGCGTCGCCGCAGTGCGGCTGTACGGCAACTGGGCGCATCGGGTAGGCGTCGCGCACGAAGTCCCAGTCGGCCAGTGGCGGCTGTCCACGGTGCGGGAGTCGGGCTGCGTCGCGCGTAGCGAGAGCAGCGGGCTCGCCGGGCACGTCGTAGGGCGTGAAGGAGTCTCGGCCGTCGAGCGACAGGGCCCGCCGCACGAGCCGCGGGAGGCGGTCGGCGCGCGTGCCGACGATGGCGCCCGCCTGGCGGATGGTGTGATGGCGGTACGAAACGGCGAGCGCGCGGGTCAGCTCGCGACCCTCGACGCCCCGCGCTCGGAGCCAGCGCTCGTCGCTTCGTGCGAGGCCGCGGATCGTCAGCGGGGTATGCAGCGGGTGGGCCACCTCCACGTGGTCGAGCACCTCGCGCAGGGAGCGGAACTCGTCGAAGTAGCGCCGGAGGAACTGCAGCGGCGGGTAGTCGTGCGAGTGCAGCACCGCGCGCGTCCGGGTGGAACACCTTCGCGAACCCGGCCTCGATCATCTCGCGTCCGAGCAGCTGGTCCTCGGCGTACGGGACGTCGCGGTACGGCACGCGCTCCCACGCCCAGCGTGCGACGCATCCGTTGACATCGGAGAAGAAGGTCAGCTGACCCGGGAAGCGCGCGGTACGCCTCGAGTTCGCCGACGGGTGCGACCGAGGCGCTGGACCTCGATCTCGCGCCCTCCGTTCCCGAAGGTCGCGAAGTGGCGCTCCATCTCCGCCTTGATCATGTGGGACGCGTCTGTCGCGCGCCACGTGCGGGCCGTAGACGAGCGCCACGTCATCGGCCTGCTCGAACCCCTCGAGCAGCGCGGCCAGCCAGCCGTCGTGCGCCGGGCGTGGCGTCCTGGGTGAGGAAAGCGACGTGGTCGCCCTCGGCGAGCTCCATCATCCGGTTGCGCGTGCCGCCATGCGAGAACTCCGCTTCGGGATCTGGCAGACCCGCGCCGCCGTGTCGCTCGGCGATGGCTACTGAGCCGTCGGTCGAGCCCGAGTCCATCACGAGCAGCTCGACCTCGCGGTCGAGCGCTGCGTCCGCACGGCCGCCAGCACTTCGTCGAGGTACCGCGCCACCGTTGTACACGGGCACGGCCACCGTCACGTCTGCGCCCATCAGTCGCGTTCGATGATCCGCCACCGCACGAACAGCGCGAAGCGCTCGAGCCACCGCACCGGGAAGGTGAGCCGCCACGAGAGCGAGTTGCTGCATGTACGTTGACGACCGCCTCGTAGTGCTCGATCTGGCGCCGCTCCGCGCGGAGGCTGATGCAGCTCCTCCCATAGCCGCGCCCGCTCGGCGGCGAGTTCCGCGACGCGTGCCTCCGCCGTGCGCGCGCGCGACTCCCAGTCGGTCTTCGGCTGCCAGCGGTTCGCTCACAGGTGCTCCGCGATCCTCGGGGCCTGCCGGTTGAAGACGTAGGCTCCGAGCACGAGCGCGAGGACGACGATCGCCGCTGCCACCAGCATCGCCTCCGGCCCGGCCAGGTCCCACGGGTGCGGGGCGTCCGCATCGATCACAGCGAGCTCGGCGATCCGCGGAGCCGCCCGGTTGAAGGCCCACCATCCGAGCGCAAACGCCCCGGCGACGATCGCGCCCGGCAAGAGCAACCGCTCGGCGCCGCCGATCGCCACCCAGACGTGCGCCGCCTGCGGATCGATGACCGACGCGCGCATCTCGGTCAGTAGCGCCGCGAGCGGATTCAGCGTGGTAGGCGGCGCTGGAAGTTCTCCGGGACCATCGTCGCGACGTAGAGCACCGGCGAGGCGTAGAAGAGCGCCTGCGACACCACCTCCCAGATCGGCTGGATGTCGCGGTAACGGACGTAGAGCACCGAGAGCAGCATCCCCGTGCCGAGCGCGAAGACGAGCAGGATGAGGATGAGCACGCGGGAGCTCGAGCCAGCTCCATCGCGGTGTCACTCCCGAGACGAGCGGCGAAGATGAGCGACCGCGATCAGCGTCATGCCCAAGGTTGAAGAGCGCCGTGAGCGCGACCGAGAACGGCACGGCGAGCCGCGGGAACCGCACTTTGCGAAGCAGGTTCTCGCGATCGACGAGCGACCGCACCGAGTTCGTGGTCACCTCGATGAAGAACTGGAACAGGACGAGCGCCGAAGAGGATGTAGGCGCCGTAGTTCGGGACGCCCTCGCCGAAGTTCGCGAACTCGGAGAAGACGACATAGATGACTCCGAAGAGCGCGAACGGGCGCGCCAGGGACCACACGTAGCCGAGCACGCTGCCGTAGAAGCGGAGGCGCCAGTCGGTGACGGCGAGCATCCACGTGAGGCTCCAGAGCCGCCGGAAGTCGTCGCCCTGGAGTGCCCGCTCGGCTCGCGGTCGCAGCCGTCACGGTCGTCCGATTTCGATCGTGTGCGGCAGATCGGCGATGCCGCCCGTCCGGCGCTCGCCGTGGAGGATCAGCGACGCCAGATCCTCTCGTACGTCGATGGCCTCGTCGTCAGCGTCCGCCCGCGCGACGGAGGGGGTCGCCGTATAGCGGCTGGGCGCAAGCCAGTTCTCGAGCTCGATCCGGACGCGCACCTCGTCGCCGCTGGCGAAGTCGCCCGGTGGCGGTGCCCGCCCACCGCGTCGAGGTCGCGAAGATCGTGTGCCGGACCTGGTTGCGCAGGCTCACCGCGAAGACGGGCTGCTCCAGCGGGGCGTGGAACCGGACGTCCATGCAGATCGCCAGCGGCTCGCCCTGCGCGAGCGACGTGACGGTCTCGCCGCCCGAGGTCTCGAACCAGCAGGCGAGGATCTCCGCCGCACCGTGGCCCCGGCCGGTGGTCTCGCCGGCCCCGTGCAGGACGTGGCCGAAGTTGAGCTCGTTATAGGCCCGCGCGATCGCGTGCGGGTCCCCGATCGACTGAACGCGCCCGCGCTCGATGCAGCATCGCGCGGTCGCAGAAGTGCTCGACGGCGCGCATGTCGTGCGTGACGAAGATGATCGTGCGCCCGGCCGCCTTGAGCGACGTGAACGTGTCGAAGCACTTCTGCTGGAAGGCGGCGTCGCCGACCGCGAGCACCTCGTCGACGAGCAGGATGTCGGCGTCGGCCTGGATCGCGATCGAGAACGCGAGCCGGACGTGCCATGCCCGACGAGTAGTTCTTGAGCTTGAGGTCCACGAACTCCTCGAGCTCGGCGAACGCGATGACGTCGTCGAAGCGCTCCTTCGCCTCGCCGGCGCGTGAGCCCGAGCATGATCGCGTTGATCACACGTTGTCCCGCGCGGTGAGCTCGGGGTTGAAGCCGACGCCGAGCTCGATGAACGGCGACGACGCGACCGTGCACGTTCACATCGCCGCTGTCGATCTCGTAGATGCCCGCCAGGCACTTGAGCAGCGTGCTCTTGCCTGAGCCGTTGCGGCCGACGATGCCGAAGAACTCGCCCGCCTCGACATCGAGGCTGACGTCGTCGACGGCGTGCAGCGTCGTCGAACTGTCGCGGCTGCGGAACGGATGCAGCGCTCGCTCCTTGAGCGTGCATGTACTGCTGGTGGCGGGAGCCGGAAGCTGCTTTGGACGTCCCGGATCGCCACGGCAGCGAGGGGCCGCGGGCGCGGCGGCGCGAGACCGCGGGCGTGACGGGGCGGTCCGGCGCTGCGCAAGCGGCGCAAGACGCTAGCAATGGCGTCGGCAATGCTGACCCCCGTAGCATGGAGGCATGGGAGACGCCGGCGGCAAGCGCACGACCCTCGTGGCGGCCATCCTCGGCTCGGCCGTCGTCTTCCTCGACGGGACGGTCGTCAACGTCGCTCTCCCGGCGATCCGGGAGGATCTGGACACCGGGCTGGCGGCCCAGCAGTGGATCGTCGAGGCCTACCTGCTCACGCTCGGGGCGCTGATCCTCGTCGGCGGGTCGCTCGGCGACCATCTCGGGCGGCGGCGGATCTTCGTCGTCGGGCTGATGGGGTTCGGGATCACTTCGGCGCTATGCGCGGTCGCGCCCGTTGCCGAGCTCCTGATCGCCGCTCGCGCGCTGCAGGGCATCGCGGGTGCTCTCCTCGTACCGAGCAGCCTCGCGCTCGTGACCGCGACGTTCCCCGGTGAGGAGCGGGGCGCCGCGATCGGCTCGTGGACCGCGTGGACCGGCATGGCGTTCGTGATCGGGCCGCTCGGCGGGGGTGCGCTGATCGAGTTCGTCTCCTGGCGGTGGATCTTCGCCATCAACGTTCCCCTCGTGCTCGTGACGTTGGCGATGGCGCGAAACGTCCCAGAGAGTCGCGACGAGGAGGCGTCGGGAGGGATCGACTACCTGGGCGCGGTGCTCGCCTCGCTCGGACTGGCCGGGCCGGTGTTCGCCCTGATCGAGCAGCCGATCTACGGCTGGACCGACCCGCTGGTGTGGATCCCGGGCGTCGCGGGCCTGGTCCTGCTCGGCGTGTTCCTCTGGCACGAGCGGCGCACGGACCACCCGATGCTGCCGCTCTCGCTGTTCCGCTCGCGCAACTTCGCGGTCGGCAACGCGGCGACGCTGCTGATCTACGGCGGCCTCGGGGCGGCGACGTTCTTCGTGACGATCTTCCTCCAGCAGGTGAGCGGCTACAGCCCGATCGCGGCCGGCCTGTCGCTGATCCCGATCACGCTGTGCATGTGGTTCCTGTCGCGCCGCTTCGGCGCGCTGTCGGACCGCATCGGGCCGCGGCTGCTGATGGGCCTCGGGCCGATCGTGGCGGGGATCGGGCTGATCTGGATGGGGCGGCTCGACGCCGACGTCGACTACTGGACCGAGCTGCTGCCGGGCGTGATCGTCTTCGGCGTCGGGCTGTCCGCCACGGTGGCGCCGCTCACGAACACGGTGCTGGGATCGGTGCCGCAGCACAACGCGGGCGTCGCCAGCGGGGTCAACAACCAGATCGCGCGCGTCGCGTCGCTGCTGGCGATCGCCGCCGTCGGCCTGGTGGTCGCCGCGCGCTTCGAGTCCGCCGGCGGCGCGGCGGTGGCCGACGCCGAGCCGCTGTCGGGCGGCTCGCCGGAGGTCGTCGACGCGTCCGTCGCCGCCTACCGCGCCGGGCTCGGCGTGGGCGGCGCGCTCGTCATCTTCGGCGGCGTGATGTCGCTGGTCGGGATCGTCAACCCGCGGCGGGAGGAGGGCGCGCCCCGCGAGCCGCGCGAGGAGCTCGGCGCCATCCGGCTCGCCCAACCGTGCCCGGAGGGCCGCCGCGCCGCATAGCGTCCCAGTCGAGCTCTCAATCGCTGGATCGCGGCCACAGCTCGTTGATCCAGCTTCCGAGACCGCTGCGGCGCGGGCGGTCTGCGCTCGCCGGGCCATCAAGGAGGACCAGCGTCCGTGACGGTCGACCATCCCTCGGGTTGCTCTGCGGCGGCGCTCGGGGCTAGGGTCGGCACATGGCCGGATTGCGCGCAATCGGTGCTGCGGCCGTCGCGATGCTGGTCTTCCCTACGGCGTCGCACGCCGCGGTCGTCCAGTTGCGCCTCGGCAACCAGTACGACGCGTCCGCGGCGGAGCTGGTCGTGACCGCGCTGCCAGGAGAGACGAACCGGCTGTCGCTCCTGCGGCGCCCCGACGGAACCGTTGAGGTCGGCGACGCGGGCGCGCCGCTCTATCCGGGCCCCAACTGCATCGGCGGCGGGAACCGGGTCGAGTGCGCGGTCCCCCTGACGTCCGAGTTGAGCGTGGCGGTCTCGGCCGGCGACGGCGACGACGAGGTGTCGCTCGAAGGCCTAACCGGCTACACGTCCGGCGGCGTGACGGCGGGCGGCGGCGACGACATCGTCCTCGGAGGTCCGGGCGCCGACGGCCTTACCGGAAACGCCGGCGACGATCGGCTCGCGGGCGGTGCCGGCGACGACGAGTTTCTGGGCGGGGCGGGGGCGGATGTCGTCCGCGGCGGAAGCGGTCTCGACACGGCGGGCTACTGGAACCAGGAGAAGCCGGTGAGCGTCACGCTCGACGACCGGCCGGACGACGGCGCGGACGGCGAAGGCGACGACGTGGGGCTCGACGTCGAGAACGTCGTCGGCGGCGACGGCGCCGATCGCCTCCAGGGCTCCTCCGGCGCCAACCGGCTCGAAGGTCGCAACGGCGACGACCACGTGCTCGCGGGCGCGGGCGACGACACGCTTGTCGCCGACTCCCTGAGCGGCGGGCGCCTCGACGGCGGCCCGGGGAGGGACGTGTTCGTGCCCGGAACGCGCAGCCGCGTGGACGCACGCGACGGCGAGGTCGACAGGGTCCGGTGCGACAGTGGCTTGGCTCGTCCCCTCCGTGCTGATGCCGTCGACCTGCTCCGTGGATGCGTGCCGGAGGCCGACATCCAGCGCTACAGAGCGCCGGTGACCGCATCAGGGCGCGTGACGCTGCGCATCCGCTGCCAAGCAATCGGCCAGCCGTGCCGCTTCGAGGTGGAGATTCGTCACGGAGGGCATCGGTTCGCGCGCGAGACGCTGCGCGTCGAGGCGCCTCGTGAGACAAAGTACGTCCGCCTGAATGCGCGCGGGCGCCAGCTCGTCGGGCAATCCGTGCGCCAGCGCGTGAGCCTTCGCTACCGAAGCGTCCGAACCGCCCCTCCACGATCCAAGGGCCGCCGGAGTACGACGTCGCTGCTGCTGGAGCGCTCGCCGTGATCCGTGCGATCACGAGCTGGCTCGCCCCCTGCCTGCTCGCCGCCGGCGTGTTCGCCGAAGCCGGCCAGGCGGCCACCGTCGAGATGCGGCCGGGGGATTTCGACGAGTTCATCCGGTACGTAGGCGGACCCGGTGAGCGAAACGACGTCGTCTTCGAGGAGGTCGAGGACAGCCGCCCGGCGGCGTTCGTCGTGCGGGACACCGGAGCGCCGCTGGCCGTAGGCGACGGTTGCGTCTCGATCGACCCGCATACCGCCGCGTGCGTCACGACATCCGGTTCTGTCTCTCACGTGCGTGCGCGGCTCGGCGACGGCGACGATGGGCTGCGCCTGGTCACCCGCAGCGACGCCTTCCTGGTGGCGTATGGCGGGCCGGGCGACGACCGCCTCCTGGGCGGGACCAAGGGCGATCGGCTCGATGGAGGCGGCGGCACCGACGAGCTCCACGGCGGCGCAGGGAACGACGCGCTCAAGGACGGTGATCGCGATGGCGCCGAAGGGCCCGCCCGCCCGGGCCCCGACGTCCTCGACGGCGGACCGGGCCGCGACCATCTCACCTATGACCATCGGACGAGAGGGGTTCGCGTCGACCTGGCGGACGCTCGCCCGGACGGCGCCGCCGGTGAGCTGGATCGACTCTCGGCCATCGAATCGGTGACCGGCGGCGCGGGCGACGATCGCCTTGCCGGAAATGCGCGGGCGAACGTCCTCGTCGGCGGGGGCGGACGGAACCGGCTGACGGGCCGCGGCGGCAACGACGATCTCTACGATGCGACCGCGGGCACGGTGACCTGCGGGGCGGGGCGCGACGACGTAGCGCGAGTGGGCCCCCGGACGCTCGTCTCGCGGTCCTGTGAGTTCGTCCGTCTGCCGATCACCAGCGAGGACTTCCTCTACCTCGCGTCGCATCCCTCCCGTCGGGGCAGACGTCTCGGCTTCCTTATCGACTGTCCGTACTACGAGGAGTACGCGACGTGCTCGGCAAGGATCGAGATCCGTGCGCGTCGACGTCTGCTCGCCCACGGGAGGCTCACTCTGAACGGCGGGGACTGGGGCTTCCTCGGCCTGACCCGGACCCCGCTGGGGGTCAAGCTCAACGACGCGAGACGGCACCCGATCGCGACGGTGTCGATCCGAGGATTCTCGGTGCCGACGGCGCGCTGGACCATCCGGTTCTAGCCAGCGATTGTGTCCTCACTTGACCGCGTGCCCGGCGTTGAGGTCGGTGACGCGCGCTGAGTTGCGAGGGCGTAGCGTGGAGATCTAGGAGCACGCGGTCGCGCCCCTGGGTATCACGCTCCTGATGAAGCGGGTGGCTGAGGCCGCGGGCTTCGGCAAGGACGGGAAGCCGTTCTTCTGGGTCGAACCGGAGGGACGGCGTCGCCGGGCGCGGTGCATCTCGGGATGGTCACCCGCGGCGGGAGGAAGGCGCGCCCCGCGAGCCGAGCGAGGAGCCCGGCGCCGTCCGGCTCGCCTACCCGTGCCCGGAGGGCCGCCGGGCCGCGTAGCCGCTGAGCTCAGCGCGATTCGCGCTGACGGTCGGCGAGCAGCGCAGCGGCGAGGCCGCTCGAGGCGTACCGACCGCGAAGCGCCCGCGTCGCAGCGCCGGCGGGCAGGACGCGCACAGCGTCACCGTCCCGTTCGAGAACGACCTCAGCACCCGGCTGAAGGCCGAGCTCGTCGCGGAGATCCTTTGGGATGACCACCTGTCCCTGGGTGCCGATACGATGGACGTGCATTTCTAGCGTTCTATAGCCGAAGTGGCTATACACGGACCCGGTGGCGCATAGGCGTCCGTGCCGTCACCCGCTGCCAGAATGTCGCGCGGAATGCGCGAGCGCGCGACCCTCTCGCTGAGCACGTACCGCTGGTTCGCCTACGGAGCGCTGCTGACCCTCGTGCTGATCGTGTTCAGCGGGGCCGCGGTGCGCCTCACGGGCTCCGGGCTGGGGTGCCCGACGTGGCCCGACTGCTCCGGGACGTTCGTGCCCGAACTCGACACCCACGTGTGGATCGAGTACGGCAACCGGCTGTTCTCGACCGTGGTGGGGGCGGCGTGCATCGCGGCGGGCGTGATGGCCTACCAGGTGCGGCCGCGCCGGCCCGACCTGCTGCGCCCGGCGACCGTGCTCGGGGCGGGCGTCGTTGCCCAGGGGCTGCTCGGCGGGCTGACCGTGGCGCTGCATCTCTCGTGGCAGGTCGTCATCGCCCATTACCTGCTCTCGATCGTGCTGCTGACGGCGGGCGCGCTGCTCGTGTGGCGCGTGCGGCGCCCGCCCAGCCAGGTGGAGAGCGGCGACCGGCTGGCGGTGCTCGGCACGCGGGTGCTGGTCGTCTACGGGGCGGTCGTGATCGTGGCGGGGACGTTCGCCACCGCCGCCGGGCCGCACGCCGGCGGAGCGGGGACGGACGACGTCGTCGAGCGGCTCGACGCCTTCGGCGCCTCGACGCTGCGCACGCTGATCCACCTGCACGGGCACATGGCCACCGCGCTCGGCGTCGTGGCCGTGGCGCTGTGGGTGTTCGCGCGCCGGCGCGGCGCCGGGCCGGCGCTGATGCGGGCGCTGACCGCGGTCTGCGTGCTGATCGCCGCGCAGGGGATCGTCGGCCTCGTGCAGTACCACAGCGCCCTGCCGGCGGAGTGGGTGTGGGTCCACGCGTCGCTGCCGGCCGTGCTCTGGACCGTGCTCGTGTGGGCGTGGGTGGCCGCCGGCTCGCCCGCGACGGTGGCGGCCGACCAGTCCGCGCGGGCCCGCGCCACCCCCGCCTGACTGGACCGGCGGTCCACCACTGCAATTGTCAGCTTGGTGACAAATTCGCGTGCGCGAAGCCCGGACAATCCCGCAAGAACGCCACGCGGATGCGCGCCAGACTGCAGTACATGACGAGAGCTGAACGCACCGTGAACCTCATCGGCGTGGTCGTGCCGTTCGTCGGACTGCTCGCAGCCATCGTGCTGCTGTGGAACCGCGCGGTCGACGCCACGGACATCGCGATCATGGTCGGGACCTACATCCTCTTCGGGCTGGGCGTCACCGTCGGTTATCACCGGCTGCTCACGCACCGCGCCTTCCAGACCTCCAAGCCGCTCCAGTACACGTTCGCCGTGCTGGGCTCGATGGGCCTCCAGGGCTCGGTCATGGACTGGGTCGCCGACCACCGCAAGCACCACGCGCACACCGACGAGGAGGGCGATCCGCACTCGCCGCACGTCGGCCACGGCTCCGGGCTCAAGGGCCTCTGGCACGCGCACACGGGCTGGCTGATGGAGACCCACGGCCAGGCCGACTGGAAGCGCTACGCCGCCGAGCTCTACGAGGACCCGGGCATGCGCCGGATCGGCCGCATGTTCCCGTGGCTCGCGCTCGCCAGCCTGGCGATCCCGACGCTGCTCGGCTTCGTCCTGCACGGCTTCACGGCCGAGGGCGCGCTGCGCGGCCTCATCTGGGGCGGCCTCGTGCGGGCGTTCTTCCTGCACCACGTCACGTGGTCGATCAACTCCATCTGCCACTTCTTCGGGCGCCGGCGGTTCGAGATCGAGGACAAGTCGACCAACGTCGCCTGGCTCGCCATTCCGTCGTTCGGCGAGGCCTGGCACCACAACCACCACGCGTTCCCGCGCTCGGCCTCACACGGCCTCGGCCGCTGGGAGGTCGACCCGTCCGCGCTCGTCATCCGGGGCCTGAAGCGGCTCGGGCTGGCGTGGAACGTGGTCGAGATCGCGCCGGAGCGCCAGGCGGCCAAGCTCGTCGGCGCGCCCAAGCCGCAGCCCGCCGCGGCGGCGCAGCAGAAGCAGCCTGAGCGCGAGACGGTCGGCGCGGCCTGACCGCCGTCTCGCTCCGGCCGGTCACACGGGAGAACGTCCGCGCGGTCTGCGAGCTCGAGCTCGCAGACCACCAGACCCGGCTCGTCGCACCCGCCGCGTTCACGGTCGCGGAGGGCAACTACGAGCCGGGCGCGGTGCTGCGCGCCGTCTACGCGGACGACGAGCCCGCCGGCGTGCTGCTCGTCGAGACCGACAGCGGCACGCCGTACCTCGTCCGCTTCATGGTCGACGCCGCGCACCAGCGCCAGGGCATCGGCCGCCAGGCCGTCGAGCTGCTCGTGGACGAACTGCGCGAGCAGGGCTGGACCACGCTCGAGACCAGCTTCCAACCCGTCGAGGACGGCGCCGAAGGCTTCTGGCGCCACTGCGGCTTCACCGACACCGGCCGCACGCGCGACGGCGAGCCAGTGTTCGTCCGATCGCTCTGCTAAGCCACTGAGCGTGACATACGTCGTGCGCTGGCACCCGGATGCGGACGCCGAACGTGATGCGTCCTGGCCGGCCAAGGAGAAGGTGGCGATGCTCAACGCCGCGCAGAAGCTCGAGGCCGCCGGCCCGCGCCTTGGGCACCCGCACTCGAGCTCGGTGAAGGGCGGAGCGGGCAGCGGATTTCGCGAGCTTCGACCACGCGCCGGTCGAAGCCGCTGGCGGCCCATCTACCGTCGCGTCACTCCCGACACGTTCGTCGTCTTCGCCGTGGCCCCCGAGGCGGACATCGACCGGCGAGGCTTCGACGCGGCTATCGCCCGCGCCGCCGAACGCTTCGCGCGTTTCGAGGCAAGCTAACGGCAGGATCGTTTCCCGCCGATAACAGACGTGCTATCGTTCTGCACCGAGGATCTTGATGAAGCTGAGCGACATGAAGACCAACGAAGAGCTCATCGCCGAGCAGCTCCGCAGCGATCCGGAGTTTCGCGACGAGTGGGAGCGCACCGCGCTCGCGCGTGCCGTCGCGCTCGCAGTCGTCCGGCATCGCACCGCGCGAGAGCTCTCGCAGAGGGATCTGGCGAAGCTGCTTGGCATGGAGCAGCCCCAGGTCGCCAGGCTCGAGCGGGGTGACGTGAACCCGAGCATGGAAACCTTGATGCGACTCGCTAACGGCCTTGGCATCGAGTTCACGATCAACGTCCGGCCGGCGAAGGCCAAGGCCCGGCTGGTTACCAAGAAGGCCCAGACCCACAACGCCGTCGGGACGTTGAGCACCGACGACGCTGAGATGCTCGTCGCCGCGCGCTAGGAGCGTTCGACCGGGCGGCTGCGCATGCGGCCGACAGTTTCCCGCTCGGCGCGCTTGCAGACGGCCGGCGGCAGGCCGCGGAGGATGAGCTCGAGGTCGGTGACCGCGAGCCGGCCGATCTCCAGGAACGCCTCGCGCATCCCGCCGGCGCGGTGGGGGGAGAGGAGCATGCCGTCGAGCGCTCGGACGGGGTCGTCGGGTGCGACCGGCTCCTGCGGGAAGACGTCCGTCGCCGCGCGCAGCCGGCCGGCCGCGACCAGCTCGACGAGCGCGTCGAAGTCCACGACCGCCGCCCGGCTCATGAGCAGCAGCACGCTCCCGGGCTGGATGCGCTCGAGCGCCGCGCGGTCGAGGAAGCCCTCGCTCTCGGTCGTCACGGACGCGAAGACGAAGATGACGCGCGAGGTCGAGAGCACCTCTTCCAGCGGCGCCGCGAGCGCCCCCGCGCGGCGCACGACCAGCTCGGGCAGCCATGGGTCGTACACCCTGACCGGGCACTCGAACGGCGCCAGCAGCCGGTGTAGCGCCCGGCCGAGGTCGCCGAAGCCGACGATGCCGACCGGGCTGCCTGCGAGCAGGAACGCGTCGGCGTTGCTCTCGAGCCCGTAGCGCTCGCCTCCCGCCCGCATCGCGCGGTCGGCGCCCGATATCCCGCGGGCGAGGTCGAGCGCCATGCCGAGCGCCATCTCGGCCACCGGCAGAGCGAACGCCGGGCTGGCGTTGAGCACGTGGATGCCGCGGTCGAGCGCCGCCCCGTAGTCGACGTTCGGCAGGAAGTTGCCCTCGACGTTGACGATCGCCCGGAGCGCGCGCGCCCGCTCGAGCCGCGCCGCCGGGAGCGCCGTCTGGCCGAGCACGGCCACCGCGGAGGGGAGCCATTCGTCGACCAGCGCGTCGGGCATCGGGCCGTCCTCGTGGACCACGAGCTGCCCCAGCGCCTCGAGCCGGGCGCGCGTCGGCGCGTCGCAGATCATCTCCAGCGTCCGCGGGGACGGGTCGACGAGGATCATCGCGGGATCTTGACAGACGAACAGTCTCGATATATCGTTATGCATCGTCGATACACCGAGAAGGGCACCTCATGTACGCCAACACCGCACGCTTCGACCCCAAGATGCTCGGCCTGCTCCTGATGGGCGGCCGCCATCACCACCGCGGCCGTCACCACGGCCCGCGCGGCTTCTGGCCGGGCGGCCCGATGGGCTTCGGCGGCCCGCCCGGCCGCGGCCCGCGCCGCCGCCGCGGCGACGTCCGCGCCGCCCTGCTCGCCCTGCTGGCCGAGGAGCCGCGCAACGGCTACCAGCTGATGCAGGAGATCGAGAACCGCAGCGAGGGCGTCTGGCGCCCCAGCCCCGGCTCGGTCTACCCCGCGCTCCAGCAGCTCGAGGACGAGGGCCTGATCCGCTCCGAGGAGGCCGACGGCCGCAAGGTCTTCGGCCTCACCGACGCCGGCCGCGAGGCCGCCGAGGAGGCCACGGCCGCGGGCCCGCCGTGGGAGGCCGCCAGCGAGGCCGTCGACTCCGACGTCTGGGAGATGTTCGGCGTCGCGCGCCAGGTCGGCATGGCGATCTTCCAGATCGCCCAGGCCGGCAGCCCGACCCAGCTCGCCGAGGCCCGCGAGATCCTCACCAACGCCCGCCGCTCGCTCTACGGCGTCCTCGCCGAGGACGAGCAGCCCCCGACCGACCAGGTCTAGGACCGGCGGTCGAACGCATACGGACCGCGGTGAGGAACCCCTTGCCGCGGTCCGCCTGCCACGCTTCAGGGCGCCGTGACGATCGCCGACGCCCCCGCGCCCGCCGCCGCCCTCGATCGCGATACGCAGCTGCTCTCCGAGCTGCTCGAGGAGACGATCGCCCGCCAGGGCGGCGAGAGCCTGCGCGCCGGCGTCGTGCGCCTGCGCCGTGCCGCGGCCCGGGCGCGCGCCGGCGAGGACGGCGCCGAGGCGGCGGCGCTGGTGGAGGAGATCCTCGCGGGCGACTCGCTCGACGTCATCCGCGCCTGCTCGATGGAGCTGCACCTGGCCAACCTCGCCGAGACGCGCGAGCGCGTGCGCCGGCGCCGCGGCTACCTGCGCGAGGCCGGACCGCCGCAGCGCGAGTCGCTCGCCGAGGCCGCCGCGCAGCTCGCCGCCCGCCCCTCGAAGGCCGCCGCCCGCGCGCTCGACGACCTGCGGCTGGAGCTCACCTTCACCGCCCACCCCACGGAGGCGACCCGCTGGTCGGTCATGAACCACGCCAGCGACGTGAGCGAGCACCTCGCCCGGCTCGACGACGAGCGGCTCGGCCCCGCCGCCAAGGAGCGCGTCGTCGACCACATCCGCGAGTCGCTCGCCCTCTGGTGGCAGACCGCCGAGGTGCGGCGGGAGCGCCCCCAGGTCGACGACGAGGTGCGGCGCAACCTGCACTACATCGACCGCGTGCTGTTCGACGCCGTGCCCGAGCTGGTGCGCGAGCTGGAGCGCTGCTTCGGCCCGCAGCCGCTCGACGCGGCGCCGCTGCGCTTCTCGAGCTGGGCCGGCGGGGACATGGACGGCCACCCGGGCGTCACGGCCGTCACGTTCACCGCGACCGTCGACCTGCACCGGCGCGTCGCCGCGCGGCTGCTGCGCGAGCGCGTCGAGCGGCTCGGCTCGCGCTACTCCCAGAGCGACGCCGAGATGGGCTCCGGTCGCACGGCGCTCGACGCCAGCCTGCGCCGCGACGGCGCGCTGATGCCCGAGGTCACGCGCCGGCTGGGGGAGCGGCGCCGCCACGAGCCGGTCCGCGCCAAGCTCAACTACATCTCCGAGCGGCTGCAGGTCACCGGCGACGATCCGGCCAGTCCGCTCGCGTACAGCGACCCCGAGCAGCTGCGGCGCGACCTCGAGCTCGTCCGCGACGCCGCGGGCGCCGGCCCGGTGGCCGACGGCGCGGTCAAGGACGTGCTGCGCCAGGTGAGCGCGTTCGGGCTGCAGCTCGCGCGGCTCGACGTGCGGCTCGCGGCCGACGCCGTCAACGAGTCGGTGCATCGCGACCTGCCGGAGCTCGACGGCGCCGGCGAGGAAGAGCGGCGCCGGATCCTCGGCGCGCGGCTCGCCGGCGTCGCCCCCGATCGCTTCGGCCCGATCTGCCCGCCGACCGAGGCGCTGCACGCGGTCAGCACGGCGGCCCGGCGCTACGGCAGCGGCGCGACCGACACGCTCGTCATCTCGATGGTGCACGAGGTCTCCGACGTGCTCGGCGCGCTGTGGCTGGCGCGCCGTGCCGGGCTGGCCGGCCCCGGCGAGCCGATGCTCCACCTCACGCCGCTGTTCGAGACCTTGGACGCGCTCGAGCGCGCCCCCGAGACGATGGCCGCGCTCTACGGCGACCCCGGCTACCGCGAGCACCTGGGCCGCCACGGCGACCGCCAGGAGATCATGCTCGGCTACTCGGACTCGGCGAAGGACGCCGGCTTCCTCACCAGCCAGTGGGCGATCTACCGCGCCCAGGAGCGCCTCCTGGCCCAGGGGCCCGAGCACGGCGTCCAGGTCACGTTCTTCCACGGCCGCGGCGGGTCGCCCTCGCGCGGCGGCGGCCCCGCCCACCAGGCGATGCTCGCGCTGCCGCCCGGCACGGTCGAGGCCGGCGTGCGGATCACCGAGCAGGGCGAGGTCATCTCCGCCAAGTACGCCGACCCCGGGCTGGCCGGCCGCTCGCTCGAGCAGCAGGTGTCGGCGCTGCTCCTGCATCGCGCGGCACCGCCGTCACCCGTGCCGGACGCCTTCCGCGCCGAGGTCGACCGGCTGGCCGCCCACTCGCGCGACGTCTACCGCGGCCTGGTCGACGACGAGGCGTTCGTGCGCTTCTTCCGCCAGGTGTCGCCGGTCGACGAGCTGGGGGAGCTGACGATCGGCTCGCGGCCCGCGTCGCGACGCGCCGGCGGGAGCCTGGCCGACCTGCGCGCGATCCCGTGGGTGTTCGCGTGGACGCAGAACCGCATCCTGCTGCCCTCGTGGTACGGGGCCGGCACGGCGCTCGAGGCCGGCGACCTCGAGGCCCAGCAGGACATGTGGCGCTCGTGGCCGTTCTTCCGCATGGCGTGCTCGACGCTCGAGATGGCGCTCTTCAAGGTCGACCTCTCGGTCGGGCGGCGTTACCTGGCGCTGGTGGAGGATTCGCTGGCCGAGCAGTTCTGGCCGGAGATCGAGGCCGAGCACGCGCGGGTGGTGGCGCGCCTGCTGGCGATCCGCGACGCCGAGGGCCTGCTCGACGCCACGCCGGCGCTGCGCGACCGCCTCTCGCACCGCAACCGCTGGGTCGATCCATTGTCACACCTGCAGGTCGCGCTGCTTGCTCGCTCGCGGGCCGGCGACAGCACCGTCGCCGACGCGTTGATGGCCACGATCACGGGCATCGCAGCGGGCTTGAGAAATACCGGCTGAGCAGGGATTTCGTGGGTGGGGTGCGGTTCTCCGCACCGGGTCGGTGGATGGCCGCACTCGGGTGGTGGCAGACCGCACACGCAGACGCAGGCCAGCGCGATATCGACGGGACCGGCGGAGTGCGAGATTGCTTCCCATGAGCCCCACCGACATCTCCATCGTCCACGCCGCGGCCGTCCACAGCGTCCGCGTCACCAAGCGCGGCGGACGCCGCAGCTAGGAGCCTCCCGTGACCGTCACCGTCACACCCCGCCCGCCCGCCGCCTCCGCCTCGCACGCGTACACGCTCCCCACGGTGCGCGAGCTCCCGCCGGTCTCGCGTCCGGGCACCTTCGACTCGATCTGGTGACCGGCGCGCCGGCCTCGCCCCCCGCGCCGGCGCCCGAGATCGAAGCATCCTCCCCTCGCCAGACGCCCGCCTCACCGGCGGGCGTTTGACGTTAAACCGCGAGTCGCTGACCGGCTGCCACGGCCTCGTGCTCGAGCAGCCAGCGCTTGCGCTCGAGGCCGCCGCCGTAGCCGACGAGCGAGCCGTCGGCGCCGATCACGCGATGGCAGGGGATGACGATCGAGATCGGGTTGCGGCCGTTGGCGAGGCCGACGGCGCGCACGAGCTTGGGATCGCCGAGCCGGTGCGCGAGCTCCGAGTAGGAGATCGTCTCGCCGTAGGGGATCTGGGTCAGCTCGGCCCAGACGCGCTGCTGGAACGGCGTGCCGTGAGGATCGAGGTCGAGCTCGAAGCTCTCGAGCTCGCCCGCGAAGTAGGCGTCGAGCTGCTCGCGCACCGCGTCGAACGGGCCGCCGGCGGTGGGCGCCGCGGTCTCGTCGTGGCGCAGGTAGAGGTCGGTGAGCCGGCCGTCGCCTGAGGCGCGCAGCAGGATGTCGCCGACCGGGCTGGGATGAAGGGTGGAAAAGGTCACGCCGGGTGCAACGTCGCAGGCGCGGCGGACGTGAGCGTCAGACCTTGAGCGACATCCACAGCGGCCGGTGGTCGCTCAGGTAGTACTGCAGCCACTCGAAGAAGCGCCTCCGGTCGTCTTCGCTCCCCGCGCCCCACAGGTCGCGGAAGACCGCGCCGTCGAAGTCGAAGATCCCGACCTGCTCGATCGCGTCCTTGATCGGGCCGGGGAAGATCGCCATCTGGTCGTAGTCGGCGTCGTCGCGCACGTTCGTCCCGCCGACCTTGGTCGCGTGCTCGGGCAGGATCAGCCCGCGGCGCACGAGCGCGTTGTACACGCGGTCTCCGGGCCGGCGCTTCGGGAGGTTGAAGTCGCCGAGCGCGACCACGTCCTTCGCGAACGCGTACTTGGAGCCGCGGCGCAGGTCCGCCCAGCGGGCCACGGCGTACGCCTCGAGCACGCGGCGGTCCATGCCGGCGCGCCCGTCGGCGCCGAAGTACAGGTGGGCGTTGGCGAACGTCAGCCGCTGCCCGCGCACCTCGAAGGTGGTGATGAAGGGGTTGCGGTCGAAGCCGGTGAATCCCGACGTGACGTCGGCCATCCGCACGTCCCCGAGATCGGCGGCCGCGACTGTGAGCTCGCCGACCTCCTCGAGCGGCTTGAACTTCGTCGAGTCGAACAGGAACGCGAAGCGCTCCCGGTTGCCGCCCGCGTCGTTGAACAGCACGCGGTACTTCTTCGGCAGCAGGGCCTGCACGGCGCGCAGCCCGGTGAGGTCGTCGTTGACCTCCTGGATCGCCACGAAGTCGAACCAGCCCACGATCTCCGCGAGCAGGCGATGGTCGTCGTCCCCGCGCTCCTGCGCGCCGAGGTTGGCGATGTTCCAGGTGGCGATCAGGATCCGCCCGGCCGCCTTGCGCGGAATCGCCCGGTCCTTCTTGTCCGGCAGCGAGCTGTAGCCCCGGAGCGCCTTCAGCTCCTCGTCGACGTCCCAGTCGAAGGGGAAGTCCGGCTTCTTGAACTCCGCCACTGGTCCACCCTACGCGCTGTCGCCGACCTCGGCGGATCCGCACGATCACCGTCCGTAGGGGTACCACCAGTCCTTGACCTCGAGCTTGGTCTCGATGTGGACGTGCTTGGTCTCCTGGAAGGCGTCGAGGCCCTCCTGGCCGAGCTCGCGGCCGGAGCCGGAGCGCTTCATGCCGCCGAACGGGCCGGCGTCGTTGTCGGTCAGCGGGTCGTTGATCCAGACGGTGCCGGCGCGCAGCTCGCGCGCGCAGCGGATCGCGGTCTCGAGCTCGCGCGTGTAGACGTTGGCGCCGAGGCCGTAGGGCGAGGCGTTGGCCAGCTCGATCGCCTCGTCGAGGCCGCTCACCGGGACGATCGGCGCGACCGGGCCGAAGGTCTCCTCGCGCAGGAGGTCGGTCTCCGCGGGCGCGCCGGTGACCACGGTGGGGGCGAAGAAGTGGCCGCGGTCGTGGCCCGCGCCGTCGCCGCCGACGACCACCTGCGCTCCGGCCGCGACGGCGCCCTCGACCTGGGCGCGGACCTTGTCGCGCTGGGCGGCGCTGACCATCGGGCCGACGTCGGTCTTGGGATCCATCGGGTCGCCGACGGTGAGCGTGCGCGTATGGGTGACGAACGCGTCGAGGAAGTCGTCGTAGACCTCGCGCTGGACGTAGAAGCGCTCGGCCGACGTGCACACCTGGCCGGCGTTGAGGAACGCGGCCCAGGCGCCGCCGCGAGCGGCGATCTCGATCTCGGCCGCCACGTCGGCGCAGACGATGAACGGGTCCTTGCCGCCGAGCTCGAGGTTGACGCGCGCGACCCGGCGCGCCGCGCGCTCGGCGATCCGGATGCCGGTGGCGACGCTGCCGGTGAACGCGATCCCGTCCACGCGCTCGTCGTCGACCAGCTTCTCGCCGACGTCGCCGCCGCCGGCCAGCAGCGCGACCAGCCCGGCCGGCAGGTGGTCGACGCACGGGGCCAGCGCGAGGGTGGAGAGGGGCGTCAGCTCCGACGGCTTGCAGAGCGCGGCGTTGCCGGCGGCGAGCACCGGCGCCAGCTTCCAGGCCAGCAGGAGCAGCGGGTAGTTCCACGGGACGATGCAGGTGACGAGCCCGAGCGGCTCCTTGAGCACGAGCGCGAGCTGGGAGGACTCGACGGGCGGGATCACGCGGCCCTCGGCGGTGCGGGCGAGCTCGGCGTAGAAGTCGAACGCGCTCGCCGTCCAGCCGACCTCGTCGCGGTTCTCCACGAGTGGCTTGCCGCCCTCGCGGGTCATCAGCTCGGCCAGCTCGTCGGTGCGGGCGCGCATCCGCGCGGCGACCTCGTGCAGCGCCTCGGCGCGCTCGGCGGCGGGCGTGGCGGCCCACTCGCGCTGCGCCCGCCCGGCGCCCTCGATCGCGGCGTCGAGCTGGGCACCATCGGGCGTCCCGACCTCGGCCACGCGCTCCTCGCGGAACGGGTCCTCCACGGCGAGCGCCGGCCCGTCCCCGGCCACCAGCTCGCCGCCGATCAGCAGTCGCGTCTCCATCGGCCCAATCTAAAGGGGTCTGACTCCTTTAGGGTCGTCCGGCGCGAGGCCGATCTGCTCGAGATGAACGAGCCCCAAGCCGAGGACGAGCTGCGGTCCGGTAGCGGGCGGCGGCGGCCGGTCGGTCCGACCGCCCGTCCCCGACGGCGCGCTTGTGCCCCGCGTCTCGCGGGCGTAGGGTCGCCTCAAATAGAGAGCGTCGTGCATCGCACGCTCACCCAGGGCGCAACGCGCCCGCATCGGAGGTCTCCACCACATGAGAAGGCTTCTTGTTCCTGCAATCGTCTCGCTCGGCTTGGTCGTCGGTGCTTCGCCGGCGCAGGCGGGGCCGTTCGCGCTCGGCCCCACGCACACTGCCTCGGGCCTCAGCCCGTTCGCGCCCGGGTGCGGCGGTCCCGGGGAGGCGAGCGCCGGCAGTGTCCTCTACCAGAACGCCGAGGTGGAGACGCACGTAGCCGTCAATCCGACGAACGCCGACAACGTCGTCGCGTACTGGCAACAGGACCGCTGGAACGACGGCGGGTCGCACGGGAACCTCGCCGGCTACTCGCTCAACGGTGGCGCGAGCTGGGCGTACAGCGCACCGCGCTTCTCGCGCTGCTCGGGCGGAGCCGGTCTGGGCAACGCCGGCGACTATCAGCGGGCGACGGACCCGTGGCTCTCCTTCGGCCCGAACGGCCGACTGCACGCGGTCGGACTCGTCTTCGACAACTCGACGCCGCGCAACGCGGTCCTGGCCGCGTTCTCGGACGACGGCGGGGCGACCTGGAGCCTGCCGCGCATCGTCCAGTTCGACAACCCGCGCGCGCTCGGCAACAACTTCAACGACAAGGAGACGCTGACCGCGGATCCGTTGGACTCCTCGCTCGTCTATGCCACCTGGCAGCGAATCGTGTCGCCGAGCGAACGGGCGTCGCAGAAGGGGTACGAGAACGCGTTCAGCTGGTACTCGGAGGCCTACTTCGCCCGCTCGACCAACGGCGGTCAGTCGTGGGAGCCCGCGCGCGCGATCTTCACGCCGCGTGGCAGGCACGTGCAGACGATCGGCAACATGGTCGAGGTCCTTCCCGACGGGACGCTGATCAACGGCTTCAACCTGATCCAGGCCAGCAACCGCCAGGGGATGCGGGGCTACAACGTCGCGCTGGTGCGGTCCCCCGACAAGGGCGTGACGTGGTCCGACGTCATCGTCGTCGACGGGCTGCGCTCCGACGAGGTGAGCGATCCCGACGACGGTCACGACGTCCGTACGGGCGACATCCTGCCGGACTGGGCGGTCGATCGGAGCACGAACCCGGCGACACGCGGCAACGTCTACGTGGTCTGGATGGACACGCGCTTCAACGACCCCGACCACAACGACGTCCTGCTGGCCCGCTCGACCAACGGCGGCCTGACCTGGGACGCGCCCGTCGTGGTCGACCGCACCCCGAGCGGGGTGGACGCCTTCACGCCGATGGTCGACGTCGACTCGTCAGGCCGCGTCGCGGTGACCTACTACGACTTCCGCCGTGACGTTGCCGGGGACACCGCGCTGTCGACCGACTTCTGGGCGGCTCACTCCCACAACGGAGGCGTGTCGTTCTCGGACGAAGACCTGCTGACGCCCGTGCCGTTCGACATGCGCACCGCGCCGGACGCCGGCGGCTACTTCGTCGGCGACTACACCGGACTGGACCACTTCGGCACCACGTTCCACCCGACGTGGGTCGGGGCCAACGACGGAGACCTCGCAAACCGCACCGACGTCTTCCACCGGACGGCGGGATAGGCGCAGAAGCCGGGCCGCCGCGGCGAGTCCGCGGCGGCCCGCCCGACTTCACCGATCGCGACGCCGAGGTCGACGAGGCACCCGCCGCTCTCAGGGTTCAGCTTCGCGGCCGGCCCGGCAAACGGGATCGCCCGCGCCGTCGGCGTCGCGCTCGGACTACGTGCATGGAGGCTGCGAGCCGAGCCTTCGTTGGCGCGGTCGCTGGCCGTCGGCGCGTGGCTCGTCGGCGGCGCCTGGGCGGCGGCTCGGGAGAGGTCCCGCTCTGCTGACTCAGGTGGTGAAGCCGAGGATGAGCTGCCCGGTTTCGAGCGGGACGTCGTGCTGTGGGGCGTGGCCGACGCCCTCCAGCTCGACCCAGTCGGCGTGAGGGAGCCAGTCGGTGCGGTAGCGGGCGGCGGCGGCCGGCCAGGGGAGGAGCCGGTCCGCGGTTCCCCAGACGATCCGTACGGGGCAGGCGATGAGCTCCGCGTCGATGCTCCAGCCCTCACGGAGCGCGTTCTCGATCAGCGCGGGCGCTCCCTCGGTTGCGGCGACGGCGCGCAACTGGTGCGCGAGCAGGTCGGCGGGGATGTGCTCGAAGCGCTCGGTCAGCAGCGCCGTCGCGCGGCGGCGGCCCTCGGTCGACGCGAGGATGGCCTCGGCGTGCGGCGCCGCGGCCTTCGCCTGCTCGAGCAGCGCCGCCTGGAAGCCCAGCAGCTCGCGGTACGAGTCGTCGCCCGACGCCCAGCCGCCGGCCGGGGCCAGCGCGACGACGGTCCGGGCCCGCCCGCGGGCGGCGAGCTGGAGCGCCACGTAGCCGCCGAGCGAGTTGCCGACCAGGTGCGCGGTCTCGAGCCCGGCCTCGTCCATCGCCCGCTCAGCCTCGTCGACGACCGCCGCCGCCGGATCGCCTTCAAGCGGCGGCCCGCCGGCATGGCCGGCGAGCGTCACCGCGAGGACTTCGTGCCGCCGCTCGAGCGCTGGCAACACGAGCTCCCACGTCCGCCATGTGTCCAGGAAGCCATGCAGGCACACCAGGGGCGGCCCTGAGCCGCCCCGATGCGCTGGTGTAAACGTAAGAGCTATCCGCAGCCGGTGTTGTTGCCGCAGCTCGAGCACGTGTAGCACGAGCCCGTGCGCTGCATCATCCCGCCGCACTGCTGGCACGCCGGCCCGAGGTCGAGGCCGACCATGCGGGCCGGGACGACCGGCGGGGTGTCGGTGAGCGCGGACGTGGCGGGCTTGGGCTCCGCCGCCGGCGCGCCCATCCCGTTCGCCGGGCCGGCCGAGCCGCCGGACGCGCCGGTCGCGATGTCCTCGGCGGTCTTGCGGGCGCGGACCTCGGCGGTGAGGATGCCGAGCTCCTCTTGCGCGTCGGCGTCCAGGAACCGCGACGCCAGCCAGCGCATGATGTAGTCGGGCATCGACTTCGCGAACGGGATCTCCGGGTTGGTGGTGATCCCCTCCGGCTCGAAGCGCATGTAGGCGAACTTGCTGACCAGCGTCTCGAGCGGCACGCCGTACTGGAGCGCGATCGAGATCGCCGTGGCGAACGAGTTCATCATGCCGCGGAGGGTCGAGCCCTCCTTGCCGATGTCGGTCAGGAAGATCTCGCCGACCGAGCCGTCGTCGTACATGCCGGCCGTGATGTAGCCCTCGTGGCCGCCGAGCGAGAACTTGTGGGTGAGCGAGTTGCGCTCGCGCGGCATCCGCCGGCGGGCGGGGCCGCCCTCGCCGGTCTGCGCGTTGGCGACCGCCTTGGCGACCGCGGCGTGCACGATGTCGTCGACCTCGGCGGCGGTGAAGACCTCCTCGCCGGCGGAGATCGCGGCCTCGGCCTTCGCCTTGACCTCCTTGACCTCCTGCGCATCCGTGCGCAGCGCCTGCGCGGTCTTCGAGCCGTCGCGGTAGATCGCCAGCGCCTTGACGCCGAGCTTCCACGCCTGGATGTAGGCCTCCGCGATGTCGTCCACCGTGGCCGTCTGCGGCAGGTTGACGGTCTTGGAGATGGCGCCCGACAGGAACGGCTGGACGGCGCCCATCATCTTGATGTGGCCGGCGTGCGAGATCGCCCGCGCGCCGACCGCGACGTCGAACACCGGCAGGTGCTCGTCGGACAGCTCGGGAGCGCCGACGATCGTGCCGTGCTCGGCCACGTAGGCCTCGATCTGCTCGACCTGGGCGTCCGAGTATCCGAGCGTGCGCAGCGCCATCGGCACCGTGCGGTTGGCGATCGTCATCGTGCCGCCGCCGACCAGCTCCTTGTACTTGACGAGCGAGAAGTCGGGCTCGATGCCGGTTGTGTCGCAGTCCATCAGGAAGCTGATCGTCCCCGTGGGCGCGAGCACCGTCGCCTGGGCGTTGCGGTAGCCGACCTGCTCGCCGAGCGCGACCGTCTCGTTCCACGTCTCACGCGCGGCCGCGAGCAGCTCGGTGTCCTCGACCGCGCCGTCCGGCACCGCGTACGAGGCGTCGCGATGCATCTGCATCACGTTGATGTGCTCGTTGCGGTTCTCGGCGTAGCGCTCGTACGGCCCGATCGCCGCGGCGATCTTCGCCGACTGCAGGTACGCCCGCCCGGTCATGAGCGCGGTGATGGCGGCCGCCGCGCCCCGACCCTGGTCGGAGTCGTAGGCGAAGCCGTTGGCCATCAGGTAGGCGCCGAGGTTGGCGTAGCCGAGGCCGAGCTGGCGGAACGCGCGCGCGTTGCGGCCGATCTCCTCGGTCGGGTAGCTCGACGGGCCGACCACGATCTCCTGCGCGAGCAGCACGATGTCGACCGCGTGCGAGAAGCGCCGCGTGTCGAACGACCCGTCCGGCCGGCGGAACTTCATCAGGTTGAGCGAGGCGAGGTTGCACGCTGAGTCGTCGACGTGCATGTACTCGCTGCACGGGTTGGACGCGTTGATGCGGCCCGAGTTGGGCGACGTGTGCCACTGGTTGATCGTCGTGTCGTACTGCACGCCGGGGTCGGCGCAGCGCCAGGCGGCCTCGGCGATCTCGCGCATCAGCTCACGCGCGGGGATCGTCTCGGTCGGCTCACCGGTCACGCGCGCGGTCAGCTGCCAGTCCTCGTCGTTCTCGACCGCGTGCATGAACTCGTCCGTGACGCGCACGGAGTTGTTGGCGTTCTGGTACTGGATCGAGGTGAAGCCGTCGCCGTCGATCGACATGTCGAACCCGGCGTCGCGCAGCGCGGCGGCCTTGTCCTCCTCCTTGGCCTTGCACCAGATGAACTCGCGGATGTCGGGATGGTCGACGTCGAGCACCACCATCTTCGCCGCGCGACGCGTCTTGCCGCCCGACTTGATCGTGCCGGCCCACGAGTCGGCCCCGCGCATGAACGAGACCGGCCCGCTCGCCGTGCCGCCCTTGGCCAGCGGCTCCATCGACCCACGGATCCGGGAGAGGTTGATGCCGGAGCCCGAGCCGCCCCGGAAGATCCGCCCCTCCTTGGTGTTCCAGTCGAGGATCGAGCCCATCTCGTCCTCGACCGAGAGGATGAAGCAGGCGCTGCACTGCGGGCTCTCCTCGAACCCGACGTTGAACCACACGGGCGAGTTGAAGGCCGCGATCTGGTGCAGCAGGATGTACGTCAGCTCGGCCTCGAAGGCGTCGCCGTCCTCGACTGAGCCGAAGTAGCCGCGCTCACGACCCCAGTCGGCGATCGTGCCCGCGACGCGGCTGATCATCTGCTTGACCGAGTACTCGCGCGTCGGCGACTCGAGCTGGCCGCGGAAGTACTTCTGGGAGACGATGTTCGTGGAGTTCTGCGACCACGTCGCCGGGAACTCGACCTCGTCCTGGCGGAACGAGCCGACGGCGGCGGTGCGCATCTCCCACTCGACCGTCTCGAAAGGATGCTTGCCCGCCTGCGTGAACAGCCGCTGCACGGTCAGGGCCTCGCCGGCGCGAGGGTCCTTGGTCAGTGTTGTGTGCGGCGTCTGCTCCATCGAGAAGCTCCTTCTCTGCTGTGGCCCGCTGGCCGTTCGGCGAAAACTGTGGGCCGACGAGTTTCGAGGTCGCTTCGGACGGACTCGATGCGGTGTCGTCAGCGACCGCGGAACGAGCAGGAAATCGCCTCTAATTCTACCGCGTCGAGGCCGTCATCGGGCCTCGTACGGAGGCGCCGATGCGCTCGATCTCGTGCTCGCTGTCGCCGTGATGCTCGGGCGAACGTCAACGGCGGCTGGGTAGGGAGGTTGGGGTGCCGGCCGTGTTGGTCGGCCTCGGGGCGGGGCGGCGGTCAAGCCGGGATTACGTGTATCCGGGTGAGCCTCGCTTCGCCCGAATCCACGTAAATGCTCTAGACGAGCACAAAGGTGGATCTCGATGATCGCCAGCTCGCCGAAATCCACGCAACACCGGCTTGACGGCACATTCGGTGTATCTCGACGATCCGCTCGGCGCCGAGATACACCTAACTCCCCTTCCTCGACGCAGCGGAAGGCTCCCAAGCTCCCCTACCCAGCGCAGTTGACGTCCGGGCCGGCGCGGCTCAGCGGCCGAGGCGGAGCCAGTCGGAGAAGTCTCCCCAGGCTCCCGTGGTGCGGTAGGCGGCCTCCCGCCAGGCGTGGCCCCAGCCCGCCAACCGACCACCGCGGCGCGCGGCGAGCGCCGATGCTCCCGTCAGGCCGAGCCCGAGCAGGGCGGCTGCGAGCAGGAGTGCCGGGACGAGCAGGTTGCTGTCGCCCGGGCGGGTGACGGCGAGCTGGGGCTCGACCGGTGGCGGGACCGCGGTCGGGGTGGGCTGGACAGGGGCGACCTCCCCCTCGGTCGGCGGGGCGGGCTCGGGGTCGCGCGGCGGCGGGTCGTCGTTGCCGCCTCCGCCTCCACCGCCGAAGTCGGGCACGTCGCCGGAGTCGGGATTCGACGGCGGCGGGGCGGGCACGGGCGTCGGGTCCGGGGTCGTCTGCGGCGCAGGGGTCGGCGTCGGCGTCTCCTCCGCCTCCGCCTCTTCCTCCTCGCAGCGCCGCACTTCCTCGGGGTAGTCCTCGATCGCCGCCTCGAGCGTCGGCTTGAACTCCGGGTAGTCGACGTCGTAGAGGTCGTCGACGGAGCGCAGCGTGCGCTTGAGCGCGAGCCGCTTGTGCACGCACGTCTTGAGCTCGCCGTCCGCCTCGTAGTCGCGGTAGACACGCTTGACGTCCTTGCGCTTGCGCAGCTCCGCCTGCTTGACCTCACGCGGCGTCGGCGTCGGTTCCGGCGTGACGGTCGGCGCGGGCGTCGCGTTCGGATCGGGAGTGGGCGGCGGCTGCTCTTGCGCCGCGGCGGGAGCCGCGAGCGCGACGACGATCGCCGCCACGGCCAGCACAAGCAGGCGCACGCGCATGGGACCTCAGGGTAGCTGCCATCATGCCGCGCCCATGAGGCTCCTGGTCACGGGCGGCGCGGGGTACATCGGCTCGATCGTGGCCCAGCAGCTGCTCGACGCCGGCCACGACGTGACGATCCTCGACGACCTCTCCCGCGGCCACCGCGAGGCGGTCCCCGACCAGGCGGAGCTGGCCGAGGTCGACCTGCTCGACGAGCCCGCCGTCCACAAAACCCTCGCCCAGGGCTTCGACGCCGTCATGCACTTCGCCTCGCTCGCGCTCGTGGCCGAGTCCGTCGCGCATCCGGAGCGCTACCACCGCACCAACCACGTCGGCGCGATCAACCTGCTCGACGCCATGCGCGCCGCCGACGTCCGCCGCCTGGTCTTCTCCTCCACGTGCGCCGTCTACGGCGAGCCCGACGAGGTGCCCATGCACGAGGACATCTCCGCCGCGCCGGTCAACGCGTACGGCAACTCCAAGCTCGCGATCGACCGCATGATCGCCGACGAGGCCCGCGCCCACGGGCTCGCCGCCGCCTCGCTCAGGTACTTCAACGTCGCCGGCGCGTACGGCCATCTGGGAGAGGACCACGACCCGGAGACGCACCTGATCCCGCTCGTGCTGCGCGCCGCCGCCGGCAAGACCGACCACGTGAAGGTCTTCGGCACCGACTATCCGACACGCGACGGCACCGCGGTGCGCGACTACATCCACGTCGACGACCTCGGCCGCGCGCACATCCTCGCGCTCGAGGCGACCGAGCCCGGCCGCCACGCGATCTACAACCTCGGCACCGGCGACGGCTCGACCGTGCGCGAGGTGATCGAGGCCGCCCGCCGCGTGACCGGAGCGCCGATCGAGGTCCGGGAGGAGCCCCGCCGCCCCGGCGACCCGCCCGCGCTGGTGGCCTCGAGCGAGAAGATCCGCGACGACCTCGGCTGGGTGCCGGAGAAGGGCCTCGACGACATGATCGCCGACGCCTGGGCCTGGCACCAGGCGCACCCCGACGGCTACTGAAGGTGCGCCAGCGCCTCGGCCAGCACCGCGTCGGGCGGCTGCGAGGCGTCGAGCACGACGAAGCGCTCCGGCTCGGCGGCCGCCAGCTCGTCGTAGGCCGCGGCGACCGCGGCGAAGAAGTCCACGCCCGCCTGCTCCAGCCGGTCCGCCGGGCGCCCCGAGATCCGCGCCAGCCCGGCGACCGGGTCGATCCGCAGCAGCAGCGTCCGGTCGGGCACCAGCCCGCCGGTGCCGAACGCGTTCAGCGCCCGGATCTCCTCCACGCCCAGGCCGCGCCCCGCCCCCTGGTAGGCGAGCGAGGAGTCGACGAAGCGGTCGAGCAGCACGGTCGCCCCGCGAGCGAGCAGCGGCTGCAGCTGCTCAGCCACCAGCTGCGCCCGCGCAGCGGCATACAGAAGCGCCTCCGCGCGCGGGTCGATCTCCAGCGAAGGGTCGGCGAGCAGCGCCCGGATCCGCTCGGCGACCTCGACGCCCCCCGGCTCCCGCAGCACGACCAGGGGGCCGAGCGCGGCGTCCAGCCCCTCGATCAGCGTCGTCTTGCCCGCTCCATCCAGCCCTTCGACCGTGATCAGCACGCCCCGGATCTAAGCGCAGATCGTCCGCCGTGCCGACCATCGGTGCATCTACGCTGATCTCGATGCTCGACCAGCACCCCCACGCGGCAGCGGTGCTCGGCGCGGCCCTGAAGGACCGTCCCGCGCACGCGTACCTGCTGCACGGGCCCGCCGGCTCGGGCAAGCGCGACGCCGCGCGCGAGTTCGCGGCCCAACTGCTGGCGAGCGACGAGTCCGCGCGCACGCGCGTGATGCACGGCGCCCATCCCGACCTCACCTGGGTGGCGCCGTCGGGCGCCCACGAGATGTTGCGGCGCGACGTCCAGGAGACGGTCGTCAACGCCGCGTCGCACACGCCGTTCGAGGCGCCCCACCGCGTGTTCGTGCTCGAGCGCGCCGACACGATGAACGACGAGGCGGCCAACGCGCTGCTCAAGACGCTCGAGGAGCCGCCGCCGTACGTCGTGCTCCTGCTGCTGACCGACAACCCGTCGCAGGTGCTGCCGACGATCGCCTCGCGCTGCCAGCCCGTGCGCTTCGACCCGCTGCCGGCGGCCGAGCTCGCCGCTCGCATACAGGCCCGCCAGGTCCCGCCGGAGACCGCCATCGCCTGCGCGCGGCTCTCGCTCGGCGACGGCGAGCGGGCGCTGGCGATGGCGCTCGAGCCCGAGCTTCGCACCCGCGCGGAGGCCTTCGCCCGCGCGCCGCTGCACCACCGGCCGCTCGCCGCCGATGCGCTGCTCGAGCAGGCCCGCGCCGCGGGCGCGCGGGCGCGCGAGACGGTCGAGGCCGCGCTGGCCGAGGAGCTCGAGTACCTGCCCAAGAAGGAGCACAAGCGCCGCTCCACCGAGCTCGACGAGCGCGCTCGCCGGGCGGAGCGCCGAGCCGCGACGCAAGCGCTCGAGCACGCGCTCCAGCTCGCCGGCCTCTGGTACCGCGACCTCGCCTGCGTGGCCGCGGGGGCGGAGGAGCTCGCCTACAACGCCGACCGGCTCGACGCCCTGCGCGAGGACGCCGCCCTGCGCGATCGCAACGCGTGGCTGCGAGCGGTCGAGCTCGTCGACGACACCCGCGCTCGGCTGCCGCTCAACGTCAGCGAGCCGCTCGCGCTCGAGGCGCTCGCCTACCGGCTCGAGGGCTGAACGTCAAACTGCGGCCGGGGAGGCGCGGGTACGATCGAGAGCGATGGAGGACGTCGCCGGCATCGTGCTCGCGGGCGGGCGGTCGAGCCGCATGGGCTCCTCGAAAGCGGCGCTGGAATGGCACGGCTCGACGCTGCTGCGGCGGGTGACCGGACTTGTCGGACGAGCCGTCGGCGGGCCGGTCGTGGTCGTCCGCGCCCCCGGGCAGGAGCTGCCGCCGCTGGGCCTCGGCGTCGAGGTCGTCGAGGACGAGCGCGAGGGCCGCGGGCCGCTGCAGGGGCTCGCCGCCGGGCTCGCCGCGCTCGATGGCCGGTTCGAGGCGGCGTACGTGTCGTCGACCGACGTCCCGCTCCTGCACCCGGCCTTCGTGCACGCCGTCGCCGCGGCGTTGGACGGCGACGTCGATGTCGCGCTCCCGGTGGTGCACGGCTACCCGCAGCCGCTGTCAGCCGCCTATCGCGTTGCCCTGCGCCCGCTCGTCGAGGAGCTGCTGGCGGAGGACCGGCTCCGCCCCGCGTTCCTGTTCGAGCGCTGCCGGGTGCGGCGGCTCGACGATGCGACGCTGCTCGCCGACCGCCGGCTCGCGGCCGCCGATCCCGAGCTCACCTCGGTCCTCAACCTGAACGAGCCGGCGGACGTCGAAGCCGCCCGGGCGCGGCCTGCGCCGGCAGTGGCGGTCGAGCGCTTCGGCGAGCTGCGCCGGCAGCCCGGCCCGGATCGCGCGAGCGTGAACGCCGCCACGCTCGACGCCGCGGCGGCCGCGGCGGGGCTGGAGCTGGGCGAGCGCGTGGTCGGCACCCTCAACGGCGACCGGATCGCGTACGACCCCGAGCTGCCGCTGGCGGCAGGCGACACGGTCGCGCTGTCGGCGGCCGATGGGTCGCCTAGCGTCCGATCGGGCCCAGCTCCGGCTCGAGCCCGTGGAGCTCGAACGCCCGGAACGCGTTGAAGCGCTCGTGCTCAGGGCCGTGGAAGTCCGCCGAGCCGGTCTTGAGCATGCCGGCGGCCGCCTCGTGGAGCACGCGCGTCTGCTCGGCCGTGTGCGTTGCGTAGAAGCACTCGACGCCGTCCAGCCCGGCGCCGGCGAACTCCCGCAGCGTGGCGAGCGTCTCGTCCGTGCTGTCGATGTCCCAGAACGGGTGCGCCCAGACCGCGACGCCACCGGCCGCGTGGATGACGTCGATCGCCTCGGTCACGGTCGGGCGGCTGCGGGCGACGTATGCCACAGCGCCGGGGACCAGGTAGGGCGGGAACAGGGCGCTGCGGCCGTCGATGCCCTCCTCGCGCAGGCGCTCGGCGTTGGCCGGGTGGGCGAGCACCGCGTCGGCCAGATGCGGGCGCCCGATCGGCTTGCCGGCCGCACGGCGCGCCTCGAGCGGCGACGAGTCGAGCTCGAATCCCAGCTCGCGCAGGCGGTCGGCCATCGCGTCGATGCGGCGCGCGCGGTCGCCGCGGAAGTCGTGCAGGGCGGCCTTGAACTCGGCGTCATCGTCGTCGATCTCGTAGCCGAGGATGTGCAGGTCCTCGTGTGCCCCGTGGACGGCGGACAGCTCGGCGGCCGGCGTCAGGCGGATGCCGTGCTCGCGCGCGGCGTGTCTCGCTTCGTTGACGCCGTCGGTCGTGTCGTGGTCGGAGAGCGCGAGCAGCTCGACGCCCGCCGCAGCGGCGTGGGCCACCACTTCGGCGGCGGGAAGCGCTCCGTCGGAGTGGATCGAGTGCGACTGGAGGTCGAAGGTTGGCGGCATGGGAAGCAAGTGTGGCGGGAAGGATCGGACGTGACCCGACCAGGGAGGAACCATGTCCACCGGATTGATCATCGCCATCGTGGTGATCGCGATCGTCCTGATCGCGCTCTTCGCGTTCGTTCTGCCGCGCGCCCGCCGTCAGGCGCAGGTCAAGGCTCGTGAACGCGAGCTGCAGAACCGGCGCCAGCAGGTCGCAGGTGAGAATCGCGCCGAGGCCGAGCAGCGAAAGCGTCAGGCCGAGACCGCCGAGCAGAAGGCACGCATGGCCGAGCAGGAGGCCAAGCGCGAGCGCGCGGAGGCCGGCATGCACGAGGAGCGCGCCAAGATGCACGAAGAGGGCCGCGCCGACCACGAGCTGATCGACGAGAACGAGCGCCAGCGGTTCGCGGGGACGTCGGCCGATGCCCAGACTGCGGACGACGACGGCTTTGCCGACCGGTCGACCGGCGCCGAGGCCGAGGGCGATCGCCCGATGCACGAGCCGGACACCGAGTACGAGCGAGGCCGCGAGGACGAGCGGCGCTTCGAGCGCCAGGAGGAGTCCGAGCGCCCCGACGTCCGCCGCACCTAGCCGCGGACGGTCACCTCTTCGAGCAGCGCCGTTGCGTCCTGGGGGCGCAGCGGCGCGCTCACGTGAAAGCCCTGGGCGAACTCGCAGCCCAAGAGCCGGAGGTGCTCGAGCTGGGTGGCGGTCTCCACGCCCTCGGCGACGACCTCGAGCGAGAGGCTGTGGGCGAGCCCGACGAGCGCCTTGACGATCTCGAACGCCCCGGCCTCCCGGCCCATGGCGGCGACCAGGCCGCGGTGGATCTTCACCGCGTCGCCCGGGAAGCGGTGCAGCAGGCGCAGCGAGCTGGCGCCGGTGCCGAAGTCGTCGAGATGCGAGCGCACGCCGTGGATCTCGAGCGCCTGAGTGAGCGTGTGCTGGGCGTACTCGAGCGTGTGCTCGGAGACCTCGAGCCGGAGCGCGCGGGGATCGAGCCGCGACGCCGTGAGCGCGGCGCCGAGCGCGAGCCCGAACCCGGGGTCCGCGAGCTCGCGGTGTGAGACGTTGACGCCGACGATCAGGCCGGCGCCGGCGGGCGTGCGCCGCCAGGCCGCGAGCCGGGCGGTCGCCTGCTCCAGCACCCAGCGGCCGAGCGGGACGATCAGGCCGGTCTCCTCGGCGATCGGCAGGAACTCGGACGGCTCGACGAAGCTGTCGCCCTCCGGCCAGCGGCAGAGCGCCTCGAAGCCGGCGATCCGGCCGGTGGCGGCCTGCACGATCGGCTGGTAGGCGACCTCGAGCCGGCGCTCCTCGATCGCCTTCCGCAGCTCGGTCTCCATGTCCAGCCGGCGCATCACCTGCGTGTGCATGCGGGCGTCGAACACGGCCTGGCGCCCGCGGCCGTCGGCCTTGGCGCGGTACATGGCGACGTCGGCGTCTCGCAGGACCGTCTCGGGCGCCGCGTCGGCGCCGGCGAGCGCGATCCCGATGCTGGCGTCGATGTGCAGCTCGCGGTCGTTGATCACGAACGGCGTTCTGAGCGTCGCGCGGACGCGCTCGGCCACGAGCGACGCCTCATGGGCGTCGGACACGCCGTCGAGAAGGACGGTGAACTCGTCGCCGCCGAGGCGGGCGACGGTGTCGGGCGGCCGGACGGCCGACTCGAGCCGCCGCGCGACCGCGATCAGCAGCCGGTCCCCCGCCTGGTGACCGAGCGAGTCGTTGACGAGCTTGAAGCGATCGAGGTCGAGGAACAGCACGGCGGCGGCCGCCTGCGGGGTGGCACGCTGCGCGCGGCGGATCGCCTGGTCCAGGCGGTCGACGAACAGGACGCGGTTGGGGATCCCCGTGAGCGCGTCGTGCAGGGCGTCGTGCTGGAGGCGCTCCTCGGCGTGCTTGCGGGCCGAAACGTCGGTCAGGCTGCCGACGACCCGGGTCGCCTGCCCGGCGTGGTCGCGCACAGCCGTCCCGCGAGCGAGCATCCACCGGTACGAGCCGTCCCGGTCCTGGATCCGGTGCTCGTGCTCGAGATGCTGCGACGTACCCGCGCAGAGCGCCTCGATCGCCTGCTGGAGCGCGGCGCGATCGTCGGCGTGGACGCGGCCGAGCCACTCTCCCGGCGCGTCGCCGAGCTCGTCGCCGGCGTACCCGAGCATCGCCTTCCAGCGGGGCGAGAGGTACAGCCGCTCGCGCGTGATGTCCCAGTCCCACACGCCGTCGCCCGTGGCGTGCATCGCGAGCGCGTGGCGGTGCTCGGTGGTTTCAGCGTCGCCCTCGTCGGCGGTCACGGGAGTTCCCGCTGCGGCGGCAGCGCGGCGGCGTCGAGCCAGTACGCGGTCAGCACCTTGATCAGGCGTACCAGCTCGATGAAGGTGGCCGGCTTCGGGATCACCGTGTTCGCCCCGGCCTCGTACGCGGCGGCCGTGGCGGTCGCGTCGAGCCCGCTCGCGATCACGACGACGGGGATGTGCCGCAGGTCGGCGTCGCGCTTGATCCGCGCGACCGCGCAGACCCCGTCCTCGTCGGGCAGCCCGAGGTCGACCAGCACCACCGCCGGCTTCGGGTTCGCCGGGTTCGGGTCGCGCAGGTAGCGCTCCAGCTCCTCCGCGCTCTCGACCGTGCGCAGCATGCACGGGCCGGTGCCCTCGAGCAGCGCGTCGCGGATCATCGCCCGCGCGTCGGCATCGGCGTCCGCGAGCAGGACCGTCGGCGCGAGCGAAGCCGCAGCCGCGGCGCGTCCCGCCGTCGCGCCAGTGCCGGTGACCGTCCGTGGCCGCCCCATATCTGGTCCTTCATCGCTCCTGTACGTCATGGGCGGCATCGATGCCGCACCGATGCATCGAGCCTACGCACCGGCCGCTATTACACGAGCGCGTTTCGGCGGATGTTCGAGAAGACTGACCGTTCGGTTAGGTCTGCCCGACCGCGGCGACCGCGCGTGCGGCAGCGTCGATCTCGGCGTCGTCCAGCGTGCGCGGATCGAGGAGCAACCGGTCGTCCTGGATGCGCCCGATCAGCGGGGGGTCGCCGGCGCGCAACGCGGCCGCCAGCGTGTCCGCGCCGGCCGGGCCGGGATCGAGCGCCACCGCGGGACCGTGCAGCTCGAGCAGCGGCAGCGCGCCGCCGCCGACGCGCGCCACGGCGCGGATCACGGCGCCGCCCGTGGCGGCGGCCAGCCGCTCGGCGCGCGCGGCGAGCGCGTCCTCGTCCACCGTCAGCATCGCGAGCACCGGGATCGCCGCGCGGGCCTGCTCGGGGTCGCGGTAGAGCGCGAGCGTGGCCTCGAGCGCGGCCAGCGAGAGCTTGTCGATCCGCATGGCGCGGGCGAGCGGATGGCGCCGGCAGGCCTCGACGGCGTCGTGCGCGCCGGCGAGCAGCCCCGCTTGAGGGCCCCCGAGCAGCTTGTCGCCCGAGAAGCAGACGACGGCCGCGCCCGCGCGCACCGACCGGCGCACGGGCGGCTCGTCGGCCAGCACCGCGACGTCGTCCGCGAGCAGGCCGGAGCCGACGTCGTCGATCACCGGGACGCCGAGCCCGCACAGCGCCTCGATCGCGACGGACTCGACGAACCCGAGCGTGCGGAAGTTCGACGGATGGACGCGCAGGATCGCGGCGGTCTCGGGCCCGAGCGCCGCGGCGTAGTCGGCCAGCCGCGTGCGGTTCGTCGTGCCGACCTCCACGAGCCGGGCTCCCGCCTGGGCGACGACGTCGGGGATCCGGAACGCCCCGCCGATCTCGATCGCCTGCCCGCGCGAGACGACGAGCTCGCGTCCGCCCGCGAGCGCCGCGGCGGCGAGCAGCGTCGCGGCCGCGCAGTTGTTGACGGCGAGCGCGGCCTCGGCGCCGGTCAGCTCGCGCAGCAGGCCCTCGACGTGGTCCTGGCGCGACCCTCGCCTGCCCGTCTCGACGTCGAGCTCGAGGTTGGAGTAGCCGTCGGCGACCCGGACGACCGCGTCGCGCGCGGCCGCCGCGAGCGGCGCGCGCCCGAGGTTCGTGTGCACCACGACTCCGGTGGCGTTGAGCACGCGCCGGAGCGACGGGCGCAGCCGCGACCGGGCGCGGTCGACGAGGTCGGGGTCGTCGCCGGCGCCGGACAGCAGCTCGGTGCGGCGGTCGGCCAGCTCGGCGCGTGCGACCGCGGTCGCGAGGCGGTCGACGGACGGCAGCGCACGCAGTCGCTCGCGGCGATCGTCGGCGTCCATGCCCGGGATGATCCCAGGCGCCGCGCGGCGGGCTAGCCTCCGAGGCCCTTCAGCTCGCGCCAGCGCTCCCGGGCCTGGATCACCAGCAGCGCGATCTGGCCGAGCTCGTCGCCCTGCTCGACGAACGCCGGCAGCATGAACCGGACCTGTTCGCCGTCCTGAACGCGCACGAGCGTGATCTGGTGCTCGCCGGTGGCGTCGTCGCGCTCGAACGGCAGGTAGCGCCAGCCGTCGGCGCCGGCGACCGGGACGCGTCCCTCGTCGTCGACGGGGCTCGCATCCGGGTCGGTCGGGTCGCTGCCGAACATTCGCTCAGTCCTCCTCCGCCGGTCCGGGCAGTCCGCTGCGATCGTTCTGGACGAACTGGAAGCCGAACCGGCCCTTGATGCACAGGTTGCCGCTCGTCACCGGATGGTCGAGTGGCGAGGTGACCTTGACGATCTCGTTGTCCTGCTCGTGCAGCACCAGGTTGCAGCCGACGCCGCAGTACGTGCAGATCGTCTGCGTCTGCGTCTGGCGCTCCTCGTCCCAGTCGCCCTGCTCGCGGAGGTCGAACTCGCTCTTGAACATCAGCGCGCCGGTCGGGCAGACGGCGATGCAGTTGCCGCAGTACACGCACGCGGAGTCCGGCAGCGGGTTGGCGAACTCGGTGGCGATCCGCGCGTCGAAGCCGCGGCCGGCAACGGCGATCGCGAACGTGTTCTGCCAGTCGGTGCCGCAGCCCTCGACGCACTTGTAACAGAGGATGCACTTCGCGTAGTCGCGCACGTAGAGCTCGTTGTCGACCTTGACCGGCTGGTGCACGGTGGCCGCGTGGCGACCGTCGGGCGTCTCGTGGTGGCCGGCGCGGAGGCGGTCGCGCTCGCCGGCCTCGAACGGGGGCGCCGGCGGTCCGTAGCGGTCGGGGTCGGCGCCGTACTCCTCGATCCAGCGGTCGACGTCGGGCATCGCCGACAGGTCGACGGAGGAGGCGAGGAACTCGATCACCATCCTGCGGCTCAGCTTCACGCGATCGGAGTGGGTCTCGACCTCCATGCCCTCCTCGACCTTGCGCGAGCAGGACGGGACGAGCGTGCGGGCGCCCTTGACCTCGCACACGCACACGCGGCAGGCGTTGACGGGCGTGAGCGTGCGCTCCCAGCACATCGTGGGGATGTCGATCCCCTGGCCCTGTGCGACGTCGAGGATCGTCTGGTCCTCGCGCGCGGTGACGGGCTCGCCGTTGAGCGTGAGCTCGACGACGCGCGCCGGCGCCCCGGTCCGTGTCCTGCTCATCGCTGCCCCGCCGTCTCGAAGACGTCGAGCTTGCGCAGCGCCGACTCGATCGCGTCGGCGGCGGTCTGCCCGAGCCCGCAGATCGACGCGTCGCGCATCGACGCGGTGATCTCGTCCAGCAGCGCATACTCCTGCTCGACCGACCCTCGGGGGCGCCCGTTGACGAGCCGGGCGAGCGCCTCCTCCTGGCGGACCGTGCCGACCCGGCAGGGCACGCACTGGCCGCACGACTCGTCGCGGAAGAACGCGGCCAGCCGCATCAGGATGGCCGGGAGGTCGACGGTGTCGTCGACGACCATGACGACGCCGGAGCCCATGCTGACCCCGGCCTCGCGCGTGGCCTCGAACGACATCTCGACGTCGAGCTCGTCCGGCGTGACGAAGCGGCCCGCGGCTCCGCCGAGCATGACCGTCCGCAGCGGCCGCCCGTCGATCACGCCGCCGCCCAGCTCGAGCAGCTCGCGGAGCGTGACGCCGAACGGCGCTTCGTACAGCCCGGGCTTCGCGATCCGGCCCGAGAGGCAGAACAGGCGCGTCCCGGTCGAGTCCTCGGTGCCGATCCGCGCGTAGGCCTCGCCTCCCTCCATGACGATGCCCGGGACGTTGACCAGCGTCTCGACGTTGTTGATCACGGTGGGCTTGTCGAACAGGCCCTTGTCGACCGGGAACGGCGGCTTGTTGCGGGGCTCGCCGCGATAGCCCTCGATCGAGTTGAAGAGCGCGGTCTCCTCGCCGCAGATGTAGGCGCCGGCCCCCTTGCGCAGCTCGATGTCGAACGCGTGGCCCTGGCCGAGGATGTCCTGGCCGAGGAAGCCGCGTGCGCGGGCGGCGGTGATCGCGCGCACGAGCCGGTCCCAGGCCAGCGGGTACTCGCCGCGCAGGTACAGGTAGCCGTGCTCGCAGCCGGTCGCGATGCCGGCGATCGTCATCGACTCGACGATCGAGAACGGGTCGTGCTCGAGGATCACGCGGTCCTTGAACGTGCCCGGCTCGGACTCGTCGGCGTTGCAGATCAGGTAGTGCGGGCGCTTGGCGTTGCGGGCGACCGCCTCCCACTTGCGTCCGGTCGGGAACGCCGCGCCGCCGCGGCCCAGGAGCTTGGAGTCCGTCACCTCGCGCAGCACGCGGTCCGGCCCCATCTCGACGGCGGCGCGCAGCGCCTCGTAGCCGCCGTGCGCGCGGTAGCTGTCGATGCTCTCGGGGTCGACCACGCCGACGCGGCGCAGCAGCCGCAGCGACGGGTCGCCGGCCTGCGGGACGCGCGGCGCCGGTGGCGGCGGCGCCTCGCCGCTCGCGAGCATGGCCGCGATGTCGGCGGCGTCGACCGGCGCGGCAGACGCCTCGCGCGGCTCGGGGCCCGCCACGGTCAGCATCGCGGCGGGCGCGTACTCGCACATCCCCAGGCATGGGCTCTCATGCCACACGGCCTGGCCGTTGCCGGGATGCGATCCCTCGGGACCGACGGTCCGCTCGAGGTCCGCGACGAGCTCCTGCGATCCGCGCGCGATGCAGGCCACGTCGGTGCACACGTGGGCCACGACCGGCGGCTGCGGCTCGAGCGAGAACAGCGCGTAGAACGACGCCACGCCGTACGCCTCGGCCGGCGGGATCGTCAGCCGCCGGCAGACGTAGTTGAGCGCACCGCGGCTGATCCACCCGACGCGCGACTGGAGCGCGTGCAGCGTCGGGAGCAGCAGGTGGCGCTGTGCGCGCGCGGCATGCCCGCCGCGTGCCACGCGCTGGTCGCGGGCGGAGGCCTGCTCGGCGCCCTCCCAGCTCGACCGCGGCGGGCCGAGCACCGCGTCGACGGCCTCGCGCTCCGGCGCCGTCGGCAGCTCGTTCTGGATGACGAGGTCCATCAGCCGGCCGGCTGCGCGGCGGCGCTGCGCCGCTCCGCCTCCTCGTCCTCGCCGAGCGGGATCCGGTCGACCCGGATCGCGGTGGCCTTGAACTCCGCGGTGCCCGACTTCGGATCGGTCGCGTTGATGGTGAGCAGGTTGGTCTCCACCTCGTCGGGGAAGTGCAGCGTCATGAACGCCAGGCCGGGGCGCAGCGACGACTCGATGCGCACCGGGGCGATGACGCTACCTCGCGCCGACGACACGCGCACCCGCTCGCCGCTGACCACGCCGAGCTCCTCGGCGTCCTGCGCCGACAGCTCGAGCTCCTCCCCGCGCCGCAGCGGCGACGTGTAGCCGCCGCTCTGCACGCCGGTGTTGAAGGAGTCGAGCCGGCGGCCGGTCGTCAGGCGCAGCGGGTACTGCTCCGAGAGCGCCTCGACGGGCGGGGAGTCCTCGACCGCGTGGAACACGGCCGCCGGCCCCTCCAGCGGCTCCTTCCACAGCCGCCCGTGCAGGAACGTCGGCTCGAGCGTGTCCTCGCTGAAGCATGGCCACTGGATCCCGCCGAGCTCCTCCAGCCGCCGGTAGCTCATCCCGGCGTGGTTCGGCGCCAGCGAGCGCAGCTCGTCCCAGACGTCCTCGGCCGACTCGTACTCCCAGCTGTGGCCGAGGCGTCCCGCGAGGTCGACCATGATGCGCACGTCGTCGCGCGCGTTGCCCGGCGGCTCGAGCGCGGCGCGGACCCGCTGCACGCGCCGCTCGCTGTTCGTCACCGTGCCCTCCGCCTCGCACCAGCTGGCCGAGGCCGGCAGCACGACGTCGGCCATCTCCGCGGTCGCGGTGCGGAAGATGTCCTGCACGACGAGGTGGTCGAGGCGCTCGAACAGGCCTCTGACGTGATGGCCGTCGGCGTCGGACTGGATCGGGTTCTCGCCGAGCACGAACATCGTCGTCAGCTCGTCGCGGTCGATCGCCTCGAACATCTCGGTCATGTGCCAGCCGTACTTCGGCGTGAGCTTGACGCCCCACGCCCGCTCGTACTTCGCAACCGCCTCGGGGTCGGTCTCGAGGTCCTGGAAGCCCGGCAGCCGGTTCGGGATCGCGCCCATGTCGCCGCCGCCCTGCACGTTGTTCTGGCCGCGCAGCGGGTTCAGGCCCGAGCCGTAGCGGCCCACGTGCCCGGTCAGCAGCGCCAGGTTGATCAGCGCGAGCACGTTGTCGACCGCGTTGTGGTGCTCGGTGATCCCCAGCGTCCAGCAGATCTGGGCGCGATCCGCGCGCGCGTACGTGTGCGCGACGTCCCGGATCACGTCGCCCGGCACGCCGCTGAGCGCCTCGGCCCGCTCCAGCGTGTACGGCTCGACGGCGGCCGCGAAGGCCTCGAAGCCCGACGTGCCGCGCTCGATGAACTCGCGGTTGTGCAGCCCCGCGTGGATGATCTCGCGGGCCATCCCGTTCGCCAGCGCGACGTCGCTGCCCACGTTGAGGCCGAGCCACGTGTCGGCCCACTGCGCGGTCGTGGTCCGCCGCGGGTCGATCGCGTACATGCGCGCCCCGCTGTGGATCGCCTTCAGCACGTGGTGGAAGAAGATCGGGTGCGCCTCGCGCGCGTTGGAGCCCCACAGCAGGATCACGTCCGTGTCCTGCACCTCCTGGTATGAGCTGGTGCCTCCACCAGCGCCGAATACCGTCGCCAGACCGACGACGCTAGGAGCGTGTCAAGTTCGGTTGCACGAATCGATGTTGTTCGTGCCGATCGCCACGCGCGTGAACTTCTGCGCGATGAAGTTGACCTCGTTCGTGGCCTTGGAGCAGCTGAGCATCCCGTACGTGTCGGGCCCGTGGGCGTCGACCGCGCGGCGGAAGCCGGATGCGGCGCGGTCGAGTGCCTCGTCCCAGGTCGCTGTGCGCAGGACCCCGTCGTCGCGGACCAGTGGCTCGGTCAGGCGGGCGTACTTCCTCGGCATGTCCGCTCTCCAGGATTGCGTGTCCAGGGCGTTTGCAGCGTAACAATGTCCCCATGTGGGCGAAGCTCGTGCGCGACGGCGAAGAGGATCTGGTGGCGGTCGAGGAGCCGCTCGAGATCCGCGTCGACGGCGCGCCGCTCGCCGTGACCATGCGCACGCCCGGCCACGACGAGGAGCTCGCGCTGGGCTTCCTGTTCACCGAGGGCCTGATCGACACGCCGCGCCACGCCGGGCTGACCGAGGACCTGGCGGCGAACACGATCGAGGTCGAGGGGCCGATGACCCGCGACCCGGGCAACCGCCGCTTCTACACGAGCTCCTCCTGCGGCGTCTGCGGCAAGGGCGCGCTCGAGGAGGTCGCCGTGCACGCCGACCCCGCCACGCCCGGGCCCGAGATCGAGCGCGCGCTGCTCGCGGCCCTGCCCGACCGGCTGCGCCAGCCGGCGTTCGAGCGCACCGGCGGCCTCCACGCCACCGGGCTGTTCGCGCCCGACGGCGAGCTGCTGTGCGTCCGCGAGGACGTCGGACGCCACAACGCGATGGACAAGGTGGTCGGCCGGGCGCTGCTCGGAGGCGCGCTGCCGCTGCATGGGCGGATCCTGTGCGTCAGCGGCCGGCTGTCGTTCGAGCTGGTCCAGAAGGCCGCCGTGGCCGGGGCGCCGATCCTCGTCGGCGTGGGCGCGCCGAGCTCGCTCGCGGTCAGCCTCGCCGCCGATCGCGGCATGACGCTCGGCGGGTTCGCCCGCCGCGGCAGCGTCAACGTGTACACCGGCGCCGAGCGCGTGCTGGGATGAGCGAGGCGATCGCGCTCACGTCGCTGTCGCATGGCGCCGGCTGCGGCTGCAAGCTGTCGGCCGCCGACATCGGCCCGATCGTGCGGTCGCTGCCGGCGATCGACGATCCGCGGCTGCTGATCGGCAGCGCGACGGCCGACGACGCCGGCGTCGTGCGCGTGCGCGACGACCTGGCGCTCGTGCAGACGGTGGACTTCTTCACGCCGATCGTGGACGACCCGTACGACTTCGGTCGCATCGCGGCGGCCAACGCGCTGTCGGACATCTACGCGATGGGCGCCGAGCCGCTGAGCGCGCTGAATCTGGTCGCGTTCCCGCTCGAGCGGCTCGGCCCCGGCGTGCTCGCCGAGATCCTGCGCGGCGGCGGCGACGTGGTGCGCGAGGCCGGCGCGCTGCTCGTGGGCGGCCACTCGATCGACGATCCGGAGCCGAAGTACGGCCTCGCGGTCACCGGCACGGTCGACCCCGCGCGCGTGATCGGCAACGCCGGCGGGCGGGCCGGCGATGCGCTGGTGCTGACGAAGCCGCTCGGCGTCGGCGCGATCTCGACCGCGCTCAAGCGCGGGCACGGCGACGGGCTGCTCGCGCCCGCCGTCGCCGTGATGACCGCGCTGAACGCCGCGGCGGCGCACGCCGCGCGGCAGGCGGGCGCACACGCCATGACCGACGTGACCGGCTTCGGGCTGCTCGGGCACCTGCACGAGCTCACCGCGGCGAGCGCGCTCGCGGCCGAGGTCGACGCCGACGCCGTGCCGGCGATCGAGGGGGTGGAGGCGCTGCTGCGCGGCGACGACGCGGTCTCGGGCGGCAGCCGGCGCAATCGCGAGCACGCCGAGACGTTCACGCGCTTCGCCGCAGGCGTGGAGGAATGGCGCCGCCGCCTGGTGTGCGACGCCACCACCTCGGGCGGCCTGCTGGTCGCGGTCGCGGCCGAGCGCGCCGCGGACGTCCCGGGCGCCGTCGTCGGGCGCCTGGTCGACGGTCGTCCCGGCAGCATCAGCGTGAGCCGTGGATCATCTGCTTGACGCGTGGAGCGGCCCGGGCCCGGTGGTCCAACCGGCCTTCAAAGCCGGGGAGCCGCGGCAACCCCGCGGTGGGAAGGTTCGACTCCTTCGCCGCTCCGTCCCCCGGACACCGTCCCGACCGTGAGCGGCGCCATCCCGCTCACGGTCGGGACGGCCGGTCACATCGACCACGGCAAGACCGCGCTCGTCCGCGCGCTCACCGGGAGAGACACCGATCGGCTGCCGGAGGAGCAGGCCCGCGGCATGTCGATCGACCTCGGCTTCGCCCAGCTCGACGTCGGCGGCCGGCTGCTCTCGCTCGTCGACGTCCCCGGCCACGAGCGCTTCGTGCGCACCATGGTCGCCGGCGCGACCGGCGTCGACCTGTTCCTGCTCGTCGTCGCCGCCGACGACGGCGTGATGCCGCAGACGGTCGAGCACGCGGCGGTGCTGCGCGCGCTCGGGGTGCGCGCGGGGGTCGTGGCGGTGACGAAGACCGACCTCGCAGACTCCGCGCGCGCTCGTGATGAAGCCCGCGCACTGGTCGGCGAGGGCGTCCCGATCGTGGACTGCTCCGCCCGCGCCGGCACCGGCGTCGAGCAGGTCCGCGCCGCGATCGCCCACGTCGCGGCGGCACAGGTTCCGGGCGAGCGGTCGCACGACGGCGCGGCCGTGCTCCACGTCGACCGCTCGTTCACCATCCGCGGCGCAGGAACCGTGGTCACCGGGACGCTGTGGTCAGGCTCACTCGGCGCCGGCGACCGCGTCACCCTTCTGCCTTCCGGCCGGCGCGCCCGGGTGAGGAGCGCGCAGGTGCACGACGCCGCCGTCGAGCGGGCGATCGCCGGACAGCGCGTCGCCGTGAACCTCGCCGGAGTCCGTGTCGACGCAATCGGCCGCGGGCACGTGGTGACCGGCGAGGACGCCGGGTTGCGGCCGTCGTGGATCCTCGACGTCGCGCTCGAGCTCGGCGACGCTGAGATCCCACGCCGCGCACAGATCCACCACGGCACGCGCGAGACGCCGGCACGGATCGCCGAGCGCGAGCCCGGGCGCTGGCAACTGCGCTGCGAGCGACCGCTGATCGCGCGCGCCGGAGACCGCTTCGTCGTCCGCTCGATCGCCCCGCCCGGCACGCTCGGCGGCGGCATCGTCCTCGATCCGGCCGCACGGCGCACGCGCCGGCCGGAGCAGTCCGAGGAACCCCGGCCGGCCACGCCGCCACCGCCGCCGCAGCCGCAGGCGCTGTCGGAGACCGCGCTCGAGCTCGAGCAAACGCTGCGCGCCGCCGGCGACCGCCCACCGCGCGACAGCGAGCTGAACGAGGGCGCCGAGGCGGCGCTGGCAGAGCTGCGAACCGCCGGCCGCGTCGTGCGGCTCGACCGGACGATGCACATCCACCGCGAGGCACTCGACACGCTCCGCGATCGCGTCACGGCGATCATCACCGCCGAGGACTCGATCACGCTCGCGCGGCTGCGCGACGAGCTCAGCACCTCGCGCCGCTACGCACAGGCGCTGCTCGAGGCGCTCGACGCCGAGCGGGTCACGCTAAGGCTGCCCGACGACCGCCGCATCCTGCGGCGCAGGCGTGCCTCCTGACAGGAATGGCGCGCCGCCGGCGGTAGACTGCGCGGCTGCGCCGACGTAGCTCAGCTGGTAGAGCACTTCACTCGTAATGAAGGGGTCGCCGGTTCGAGTCCGGCCGTCGGCTCTGCGGGAAGGGCCTTCGAACGGCTACGGTTCCACATCGACCACCATGACGGTGGTCTAATCCCGCGAGCACGATGAGCACGGGCTTTCCCGAGTCAGACGCGGCCGCCGCGTTCGCGCGCGAGCGACGGCGGCAGTCGCTCGCGAAGCTCGCGTCCCGCGCGCGGCGCCGCGACGACGTGGCGGTCATGCTGCCGTTCGAGGATGTGGTGGCAGCGCTCGGCAGGAGCGGCGAGCGGCATCTCGGGCTGCAGTCGATCGCTGTCGAGTCGGTCATCGGCACCGTCGACCGGCGGGAGGCGGAGTTCGACCGCCGCTTCCGCCCGGCGTCGAGCCGGCCGCGGCGCCGGTGGGAGAGCATCGCGGTGGCACGCAGGCGCGGGCGCTCGATGCCGCCGATCGACGTCTACCGGATCGGAACGCTGCACTTCGTCATCGATGGTCATCACCGCGTCTCGGTCGCGCGCGCTCACGGCGACACTCACATCGACGCCAACGTGCGTGAGGTGCAGACCAGCGTCCCGCTGACGGACGAGTTGATGCTGCGCGACCTGCTCCTTACGCGCCACGAGCGCGAGTTCGACGAGCGAGTGCCGCTCGCTGCAGCAGCACGGGCGCGGATCCAGCTCTCGGAGGCGTGGCGGTACGAGCAGCTTTCGAAGCATTTCGAGTCCTGGGCGTTCCGAGCGAGCCAGGCTGAGGGGCGGCTCTTGCCGCGTGCCGCGGCCGCCGAGGCGTGGTTCCACGAGGAGTACGTGCCGGTCGCGGATGCCCTCGACGAGCTTGGCATCGGCGGTCAGGGGACGGAGACCACACGCTTCCTGCGCGTCGCGTTGCTGCGCGATCTCCTGCTACGTACGGGCGGCTGGAGCGACGACGTCCTCGAGCGGCTGCTCGATGCGATCGGCAGTTCCGCGCGCGGCGAGACGGACGAGATCGTGCAGCGGATCCTCAAGGAGATGCGCTGACGCCCGGTCCCCTGGCTGGTGCCGTCGTCAGCGCCATCGCACCCGATCTGCACCAGCCCGACGGTGCGGTCGAACACGACCTCCATTTTCTGACCCTCCCGTCGTCCCTTTCACCGGTGGTCAATCGCACCGTTTTCAGGGTGGTCGCGAGCTGACCTCGTCCGTTGCCACATCGGGAGCTGGGTGCTTCGCTTCAGTGTGGAAGGTCTCTGATCGCTTCCTCGATGGGAGGTTGTGGCATGCGCAGGTGTGCTCTCGTCGCGCTCGGCCTCGTCTTGGCCGGATCGTCACTGTTCACCGCGACGGCCTCGGCAGGAGGCTCACGCGACCACAATCCTGTCGTCAGCCAGGTCATCCGCGACTGCGCACGCGACGGCGATCTGGACCGGACCTACCCGCTCCGCGCGCTGCGCCGGGCGCTCGACCAGCTCCCGCGGCACGTCCGTCGCCACACGCGCTGCGAACGCAAGCTCGAGCACGCGATCGATCGCGCCAAGCGCCGCCTCGACCACGAGGTCGGCAAGATCTGGCGGGACTGCAGCCGCGACGACGACCTCGACCGTCACTACAGCCTGCGCGCCCTCCGACGGGCACTGCGGCGACTTCCGACCGACCTGCGTGACTACACCGACTGCGAAGGCGCGATTCGGCGCGCGATCCGGCGAGCCCAGCGGCCCCTCGACCGCGAGGTGGGCAAGATCTGGCGGGACTGCAGCCGCGACGACGACCTCGACCGTCACTACAGCCTGCGCGCCCTCCGACGGGCACTGCGGCGACTTCCGACCGACCTCCGCGACTACACCGACTGCGAGAAGGCCATCAAGCGCGCGATCCGCCGAGCGGAGAAGGATCGCGATCACCACCACGGACACGGAAAGGACCACGACCGCCACCACGGGCACGGAAAGCCCCGGGGTTAGGGGCGTTATGTCGTCTTGATCAGGCCGCCGTCGATGACGTAGTTGGCGCCGGTGACGTTCGCGGTGCGCTCGGACGCCAGGAGCACGACGAGCGTGGCGACCTCCTCCGGCGTGGTGAACCGGCCGGTCGCGAAGCCGCCGATGCCCGCGATCACTGATTCGCGCGCGGTGTCGTCGTCGACGCCTCCGGCCGCGGCGACGGTCGCCGCGACCCCGTGGTCGCCGAGCCAGAGCTCGGTGCTGACCGGGCCCGGGGAGACGCAGTTGACGTGGAGGCCCTTGGCGCCGAACTCCTGAGCGAGCGACTTGCTGAGGTTCACCAGCGCTGCCTTGGCCGCCCCGTAGTCGATCGTGCCGGCGTCGGGCTGGAAGAAGGCGTTGACCGACGCGACGTTGACGATCGCTCCGCCGCCCTGCTCGAGCATGCCCGGGACCGTGGCGCGGATGGCGCGCAGCGCCGTGAAGAAGTTCATCTGCATCGCCCACTCGAACTCGTCGTCCGAGGTCGCGAGGAAGCCGTCGAGGCGCATGCGCACAGCGCCGACGTTGTTGACGAGGACGTCGACGCGGCCGTGCTCGTCGAGCGCGCGTCGCACCAGCAGCTCGGGGCCGTCGGGCGAGGCGAGGTCGACGGGCACGGCAGTCACGCCGTCGAGGTCGTCGAGCGCCTCGGTGGTCCGCGCTCCCGCCACCACCCTCGCGCCCTCGTCGACGAGCGCGCGGGTGACGGCGAGCCCGATGCCCTTGCTCGCGCCGGTCACGACCGCCACCTTGCCGTTGAGCCCCAGGTCCATCAGGCGCTCACGGTGTCGAGCACGCCGTCGAGCCAGCTGTCGATCGCGGCGGCGACCTCCTCGGACCCGTCGCCGGCGATGAAGAGGTGCGACCGGCCCTCGAACTCGAGGTAGTCCGTCCTCGCCGAGGAACGCCCGTACTTCTTGTGCTGCGCACGCGCGACCGAGGCCGGCACGGTGTGGTCCTTCTCGGCTCCGACGATCAGCAGCGGCGCGCGGTCATCGTTGTCGAAGTGCACCTCGGACGGCGGGTGCAGCGAGAAGTTGGCGAGGCCCGCCTCGTAGAAGATCCGGCCGGTCTCCGGGACGGCGTAGCGCTCGTACGCGGCGGCGGCGTCCTCAGGGGCGTAGGTGTTCACGAACGCGTAGCCGAACTCCTCCGGCGTCAGCGTCACGATGCCGTGCCGCTTCGACGGGTGCGCGAGCGCGGGCGACGCGGCCTTGAGCGAGGAGAACGGCAGCACGAGGATGCCCTTCGGCGGCGCCGGGCTGAGCGCCACGCCCGCGCGCCCGAGACCGCGATCCAGCAGCAGCTCGACCAGCAGGCCACCGAACGAATGGCCGACCAGCACCGGGGGCCGGTCGAGCTCGCGGACGAGCCGCTCGTAGTGATCGGCGATCTCGGCGAGCCCGAGCCCGGCGAGCTCCTCGGCGTCGCCCTCCTTGCGCGGCCACTCGGGCGCGGAGACCGCGAAGCCGCGCTTGGAGAAGTAGTCGGCAAAGCTCTCCCAGCTGCGCGAGGACAGCCACGCGCCATGGATGAGCATCAGCGGGATTCGGTCGCCGTCGGCCATCGAAGCCTCCTTCCGTAGGTGGCGCCGACGCTACGTCGCAGCGGCCGGAAAGTGAAAGTCCGATCCGGCCAGGGACTCAGACCCGCTCGGACTCAATCCCCCGGAAGCGTCGTCTGCGCTGCCCGATGCGTGAGCCAGCCCTCGCCGTCGCGGAGGCGCAAGGTCGCCCGCACGAGGCGCTCCACGTGGTGATCGGCGGGCTGCCGCGTCGCCAGGTCGATCGGGAAGCTCAGCGGCGGATCGAACGGCACCGCCACGACCCCGGCGATCGTGTCCCGTCTCCACTCCGCGACCATCACCGAGACCGCCTCGCCCTCCGCGACCGGCAGCATCCGGTGATCCCATGAGGCGCTCAAGGTCTCGAGCGTCCGCTCCAGCTCGTAACCGGCCCCGCGAACAACGGCGCGCAGCCAGTGGTTGAACGCCCGCCCGGACGGCTCGCGCGGCAACAGGACGAGCTCTTCCGCGAAGGCGCCGATCGGGATCGCCTCCGCGTCGGCATAGCGGTGCGCCGTCGGGAGCGCGGCGAGAAGCGGCTCGTCGCGCACGGCGTCGATGCGCACGCCGTACCGGCGTGCCGCCGCCGGCGTTTCGAGCATCAGGGCGCCGACGAGCTCATGGCTAGCCACCCGGCCGGCGAGCTCGGGTGCGACGCCCTCGACCAACCGGATGTCGACGTCCGGTCCCCCGTCGGCCACCTGCTCGGCCACCCGCCCCGCGAGCGAACGGCTGAACGGCCCGTGCCCGATGGCGATCACCTCTCGTCCCGACCGCGCCGCGCGGCGCGCCTCGTCGAGCGCGACGTCGATCTCGGTGAGCGCCACCCGCGCGCGTGCCAGGAGCGCCGACCCGGCCGGCGTGAGCTCGACGTGCCGCGTGGTCCGGATGAACAAGACGGCCCCGACGTCGCGCTCCAGCTCCCGGATCGCGCGCGACAGCGGCGACTGCGACATGTGCAGGCGCTCCGCCGCGCGCCCGAAGTGAAGCTCCTCGGCGACCGCCACGAAGTACCGCAGCTGCCTCAGCTCGACCGGAGGATCCATCGCCCGGATCCTCCCGCACCTCCGACACGCCGTGGAGGGCGGCCGCCTTCGCGGCCGTGCCCGAATCCCTCCACGGGCGTGTCGGGGAGCGGCAGATTCCCGCCTACACGATCGCGCCGGCCTCGACGAGGGCCGACCGGGCGGCGTGCTTGATCAGCTCCGCCGTCGCGTGCGGCTGCGAGACGTAGATCGAGTGGCTGCCGGCCTGCTCGACGACGGTCGAGCCCATCCGCTCGGACATCGCGCGCTGCGCCGGCGGCGGGATCATGCGGTCGTCGGTCGCGACGAGGTACCAGCTCGGCTTGCTGCGCCAGGCCGGCTCCGTGACGGCGCCGTTGAGCGCCTCGACGCCCCACGGGAGCTGTGAGTCGGCCATGAACGCGGCCTCGTCCGCCGGCAGATCGGCCGCGAACGAGTGTGCGAACTTGTCCCGGTCCAGGAACAGGAACCCGTCGACGGGCGGCAGGATCGGCGGCACGGGCGCACCGGGCGGCGGGTCGGCGATCAGCGTGTTGACGGACTCGCCGCTGTCGGGCGCGAAGGCCGCGATGTACACGAGGCCGGCGACGCGCTCGTGGCGCCCGGCTTCGGTGATGACGACCCCGCCGTAGGAGTGGCCGACGAGGATCGCCGGGCCGTCCTGCTGGTCGAGGACGTTGTGGGTGGTCTCGACGTCGCTCTCGAGCGAGAGCGTCTGGTTCTGCACGACGCTCACGTTGAAGCCGTCCGCCGTCAGCCGGTCGTAGACGCCCCGCCAGCCCGACCCGTCGACGAAGCCGCCGTGGACGAGCACGACGTTCTGCACATCAGTCATGGATGACCTCCTTGCTGGTGTTCGCCGGCCTCGGATTGAGGTCGGCGTGGTCATCCACCACTGTGGCCGCGACTCCGCACCGTCGCATGCGTCAGATGACGACACCGTTGGCGCGCACGTGCGTACGTACGTCACCCGCGATGACGACCGTTGACCGGCGCCAGCGCCGCGTGCAGCTCGGCTCGCGAAGTGATGCCGAGCTTCGGGAAGACCCGGTACAGGTGCGTGCTCACCGTGCGGTGCGAGAGGAACAACTGCTGGCCGATCTCGCGGTTCGACCGCCCGTCGGCCGCAAGCTGGGCGATCTGCAGCTCCTGCGCGGTCAGTTGATCGCGGGCCTCGGGCACCCGGCGCCGGCTGCGTTCCCCGGATGCACGCAGCTCGCGTCGCGCCTGCTCGCTCCACGGTGCGCACCCGAGCGCATCGAAGGTGTCACGCGCAGCCCGCAGGACGCCTCGGGACTCGGCGACACGGCGGTGACGTCGCAGCCACTGGCCGTAGGCGAGCTGAATCCTCGCCCGCTGGAACGGCCACCGCGTCAGGTCGCTCGCCAGCGCCTCGGCGAAGCGATCGCCGGCCTCCGCAGGCTCCGCCACGAGCGCCCGGGCATGACGCAGACCAAGCGCGACCCATGTGCCCGGGCGGTCACCGACACTCGCCTCGACCTGCGACACGCGGGCGCGCGCGGCCTCGAGCAGGTCGATGTGGCTCGCGGCCTCGGCGAGATCCGCGATCAGCCAGGACGAGATCACCGGGTGGTATGCCGCGTCGCCCGGCTGGAACAGGCGGTCCGCCGCTGCGTACGCGTCGCCATGGCGACCGACAGCGAGCGCGGCCAGTGCCTTCCCGAACTGGGCAAACGCCATCGTGATGTTCGCGCCGACCGGTGCCGCGACCATCTCAGCGCGTGCGGCCATGAGCTCGGCCTTTTGCTCGTCGCCCCGCATGGCCGCGACGAGCGAGATCGCCGTATCGGCCGCGGCCGCCCACTGCGGCTCCCCGAACTCCTGGGCGAGACGACTCGCCTCGTCGGCCGCGGTCGACGCCACCTCCCAGTCGCCGATGCGGGCGGCCATGGACGAGTAGAGCGTGAGCAACCGCGGCAGATGCCCGAGCCTTCCCTCCGTCCGCAGCCCGTCGATCGCCGCCGCCAGGAAATCGTTGCCCAGGTCGAAGGCGCCGACGACGAGCGCGGCCGGCCCGAAGAAGCGTGCGGCGTCGGTGTCGAGTCGCTCGCCGGTCGCCGCGCGTTCGAGGCGCGCGAGAACCCCGGAAGCGTGACCCAACGGATCCGCATACGCATGGACGGCGAAGACGCGCGGGTCTTCAGCACTCGCATCGCCGAGCCTCCAGGACGCGTCGATCAGCGCTCGTCTCACCTCGGGACCCGGATCGACCCACCATGCGCGCGAGGCGACGAGCCAGAGGAGATCGACGTGCAGGTCGTGGTCGCCCGCCGCTCCCGCTTGCTCCGCTGCGGCGATCAGCGACTTGAACCGCTCGGCGTCGAGCGGGCGAGTCAACGCGGTCTCCTCGACCCAGGTGACGCGTGCGCGGTCCAACGCCCCGAGATCCAGCCGGCTGACCTCGCGGAGCAGCGGCACCACGACATCTCGCCTCCCGAGCTCCACGGCGAGCCCCGCGGCGCCGAGCAGGCGCCGGCTGCGGCTCCCCGGCTCGCCGAGCTCGGCGGCGCGTCTCATCGCGGTGACCGCGACCGGGACGGCGCCCCGCCGCCGTGCCCGTGCTCCCGCTTCCTCGAGCTCGAGCGCGATGTCCTCGTGCTCGCCGGACAGCAGCGCGGCGCGGTGCCATGCGCGCCGGTCCGGCTGGTCGTCGAGCACGTCAGCCAGCGCCTCGTGGACACGCCGACGTTCCGCCAGGCCGGCGCTCTGCGCGACCGCCGAGCGGATCAGCGGGTGCCGGAAGCGCAGCGTCTGAAGACCGGCGTCGACGATGCCGGCCTCAACGGCCTGCCCGGCAGCCTCGAGATCCACGGTGGTGCCACCGATGGCGGTGCTCGCGGCGACGATCTCGTTGACTCTGTCCTCGTCGCTGAGGGCGGCCACCAGCAGCAGCAGCCGCGTCGCATCGGGCAGATCGGAGACACGGTCGGCGAACGCGCGCTCGAGCCGTTCGGTCAAGGGCACGCCCCCGGCGACCCACTGCTCGCTCTCATCACGTCCGGCGACTGCCGGGAGCTCCAGAATGGCGAGCGGGTTCCCGGCCGCTTCGCGCAGCACCCGCGCGCGCGCCTCGAGCGGCAGGTCCGGAGCCACCGCATCGAGCAAGGCGGCGGCGGTCGAATCATCGAGACCGACGACCTTGTGCTCCGGCAGGCCGGCCTCGTCGAGCACGGAGGGATAGCCGTCCCGGATCGCCGCGAGCAGGATGATCGGGTCAGACTCGATGCGCCGCGCGACGAATGCCAGCACGTCAGCGGTGGGCCGGTCGAGCCAATGAGCGTCCTCGACGACCAGCAGCAGCGGAGCATCGGCGGCGACGTCCGAGACGAGGTCGAGCGCGGCCATCGCGATCCGGAAGCGTTCGGGCGCGGGGTCGGGCGTCAGGCCGAAAGCGGCATCGAGTGCGGCGCGCTGAAGGTCGCGGAGCCCGCTCGCACGCTCACGCACCGGGCGGAGCAGCTGATGGAGCCCGGCAAACGGCAGATGCGCCTCGGACTGGACACCGGCCGTGGTGAGCACGGCCATGCCGCGCCTGCGTGCCGTTCGCTCGCACTCGGACAGCAGGCGCGACTTGCCGATGCCCGGCTCCCCGCGCAGCACGAGCGCGTGACCGCGCGTTGCGACGTCGTCCAGGAGCGATGTCATGAGGTCCTGTTCCTCGAGGCGACCGAGGAGCGGCGGAGCTTCGCCGTGAGCCGTCCCGAGCATGAGTTGCTCATCCTCCCATGGCCGCAGCACTACGCAGCCACGCCGCGCGGGCGGGTTCGGCGCGCGCGGCGGCCTCCGCGCCGCGCTGCCGAAACCCGAGCGGGATGTCACGCCGGCGTAGGAACGCTGTTCCGGCTCTCGATCGCCTTGACGGTCTTCTCGAACTCCCTTCTGAGGACGCGCTTGCCGACCGTCCCGAGCACGATCCCGAGCGCCCGGCCCTTGATGTTCTTGCCCTCGCGGACGACGACGGCGTCGACGCCGGTCGTGCCGTCGGACTGCCGCGTGAACGTGTAGGTGTGGCTCGAGGCGCCTCCCCATACGTTGGAGTCGGTGGTCGTCATGACGACGCGGTTGGGATCGGACCAGTCGTAGTGCAGGCGCTCCCAGACGCCGCCCGAGCCCTCGGTGACGTCGGCGTCGGTGGGGCCCTGGTCGTGCACCTTCAGGTACTCGTCGGCGCTGTTGCCGAACAGCTCCGAGCGGCCCGGCCCGAAGTCGGCGAGCCCGGCGACGAACTGCTCGGGCGTCGAGGTTGTCGTCTGGTTGAAGCGGATGGTGGACATGACGGCTCCTTGATCGGTAGTGATCTGTTGCCGTCCACCGTCCCGCTTCGGGCGCCCGATCGCGCCTGTGAAACACCCTGGTCTAGGCGACCTGCCGGCTCGCGGCCGTGATCTCCTTGTGGAGCGCCTTGAGTGCCAGGAGGTAGATCTCCGAGAACGTCGGGAAGGGCTGGATGGTGTCGATGAGGACGTCCAGCGGGACGCCGGCGCGGATCGCGAGCGTGGCCTGCTGGAGCCATTCGCCGGCCTCGGGGCCGAGCGCGTAGGCGCCGGTCAGCCGCTCGCCGTCGCTGAGCAGCGTGAGGAAGCCGTTGGACTCCGCGTACGCGCGCGTGTAAGCCGCGGTCTTGGCCACCTCGGACACGAGCGCCGTCGCGCTGAACGCGGCCTCGGTCGCGCCGGCCGCGGCGGCCTGCGGGTCGGTGAAGGTCACGCGCGGGACGGCGTCGTAGTGCGCCTCGCGCGGCTCGCCGAGGAGGTTGGCGGCGACGACGCGGCCCTGGTACTTGCCGACGTGGGTGAGCGGCCAGATGCCGGTGACGTCGCCGATCGCCCACAGCCGCTCTCCGGCGCGCAGCTGCGCGTCCACGGGCACGCCACGGGGGTCGGGTTCGATGCCTACGGTCTCGAGCCCGATCCCGTTGACGCGCGGGCGGCGGCCGGTGGCGACGAGGAGCCGGTCGCCACGCACCACATGCCCGTCGTCGAGCTCGAGGACGTAGTTGTCTCCGTCGCGCCGTGCCGCGGTCGCATGCACGCCGAGGAGGAGCTTGATGCCGTCGCGGCGCAGCACCTCGGCGAGCGCCTCGCCCAGCGGCGCCGGCTCTCGCCCGAGCAGACCTCCCGCCACGAGCGCGACCTCGCCGCCGAGGCGGCGGACGGCCTGAGCCATCTCGACGCCGACCGGCCCGCCGCCGAGGACCAGCATGCAGCGCGGGACGGCCTTCATGGCGGTCGCCTCGCGGTTGGTCCAGATCCCGTCGAGCTCGCGCAGCCCCGGGATCGGCGGGATGAACGGGTCGGCGCCGCAGGCGAGTACGACGTGATCGGCGGTGTGGCGCTCGCCGTCGACTTCGACCACCCCCGTCCCGGCGAGCCGGCCGCTGCCGCGCAGGAGCGCGATCCCCTCTCCCTCCAGCCAGCGCTCCTGCCCGGCGTCGGAGTAGTCGGAGACCATGAAGTCCCGCCAGGCCAGCGCGGCCTCGACGTCGACCTCCGCGGTCGCCGCCGCGTCGCGGGCGCCGTGCACCGCCTCGCCCGGCCGTAGCAGCGTCTTGGACGGGATGCACGCCCAGTAGGAGCACTCGCCGCCGACCAGCTCGCGCTCGACGACCGCGACCCGCAGCCCGCCGTCGGCGAGCGCGCCGGCGCAGTGCTCGCCGGGCGAGCCGGCGCCCAGCACGATGACGTCGTAGTCGTTGCTCATCGCGACCTCCGTTGCCGGACCTAGGGCGTGCAGCGTCGCAGACCAGGGACTTACACGGGCGCGACGAGGCTCGAAACGCGGGACCGTACTGCCCACACCCCAACCGCACCGGAGGCCACCATGAGCACCACCGAATCGAACACCGCCACCGCTACGCAGGACACCGAGACGCGATCGATGGACCTCAAGCTCGAGGTCGCGATCCTGCCCGTGTCCGACGCCGATCGCGCAAAGCAGTTCTACGCGTCGCTCGGCTGGCGCGAGGACGCCGACTTCGTGATCAGCGAGGACTTCCGCGTTCTCCAGTTCACCCCGCCCGGCTCGCAGGCGTCGATCATCTTCGGCACCGGGGTCAAGGACGCAAGCGCCGCTTCGGCCGGGAGCCTGCTCCTCGCCGTCGATGACGTCGAGGCGGCGCGCGCCGAGCTGATCGAGCGCGGCGTCGACGTCTCCGAGGTCTTCCACGGCACCGCGTTCAGCGCCGACCGCCGGCGCCGCCTGCCCGGGCCGGACCCGGAGGGCAACTCCTACGGCTCGTTCGCGTCCTTCAGCGACCCGGACGGCAACGAGTGGCTCCTGCAGGAGGTCACGACCCGTCTGCCCGGGCGCGTGGACGTCGCCCGGCTCGCCCAGCTGCTGCTGGAGACGGCCCTGCACCACGACCGGTTCGAGAAGGCCTCGCCGGCGCACGACTGGTGGGACTGGTACGCGCCCTACCTGAGCGCCCGCGAGCACGGCAGCACCTCGGAGCAGGCCACCGCGGCCGCCGACCTCTACATGAAGGAGGCGCACGGTGTGGTGGTTTCCCGATGAGGTCGCGCACCTCGAGGCACTCGAAGAGCGCGTGAGCGACTGGCTCCAGCGCCGATAGCCCGCTTGAGGCCCCGCCGAATGGCGGGGCCTCAGACGGGCACGGCCGCCAGGCTGCCCTCGGGCAGCGCCGTGCGCAGCTGCCTGCGGGAGCTGATGCCGAGCTTTCCGAAGACCTTGCGCAGATGCCACTCGACGGTGCGCGGGCTGAGGAACAGCTGCGCCCCGATCTCCGGGTTCGTGAACCCGTCGGCCGCCATTCGCCCGATCTGGGCCTCCTGCGGCGTCAGGTCGTCGAGCGTCTCGACCGTCCGCTTGCGCACCGTCTCCCCGGTCGCCAGCAGCTCGCGACGGGCGCGCTCGGCGAAGGCCTCCATGCCGGCGTCGGCGAGCATCTCATGGGCGAGGCGCAGCTGCTCGCGTGCGTCGACGCGGCGGTTCTCTCGCCGCAGCCACTCGCCGTACACGAGCAGCGCGCGGCCGAGCGCCACGCGGATGCGCGTACGGCCGAGCCGATCGATCGCCTCGCGGTAGAGCGGCTCGGCGGCCTGCCCTTCGCTGAGCAGCGCCCGGGCTGCGGGCGAGGAACCCCAGCGCCCAGTCGGTGTCGTTGGCCTCCGCGATCTCCACCAGCGTTGCGAGCCGAGCGGCGCCGCGCTCCGCCTTCCCGCTGCGGACGGCCGCCTCGATCAGGTCCGAGAGCAGCCACATCGGGCTGCCGAGCCCGTGCGGGAGCTCAGCGGCGCGCTCGGCGGCCGCGAGTGCATCGTCGTAGCGGCCGAGGCCGTTGTAGAGGACCGCGCTGCCCCAGTCGATGGAGGCGAGCCAGAAGCCCTCGCCGCGGCGCAGGACGTCCTGCCGGCGGGCCTCGATCAGCGCCAGCGCCTCGGCCTCCTGGCCGCGCCAGATGGCCAGCGCGATGGGCCCGCGCAGCGTGAGGTGGCTGCCCGTCGCCACCACCACGGCGTCCGCCTCGGCGAGATGCGACATCGCCCGCGCGAGGCGGCCGCAGAAGAGGTCGGCGTGGATCTGGTCGTCCAGTGCGAAGGGGAGCAGCAAGAGCGCGCCGGCCCGCCGCGCGAGCTCGACCTGGCGGGCGGCGAGGTCGTCCCACGCCACGTCGTCCCCGAGGGCGCGGGCGATGTGGCAGGCCAGCCACGACCAGTGCAGCTCCTCCTCCTCGGTCAGCGCCGCGTCCCGGAACCCGCGCAGCGCCTCCTTCAGCGCCGGCACCCCCGCGGCGTAGCCCTCGCTGATGAGGAGGGCGAGCCCGTTGAGCATCAGGTTGCACGCGCGCGGTGAGGGAAGCGACGTCGGCCGCACGTCCGCGGCGAGGACCGCCGCCGCAACCTCGCGCGCATCGCCGCCGCTCGCGAGGCGGTCGGCCGAGAGCGCCGCGGCGAAGGCCTCGAGGTAGGTCGCCTGAGCCAGCGTCGGGTCGAGCGGCTCCAGCCGCTTGGCCGCTTCGAGCAGCAGCGGAGGAGCGTCGCGGCCGCGTGTCGTGGCGAACGTGATCTGCGCGTGCAGCAGCTGCGCCCGCGCCTGCTCGAGCTCGTCCAGCGGTCCCGCCCGCGCCATCGCCAGCAGCCGCACGGCTGCGTCGGGCGCGCCGGCGTGGTACTTGCCCTCAGCCGCGGCCAGCGCACGCTCGGCACGGCGCTTCGGGTCGGGCGTCAGCTGCGCGGCGCGCTCGTGAAAGGCCGCCCCCGCCGCCAGGCCGCCGCGCGCCCGTGCCCGGCCGGCCGAGCGCTCCAGCTCGGCGGCGACGTCCTCGTCGAGTCCGGACGTCGCCTGGGCGCAGTGCCATGCCCGGCGATCGGGATCGACGCCGGCGTCGGTCGCCTCCGCGAGTGCATGGTGGACGCGCTGCCGGTCCTCCGGCGCGGCCGCCCCGTAGACCGCCGAGCGCACCAGGGGATGGCGGAAGCGCACCTGGGCGCCGAGCTCGACCAGGCCCGCGGCGATCGCCGGCCCGGCGGCGCCGGCTTCGATCCCCAACTCGGCGGCCGCGCTCCACACCAGCAGCGGATCGCCCACCGGCTCGGCCGCCGCGACCAGCAGGAGCAGCCGCGTCGGCGGCGGCAGCTCCGCCAAGCGCTCCTGGAAGCGCTCCTCGATGCGACCGGGCAGCGCGGGCCCGCCGTTGAGCCCGAACCCGCCCGCCAGCTCGGCGGGCGTCCGTCCGCGCGGCAGCTCCAGCAGCGCCAGCGGGTTGCCGCGCGTCTCGCTGACGATCCGGTCGCGCACGCGCTCGTCGAGCGGACCCGCCACCACCGCCTCGAGCAGCGCCTGCGCATCGCCGTCGTCGAGCCCGCCGACGACGAGCTCCGGTAGACCGTCGAGATGCTGCTCGCCGGCTGGCTCGCGGACCGCGAAGACCAGCCCGACGGATTCCGCGCCCAGACGGCGAGCCACGAAGGCCAGCGCCTGGGCCGAGGCGCCGTCGAGCCACTGCGCATCGTCGACGACGCACACGAGCGGGCGGTCCTCTGCCGCGTCGGACAGCAGGCTCAGGACCGCCAGGCCGACGAGGAAGCGATCCGGCGCGGCGCCGTCGCGCAGACCGAACGCCGTGCCGAGCGCCTCCTGCTGCGGGCCGGGGAGGCGCTCGAGGCGATCGACGAACGGCGCGCAGAGCTGATGCAACCCCGCGAACGCGAGCTCGATCTCCGATTCGACGCCCGCCGCGCGGGCGACCGTGCACCCCGAGGCGCCCCGTACGAGGTACTCGAGCAGCGCGCTCTTGCCGACGCCCGCCTCGCCGCGCAGCACCAGCGCGCGACTCGGACCGTCGCGCACACTCGCCACGAGCCGATCCAACGCCGAGCACTCGCTACTGCGACCGAGCAACAACTGCGGCTTATGAGCGGACCCGGCCACCTGCCGAGGCTACGTCCGGCCCGTCTCGTTGGCAACCAGGGAGCGCAGACCAGGGTCTTTCCCGGGCGCGATGCGCGGGCGAGACGAGGAGCCTTGACGGCACACCACATCAAGCTAGGAGTCACACCATGAGCACGTACGACACCACCTACAACGACCAGGACCGCGGCGGCGAAGCGATCGCGCGCGAGCGCGCCCGGGAGCTGCTGGGGCAGGTCATGGGCTATGTCGCCGTCACGGTCGGATTCGCCGCGCTCGGCGCCTACCTGGGCCGCGACCTCGGCGGCGGGACCGGGCTGCTGCTGTTCATCGGCGCGTTCGCCGCCATCCTCGGACTCAACGTCGCCGTCGCCAGGGGCCGCGACCAGCTCGCGATCGGGCTGCTGTTCGGGCTCGGTCTGCTGCTCGGACTGGCGGTCGCTCCCGTCATCGCCGACTATGCGAACGCCGATCCGTCCGCTCTCTGGCAGGCAGCCGGTGCCACCGCGGCGTTCGTCGCCGCCCTCGGCACGTACGGCTACGCCACGCGCCGGAACCTCTCGGCGTGGGCGCGTCCGCTGCTCTGGGCGCTGCTGGGCCTGATCGTGTTCGGACTCGTCGCGATCTTCGTCTCGATTCCCAACGCGAACGTCATCTACGCCGTCGCGGGCCTCGTGATCTTCGGTGGCTTCACGATCATCGACTTCAACCGCCTGCGCCGCAGCACGCCCGACGCCGCCGTGCCGATCGCGGCCGGGATCTTCCTCGACGTCTTCAACGTCTTCCTGCTCACCCTCGACCTGTTCGGCGGGCGGCGCGACTGAGCACGGGCGCGTGGCATCAGCGCTTGATGCGGTAGCGGAGGTGCGTGGCGCTCGGCGCCGGGATGTGGTCGACGGGTTCGAGCCGGATGTGCTCCGGCAGCGTCTCCGTCAGCCGCGTCCCGGCGCCGAACAGCACCGGCACGACGTGGACCGAGAGCTCGTCGACGAGGCCCGCTCGCAGGAACTGGGTAGCGACGGTCGGGCCGCCCATGACGTTCACAGCTTTGCCGTCCGCGGCCTCGCGTGCCTGCGCGAGGGCGTCCTCGATCCCCGTCGTGACGAAGTCGTAGACGCCTCCGGCGGGAACGTCGGCGGGTGCCGCGTGGGTGACCACGAAGAGCGGTAGCCGCGCCTGACCGGACGGTCCGTCGGCCTGCCACCAGCGGATCGAGTCGTCGTACGTCGTCCGGCCGCAGATGATCGCGCCGGCGCCGGCGATGCCGCGCTCGAGCACGTCCCGGCCGGCCGCATCGTCCTTGTTCATCGCCCACTCGTGCAGGGCCTCGCCGCCGACGCCGAGCGGCTCGTCGGGTGTCGGGTTCGCCGCTCGGACGTACCCATCCAGGGACATGCTGATGTCGTAGTTCACAGAGCTCACGGCTGCCTCCGGTATCGACGTAAGGTTTCTACTCGCACGTCGAACGAGGCCGGGCGAAACCGACACGGACCGCAAGATTCACGCCCTGATGACGCGCCTTGCGTCGTGCACGGGTAGGACGTCGGACATGACGCCACTCAGCCTGCGCGCGCTGCTCGTTGCGCTTCTCGCCCTCGTCGTGTGCGCTGCCCCAGCAGCCGCACGTCCGCTCCCTGCCGACCCTGCGCCGCCGCCCGCGGCCGACGGCGAGCGGATCGCCGCCGCCTTCGCGAAGCTCACACGCGGGACCAGCTGGCAACTCGTGAACAAGGTTCCGCTGAAGTTCGACGCTCACCATCCCGAGGGTGTCGCACGGATCGGCGATCACTTCGTCCTTTCCACCGTCGAGGTGACCGAGCCGACGCAGCGCTACCAGCCGCCCGGGACGATCGTCGACGGGACCGACCGCACTCCCGGCCGCGGCGTCGGGCACCTGATCGCGTTCGACGCCGAGGGCAATTCGCTGGCCGATGTCCGGCTGGACGATCGCGCAAACATCTACCACCCGGGCGGGCTCGACTACGACGGCGACGACCTCTGGGTAGCGGTCGCCGAATACCGGCCCAACAAGCCGTCGATCATCTACAAGGTCGACCCGCTCAGCCTGTTCGCGCGGCCGGTGTTGCGTACCCCCGACCACATCGGGGGGATCGTCCACGACACCCGGCGCCACCGGGTGCTGGGGCTCAACTGGGGCTCGCGCACCGCGTACGAGTGGAAGCTCACCCGCCGCGGGGCGAGAGTGACGGACACGACCTCGAACCCGAGCCACTACGTCGACTACCAGGACTGCAAGTACCTCGGCCGCCCTCGCGGTTTCGAGAACCCGGCGATGCTGTGTGGCGGGATCGCAGGACTGCGCCATCCAGGACCTGACGGAGCGATGGTGAGCTACGACCTCGGCGGCGTCGCGCTCGTGGATGTGACGACGATGCGCCCGATCAACGAGGTGCCGTTCCAGGAGTACACCGACCAGCGGCAGGTGGCGACGCGCAATGCGATCGACGTGCAGATCGTCGACGGGCGCCTGCGCCTGTACCTCGTCGCCGACGACGACGATTCCGATCTGCTGGTCTATGAGGCCCGGTGAACGGACTTTGTGCCGTCAGCTCGCCCGGAAGCGGCGGGCGGCTTCGGTGGCCGGGCGGAGGAGGCGCGGGGCGGCTCCGGCGGTTCCGAGGATGACTCCCGTGATCGCCGCGATGAGCGCGAGGATCGCGAACAGGAGCGGGGAGATCCCGCCGGGGGTCGGGATCGACGCGATGCTTGCCGGTGCGGGCGCCGGGGCCGGCTCTATGCGGGCCGGGGGTCCGGCCGACTCGGCCTTCGGGACGGCGGCGAGCGCGGCGGCGAGCGCGGCCTCCGCTCGCCGGACCGGCTCGCGGAAGGCGGCGAAGCGGCTCCGCCAGCGGTTGGCGGCCGCTCGCTCGAGGTTTGCGTAGGCGGAGCGGGTGCGGGTCAGGCCGGCGAGCAGCGGCTGGCCTGCCTCGCCCGCCACGGGCCGCAGCGTCGCGGCGGCGGTGGCGTGAGCTGCCGCCAGGCGGCCCGCCGCGCGCGCCTGCGGGCCGCCGAACGCGGCGCGGGCAAGGGTGGCTCGGTGGGTGCGGCGGTCGCGGTCGAGGCGCTCGACGACCGGCGGCAGGGCAAGCGAGAGCGGGAGCGACGAAGCCGGCACGAGCGTGCTGGCTCCCGGCACGGCCGCCGCCCGGACCTTCGAGGCGCAGTCGTAGCCCGTCGTGGCCGCCGCGCCCGCGGCGGTGCACGCGATCGCGAGGACGCCCTCGGTGGTCGCCATCAGCGTGATGTCGGCGCGGGTCGACTCGCCGAGCGCGACGTCGCTGTAGAGCGCCGCCCGCTGGCCGCCGAGCCGCGTGCCCGCCATCGGCGAGTCGAGCTCCGGGGCGAGCGCGCGCAGGCCGGGCGGCAGCAGCGAGCCGTCGGCGGCCGGCCCGAACTCGGCGATGATCCGGACCGACGGACGCGAGCGCACCGTGAAGGCCACGGCCTCGCCACTCTCGAAGCCCGCGACGCCGGAGCGCTCGACGGGGATCGACCGCCACGCGCCCGGAGCGAGCAGCTGCGCCGGGCCGGTCTGCACGATCCGCTCGGGCGGCGGCGGCGCGGGAGGCGCGGGCTCGGGCGGCGTGGCGACGGTGCCGGCCCACGTGCCGGCGAGCGCCGCGAGCGCGAGTGCGGCCACGGCCGCGAGCATGACCGAGCCTCGCCTCGGCCGGGCGCCGCGCGAGCCGCCTACGACCGCGTCGCTCATCCCTCCGACTCGAAGCTCCCGGAGGAATCGAACGTCTCCTGCGGCGCCGGTGCAGGCGCAGGGCGCCGGCGCGGGCGGCGCCACGTAAGGAGCGGGAGCGGGGGACGCCGCTCGAGGCGCCGGCTCCGGCTCCGGCGCCGCCTTGACGATCGCCGGAGCGGGCGCGACCCGCCGCTGCACGCGCACGGGTCGAGGCTTCGGCGGCGCCTTCGGCAGCGGCGCGGTCGCACGCAGACGTCCGGGCCGAGCGATCCCATCGCCGGACACGTCCTCGACGAGCGTCGCGGCCGGCGCGGGTGGCGGCGCTGCCGCCGGATCGTCGTCAGCGGAAGCCACGGTGACCGCGAACGCCACCGCGAACGGCACCGCCACACTGGCCGCCAGCACGCGCCAGGCAACCCCCGTCGGGCGTCCTCGCTCGTCGAGCAGCCGCGGGCTCATGCCGCCGGACAGGCCGCCGGCTGTCCGCGCCCGGGGTACGAGCAGCGATCGACGCGCTTCGGCGGGGCGCCGCGCCGGATCGTGATCGTCGTCCACTTGCCGATCCGGTTGGGCTTGCGCACGACGATGTCCAGCTTCGTGCCCGCCCGCAGATGGCGCTCGTAGGACGACAGCCGCTTCACCCTCGCGGCCCGGGCGAACATTCGCGCGGGGCAGGAGCCGCCATGGCAGCGCACGCTGATCTTCGCGCCGCGCGGCGCGCGCACCGAGAGCCGCTTGACGTCGGCTCCGGACCCGGTCAGCCGGCCGCTGATGCGGACCACGGGGAACGGGTTCATGACGCGCAGGCCGTCCACGACTGGCGGCGGGGTGCCGGGCGCGGGATCCGACGGCGGGTCGAACGGCGTGTCGGCCGGGTCGTCCGGCTTCGTCAGGCTCCGGCTCGGGCTCGGGCGTCACCGCGATCGGCGGAGTCGGTGCCGCCTTCGGCTGGATGACGGGTGTCGGCGCCGAGCGCTTGCTGACCGAATCCGAAGGCGTGGCCTTGTTGGTCACCGTTACGCGGACGCGCAGGACGAAGCCGACGTCCGCGGCCGCCGCCACGTAGGTGCTCGCATTGGCGCCCTGGATCGCGGTGCACGTCTTGACGGCGGTCGCCGAGCACCGCTGCCACTTCCACGTCACCGTGTGGTTCGCGGGGTCGCCGCTAAAGGTGACGCTCGCGGTGAGCGTCTGCGTCTCCTGGGGGATGCCCGTGATCGTCGGGCCACCGGTGATCTTGTGGGCGATCGCGCCCGCGGGCACGAGCAGCGCGAGGCCGATCGCGACGGCCGCGGCGATCGAGACCAACCGACCCTTCCGGGCAATGACTCCCTCCATAACGGTGCATCGTCCGGTCTCGATGCCTCCGCGTCCAGCGGTCATACTGGCCGTTGGTTCAGACCGGTCCGAATGTCGACATGGTCAAACTCGTGGGTCAGCCGGCCTGAGCCTGCGCCCGGAGCGCCGCCTTGTGCGCCCGCTTGCCCGCCTGGTACTCGGCCAGCGCCTCCGGCGAGTCGACGTCGCCGAGCGTCGGATGCTCGGGGACGAGCGGCTCGGCCAGCTCGACGCCGAAGCGCTTGGCGAGCACCGCGGCGACGGCCTTGACCTTCATCTCGCCGAACCCCGGCAGCGCCTGCAGGTTCGCCCGCAGCTCCTCCGGACTCGCCGCATCGCCCCACACCCGGCCGGCGTCGCCGTCGTAGCGGTCGACCAGATGCGCGGCGAGGGCCTGCACGCGCTTGGCCATCGAGCCCGGGAAGCGGTGGATCGCAGGGCGCTCGCGGAACACCGGCTCGAGGTCGGTCGCGGCCAGCTGCCCGGCGTCGAGCGCTCCCAGGCGCTCGCGAATCACGAGCGGGCCGGAGAACGCCTTCTGGACGGTGACCTGCTGGTCGAGGACGAAGCCGACGAGCAGCGCCAGCGGGTCGCGCCCGATCAGCTCGTTGGCCTCGTCGGAGTCGGTGAAGTGGAGGCGGTCGAGGTCGTGCATGCTCGCCTCACAGCCTCTCACACGGCGGCGCACGGTATGTTCACGAGCTCAGGGCCGCGGCGTTGCCACGATCGTGCGCATGGCTCGCAAACCAGACACCGAAAGCCGTGCCGCCGCGGTCGAGGGCGCGGCGATCGCGGACGCGCTGTCCGCCTGGTGGCGCGAGGCCGAGAGCCGGCCGAGCGCGGTCCCCTCGTTCACGGCGTATCCGTTCTCGCTCGGCGTGGCGTCCGGCGCGCCGCGGCCGGCGAGCGTCGTGCTCTGGACACGTTTGGCCCCGGAGCCGCTGAACGGCGGCGGGCTGGGGCCGGAGACGATCCCGGTGCGCTGGGAGGTCGCGCACGACGAGCGGTTCGCGCAGCCGGTGCGAAGCGGCTCGGTCGACGCCGTCGCCGCACGCGCGCACAGCGTGCACGTCGAGGTCACGGGTCTCGAGCCGGCGCGCTGGTACTTCTACCGCTTCACCGCGGGCGCGGAGGTGAGCCCTACCGGCCGCACCCGCACGGCGCCCGCGGCCACCGCCACGCCGGAGCGCCTGCGCTTCGCCTTCGCCTCGTGCCACAACTTCGAGCACGGTTTCTACGCGGCCCACCGCCACGCGGCGGACGAAGACCTCGAGCTCGTGGTCTTCCTCGGCGACTACATCTACGAGTCGAGCTCGCCGAGCCCGCAGGCGCGCCGGCACGTCGGCGGCGAGGCGCGGACCCTCGCCGAGTACCGCACTCGCCACGCGCAGTACAAGACCGACCCCGATCTTCAGCGCTTGCATGCCGCGGTGCCCTGGCTCGTCACGTGGGACGACCACGAGGTGGACAACAACTACGCGCGCGACCGCTCTGAGGCGCTCGATCCGCAGTTCCTCCGCCGCCGCGCCGCCGCCTACCAGGCGTACTTCGAGCACATGCCGCTACCCGAGGCGGCCCGGCCCGCGGGGAACGCGATGCAACTCCGCGCGCGCTACGACATGGGAAGAATTGCGCGCTTCCACGTGCTCGACGGCCGTCAGCATCGCACGCCGCAGGCGTGCCCGAGACCCGGGCGGGGCGGGTCCAACGTCGTCGACCGGCGCTGCCGGGAGCTCTTCGCGTCCAGCCGGACGATGCTCGGCACCGCCCAGGAGCGCTGGCTGATCGACGGCCTCCGGGCCGTGCCGGACCGCTGGAACCTGATCGCCCAGCAGACGGTCGTCGCGCGCACGGCGAGGATCATCGAAGGCCGCCGGCGCTGGGGGACCGACAGCTGGGACGGCTACCACGCCGCTCGCCGGCGCCTGCTCGACGCGATCGACGCCGGGCGCGTGCGCAGCTGCGTCGTGCTGACGGGCGACGTGCACGCCAACCTCGTCTCGAACCTGAAGCTCAGGTTCGGTGAGGCGCGAAGCCCGGTCGTGGCGACGGAGCTGTGCGGTACGTCGATCTCCTCGTTCGGCCCTCCCCAGAGCCGCATGGAGGAGATCCGCGCCGACAACCCCCACGTCCTCTTCGCCGACAGCTCGCGGCGCGGGTACGTGGTCGTCGACCTGACGCCGGAGCGCTGTGTCGCCACTTTCCGCGTCGTCGACGACCCCGCGGACCCCTTCACCGCCGTCAGCGCGCAGGCGGCGTTCGCGGTCGAGGCCGGACGGCCAGGCGCCAAGCCGGCCTGAGTCACGGATGCGGGGTCGGCCAGGCGCGCGAGCCCGGCACGTCACGCTGCTCGCGCGCGCGCCGCTGGAGCCAGGCGGTCAGCTCCCCTGCCGGCATCGGACGGGCGAGCAGGTGTCCCTGGGCCTCGTCGCAGCCCCACTCGGCCAGCGACCGTCCGGTCTCCTCGTCCTCGACGCCCTCGGCGACGACGCCCATCCCGAGCCGGCGGCCGAGATCCACCAGCGAGCGGGCGATCGCGGCGTCGCGCGGGTCCTCCGACAGCCGCATCACGAACCCGCGGTCGATCTTGAGCGTGTCGAGCTTGAGCCGCTTGAGGTGGGAGATTGCGGCGTGGCCGGCCCCGAAGTCGTCGAGCGCGGTGCGCGCGCCGATCGCGCGCAAGCCGTCGAGCACGTCGGCGGTGCGCTCGACGTCGGTCATCACGACGTCCTCGGACACCTCGAGCACGAGCTGCTCGGCCGGGTAGTCGCGCAGCTCCAGCAGCCGCTCGACCTCCGACGGCAGGCCGAGGTCCAGCAGGTCGGCCGGCCCGAGGTTGACGGCGACCGTGAGGTCGAACCCGCGCCGGCGGCGCTCCCCGATCTCGTCGAGCGCGCGGTCGAGCACGAAGGTGGTGAGCGCACGGGTGAGGCCGCTCTGCTCGACGAGCGGCAGGAAGTGCGCCGGGCCGAGCAGCCCGCGGTCCGGGTGGTCCCAGCGCACCAGCGCCTCGACCCCCGTGACCACCCCCGTGCGCAGGTCCGCCTTCGGCTGGTAGTGCAGGACGAGCTGGCCGGCCCGCAGCGCGCCGTGCAGCTCGCCGATCAGCAGCAGCCGGTCGCGGCTGTGGCGGTCGCGGGAGGCGAGGTAGACCTCGTGGCCGGTGCGCATCCGCTTGGCCTCGTACATCGCCACGTCGGCGCGCTGGAGCAGGCCGAGCGCGTCGCGGGAGTGCTCGGGGAAGAGCGCGATGCCGATGCTCGCGTCCACGTGCAGGCGGATCCCGCCGACGCCGAACGACTGCTCGAGCGCGGCCCGCAACCGCAGGCCGGCGGCGCTGGCCGTGGCCTCGTCGCCGGGCGAGAGCACGACCGCGAACTCGTCGCCCCCGAGCCGCGCGAGCGTGTCCTGCTCGCGCAGGATCTGGGACAGGCGGGGGCCGATCTGGCGCAGCACCTCGTCGCCGGCGGAGTGGCCGAGGGTGTCGTTGAGCTCCTTGAAGCCGTCGAGGTCGACCAGCAGGAGCGCGAGCTGGCCGTCGCGGGCCGCGGCGGACTCGATCGCCGCGCCGAGCCGATCGATGAGGTGACGCCGGTTGCCGAGGCCGGTCAGGTCGTCGGTGATCGCCTGCCGGTGGCTCTCGCGCAGCCGATCGGTCACGGTCAGGCCGGCGCGCGCCATGCCGGCCAGGACGGTCGCGATGGCGAGCGCGACGGCCGCCGTGTCGAGGTCGGTGAACTGGCCGACGCCGAGCAGTGCGAGCGCCGCCGAGGCCGACAGCAGGATCGCGCCCAGGACGATGCGGCTGAACTCGGGTCCGGGGCCCGCCTGCGGCTCTCGCAGCCAGCCCGCGCCGGCGAGCCCGAAGGCGGCCAGCGGCGCGATCGCCGGTCCGGCGGCCAGGCCCCCAAGGCCCGCCAGCGCCACCGGCAGCGCCCAGCCGGGACGCCAGCGACTGAGCGCCAACGCGCCGACTGCGCCGCCGGCGGCCACGGCGGGCGCCGCGCCGCCACCCAGCACCACCGTCAGCGCCGCGGCTGCGGCTCCGCCCATCGCCGCGTCGAGCCACGAGAGCAGCGTGACCGCCGGGATGCGGTCGACGACCAGCAGCGCCGCGCCGGCCGCGCCCAGTCCGCAGGCGACGATCAGCCCATCCTCGAAGAGCGCGGCCAGCAGCGCGGCGGCGAAGGCCGCGCACACCGCCCAGTGGCCCCGCGCGAGCGCGGCTGCGGCGCACGCCAAGGCACCCCCTAGCAGCACCACCCCGCTGGCGACGTCGACGAGCACCGAGCCCATCGTGCCGGAAAGTGCGGGGGAGTACCATCCGGCTCAAGGAGCTGAGCCATTGACCGGGCTGACCGTTGCGTTGCTGGTGACCGGCGCCTCGCTGCTGGTCGCCGAGGCGCACTTGGCTTCGTACGGCCTGCTCGGCATCGCCGGTGTGCTCGCGCTGGCCACCGGTGGCGTGCTCGCCGTCGAGGCCGCGGGTGGCAGCGTGCTCGTGGGCCTTGCGCTCGTGCTGCCGGTCGCGGTGCTGCTGGCCGCGCTCGTGGCGATCGCGGGCCGCAAGGCGCTGGCCGCGAGCCGGCGCCGGCCGGTCAACGGGCTCGTCGGCCGCGTCGGCGTCGTCCGCCACAGCGTCGAGCCGGTCGGCGACGTGCTCGTCGCCGGCGAGCTCTGGCGAGCCCGCTGCTCGTGGGACGACGGCGAGCCGCCGCCTCGCGAGGGGGAGCACGTCGTCGTCGAACGCGTGAACGGGCTGACGCTGGCGGTCCGCCGCGCCGAGGAATGGGAGTTGATGTCATGACCGCCGTCACGATCGCGCTGATCCTCGTCGGGACGTTCCTGGCCGCGGCGGTCACGCTGGCGGCCTCCTCGATCCGGATCCTGCGCGAGTACGAGCGCGCCGTCGTGTTCCGGCTCGGCCGGCTGCTGGGGGAGAAGGGCCCGGGGCTGATCCTCCTGATCCCCGGCGTCGACCGCATGGTGCGGGTCGACCTTCGCACGGTCACGCTGGCGATCCCGCCGCAGAACCTGATCACGAGCGACAACGTGCCGGCCAAGGTCAACGCCGTCTGCTACTTCCGCGTGATCGACGCGTCGCGCTCGGTGGTCGACGTCGAGCGCTTCCTGGTGGCCACTTCCCAGATCGCCCAGACGACGCTGCGCTCAGTGCTCGGCAAGGCCGACCTCGACACGCTGCTGTCCGAGCGCGAGCAGCTCAACGAGGCGCTCCAGCACATCATCGACCAGCACACCGACCCGTGGGGGATCAAGGTCACGACGGTCGAGATCAAGGACGTCGAGATCCCGACCGCGATGCAGCACGCGATGGCGCTCGGCGCCCAGGCCGAGCGCGAGCGGCGGGCGAAGATCATCCACGCCGAGGGCGAGTTCCAGGCCTCCAAGCGGCTGCGCGACGCCGCCGACGTGATCGCCGGCAACCCGGCGGCGCTGCAGCTGCGCTACCTGCAGACGCTGACCGAGATCGGGGCGACCCACAACTCCACGGTCGTCTTCCCGCTGCCGATCGACGTCGTCAAGCCGTTCGTCGACGCCGCGGCGGCGCTCCAGCAGCAGCAGCCGGCGGAGGAGCCGCAGCAGGCCGTCGAGGGCAACGGCCAGGCGACGCTGCCTGCCTAGCAGGCGCCCGTGTAGCGCACCGCCACCACGCACGGCCGCTCGACCGGGCGCCCGCGGGCGATCGACCAGGCGAGGCGGATGTACTGCGCGTGCGTCCAGGCCAGCGGGGTCGCCGACCGGGTGCCTTCGCCCGCGGGCTCGCTGGTCGGCGGCCGGCCGTCCCAGACCTGCTCGGGCAGCATCAGGCCGTCGTTGGCGGTGCGCGCGATCGTGCGCAGGTGCGGCATCGCGCTGCGGCCCGCGATCAGCGCGTACTCGCCGCGCTCGCCCGTGAGCAGCGGCCACAGGCGGCCGAACGTCTGCCGCTCGGCGGTCGGGAAGATGTTCCAGTCGGCGCCCGTCGCGGTCTCGCCGTAGCCGTCGTAGGAGAAGCGGTACCAGACCGGGCCGTTCGGGGTCCGCACGCGCAGCTGGTCGTCGCCGACCGCGAGCGAGTTGAGGATCACCGGGTCGTCGTGGCGCTTGGCGCCGAACAGCACCAGCCCGAGGAAGGAGTTGTCGACGATCTCGCGCTCATCGACCGGGCGCGGGAAGTTGTCGCCGAGCGAGTACATCGTGCCGTCGTTCGGGTTGCCGTCCTTGGTCACGCGCACGTAGTACGGCTTCGGCGAGTACGGCCCGTTGGTCGTCGCCGTCCATGACTCGACCTGGCGCTGCCAGGCATCCGCGGTGGCCTCGTATGTCACCGCCCGTGCGGTGTCGCCGTTGGCGCGCGCGATCTCGGCGGCGCACACCAGCCCGGCGATCTCGGCGGCGATCGTGTTCGGCGACCAGCCGCTCTGGTTCTCCCACCGCTCCTGACCGGAGTCCGGCCCGTTCGCGACCACGTAGTCGGCGGCGAGGCGGACCTGCTCCCAGTCGGCCGCGCCGTGGCGGCCGAGCCACCAGGCGAGCACGATCGGGAGCGAGACCTGGTCCATCTGCTCGGTCATCCAGCGCGGCTCGCCGTCGACGTGCGTGTTCTGCCAGAACGAGCCGTCGGGCTTCTGCACGCGCCACAGGAAGTCGAGCAACCGCCCTGCGGCAGGCCGGTCGCCCGCCACCGCCTGGGCGGTCGCGACGTGGTAGAGGTCGCGCGGCCAGACGAGGTGATAGGGCCCGGAGTCGGGACGAGGAGGGTTCTCGAGCGCGAGCGTGCGCCACACCCACGGCATGCTCGGCGAGGCGATCGAGGCGCCGCGGTTGGCCTTGTCCTCGAGCGCGGCGAGCACCATCATCGACTGCCGGTACAGGCGGCGCATGTGCCGGTTGCCGCGCACCGGCTTCGGCGGCCGCCGCACCGAGTCCAAATAGCGCTCCCAGCCGCGCGCGTAGCGCCGCGCAGCCGGCTCGAAGCGACCGCCGACTGTCGCCACGCGCGCGGCGCGCGCGTCGGCCCCGAAGCCGATCGCCAGCGTCAGGTCACGCCGGCGAACGCCGTCGAGCCGCGTCTGCGCCGCCTGCACGACGTTGCCCGGGGCGGTGGCGTCGTACTGCGCGTCGAGGTCGCCGTCCGCGAGGTCGGCGCGCGGGTCGCTGACCGAGCCGGCGTAGCCGCTGGTCGTGCGCCGCAGCCGCGGCTCAGCGCGGATCGCCGAGGCGACCGTGTCGTCGAACGCCACCAGATCCGACTGTCGCGAGAACCCGAGGTCGTCGTCGCCGTCGTTGCCGGGCGCCGGATCGGCGACCACGAACAGCTTCAGCGGTCGGCCGGAGAACGAGCTGAAACGCACGCGCGCGAGCACGGTGGCGCGGCGCGGATCGGTGATCCAGGTTGCCTCGAGCCGCCAGCCGGCCCCGCGCGTGACCTGGCGGAAGGTGAGCGAGCCGGGGACGGGCTGGACGCTCCCGGTCCCGGCGAGCTGCCGCCGGCCGTCGGTGACGACGAACTTCAGGTCGCGCAGGCTCGGAGTCGAGAGGTCGGGGTAGTAGACCTCGCTGAGCTCGCTCTGCCGGAGCGTGAACCACACCGGGCTGCCGGGCTGCATCGCCCCGCCGAAGCCCTGCTTGTCAGCGGGCGCCCACGTGTGCTTCTCGCCGGGGGCGCCGGGAGCGGGCGGCTTGGCCGCAGCGGCCGCCGGCCAGAAGGCGAGCAGCAGCGCAGCGGCGACGAGGGCGCGAAGCGGCACGGGTCAGGTCTGCCCGGTGGGCGCCGGCTGGAAACCGGTCGACTCCGGTACCGCCGCGAGCGCATCGCGCGCCGCGGCGGCCGTCTCCCAGCGACGGTCCGGCTCGCGGTCGAGCATGCGTGCGATCGCGTCACGCAGCTCGGGCGACACGATCGTGGAGAGCGCGTCCGCGTCGACGTCCTCCATCACCGCCTGCTGCAGCACCTCCATCAGCGTGCCCGGTCGCCGGGCCGGCCGACCGACCAGCATCTCCCACAGCAGCATGCCGACCGTGAAGACGTCGGCGCGGCCGTCGGCGCCGCTGCCGGTGATGAGCTCCGGCGCGAGGTACGCCGGGGTGCCGACCACCGGCGCGCCCGAGGCCGTGATCGCGTTGTCGTCGTCGTCGCGGCCGCGCTTGGCGAGCCCGATGTCGACGATCACCGGGTCCAGCTTCCCGCTGACCATGATGCTCGAGGGCTTGAGATCGAGCCGGATGACGTCGCGCTCGCTCAGGTACTGCAGCGCGTCGAGCAGCGCCGACGCGATGCGCACCGCGTCGCGCGGCTCGAGCCGGACCTGCGCCAGCAGCTGCTTGAGCGACGTGCCGGTGATGCGCTCCATCACGATGCCCAGGCGGCCGTCGTCCTCGGCGAACACGTCGAGCGTCGGGACGATGTTGGGGTGCTCGAGCGCGGTTGCGATCTTGGCCTTGCGCATGAAGCGCGCGCGCATCGTCTCGTCACCCGCCAACGCCGGAACGTCGAGCATCTTGATCGCGACCTCGCGGCCGCGCTGGCGCTCGCGGGCGATGTACACGCGCCCCATGCCGCCGCGGTCGATCTCCTGCTCGAGCTCGTAGCGGCCATCGCCGACGACCTCGCCGACCCCGGTCGAGCCCCACGGCTGGGCGGCGATCTCGCCCCCGCCGTCGGCCAGCAGGTCGGCCCGCTCCTGCACGTTGTCGCGCGCGAAGGCGCGCAGCTTGCCCGCGACGTCGTCGGCCAGCTTGTAGACCGCGACCTGCGCGTCGGGCACGTCGCCGAACTGGCGCTCGTCGGCGCCGAGCCCGCGCACGAGCACGAGGTACTCGTGCGTGACGAGATGCTCGAGCAGCGCCTCGACCTTCTCGGGCACGAGTACGAGCAGCGGGTCGAGCGCGACCTCCTCCTCGTCGGTCGCGTCGCTCGTGCTGATCACGTCCTGCGCGGTGAAGGTGCGTCCGAGCGTGCGCAGGATCCAGTCGGTCACGTAGTAGGCGCCGATCCGCCAGCGGTCCTCGTCGATCGCGACGGAGAACGCGTGGCCGTCGGCGGCATGGCCGGTGAACTCGGCGAGCACGCGCTCGACGCCGGCGTAGAACTCGATCCGCGCGCGGTCGGGCGTGCGCAGCGTCAGGTACGGGCGCCCGTCGTCCCATTCCACGAGCGAGTTGAGCTCCATCAGCAGCAGGCGCGGGACGCCGCGGGCCTTGAAGCGCAGGTAGTCGGGCAGCGAGCCGAGCTCGGCGCGCTCTCGCCAGCCCGGCGCCATCGTGGTCTCGAGCAGGCGGTCGGTGGCCTGCCACACGCACGGGACGTAGAGCTGCCAGCCGAAGACGCTGTCGTAGACGCTGTTGCCGCGGTGGCTGTGGCGCATCGAGAGGTCGTGCAGGTCCGGGCCGGCGATGAACACGAAGTGCACGCCCCACGTCGTGAGCAGGTTCTTGAGCCCGCTCACGAGGTCGTCGAGGCACTTGCGACCCGCGTCCGACGTCGTCAGCTTGTCGAGCTCGTCGACGACCACGACGATCCTGCCGCGCCAGTGCTCCCCCGGCTGCCCACGCCGACGGAAGAGCGACACGATGCGCAGGAAGTCGTGCTCGACGTCCGCCGCCGAGTAGGCCAGGAACGACGCCTCGAGCGCGAGCGAGTCGGTCGTCTTGCTGGCCATGTCGAGCCGCGGCCCGAGCGCCTCGAGCAGCGGCATGCCGATCCCGAGCCCGCGCGAGCGCTCGGAGCCCGAGCCGCGGGTCTGCGTGAAGGAGAGCGACGTGCGGCGGTAGGCGAGGATCAGCTGGCGCTGGATGTCGTCGGGCAGCCGGTCGAGCACGCCGCCGTCGCTGAGCGCCTCGAACAGCCGCCGGATGACCTCGAACAGCAGCTCCTCGGTCGTCTTCGGGCGCGCCACGTTGAGGAACACGGGCACGACGGCGTCCTCGCCCATCTCGGTGCGCAGGTGCTCGAGCGCGTTGAGGATCACGGTCGTCTTGCCGACGCCGCGGAAGCCCGTCAGCAGGAACGCGCCCCCGTTCGAGTGCAGGATGCGCTCGACCAGCGCGAGCACGACCTCCTCGTTGCCGAGCAGCGGGAGCGCGTCCTCCTCCTGCGCGTGGTGGACGTAGCGGAACGACGCGTTGACCGGCGCCCGGACGGCCGTGGCGCGGCGGCGCGCGGCGGCCAGGCGGTCGGTGCTGGGCTTGCGACCGTTCGTCGCCGGAGCCGGCAGCGCAGGGGGCAGCGGCGGAGAAGGGGCCGGCTGCCGCCGGCCGAGCCTCAGGCGCGGGAAGCGCCACTGCCACCGCCGCCGCGCGGCGGGAGCGGGCGGCGGCGGCTCGTAGCCGCTCCCGTACACCGTGACACCGGCGGGCGGCGGCGGCGCGGCCGTCGGTGGTGGCGGCGGGGCCGCGACCGGCATCGGGGCGACGACCGAGGGCGCCGGGACGGGAGCGTCGCCGCGCAGCGCGTGCGCGAACTCGCCGGCCGTCGCGTAGCGGGCGCCGGGGTCCTTGGCCATCGCGCGCGCGACGACCGCGTCGTACGGGGCGAGCTCCGGTGCCACCTGCGACGGCAGCGGCACCGGGTCGTTGATGTGCGCGAACAGCGTGCCGGCCTGCGAGTCGCGCGGGAACGGGACCTGCCCCGTGAGCGCCACGTAGAGCAGGCAGCCGAGCGCGTAGATGTCCGCGCGCGCGTCGCCGGCGCCCCCCTGGATCCGCTCGGGCGCCGTGTAGTCGAGCGACCCCGCGAAGTCGCCGACCTCGGTGACCGGCGCGCCGCCGAGGCGCTCGTCGCGCGCGATCGCCAGCCCGAAGTCGGTCACGTAGGCGTGATCGCCGGCGGCGACGAGCACGTTGCCGGGCTTGACGTCGCGGTGCACGAGCCCGAGCGCATGCGCGGCGTCGAGGGCGGCCGCGACCTGGTCGAGCAGCCGCGCGGCCCGCGGCGCCGCGAGCGGGATCAGCACGTCCAGGCTCGGCCCGTCGATCAGCTGCATCGCGAGGAACAGGCGCCCGCCGCTCTCTCCCGCGCGGTACACGGGCACGACGTGGGCGTGGCCGATCGCCGCCGCCAGCCGTGACTCGCGCTGGAACCGCGCCCGGAACTGCGCGTCGTCCGCGAGCATCGGCGCCATCACCTTCAGCGCCACGTGGCGCCCGAGCGCGACCTCGGTGGCGGCGTAGACGACGCCCATGCCACCGCGCCCGATCACGCGGTCGATGCGATAGCCATCGAACTCCGAGCCCGGATCGAGGCCTGCGGCGCTCATCGTCCCGCGCCGACGCTCTCAGGGGTCAGGCCGTCCTGTCAAGCTCGCGCCCCATGCGCCTGACCGAGCACGAGTTCTCCGTTCCGCTCGACCACGACCGCCCCGACGGCGACACGATCACCGTGTTCGCGCGCGAGGTCGCCGCCGTCGACGGCGGCGATCGCCCGTACCTCGTGTTCCTGCAGGGCGGCCCGGGCTACGAGGCGCCGCGCCCGACGCGCACGCCGAGCGGGCCGGGGTGGCTCACCCGCGCGCTCGAGGACTACCGCGTGCTGATGCTCGACCAGCGCGGCACGGGCCGCTCGACGCCGGTCGGGCTGCTGAGCGGGCTCACGCCGGCCGAGCAGGCGGACCACCTCACGCACTTCCGCGCCGACTCGATCGTGCGCGACGCCGAGCACGTCCGTCGCGCCCTGGGCGTCGACCGCTGGAGCGTGCTCGGGCAGAGCTTCGGAGGCTTCTGCGCGACGACGTACCTGTCGCTGGCGCCCGAGGGCTTGGCCGAGGCGTTCATCACGGGCGGGCTGCCGCCGCTGGGCCGTCCTGTCGACGACGTCTACACGGCCACCTACGAGCGCACGCTCGAGCGCAACCGCCGCTACTACGAGCGCTACCCGGAGGACCGCGAGCGGGTGCTGCGCCTGCGCGAGCTCGACCTCAGGCTGCCGGACGGCGACCGCCTCACGCCGCGCCGCGTGCGCCAGTTCGGCGGCGCCCTGGGCATGAGCGACGGCGCCGAGGCGGTCCACCACCTGCTCGAGCTCCCGCCCGAGTCGCCCGCCTTCCTGCACGACGCCCTGGCTGCCACCGCGTTCGCGCGCAATCCGCTGTACGCCGTCGTGCACGAGGCCTCCTACGCCGACGGCGGCGCCACCCGCTGGTCGGCCGACCGCCTGCTCCCGGCGGTCTACGAGGAGCGCCCGGAGCTCTTCACCGGCGAGCACGTCTTCCCGTGGATGTTCGAGGACTACGGCGCGCTCGCGCCGCTGCGCGAGGCGGCCGACCGGCTCGCCGCCCGGGAGTGGCCGCGGCTCTACGACGAAGAGCGGCTGGCGGCCAACGAGGTCCCGGCCGCGGCCGCGATCTACGCCGACGACCCGTACGTGGAGCGCGCGTTCTCCGAGGAGACCGCCGCCCGCATCCGCGGCCTGCGCCCGTGGGTCACGAACGAGTACGACCACAACGGGCTGCGGGCCGACGGCGCGCGCATCCTCGGCCGCCTGATCGACCTCGTACGCGGCCGAATCTAAGGCGGTCTGACCCCTCGAGGTCAGACCCCTGGGGGTCAGACCCTTGAGTGTGGTCGGCTGAGAGCTAGTGAATCGAGATGGGTGTGCCGACCGGCATCCGGCGGGCGAGCTCGAGGATGTCCGCGTTCCTCATGCGGACGCAACCGTGGGAGATCCGGCCGGGGATGAGGTCCGGGCGATCGGTTCCGTGGATCCCGACGAAGCCGCCGGCGGGCCAATCGGTCGCCGACGGCGAGCGGGCGCTGGTGCCGAACGCCACCGGACCGTAGGTCGAGCTGCGGTAGCGCACGAGCCGGTTGCGGACGTAGAAGCGCCCGGTGGGCGTCGGCGTGCTCGCGCGACCCACGCCCACCGCCGCGCGGAACACCTCGCGACCATCCCGGTAGAGCGTCGCGCGCAGGCGCGTGAGGTCGACGTCGAGCCTCGTGCGCAGCGCGCCGTAGCCGCCCAGCGCCGTCCGTGGGACCCACCCCGTCGAGCCGTTGGGCAGAATCGCGAGCGCGACCCGGACCCAGGCGCGCCGGCGCTCTGCGACCGCAACCACGTTCCGCGTGCCTTCGGGCGTCCTCGGCGACAGCTGCGCCACTGGCGAAGCGTGCTCCGCGGGAGCGATACGCACGGTGACCGATCGGCTCACCGGCGCCCACAGCGAGAGGTGGGTGAGCGAGCCGAGCCGCCGCGGCGCCCCCGGAGTGAACGCCGGCTTGACCGGCACGGGCAGACCTGTACCCACCGGCTGCGCCGCGGGTTGCGGCGAGGACGAGCCGAGCGATGCTGCGCTCACGACCACCGCCGCGGCCGCGGCCGCCGCGATGACGGCCGCCGCCGCGGCGCGCCGCCGTGGCATCAGCCGATGAACCGTGGACGGCGCCTCGAGGACCTCTTCGGCTGCGCTCTCACGAAGCGCGTGCGGTCGATGGCAGTCTGCACCGAGCGCAGCGTGCGCGGCTTGTCGAAGGCTCGGGCGACCGGCGCCGCGCCGACGATGTGGCGGGCCCATGCGGCATGGCGGGCCTCGACGGTCATAAGGCCGAGCAACGCCGCGGCCAGCCCGCGGTCGCGGACCTGCGGCATCACGCCGGTGAGCAAAGCGACCGTGAGGTCCTCCATCGCCACCGCCGTGCGCGTGAACCCCGCGTCGGTCTCGTTGTCCTTGCCGAAGTCGAAGAACGGCCGCGGCTCGGCCTTCGCGCCGAGAACCTGCTTGATGATGCGGACGTGCGCGCGCTCGTGCGCCCCTAGCGTGCGCGCCCACTTCCGCTTGGCGCTCGACATCGTGGCGATCGTGCCGAGCTCTTCGGCCTGGGTGTAGAAGGTCGCCTGCAGGCGCTCGAAGCGGAGGCCGAACTGCAGGATCTCGACGTCGGTGACCGCGGCGTCCGCGTCCGGCGGCGCCGTGAGCCCGGCGAGCATGGCGGCGCTCCCGAGCGCCGTGGTGCGCAGGAAGCCGGCGCGCGTCGAGCCGAACAGCTGAGCGAGGGCGTCTGACAGCGCCTCGTCGCGATCGAGCGCGCCGAGCGTGAGGTCGCTCATGACAGGAATCCCCGCTTGCGCAGGTCGGCCACGACGTCGTCGCCCTTGCGCGCCGGGTCGGCGGCGCGCGGCGCCGGGTTGATCCCCGCCAGGTCGCGCACCCATGCCACCTGGCGCGCTTCGGTGGAGATCAGCGTCGCGACTTCGCGGATCGTCTCGCGGGTCAGGTTGGAGCCTTGACCGATGTACCCGGCGATCGCTGCCTCTTCGAGGTAGATCGCCGTGTCGCGGAACCGTTCGGCGGAGCCCGTCGCGTCCCCGAAATCGAGCGCTGGCCTGGCTCGAGCGCGCGGTCCGAGCCGCTTCTCGAGAAAGGCGACGTGCTCACCCTCCTGGCCTGAGACCGTCTGCGCGTACGTCAGGAGCTCGCCGTCGATCTGCGCGTTGTCGACACTTTCGCGGTAGAAGCCGTCCTGGACGTACTCGAGCAGGAGGAAGAAGTTGAGGATCTCGGCGTCGGCGTCTTGGGCTGCGGCCAGCGACGCGGCGTCGCCGCCGCGCGTGCCGCCCATGAGCGCGCCGCCCGCGGCGACCGCTCCGCCGGCGATCGCGGTGCGGATGAGCGTGGCCCGCGTCCACCCGCTGCCGTCGTCGCGGAGCTCACGTCGGTTCATGACTCTCCTCCGTTCACGTCCGGGGGGCGGTGGGCTTCGAGCGCTCTCCGGAGCGGCTGCCGGGCTCGAACCGGCGGGGCGACGACGGCTTCGAGCCGATGGCCTCGGTGCCCGCGGGACGCGAACGCCGCCGCGCGAGCGGCAGGAAGAAGCCCGCCGCGAACGCCAAGAGCCCGAGCGCGAAGGCGATGACGATGGGAAAGGTGCTGTCGCCGGCGGACTGCGTCGCCGGCGGGGGCGAGCGACGCTCCGCGCCGGCGGGCGTCGGCGCAGCGCCGCGGTCCGCCTCGGGCGGCGTGCCCTCGTGGAGCGGATACGCCTCGCGCAGCTCGCTGCCGGACGGTTCAGGGCTCTGTGCAGGGGTGGCGGGAACGACCGTCACCAGGGTGGCGAGGACCAAGAAGCCGAGCGCCAGTCGGCTTGGTCGACGCCAGGCTGCTGCAGCACTCAACCGCTTCCTGCGGTTGACCATTGCAGGAAGTAATCACAATCGCGCAGCAGTGTGGAGCCGCCGTGTCCGAAAAAAAGCGTAATGGAAGCTCAGCGGTGGACTCAGCGGTGGACGAGCGTCTACGAGACCGGTGGGCGGCGCCGCGCCCAGGGATGCGCGGCCTCGAGCTGGGCGCTGAGGGAGAGCAGCGTCGCCTCGTCATCTTGGCGCCCGACGAGCTGGACCGCGAGCGGGAGGCCGCCCGCGGAGAAGCCGGCGGGGACGGAGGCGGCGGGCTGGCCGGTGGCGTTCCAGAGCACGTTGAACGGGACCCAGCGGGTCTCCCACATCCACGTCGCGACGGCGCCGCGGCCCTCCATCGCCTGGGCGGGCTTGGCCGGCTCGGACATCATCGGGGTGAGCAGCACGTCGACGTCCTCGAACAGCCGGCCGACGTGCTCGGTCATGGCCTGCTCCTCGGCCAGCAGGCGCTCGACGGCGCGGTCGGGGATCAGCCTTCCCGGGCGCGCGAGCGCGCGCGTGCGGCGCTCGAGCCGGTTCCGCCGCTCGACCTCGTCGACGAAGTCGCGGATGCCGCGCAGCATCAGCCCGACGATCACGGCGACGTCCTGCGGCCGCGCGGGGACGTGGCGCTCGACCACCTCGTGACCGAGCGCGCGCAGCGCGTCCACGGTACGGTCGAGCGCACCGCGGACCTCGTCCGTGAGGCGGCCCTGGACGCCGTTGGGGAAGCGGTCCGAGACCGCGATCCGCAGCTGCCCGGGGTCGCGGCGGGCGGCGGCCTCGAAGCCGTTGCCGGGGCCGGCCATGACGTCGAGCACGAGCGCGGTGTCGAGCACCGACCGGGTGACGGTGCCGACGCAGATCCAGTGCGCCTCGTCGGCGTCGTGGGGAGCGCGTGACACGCGGTCGCGCTGGGGCTTGAGGCCGTACAGCCCGCAGCAGGCGGCAGGGATGCGGATCGAGCCGGCGCCGTCGACCGCCAGCGCGGCGGGCACGAGGCCGGCCGCGACCGCCGCTGCCGAGCCGCCGCTCGAGCCGCCCGGGGTGCGCTCGACGTCCCACGGGTTCCGGGTGACGCCCCAGGTGACGGACTCGGTGAACGGCCACAGGCCGAGCTCCGGCATCGTCGTCTTGCCGACGATCACCGCGCCGGCGGCGCGCAGCCGGCCGACGACCTCGGAGTCGGCCGCGGCGGGCACGTCGTACGCCCCGGTGCCGCGGCTCGTCACCTCGCCCGCGATGTCGACCTCGTCCTTGATCGCCATCGGCACGCCCAGCAGCGGCGCCTTGTCGCCGTCCACGCGCCGCTGGTCGGCGGCGTCGGCCTCGGCCAGCGCGCGCTCGCGGTAGACGGCGTTGAACGCGTTGAGCCTGCGGTCGAGCGCGGCGATCCGGTCGAGCGAGAGCTGCGTCAGCTCGCGCGAGGTCACCTGGCCGCGGCGCAGCGCCTCGGCCTGGCCGGCCACGCCGGCGAACGCCAGATCGGAACCTTCCACCCGATGACCCTAACGGGCGGCTGCGGCGGTGCCCACGAGCAGCGACGCGCCGACCGCGCCGCCGAGGTCTCCGAGCGCCGCGACCTGGATGTCCGGCGGGCGCCCGTCGTTGAACAGGTGGGGCATCATCGCCTCGCGGATGCGGTCCGCGTACGGCTGGCCGAGCCGGATCCCGAGCCCGCCGCCGATCACGATCGACTCCACGTCGAGCAGGTTCTGCGCTGACGCGACGCCCACGCCGAGCGCGCGCAGGGCGCGCTCGATCAGGTCGTGCGCCATCTCGTCGTCCTTCTCGAGCGCGCGCGCCCACACGCCGCTCGTCAGCCGCGTGCGCCCGCGGTCCTTCATGATCTTGAACAGGATCGTCTTCTCGCCGCGGTCGACCCGCCGCCGCGCCCGCCCTTCCATCGACGCGCGGCCGGCATAGGCCTCCAGGCAGCCGCGGCGGCCACACCCGCACAGGGCGCCGCCCCCCTTCACGACCACGTGGCCGATCTCGCCGGCCGCGTCGCGGCCGATCCACGGGCGCCCGTCGAGCACGATGCCGCCGCCCACGCCGGTGCCCCAGAACACGCCCAGCAGCGAGCTGTACGGGCGCCCGACGCCGAGCGCGAACTCGGCGTCCGTCGCCACCTGCACGTCGTTGCCGAGCGAGACGGGCGCGTCGCAGGCCTGCTCGAGCGCCGCCCGGACGTCGAAAGAGCCCTCCCAGCCCGGCAGGTTGCGGGCCCCCGCGACCGTTCCCGCCCCGTCGTCGACCTTGCCGGGGGAGCCGACTCCGATGCCGTCGAGCGAGGACGTCTCGATCCCGGCCTGCGCGCAGGCCTCGCGCAGGGCGTCGGCGATCTCCGCGACGACGTCGGCAGGGCCGCCCGTGGTCGGGGTCGGCCGCCGCGACTGGCCCGCGACCGTGCCGTCGGGCTCGACGATCGCCGTCTGGATCTTCGTCCCGCCGAGGTCGACGCCGCCGGTCCGTCCCATGAGGGCGCGAATGATCCCACTCCGTGCCGCGCGCCGCATGCGTGCCGTGTGTCGCCCGTCAGGCCGCGAGGGCCTGGCGGGCGCGGAACAGCCGGCTCATGATCGTCCCGGTCGGGACCTTCAGGCTGGCCGCGGCCTCCTTGTAGGAGAGGCCGAGCAGGTCGACGGCGACCAGCGCGTCGCGCTGGTGGTCGGGCAGGCCGGCGATGCTGGCGTAGAGCTGGCTCGCCTCGAGCGCGCGCTCCGGGTCGGCGGCACGCCCCTCGAAGCGCTCGAGATCCTCCGGAGCGGTGGCGGTCGCGGGCCGGCGCGCCGCGGTGCGGCGGCCGGAGATGAACGTGTTCCGGAGGACACGGAGCAGGTAGCCGAGGTCGTCGGCGCCGGTCACGAACCGCGGCTTGGCGAGCACGCGGATGTACGTGTCCTGCACCAGGTCCTCTGCGTCAGCGGGCGATCCGGTCAGGCCGAGCGCGGCGCGGTAGAGGCGGTCGAGATGGTCGCCGAGGCGGTCGGCGTCGAGGACCCGGGGGGCAGCGCTGCGCCGCGTCCGAGCGGCGGGGAGAGCAAGCGTCGTCATGCTCCGGCACGCTCCCAACCGGTACGCCCCGCAACCATCGGGGGACCCCCTGGACCATCCCCCGGAGCCGCATCAGGGGGCAGACCCTTTAGGTGCTGGGCACAACCCGCCGGGCGATGTGCAGCGCATACCTAAAGGGTCTGACCCCTTAACGTGCGCTTAGGTGGCGCGGGCGCGGCCGACGGCCTGGGCGACCTCGGCTCGGGAGGCGACGCCGAGCTTCGCGAACACGCGCGTGAGGTGACTCTCGACGGTCTTCTCGGCGAGGAAGATCTCCGCTCCGATCTCGCGGTTGGTGCGGCCCTCGGCCACCAGCTCGGCGATCTCGCGCTCGCGGCCGCTGAGCGCGTCGAGCCCTTCGCCGCCGCCGCGGCGCTGGCGGCCGGCGACGCGCTGACCGAGCCGGCGGAGCTCGCGCGCGGCCTCGTCGCGGACGCGGGCCGCGCCCAGCACGGCCAGGTCGCCTTCGGCTCGGGCCAGCTCCCGCACGCCCTCATCGCGCCGGCCTGCGGCGGCCAGCGCGGTGCCCGCCAGCGTCCGGCAGCGGGCGGCAGCCAGCGGCGCGTGGACGGCCTCGGCGCGCTCGGTGGCGGCCTGGGCGAGCTCGGCGGCGGCCGCCGCGTCGCCGGCGTCGAGCGCGATCGCGGCGCGCGCGAGCAGCAGCCAGGCCTCGGCCAGCGGCAGCCCCAGCCCGGCGACCGTCTCCTCGCTGCGCGCCGCCCACGCCTGCGCCGCGTCGCGGTCGCCGCGGGCGAGCTCGGCGCGGGCGAGCGTCGCGTACAGCCACGCCCGGCGCCCGGGCTCGATCGACGCGAGCTCCGGCAGGCCGACCGCACGGAAGGCGTGCAGGCAGCGGTCGACGTCGCCGAGGTCAAGCCACATCACGCCGAGGTGCGCGTGGGTCGCGCGCGTGAGCACGCTGTCGTCGAGCCCGTCGAGCAGCGCGACGGCCTCCTCGCCGGCCTCGCGCGCGCGGTCGGTGTCGCCGAGTGCGGCCGCCGTCCACGCGTCGGCGACCAGCGCCCAGCCCACGAGCTGGCGGTTGCCGGCCAGGCGCGCCGCCTCCAGGGCGGCGTCGGCGGTCTCGGCGGCCTCCGAGAGGTGGCCGCGGGTCTCGAGCGCATGCGCGAGGCCGACCATCATCGGCACCACGAACTGGCCCTGCCCGACCGTGCGCGAGAGCGCGATGCCGCGGCGCAGGTGGCGGATGGCGTCGTCGTAGCGCTCGCAGAAGTACTCGGCGAAGCCGAAGTAGTAGGGCGCGTCGAGGCGCATCACGAGCTGGTCGTCGGGCAGCGCGTCGAGCAGCGCCGCGGTGCGCACCCGCGCGGCCTCGGCGGCCGCGGCGTCGCCGCGGTTGTACTCGGCGAAGCACAGCAGCCCGCCCGCCAGCGCCTCAAGCCCGCGGTCCTCGAGCCGCTGCGCGGTCTCCAGCGCCCGCGACGCCCAGTCGCGCATGGCGTCGAAGTCGCTGTCGTAGAGGGCGTCGGCCGCGAGCTCGGCGTGGAGCGCGGCCACGGCCGCCTCGTCGCGGTCGCCCAGCGCCTCGAGCGCCGCCAGCAGGCGGGCATGGGCGGCGGCGTGGCGGCCGAGCAGGTTCTCGCACGCCGCGCAGGCCGCGATCAGGCGCACGCGCAGGTCCGGCAGGTCGACCAGCGCGAGCGCCGCCACCAGCGTTTCGAGCGCGCGTTCGAGCCGTCCGGTCGCGGCGAGCGCGCCCGCGAGCGGGACGAGCAGCCCGAAGCGGCGGGCGGGATCGGTTCCCGCGTCGGGCCCGAGCAGCCGCAGCGCGGCGTCGAACCAGCGGGCGGCCACGGCGGGCGCGCGCGCCGCCGCCTGGTGGCCGGCCTGCTCGAGCACCGCGACGGCCGCCTCGTCGCCGAGCCGCGCCGAGTGCTCGATGTGGTGTGCGCGGGCCGCGAAGGCGCCGGGCTGCGTGATCGCGAGCGCCTCGGCCGCGCGGCCGTGGGCTTCGAGCCGCCAGCCCTCGCCCGCGCCGTCGTAGATCGCCCGCCGTACGAGCGGATGGCGGAAGCGGTAGCGGCGCGGGACGTCGCTCGGGGCGGCCACGCCGGCGGCCAGCAGGTCCTCGACCGCCACCGGCGCCTCGCGGTCGCCGAGGCCCGCGGCCGCGGCAGCGAGATCGAGGTCGAACGGGTCGCCCGCCACGGAGGCGCCCCACGCGAGCTGCCGCGCGGCGTCGGGCAGGCCGCGGATCTCCTGCCCGAGCGCGGCTGCCACTGCGGGTGGCACCCCGATCGTGTCGATCGGCCCCCGCCCTGCGTCCTCGTCGCCCGCCGCCGCAAACCGCTTGCTGCTCGGCTCGGGCGCCCGGGCGAGCTCCTCGAGGTAGAACGGGTTGCCGCCGCTCGCGCGGAAGAGCGGCTCCTGCGGCGGGGCGCCGAGCAGCGCGCCCGCCTCGGCCTGGGTGAGCGGGCCGAGCCGGATGTCGGTCACCAGGCCGTCGCGGCCGGCGGCCTCGAGCGCGGCGAGCAGGCTGTTGGGCACCTGGCCCGCACGGAAGGCGAGCGCGATCAGCAGCGACGCGGCCGGCGGGCGGCGCAGCAGGTGGGCGATCAGCTCGAGCGAGGCGTCGTCGGCCCAGTGGACGTCGTCGAGCACGAGCACGAGCGGGCGGCCGGTGGCGAGCCCTCCGAGCAGCGCCCGCACCGCCCGGTAGGCGTGGAAGCGCTCATCCTGGAGGCCGCCGGCGCCGGCCGCCGCGGCCGACGGCAGCACGCGCGCGAGCTCCCCGACGCGGTCGCCGACGAGCGCGTCCAGCCGCCGCGCGTCGAGCGAGGCGACGTGGTCGTCGAGCGCGTCGATCCAGATCGCGAACGGCAGCTCGCGCTCCAGCTCGGCGCCGCGGCCGACGAACACCGGGTGGCGGCGCTCGGCGGCGCGCGCGGCGAGCTCCCCGAGCAGGCGCGTCTTGCCGATCCCGGGCTCGCCGCTGACCACGAGCCAGCGCACGCGCGGGGTGCGCAGCGTCTCGAGCACGCCCTCGACCGCGGCCAGCTCCTCCTGGCGGCCGACGAACCGCCCGCGCTGCGCCTGCGTTACCGTCGCCACAACCTCGCGACGCTAACCCACCCCTCAGGCCATGACCAGCGTGCCAGCCGCACCATCGACCACCGGCCCGACCGACGCGCTGACGCGCTGGGTGGCGGGCTTCATCGTCGTGATCCTGCTCGACGCGTCGCAGCTGCTCGCGTTCTATCCCGACCGCACCGCGACGCTGTGGGCGTGGACGATCCAGCCGGAGCTGAGCGCGATGGTGCTCGGCTCGGTCTACACCGGCGGTCTCTACTTCTTCGCGCGCGTGCTGTTCGGGGCGCCGTGGGAGGAGGTGGCGGCCGGCTTCCCGGCGATCGCGCTGTTCGTGTGGATGGCGACGATCGCGACCGCGCTGCACCTCGACCGCTTCGCCGAGGACAGCCTGCCGTTCGCGGCGTGGGCGGCGCTGTACGTCGTCACGCCGCTGCTCGTCCCGTACCTCTACGTCCGCAACCGGCGCCGCGTGCCGGCGGTGGCGGGCACGCCGTTGCCGCGCGGCCTCCGGGTTGGCCTCGCGGTCGCGGGCGGCGCGGTGGTGGCGCTCGCGCTGCTCATCCTCGCGGTCCCGGACGTGGCGATCGGCGACTGGCCGTGGATGCTGACGCCGCTGACCGCACGGATCACCGCGGCGGTGGTCGCGCTCTACGGCGCGGTCTGGCTCTCGGTCGCGGCGCACGGCACCTGGACGGCGGCGCGGATCCCGCTGCAGTCGCAGGTGGTCGGGCTGGCGGTGTTCCTCGTCTCCGTGGTCCGCGACGAGTCCGTGGTCGACTGGGGCGCGCTCGCCGTGGTGCTCGTGGGCGCGGCGGCGTCGATGCTCGCGGTCAGCGCGGTACTGGCCTGGAAGGCTGCGTAGGCTGCCCGCCGTGTACGAGCTGAGCCCCGAGGAGCAGCGCGTCCTGGGCAGCCTGCTCGAGAAGCAGCGGACGACGCCCGACATCTACCCGCTGACGCTCAACGCGCTGCGGTCGGCGTGCAACCAGAGCACGAACCGCGAACCGGTCGTGGCCTACGACGAGTCGACGATCCGCGACGCGCTGTACCGGCTCAGCCAGCGCCGCTTCACCCGGCTCTCCGGCGGGCACACGAGCCGCGCCGCCAAGTACCGGCACCTGCTCGAGGACACGCTGCAGGTCGGCCGCGAGGAGCAGGCCCTCCTCGCGGTCATGCTCCTGCGCGGGCCGCAGACGCCGGGAGAGCTGCTCTCGCGCACCGAGCGCCTCTTCCACTTCCCGGACTCGGGAGCGCTGCACGCGGTGCTCGACCGGCTGATGGAGCGAGAGCTGGTCGCACGCTACGACCGCCGCCCGGGTCAGCGCGAGGACCGCTACGGGCACCTGCTGGGCGGAGACGCCCCCGCCTCGTCTGTGGCGCCTTCGCTGCCGGCCGTGCCGGCCGCATCGCCGCCGCCCGACGACCGGCTGGCGCAGCTCGAGCTCGAGGTCGCCGAGCTGCGCGCCGAGGTCGCCGAGCTGCGCGAGGCGCTCGGCGGGTCGTCGGGAACGTCAACTGCGGCTGGGTAAGGGAGGCTGGGGTGCCGGCCCGGGTGGTCGGCCCCGGGCGGGCGGGGCGGTCAAGCCGGGATTGCGTGTATCTCGGGGCGCTCCGGTTCACCCAAATCCACCTTAATGCTCTAGACGAGCATCAACGTGTCAATCGGTGATCGCCGGCTCGCCGATTGACACG
>CAWBIZ010000009.1:0-206996 GCA_963789005.1 uncultured Solirubrobacteraceae bacterium
CCGCCCTCGCGGTCCCGGCGCTCGCAGTGCTCGTCGCGGCGCTCTTCACCCCGAGCCGGCTGCCGCTCGTGCGGCGCGTCATGTAGGCGGAGCGAGCCGGCTGCCGCTCGTGCGGCGCGTCATGTAGGCGGGAGCGTGCCCTCCGCGCGGCGGCGGCCGCCGGCGGTGACCTCGACCTTCCAGATCGGCGCTTCGGCCTTGACGCGGTCGATGATCGCCCGGGCGCCCGCGAACGCCTCGCCGCGGTGGGGCGCGGACACCGCCACGATCACCGACGGCTCGGAGAGCGCGACGGTGCCCGAGCGGTGCTCGACCGCGACCGCGCACAGGCCGTGGCGCTCGGCCTCCTCGGCCGCGATCGCCTCGATCCGCGGCTCGGCCATCTCGGCGTAGGCCTCGTACTCGAGCTCGGGCACCTCGCGCGTGACGCCCTCGAACAGGACGACCGCGCCGGCGCGGGGGTCGCGCACCGCCTCGGCGAGCGCGGTGAGGTCGAGCGCGTCGCCGGTGACCCGCACGTGGCGGACCGCGCCCGCGCCCCCGCTGACCGGCGGGACGAGCGCGACCTCGTCGCCGCCCGCCACGGGCGCGTCAGGGCTCGCGTACTCGCGGTTGAGGGCGACCACGCACTCCCGCGGCGCGACAGCGCCGACCGGCGTGCCGGCCATCGCCGCCAGCACGTCCGCCACCCGCGCGCCGTCAGGCAGCTCGAGCTGCAGCCGATCCGTGCCGGCGCGTTCGCGCAGGCCGGCGAAAAGACGAACGGAAACGAGCACCCGGCCGATGCTAGTGCGGCCGCCGCGAGCCAAGGCGAAGCTAAGGGGTCTGACCCTTTAGGTTTCGCCGCAAAGTTAAGGGGTCTGACCCTTTAGGTTGCGGCGGGGCGATCGCGGCCGTCCAGGGCGACGTGTCGTGGGCCGCGGCGTCGAGCGCGTCGACTGCCGCCGGGCAGAGGCCCGTTCCGCGCTGCTCGTGCAGGATCGCGAGCGCCTTCTCGCGCGGCATCGCGGCGCGGTACGGGCGGTCGGCGGTGAGCGCCTCGTAGACGTCGGCGACGGCCAGGATGCGCGCGCTGCGCGAGAGGTCGAAGGCGGGCAGGCCGCGGTGGTAGCCCGTGCCGTCGAGCCGCTCGTGGTGGCTGGCGGCGACCTCGACGATCCCCTGCAGGCACGCCACGCGCTCGAGGATCTGCTGCGTGTAGCGGGGGTGCTCGCGGATGGCCGCGAGCTCGTCGGGCTCGAGCCGGCCGGGCTTGTCGAGGATGCGGCTCGACACCGCGAGCTTGCCGACGTCGTGCAGCAGGCCCGCACGGCGCAGGTCGCGCAGCGCGTCGGGCGCGAGCCCGAGCACCGAACCCGTGGCGACCGCCCAGTCCGCCACGCCATCGGAGTGCTGCGCGGTGTACGGCGACTTGGCGTCGATCACGCGGGCGAACGCCTCGGCGATGCGGTCGAGGTCGACCTCCCCCGCGGTGCGCACCCGGTCGGCGGGCTCCCAGACGGCGAGCGACGGCACGGCGCGCGGGTCTTCGAGCGGACCCCAGAGCCGGCGGTCGTCGCGGACCGAGAGCAGCGCGTCGACCAAAGCGGGATCGAACCAGCGGCCGCGCCGCTTGAGCGCCATGCCCAACGCCCCCGGGAGCCCGACCGTGCGCACGAACACCTCGACGGTCTGCGCCAGGCAGAGGATGCGCGCGAGCAGCGGGATCTCCTCTTCGCGCAGCCCGAACGGCTGGCCGGAGCCGTCCCAGTGCTCGTCGAGCGCGCGGATGGCGGCCTGTGTGGCCGCCGGGAGCTCGAGCATGCGGGCGATCTCCGCGCCGCGCTCGCAGCGCGTGCCGATCACCTCGCGCGTGACCTCGTCCTCCTGCGTCACCCGCCGCAGCACGCGGGCCTTGGCGAGCGGGCCCGCGCCCGGCGCAACGTTGCGGACCGTGTACCGCGCCAGCTCCCCGCCGCGAGACCAGTCGATGCGCTTCATCTCGCGCTTGACCTGGTGGTCGGGAGCCGCGAACAGCGACGACAGCCTCGACGCGTTGCTCGAGCAGCCCGCGTCCTTGAGCAGGAGCGCGTAGAAGAGCGCCGACTGCGTGTCCTCGTCGAGCCCGAGCTGCTCGGCCAACCGCATGCCGATCGCGGTCGTCCGGACCGCGTGCCCGGGCGGCTCGCCCTCGGTGATGTCGAGCGCGTAGGAGAGCGCCCCGAGCACCTCCGACAGCGCGACGCGCATCAGGCGGCTTCCCGCCCCAGCAGCGCTTCGAGCTCGCCCGCCGGCAGCGGCCGCGAGAGCAGGAAGCCCTGCGCGTGGTCGCAGCCCAGCGCCGCGAGCCGCTCCAGCTGGCCGTCGGTCTCGACGCCCTCCGGGATCACGCCCATGCCGAGCGCGCGGGCCATGCCGACGATCGCCTGCACGATCGCGCCGTCGCCTTCGCCGTCCTCGCCCAGCCCGGCGACGAACGCGCGGTCGACCTTCAGGCCGTCGAGCGGGTAGCGCTGCAGGTACCGCAGCGACGAGTAGCCGGTGCCGAAGTCGTCGAGCAGCAGCCGCACGCCGAGCATCTGCAGCAGCTCGATCGTGAGCGCCGTGGCCGGTGTCTCCTCGAGCAGCAGGCCCTCGGTGATCTCGAGGCCGAGGCAGCTCGGGTCGAGGCCCGTGTCCACGAGCACGTCCTGCACCGTCTCGACGAAGTCAGGCGACGCCATCTGGCGCGCGGAGACGTTGACGGTCAGGCGCAGCCCGGCGTGGTCGGTCTCACGCTGCCACCGCGCCACCTGCCGGCATGCGGCGCGCAGCACGCGCGCGCCGAGCGGGATGACGAGGCCGCTGTCCTCGGCGACGTGGATGAAGTCGCCGGGCGGCACGTTGCCGCGCGTCGGGTGCTCCCAGCGGACGAGCGCCTCGACGCCCGCGAGGTCGCGCCCGGGAAGGTGGTAGTACGGCTGGTAGGCGACCCACAGGCCCGCGTCGCCGTCGAGCGCCCGCCGCAGGTCGCGCTCCACCTGCAGCCGCGCCGTGATGCGGTCGCGCAGACCGGCGTCGAAGACCTCCGCCCGCCCACGGCCGCGCTCCTTGGCGCGGTACATCGCGGCATCGGCGTCCGAGAGCAGCTCCTCCGGCTCGCGCGGAGCGTCCGGATCGGTGACCACGACGCCTACGGAGACCGACCCGAAGCGCTCCTCGCCGTCGACGAGGAACGGCTCCTCGAACGCGCGCACGAGCCGCTCGGCTATCGCCGTGCCGTGGTGCTCGTCGACGATGTCCGAGCACACGACCGCGAACTCGTCGCCGCCGAAGCGCGCCACCGTGTCGACTTCGCGCAGCTCGCGGTGCAGGCGCGGACCGATCTCCTGCAGCAGCTGGTCGCCGGCGTGATGGCCGAGCGAGTCGTTGACGACCTTGAGGTTGTCGAGGTCGAGGAAGAGGACCGCCACGTGGCCGCCGTCGCGCACCGCGCGGGCCAGCGCCTGGCGCAGGCGGTCGAGCAGCAGCGTGCGGTTGGGGAGGCCGGTGAGCGCGTCGTGGAGCGCGTCGTGGCGCATCTGCTCCTCGTAGCGATCGCGTTCGGTGGCCGAGGCGAGGATGTGGGCGACCGCCTGCAGGAAGTCGCTGTCGGGCTCCGCGTCGCGGGTCTCGGCGACGATGCGCGCGGCCTCGTAGCGCACCGCTGGGAGCTCGGCCCGTTCCATGACCATGCGGCCGAGCCGCGCCACCCCCGACTGCTGCGCGAGCCGGCGGGCGAGCTCGGCGCTGCCGGCGATGCGGGCGCTGATGTCGCGCGTCGAGCACTGGATCTCGTCGCCGACGGCGCGGGCGGTGGTCTCGACCCAGACGTAGTGCCCGTCCGCGTGGCGGACGCGGTACTCGAGCGTGACGACGCGGTCGGCGGACGCCGAGGTCTGGAGGCCGGCCTGTAGATGCGGCAGGTCGTCGGGGTGGATGAAGCTCCAGCCGTCGGCGCCGACGATCTCGTCCGGGTCGTAGCCGGCGAGCGCCGTGACCGACGGCGAGACGTAGAGATGGCGACCCTCGCTGTCGAGCAGCGTGATGACGTCCGTCGCGTTGTCGGCGAGGAGACGGTAGAGCTGCTCAGGCGTTGCCCTCGTCGTCAGGGACGTCATGCAGGTGTGATCGGCGTCCCGGGCGGGATGCTGAATACCATGGAGCACAGGATGGAAGGGTCGGCGCTCACGCACTTGGACGCCGCGGGACGCGCGCGGATGGTCGACGTGAGCGCGAAGGCCGCGAGCGAGCGGTTTGCGCGGGCGCGCGCGACGGTCCGGATGTCGCCGGCCGCGGCGGCGCGCGTGGCCGCGGGCGACACCCCGAAGGGCGACGTGGCGGGCGTGGCGCGGATCGCCGCCATCCAGGCGGCCAAGCGCACCGACGAGCTGATCCCGCTCGCGCACTCGCTGCCGCTCACCCATGTCGACGTCGACGTCTCGATCGATCCCGATGCGGGCACCGTCACGATCGTCGCCGAGTCCCGGACGACCGACCGCACGGGCGTCGAGATGGAGGCGCTGGTCGCCGCCTCGATCGCGGCGCTGACCGTCTACGACATGGTCAAGGGGATCGAGCCCGGCGTGGTGATCGAGCGCGTCGAGCTGCTCGACAAGACCGGCGGGAAGGCGGACTTCCACCGCTCATGAAACCCTTGGTCGACGGCCACGGGCGCCCGATCGGCGACGTCCGGATCTCGGTCACGGACCGCTGCAACTTCCGCTGCCAGTACTGCATGCCGGCCGAAGGGCTGCCGTGGCTGCAGCGCGACGCGCTGCTCAGCTACGAGGAGATCACGCGGCTGGTGCGCCTGCTGGCGTCGATGGGCGTGCACGACGTTCGCCTGACCGGCGGCGAGCCGCTCGTGCGCCGTGAGCTGTGGCGGCTCGTGGAGCAGCTGGCGGCGATCGAGGACGTGCACGACCTCTCGCTCACGACCAACGGCTACCTGCTCACGCGCCAGGTCGACGACCTCGTGCGCGCCGGGTTGCGGCGGCTCAACGTCTCGCTCGACTCGCTGGCGCCCGACCGCTTCTTCCAGCTCACCCGCCGCGACTCGCTGGCCCAGGTGCTCGAGGGACTCGAGGCCGCCCAGCAGCACCCGGAGCTGCGGCCGATCAAGGTCAACGTCGTGGCGCTGCGCGACTTCACCGAGCACGAGGTGCTGCGGTTCGCCGAGTTCGCGCGGCAGAACCCGTACGAGGTGCGCTTCATCGAGTTCATGCCGCTCGACGCCGACCACGCCTGGACGCGCGACAAGGTCCTGCCGAACGCCGAGATCGTGGCGATGATCGACGCGGTGTACCCGCTCGAGCCGGTCGGCCGTGAGCGGCACGGGACCGCGCGCCGCTACCGGTTCGCCGACGGCAACGGGTCGATGGGGTTCATCTCCCCCGTCTCCGAGCCCTTCTGCGGCGACTGCAACCGGATCCGCCTGACCGCCGAGGGCGAGCTGCGCACCTGCCTGTTCTCGCTGACCGAGACCGATCTGCGCGGACCGCTGCGGGCGGGGGCGACCGACGCCGAGCTGGAGGAGATCGTCCGAGCCGCCGTGTGGCGCAAGGAGCTCAAGCACCACGTCAACGATCCGGGGTTCGTCCAGCCGGCGCGGACGATGTCGCGGATCGGCGGATGATCTCGCTCGACGAGGCGCTGGACCTCGTCCTCGAAGGGATCGCGCCGCTGGCGGTCGAGCGCGTTCCGCTGGCCGAAGCCGCCGGGCGGGTGGCCGCCGAGCCCGCGCTGGCGGCGGTCGACCTGCCGCCGTTCGACCGTTCGGCCATGGACGGGTTCGCGGTGCGCGCCGCCGACACCGCGCCCGGCGTGACGCTGCGGCTGGGGCCGGGCGTGGCGGCGGGCGAGGTCGCCGCGACGGCGCTGGAGCCGGGCACGGCGGCGCCGGTGTCGACCGGCGCGGCGCTTCCGCCGGGCGCCGACGCGATCCTGCAGTCCGAGCTCGCCGCCGAGCGCGACGGCGGCGTGGTGCCCGAGCGGGCGCTGGCCCCAGGCACGCACGTGCGGCGGCAGGGTGAGGATCTGCGCGCGGGGGACGAGTTGGCGCCTGCGGGCGCCGTGCTGACCCTCCCCCGGGTGTCGGCGCTCGCGTCCGCCGGTGTCGGCGAGGTCAGCGTGCACCGCCGCCCGCGGCTCGACGTGATCGTCACCGGCAGCGAGCTCCTGCCCGTCGGCGCGCCGCCCGAGCCGGGGCGGATCCACGAGTCCAACGGGCTGATGATCCGGCTGCTGGCAGCGCAGGCGGGCGCGCAGGTGGTCGAGCACGGGGTCGTCGGCGACGATCGCGCGGCGACCGACGAGGCGGTCGCGGCGGGGCTCGGCGGTGACGTCCTGGTGGTCTCCGGCGGTGTGTCGGTGGGGCCGCACGACCACGTCCGCCCGGCGTTCGAGGCCGCCGGCGTCGAGGAGGTCTTCTGGCGCGTGCGCGTCAAGCCCGGCAAGCCGCTGTGGTTCGGCCGCCGCGGCACGACGCTCGTGTTCGGGCTGCCGGGCAACCCGCTGTCGACGATCGTCGGCTTCTGCCTGTTCATCGAGCCCGCGCTGCGGCGACTGCAGGGCGAGGCGGACGCGCGGCCGCGGCTCGAGCCGGGCCGCCTGACGGTGCGCGCGCAGGCCTCCGACGGGCGCACGACGTTCCTCACCGCTGCCCTGCGGCCGGGTGCCGACGGCGTGCTCGAGGCGACCCCGACCGAGCGCCAGGGCTCGCACATGACCGGCGCCCTGGGCGAGAGCGACGGGTTCGCGGTCGCGCCCGACGAGGCCGGCGAGCTACCCGCGGGCGCCGCGGTCGACGTGCTGCGGCTCCGGTAGCTCACCGTGCAGCAGGCGGGCGAGCCCGCTGCCCGGCCGCACGCCCTCGGCGTCGAGCTTGTAGGTCAGCTTGTGCACGAAGCTGCCGTCCAGCAGCGCACGCGTGCGATCGTCGTCGGCGGGCTCGAGCAGGCTCTTGCCGTAGGCCGTGGCGCGGCTGACGGGCAGGCGCGGCGTGGCGTCCCAGACGGCGGCGAAGCGCTCGTCGAGGTGGTAGAGCATCTCGAACAGGTGGTGGAAGAGGTAGTAGTCGACGACGTGGTCGTAGGCGCGCCAGTAGGCGTAGTGGGCCTCGCGCAGCATCGCCACGAGGTAGTGGTTCGGCTCGCTCGCCAGGAACCAGTTGCCGAGGCGGGCGTGGCGGTAGGTGAACGCGAAGAAGCCGCTTTCGAGCAGGTCGGGGACGGCGTCCTGCATGCGTGCGCGGGGCAGGCACGTCGCGTCCATCCACACGCCTCCGTACGTGGAGAGCAGCTCGAGGCGCAGCAGGTCCGACAGCCGCGTCCACTCGTGGCCGAGCCGCCCGGCGAGCTCCGCCGGCACCTCGGCGTGCTCACGAGCGCTCGCCGCGTCCAGGAACACGACGTCGCCCTCGCGGTGCCGGCGCCGGACCTCGTCGGCGCAGCGCCGCACGATCGGCGGCGCGGTCTCGATCCCCTGGGCCCAGAACACGAACACCTTGAACGGCGGATCCTGGGCGTCACCCAGGCGGTCGAGCGGCCGCGACGCGAGGTCCGGCGTTGCGCCGCTGCGGTCGAGCGCTCGGGCGCGGATGTCGTCGAGGCGCTCGGCGACGAAGCGGCCGATCCCGCGCCGCACCGCGAACCGCGCCGGGCTGGCGGCCGCGAGGCGGCGGTCGAGCTCGGTGGCGTTCGGGTCGCGTGCGAGCTTGGCGGCCTGCCGCGCCCGCTTGCGCTCGCGCGCGGCCCGGGCCTGCGCGCGCGCCTCGCTCGGCGTCTGGGCCGGCGCGCCCTCCCAGCGGCCGAGATGCTCGCGCGCGCGGGCGATCGCCGCGTGCCACTGGGGGCGCAGCGGGTTGCGCTCGATCGCGGCCTCGTAGGCCTCGATCGCCGCCTCCCACTGCTGCGCCCGGGCCCGCGCGCGGCCGAGCTTGGCGTGGTGGCGGGCATAGCGCCCATCCAGCGCGATCGCCGCCTCGTACGCCCGCGCGGCGGCCTCCCACTGCCGCGCGCGCATGTGCGCCGCGGCCAGCGCGAGCTGCCAGTGCCGGTGGGTCGGGTGGTACGCGACGGCACGCTCGTACGCGCGCGCGGCATCCGGCCAGCGGCCCTTGGTGGCGAGGCCTCGCGCGCGCCGCGCGTGGAGCGCCGCGAGGCGGTGCTTGAGCCGTTTCGGCACGCGGCGAAGGTAGCGGGTCAGGTTCCCGGCACGTACCGGCGGCAGCGCGCCGGGTCGCCCGTGCGGAAGCCGTCGAGCCACGCCGCGCGGCGCTCGTCCGGGGTGCCGTGGTGCTGGGCGGCGCCGAAGTCGAAGTCGCCGACGGCCTGAGCGGTCGAGATCGCCTGCTCGACGTCCTGCTCGTCGTAGCGGCCCGCCCGGTACACGGCGTTGCCCCACAGGCCCGCCATGCAGTCGGCCTGGAGCTCGAACGCCTTCACGCCGTCGCTGGGCCGCAGCAGCTGGTAGAAGCCGAGCTCGAACTGGACGTTGTGGGCGTACTCGTGAGCGATGACGTAGGCGAGGCCGAACTCGCCCACGGCGTTCCCGGCACCGGCCCGCTCTCCCGGTAGGTCGTCGGCGATGCCGCGGTAGACCGCGTCGGCGAACCGTGCGGCGATGTAGATCGCGTCGTCGGCCGAGCAGTAGAACGCGGCGCGATCGTCGGCGACGACGCGGCAGGCGGTGAGCACCCGGCCACCGGGCGGCACCCAGTAGTACGCGATCCGGGGCTCCTCCAAGCCGGAAGCGCGCAGCGTGCGCGTCCAGTAGCCGTCGACGCTCTGCAGCACCCGCTCCATGTACGCCTCCAACGCGGTCGGCTCCCGCACCTGCGGCGTCGGCAGCGAGGCCTCCGGCACCGCTTGGCGAATCTCGTCGAGCACCTCGCGGACACGGCGGCCGAAGTCCTGCGACGCCGTGCGCGCCCGGTCGCGGAGCCGCTCCGCGTCCTGCTGCAGCTCGTCGACCCGCTCGCGGACACTGCTCGCGGCGTCCTCGCCACCGCAGGCCGGCGCGACGAGGAGGAGCGCCGCGAGAGCGGCCGTGGTGAGCAGGCGGCGCACCTCCCGGGTCTACCCAGGGTCCGCCTCGAGCATCGCCTTGAGCGCGCCGAGCCGCTCGCGCCAGAACGCCTTCAGCTCCTCGGCGACCTCGGCGTCCGGCACCCGCTCGTGCGACAGCGCGACCTGGCTCTTGGCCTCGCCCTTCTCGGTGAACCCGACGACCAGCCGGGTCGCTCCGTCCTCCCAGTCGAAGCGCGCCGTGCGGTGCGGCAGCGCGGTGCGCTCGCGCACCCTCTCGCCGGGCAGCCACTCCTCGCGCAGATCCGGGTCGACGAACGCCGCGTAGAGGCGGTCGACGGGGACGGCGATCGTCCGGGTCGCCCCGACGGAGAAGAGCCCGTCGCGGCCACCGCCCGGCGCGCGCAGCCCGCGTGCCCGCTCGTACTCGACCGTGATGCCCTGGGCCCACCAGCCCGGCACGTCATGGTCGGTCCGGAGCCAGGTGGCGATCGCCTTGTGCTCGCGCTCGGCCGCGCCCCACTCGTCGAGCAGCGCGAACCACTCGTTCCACTCGCGGCCGGTCGCGCCCCGCACCGCGTCGGGAGACGTGCGCGGCTCGTATGCGGGCTCCGCCGCGTCGTCGACTGGCAGCAGCTGAGCGCGGGCGGCCGCGTCGTCGACCGGCAGCAGCTGAGCGCGGGCGGCCGCGTCGTCGACCGGCAGCAGCTGAGCGCGGGCCGCCGAGTAGCGCTCGCCGGTCTTCGCCATGCGCTCGCGGACGGTGCGCTTGAACGACTTGTGCGTGGTCATCTGAGTGGCTCCTGGATCAGCGGCGGCCCGGCCGGGACTCACGCTCCCGCCGCCCCGCCGTGACAGGGCACCACATCGCTTCCGTCCCGAGTGCGCCAGGGCTCCCTTTGCCCCCTCGAGCCGGCGGCGTGAGCGCCAAGGCGGGGGTTGGGCGCGGGACACGCGCCACCCGGGACGATACCGGCCTCAGGACCGCAGCGGAAGCCCGCGCACGCGATCGACGGCCAGCAGCGGCACGTGATCGGCCGGGCCCGTCTGCTCGGGGAAGTCGAACACCGCGACCATCATCTGCAGCGGGTAGCCCGGCGCCTGGTGGACGGTCTTGACATGGTTGCCGTCGACGAGGAAGTCCACGCGGCCGGGCTGCCACTCGGCGGCGTAGACGTGGGGCTCCGCGACGTCGATCGCCAGCCGGGGTGCGTCGAACTCCCACGTCAACGCCGGGTCGCGGAACGGCTTGATGCCGGTGCCGACGGCGTCACGCGCGTCGCCGAAGACCTCGAAGACGCAGATCTCGCCCGAGCGCTCGGGAACGTCCTCCAGGCCGACCATCCAGACCGAGGCCATCGACCGCGGGCTGAGGTCCATCCGGGCGCGGACCTCCAGCCGCCCGTACTCGGGTGTCCAGCCCCAGAACGTCGCCTGGTCCTCGCGCACGACCTGGTCGTTGCGGAACGGCTGCTGGCGCGACGAGACGCCGGACTGGATGCCGGACACGCGCAGCGGCGGCTCGTGGTCGCCGGCGCACCAGATGCCCTGCTCGGGCGGGATCGTCAGCCGCAGCTCGGAGCCGGCGATCTCGTAGGTCGCCGCGCTCTCGGCTCGCGAGCTCCACTGGGGCAGGTAGTGCGGCACCCACACGTCACGATCGAGGTCGGGGCCGTCGAAGTCGTCCTCGAACGCCAGGTCGACGGGCGCGTCGACGTCCTCCGGCGCCGCCAGGTGGCCGACCTCGACCGTGCCCACACGGGCGTCGCCCAGCAGGTCCCGGAAGCCGGCATCGCCGCGCAGCTCCCCCGCCCTGGCCAGCAACGGTCGCCGGAGCAGCACCGGGTGGGCGGGCGTGCCGCCGTAGGTCGCGCGCACGGCGTCCTCGTCGCCGCCGGCACTCACGAGCGCGTCGACGGCGGCGCGCGTGAGGCCGGGCTGGTCGGCGAGCACCACCAACACCGCGTCGGCGTCCGCGAGCGCCGCCAGGCCGCAGCGCAGCGACGCCGACTGGCCCTCCTCCCAGTCGGGGCAGACCACCGGCTCGGCGCCGTGCAGGTCGACCCGCGCGCGGATCTCGTCCGCCGCGTGGCCCAGCACCACGACGCGCGGCGAGACACCGGCGACGGCGGCCAGGGCGTGCTCGAGCAGCGGCCGGCCGCGCAGCATCGCGAGCTGCTTGGTCGCGCCGAACCGGCTTCCCGCCCCTGCGGCGAGCACGAGCGCGGCGGTCGTCACTCGAGGCCGGACTCCATGAGCTCGGCGAGCGCCTCGAGCGACGCGATCGAGTTCCCGGGCAGCAGGTGGTCGACGTGCGGGAGCGCGGCCTGCATCCCGCGCGTGAGCGGCTCGTAGCGCTGGTCGGCCGCCAGCGGGTTGAGCCACAGCACCCGGTGCGCGCAGCGTTGCAGCCGGGCCATCTCCTGCTCGAGCACCTCGGGGTCGCCGCGGTCCCAGCCGTCCGACAGCACCACGATGACCGCGCCGCGGCCGATGCGCCGGCCGTGCTCGCGGTTGAGCTCCGCCAGCGCGGCGCCGATCCGTGTGCCGCCCGACCAGTCGGCGACGTGCTCGGCGGCGCGGGCCAGCGCGCGGTCGGGATCGCGGCCGGCCAGCTCGCGCGTCACGCGCGTGAGCCGGGTGCCGAACACGAACGCCTCCACGCGGGCGCGCGCGGTGACGCTGGCCTGCAGGTACTGCAGCATCATCCGCGAGTACGGCGCCATCGAGCCGGAGACGTCGCACACGAGCACCAGCCGGCGCGGGCGCTCGGCGGGCTCGCGGTAGCGGCGCTCGAGCAGCTCGCCGCCGTGGCGCAGCGAAGCGCGGACGGTCGCGCGCAGATCGTGCAGCTCGCGCCGGCGCGCCGTGCCGCGGGTGCGCCGGGAGAGCCGCTGCGGTGAGCGGCGGGCCAGCTGCGCGAGCAGCGACCGCGCGACGGCGCGCTCGGCGTCGGTGTACTCGGCGAAGTCCTTCTCCCGCAGCAGCTCCTCCTCGCTCCACGCCGCCGGCACGGGCAGTTCCTCGAGCGCGTCGGCCGTCGTGTGGGTCGGGACGCCGGCGCGCGGCGCGGCCGTCTCCGGCTCGGCCAGGCGCGGGGTCCCCGGCGGCCGCTCGGGCGCCTCGGCGCCGAAGACGGCCGCGAACGCGTCGGCGAAGAGGGCCATGTCCGCGTGGGTGGAGCACAGAACGGCGCGCAGCGCGAAGAACGCCTCGGCGCGGGAACCCGCGTCGACCGCGGCCAGGGCGCGATGGGCGGCGACCAGCTCCCCAACGCCGACGGCCGCTCCGCCGCGCCGCATCGCGGCGGCGAGCGCCGACAGGCGGTCCGCGACAGCCTCAGACACCGCCGAGCACTCCGCGGTCGCGGACGCGCTCGATGTCCTCCCGCACCTTCAGTGCTACGCCGAGCGTGCCCTCGAGGTCGCCCTCGCTGTCGAGCGCCAGCAGCGCTCGCGCCCAAGTGATGGTCTCTCCTACGCCAGGCAGCTTGTACAGGTCCTCCTCGCGCAGGCGGGCCACGGCCGTGCAGACCCGCTCGGCGATCGCCTCCGGCACCCCCGGCAGTCGCGTGCGCACGATCTCCGCCTCCCGCGCGCGGTCGGGGTAATCGATCCAGTGGTACAGGCAGCGGCGCTTCAGGGCGTCGTGCAGCTCGCGCGTACGGTTGGAGGTGAGCACCACGAGCGGCCGCGTGCGCCCCGTCACGGTCCCGAGCTCCGGGATCGTGATCGCGAAGTCGGCCAGGAACTCGAGCAGGAACGCTTCGAACTCGTCGTCGGCCCGGTCGACCTCGTCGATCAGCAGCACGGCCGGCCCGTCGTGCTCGAGAGCCTCGAGCAGCGGGCGCCGGAGCAGGAACTCACGGCCGAACAGCTCGCGCGCCTCGGCGCCCGCCTCGGCGGCACGGATGGCCAGCAGCTGGCGCTGGTAGTCCCAGTCGTAGACGGCGTGGTGCAGGTCGATCCCCTCGTGGCACTGCAGGCGGATCAGCCGCGCGCCCTGCGAGCTGGCGAGCGCGCGCGCAACCTCGGTCTTGCCGACGCCCGCCTCGCCTTCCAGCAGCAGTGGCTGCTCCAAGCTGGACGCGAGGAACGTGGATGTGGAGAGGGCCTGGTCGGCGAGGTAACCCTCGCCGGCCAGGGCCGCCGTCACGTCGTCCGGCGTGGCGAACTGCACGGGCTCATGATGACGCCTGCTCGAGCGCCCTCCGGCACAGCACGCGCGCCAGGTGGCGCTTGTAGTCCGCCGAGGCGTTGAGGTCGGCTGGCGGCTCGGTGCCCTCCGCCGCCTGCTCGGCCGCCGCTCGGATCCGCTCGGCGTCGAGCGGCTGCCCGCGCAACGCGGCCTCCGCTGCAGTTGCCCGCAGCGGCGTCGAGCCCATGTTGGTGAGGCCGAGGCGGACGTCCTCGCACGAGCCGTCGGCGCCCTTCTTGACCAGCGCGCAGACGGCGACCATCGCCCAGTCCTCCTTGCGCCGGTTGAACTTCTCGTAGCCGAAGCCGTAGCCCTCGAGCGCCGGGAGCCGGACCTCGGTCAGGATCTCCCCCTCGCCCACCGCGGTGGTCAGGAAGTCTTCGAACAGGTCGCCGGCCGCCACCTCGCGCTGGCCGCTCTGGCCACGGATCGTCACCGAGCCCTCGGCCGCGAGCACCACGGCCGGCATGTCCGAAGCCGGGTCGCCGTGGGCCACGGTGCCGCCCAGCGTGCCCCGGTAGCGCACCTGCGGGTCGGCGATCGTGTGCGCCGCCGCGGACGCGAGGCCGAGCTCCGCCCGCACCACGTCGTAGTGCGTGGTCATCGCCCCGATCCGCCACGTACCGTTCTCCTTCTCGATGCCGGACAGGCCGGGCACGCGCCGGATGTCGACCAGCAGCGACGGAGTGGCCATCCGCAGCTTCATGAGCGGGACCAGCGAGTGTCCGCCGGCGAGGACCTTGGCGTCCTCGCCGCCGTCGCGGAGGGCGGCGAGGGCGCCGTCGAGCGAGTCGGGGGCGACGTACTCGAACGCGGACGGGATCATGACGCACCTCCCTGGGCCGCTTGGATGGCCTCCCACACGCGCATCGGCGTGAGCGGCATGTCGAGCTCCGTCACGCCCAGCGGACGCAGGGCGTCCAGCACCGAGCTGACCACGGCCGGCGAGCACGCGATCGTCGCCGCCTCGCCCACGCCCTTGACGCCGAGCGTGTTCGTGGGGGTGGGGGTCTCGGTCCGGTCGGTCTCGAAGCTCGGCACGTCGGCGGCGCTCGGCAGCGCGTAGTCGACGAACGTGCCGGTGATGAGCTGCCCGTCCGCGTCGTAGACCACCTGCTCGTACAGGGCCTGCCCGAGGGCATGCACGATACCGCCGTGGATCTGGCCGTCGATCAGCAGCGGGTTGATCGCCGGTCCGCAGTCGTCAACGCAGACGTAGCGCACGACGTCGACCCTGCCGGTCTCCACGTCGACCTCCGTGACGCAAGCGTGAGCGCCGAACGGCCACACGAAGTTGGGCGGGTCGAAGAAGCAGATCTCGTCCAGCCCCGCCTCCATGCCCTCGGGGAGATCGGCAGGGATGTAGGCCTCGCCGGCCACCTCTGCGAGCGTCATGCCCCGACCGGGCGAGCCGCGCACCTGGAAGCTGCCGTCGACCAGCTCGATGTCCTCCGGTGCCGCCTCCATCTTGTGCGCGACGATCCGTCGCGCTTTGTCCTGGACCTTCTCCGCGGCGCGGGCGAGCGCCTCGCCGCCGACCGCCAGTGATCGGGAGCCGTAGGTGTTCTTCCCGAACGGGCCCGTGTTGGTGTCGCCGTGGATGATTTCCACGATTTCGGGGTTCACGCCGACCCGGTCGGCCACGATCTGGGCGAAGCCCGTCTCGTGGCCCTGGCCGTGCGGCGACACCCCGGTGTAGGCGGTCACTGCCCCGGTCGGCAGCACGCGGACCTGGGCGGACTCGAAGTAGCCGCCCTGCATCCCCCAGCCCTCCGGGCCGAGCGCGCGGGACGGCCCGAGCCCGCAGATCTCCACGTAGGTCGAGAAGCCGACCCCGCGGTACACGCCGCGTCGGCGGGCCTCCTCCTGCTCGCGCCGGAACCCCTCGAGGTCGAGCTTCTCCAGGCACTTGTCCAGTGTCCCGTGGTAGTCGCCGGAGTCGTAGATGAACCCGTGCGGGCGCTCGTTGGGGAACTCGGTGATGAAGTTCCTGCGCCGCAGCTCGAGCGGGTCCATGCCCAGCTCCTCGGCCAGCGCGTCCATCGTCAGCTCGATGAAGTGCGTGGCCTCGGGCCGCCCGGCGCCGCGGATCGCGTCGGTCGTGAACTTGTTGGTGAACACGCCGACGATGTCGGTCTGGACCGCCGGGAAGTCGTAACACCCGCTGATCACGCACGCGCTGAACGTCGGGATCACCGGCCCCTCAATCAGGTGGTACGCGCCGCAGTCCTGGATGATCTTGGCGTGGATGCCGGTGACCTTGCCGTCGCGCGTGGCGCCGATCTTCACGTAGTCGATCTGGTCGCGCCCGTGGTGCGTGACCAGCATCTCCTCCGAGCGGGTCGCCGTGTACTTGACCGGCCGGCCGGTCCTACGCGCGCACCAACAGGCGAGGACCTCCTCGCCGTACACCTGCAGCTTGGAGCCGAAGCCGCCGCCCACCTCGGGCGCGACGACGCGGATCTTCTCCTCGGTGATCCCGAGCTGGATCGAGAGCAGCACGCGGCAGATGTGGGGGATCTGAGTCGAGCTCCAGAGCGTGAGCTTGCCTTCGCGCCACTGCGCCAGGAAGCTGCGCGGCTCGATCGCGGCCCCGGCAGTGCGGTGGTTGACGATCCGCTTCTCGACGACCACGTCGGCGTCGCGGATGGCGGCCTCCATGTCGCCGCCCGCGAGCGACCACTCGAACACCGTGTTCGTGCCGAACTCGTCGTGGATGATCGGGGCGTCCGCCTCGAGCGCCTTCTCGGGGTCGACGACGACGGGCAGCGGGTCGTAGTCGACGACGACCTGGCTGGCGGCGTCCACGACGGCGTACTTGTCGGCGCCGAGCACGACGGCCACCGCCTGGCCGACGTAGCCGACCTTGCCGCGGGCGAGGGGCCAGTGGTCGGGGACCCGCATCTCGACGCCCGGCGGGACCCAGACCATCGGGCACGATGCGGCCAGGTCCTCCATGTCCTCGCCGGTGTACACGGCGACGATCCCGGGCTGCCGGCCCGCCTCCTCGGTGTCAATCGAGAGGATGCGCGCGTGTGCCTCGGGCGACCGGACGATGGAGGCGTACAGCATCCCCGGCAGCACCATGTCGTCGGTGTACGTGGCTCCGCCCGTGATCAGCCGCGGGTCCTCCTTGCGCTTGAGCGAGCGGCCGACGAAGCCGTTGCCGTTGCCGCCCGGCTCGGTGACCTTGGCCGTCTCGGCCCCGGGAGCGCCCATTACGCCGTCACCTCCTCGCGCGCGGGCTGCGCCGTCTGGGCGGACTTCCCGCCCGCGGCCGCCCGGACCGCCTTGACGATGTTCTGATAGCCGGTACAGCGGCAGAGGTTGCCGGCGAGCGCCTCGCGAACCTCCGCCTCGCTGGGATCCGGATTCTTGCCCAGCAGGTCGGCGGCCGCCATGATCATCCCCGGCGTGCAGTAGCCGCACTGCAGGCCGTGCTGCTCCCAGAACGCCGACTGGAGCGGATGCAGGGCGGTCTCGGACCCCATCCCCTCGATCGTCGTGACCTCGGAGCCGTCGCACTGCACCGCCAGCAGCGTGCAGCTCTTGACGGCCTGGCCGTCGACGTGGATCGTGCACGCCCCGCAGTTCGAGGTGTCACACCCGACGTGGGTGCCGGTGAGGCTGAGCTTGTCGCGTATGAGGTGCACGAGGAGCAGCCTCGGCTCCACGTCCTCCGTGTACCGAACCCCGTTCACCGTCAGCGACACCCGTGCCATTTAGCGTCCCCTCCATCCGATCGACGCGACCGGATTCGGAGCCTACCGCTAACTAGCCGCTGCGGTGGTATGCGAGCGCGAGCGAGGCGAGCAGAAGACGGTCGTCGCGCGCCAACTCCTCGAACCGCAGCCCGAGGTCGCCGTCGGTCACGCGCACGGCGCGCACCTGCGCGACGACCTCGTGATGGGCGACCTGGATCGCGAGCTCGAACGGGCCGTCGGGGACGACCGCGCCCTCGCGGGCGACGCCGGCGCCGCCGGCGCTGATGTCGCGCGTCGTGGTCGCCACGTCGCCGTCCGGCAGGCGCAGCGTCGCGGGAAGGGCGAGCGGAGCGCGCGAGAAGGTGCGGCGCTGGCCCAGCCGGATGCCGTCCGTGAGCCGGAGGACGACCTCGTCCCCGGGCGGGACGGCGATCCGTCCCCGCAGCGCATGCACGCGCCCGGCCGACTCGAGCAGCAGGTAGCCGAGGTCGCCGACGGCGAGCTCCTCCGGCTGCTCCCCGAGCGCGAGCACGACGTTGGCGTGACTGAACCCGATGATGCGGCAGGCGAGGCTCGTCCCGACGTCAAGGCGTGCGGGCTGGCCCTCGAGGATCTGGGGAGCGGCGGTCGACACTTCCACCCGATATCGGCCGCTCGCACGGATGCGTTGAGCGACCGCTACGGACCGGAAATGCGGGTGATCCAGTTGCTGCGCAGCCCGAGCCGCGCGCGGATCGTGGCGCCCGAGACCACGGTCGTGCCGCCGCGGCCCACGATCCTCAGCGTCAGGGCCCGGCCCGACGGGCCGCGGGAGGCGACGCGCAGGCGCCGGAAGCGCCCGCGCGTGTAGTCGCGCAGGAGGCTTGCGATCTGGGCGCGCGAGAAGCGCGCGCGCCACGTGTGGTACGGCGAGAGGTCGTCGTGCGGGTCGTCGACCGGGCGCAGGTAGGAGACCGGAGCGCTGCCCCACTCCTCCTCGTTGCCCTGCGTGCGCCCGCCCGAGGTCGAGAAGAAGAACGTCTGCGCGACCTGCCCGCCGGCGAGCACGACGCGGCCGCGGGTGGCGCTCACGGCGTCGTTGGTCGTCGCGACCTCGCCGGTGACCCCGCGGTAGACCTGCGAGCGCACGTCGGCGTAGACGTCGTAGGCCAGGCCGGTGCGCCGGCTCGTGAGCGCGTACGAGCGCGCGACCACGGCCTGGGCCTTGAGCGCCTCGTCCGGCCACGAGGACGGCATCTCGGCGGGGACGACGCCGAACAGGTACGGCTCGAGCCCGACGTGGTTGACCGCGAGCACCGACCCGCCGCTGCGCGTGAGCACCATCCGCCCGCGATACAGGCCGCTGGTGACCCCGTTCTGGGCGAGGCCGCGAAGGCGAGTCGTCGCCCCGCCTGAGACGCTCACCGGCCCGCGCAGGCGCGCCCGGCGGCGGCCCGTCCGCTCGTCGACGACCGCGAGCCGGCCACCGCCGGTCGGCACGAACGCGTAGGTGCGCAGCGACGAGAGTCGGATCCGGCGCCCGCCGCCGCTCGCAGCCGTTGCCCCCGCGACACGCGGCGTGCGCACGGCCTGGAGCAGCACCCGCATGCGCGTGGCCGGCGCGTCGCCGAGCGTGGTGCCGGTGTAGTAGTGCTCGACGATGAAGCGGTGGTCGCGGCCCTCGCGCAGCGCGTAGCCGTAGGCGCCGTACTGGGACATGCCGATCCCGTGGCCCCAGCCGCGGCCGTCGATCACGACGTCGCGGGCGGAGGCGGTGGCGGGGAGGGCGAGGAGAACCGCGGCAGCGGTGAGGAGCGCACGCATCGACATTCCCCAACAGCCCGGGAGCCGCCGGGTTGCGGTGCCATCCTGTGCTCCCATCTCCCCCACCGACGCCCGTACTTCGACGCCGTCCGGCTCTCCCCTGTCCTGGGCGGGCCTCGTCATCTCCTTGCTGGCGGTGGCGGGCGTGGTCTGGTGGGCCTCGCGCCAGGACCCGCCCGAGCTGCCCTCGAGCGGGAGCGAGCTCGCCGCCCTGGTCGGCGCGATCGCGCTCTACGCCCTGGCGACCGTGGTGCGCGCCGAGCGGTGGCAGCGGCTGCTGGTCGACGAGGGCGGCGCGCCGTCGCGGTCCGACACGTACGCGCTGACCTGCGTGGGCTACGCCGGGAACAACGTGCTCCCGGCGCGCGCGGGCGACGCCATCCGAATGGTGCTGATGGCGCCGCGCGCAGGCACGTCGAAGCGCTCGGTGATCGGCACGCTGCTGGCCGAGCGGCTGCTCGACGTCGCGGTCCTGCTCGTGCTCTTCGTGGTGGTCGGCTGGGGGCTGCTCGGGGAGGTGGGCGGCGACAAGCTCGAGATCGTCGCGCTCGTGCTCGCGGGCGTGGCGGTGGCCGGCGTCGCCGGCTATCTCGCCGTGCGCCGCAACGCGCGGCTGACCGCGTTCCTGGCGCCGATCGCGTCGGCCACGCTCGGCCTGCGCCGCGCCCACCACGGGCTGCTGCTGCTGGGCATGACCGTGCTCATCTGGGCGATCGAGGCGGGCGTGTGGATGTCGACCGCCGCGGCCATCGGCTTCGGCATGGATCCGATCGAAGGCCTCTACATCGTCGCGCTCGCGTCGGTGTTCTCGCTCATCCCCTCCGGCCCGGCCTACGCCGGGACGCAGGACGCCGCCGCCATCCTCGGCATCAAGGCGCTCGGCGGAACGGGCGCACAGGCGGTCGCCTACATCGTGATGCTGAGGTTCGTGATCGTGGTGCCCATCACCGTCGTGGGGTTGGGGCTGCTCGCGGCCCGCTACGGGGGCCTGGCGCGCCTGCGCGGCGTCCGGGCGGAGGCGAGTGGGTAGGGCCGCCGGCTACGGCTTCCTCGTCGTCGCCGCGCTCGCACTTCGCCTGTTCGACCTCGGCGACCGCCCGTTCCACCACGACGAGAGCCAGGACGCGTTCTTCTCGTGGATCTTCTTCACCAACGGCGACTACGAGTACAACCCGCTGCTGCACGGCCCGCTGCGCTTCTACCTCACCGCCGGGCTGTTCGCCGTGCTCGGCGACTCGGACTTCACGGCCCGGCTCGCCCCGGCGCTGATGGGCACGGCGATGGTGCCGCTGCCGTACCTGCTGCGGCGCCAGCTCGGGCACGCCGGCGCGTTCGCGGCGGCGGCGCTGCTCGCGTTCGGGCCGTCCTACCTGTACTTCTCGCGCTTCGCGCGCGAGGACATCTACATCGCGGCGATCACGCTCGCGATGCTCGTGGTCGCGTTCCGCTTCTTCGAGCGCCCCCGGCGGCACCAGCCGGCGGTCTTCGGCGCGCTGCTGGCGCTGAGCTTCGCCACCAAGGAGTCGACATTCATCACCGCCTTCGTCGCCGGCACGTTCTTCCTCGCCGTGCTCGCCACGCGGCACCGGGCGCTGCTGCTGCGGCCGGTGCGAGCGGTTGGCCTCGAGTCCTGGGGCTGGGCGCTGGCCGCGTTCCTCGGCGTCTACACGCTGCTGTTCACGACCTTCCTCACCCACCCCGAGGGCGTGCAGGGCCTGTGGACGGGGCTCGACTACTGGCTCGGCCAGCACGAGGTCGGGCGCGGCGGCGAGCCCTGGTACTTCTACGGCCTGCTCCTGTTCGGGGTCGAGTGGCCGGTGCTGCTGCTCGGCGCCGTCGGCGCGGGCGTGGCGCTGCGACGGCCGACGCTGCTGCGCCTGTTCCTCGTGTGGGCGTTCGTGCTCTCGCTGGCCGTGTACTCGTGGGCGGGCGAGAAGTTCGCCTGGCTGGTGCTGCACCCGCTGCTGCCGCTGCTGCTGCTCGCAGGGGTCGGCGTGCAGGCGATCTGGAGCGCGCGCCGGCGAGCGATCGGGAAGCTGGGCGTCGTCGCGGCCGCGCTGGCGCTGGCGTACGCGGGCTACGCGTCGTACCTCGCGAACGCCGTGCACCGCGCCGACCCGCGTGAGCTGCTCGTCTCCACCCAGAGCTCGGAGGATGTGGCGCGCGTCGCCGACCAGGTGGTGGCGATGCGGCCCTCGTCGGTCACCGTCGACGCCTCCGAGGGCGCGACGTTCCCCTGGGCGTGGTACTTCCGCGACATCGACGTGGCGTACCCCGAGCTGGGGACGACCGGCGGCGTGCCCGACTCCGAGGTGCTGATCCTGACCGAGGCCGCGCGTACCCGCCTGGCGCCCGAGCTTGGCGACCACCGCGGCCGCGGGTTCCCGTTCCGCGTCTGGTGGGTGCGCGACGGCTCGGAGATGTCGCCGGCGTCGTGGTGGCGCTGGCTCAGCAGGCGCGAGCCGTGGAACGCCACCGGCGGCATGCCCGAGTGGCTCTACGTCCGGCGCTGAAGCCGCCAGACTACGGTCCCGCCGCGCTCCACCACGCGCGTGCCGAGCAGGTCCCACTTGGCGAGCCCGATGTCGCCGTAGGTGGTCCGCTCGATCGGCCCGTGCACGACGTAGTCGACGCCGTAGCGGGCGATCAGCGCGCGCGCCGCGGTGACGTCGGTGGTGCGGTAGAGGGTGCGGACGTCGCCCGCGCGGCTGCCCGGGTCGTGGTCCCACTGCAGCTCGTGGCCTGGCCAGCCGAGCACCGTCGCGCGGCCGGTGAACGTGGACATGCGGGCGTGGCCGAAGGCCGAGTAGTCGTCGCCGACGGCCTCGAGCACGACCGCCGAACCGGCCGTGTTGTCGCGCAGCCAGGCGATCGCGGCCGGGTCGCCTGGGGCGCGGTCGCGCAGCCACGCGAGCCCGTCGAACGTCGGCGAGCGCGTGAACGCCGCCTTGCGCGCGTACGTGCCCGCGTACGGGTAGACGGCGCCGAGCAGCAGCAGGACCGCCGCTCCCGCCGCCCACACGGGCCAGGCACGGCGCGGCAGCCACGCGCCCGCCCACGGCAGCGCGCAGGCGGCGGCGAGCGCGAGCAGCACCCAGCCCTGGTAGCCGAGCTTGAAGACGGTGTTCATGCGGTAGTTCACGCCGCCCTCGAACTCGTCGCGCACGTACACGAGCTCGGGCAGCAGCACGCAGGTGGCGGCGCCCGCGACCAGCAGCCACAGGAAGCGCTCGCCGGCGCCCAGCCGGGTCGAGAACAGCGCGGCCAGCGCGACGGCGAGCAGGGCCGCGACCGCCGCCGCGCCCGTGAGGTCCACGGGAGCCAGCAGCGAGCCGGCGAAGATCGCCGCCACGGCGCTCCAGACCGCCGTGCGCCACGGCCGCCGGGTCGCGAGCAGGCGGGCGGCGAGCGCGGCCGTCAACGGCCAGGCGAGCATGCCGTAGATCAGCGCGTTGTCGCCCATGAACTCGCCGAACGAGGCGCGCTCCTCGACCAGCGCGATTCCCCGGGCGGCAGGGTCGAACTCGAGCCAGAACGGGAGCACGAGCACGACGCTGGCGAGCAGCACGATCGCCAGCCACACGGCGGCGTAGCCGCGGCGGCCGCGGGACTCGGCGCTGCGCGCCCACGCCGCGACGGCCAGCACGAGCAGGCCGGCGGCGACCGGATACGACCACGAGTTGACGGCGTACAGGAACCCGATCGCCAGCGCCGCCGCGAGCGCCTCGGCGACGCCGCGCAGCAGCGCGTCGCCGCGCGGCCCGGCGAGCACGACCTGCAGGGCGAACGCGAGCGCGACGAGCGTGAACGGGAGCGCGAGCACGTGCGCGTGCAGGTCCTGCAGGATCAGCGAGAACGACGGGAACTCGGAGATCGTGTCCGGGATCACGCGCGAGGGCGCGAACCAGTCGTAGTCGCCGGGCGGGTCGCGCGCATCGATCCACGCGCGCACGCCCGCGAGGTTGCCGAGCACGAGGCACACGACCACGGCGGCCACGCCGACCGTCACAGGACCGCCGCGCACGCTCGGCCGCGCCGCCGCCCACAGCGTGCCGGCGAGCGTGAAGACGGCCGTGGCGGTGAGCGCGCCGAGCAGCGCGAACGCGAGGTTGTAGCCCTCGTCCGGCGCCGTGCCCATGACCTTGACGGCCATCGCCATCGCCAGGTGCCCGAGGTAGTAGTAGTTGAGGTCCTCCCCGGCCATCCACGGGTCGTGCGGCGGGAACGACGCCGAGGCGTTCGTAGCCGCCACGAACGCCATGTCCATCGGCTTCTCGGTCCCCCACACGTCGGGTGAGTAGGCGACGAGCAGCGCCATCGCGGCGAACGCGACCGCGAAGACGATCTCCGAGCCCAGCCACAGCGGCCGGCGCGCGGGGTCGTCGCGGGGCAGCGCGCGGACGGCGATCCGCCCGGCGCGGCGGCGCGCCCACCACCCGCCGCGGTCGTCGTCGCGGCGCGCGGCGAGCGCCCGCTGGCGGAGGGCCGCGAGCGCGCCGGCGACGGCCAGCCCGGCGGCCGCACCGACCACCGTCGCGGTGCTGTAGGACACGATCCCGAGCGAGACGGCCATCCACACCGCCCAGGTGAGGAGCAGCAGGCCGAGCGGCTTGGCGAAGCCGAGCCCCGCGCCGGGCAACCGCCCGAAGACGAGCCCGGCCAGCGGCACGGCGGCCAGGCCGACGACCTCGACCAGCGCGAAGAACCCGAGGGCCTCAAGCACGGTGGCGGCGGAGGCTAGTGGGACGGGCGGTCGGGTCTCGTAGGCTGCGGGCCATGAGCACCTACGAGCGCGTCGCCGACCTGCCCCTGACGATCGACGGCTACGAGCTCGAAGGCCTCACCCGCACGGTGTCGAGCGGGTTCGAGCGCGTGACGACGGTGATCCGGCTGCGCGGTGGCGGCGAGGAAGGGCTCGGCGAGGACGTCACGTACGAGGCGGACGACCAGCGCGCCCAGCAGGAGCGCGGCCCGGTGCTGCCGCTGGCGGGCGAGTGGACGTTCGCGTCGTTCTCGCAGCACCTCGGAGAGCTCGACACCTTCCCGGCCGGCGCCCCGTCGTTCGAGGTCCGGCGCAACTACCGCCGCTGGGGGTTCGAGAGCGCGGCGCTCGACCTCGCGTTGCGGCAGGCGGGCCAGCTCGCTCGCCGACGCGCTCGGCCGCGAGCTGCGCCCGGTGACGTTCGTCGTCTCCTCGCGCATGGGCGATCCGCCGACGCTCGAGCCGGTCACCCGGCGGCTGGCCCGCTACCCGTGGCTGCGCTTCAAGCTCGACGGCACGCCCGACTGGGACGACGCGCTGATCGACGGCCTGATCGAATCCGGCTCCGTCGACTCGATCGACTTCAAGGGCGCCTACAAGGGCACGCCGGTCGACGTCGACACCGACCCGGCGTTCTACCGCCGGATCGCGGAGGCGTTCCCGCAGGCCTGGCTCGAAGATCCCGACCTCGAGACCGACGGCGCGCGCGAGGCGCTCGCCCCGTACGAGGACCGCATCACCTGGGACGCGCCGATCCACTCGGTGCAGGACATCCTCGACGCGCCGGTGCTCCCGCGCACGGTGAACCTCAAGCCGTCGCGCTTCGGCAGCCTCGAGGCGCTGTTCGCCGGCTACGACTTCTGCGACGAGCGCGGGATGGGCGCGTACGGCGGCGGGCAGTACGAGCTCGGCCCGGGGCGCGGCCAGATCCAGTACCTGGCGTCGCTCTTCCACCCCGACGCGCCCAACGACATCGCGCCGTCGGGCTTCGACGCCCTCGACCCCGAGCCGGGCCTGCCCGAGAGCCCGCTCGACCCCGACCCCGAGCCCACCGGCTTCCGCCGGCGGTCGTAGACTCCGAGGTCGAATATGCCTCCCAAGCCGCGTCAGATGAAGATCGAGCAGAAGGGCGCGCTGGCCGCGATGCAGAAGCTCGAGGGCCGCTCGGACGAGGAGCTCGAGGCCGAGACCCGCTTCCGTGCCGCGGCGCAGGCGATCCTCGGGGCCCGCGCGGCCGAGCGGATGGACGCCAAGCGCTCGCGCGAGCACTTCCGCGCGGCGATCGCCGCCGCCCGCCCGCAGGAGCGCCTGCAGCTGCGACGGATGGCCGAGGCATCGCTGGCGCTGGCCGAGCGCCGGGCGGGAGACCTCAAGGTCGCGGCCGAGAAGCTCGGTCAGGCGCCGCCGTCGAACCGCCAGCTGCTCGTGCTGCAGCTGATGGGCTACGTCATCCCGCCGCCGGGATCGAGCATGGTCCGCCGCGTCGGTGGCGTCCTGCTCCTGATCGCGGTGATCGTCGCGCTGCTGGCCGTCGGCTGGGGGCTCGTGCAGCTGATCGCGCTGCCGTTCGGCGGGATCGGGACCGGCGTGTCGCTGTTCTGGGGCTTCCTGCTGGTCGCCGTGGTGCTGGGCGTCTTGGCCGTGGTCGGACGGCGCCGCCAGAAGCGCGCCCGGGCGCGCGCAGCCGAGCAGCGCGCCGACATGCTCGGCGGTCGCCGCTAGCGCGCCCGGCACGCGAGATCACATCGAGTCGCGTGTCGGCTAACGCCGCTGGCACGCGAGACTCACATCCGAGCCGCGTGCCCCGTTCCACCCCTGTGCAGCTCCCACCCTTCTGGACCCTCGTCGAGGCCCACGGCGACGAGCTGCTCGTCCACGCCCGCCGCGTGGCCGGTGAGCAGCACGCCGAGGACGTGCTGCAGGACGCGCTCCTGCGCGCCCTGCGCGCGTACCCGAGGCTGAAGCACGCCGACCACCTGCGGGCCTGGCTGTACCGCGTGACCACGACCGCGGCGATCGACGCCCACCGGGCGCGCCGCCGCGAGCTGCCGACCGACGACGTGCCCGCCATACCCACCCACGACACCTACGACGAGGGCGGCTTCGAGACCCTCATCGCCCCGCTGCCCGACGGCGTGCAGACCGCGTTGCGCCTGCGGTTCGTCGACGACCTCGACTACGAGGGCATCGCCGACCGCCTCGGGATCTCCGCGGTCGCCGCGCGCCAGCGCGTGTCGACCGCCGTCCGCACCCTGCGAGAGAGGCTCGCCGCATGACCCCGCTCCCTGAAGCCCTGCTCGAGTCCGTCGCCTCCGCCGCGGTGCGCGAGGGTCTCGCCGACGCCGTCTTCACTCGCTTGAAGACCCCGGTCGGGCGCCTGCTCGTCGTCCGGGGCGAGCGCGGCGTCGTCCGCGTCTCGTTCGAGGAGGAGCCCGAGGACCGCGTGCTGGCGGAGGTCGCCGCCCGCTTCGGGCCGCGCATCGTCGGCTCCGACCGCGAGCTCGCCCCCACCCGCGACGCGTTCGACGCCTACTTCGCCGGCGAGGGCGATCCATGTCTGCCCGTCGACCTCTCGCTCGTCGCCGCGCCGTTCCGGCACGCGGTGCTGGAGACGCTGCACGACGAGGTCGCCCACGGGAAGGTCGTCACCTACGGCGACCTCGCGCGCCGCGCCGGCAACCCGCGCGCCTACCGCGCGGCGGCGACGGCCTGCGCTCGCAACCCGATTCCGATCCTCGTCCCCTGCCACCGCGTGCTGCCGGGCGGCGGCGGCCTCGGCGGCTACGGCGGCGGGCCGGAGCGCAAGCGGGCGCTGCTGGCGCTCGAGGGCGCCCCGACTACCGTGCGGTGACCTCCACCGAGGCGATGACGACCGGCTCGATCGGGGCCTCGGTGGCAGGGTCGGTCTCCACGACGCCGATCTTGTCGACGACCTCCTGACCGCTGGTGATCTCGCCCAGAAGCGCGTACTGCGGCGGGAGCTGGGCGTCCTCGGCCGTGACGACGAAGAACTGGCTGCCGGACGTGCCGTCGGCCTCGGTGCCGGTCTTGGCCATCGCGACGACGCCCTTGCTGTAGCTGAGGTCGACCGGCGGCGCCTCCACGACCGAGTAGCCGGGACCGCCGGTGCCGTCGCCCTTCGGATCGCCGCCCTGGATCACGAAGCCGGCCACGATCCGGTGGAACGTCGTGCCGTCGAAGAAGCCCTTGTCGGCCAGCGACTTGAAGGAGCCGCCGGTGCGCGGGGCCTGCCGGGCGTCGAGCGTGATCTCGAAGTCGCCGCAGTTGGTCGAGACGGTGGCCACGTACGTCTTCGAGCGGTCCAGCCGCGCCTTCGGGTTGGCGAGGTCCCCCTCCCCCTTCGGCTCGGGTGCGTCGGCGGCCTCGCAGGCCGCGGCGGTCGCCGGCGGCGGCGTCGCCTCGGACTCGTCCGCGGGCGAGTCGTCGCCCCCGCACGCGGCGAGCGCCATGGCGCAGAGGAAGACGATCGCGAGCCGGGCCATGAGCGGCGATGATGATAATGAGGCTGCACTAGCCTCCCGGCGCGATGGATCGCCCCGTCCGCCTGATCGTCAACCCTGCCGCGGGCGCAGGCCGCGCCGCGCGCCTGCTGCCGCCGGTGGAGGCCGCGCTGCGCTCGCACGGGATCGCGTTCCGCGTCGACCGCACGACCTCGATCGAGCACGCGCGCGCGCTCGCCCGGGCGGCGCGCGACGGCGGCGAGGTGGCCGCCGCGATGGGCGGCGACGGGCTCGCCGGGGCGGTCGCCGGCGAGCTGCGCGAGAGCGACGGCGTGATGGCGATCCTGCCCGGCGGCCGCGGCAACGACCTCGCGCGCAAGCTCGGGATCGGCAGCGACCCGGTGGCGGCCGCGGACGTGCTCGCCGCCGGCCGCGAGCGCCGCATCGACGTCGCCCTGGCCGGGGACGCCACGTTCGTCGGCATCCTCAGCGCCGGCCTGGACTCCGACGTGCAGGTGGTCGCCAACGGCACGCGCCTGAAGCGGCTCGGGCCGCTCGTCTACCTCTACGGCGTGCTCGTCGCCCTGCGCCGCTGGCGGCCGGCGCAGTGGACGGTCGAGATCGACGGCGTCGTGCACACGTTCCGCGGCTACTCGGTGGCGGTCGCCAACTCCGGCGTGTTCGGCGGCGGGATGTGGCTGGTGCCCGACGCGGCGCTCGACGACGGGCTGCTCGACGTCGCGTTCACGCTCGAGAAGCCGAAGACGGCGTACCTGCGCGGCCTGACGAAGGTCTTCAGCGGCGCCCACGTGAACGAGCCGGGGTTCGAGATCCATCGCGGCCGCGAGATCGTCTTCCGCGCCGACCGCCCGTTCACCGCCTACGCCGATGGCGACCCGATCGCCGAGCTGCCCACCACCGTTCGCGTGGTGCCCGGCGGGCTGCGGGTGATCGCGCCGTGAGGCTCCAGGCCGGCCTTTTGGCCGCCCGCGCCACCGGCACCGCCGCCCGTCTCGCGGGACGCGGCGGCACATCGCTGCCGGGCAAGGTGCTGATGCGCGCCGAGCCGCGCGCCATCGCGCGGCTCGCCGCCCGGCTGCCGCGCGGCAGCGTGGTCGTCTCGGCGACCAACGGCAAGACCACCACGGCGGCGATGGTGGCGTCGATCCTCGGCCGCACCGGCACCCGCCTGGTCCACAACCGCGCGGGGGCCAACATGGCGGGCGGCGTCGCGGCGGCGCTGGCGGCCGAGCACGGCGACATGGGCCTGTTCGAGGTCGACGAGTTCTGGCTCGGGCCGGTGACCGCGCAGCTCGCCCCGCGCGCCGTCCTGCTCGGCAACCTCTTCCGCGACCAGCTCGACCGCTACGGCGAGCTCGAGATCATCGCCGACCGCTGGGCCGGGATCGCCGCCGCCCTGCCGGCCGCCACCGGGCTCGTGCTCAACGCCGACGACCCGCTCGTCGCCGACCTCGGGCGTAAGCGCGAGGCGCTCTACTACGGCGTCGACGACGACGCGCTGGCGCTGCCGGAGATGCAGCACGCGTCGGACTCCAAGCATTGCCGCCGCTGCGGGCACGCCTACGCGTACGAGGCCGCCTACCTCGCCCACCTCGGCCACTACGCATGCCCGAACTGCGGGCAGCGGCGGCCCGACCCGCAGGTGGTCGCCACCGACGTCGAGCTGCACGGCATCCGCTCGGCGGCGTTCTCTCTGCGCGCCGACGCCGGCGAGCGCCGGATCGAGCTCCCGCTGCCCGGGCTCTACAACGTCTACAACGCGCTGGGCGCGGCGGCGCTGTGCCTGCACCTCGGCACCGGGCTCGACGACGTCGCCGCCGGCCTCGCGTCGGTCGAGCCGGCGTTCGGGCGCGCCGAGACGCTCGACCTCGGCCGACCGACCTCGATCCTGCTCGTCAAGAACCCCGCCGGCGCCAACGAGGTCCTGCGCACGCTCGCGCTCGAGGGCGCGCAGCTCGACCTCTTCGGGATCCTCAACGACCGGATCGCCGACGGGCGCGACGTCTCGTGGGTGTGGGACGCCGACTGGGAGCTCGTCGCGCCGCACGTGCGCCGCCTGACGTGCTCGGGCACCCGTGCCGCCGAGCTCGCGCTGCGGCTCAAGTACGCGGGCGTGCCGGCGGAGCGGCTCGAGGTCGAGGAGGACGTCGAGCGCGGCCTCGACCGCGCGCTGGCGTCCGGCGACGGCCCCCTGTACGCGCTGCCGACCTACACCGCGCTGCTCGAGCTGCGAGAGCTGCTCTCCCGCCGCGGCCATGCGAAGGAGTACTGGCGATGACCCGCGAAGGGGTCAGACCCCTTGAGTTGGAGGCACTCAAGGGGTCTGACCCCATCTGGCATGACGTCGAGTGCGGCCGCTACGCCGCCGACCTGCCGCTGTGGGCCGAGCTGGCGGGCGACGTCGGCGGCTCGGTGCTCGACGTCGGCGCCGGTGCCGGGCGCGTCGCGCTGCGCCTCGCGGCCGCGGGCCACGACGTCACCGCCCTCGACCGCGACGCCGGGCTGCTCGCGATCCTGCGCGCGCGGGCGGAGGCCGCGGGCCTGCGCGTGAACACGATCGTGGCCGACGCCGCAGGCTTCGACGCCGGAGAGAGGCGCTTCGGGCTCGTCGCGGTGCCGATGCAGACGATCCAGCTGCTGCCGGGCGCGACCGCCCGGGCGGCCTTCTTCGCCTCGGCGGCGCGGGCGGTCGCTCCCGGCGGGCTGGTCGCGCTGGCGATCGCCGAGGAGCTCGAGAGCTTCGAGGACGAGGGCGTGGTCCCGCTGCCCGACGTCGCCGAGCGCGACGGCTGGCGGTACGTCTCCCAGCCCACCGCCGTGCGCGAGCGGCCCGAGGGCACGCGGATCGAGCGCCTGCGCCACACGATCGCCCCCGGCGGCGAGCGGACCAGCGAGGAGGACGTGATCGTGCTCGCGCGGGTCACCGTCGCCGGGCTGCACGCCGAGGCCGCCGCCGCGGGCCTGCGGCCCGAGGCCACCCGTCACATCGAGCCGACCGACGACCACGTCGGCTCGGAGGTCGTGGTGCTGCGTGGCTGAGCGCACGCTGCGCGTCGGGGCGCTGTATCCCGACCTGCTCAACATCTACGCCGACCGCGGCAACCTGCTGCTGCTCGAGCGGCGCTGCGCCTGGCGGGGGATCGGCTTCGAGCTGCGCGGGATCGGGCTCGGCGACGCGCTCGACCCCGAAGCGCACGACCTGCTCTACATCGGCGGCGGCCAGGATCGCGACCAGGCGCTCTGCGCGCACGACATGGTCGACACGAAGCGGGAGGCGCTGCACGCCGCCGCCGACCGCGGCGCCGTCATCTTCGCCGTCTGCGGCGGCTACCAGCTGCTCGGCCACGGCTACGCGATCGAGGGCGAGCGGCTGCCCGGCGTCGGGCTCGTCGACCTCGAGACGGTGCGCGAGGACGGCCCGCGCCTGATCGGCAACGTCGCGATCGAGGTGCAACTCAAAGGGTCAGACCCTTTGACTCTGGCCGGGTTCGAGAACCACGGCGGGCGCACGCGGCTCGGACCGGGTGCGCAGCCGCTCGGCCGCGTCCTGCGCGGGCACGGCAACGACGGCCGGTCGGGCTACGAGGGCGTGCGCGGCGGCGCTCACGGCACCGTGGTCGGCACCTATCTCCACGGTCCGTTGCTTCCCAAGAACGCGCACTTCGCCGACTGGCTGACCGCCATGGCGCTCGGCGTAGAGCCATCCGCGCTGCCTGCGCTCGACGACGCGCTCGAGGCCGAGGCGCACGCGGCGGCGCGCCGGGCTGCCGGGATCTGACTCCACGGGAAGGCCAACGGGTACGCTTGCGGTCTCCCGCGCCCCGGGGGTTCCTCTGTGACGACAGCCAACACCGCCCAGTCCGAGGGGCCGTCCGCGTCCCGTCAGGCAGCATCGCTGGAGTTCAGCGGCGCGACCAAGCGCTACCCGGGATCCGACCGCCCCGCCGTCGACGGTCTCACGCTCGAGGTGCCGGCCGGAGAGATCTGCGTGCTCGTCGGCCCCTCGGGGTGCGGCAAGACCACCGCCATGCGGATGGTCAACCGCATGATCGACATCACCGAGGGCGACATCCTCGTCGGCGGGCGCAGCGTGCGCGACCGCGACGAGGCCGAGCTGCGGCGCGACATCGGCTACGTGATCCAGCAGATCGGCCTGTTCCCCCACCGCTCGATCGGCGAGAACATCGCCACGGTGCCGAAGCTGCTCGGCTGGGACAAGCAGCGCACCGCCGCCCGGGTTAAGGAGCTGCTCGACCTGATCGGCCTGCCGCAGGACATGGCCCGCCGCTACCCGGCGCAGCTCTCCGGCGGTCAGCGCCAGCGCGTCGGCGTCGCGCGCGCGCTCGCCGCCGACCCGCCGCTGATGCTGATGGACGAGCCGTTCGGCGCGATCGACCCGATCAACCGCGAGCGGCTGCAGAACGAGTTCCTGCGGCTCCAGGCCGAGCTCCGCAAGACGATCGTCTTCGTCACCCACGACATCGACGAGGCGATCAAGATGGGCGACCGGATCGCGGTGTTGCAGGAGGGTGGCATCCTCGCCCAGTACGCGCCGCCCGCGGAGCTGCTCGTCAGCCCCGCGAACGCGTTCGTCGAGGACTTCGTGGGCGCCGACCGCGCGCTCAAGCGGCTGGCGCTCGAGCGCGTGCGCGACGTCGACCTGTGGACGGCGCCGCTCGTCCGCGAGGGTGAGCCGATGGCGCAGGCGCGCGATCGCGTGGCCGCCTCAGAGGTGCCCTACGCCCTGCTCGTCGACGCCGACGACCGGCCCGTCGGCTGGATCTCGGAGCGTGACATGACCGGGGAGCGCGTCCCCGTCGAGCCGAGCTCGTTGGCGCCCGCCGTCGAGCTCGACGACATCCTGCGCGACGCGCTCAGCGACCTGCTCGCCCATGAGGTGCAGTACGCGCCGGTCCTCGACCATCAGGGCCGCGTCGTCGGCGTGCTGTCGATCGAGCTGCTCTCGCACCGGATCGCCGCCACGCCGGCGGAGTCGGTGTGACGCCGCCCTTCGCCCAGCTCCAGCAACGCGACCGCAGCGGCGAGGACTGCGTCGCCGACAACGGCATCTGCCCGGACTGGATCGCCGACAACCTCGACCGCTACGTGACCCCGTTCTGGGAGCACGTCTTCCTGACGCTGACATCGGTCGCGATCGGGTTCGGGATCGCCTTCGGGCTCGCTCTGCTGGCCCATCGCTGGCGCTGGCTGACGCCGCCGATCACCCAGGTGACGGGGATCCTCTACACGCTGCCGAGCGTCGCCGTCTTCTTCCTGCTGCTGCCGATCACGGGCCGCGGGAACACCACCGCGCTGATCGCGCTCGTCTCCTACACGCTGCTGATCCTGTTCCGCAACGTCATGGCGGGCTTCGACAACGTGCCGGTCGAGGCGCGCGACGCCGGGCGCGGCATGGGGCTCACGCCGCAGCAGCTGCTGTGGCGCGTCGAGCTGCCGCTGGCGCTGCCCGAGATCATGGCGGGCCTGCGGATCGCGGTCACGACGACCGTCGGGCTCGCCGCGCTGGCGTTCCTCGCGGGCGCAGGCGGCCTCGGCGGCGCGCTCTTCGACGACATCAACTTCCGCTCGAACGTGCTGATCGCGGGCGGGCTGTCGATCGCGCTCGCCGTGGTGCTCGACCTGATGATCCTCGGCCTCCAGAAGGCGGTCACGCCATGGACGCGGGCGGCGCAATGACGCCCACGCCGGCCTTCCTGGGCGAGTTCGGCGACGCCTTCGACTACATCTTCAACTCGCGCGAGTCCGCCGCGGGCGGCGCGCGGGTGGGCGGCTCCGAGCTGCTGCCGCTGCTGTGGACGCACCTCGGGGTCACGGCGCTGGCGATGGCGATCGCGATCGCGATCTCGCTGCCGATCGGGCTCGCCCTCGGCCACACCGGCCGCGGCGCGTTCGCGGCGATCTCGATCTCGAACACCGGCCGGGCCGTGCCGAGCGTGGCCCTGATCGCCTTCTTCGTCGCGTTCTTCCCGTCGACCCCGGAGTACTGGAACGTGACCGTGGCGCTGGCGCTGCTCGCGATCCCGCCCATCCTCACGAACGCCTACGTGGGGGTCCGGCAGGTCAGCCGCGACGCGGTCGACGCCGCGCGCGGCATGGGCATGTCGGGAGTGCAGATCGTCCGCTCGGTCGAGCTCCCGCTCGCGCTGCCGCTGATCTTCGGCGGCATCCGCACGTCGACCGTCAACGTCCTCGCCACCGCGACGATCGCGCCGCTGGTCGGCGTGCTCACGCTCGGCGACCCGATCATCTCCGGCAGCGTGCACGGCCGCGAGGGCCAGATCGGCGCCTCGATCGTCGTCGCCGTGCTGGCGATCGCCGCCGAGGCCGGCCTCGCCGCCGTCCAGCGGGCGGTCACGCCCACCGGCATCAAACTCGAAAGAGGAGGCGCGGGCGCCCGCCCATCGCGCTTCGGAACCCTCAAGAGGAGGATCCAGACCGTCCCATGACACGACTACTCGCACTACTGCTCGCCTGCTGCGCCGTCTTCGTGGCGGCCTGCGGGGACGACGAGGACGAAGGCTCGGCGCCCTCGGCCGAGTCGACGGCCGCCGCCAGCGGCAAGATCCAGCGCAACGAGGCGAACAGCGAGATCCAGCTCACGATCGGCTCCAAGAACTTCACGGAGCAGAAGGTGCTGGGCGAGATCTACGCCCAGGGCCTCGAGGCCGCCGGCTACCAGATCAGCAAGGACCTCAACCTCGGCGACGAGAAGACCGCGCTCGCGGCCGTCAAGTCCGACGAGATCTCCGCGTACCCGGAGTACACCGGCACCGCGCTGCTGTCGTTCTTCGGCAAGCAGGCCGACGAGCTGCCCAAGGACCCGCAGGCAGCCTACGACGAGGCCAAGACGGGCTTCGAGGCCGACGGCCTGGTCGCCTTCCCGCCGACGCCGTTCACCTCCTCCAACGAGGTTGCGGTCACGCAGGAGAAGGCCGACGAGCTCCAGCTCAAGACGATCTCCGATCTCAAGGGCAAGGAGTCCGACCTGACGCTCTACGGCTCGCCCGAGTGCCGGCAGCGGCTGGACTGCCTGCTCGGCCTGCGGCAGGTCTACGGGCTCAGGTTCGGCAAGTTCACGCCGGTCGACATCGCGCAGCGCCACGAGGTGCTGAGCACGGGCCGCGCCGACGTGTCGATCGTGTTCACGACCGACCCCCAGATCCAGCGCGAGAAGTTCGTCCTGCTCGAGGACGACCAGGACATGTTCCCGCCCTACAACTCGACGCTGGTGATGAAGCAGGAGACGGCCGACGCGGCCGGCGATGACCTGCAGAGCACGATCGAGCTGCTGCAGGAGCAGCTCACCGACGAGAACATGCAGGAGCTCAACGCTCGCGTGGACCTCGACAAGAAGGACCCCGCCGTGGTCGCCGAGGAGTACCTCACGGAGACCGGCCTGATCGGCGGCTGACCTCTCGTCACGCTACCCTGCGCCGCGGTACGCCGTGGCGCGGGGCCGCGGCGGGAGGGGAACACCAGGGAGGCACCACATGCGAACGAGGCGGATAGCGCTCGTCGTCTCCATCTGCGGCGCGCTCGGCGTGAGCACGCCGGCGCTCGCCGGCGATCGGCAAGCCGGTGACGCGATCCCGGGCCGTTACATCGTCATGGTCGAGGCGGGCCACGACGCCGGCGATCTCGCGCGCGGTGAGGACCAGCAGGTCTTCGACGCGCTCAACGGCTTCGCGGCCTCGCTCGACGCCGCGCAGGTGCGGGCCCTGCGCCGCAGTGCTCGGGTGGCCGTGGTCGAGCCGGACCGCGTGGTCGAGGCCAGCGCGACGCAGTCGATCCCGACCGACCCGTGGGGGCTGGACCGCATCGACCAGCGAGCGCTGCCGCTCTCCCGGACCTACACGTACAACACGCTCGCCGCGAACGTGACGGCGTACGTGGTCGACACGGGGATCTCCACCTCGAACGGCGACTTCGGCCGCCGGGCCGCCAACGTGTACGACGCGTTCGGCGGCAACGGGCAGGACTGCAACGGCCACGGCACGCACGTCGCGGGCACGATCGGCGGGTCGACGTGGGGCGTCGCCAAGGGCGTACAGCTGCGCGGCGTGCGGGTGCTGAACTGCTCCGGCTCGGGCTCGACGTCGGGCATCATCTCCGCGCTCAACTGGCTGCGCACGAACGCGGTGAGGCCCGCCGTGGCGAACATGTCGCTCGGCGGCGGCTACTCGTCGACGCTCAACACCGCGACCAACAACCTCGCCAACTCGGGCGTCTTCATGGCGGTCGCGGCCGGCAACGAGAACCAGAACGCCTGCAACGTCTCCCCCGCCTCGGCGTCGGCGGCGTACACGACTGCCGCCTCCGACCGCTCCGACCGCAAGGCCTCGTTCTCGAACTGGGGCTCGTGCGTGGACGCGTACGCCCCCGGCGTCTCGATCCGCTCGGCGTGGCTGAACGGCGGCGCCAACACCATCAGCGGCACCTCGATGGCGAGCCCGCACGTGGCGGGCGTCGCCGCGCTCTACAAGGGCACGTACGGCGACGCGTCGTCGTCCGCGGTCTCCTCGTGGATCACGGCGAACGCGACGCCGAACGTCATCTCCGCCAACCGCACGGGCACGCCGAACCGGCTGCTCTACAAGGCGGGACTCTAAGCACGTCTCGGGGGACCGGCTCGGCCGTCTGGTCGGGCCGGTCCGCCGCACGTTGCGGCTTCTCGGCGGCGATTCTGCCGAGACGGTGTCTAGTGTCGCCGGATGGCTCTCGACACCGCCCTCGACCAGCTGCACGTCCGCCTGCTGCGCCCCGGGGCGCACGCGCCTGCGCGCACGCGGCCGGGTGACGCGGGCTACGACCTGCGGTGCGTGGCGGGGTTCTCGCTCTGGCCCGGGCAGCGGGCGACGGTGCCGACCGGCGTCGCGATCGCGCTGCCGGCGGGCGTCGCCGGGCTCGTGGTGCCGCGCTCCGGGCTCGCCGCCCGCCACGGCCTCTCCGTGGTCAACGGCCCCGGCCTGATCGACCCCAACTACCGCGGCGAGATCCGCGTCGTGCTCGTCAACCTCGGAGACGCCCGCTTCGAGGCGGCGCCGGGAGACCGGATCGCCCAGCTCCTGCTCGTCCCGTTCGTCGCCCCCGACCTGCTCGTGGTCGACGACCTGCCGCCGTCCCGCGACCGCGGCGAGAACGGCTTCGGCTCGTCCGGGCGCTGACAACCGCGAAACACTCCTCACCGGTGACGGTTAACGCGGCCGATGACAGCCGCTCGGATCTTCCTCGCGTTCGTGTTCCTCTCGCTCCTCGCGCCCGCCGGCGCGCAGGCTGAGCTGATCGTCCCCGACGGCGGCATCACGTTCGACGCCCAGGCCGGGCAGACGTGCTCCATCGGCGTCGCCTGCCCCTTCCCCTCGTCGCCCGGCAACGAGTTCACCTGCGACCTGCCCTTCGACCTGGCGATCCGGCCCGGCTGATCGGCGCGACCAGCAGGAGCAGGACGGCCGGGATCGCGAGCGCGGTCGTGAGGCTCGTCGCCTGGGCGACGAGGCCGACCATCGGCGGGCTCGCGAACAGGCCGGCGTAGCCGAGCGTCGTGACGCGCGAGATCGCCCATGCCGGCGGCACGCCGGGGTGGGTGCCCGCGAGCGTGAACGCGATCGGGACGATCGTCGCCACGCCGAGGCCGAGCACGAAGTAGGCGGCGATCGCGACGCCCGGCGCCGGAGCGAGCACGGCGAGGATCATCCCCGCGCCGGCCACGAGCGACGACCACCACAGCGTGGCCGGGCGACCGAAGCGGGCGATCACGGCGTCGCCGCCGAAGCGGCCGATCGCCATCCCGGCGCCGGCGGCCGCCGCCCCGAGCGCGGCGACGCCCAGCGACGCGCCCTGCTCCTCGCGCAGGTAGACGCCGCTCCAGTCGTCGACCGCTCCCTCGGCGAACAGGCAGCAGAACGCGACGAAGCCGAGCGCGATCAGCGCTGGGTGTTGGGACAGGCGCAGGGCGGGCCGGTCGGCGTCCTCGGCCTCGGCCTCGGCCGGCTGGTCGGCCGCGGCCCCGAGCAGCGTGCGCGCGCCCAGCAGGCCAAGGATCGCCAGCACCGCGGCGGCGACCGCGAAGTGCGCGAGCGGGTCGACCTCCGCCGACGCCACCAGCGCCCCCACGCCCGCGCCGGCGAGCACGCCGACGCTGTACATCGCGTGAATGCCGGACATCACCGGCCGCGCGTAGCCGCGCTCGACTGCCACGCCCTGGGTGTTCATCGCGATGTCCAGCGACCCGAGCGAGAACCCCAGCAGCAGCAGCGCGGCCGCCAGGGAGCCCAGGCTCCAGGCGACCGCGGGCAGCACGACCGCGACGCACGCACCCGCCAGCGCCCCGCGAGTCACGACCGCGCTCGTGTGGCGCTCGACCAGCACGGCAACGGCCTGCATGGCCAGGATCAGCCCGACCGGCGACCCGAGCAGCGCGAGGCTGAGCTGCGCGGTGTCCAGCCCCAGCTCCTGCTTGATCAGCGGGATCCGCGACACCCACGTCGCCAGCACGGCGCCGTAGACGAAGAACACGATCGCGACGCCACGGCGCGCCGAGCGGAGGTCGACCACGCGGCGGGAGCCTACGATGCGCGGCATGTTCTCCGGCTTCAGCGCCGACGCGTTCGCGTGGTTCGCCGGCCTCGAGCGCGACAACTCGAAGGCCTACTTCACGGCCTCGCGCGAGGTCTATGAAACCCAGGTCCGCGAGCCGCTCGAAGAGCTGCTCGAGGAGCTCACGGCGGAGTTCGGCGGCGTGGCGAAGATGTTCCGCCAGAACCGCGACGTGCGCTTCTCACCCGACAAGTCGCCCTACAAGACGACGACCTACGGGATCCTCTACGACGTCACGGTGCCCGGCGACGGCCTGTACGCCCAGCTCTCGGCCCGCGGGCTGTACGCCGGTACCGGCTACTACCGGATGGCGCGCGACCAGCTCGAGCGCTACCGGGAGGCGGTCGCCGGTAACGCCGGTGCGGGGTTGGAGCAGGCCACGGCCGCGGCCGAGGCGGCCGGCCTCGAGCTGGCGGGCGATAGCGTGAAGACGGCGCCGCGCGGCTATCCGCGCGACCACGCGCGGATCGAGCTGCTGCGACGCAAGGAGCTGGTCGCGGGTCGCGCCGCGCCCGGCGACGGCGGCCTCGACCGCGACGCCGCGCTCGCTCACGTGGCGGGAACGTGGCGCGCCGCCGAGCCGATCAACGCGTGGCTCGACGCTCAGGTGGGCCCGAGTCGGCTACCTCCGGTGGAGCGCTCGGGTCGCCGGTGACGAAGTCGGCCGCGACCCGCTCGCGCCGTGAGAGCGCGAGGAACGGCAGCGCGAGCGCCGAGATCCCCGCGCCCAGGAGGTAGCTCGGCGCGTAGCCCCACACGTCCGCCGCGCGGCCCAGCACCGGCTGCGACCAGACACCGCCGGTGGAGCTCATGAGCGAGTCGAAGGAGATGATCGTGGCACGCTGCTGCGACGGGATCATCCCGTTCAGGTAGGCCTGGTGAATCGGCATCGTGGCCGCGAACAGCAGCCCCCAGACCACGATCAGCGCGAGCACGACCCAGAAGCTCTCGATCGCCCCGATCAGGGCGAGCGTCACCGTGCTCAGCGCCGCCGTCGCGATCAGCGCCGAAGTCCGGCGGCGGAACAGCCGCCGGATGCGCGGCGCCGCCAGCCCGCCGAGGATCTGCGCGCCGGCGACGATCGCGGCCACGAGGCCGGCGATCTGGTACGCCTCGGGGTCGCCGTAGAGCTCGAGCAGGTACGGCTGCAGCGCGTAGAACGCGTAGAAGCCGACGCCGCCGGCGAACAGCCCCTGCAGCATCAGCCACTTCACGGCCGGCACGCGCCAGCCGAACTCGATCGAGGCCGACGCGATCCGGCGTATCTCCGCCACCGGCTGCCCGCGCGGCGCGGGCGTGAAGCCGACGTCGTGCATCATCCGGAACGCCACCGCGAACATGATCACGAGCACGACCCCGCGCAGCACGAACGGCACGCCCAGGCTGCTGACCTGGGCGATCAGCCCGCCGGCCGCCGAGCCGCTCAGCATCGCCACCCCGGAGACGACCTGGCCGCGCCCGAACACCGTCTCGAGCTGGCCGGTGAACCCCGTGGCGGCGAGCGCGTCGACCAGCCACGCCTCGACCGCGCCGGAGAAGAACGTGAACCCGAGGCCGAGCAGCATCGACGCGACCGCCCACTGCCAGAACGGCGCGCCGACCTCCCACAGCAGCACGTAGAGCAGCGTCGAGAGCGCCAGCGTGACGGTGCCGAGGAGGTACGACGCGCGCCGCCCGACGGTGTCGGCCACGATCCCCGTCGGCACCTCGAACAGCACCATCCCGGCCGTGAAGAACGCGTTGGCGGCGAACGCCTCGAGGTTCGTGAGCCCCGCGTCGAGCAGGAAGATCGTGTTGATGCCCCAGATGAACGACGCCGCGAGCGTGTTCCCCAGCATGAGGACGAGGTACGTCCGCTGGATCGAGCGCGGTGTGGGCATGAAGCTGTGACCCTAGGGGGCGACGAAGCTCATCTACGGGCCGGCGCCGTTGACCGCGTAGCGGTCGAAGCGCTCCGCCACCACCGCCGGCAGGCGCGCCTGAACGCGCACACCGTCGGGCGTGTCCGTGCGCTCGAGGTCGCCGGCCAGGTCATGCAGGTCGGACAGCGTGCCGCCCTCGGAGAACGGCACCAGCAGCTCGACGTCGAGCAGCGTGCGCTCGAACTCGTCGGCGATCCGCTCCTGCAGCGCCTCGAGCCCCTCGCCGCTGATCGCGCTCACGAGCGCGGCCTCCGGGTGGCGGAAGGCGAGCTCGGCGCGGCGCTCCTCGTCGAGGACGTCGGCCTTGTTGAGCACGAGGATCCGGGGCTGCTCGCCGACGCCGATCTCCTCGAGCACGTCGTCGACCGCCCGGGTCATGGCGACGAGCTCCTCCTCGGGGGCGCTCGCGTCGACCACGTGCAGCAGCAGGTCGGCGCGCTTGGTCTCCTCCAGCGTGGCCGCGAAGGCGTCGACGAGCTGGTGCGGCAGCTTGCGGATGAAGCCGACCGTGTCGGTCACCAGATACGTGCGGCCTTGGACGCGAGTGGTGCGCGTGGTGGGGTCGAGCGTGTGGAAGAGCTGGTCGCGCACGCCGACCTCGGAGCCGGTGAGCGCGTTCAGCAGCGTCGACTTGCCGGCGTTGGTGTAGCCGGCCAGCGCGACCGACGGCAGGTGCGCGCGCTCGCGCTCGGCGCGCTGGACGGCGCGGTTGGAGCGCACGTGGTCGAGCCGGCGCCGGAGCGCGGTGATGCGGTCGCGCGCCAGCCGGCGGTCGGTCTCGATCTGGGACTCACCCGGGCCCCGGGTGCCGATGCCGCCGACGCCGCGGCCCGCGCCAAGACGCTCGAGATGCGTCCACAGGCCGCGCATGCGGGCCATGTTGTACTCGAGCTGCGCCAGCTCGACCTGGAGCTTGCCGTCGGCCGAGTGGGCGTGGCCGGCGAAGATGTCGAGGATCACCGCCGTGCGGTCGAGCACCGGCAGCTCGAGCTGCTTCTCGAGGTTGCGCTCCTGGCGCGGGCTGAGCTCGTCGTCGGTGACGATCAGGTTGGCGTCGGCCGCCTTCAGCTGCGGGATCAGCTCCTCGACCTTGCCCGGCCCGAGGTAGAGGTTCGGGTGCGGCTTGTCGCGGATCTGGACGACCTCGCCGACGGTGGCCACGCCCGCGGTGCGCAGCAGCTCGCGCATCTCGGCGAGATCGGTCGGCTGCGGAGAGGCCGCCACCACGAAGGCGCGTTGCCGCGCACGGCCCTGGCTGGGCGTCGGGGCGTATCGGGATTGTGCGGTCCGGCCGCTTCTCGTCTTCTCCAAGCTGCCTTCCAGTTTAGAGGGCACTAGGGTGCGGGCCATGGGCGACGACGAGCTCGCCGAGCGGCTGGCCGCTCGCACCCTCGAGCTGGTGGACGTGCCGTCCGAGTCGCGCGACGAGGCGCGCCTGTTCGAGCACGTCGCCGCGGTGCTCGACGGGGGCGGCGTGCCGGTCGCCGACCTCGGCGACGGGTGCCTGAGCGCCGGCCGCGGCGGCCCCGTGCTGCTCGCCGGCCATCTCGACACCGTGCCGGCACAGGGCAACCTGCCTGGGCACCGCGACGCCGAGCGGGTCCACGGGCTGGGCGCGAGCGACATGAAGGGCGCACTCGCGGTGATGATCGAGCTCGCGCTGGCGGGCGCGCACGTCGACCTGCTGTTCTTCGGCCGTGAGGAGCTGCCCGCGGACGAGAGCGCGCTCGCGCCGCTGCTCGAGCGCGAGCCGATGGCGGCTGAGCTCGTGGTCGTGATGGAGCCGACCGGGAACGAGCTGCACGCCGGCTGCCTGGGCAACGTGAACGCGACGTGGACGTTCAACGGGCGCTCGGGGCACTCGGCGCGGCCCTGGGACGCCGACAACGCGATCCACGCCGCCGCCCGCGGCGTCGCCGAGCTTGCGGCCCGCGAGCCGGAGGAGCATGTCTTCGACGGCCTCTCGTTCTACGAGGTGGCCTCGGTCACGCGGATCGCGGGCGGGATCGCCGCCAACGTGATCCCCGACCGCGCCGAGTGCCACGTCAACTTCCGCTACGCCCCGGGCCGCACGCCCGACGAGGCCGAGGCCCGCCTGCGCGAGCTGTGCCCGGGCGGCGAGCTGCGAATCGATGCGCTGGCGGCGTCCGGACCGGTTGCGGTCGGCAACCCGCGTGCGCGGGCGCTGATCGCCGCCGGCGACCTCACGGTGGCGCCGAAGCAGGCCTGGACGCCGGTGGCCGAGTTCGGCGCGGCGGGCCTCGACGCCGTCAACTTCGGCCCCGGCGCGCCCGTCCAGGCGCACCGCCGCGACGAGTCGGTCGAGATCGCGGCGCTCGTGCGCTCCCACCGCGTGCTGGAGGCGTTCGCGGCGTGAGGATCTCTCCCGTCCTCGCCGGGCTGCGCTCGTACCCGTTCGTGCGGCTCGCCGAGGCGCGCCGGCGCCTGGAGGCGGCGGGCGTGCCGGTGATCGACTTCGGGATGGGCGAGCCGCGCGAGGAGACGCCGGCGTTCATCCGCGAGGCGCTGGTGCTCGACCCGTTCTCCAAGTACCCGGCGGCCGACGGGCTGCCCGAGCTGCGCGCGGCGATCGCCGCCTGGGTCGAGCGGCGGTTCGGCACCGCGCTCGACCCGGCCACGGAGGTCGTGCCGACGTTCGGCTCCAAGGAGGCGGTGTTCCACCTCGCGCAGGTGTTCGACGGCGAGCTCGTGGTGGTGCCGCAGCCCGCGTATCCCGTGTACGAGCGCGGCGCGGCGTTCGCCGGCAAGGCGTTCTTCCAGCTCCCGCTGCAGGCCGAGAACGGCTTCCTGCCCGACCTCGACGCCGTGCCGCCCGCGATCTGGCGCCGCACCGCCGTCCTGTGGCTCAACTACCCGAACAACCCGACGGCCGCGACGGCGCCGCTCGCGCTCTACGAGCAGGCCGCGGCGCTGGCCCGCGAGCACGACTTCGTGCTCGCCTCCGACGAGGCGTACTCCGAGCTGTACTTCGGCGACGAGCCGCCGGCCTCGGCGCTGCAGCTTCAGGACCGGACCAACGTGGCGGTGTTCAACACGCTCTCGAAGCGCTCCTCGATGCCCGGCTACCGGTCGGGCTTCGTGGCCGGCAGCGCGGACGTGGTTGCCGCCTTGAAGCGCTACCGGCCGAACGTCGGCGTGGCGCCGCCGGAGTTCATCCAGCGGGTGGCTGCCGTCGCGTGGGGCGACGAGGCGCACGTCGCCGAGGTGCGGGACCTCTACCGGGCCAAGCGCGACGTCGTGCTGCCGGCGATGGAGGCGCGCGGCATGCGCCACGTGGGCGGTGACGCGACGTTCTTCCTGTGGCTCGCGGGCGCCGCCGACGGCGAGCACGAGCGGCTGCTGGAGCAGGGCATCGTGCTCGCTCCCGGCTCGTTCTTCGGGCCGGCGGGAGAGGGCTACCTGCGGCTGGCGCTCGTCCCCACGCTGGCGGAGTGCGAGCGGGCGGCGTCGCTACTGGCCGCTATGTAGTGCCGCGTTGAGGCCGCCCCAGGTGCCCTGGCGCTGCCAGGCCTCGACCGCGCCGGTCTGCGAGTTGCGCCGGAACAGGAGGTTGCTCGCCCCGCTCAGCTCGAGCGCCTTGACGACGTCGCCGTCAGGCAGCGTCACGCGAGTACCCGCCGTGAGGTAGAGCCCGGCCTCCACCACGCAGTCGTCGCCGAGCGAGATGCCAAGGCCGGAGTTGGCACCCAGCAGGCAGCGCTCGCCGATCGAGATGACCGCCGTGCCGCCCCCGGACAGCGTGCCCATGATCGACGCCCCGCCGCCGACGTCGGAGCCGTCGCCGACGACGACCCCGGCGCTGATCCGGCCCTCGACCATCGAGTGCCCGAGCGTGCCCGCGTTGAAGTTCACGAACCCCTCGTGCATCACGGTCGTGCCGTCGGCGAGGTGGGCGCCGAGCCGCACGCGGTCGGCGTCGGCGATCCGCACTCCCGGCGGCACGACGTAGTCGGTCATGCGCGGGAACTTGTCGACGGAGAAGACCTGGAACGGCTCGCCGAGCGCGCGCGACCGGTGCTGGACCTCCGGCAGCGCGGCGGGGTCGACGGGGCCGTACGTGGTCCACGCGACGTTGTTGAGCACGCTGAAGAGGCCGTCGAGGTTGGCCTCGTGTGGCCGGATCAGGCGGTGCGAGAGCAGGTGCAGGCGCAGATAGGCGTCGTAGGCGTCTTGCGGGGGGTCCGCCAGCGACGCGATCCCCACGGTGACCGGTCTGACGTCGACCCCGCGCCGCTCGTCCGGCGCTGCCTGGCCCCCCGGGTGCACCCCGGGATCGACGCCGCCGCCGAGGTGCACCTCGTGGAAGTAGACGTCGAGCACGCGGTCGTGCGCGAGCGTGGCGAGCCCGGAGCCGTGGGCGGCGTCGGTCAGCGGTGCGGTCATCGCGGCGTAGACGCTAGCTCGGCCAGCAGCTCCTCGCTCAGCTCGCCGCGGTAGACCGGGACGGCCCAGCCGGTGAGGTCGACGTGCAGCGAGTCGTCGACGTCGACCTCCAGCTCGCCGCCGTCGAGCTGCACGGTGACCGGGGAGTCGCCGCCTCTGAGGACGTGGGCCACGGCCGCCCCGCACGCGCCGGTGCCGGAGGAGAGCGTCTCCCCCACGCCGCGCTCGAAGATGCGGGCGCGGATGACGTCGGCGCTCAGCTCGGTCCAGAACGAGGTGTTGGTGCGGTTGGGGAACAGCGACGCGCGCTCGATCCGCGGGACCGAGCGCGGCCAGGTCGAGGCGCTCGAGCGCGTCGCGATCGGGGACGTGGATCGCGCACTGCGGGTTGCCGATCGAGACGTGCTGGAAGCGCAGGCCCTCGACCTCGCCGGTGCCGTCGGGCGGCCCGTCCGGGTAGTCCTTGGAGCGCAGGCTCGCGCGGCCCATATCGATGCGGCATGTGGTCGGCCCGGTGATCGTGGGCCGGATCTCGCCGGCCGCCGTCTGGATCGAGAAGCTGTCGGCGCTCGTCCAGCCGGCGCGGCGCAGGTACAGGATCGCCTGGCGCGCGCCGTTGCCCGACAGCTCGGCCTCGGAGCCGTCGGGGTTGAAGATCCGCAGCCGGGCGACGTAGCCGCGCTCGGTCGGCGGCGAGAGCTCGAGCACGCCGTCGGCGCCGGGGCCGAAGTGCGGGTCGCATAGCCGCCTGACCGCGTCCGGCGTGAGGTCGAGCGTCCCGTGCTCGAGGATCAGGTAGTCGTTGCCGAGGGCCTGCCACTTCTCGAACCGCACGGGCGCCATGCTCGCAGGGCCTGGTGCAGCTCGGCGGCGACGTCGTCGGGCTGGCGACCCGTGACGTCGATCAGGTGCACGTCGGGCAGCTTGCGCATCCAGGTGAGCTGGCGGCGCGTGTAGCGGTGCGTGTTGCGGCGCATCTCCTCGACGTCGCCCGCCAGCAGCTCCCGGAACCCGAGCGCCTTGCGCACGGTCGGCGACGCCCCGCGCGCGTCGGCGGCTCGCACCTCGTCGGCCGCGCCCGCGGCGAGCATCGCGTCGATCCTGTGGTCGATCCGCTGCTTGAGCGCGTCGCGCTCCATCGTCAGGCCGCCGAGGAGCGTCGGGTGGCGGGTGGCCGAGGTCCACAGCTGCTCGCCTGCGGGCGGTTGGTGGCCGGCGTCGAGCAGCTCGAGCGCGCGGACGACGCGCTGGCTGTCGGTCGGCCTGATGGTGGCCGCCGCGTCGGGGGCGCGAGCGGCGAGCTCGGCGTGCATCGCCGAGGCGCCCTGCGCCTCGAGCTGCTCGCGACGCCGCTCCCGGATGTCGGCGGGCACGGGCGGTCGGAGGTCGAGCTCGGCGAGCGCGGCCCGCAGGTAGAGCCCGGTGCCGCCGACGACGATCGGGCGCCGGCCGGCTGCCAGCAGGGTGTCGATCTCGCGATGGGCCAGGCGGGCGTACTGGCCGGCGCTGAACGGCGCGTCGGGCTCGACGATGCCGAGCATCCGGTGCTCGAGCCGCTCCCGCTCGGCCGTGGTGGCCGCCCCGGTGAGGATTTCGAGCCCGCGATACACCTGCAGAGCGTCTGCGGACACGGCCACCGGGTCCTCGCCTCCGGCGCGCAGCCGCTCGGCGAGCGCGATCGCAACCGCGGTCTTGCCCACGCCCGTGGGTCCGAAGATGGCGAGCACCGTGGGCGGCACGCCACGAGTATGGGCCGCCCCGCCGCCCACGATGCGCCGCCGCGCCGAGCGCCGGGCCCCCGAGGGGTATCGTCGTTCGCGTGGCCTTGCTGATCGGCACCGGCCTGTCGACGAGCCCGGACCCGCGAGCGGGTGCGCTGGAGGCGGCGATGACGGCCCGCGAGGGACTCGGCGAGATGCCGTGCGACCTCGCGATCGTGTTCGCCTCCGGCACGCACCTGGCGGCGCCCGAGGCCGTGCTCGAAGCCGTGCACGAGGCCCTGGACCCCGCCCAGCTCGCGGGCTGCGCGGCGGGCGGCGTGATCGGCGCCCGGCGCGAGGTCGAGACCGGGACGGCCGTGACGGTATGGGCGGCCAACCTCGACGGCGGCAGCGCGACGGTCTTCCATGCCATGGTCGAGGAGCTCGAGGAGGGCACCGGCGCGCTGGGCGGGATGGTCGACCTCGAGGGGGCCGCGGGGGCGATCCTGCTGGCCGACCCGGCCACCTTCCCCACCGACGCGGTGCTGCGCTTCCTCTCGGACGCGGTTCCGGCGGTCCCGCTGCTCGGCGGGCTCGCCTCCGCGCGCACCGCGGGCGGCACGACGGCCCTGTTCGTCGGCGACCGGGTGGCCGACGAGGGTGCCGTCGGGGTCCGGCTCGACGGCGTCGAGGTGCTGCCGTGCGTCTCCCAGGGCGCCGCGCCGATCGGCCCCGAGCTGACGATCACGGCGGCCGAAGGTCACGTGATCGACGAGCTGGCCGGCCGGCCGGCCCTGGAGAAGCTGCGCGAGACGATCGAGGAGCTCCCCGAGCACGATCTGGCGCTGGTGCAGGGCGGGCTCCTGATGGGCATCGTCGTCGAGGCCAACAAGCCCGACTACGTGCAGGGAGACTTCCTCGTGCGCGGCCTGGTGGGCGCCGATCCGGCGACGGGCAAGGTCGCCGTCGCGGCCGACGTGCACCCGGGCCAGGTCGTGCGCCTGCACGCGCGCGACGCCGAGAGCGCCGACCGCGACCTCCGCGAGGCGCTCGGCATCCGCATGCGCGCCCTCGGCGGCCGCGCGCCGGCGGGAGCGCTGGTGTTCGCGTGCAACGGCCGCGGCCGCGACCTCTTCGGCCACGCGGACCACGACGCCGAGGCCGTCTCCGACGAGCTCGCCGGAGCCCCCGCCGCGGGCTTCTTCGCGGCCGGCGAGATCGGCCCCGTCGGCGGCGAGACCTTCCTGCACGCGTTCACCGCCACGGTCGCCGTCTTCGCGTGACGCCAGCGGTCGCCGTTGCCGTCGCGGGCGGCGTCTGACGTCGCCGGCTCGTCGCAGCGCGCGGTCTGCGACGGTTCGCGGGTGAACCTCGGCGGCAGGAGCGCGCTCGTAACGGGCGCCAGCGGTGGGCTCGGGCAGGCGATCGCGCGGGCGCTCGCGCGGCGTGGCGCCTCGGTGGTGCTCACCGCTCGGCGGGTCGAGGTGCTCGAGCCGCTGGCCGCGGAGCTCGGGGGGCGCGTGGTGGCGTCCGACCTCTCCGACCGCGGCTCGCTCGAGCGGCTCGTGGCCGATGCGGGCCCGGTCGACGTGCTGGTGGCCAACGCCGGCATCCCGGGAAGCGGGACGCTCGACTCGTTCTCGGTCGAGGAGATCGACCGCGCGCTCGACGTCAACCTGCGCGCGCCGATCCTCCTCGCCCGCCTGCTGGCCGAGGGCATGGCCGCACGCGGGGGCGGACACATGGTGTTCATGTCGTCGCTGAACGGGAAGTCGGCCCCGCCCGGCACGCCGATCTATGCCGCCACGAAGTTCGGCTTGCGCGGCTTCGCCCAGAGCCTGCGGCAGGACCTGCAGCCGGTCGGCATCGGCGTGTCGGCCATCTTCCCGGGCTTCATCCGCGACGCCGGGCTGTTCCACGACGCGGGCGTGAAGCTGCCCGCGTACGTGCGGACCAGCGCGCCGGAGGACGTCGGCCAGGCGGTGATCGAGGCGATCGAGAAGGATCGAGCCGAGATCGACGTCGCCCCGCTCTCCGTGAGGGTCGGGACCGCGCTCGCGCGCCTCGCCCCCGGCCCCGCGGCGATCGTCCAACGCCGCCTCGGGGCCGGCGAGATCTCCGCCCAGTTCGAAGCCGGCCAGCGCGACAAGCGGTAGACGGCGTCACGCGATCGCGCGGTCAGAAGAGCGGCTGCTGAGCCTGCGGCCTCACCTCCTCTCGCACGACGACGGCGTGACCACGGCCGCGACCACGGTGGCGGAACCGGTCGGGGTACGAGCGGCCCGCCCATGGCGCTCCGGCGGCGACCTCGATCGTGCGCCGCTCGTCCGCGGGCAGGTAGGCCCCGCGCGCGTACAGCCGCTCGTAGCGCTCGAGCAGGTCGGGCCGGTGCTCGCGCAGCCACTCGAAGAAGACGTCCTTCACCGAGCCGCGCAGGAACAGCGTGGTGCCGCCGATGTGGACGGCACCGGCCTCCGTCGCCAGCGCGACGATCCGCTCCACCTGCTCCGGAGCGTCGTTGATCCCGGGCATCAGCGGCGCGATCAGGATGCCGGTCGGGATCCCGAGCCGGTTGAGCTCGGCCACCGCCTCGAGCCGCGCCCGGGGATGCGGCGTGTGCGGCTCGGTCGCCCGCCAGGCCTTCTCGTCGAGCGTCGGCACCGACAGGCAGGCGCTCACCGACGTCCGCTCGGCGATCTCGCACAGCAGGTCCGTGTCCCGCAGCACGAGCGGCGACTTCGTGAGGATCGAGCACGGGTTCGCGAAGTCCCGCATCGCCTCCCAGATCCCGCGCATCAGCTTGTAGCGCCCCTCGACCCACTGGTACGGGTCGGTGTTCGTCCCGAGCGCGATGTGCGCGCCACCCCACGACGACCGCTTCAGCTCCGCGCGCAGCACCTCGGGCACGTTGACCTTGACGACGATCTCCTTCTCGAAATCCCGCCCCGCGTTGAAGTCCAGGTACTCATGCGTCGGCCGCGCGAAACAGAAATTGCAGGCATGGCTGCAGCCGCGATATGGATTCACCGTCCAGGCAAACGGGAGCCTCGTGGCGTTCGGGACGCGGTTGATCGCGGACTTGGTTCGGACCTCGTGGAAGCGGGTCTCGAGTGCCTCCGGCGCGTCGAAGCGGCGCACGATGACGTCCTCGGCGAAGCCGGGGAGCCTCGGGTCGTGATCCGCCTCGACGGTCTGGGACTGCCAGCGCACGAACGTATGTTCGCACACGGCGGCGACGTATCCCAGGTCGCCTGTCGCAAGCGCTAGGCGCCGGGCGGGAGCAGTCCCCGCCCGGCGCCGTGGGGAGGGGCCTAGCGGAACCTGCGGGTGATCTCGAAGCCGCGGTGGCGGCGGACCTCGTTGCGGTTGAACCACACGCGGTCGCGGCCCTTGCCACCGAGCAGCCGCTTCGCCGGACGGCCGGCGGACGCGGCGTTGACGCGGTCGTTGCCGGCGCCGGCGTTCGCGTAGTCGCGGCCGAAGCCGGTGTTGAGCGAGTCGGCGGCGGCGCCGCCGTAGAGGCGGTCGTTGCCGAGACCTCCGGTGAGCTTGTCGCGGCCGCTGTTGCCGTACAGGCGGTCGTTGGCCAGCCCGCCGGCGACGCGGTCGCGGCCACGGTTGCCGTCGAGGCAGTCGTCCTTGCGGCCTCCGTCGATCTGGTCGTTGCCGCCGAGGCCGAGGATCCGGTCACGCCGGTTGGTCCCCGTGATCCGGTCGGCGCGGTTGGTGCCCAGCACCACGAACTGCGGGCCGGAGCCGCGCAGGCACTGGCTGTTCGGCAGGGAGCCCTCGCTCGCCAGCCGGCGGGCCTCGATGAGGGAGATCACCGTGCCGCCGGACGGTCCCTGGAACGTGGCGCCGACGACGATCACGCCGCCGGGCGCGCCCGGCTCGCGGATGATGCAGACGTTGTTCGCGACGTCGTACGTCGAGCCCGTCGGGCAGATCTGCGCCCCGCCGCCGCCGGTCTGGCAGGCGTCGCCGGATACCCTCGCTTCGCCGAGCACCGTCTCCGTGGCGCCGATATTGAGGATCAGCGCAGTGCGGGTGCCTGTGGTGGCATCGAACTGGTTGGCGCGGATACGCACGCCGCCGATCTCCTCGTCGAACGGCTGGTCGGCGATGATGTCGACCGGGGTGCCGCCCACGGTGAGGGCGTCGACGCGCGAGCTGCCAGAGGGCGTCGACACGCCGTTGATGCACGCCGAGAACTGGCTCGACGAGACCGCGGCGACGCTGATCGCCGAGCCCGCGCCCGCGAACTGGGCCGACTCGATGCTCGCGGTCGCCGCGAGAACGCCGGCCTCGCGGCGGGTCTGGGCCCTGGGCTCCGAAACGGTGAAGGGGCCGGCCGGCGCCACGTCGGCGGGGTCGGCCGTGTCGCTCACGCAGGGCGAGCCGTTGACGTTGGCGACCGTCGGTTCGGACGTGGCGGTCGGAGGATTGGAATAGCGGGCGGCGCTCGCCCGACAGTTGTCGGTGCCCTGTGCCTGGGCGGGTGCGGCGCTCAGCGCGCCGGCGAAGACGGCGACGCAGAGCGTCGCGACGGTGTGAACGACAAGGCGAGCACGCGAGCTCGCAGACATTGCCTCGGACAAGGACCCGCCACCTCCTGGGAAGGCTGCAGCGGTTGGACGTTCCCCTGCAGCAGCATTGTTACCGGAAGAGACATTTGCCCTCTTGTTGGTGTCTCAAACATCCGGTTTTCCGATCAGGAGGTCGGAACGGTGATATCGGTCCGCAAACTGACGCTCTGTCGGTCTATTCAGGCGACACGAACGATTGAGCCCGGGCTCAGCCGGCGCGTGCCAATAGCGACATCTCGCCGGTCAGCGTCTGGCTGGTGGCGGCGGTGATGTGGACGGGCGCGATCTCGCCCGGGGAGGCGAGGCCGTCGAAGTTGACGACCTTGTTGTGGCGGGTGCGGCCGCGCAGCCGGCTGGCGTCGGTGCGCGACGTGCCCTCCACGAGCACGTCGAGCGTCCGGCCGACGAACCGCTGGGCGCGCTCGCGGGCGCGCCGCTGGACGACCTCGACGAGCCGCTCCATCCGCTCGACGGCGACCTCGTGCGGGACGAAGTCGTCCTCGAGGGTGGCCGCCTCGGTCCCGCGGCGGGGCGAGTAGATGAACGTGAAGGCGCCGTCGTAGCCGACCTCCTCGGCGACCTGCAGCGTCTCCTCGAAATCCGCCTCGGTCTCCCCCGGGAAGCCGACGATCACGTCCGTGGTCAGCGCGCAGTCGGGGACGTGCTCGCGGATCAGCGCGACGCGATCCAGGTAGCGGCCGCGGTCGTACGTGCGTCGCATCGCCTTCAGGACGCGGCTCGAGCCCGACTGCAGCGGCAGGTGGATGTGCTCGCAGACGCTCTCCAGGTTCGCGTGGGCGAGGATCACGTCCTCGCTCATATGGGCGGGGTGCGGGCTGGTGTAGCGGATGCGGTCAATGCCCTCGATCGCGTCGACCGCGATGAGAAGCTCGGAGAAACGGCGCTTGTGGGGGCGGAGGCGGGTGCCGTAGGAGTTGACGTTCTGGCCGAGCAGCGAGACCTCGCGGACGCCGTCGGCGGCGAGTGCCTCGATCTCGGTGACGAGTTCCTCGAGCGGCCGGGACACCTCGCGCCCGCGCGTGCTCGGGACGATGCAGAACGCGCAATTCATGTTGCAGCCGGCGGAGATCTGCACCCAGGCCTGGAAGTCGCGGGCGCGCTTGGCCGGCAGGTGGCCGGTGAAGCCCTCGAACTCGAAGTACCCCTGGGCGGTGAGGCTGTCGCTCGTCAGGAACTCGGCGAGCTTGTGGACCTGGCCCGGGCCGAACGCGACGTCGACGAACGGGAACTGGCGGAACACCTGGTCCTTGACCGACTGGGCCCAGCAGCCGCCGACCCCGATGATTCGCTGCGGGTCGCGCTTCTTCAGGATCTTGGCCTCGTGTAGGTGGGACACGAAGCGCTCGTCGGCCTTCTCGCGGATCGAGCAGGTGTTGAAGAGGATCAGGTCGGCTTGGTCTCTGTGTGGGACCTCCGTGTAGCCGAGGGACTCGAGCATGCCTTTCATGTGCTCCGAGTCGTGCTCGTTCATTTGGCAGCCGAACGTGGTGACGTGGAACCTCATCGCGTTTGCAGGGTACCGGCGAACGGCGGCATTGAAGGAGGGTCGGGAGGGGGGCGAGATTTCGGTTGGGGCTGCTAGGTCGCGGTATGCGCGACTTAGCAGCCCCAAGCCCTGATGAACGCCTCGCCGAGCTCGCCACGCGCGCAGTACGGCGTCGTCAGCATCGTCGACAGCTCCGGCGAGTCGGGCTTCAGTCGTCGGGCGGTCGGCGCCGGAGCGTCCGAGCGGCGCGGCTTCATCGCATCCACCCGGCGTCTACGCGGTTGGCCACACGGTCCTGAACCGCAACGCCCGCTATCTCGCCGCCGTGCTCGCCGCGGGCGACGAGCGGTCCTGAGCCACCGGAGCGCCGGAGTGCTCTGGGGCATCCACCGCAGCGACGCGGCCAAGATCGACGTCACCGTCCCCCGTACATGCGGGTTTCGAAGCACACGAACCATCGCCGTGCACCGGCCGCGGCTACCGCCGATAGCTATGACGCACGCCGGGGTCCGCGTCACCACGCCCGGGCGGACCCTGCAGGACCTCGCGACCGCCATCCCGCGACGGGTGCTCGAGAAGGCCGCCGAGATGGCCGAGGCGCTGAGGCTCCACGTCGAGCTCGACCCGGATCACCCGGGCGCCACCCGCCTCGCCAACGTACTCGACCGCCATGACCTCGACCACACCACCCGCAGCCCGCTCGAGGACGACTTCCTCGAGCTGTGCGATCACTACGGCATCCCGCGTCCGCTCGTCAACACCGTCATCGAGGGCTTCGAGGTCGACTTCGTGTGGCCCGAGGCGCGGCTGATCGTGGAAACCGACAGTCGCACGTGGCACGACACCGCCGATGCGTTCGAGCGCGACCGGGCGCGCGACGCGCATCTCACGGCGGCGGGCTGGCGCGTCGTGCGCTTCACCCGCCGCCGCGTGCGGACCGAGCCCGGCGCCGTGGCCGACCTCGTCCGCACGCTCCGTGTCCCGATCTCCCTACCCAGCGCCGTTGACGTTCGCGGGCGTGACGCCGCGGTCGGCGCCGTTGACGTTCGCGGGCGTGACGCGGCGGTTGGCGCCGTTGGCGTTCGCGGGCGTGGCGCGGCGGTTGGCGCCGTTGACGTTCAGCGCGCGTAGTCCGTGGCCCGTGACTCCCGGATGACGGTGACCTTGATCTGGCCGGGGTACTCGAGCTCCTGCTCGATCTCGCGCGCGATCTCGTGCGAGAGCAGGACCGCGCCGTCGTCGTCGAGCGAGCTTGGCTGCACCATCACGCGGATCTCGCGGCCGGCCTGCATCGCGTAGCACTTGTCGACCCCCGCGTGCCGCGTCGCGATGTGCTCGAGGTCGCGCAGGCGCTTGACGTACTGCTCCAGCGACTCGCCGCGGGCGCCCGGGCGGGCGCCGGAGAGCGCGTCCGCGGCCTGCACGATCACGGCCTCGATGGTCTGCGGCTCGACCTCGTTGTGGTGGGCCTCCATGGCATGCGCGACGGCCTCGGTCTCGCCGTGCCGGCGGGCGAGGTCGCCGCCGACGAGCGCGTGCGGGCCCTCGACCTCGTGCGACACCGCCTTGCCGATGTCGTGCAGCAGCGCGGCCCGGCGCGCGGTCTTGGGCGAGGCGCCCAGCTCGTCGGCCATCATCGCCGCCAGGTGGGCGCACTCGACCGAGTGGGCGAGCACGTTCTGGCCGTAGGACGTCCGGTACTTGAGGCGGCCGAGCGTCTTCGTCAGGTCGGCGTCGAGGCCCTGGACGTTGGCGTCGAAGCACGCCTGCTCGCCGGACTCGGCGATGTGGGTCTCGAGCTCGGACTTCGCCTGGTAGTAGGTCTCCTCGATCCGCGCCGGGTGGATGCGGCCGTCCTGCAGGAGCTTCTCGAGCGTGAGGCGCGCGATCTCGCGGCGGACGCCGTCGAAGCCGGAGAGGATCACGGCGTTGGGCGTGTCGTCGATGATGAAGTCGACGCCCGTGAGGTGCTCGAGCGCGCGGATGTTGCGTCCCTCGCGGCCGATGATGCGGCCCTTCATGTCGTCCGCCTGGAGCTGGACGACCGACACCGTGGTCTCGGCGGCGTGCCCGGCCGCGAGCCGCTGCATGACCACGGAGAGGATGTTGCGCACGCGACGCTCGGCGTCGCGCTTGGTCTCCTCCTCGATGGCGCGCAGCCGGCGCGCCGACTCGTGGCGCACCTGGTCCTCGAGGTCCTTCATCAGCATCGCCTTGGCCTGCGAGGCGGAAAGCCCTGACGCCCGCTCGAGCTCGCGGATCGTGCGCTCGCGCACCTCGCCGATCTCGCCTTCGGCGTCGGCGAGTCGGCGCTCGCGATCGCCGAGCTCGGAGGCCCGGGTGTCGAGCGCCTCCTCGCGCGCCCGCAGCAGCTGCTCCAGCCGGCCGGCCTCCGCCTGCCGGCTCCCCGTGGCGTCGTCGGTCGTCCTGGGGGCGGGCGGAGCGACCTTCGGACGGCCGTTGGCCGTCGCCGGTGCCGGCGCGCGCTTGGCCACGACGGTCGCCGCGACCACCAGGCCCAATGCCACCAAGACCGCTCCGATCACGATCTCCATTGCGATTTCCTCTCCCCAGCGCCGTCCGATGCGGGCGACGCGAGATGCTCAGTCACCTGTTTTGGAAGGCGGCAGGCCGAGCCTTGCCTCGGCGCTGGCGGAGGAGACGAGCAGGAAGGCGGCACGCGGCCGCCCCGTCAGGTGGCGGCTGTCGTGCGGTGTTGGGTCGTGTGTACCGGGCGCGCCCGCCCGGATGCGGTGCCTGATCGTCCGCGGAGATGGTTCTCGATGGTGGCCGTCGTCACTGAAGCTGCTGCTTCCGCTTCAAACAATGGAATTTGCTGGGAGTTTCACGAGCCTGGGTCGGCCCGACCTGTCGCTGCCCGGATCGTAGTACCGGCGGCACCGCGGCGCAATCCACTCGGGTCAGTCGTAGGCCGGAGCGCCCGCGTGGCGCCGGATCGCGTCATGCGCCAGCTCGAGCTCGTAGCCCTTGCGGACGAGGATGCCGAGGGCTCGCTCGCAGTCGCGCGGCGTCGCCGGTGGCTGCGGGAAGCGGCGGCGCAGGAGCGCGAGTGCCGCCTCGAGCTCCTCGTCATGGTCGCGCCCGCCCACGGCCGCGGCGATCAGCTCCGGCTCGACGCCGATACTGCTCAGGCGGCGCTCGATCCGCTCGGCGCCCCAGCCGTCGAGCCGCCGGCGGTCCTCGGCGAAGCGCTGGGCGAAGCGAGCGTCGTCGAGGTAACCCTGCTCGCAGAGCTCGCCGAGGACGGCTTCGATGACCGCCGGCTCGGCGCGCTTGCGGGCCAGGAGGCGCGCGATCTCCGCCACGGTGTGATCGCGGCGGTTGAGCGCGCGCCACGCGACGTCGCGGCCGTGCTGGAGGCGCACCTCGCGATCGAGCGACCGCTCGGGCGGTCGACGGTCCGCGTCCGGAGCGTCGGCGCCATCGGGCGGTCGACGGTCCGCGTCCGGAGCGTCGGCGCCGTCGAACGGGACGAGCGGCTCGTCCGGGGGGACTCCGGGCACGGCGGGCTACGCGACGGCGATCTCCGGGACCGGCGGTGCGTCGGGGTCCCGCTCGATCGGCTGCACGAGATCCTGGTCGAGGTTGAGCGCCTCGTAGACCTTCGCCTCGATCTCGCGCGCGATCTCCTGATGCTCCTCGAGGTACGCCTTGGCGTTGTTGCGGCCCTGGCCCAGCCGCTCGTCGCCGTACGAGAAGAACGAGCCCGACTTGCTGACGATGCCGTGCTCGAGCCCGAGGTCGAGGATGCAGCCCGCGCTGGAGATGCCCTTGCCGAACTCGATGTCGAACTCCGCCTGGCGGAACGGCGCGGCGACCTTGTTCTTGACGACCTTGACCCGGACGCGGTTGCCGACGGCCTCCGTGCCCTCCTTGAGGGTCTCGATCCGGCGGATGTCGAGTCGCTGGGACGAGTAGAACTTCAGCGCGCGGCCGCCCGGCTGGGTCTCCGGCGACCCGAACATGACGCCGACCTTCTCGCGGATCTGGTTGACGAAGAGGCACAGCGTCTGCGTGCGGTTGAGGTTGCCGGCCAGCTTGCGCATCGCCTGCGACATCATCCGCGCCTGGACGCCGACCGTCTGGTCGCCCATCTGGCCCTCGAGCTCCGCGCGCGGGGTGAGCGCCGCCACCGAGTCCACCGCCACGACGTCGACCGCCCCCGAGCGCACGAGCATGTCGGCGATCTCGAGCGCCTGCTCGCCGTAGTCGGGCTGCGAGACGAGCAGCTCGTCGATGTTCACGCCGAGGTTCTTGGCGTACAGCGGGTCCATGGCGTGCTCCGCGTCGATGAACGCGCAGATGCCGCCGAGCTTCTGGGCCTCGGCGATGATGTGGTAGATCAGCGTCGTCTTGCCCGAGGACTCCGGCCCGAAGATCTCGACGATCCGGCCGCGCGGGCAGCCGCCGATCCCGAGCGCGATGTCGAGCGACAAGGCCCCCGTGGGGATCGCCTCGATGTTCACCTGGGCGCCTTCGTCGCCCATGCGCATCACGGTGCCCTTGCCGAACTGGCGCTCGATCTGCGTGAGGGCGCCCTGGAGGGCGGCGTCGCGCGCCTTGAGGTCCTTGGCGTCCTGGGTGGCGGTCATCTCGTCTCCTGCGATCTCGTCACGTGAAGTCGAACAAGCTTGGGGGGTCGGCCGGACAGAAACCCAGCCTGCCGCCGTGCGTGTGACCGAACAAGGCGCAGGTGTGACGGATCAGTGGAGAGTCACGCGCGAGAGAGCCTCGTAGCGGGCGCCGCGCGGGTCGAGCCGCGACTCGAAGAGCGTCAGCGTGTCCGCGCGGAACTCGAGCGGCTCGGGCGCGGCCGCGACCGACCGCGGCGCCCGCTCGCGCGGGCGCAGGCGCGCGACGGTGACGTGCGCCCGGAACCGCCGCTTCTCAGGCACGAACACGCCGGCGGCCTCGAGCTCCGCGCTGAGGCGCCCCTGCAGCGCGGCCAGCGTGCCGTCCGGATCGGCGAGCGCGACCGCGAGCACCCGGGCGCGGCGCGGCGGGAGCAGCAGCGCCAAGGCCAGCGATAGCCGCGGCGGCGGGCCACCCGCATCGCGCAAGACCGCTGAGATGGCCTCTACGTCGCCCGCGGGACGCCGTCCCAGGAACGCGAGCGTGAGATGCATCGCCTCGTCCGGCACCGGGCGCCAGACCCGCGGGTCCGCGACCGCGTCGCGGAAGGCCACGAGCGCGGCGCGGACCGCCGCGGGGAGCTCGAGCGCCACGAACAGCCGGAGGTTCGCGCCAGGGGCCGACGACGTGCCGCGGGAGGGCGACGAACCGCCAGCGCCCGCCGGACCGCCAGCGGCCGCAGGACCGCCAGCGGCGGACGGATCGCCAGCGGCCGACGGGCCGCCCGACGGTCGGCCGGCCGGGCGTGGTGAGGTCATGCCGCCGTGGCGGCGGCGGCGGGCTCGAGCGCTCGGCGGAGCATGTGCATCGCGATCGTGGTGGTTCGGTCTCGGATCGTGGCTCGGTCGCCGGGGATGACCACGGTTCGCTCGGCCACCTCGGAGCCGAACGCCACGCACACGCAGACCGTGCCGACCGGCTTCTCGGGCGTCCCGCCGCCCGGGCCGGCGATGCCGGTGATCCCCACCCCCAGAGCGGCGTGGAGCTGGATCGCGGCGCCGGCGGCCATCGCGCGGGCGACCTCCGGGGAGACCGCGCCGAACTGCTCGATCGCGTCCACCGACACCCCGGCGTGCTCGATCTTCGCCTCGTTCGAGTACGTCACGAACCCGCCCAGCATGTACGCCGACGAGCCTGCCAGCTCCGTCAGGCGAGCCGCCATCAGCCCGCCGGTGCACGACTCCGCGACCGCGACCGTGCGCACCGGCGGTCCCAGCAGGAGCCGGGCGACGATCTCGTCGACGGTCGCGCCGTCGCGGGAGAACACCCGCTCGCCGTGGCGCTCGAGCAGCGCCGCCTCGAACTCCGAGTACGCAGAACCCGCCGACGACGGGAACGTCGTGGCGATCTCGAGCTCCCCCCGCCGCAGGCACGTCGTGACCTCCAGAGCGCCGTCGACCGACAGCGAGCGCAGCGTCCGCGCGAGCTCGGACTCGGGGAGCCCGGTCATGCGAATCAACCGCGTCTCCAAAGCCGACCCGCGCGCGAGCAACTCCGCGACCTCGGGCACGGACACCGCGGCGCCCCACATCGGCTGCAGCTCCCGCGGCGGCCCGGGCAGCACGAGCACCAGCGGCCGCCCGGGCACGACCAGGCCGGGAGCGGTCCCGATCGGCTCGAGCACCGCCGCGCCCGCAGGCACCAGCGCCTGCTTGCGCGCCCCCTCCCGCAGGCCTTCCTCGCTGACCTCGCGCCAGCGGTCGCGCAGCCCCGAGACCACGCCCCAGATCCGCTCCTCGAGCGCGGCGTCGACCGCCATCGGCAGGCCGGCGACCGACGCCACCACCTCCGCGGTCAGGTCGTCCGCGGTCGGCCCCAGACCGCCGCTGGTCACGACCAGGTCCATCCCCGCACCCGCGAGGAACCGCAGAGCAGCCGCGAGATCGTCCGCACGATCCCCCACGACCATGACGTGCGCGACCTCGACCCCGCGCGAGCGCAGCTCGCCGGACAGCCACGGCCCGTTCTCGTCGCGCACGTACCCGGAGAGCACCTCGGTGCCCGTGACGACGATGCCCGCGCGCACGCTCACGCGGAGCAGTCCGGCCGCGCCTCGTCCGACAGCAGTCGCGGGCGGCGCCCCGGCCGCAGCTCGTACCCCACGGGATCGGCACTGGCCGCGACCTCGTACAGCCGCCCGTCGACCCGCATCTGCACGTTGGCGTTGCCGAAGTTCGTCCGGAAGCGCCGGCCCCGGTACACGCGCGTGCGAGCGCCCGCCTCCAGCGTCTCCTCGTCGATCAGCTGCCGGCCGCGCGCGTCCACCAGGCACACGTAGACGGGCCCGGTGGCCACGAGCTGGAGCCGCACCCGCCGCGGCTGCCGCTCGCGCTCCCGCGAGCCTGCACCTTCGCCCTCGTCACCGTCACCGGCCCCCACCGTCGCGTCAGGCGTCGCGGTCGGCTCGACCCGCGCCGGCACGCCCGCGTCGTCGTCCTCCCCCCACGTCCCCAGCACGTAGAACACCGCCAACAGCACCACCAGGCCGCCGAACAGCACGACGCCGGGCCCCACCAGAGCGCCCAGCCGCCGCCGCGGCTTCCGCGACGGCCGCCGGAACGGCGTCAGCTCCTGCGACGACGGGCGCTCGAACCGCTGCCGGTACTCCTCCACCAGCAGCCGCGCGTCCAGCCCGAGGTACTCGGCGTACGTCCGCAGGAACGTCTTGACGAACGTGGGGCCCGGCAGCAGGTCCCACTCCTCGTTCTCGAGCGCCCGGAGGTACTTGCCGCGGATCTTGGTCGCCGACTCGACCTCGGTCATGTCGATCCGCCGGCGCATCCGCGCCTCGCGCAGCGTCTCGCCAATCTCAGGCATAACCGGCGTTCAGGCTACTCGGGGTCATCCTCCAGGACCGTGACGGGCTGCTCGCCGAGCGCCGCGAGCACGCGCGGGAGATCGGCTTCGGAGACCAGCACCTGGCGCGGCTTGGAGCCCTCGTAGCCTGAGATCACGCCGCGGCGCTCGAGCATGTCGATCAGCCGCCCCGCGCGCGTGTACCCGAGCCGCAAGCGCCGTTGCAGCATCGAGGTCGAGGCGGTCTGCATCTCGGCCACCAGCCGGATCGCGTCCCCCAGCAGCGGATCCTCGTCGGGATCGAACCCGTCGTCGCTCCCGCCCTCCTCCACCGCCGGCTCGACCTCCTCGAGCAGCTCCTCGACGAACTCGGGCTCGCCCTGCTTGCGCCATTCCTCGGTCAGCGCCGCGATCTCGGCCTCGTCGATGAACGCCCCCTGGATCCGCTGCAGGCGCGAGGAGCCGACCGGGGAGAACAGCATGTCGCCCATCCCGAGCAGCGACTCGGCGCCGTTCTGGTCGAGGATCACGCGCGAGTCGGTCTGCGACGACACCGCGAACGCGATCCGCGACGGCACGTTGGCCTTGATCATGCCGGTGATCACGTCCACGCGCGGGGACTGCGTGGCGAGCACGAGGTGGATGCCGACCGCCCGCGCCTTCTGGGCGATGCGGATGATCGAGTCCTCGACGTCGGCGGGCGCGACCATCATCAGGTCTGCCAGCTCGTCGATCACGCACAGCACGTACGGGAGCCGGGCCTCGCCCCGCCGCTCGCGCACCGCATTCAGGTCGCCCAAGGTACGCGTGCGCGCGAGCGACATGTACGAGTACCGCTGCTCCATCTCGCGCACGAGGTTCTGCAGCGCGGTCGCGGCCTTGCGCGGCGAGGTGATGACCGGCGTCAGCAGGTGCGGGATCGAGTCGTAGTGCGTGAGCTCGACCTGCTTGGGGTCGACGAGCACCATCCGCACCTCGTGCGGGGTGGCGCGCAGCAGGATCGAGGAGAGCATCGCGTTGACGGCGCCCGACTTGCCCGCCCCGGTCGTGCCCGCCACCAGCAGGTGCGGCATCTTCGCGAGGTCGGCGCCGATCGCCCGGCCGGCGACGTCCTTGCCCAGCCACACCGTCAGCGGCGACCAGTCGTCGGGCGGGGCCTGGTAGACGTCGCCGAGGTGCACGATCCGGCGGCGCGCGTTCGGGACCTCGACGCCCACGGCCTGCTTGCCGGGGATCGGGGCGAGGATGCGGATGTCGGCCGCGGCGAGCGCGTACGCCAGGTCGTCCTTGAGCTGCGCGACCTTCCCGACCTTGATGCCGGGCGCCAGCCGCAGCTCGTAGCGCGTGATGTGCGGGCCGGAGACCTTCCCGATCACGCGCGCGTCGACACCGAAGTGGCCCAGCGCCTCGAGCAGCTGCGTCGCGACCTTCTCCTGGTTCGCCGTGTCGGGCCGGTTCGCCTCCTCGGACGAGCGCTTGAGGAACGCGGGATCGGGGACCTTCCACACGAAGTCGTCGGAGTCGGTGACCGACGGGCGGAAGCGGCCCTGCGGCGTGAGGTCGGCCGCCGCCGCGGTGCGCGTGACGCCCGGCTCGTCCACCTCCGGGTCCTCGGCCAGCCGCGGTCTCTCCTCCTCCTCCTCCTCCTCCTCCTCGAGCAGCACGGTCTCCGGCTCGAACGGCTCGGGCTCCTCCCCTTCCCACTCGATCGTCTCAGCGGGGGCAGTTGCGCGCGAAACGCGCGGCTCCGCGCGCTCGATCTCGGCAAGCCCCTCGACCGGCCGCCGCCGGGCGACCGCCGCCCGCATGTCGCGCGTGGTCGTGGACACCGACGTGCTCGTGGCCTTGAGCACACCCGCCACCGACGCGCCGGTCAGCAACAGGACGGCGGCCAGCAGCAGGAACAGGCAGACGATGTGCGCGCCGACCGTCCCGAGGGCGGTCGAGATCCCCCAGTACAGGCCCTCCCCGACGAGCCCGCCGCGGGGGCGCACCCACTCGGCGTCCCAGCGGACCTCTGCGCCCCCGGGCCCGAGCCCGAGCGTGCCCGCGGCCAGGCCCAGCGTCAAGGCGCCGAACAGGCACAGACCGCCGGCCCGCAACGGCTTCACGGCGGGCAGCATGTCGCGCAGGACGAGGACCGCGCCGATGGCCATCAGCGCCACCGGCACGCCGTAGTGGACGGCGCCCAGCAGGTGCTGCAGCCCGTCGACCGCCCATTCGCCGGCCTGCCCGCCCTCCCAGCGCAGGTAGATGAGGAAGGCGAAGAAGACCGCGGCGGCCACCAGTCCGAGCCCGATCAGGTCGATCTGCCGCTGCTCGAGCGCGGGGAGGCGCAACCGCGCACGCGGCGCGGACCTCCGGGCTCGGGGCTTCGGCTTGCGGGCGGCCATGTGGCTCGCATTCCTTCGACGCCCGGCCCGCCCCTCCTGCCCCTACCATCAACACCACAATGGAAGCTTCCGACCGCCCCGTGCGCGTGCTCGTCGTCGAGGACGACACCGAGATCGCCCAGGTACTGCAGCGCTCGCTGCGGCTCGACGGCTACGACGTCAAGCTCGCGGCCGACGGCGTGCAGGCGCTCGACGAGGCGCACGCCTTCCTGCCCGACCTGATCGTGCTCGACCTCGGCCTCCCCCGGCTCGACGGGATCGACGTCGCGCGCCGCCTGCGCGACGATGGCGACGACGTGCCGATCCTGATCCTCACGGCGCGCGACGCGCTCGAGTCGCGCGTCGAGGGGCTCGACATCGGCGCCGACGACTACCTCGTCAAGCCGTTCGAGCGCCAGGAGCTGCTGGCCCGGCTGCGCGCGCTGCTGCGGCGCCGCCCGCCGCGCGGCATGGCGCCGCTGCGGGTCGGCGACCTGATGCTCAACCCCGACACCCACGAGGTCACCCGCGGCGAGCGGTCGATCGACCTCACGCAGCGCGAGTTCGAGCTGCTCGAGTACCTGATGCGCAACGAGCGCCTCGTGATCTCGCGCCAGAAGCTGCTCGACGAGGTCTGGGGCTACGACCCGTTCTCGATCACCAACACGATCGAGGTCTTCGTCTCCAACCTGCGAAGGAAGCTCGAAGCCGATGGGGAGCCTCGACTCCTCCATACGGTCCGCGGCGCGGGCTACGTCCTCCGCGTATAAGCGCCTGCCGATCCGCTGGCGCCTCGCCGGCGGCTCCGCGGCGCTGACGCTGGTGATCCTGTGCGGCTTCGCCGTGATCGTGGGCGTGCTGACCACGCGGCAGATCAACGAGGACTTCCGCGACGAGGTGACCCGGACCGCGGACAGGCTCGGGCAGGAGACCCGGCTGCGGCTCGTCGCGCGTGACGGCGGCATCGAGGTGCGGCCGCTGCCGGACTCGCTCGACCTGGACGACGTCGCCACCAGCGAGCGTGCCGCGATCCGCGTGATCACCAAGGACGATCTGGTCGTCTACAGCACGCCGCCCTCGGCGCCCGACTTCGGCCCGCCCAACCGGAGGAGCTTCGAGACCGACGGCTGGCGCGTGGAGACGCGGCGCGTGAGCGTGGACGGCTTTCCGGACCGCTTCTGGATCCAGTACGCCGAACGGACCTCGACCGTCCAGGACACGGCGAACCGCGTGAAGGTCTTCCTCGCCTTCGGCGTCCTCGGCGGCGCTCTGCTCGCGCTGCTCGCCGGCCTGGCGACGGCGAGCCGGGCGATGGAGCCGATCGCGCAGCTGACGGCCGCCGCGCGCCGCATCGAGGAGGCGCGCGACCCCTCGCTGCAGATGCCGCATCCCGAGGCCGACGACGAGGTCGCCGAGCTCGCCCGCACGCTCGAGGCGATGCTCGTCGCGCTCGACAGCGCGCGGTCGGAGACGGAGTCCGCGCTCGTCCGCCAGCGCGAGTTCGTGGCCGACGCCTCGCACGAGCTGCGCACCCCGCTCACCTCCGTGCTCGCCAACCTCGAGCTGCTCGAGGAGGAGCTGACCGGCGAGCCGCGCGAGGCCGCGGCGTCCGCCCTGCGCTCCTCGCGGCGCATGCGCCGCCTGGTCGGAGACCTGCTGCTGCTGGCCCGCGCCGACGCCGGCCGCCAGGCGCCTCACCGCCCCGTCGACCTCGCCGAGGTCGTGACCGAGGCGGCGTCCGAGCTCGAGCCGGTGGCCGGCGACCACGACATCTCGATCGACGCCCCGGCCGGCGCCCGGGTCGACGGCGCGCGCGACGAGCTGCACCGCCTCGTGCTCAACCTGATGGAGAACGCGCTTCGCCACACCGACCCCGGGACGGCGGTCGAGGCCACGGTGGAGCGCCGCAACGGCGAGGTCGTGCTCTCCGTCGAGGACGACGGTCCGGGGATCGCGCTCGAGCAGCGCGAGAAGGTCTTCGAGCGCTTCTACCGCGGGGCGGGCGAGCACAGCGGATCGTCCGGGCTCGGGCTCTCGATCGTGCGCGCGGTCGCGGAGTCCCACCGCGGCAGCGTGCGCCTCGAGGAGCCGCTCGACGGCCGCGGGGCGCGCTTCGTGGTCCGCTTCCCGGGCCTCTGACGGCATCAAGCATGGCCCGCTACGGCCGATGACTCTTCTGACTCCACTTCGCCGGAGCTCGTCATTCATGTCCAACGTCACGCCGCAGCTGCGATGAGCGGCTCCAGCCACGTCCTCTCAGCCGATGCGATCGCGGCGCTCGTCGACGCCGCCCGCGAGGGGCGCCTGCCCGAGGAGCCGTCCGCGCCGCGCCGGCGCCGGCGCATCCGAGCCGTCGACTTCACGCTCCCGACGAAGTTCAACTCGGAGCAGGAGCGCCGGATCAAGCGGAGCCTGGAAGCGTTCTGCCGCACGGCCTCGACCCGCCTGTCCGCCGAGCTTCGCGTGCCGCTCGAGCTCGAGGTCATCAACTCGACACAGCTCACGTGGTCGTCGGCTCACGCGCAGGTGCCGACGAACTCGATCACCGCGCTCGTCGAGGCGGCGCCGCTCGACACGCGCCTGATGCTGAGCTGCGAGCCCGGACTCCTTCTGAGGGCGATCGAGCTGCTGCTCGGGGGCGGCGAGGTCGCGGACGTGCGCGAACGACGGCTGACCGACATCGACCTCGCGCTGGCGCGGCACCTGTGTGACCGCCTCGTCGGCCAGCTGTCGCTCATCTGGACCGACATGGCCGAGGTCGAGCTCGGCGTCGTTGGCCTCGAGTCGCACATGGAGACCGCGCAGATGGTTCCGGTCTCCGAGCCCACCCTCACCCTGACGATGGAAGCGCGGCTGGACGGCATCTCCTCGACGCTTGCGCTGCTGCTGCCGTGGTCGGCGATCGGCCCCGTGGCCGAGCGCTTCGGCGCGCGTGACGACGCGCCGGACCGCGGCGAGCAGGAGATCCAGCGTGTGCGCCGCGCTCTCGGCGGCGTGGATGTGACCGTCCGGGCCGAGGTCGCGGCGGTCGAGCTGCCGATCGAAGAGGTGCTGGCATTGCGCCCGGGCGACGTGCTGCGCCTCGCTGCGCCCGCCGAGGCGGGCGTGACGCTGTACGCCGACCAGGTCCCCGTCCAGCGGGCGAAGCCGGGACGTAGCGGCAGTCGTCGCGCCGTCCAGATCATCGCGCCGGTGGCACGGTCGTGAGCGACGACGCGCTGATCCGGCTCGGCCGCTCGACGCTCGAGGCGATCACCGGCGTCCTCGAGATGCTCGCGCCCGGCCAGGTCGCTCCCGGCGAGGTGACGGTCGTCTCGGATCCCTTCGAGCGGGTGCCGACCCCAGCCGTGGCGTCGAGCGTCGCGTACGTCGACGGGGTGACGGGCGGCAACGTGTTCGTGATGACGCTCGACGGCGCGCGCCGCCTGGCCGCGGCCATGATCGGCGGGGACCCGCCCGGGGCCGAGGCTGCCTCCGAGCTGTCCGAGCTCGAGCTCTCGGCCGTGGCCGAGGCGATGAACCAGATGATGGCCTCGGCGGCGATCGCGACGTCGGCGGTGCTCGACACCGAGGTCGCGATCGGTGCCCCCACCACTCGCACCTTCCTGGCGCCGTCCGACTCCGACGACGTCTACCCCACCACCCCCCACGCGGTGCGCGCCGAGCTGTCGGTGTGCGGCCGGCCCTGCTCGCTCGTCCAGCTGATCCCGAGCGCCTTCGTCGTGCGCATGACGCGCGCGCTCGACGAGCTCGACTCCGAGATCGCCGTCGCCGACCCCGACCCTGCCGTCGCGCACACCGTCGCGGCGCCGAGCGGGCCGTCGCTCGGCGGTATCCCCGTGCGGGTGTGGGCCGAGCTGGGGCGAGCGCGGATGCCATCCGCCCGCGTCGTCGGCATGCCCTCCGGCGCGGTGGTCGAGCTCAACCGCTCAGCCGACGACCCGATCGACCTCTACGTCAACGGGACGCGCTTCGCCTCAGGGCGCCTCGTCGTGGTCGACGGCACGGACTGGGCGGTGAGGATCGAGGAGGTCCACTCGCCCGTGGATCCGGCACCCGCGACGGAGGCGGCTCGATGGCCCGCGTCCTGATCGTTGACGACGCCAGCTTCATCCGCAAGGTGCTCGGCGACGTGCTGACGGAGGCCGGCCACGAGGTAGTCGGCGAGGCGGGCAACGGCGTGGAGGCGGTCGCCAGCTTCCGGTCGCTCAAGCCGGAGGTCACGACCCTCGACATCACGATGCCCGAGAAGGACGGCCTGTCCGCGCTGAGGGAGATCATCGCGCTCGACCCCTCTGCCCGCGTGGTCATGTGCTCCGCGCTCGGCCAGGAGTCCAAGGTGCTCGAGTCGATCAAGCTCGGCGCGAAGGACTTCGTGGTCAAGCCGTTCCAGGCCGAGCGCGTGATCGAGGCCGTCGGGAAGGCGCTGGCCTAGGGGGCCAGCGCGCGGTCCAGGAACCCGACCACGCGCTGCTCGTACTCGCGCGGGCGCTCGGAGAGAGCGGCCGTGTGGCCGGCGTCGACCGCCCAGTGGTCGGCGTGCGGCGCGGCTTCGGCGTAGAGCTGGTTGAACTGGTGCTCCTCCGCGACGCCGGCGCCGATCAGCATCAGCGGCTCCTCGATCCTGGCGACCTGATCCTGCAGCGGCGGCGGGGGCGCGTCGCCCGTGAGCACGCGGATCGTGCTGAACATCACCCGGCCGGGGACGGCGCCGAGATCGGCTCCGCGCAGGCGCGCCCAGTCGTCGTACGAGCTGGCGGCGGCGCCGTCGGAGACGACCGCCGCGAGGTCGTCGCGCTCGGCGGCGACGTGCAGGAGCACGTCGGCGCCGGTCGAGAGGCCGAGCGCGCCGATCCGGTCGCGGTCGACTTCGGGGCGGCCGTGCAGGTAGCTCAACGCGCCTGAGACGTCCTTCTCCCAGTCCCAGCCGTAGCCGTTGGGGCTGCCCTCGCTCTCGCCGCGCCCGCGGGCGTCGTAGGCGAGCACGCCGTAGCCGTTGCGGGCGAGCATCTGCGCGTGCCGCATCGCGCCGGTGCGGTCGCCACCGCCGCCGTGGACGACGAGGACCGTCGCGCCGTTGCTCGAGGGGCGATACCAGCCCTTGATGTCCAGTCCGTCGGCCGCCTCGAAGGCGACGGGCTGGTACGTCGCGTTGGGGGGCTCGCCGATCGGCTCGCGCCACTTGTGGGCGTCGAACTGCGCCATCCCGATCGGGCCGAGCACCGCGATCGCGGTCACGGGGAGCGCGACGGCGGCGAGCGCACGGCTGCGCCACGTGCCGGAGCCGCGGTGGCGCCACGGGATCACCGCCGCCAGGGCGACGAGCACGAGGCCGGCGGCGGCCGCCAGGACGCCGGTGAGATCGCTGTGCGACGCGCCGTCGACGCTGATGTGGTTGAGGTGCTGAAAGCCGTTGACGACCGCCAGCGAGCCGAGGCTCAGCGCGAGGCCGGCCCGCAGCCCCGGCCGCAGGGCGGGGAACGCCGCGACGGCGACGAGCGCGCCGACGACGGCGATCGCCGCGGCCAGCGCGTGCTGCCCGAGACCCACCCCGGGCTGGCGGTGCAGGAACGCGTCGTCGAGCGCGTGGAGCAGCGCGACGGCGGTCGCGGCGGTGAACACGAGCGCCTCGCCGGAGCGGGCGGCGCGGCGAACGCGCGAGGGAGCGGGCAGGAGAGCGGTCATCGCCGTCCACCGTCCCATCCCCCACCCCGCGCCGATAGCGAGCCTCCCGGCGTGCCCGAGGTCGCAAACGCACGCCCTCAGGGTGCGGTTCGCCCCCTAACGTGCCGATGGCCCCGGAGCTAAACCTCCGAGGCCATCGTCTGGACGTATGTCGTATTACGTCCGTTCCACGTCCGCCGTACCGTGCTTCGCGTCAGATGAAGCAGTCACGAAGGCCCGAGCGGTGACAGCCGCTCGTCCTGGGGAAAGGCGGGTCATGGGCTTCAAGAGCTAGTACTGACCTGAGACGAGCGCCCGGATCGGGCGCTCGTTTCGCTTAACCGCTATCGACGTCGAATACCCGCTCTTGGATCGGATACTCGTCTAGGCCGCCACGCGCGGGCGGGCGTAGTCCCGGACGAGGCGCTCGAAGGCCAGCTCGCGCTCGAAGTCGGCCTCGTCGCCATGTCGGAAGGCGACGCGACCGCTCTCGACCATTTCGACGAACGCTTCCACCACCTCCGGATCGAGCTGCGAGCCGGCTACCCGCCGCAGCTCGACGATGGCCGCCTCCGAGCTTACGGGCCGGCGGTACGAGTCGCGCGAGGTCATGACGTCGTACGTGTCCGCGACGGCGATGATCCGTGACCCGAGCGGGATCTCCCCGGCCCGCAGCCCGGCGGGGTAGCCGCGACCGTCGACACGTTCGTGGTGGCTGTGGACGATCTCGGCGACTGGCCCGTAACCCTCGATCCGTCCGACGAGCCTGGCGCCTTGCTCCGGATGAAGCTTGACCGTCTCCCACTCGGCGTCCGTCAGCTTGCGCTCGGCGAACAGGATCGAGTCGGGGAAGATGAACTTGCCGATGTCGTGGAGGAGCGCTGCGGTGTGGATCAGGTCCTGCTCGCGATCGCTCACGCCCAGCATCCGTGCTACCTCTCGCGCGTAGCGCGCGACCGCGGTCGAGTGGCGAGCGGTCATCGCGTCGCGCATCGAGAGCGTCTGAAGCACCGTGCTCAGCAGACCCACCTGCAGCGAGGCGAGCTGATGGGTGCGTGCCGCAAGCTCCTCCCCACGCTCGTGTGCGTTCACACCGGCACGGAGCAGGTACTGGAACACGAACAGGACGACAGCGGCGAGCCCGACGGCGCCGACACCGAGGTGCCCGTAGCTGAAGGCCACGCACGCGGTCAGCAGCCCGGTCGCGAACTCAGTCGGCAGGACGGTGATGTAGACCTCGCGCGTGCTCGCGATCACCGGCGTCCCGTCTGCGGCCTTGTGGAACGCGGCGACCATCAGGAAGTTGAGGACGTTCGTCGCCATGAACACACCGAGGACCACGGCCGCGAACGAGAGCGCGTCTGACGCCTGCGGCACCCCAGACGTCATGAACGTCTCGGCGAGGAGGCCGCCGACGAGCGGGAACGTCGCCCACGTGGCGACGTTGTTGAGCGCCCGGTCCCATGGCCGGCGCGAGACGACGCCGTCGATCAGGGCGGACGTAGCGCCGATGGCGAGGGCGGGCGCAGGCCCCAGCAACGTCATGGCGAGCACGATCGCCAGGAACGCCCCCGACACGCGCATGTGACGCACGTCGACGGACAGCAGATCGCTGCCGACGGCCAGCGCGAAGAGCAGGAGGACGAGCGCGATCGGCTGCCAGTCGGCGGCGTCCGACGTGCGCACCGCGATGCTGACCGCGGTTACCAGCAGCCCGATCTGGGCGCCGAAAATGAGCCCCTGACGTCTCGACACGACCCTCTCGTCATCGGCATCGGCCAGTGTTGACTTGGGCGGACATTCGTCCGCTTTTCGCGAGCCCCCGTCTAGGCGACGAGCGCCCGGGGGCGGGCGTAGTCCTCGACCCGGCGCTCGAATGCCAGCTCGAGCTCGAAGTCAGCCTCGTCCCCGTGGCGGAAGGCCACGCGTCCGGCCTCGATCATCTCGATGAAGGTCTCGACGACCACCGGGTCGAGCTGGGAGCCGGCCACGCGCCGGAGCTCCGCGATCGCGGCCTCGGAGGAGACCGGGCGGCGGTAGGAGTCGCGTGAGGTCATCACGTCGTAGGTGTCGGCGACCGAGATGATCCGCGAGCCGAGCGGGATGTCATCGCCGCTCAGACCTGCCGGATATCCACGCCCGTCGACGCGCTCGTGGTGGCTGTGGATGATCTCCGCCACCGGGCCGTACCCCTCGATCCGCGCGACCAGCCGCGCCCCCTGCTCCGGATGCAGCTTGACCGTCTCCCACTCCTCGTCGGTCAGCTTGCGATCGGCGAACAGGATCGAGTCCGGAAAGATGAACTTGCCGATGTCATGCAGCAGCGCAGCGGTGTGCACGAGCTCGCGCTCGCGCGGCGCCAGGTCGAGCATCCCGGCCACCTCGCGCGCGTAGCGGGCCACCGCCGCCGAGTGGCGCGCGGTCATCGCGTCGCGCATCGAGAGCGTCTGCATGACGGTGCTCAGCAGCCCGACCTGCAGCGACGCCAGCTCGCGCGTGCGCTGGCCGAGCTCCTCCCCGCGCTCGAAGGCCTGGACGCCCGCGCGGAAGAGGTACTGGAAGACGAAGATCACGACGGCGAGCAGGCCGACCGCCCCGACGCCGATGCGGCCGTAGATGAACGCGACGCCGGCCGTCAGCAGGCCGGTGGCGAACTCGGCAGGCAGGACCGGCAGGAACGCGTGCTGGACGGCGTCCCGGAAAGAGATCCCGCCGGGCGCGCGGCGGCCCACCACGACGAGCGCGAAGTTGAGCGCGTTGGTGACCATGAACACCAGCAGGACGGTGCCCGCGAAGCCGAGCGCGGCGTGTCCTGGCCCGCTGGGATCCTCCGCGATGCACATCATGAGCAGCCCGCCGACCACCGGGAACACCGTGTAGATGCCCATATTGGTCAACACCTGCCAGCGCCGCGCGCGCGTGATCAGGCCGTCGACCAGCATCGAGCCGGCGCCGATCGCCGCCGCGGGAGCCGGTCCTAGCAACGCCATCGCGAGCACGATGGCCAGGAACGACGCCGAGATGCGGAAGCCGCGGAACTCGATCGTCATGATCTCGCTGCCCGCCGCGAGCACGAACAGCAGGAGGACGAGCTCGATCGGCCGCCAGTCGGCCTGTGTCGACGTGAGCACGGCGACGGCGACCGCGGCAACCACCACGGCCGTCTGGGCGGCGAATATCAGCCCCTTGCGTCTCGACACAGCCCTCGGGTAATCGGCATTGGTAAAGAATGACTTGATGTCAACAGGGCGGCGCGGAGACCGACATCCGTCCGCATTGGAGTCCGGCCTCGGAAGGACTACGATGGGGCCGATGCGGGGGCGCTTCGCACCTTTGGCCGTCAGGCCCTTCGGTCGGCTGCTGTCTTCGTACACGCTGAACGAGCTCGGCGACAGCGTCGGGCTGGTCGCGCTCGCGGTGCTCGTCTACGACCGCACGCAGGCCGTTGCGCCGACCGCGGCGTTCTTCTTCGCCGCCAAGTTCCTGCCGGCGCTCGTCGCGCCGCCGCTCACGGCGCGCTTCGACCAGGCCGCGCTGCGCAAGAGCCTGCCGCTGCTGTATCTCGCGGAGGCGCTCGCCTTCGCCGCGCTCGCGCTGCTGGCGGAGACCACGTTCGTGCTCGGGCTCGTGCTCGCGCTCGGCCTGCTCGACGGCGCGCTCGCGATCACGGCCCGCGGCCTCACCCGCGGCGCCGTCGCCACCGTTCTGCAGCCGAAGGGGCTGCTCAAGGAGGGCAACGCGCTGATGAACATGGGCTTCGCGTTCTCCGCCGTCGGCGGAGCGGCGCTCGCGGGCCTGCTGATCGGCCAGTTCGGGGTCGCGACCGCGCTGCTCGTCGACGCCGCGTCGTTCCTCGCCATCGCCGTGATGCTGGCGGTCACCAAGGGCCTGCCGGCCGCGCACGTCGAGCGCGAGCCGTGGCGGGAGCGGCTGACGGCGGGCCTGCGGTTCGCCCGCGGCAACCCGCTGGTGCGGATCCTGCTCGTGGGCGAGGCGGCAGCGCTCGTGCTGTTCACGCTGGTGATCCCGATCGAGGTCATCTACGCCAAGGAGAGCCTCGGCACCAGCGACGCCGGCTTCGGGATCCTGCTCGCGTCGTGGGGAGCGGGGATCGTGGTCGGGAGCCTCGTGTACCTGCTGATCAAGAACCGCTCGACGATCCCGCTGATCATCGGCGCGACGGCGGCCATCGGTGCCGCCTATCTCGGGCTCGCGACGGCCGAGACGCTGCTCGTGGCGTGCCTGGTGTCGATCGTGGGCGGGGCGGGCAACGGCGTGCAGTGGATCGCGGTCATGACCGCGCTGCAGGAGGCGACGCCGTCCGACTACCAGGCCCGGATCGTCGGCTTGCTCGAGTCGCTCGCCGCCGCCATGCCGGGGGTCGGCTACCTGCTCGGCGGCGCGCTCGTCGCCATCGGCTCCCCGCGCACCGCCTACGCGTTCGCGGGAGGGGGCGTGCTCCTGCTCGTGCTCGGCGGGATCGCGCTGCGGCCGCGGCTTGAGCAGCACCCCGCCGCGCGCCCCCGCGCGAGCGATCTGCCGGTCGTCGCCGAGCGCTAGGGGAACACTGGCCCAGGGGGCCAGGTTGCCTTGCGGGTGTTCGCCCAGAGGGCGAAACCCGCGGCCGGTTAGGGACGCACGCCCTAGACCTCGACGACCACCGGCAGGACCATCGGGCGCCGCTTGAGGCGCTCGTAGATGAAGGCCGCGATGTCGTCGTGGAGGACGGACTCGAGGACCTCCACCTCGGTGATCCGCTCCTCGGCGGCGCGGTCGAGCGCGTCCTCGACCGCCTCGCGCAGCTCCTCGATGATCTGGCCGCCGTCGTCGAGGAACGGGACGCCGCGCGCGAGCACCTCGGGCGGGACGACCGACGAGCCGTCCTGCTCGTTGACGGTCGCGACGATGATGAAGATGCCGTCGGCCGAGAGCATGCGGCGGTCGCGCAGCGCGACGTCGGCGACGTCCCCGATGTCGACGCCGTCGACGAACACCAGGCCCGCCGTCTCGGCCTCCCCCAGGCTCGCCCCGCGCTCGTCGATCTCCAGCGGCACGCCGTTCTCGGTGCGGAAGATGCGCTCCGGCTCGATCCCGACGGCCTCGGCGAGCTTGGAGTGCAGCAGCATCCGCTTGTAGTCGCCGTGCACGGGCATGACGTAGCGCGGCCGGGTGAGGTTGAGCATCATCTTCAGCTCTTCCGCGTAGCCGTGGCCGGAGGCGTGGATCGGCTCGTCGCGGGCGGTCACGACGTCGCAGCCGATGTGGTACAGCCGGTCGATCGTCTCGTTCACGGCCCGCTCGTTGCCGGGGATCGGCGTGGCGGAGAAGACCACCGTGTCGCCGCTCCGCAGCTCGACCGACGGATGGTCGCGGTAGGCCATCCGGCGCAGCGCGGAGAGCGGCTCGCCCTGTGAGCCGGTGGACACGATCACGACCTTCTCGTCTGGATAGTGCTCGAGCTCGCGCGGCGGGATCAGCTGGCCGTCGGGGACCGCGATGTGGCCCAGCGTGCGCCCGATGTTGACGTTCTTGCGCATCGAGCGGCCGATCAGGGCGACCTTGCGGGCGTTGGCCGCGGCGGCGTCGACCACCTGCTGCACGCGGTGGATGTTGGAGGCGAAGCAGGTGACCACGATCCGGCCGGCGCAGTGGGCGAACAGGCGCTCGAGCTGCGGGCCGACGAGCGACTCGCTGGTGGAGATGCCCGCGCGGTCGGCGTTGGTCGAGTCGCCGCACAGCAGCAGCAGGCCCTCGCGCCCGAGCTCGGCCAGCCGTGCCATGTCCGCCGGGGCGCCGCCGACGGGCGTCTGGTCGAACTTGTAGTCGCCGGTGAAGAGGATCGTCCCGAGGTCGGTCTTCAGCGCGACCCCGGAGGCGTCGGGGATCGAGTGCGTGAGGTGCACCATCTCGATCCCGAACGGCCCGGCGTCCGCTACCTGGCCGATCGGGAGCACGTCGAGGTTGACCTCGCGCAGCTTGTGCTCGTCGAGCTTGGAGCGCGCCATGGCGACGGTCAGCTGGCCGCCGTAGACGACCGGCACGGCCTCCTGGCCGAGCTCGCGCAGCACCCACGGGAGCGCGCCGAGGTGGTCCTCGTGGCCGTGCGTGATGACGATCGCCTCGATGTCGGCCACGCGCTCGCGCAGGAAGGTGAAGTCCGGCAGCACGAGGTCGATGCCCATCATCTCGGCGGTCGGGAACCGCAGCCCGCAGTCGACGACCACCAGCCGGCCCTCGTACTCGACGACCGTGAGGTTCTTGCCGATCTCGCCGACGCCCCCCAGCGGGAGGACGCGCAGCTTGCCGCTCACGCGGCGTTAACGGGTGTCGGGGGCGGGCGGCGGGGATCCATCAACAGACCCTGCCGCTCGAGTGCTTCGCGCACCGTGCCGAGCTCCTCGTCGCTCGCGTCCACGAGCGGCAGCCGCAGGCCCCCGACGTCGTGGCCGAGCAGGTTGAGCGCCGTCTTGACGGGGATCGGGCTCGACGTGCAGAACATCGCCTTGTAGACGTGGCGCAGCTCGGCGTCGATCTCCGCGCGCCGCTCCGGCTCGTCGAACATCCGCCGCATCTCGGTGCCGACGACGTGGCTGGACACGCAGATGCCGCCGGCGCCGCCGACGTCGAGGCAGCGCGCGAGGTCCTCGTCGTTGCCGGTGAACAGCGTCATGCCGTCGATCGGGCCGAGCTCGGCGGAGTTGGACTGCTTGACCGCCGCGATGCCGTCGATCTGGGCGAGCTCGGCCAGCAGGTCGGGCGCGAGGTTGACGGTCGTGCGGCTCGGGATGTTGTAGACGATGATCGGCGTGCCGCCGGCGGCGCGCGCGACCTCGTCGTAGTGGCGGACGATCCCGCGCCGGTTCGGCCGGTTGTAGTAGCCGGTGACCGACAGCAGCGCGTGCGCTCCCGCAGCGGCCATCCGCTCGGCCAGGTGGCAGGCGTGGTGCGTGGCGTTGGAGCCAGCGCCCGCCGCGATCGTGGCCTCCGACCCCAGCTCGCCCACCATCAGCTCGACGAGCGAGACCATCTCGTCGTCGGACAGCGTCGGCGACTCGCCGGTGGTGCCGCAGACGACCAGGCCGTCGGATCCGTTGGCGAGCAGGTGCCGGCCGAGCGCCAATGCGCCATCCTCGTTCACGCGGCCGTCGCCGGAGAACGGGGTGACCATCGCCGTGAAGAGGCCTTCGAGCGGACGCATGTCGTCAGTTTCGCACGCGAGCGGACGGAAACTGCCGCTCAAGGGTCCACGGCGCGCGCCGATGTGAGTCCGACAGGCTCATGGTCCGCAACCTGACACGTACGGAGTCCCAGCCCGATCATCTCGACGAGGCAGTCGAGCGGCTGGGCCGGCTGCCGGTCCTGAGCGCCACCGTGCGGCGCGTGAAGGCGATCGCCGACACCGAGGACGCGGGCATCGGCGAGATGGTCGCCGCCCTCGAGGCCGACCAGGGCCTGGCAGCCGACCTGCTGCGCTACGCGAACTCGGCCGCGTGCGCGCGCCCGCTGCGGGCGCGCAGCATCCGCGCGGCGGTGACGCTCGTGGGCCGGCGCGCGATCGCGCAGCTGGCGCTCGAGGCCGCCACATACCGCTTCTTCCAGCGCGCTCCCGGCAACGGTGGTCGGTCGATCGGCCACCTGCATCTGCACGCAGCCGCCGTCGCCGGCACCGCGCAGGCGATCGCCGAGCGCACCGGCGCGGCCACCGATGCCGCCCACCTCGGCGGCCTGCTGCACGACGTGGGCAAGCTCGTGATGCCGCTGGCGTTCGGCGACGAGCGGCTCGACGCGATCGCCGCGGAGCATCCGGCGGGCAGCCTGCGCGCCGGCGCCGAGCGCCGCGAGCTGGGCGTCGACCACGCCGAAGCCGGCGCCCGCGTCGCCCGCGCGTCGCTGATCGAGGAGAGCGTCGAGCGGGTCGTCGCCTTCCACCACGGCGGATCGGTGGGCACCGCGATTCCCAGCCCGGAGGCCGCCTGCGTGATCATCGCCGACGAAGTCGTCGGCCTGGCGTCCCGGCCCGAGCCTGACTACGCGCTGCTCGGGCTCGCCCTCGAGATGCTCGGGCTGTGCGACGAGGACTTCGACGACCTGGCGCTCGAGGCCGTGCGGGGCGGCAAGACGGGCGCGTCGATGGCCTCGCGAGTCGCGGAGCTCGAGCGCGAGGCACGCGTCGACGACCTCACCGGCGTCCTCAACCGCCGCCACTGGCTCGCCACGATCCGCCGCGCCGTCGAGCAGCGCGAGGCCGGCAGCGTGCTGATCTGCGACATCGACCACTTCAAGTCCGTCAACGACGGGCACGGCCACGCGACCGGCGACATGGTGCTGACCGAGGTCGCACGCCACCTCGCCACCGCGGGCATCGTCGGGCGCCTGGGAGGCGACGAGTTCGCCGTCTGGGTGCCGGGAGCGCCGCACCGCGGCGACGACGCCGCCAGCGCCGTCCTGGAGTCGGTCGCAAGCGCGTTCGAGCGCGAGCGCGAAGGGCTCGAGGTCAACGTCTCGATCGGCGCGGCGAGCCCGGCCGTCGAGACCGACACCCTCTCCGCAGTGCTCTCCCGGGCCGACGAGGCGCTCTACGAGGCCAAGCGCGCCGGCCGCGGTCGCGCAATGCGGTACTAGCGCTCGAAGAGCAGGTGCTCGAGCCCGATGACCGGGGACTCGGGCAGGTCCGCCACGCGGCGGATGGCGAGCAGGACTCCCGGCATGAAGCTCGTGCGGTCGGTGGTGACGTGGCGGATCGTGAGCGTCTGCGCGACGTCGCCGAGGATGACCTCCTGGTCGGCCACGAGGCCGGGCAGGCGCACCGAGTGGATCGGCACGTCGCCCTCCATCATCTCCGCGGTGCGCGCGGCGGTGCCGGAGGGGGCGTCGAGCTTGCCCGCGTGGTGGAGCTCGACGATCTCGGCGCGCTCCATGTGATGCGAGGCCTCGGCGGCGAAGCGCATCATCAGCACCGCGCCGATCGCGAAGTTGGGGGCGACGAAGGCGTTCGCGCCGGCGTCGCGCGCAGCCGCCCGCAGGCCGTCGACGTCGAAGCCCGACGTGCCGATCACAACGTGGACGCCGGCGTCGAGCGCCGCGCGGGCGTTGTCGAGCGCCGTGTCGGGCTGCGTGAAGTCGACGAGCACGTCGGCGCCGGCGAGGACGTCTGCCACGGTCGTGCCGAGCTGCGGGTCGGCGCGGCCGGTCAGCACCATGCCCTCGGCGCCCTCTACCGCGGCGCACACCGTCTCCCCCATGCGGCCCGCGGCGCCGGCCACGGCCACGCGGATCATGCGGCGACGCTCGCGCCCGGGCAGACGTCGTCGACGGCAGACCGGAAGGCCTGCTCGTCCGGTCCGATGCCGGCCGCCGACAGGCGCTCCGGCTTCCACAGCTCGTCGGTCAGCTCGCGCAGGTCGTCCATCGACACGGCCTCGAAGCGCGCGATCACCTCGTCGGCCTCGAGCAGCGGCAGCCCGTAGAGCAGCGACGCGCCGAGCCGGTTCATGCGCGCGCCGGACGACTCCAGCGCGAGCACCACGCGTGCCTTGACGTTCTCCCGCGCGCGGTCGAGCTCCTCCTCGGTGGCGGGCTGCTCGCGCAGGCGCTCGAGCTCGTCGCCGACGACGCTCATCGCCTCGCCCACCTTGTCGGGCCGCGTGCCCACGTACAGCCCGATCTGCCCGGTGTCGGCGTACTGGCCGGCGAACGAGTAGACCGAGTAGGCGAGGCCGCGCTCCTCGCGCACGGCCTGGAACAGCCGCGAGGAGGAGAGCCCGCCGAAGATCGCGTCGAGCACACGGGTCGCGAAGCGCCGGTCGTCGCCGCGCGGGAGCCCGACGGCTCCGAGGCAGACGTGGCACTGCTCGGTGTCCTTGCGCTGGAAGCGCACCGTCGGCGCCGGGTCGGCGGGGGCCGGCTCGATCGCCGGCGTGCCCTCCGCCTCGCGGCCGCCGAGCGTGCGCTCGGCCAGCTCGACGACCTGGTCGTGGTCGACCGAGCCGGCGGCGGCGATCACGACCGCTCCCGGCACGTAGCGGGCCGCGTGGAACGCCGCGATGCGGTCGACCGGCGTCTCGCGGATCACGGGCGCGCGGCCGATGATCGGCCGGCCGAGCGGGTGGCCGCCGAAGACGGCCTCGCCGAGCACGTCGAAGACCGTGTCCTGCGGGTCGTCCTCGTACATCGCGATCTCCTCGAGCACGACCTCGCGCTCAGGGTCGACGTCCCGGAACGCGGGCCGCCACACCATGTCGGCGATCACGTCGAATGCGCGCGGCAGGTGCTGGTCGAGCATCCGCGCGTAGACGGTGGTGCTCTCCTTGTCGGTGCCCGCGTTGAGCTCGGCGCCCATGGCGTCGAACAGCTGGTCGATCTCGGCCGATCCGTAGCGGTCGGTGCCGCGGAAGAGCAGGTGCTCGAGGAAATGCGAAAGCCCCGCCTCGGCAACCGACTCGCCGCGCGAGCCGGTGCCGACGAAGAAGCCGAGGGCCGCGGACCGCACGGAGGGCATGACCTCCGTCGCGACCCGCAGCCCGCTTGGCAGCTCTGTGATCTGGTGGGGGGACAGCGCGCTAGCTGCGGTCGGGATCCCGATCGCCGCGCGAGCCGCCGCGGTCGCGGTCCCGTCCGCGGCCGCCGCCGTTGCGCCGCTCCCCGCCACGGCCGCCACGGCCACCGCGGTCGCCGCCGCCTCCGCCGCCGCCGCCGCCGGCGCTGACGGTGGCGAGCTCCTCCTTGGACTTGCCGGCGATCTCCGGGTCCTCGGCCAGGCGCAGGCCGATCCGGCCGCGCTCGCGGTCGACCTCGACCACGCGCACGGAGATCTCGTCGCCCCGGTTGAGGACGTCCTCGACCGTCCCGACGCGCTCGCCGGGCGAGACGTTGGAGATGTGCAGGAGGCCGTCGGTGCCCTTGGCGAGCTCGACGAACGCGCCGAACGTGGTGGTCTTGACCACCTTCGCGCCTGGGAACTCGTCGCCGACCTCGACCTCCTTGGTCATCGAGCGGATGCGGTCGACGAGCGCGTCGCCCTGGGCGCCGGTCTGCGCGTACACGCGCACGTTGCCCTCGTCGTCGACGTCGATCTGCGACTCGTACTCCTCCTGGAGCGAGCGGATCGTCTCGCCGCCCTTGCCGATCAGCAGGCCGATCTTGTCCGGATCGATCTTGACGGCGCTGATCCGCGGCGCGAACTCGGACAGCTCGGTGCGCGGCTCGCCGATGGCGTCGGCCATCTTGCCGAGGATGAACGAGCGACCCTCCTTGGCCTGGGCGAGCGCGTCGCGCAGGATGTCGAAGGTGACGCCGGTGATCTTGATGTCCATCTGCAGGGCGGTGATGCCCTTCTCGGTCCCGGCGACCTTGAAGTCCATGTCGCCGAGGTGGTCCTCGACGCCGGCGATGTCGGACAGCACGACGTAGTCGTCGCCCTCCTTGATCAGCCCCATGGCGATGCCGGCCACCGGCGCCTTGATCGGCACGCCGGCGTCCATCAGCGACAGCGTGGAGCCGCAGACGGAGGCCATCGACGACGATCCGTTGGACTCGAGGATGTCCGACACGACGCGGATCGTGTACGGGAAGTTCTCCTGGTCGGGGATCATCGGGACCAGCGCGCGCTCGGCGAGCGCCCCGTGGCCGATGTCACGCCGCTTCGGGCCGCGCATGAAGCCGGCCTCGCCCACCGAGAACGGCGGGAAGTTGTAGTGGTGGAAGTAGCGCTTGGACGTCTCCAGCCCGAGCGAGTCGATCCGCATCTCCTCGCGCGTGGTGCCGAGCGCGATCACCGACAGCGCCTGCGTCTGCCCGCGCGTGAAGAGCGCCGACCCGTGCGTGCGCGGGAGCGGCTTGATCTGGATGTCGATCGCGCGAACCTCGTTCGGCTCACGGCCGTCGGGGCGCTTCTTCTGGACCGCGATGCGCTCGCGGATGACCTTCTTCTCGAGCGCGTCGAAGGCGAGCTGCGCCTTCTGGCGGAACTCGGCCCAGGTCTCGGCGGCGGGATCGCCGGAGTACTGCGCGAGGACCTCCTCCTCGACGGCCTTGGTGGCCGCCTGACGCTCGAGCTTGTCCTCGACCTGGGTGGCCCGGTCGAGCGCGGCGCCGTGGGAGTCGGCGATCTGACCTGCGAGGTCCGGATCCGCCTGCGGGACCTCGACCTCGAGCTTGGCCTTGCCGGCCTTCTCGGCCAGCTCGCGCTGGGCGGCGACGAGCTTCTTGATCGCCGAGTGGGCGATGTCGAGCGCGTCGAGGATCTCCGCCTCGGGGATCTCGTCGGCGCCCGCCTCGACCATCAGGATGGCGTCGTCGGTGCCGGACACGACCAGGTCGAGCCCGGACTCCTGCAGCTGCTCCTCCGTCGGGTTGATGACGAAGTTGCCCTCCAGGTCCTTGCCGATCCGAACCGCGCCGACGGGCGTCGGGAACGGGATGTCGGAGATCGCCAGCGCGGCGGACGCGCCGTTCATGGCGAGCACGTCGTAGGGGATCACCTGATCGACGGAGAGCGGCATGCCCACGAGCTGGGTCTCGCGGCGCCAGCCCTTGGGGAAGAGCGGACGGAGGGGGCGGTCGATCATGCGGGCGACGAGCGTCGCCTTCTCGCCGGCGCGGCCCTCGCGCTTGAAGAATGAGCCGGGGATCTTGCCCGCGGCGTACATGCGCTCCTCGACATCCACCGTCAGCGGGAGGAAGTCGACGTCACGCACGTTGCCCGCCGTGGCGGTGTTCAGGACGACGGTGTCGCCCGACCGGACCACGACGGCGCCGGAGGCCTGCTTGGCCATCCAGCCGGTCTCGAAGGAGATCTCCTTCCCGCCGATCTCCACGGAGACCTTGTGCACTTCTGGCATATGTTCCTTTCGCGCCCGCCACTCGTAGGCGGGCCCCTCTGCATCGTCTTTGACGCTTCGGTAGTCGTTGACAACCATGGTAGTAGCTGTGCCTGCGCGGGTATGCGCTCGAACCTATGGCTGAGCGCCGCATCATCGTCTTCGGAGCGACGGGCCTCACCGGTCGCCTGGTGGCCGGGCGTCTGGCCGCGCAGGGCGCGTCGGCGGTGCTCGCCGGGCGCAACGAGGAGGCGGTGCGCTCGCTGGCCGAGCCGCTGGGCCTCGAGTGGCGGGTCGCCGACGCCATGCGCCAGAACTCGGTCTTCGCCTTGGCGGAGCGGGGCGACGTGCTCGTCAGCCTCGTCGGGCCGTTCTCCAAGTGGGGCGAGCCCGCGGTGCGAGCGGCGATCGCCGCCGGCGGGATCTACATCGACTCGACGGGCGAGCCGGTGTTCATCCGCCGCGTGTTCGACGAGTTCGGCCCGCCCGCCGAGCGCGCCGGGGCGGCTCTGCTGCCGGCGATGGGATACGACTTCGTGCCGGGAGCGCTGGCCGGCGCGCTGGCGCTGGAGGAGGCCGGGCTCGACGCCCAGCGGGTCGACATCGGCTACTACGCGTTCGGCGCCGGCTCGAGCGCCGGGACGCGCCGGTCGTCGGTCGCGGTCGCTCTGGATGAGGGCTACGCGTTCCGCGGCGGGGCGGTCGTCACAGCCCGCATGGCCGAGCGGGTCCGCTCGTTCTTCGTGCGGGGCAAGGAGCGCGACGGGGTCTCGATCGGCGGCACCGAGCACCTCACGCTCCCGGCCAGCTATCCGCACCTGCTCGAGGTCAACGTCTACCTGGGCTGGTTCGGCGCCTTGGCCAAGCCGCTCCAGGTGGGAAGCCTGGCGGGCTCGGTGGCCATGCGCGTTCCGGGCGTCCGGCCGGCGCTGAAGGCCGCCGCCGACCGGCTGGTCGGCCTGGCGAACGCGCCAGAACCGGAGTCCGGCATCTCGTGGGTGGTCGCGGAGGCGTTCGACGCGGCGGGAGAGAAGCTCTCCTCGGTCGAGCTGTCCGGCGGCGAGCCCTACACGCTCACGGCGGGAGTGTTGGCCTGGGCGGCGCAGCGAGCGGCGTCCGAGGGCGTCGACGGCGTCGGTCCGCTGGGGCCGGTGCAGGCGTTCGGGCTCGAGGCGCTGGAGGCAGGCTGTCGCGAGGCCGGACTCTCGCGGGTCGCGGCGCCCTGAACGTCAGCGGCGGAGCCGGCGGTTGAGCGCCCCCGCCGCCAGCGTGCCGCGGGCGAGTAGCCCGCTTGCCTCCACGCCCCCGTCGCCGGACACGCGCAGCGGCGCGCGGGCCGGGCGGCGGAAGAGCTTCCAGCGGAGCTTGTCGAGTGTCCGCGCCGGGCCGAGCACCGCGGGCTCGCGCAGCTTGAACGTCTTGCAGCGCGGGGCGCTCGAGCCGGTCCAGTCGAGGATCGCGTTCACCGCGCGGCGGGCGGCCTCGTTCGCGCCCTCCATCGTCGCCAGGTCGGTGTCGGTGCGCACGTAGTCGGCCGCGAGCAGCAGGTTCGGGATGCGGGTGGTCACGCCCGGGCGGTCGGCCCACGAGCCGGCCGTGTTGATCAGCAGCGGCTCGAGGTTCGTGGCCTCGGTGGGGTTCGGGAACTCGACCGCCGGGTCCAGGAACCAGGCCAGCACGTGGCGCTCGTCGAGCTGCCCGTCGTCGAGGTGGTCGACGAGCTGGCCCCAGACCTCGGCGCGGATCTCCTCGCGCGAGCAGCGCATGGCGACCTTGCCGGTGCGGCGCCCCGGCGTCGTCCAGTCGGAGACGTCGACCGACAGGATCCCCTTGACCCGCCCGTCGCCGTAGCGCTCGAGATTCACGCCGCGCCAGAACTGCGCCTGCGAGATCGACGTCAGCGCCCACTCGGAGTCGATGTAGATGGCGTGCCCGTGCACGAGCGGCGCGTCGCGGTCGAGATAGAACAGCGCGCCGTTCATCCAGCGGGTGACGAGCCGGTCGAGGCGCGCGAACAGCGGGTCGAGCGCCCGCAGCGGCGGGCCGGCAAGCGTGCGCATGACCTCGACCGGCAGCGCGGCGACGTACATGTCGGCGGTGACCGTTCCCGCGGGCGTCGTGACGCCGGCGATCCGGCCGCCGCGCACGGTCAGTCCCTGCACCGGCGTCCCGAGCCGCAGGTCGACGCCCAGCCGCCCCAGCTGCGCGACCCAGGGATCGATCCACGCCTCGTTGGTCGGGGCGTTCAGGACGCGGTCGGCTCGACCGCCCGCCTGCGTGAGGTCGAGGATCAGCTGCGCCAGGATCAGGCCGCCGGTGCGGGCGCTGATCTCGCGTGCCCGCGCGGCCACGAGCGTGCGCGTGAGCCCTTCGGCGAGGAACTTGCGGAACGCGACCGAGCGCTCCTCGGCGCGCACGAAGTCCCACCAGCTCTGCAGCTCCCACTGCTCGTAGCGGCGCTCGTCGCAGCTCGTGAGCAGCGTCAGCAGCCGCTCGACCAGCCAGGCATGCTCGTGCGGCGGGATGCTGAGCGAGGTCATGAGCTCCAGCAGGAAGCGGCTCATGACCGTGAGGTCGTCGAGCGACTCCGGCAGGTGCGCGCCCGACACGAGCTCGTTGCGCCCGCCGCCCTGGGCGAGCAGGATCCGAGTGGCGCCGACGAGGTTCTCGAGCACCGTCGACGTGCCGTCCGGGATCCGCCGCATCGTGTCCGGGACGTGGCGGTAGAAGCCCGGGAAGAACCGGAACCCGTGCTCGGCGGGAAGGTCGGCACGCCCGCCGGCGGCTGAGCCGGGCACAGGCAGGCTGCGGGCCTTGCCGCCGGGTATGTCCCGCGCCTCCAGCACGACGACCTCGAAGCCGCGCTCGGCCAGCTCGTGGGCGGCCGTGAGGCCCGCGACGCCGCCGCCGAGGATCGCCACCCGGGTCATCCGGGCGACTCTGTCACAGACGGCCGGGCCCGTGCGAGGATCGGTCAGGAGCGAACATGACCGGCGACGAGGACCTCCTCCTGTCGGGCGATCCCGAAGACTTCGGGCGCTTCTACGACCGCTACGTCGACATGCTGCTGGGGTACTTCGCACGCCGGGTCCACGACCCCGAGATCGCCGCCGACCTGACGGCGGAGACGTTCGCGGCCGCGCTCGTGGCCCGCAAGCGCTTCCGCCGCGGGCCGACGCCCGCGGTCGCCTGGCTCTTCGGCATCGCCCAGCACAAGCTCGCCGACGCCCGCCGCCGCGGCGCCGCGGAGGACCGCATGCAGCGGCGGCTCGGCATGGAGCGCGTGCCGGTCGGCGAGGACGACGCGGAGCTGATCACGCTGCTCGGCCGCGACGCCGCTTACAGGCTGATCGACGAGCTGCCGCCGGAGCAGCGCGAGGCCGTCCGCGCGCACGTGATCGACGACCGTGCGTACGCCGACATCGCGAGCTCCGCCCACACGTCGGAGGCTGTGGTACGCAAGCGGGTGAGCCGCGGGCTCGGCGCGCTGCGCGACCGGATGGGAGCGCGGCGATGACGAGCTTCGTCGACCAGCTTCGCAAGGAGCTCGTGGCCGCCGCGGCGCGCGAGCAGGCGCACCCGCGCCCGCGGCTGACCCTGCCGCCGCTGCGGCCACTCGTCCTCGCCACCGCAGGCCTCGCGCTCACTGCGATCCTGGTGCTCGCGATCGCCGGCGCCCTGCGCTCCGAGCGCGATCCGGACGAGCGCCCGGTCAAGCCCCCGGCGCCTGAGGGTCGCCCGCTGTTCGACGGCACCCTCTTCCCGGGCGAGCGCTACCGCACGCGGAACTTCTCCCCCGAGCTGTCGTTCGTCGTCAGCGACGACAACTGGCTGGCGCAGGACACCGAGACGCCGCACGTGCTCGCGCTGTCGCGTGTCAACCGCGGCGGGCCCGGACCCGCCGGGCCGTGGCCGACGCTCATCTTCCAGCGGATCCCTGAGGTCTACGACCCCGGCGTGCGCGACCGCGCGGCTGCCGAGATGCCCGCCCCGCCGAACCTCCGGGCCTGGTTCGCGCGGCACCCCGACCTACGGGTCTCGCGCGCGGAGCCGGTGACCGTCGCCGGCGTCCCGGGGGTCAGCTTCGAGATGGAGGTGCGCTTCACGCGGCCGGCGCACAGCGACTCGGCCTGCCGCCGAGACCACCAGATCACGTGCACGTTTCTCGCGCCCCCACCCTCCTGGGTCTCGCTGCCAGATGGCTTCCGACTGCACATGATCCAGCTGCGCTGGAAGGACGACCCGTTCGTGATCTTCACCATCGCGACGTCCGAGCGCCGGCTCGCCGCGCTCGACCGCGCCGCCGCGCAGGTGCTCAACTCGCTGCGCATCGACATCCCCTGAGCGCCGGGCGCCGTACCCGGAGGGTGTTCGGCCATCACCTCCTACGGCGCGAGCAGCGGCTTCCCGCGCTGCCCGCCGAGGTCTTCCCGTTCTTCGCCGAGGCCGGCAACCTGGAGGCGATCACGCCGCCGTGGCTGCGCTTCGCGATCGTCCCGCCACGCCCCACCGACATCGGTGTCGGCACGCTGATCGAGTACCGCCTGCAGCTGCACGGCATCCCGATCTCCTGGCTGACGCGGATCGAGGAGTGGGTGCCCGGAGAGCGCTTCGTGGACCAGCAGCTGCGCGGCCCCTACGCGCTGTGGCACCACACGCACGAGTTCGAGCCCGACGGCGACGGCGGCACGCTGATGCGCGACACCGTGCGCTACGCGCTGCCCTACGGACCGCTCGGCGAGGTCGCGCACCGCCTGTTCGTGGCGCGCGACCTGGCCGCGATCTTCGACTTCCGCACGGAGCGCGTGCGGGCGGCGTTCACTCGACCGTGAGCGTGCCCGACATCGACTGCCGGTGGCTGCCGACCGGGCAGTAGTACTCGTACTCGCCGGCCTCGAGCTCGGCGGAGACCTCGGTCTCGCTCTCCGTGATCGTCTCGCTGGCCTCCTCGACCCCGGCGCCCTCGATCTCGACCGCGTGCGGCGTCGTCGACTCGTTGACGAGCTTGACCGTGACGGTGCCGGCGGCGGCTGTCAGCTCACCCGGCTCCCAGGAGATCGCGCCGCCCGCGTCGGCGGTCAGGGTCAGCTCCTCGCCGCCGCCGCCCGCGGCGGCTTCTTCGGTGGCCTCGGGCGTCGCGGCGCCGCCGCCGCCCTCCTCGTCGTCGTCCCCGCAGCCGGCGATCACCAGGACGCCGACAATCAGCGCGTAGCAGAGCCTTCTCATGGCGGGTGGTACGCGCTCGCCGCTCCTGCGGTTCAGGAGAGCCGCGCCGCGAGCACGGTTCGGCCGCCGCGGCGCACGATCCGGATCGCCTCGTACTCGCCGCGCCGCAGCGCGGTGGTGAGGATGGCGTAGGCGCTGCCCTTCTCGTCCGTGCGGAAGGTGCCGGCCGTGGCCGTCCACGCCTCCGCGTCGCACAGCACCTCGTACACCGCGCCATCTTCGCGCGGCAGGCCGTCGACCCACAGGTGCAGGGTCGTGCCCTCGGCCCCGCTGTCGAGCGTCGCCCGCGCGTTCGCCTGGCTCGCACCGGTGGCGCGGAACGCGACGTCGTAGGCCGGCGGCGCCGCTGGATCGTCGCCGCCGCCGACGAGGACCACGGCGAGCACGATCGCCGCCACCCCGGCGGCCAGCGCACCGCCGGCTGCGAGCCAGCGCCGCCGCGGGGCACGGTGCCGGCGGGCGCGAGGCCGGGCCGCACGATCGCGAGCGTACGCGTCGAGCAGGCGCTCCTCGAAGGCCGGCGACAGCGGCTCGGCAGCCGCCGCGTCCGCACCCTCGGCGGCGGCCAGCAGGCCGGGCAGCGGGGCGAGCGCGTCGTGCTCGGCGGTGCATTCGGCGCACACGGCGAGGTGACGGCGCACCGCCGCCGCCTCGTCCGGGTCGAGCGCGCCAAGCGCGTACGCCCCCAGCTCGTGGGTCACGTGTTCGCTCAAGGAACGACCCCCATCTCCTCGAGTACGAGCCGCAGCGACCGCAGGGCGTACCACGTGCGGCTCTTGACGGTGCCGACCGGGATGTCGCAGCGCTCGGAGATCTCGCGCACGGACAGGCCCTGGAAGTGCGCCAGGCGGATCATCTGCCGGTGCTCGGGCGTGAGCCGCTCGAGCGCGGCCGCCACCTGCCAGCCGAGCATGGCCCGCTCGATCTCCTCCCCGCCCGAGGCGCGCTCGAACAGCGCCTCGCCGGGAGCGAGCGACGGCCGCGCGGACGCGCGCCGCCGCTGGTCGATGATCGCGTGGCGGGCGATCTGGTACAGCCAGGTGCGCACGCTGCCGCGCGCCGGGTCGTAGCTGTCGGCCCGCCGCCAAGCGCGCAGGAACACCTCCTGCACGACCTCCTCGGCCACCCCCCGCTCGCCGAGCGCATGCAGCGCGAACCCGAGCAGCTCGCCGGCGTACGCGCGGTAGAGCTCGCGCAGCGCCTCGCCGGTGGCGTCGCCGCGCAGGCGCTCCATCAGGTCGGCATCGCTGGTCACGGTCATCCGGTGTACGTCCGGTCGTCGAGCGCGGTTCGGCCTGCATACCGCGCGCCGTCGACGAACACGGTAGGGGTCGTGGCGACGCCCGCCCGCACGCCGCCGTGGAACTGCTCGCGGACGCGGGCGGCGACGGCTTCGGAGCGCCGGTCGGCCTCGAAGCGCTCGACGTCGAGCCCGAGGTGCTCGGCGCGCGCCCACAGGTGCGGGTCCTCGAGCCGGCCCTGGTCGTCGAACAGCGCGTCGTGCATCGCCCAGAATGCGCCCTGCGCGCCCGCGGCCTCCGCGGCGTGGGCGGCCGCCAGTGCACGCGGGTGGCTGGCGCGGACCGGGAAGTGGCGGAAGGCGACGCGCACCGCGAGCCCTCGCAACCGCAGCTCGAGCGCTGCGCAGAACGGGCACTCGTAGTCGCCGTAGACGATCGCCACCCGCGCGCCGTCCGGCCCCCGCACCCGGTCGTCGGGGCCCAACGGCGGCAGGGGTGCGGAGCCGAGGTCGGTCAGACGAGAGCGTCGAAGATGAGGTTGGCGCCGGGCAGGTCGCCGATCCGCTCGGCCTGGTGGCTCCAGCGAACCGTGCCGTCGGGCCCGACGATCACCAGCGCGCGCTCCGGGAAGCCACCGGGGTGCAGCACGCCGAACGCGCGGCATGTCGCGCCCTTGGGCTCGAAGTCCGACAGCTGCTCGATCCGCAGGCCCAGGTGCTCGCGGAACGCGCGCTGTGAATGCGTGGCGTCGCAGGACACGCCGTACAGGGTGGCGCCGCGCGCGGCGAAGTCGTCGAGCAGCTCGTCGTAAAGGCCCAGCTGGGTCGTGCAGACCGACGAGAACGCGAACGGGTAGAAGACGAGGACGGTCGTGGTCCCCAGCAGGTCGTCGCGGGTGAACGGCGCGCCGTCCGCGCGGGCGAGCGAGAACTCCGGGGCCGGCTCGCCGGCGGCGATGACCACGGGCCTACCGGCGCAGGCCGAGCTCGCGGATCAGCGAGCGGTACCCCTCGAGGTCCTTCTTCTGCAGGTAGTTGAGGAACCGGCGGCGCCGGCCTACCAGCATCAGGAGACCCCGGCGCGAGTGATGGTCGTGCTTGTGGTCGCGCAGGTGCTCGGTGAGATGGTTGATCCGCGAGGTGAGCAGCGCGATCTGCACTTCGGTGGCGCCGGTGTCGCCCGGGCTCTTGCCGAAGCGGTCGACGATCTCGCGCTTTTCCTCAGGTGTGAAGGCGGTCATCTGCGGCGAGGCAGGGTAGCAGGGGCATCGACCACCCGATCGCGCCCCGCGGCCTTGGCGGCGTACAGCGCATCGTCCGCCCGCCGCACCAGCTCCTCGGCCGATTCGCCCTCCCACGCCGCCACGCCGATGCTGACCGTCACGCCCGTCTCGGCCACGCTCACGCGCAGCTTCTCGGCCGCCGCGTGGGCGGCCTCGGCGTCGGTGTCGGGCAGCACCGCGAGGAACTCCTCGCCGCCCAGGCGACCGAGCTGGTCCTCCGCGCGCAGGTGCGCGCGCAGGGCCATCGCCACCGCCACCAGCACGCGGTCGCCCTCGGCGTGCCCGCGCGTGTCGTTGATCGACTTGAAGTGGTCGACGTCGACGATCGCGACCGACAGCGGACGCTCGTGGCGGCGGGCGCCGCTGACCTGGCCGGTGAGCTGCGTGAGCACGAAGCGCCGGTTGGAGAGCCCGGTCAGCGCGTCCTCGAACAGCATCGCCTCGAGCCGCTTGGCCTGCGCGACGATCTCCTCCTGCAGACCCTTGGTGCGCCCGGCGGCGTGCACGCGCGTGAGCAGCTCGGCGTCGCGCACCGGCTCGACGAGGATGTCCTGCGCGCCGTGCTCGAGCGCCTCGACGGCGCGCTCGAGCGGCGGCTCGCCCTCTTCGATGAGCAGCACGGCGGTGCTGAAGGCATCCGCGTCGGCCTTGATCCGGTCGAGCAGGCCGCGCCCGGCCTCGGCATCGACGACCGCCACGTCGGGCTGCCATTCGCGGCAGCAGTCGAAAGCGTCGCCCGCCGCGCGGCACTCGGTCACCTCGTGGCCGGCCTCGGCCAGCACATGGTGGAACCGGCGCCGCTCACCCTCCCGCCGATGGGCCACGACCACTCGCATGTTGCTCACCACTACCCCGAGTCGACGAACCTAGGCTCGAACGTTTGCCTAGGCGGCGATCCGCCGTGTCTCGACCACGTCCTGCCCCATCTGGTCGACGAGCGCGTCGATGCTGTCGAAGCGCCGCTCGCCGCGCAGGCGCTCGAGGAAGTCGAGCCGCAGCGGCGCCCCGTACAGGTCCCCGTCGAAGTCGACGAGGAAGGCCTCGACGAGCAGCCCGCGGCCGGTCTTGAACGTCGGCCGCACGCCCACGTTGACCGCGGCCACGTGCTCCTCGCCGCCGGCGAACGCGCGGCACGCGTAGACCCCATGGTCGGGGACGACGAGCCGCGGGTCGGGGACCAGGTTGGCCGTCGGGTACCCGAGCGTGCGGCCGCGCTTGTCGCCGTGTGCGACCGCCCCGCGGATCTGGAACGGTGCGCCGAGGTAGCGCGCGGCCGCGGCGACGTCCCCCGCCGCCACCAGCCCGCGGATGTGGGTGGAGGAGATGATCTCGCCGTCGAGCTCGACCAGCCGCGCGATCCGCGTCTCGAACGCGTCGTGCGCCGCCAGCAGCTTGGCGTCGCCGCGGGCGCGGTGCCCGAAGCGGAAGTTCTCGCCCACCGAGACGCGCTCGGCGCCGAGCCGCTGCACCAGCTCGCGCTCGATGAACTCCTCCGGCGACTGGGCGGCGAACGAGCCGTCGAACGGGATCACGACCAGCTCCACCACGCCGAGGTCGGCGATCAGGTCGGCCTTCGTCTCGAGCGACATCAGCAGCTTGGGAGCGGAGTCCGGAGCCACGACGGTCCGCGGGTGCGGCTCGAACGTGAGCACGGTGTCGCTGCCGCGGATGACTTCGCGGTGGCCGAGGTGCACGCCGTCGAACTCGCCCACGGCGAGGTGGCGCGGGCGCCGCTGGGCGTCGGGGAGCCAGGTGACGTCCATCAGCCTCTGAAGCCTACGGTGGGCTTCAGCAGACCGCCTGGCCGGGGCTCGGCGATCGCGATCAAGCCGTCGCCGTCGCGCAGCCGGACGGCGCCCTCGGCGATGGCGGTCCGGGGGTGGGTGGGTGGGATAGGAATCGCCACGCCGTGAGCCGCGCGCCCCGCCGCGCCGGCGTCGAGCTCGACCGCCGGCAAGAACGCGAGCGCGTCGTCGAGCGACACCAACCGGTCGGGGTCGGCGCCGGCCACGTCGAACGGCCCGATGCCGGTGCGCCGCAGCTCGAGGCAGTACGCGTCGCCGAGGTCGGCGACCAGCGAGCGCACGTAGGTGCCGGACGAGCAGTCGATCTCGAGCGTGGCGCGGTCGCCCTCCCGCGCCACGAGCTCGAAGCGCTGCACCTCCACGTCGCGCTCCGGCACCTCGACCGCCTCGCCGCGGCGGGCGAGCGCGTACGCCCGCTGGCCGCCGACCTTGACCGCCGAGTAGGCCGGCGGGCGCTGGCGCAGGCGGCCGACCGGCAGCGCCAGCGGCTCGTCGGGCATCCGCCCGGGCGCGATCTCGCCCTCGGGGTCGCCGGTCGTCGACGTCCACCCCAGCCGCGCCACCGTCCGGTAGCGCTTGGGCAGGGCCATGAGGAAGCGCTGCACGCGCGTGCCACGTCCGACGAGCACGAGCAGCAGGCCGGTGGCGAACGGGTCGAGCGTTCCCGCGTGGCCCACCTTGACCGGGTGGGCGGGATCCGATCTCGCCCGCCGCACGCCAGCCACCACGTCGTGCGAGGTGATCCCGGCGGGCTTGTCGATCAGCAGGACGCCGTCGCTCAAAGCTGGGCGGCCACGGCCCCGCGCAGGAAGCTGACCAGCTCGGAGAAGTCGAGGTCGGTGGAGAAGCCCGCGGCCCGCCGGTGGCCGCCGCCGCCCTGCGCTCGCGCGATCACCGACACGTCCACGCGGTCGTCGGTGGCCCGCAGCGACACCTTGCGCTTGGCGGCCGCCGTCCCGTTGCCCAGCAGGTCGCGCACGAGGCCCGCGACCGCCGTGCCCTCGACCGAGCGCAGGTGGTCGACGACCCCCTCCGAGTAGCTCTCGTCGGCCCCCGTCGACTGGTAGTCCTCGAGCGTCAGGTGCGTGAGCGTGAGCACGCCGCCGTCGAAGCGCTCGACGTTGGTCAGGCCGCGCGCAAGCAGCTCGAGCTTGCCCTGCGGGATCTCCTCGTACAGCCGACGGTAGATCGAGTGCACGTCCACGCCGCCCTCGATCAGCTCGGCCGCCATCTCGTGCGCCCGCGGCCCGGTGTTCTCGTACATGAAGCGCCCGGTGTCGGTCACCAGGCCCACGTACAGCGCCTCGGCGATCGGCTTCGTGGCCTCGACCTCGAGGCCCTTCATCAGGTCCCACACCATCTCGGCGGTGCACGAGGCGGTGGGGTCGACGTGGTTGAGCGTCCCGAAGTGGGTGTTGTCGTGATGGTGGTCGACGTTGAGGATGCCGCGGCCGTGGCCCTCGAGCGCAGCCGCCGGCGTGCGGTCGATGTTCCCGCAGTCGAGGAAGACCATCACCCGCTCGGCCACGTCGGCCGGCGGCTCGGTGACCAGCCCGTCGAGCTCGATGAAGCGGTACTCGTACGGGAGCGGGAGCTCGTCGGCGGTCAGGAATGCCAGCGAGTCCTTGCCGAGCGCCGCCAGCACCTGCTGCATCGCGGCCAGCGAGCCGACGGCGTCGCCGTCCGGGCGCTCGTGCGTGGTGAGCAGGAACTTGTCGTTCCGGCGCAGCGCAGCGAGCGTCTGCGCGCGGGTCGAGGTGTCGCCGTTCTCGGACACTCAACCGTCCTCTTGCCCGAGCAGCTCGTCGATGCGCTGCGCGCGGTCGGTGGTGTCGTCGTAGACGAAGTCGAGCGTCGGCGTGTGCTTGAGGTGCAGCTCGTCCCCCACCCGCCGCTGCAGGTAGCCGTGCGCGGAGCGCAGGCCGTCGAGCGACCGCCGCCGCACGGCGCCGGTGCCCAGGACGGACACGTATACGCGCGCATGGCGCAGGTCAGGGGCTGTATCGACTGAGGTCACCGTGACGAATCCGACCCGTGGATCCTTGAGCTCGGAGGTGATCGCGGCGGAGAGGACCTCTCTCATGGCCTCGTCGACGCGACGCATCCGACCGGTGGTCATCGTAGTGACTCCAAGTCGTCCCATGACGCGACACGCCGCTCGACGCGGACGCCCTGCGGGAAGCGCGCGTCCAGCAGCCGCTGCACGCCGTCCGCGACCTCGCCGACGCGGCCCGGCGAGCCGCCGGTCACGGCGACCGCGAGCGTCGAGCGCTGCCACGTGTCCTGGTGCGCGACCTCGGCGACGGTCGCGCCGCAGCGCTCGCGCAGGTGGGCCTTGATGCGGTTGAGCTCGGCCCGCTTGCCCTTCAGGGAGCCGACGCCGGGGAAGTGCAGGTGGACGCGCATGAGCACGACGAACGCGGGTTCGCCGGAGGACACTTGACTAGCTCAGCGTGCGCTCGACCTGCCGGGTCTCGTAGACCTCGAGCTGGTCGCCTTCCTTCACGTCCGCGAAGTTGTGGAGCACGATGCCGCACTCGAAGCCGGAGGCGACCTCGCGGACGTCGTCCGAGCCGCGCCGCAGCGAATCGATCGTGCCGTCGTAGACCACGGCGCCGTCGCGCACGAGGCGCACCTTGGCTCCGCGCGTGACCTTGCCGTCGGTGACGTAGCAGCCTGCGATGACGCCCACCTTCGAGGCGCGGAAGATCGCCCGCACCTCGACCTCGCCGACCGTCTCCTCGACCTCGTCGGGCGCGAGCATGCCCTCCATCGCGTCGCGCAGCTCCTCGAAGGCGCGGTAGATGATCGAGTAGGTGCGGATCTCGACGCCCTCGCGGTCGGCGACGGCCGTCGCGTCGCCCACCGGGCGCACGTTGAAGCCGAGCACGACGGCGTCGGACGCCGCGGCGAGGTTGACGTCGGACTCCGTGATGCCGCCGACGCCCGAGCTCAGGACCGACACCTGGACGTCGGACTGCGGCAGCTTGGCGATCTCGTCCTCGAACGCCTCCAGCGAGCCCGAGACGTCGGCCTTGAGCACGAGGTTGAGCTCCATGACCTCGCGGTTTCGCTGCTGATCGAAGATGCTCTCGAGCGACACTTTGCGGCCGCCGCGGCGGGCCTGCTGCTCGAGCTTCAGGCGGTTGGCGCGCTCGCCGGCGAGCGAGCGGGCGCGGCGGTCGTTCTCGACCACGCGCACGAACTCGCCGGCCTCGGGAACGGAGTCGAACCCGAGCACCTCGACCGGCTCGGAGGGGCCGGCCTCCTTGACGCGCTTGCCGATGTAGTCGTGCATCGCCCGCACGCGGCCCCAGTGGGCGCCCGCCACGATCGCGTCGCCGACCTGCATCGTCCCGCGCTGCACGAGCACGGTGACCACGGCGCCGCGGCCGGGATCGAGGCGCGACTCGATGACGACGCCGGACGCCTCGGCGTCCGGGTTGGCCGTGAGCTCCTCGACCTCGGCGATCAGGAGGATCGACTCGAGCAGGTCCTCGAGGTTGGCGTGCGTCTTGGCGGAGACGTCGACGAAGATCGTTTCGCCGCCCCAGTCCTCGGGCTGCAGGCCGAGCTGGGTCATCTCCTGGCGGACGCGCTCGGGCTGCGCGCCCTCCTTGTCGATCTTGTTGACGGCCACCAGGATCGGGACCTCGGCGGCCTTCGCGTGGTCGACCGCCTCGCGTGTCTGCGGCTTCACGCCGTCGTCGGCCGCCACCACGATCACCGCGATGTCGGTCGACTGCGCACCGCGGGCGCGCATGGCGGTGAACGCCTCGTGGCCCGGAGTGTCGAGGAAGGTGATGATCTTCTCGCCGTGGTGGACCTGGTAGGCGCCGATGTGCTGGGTGATGCCGCCCGCCTCGCCGGCCGCGACCTCGGTCTCCCGGATCGCGTCGAGCAGCGAGGTCTTGCCGTGGTCGACGTGGCCCATGATCGTCACGACCGGGGCGCGCGGCTCGAGCTCCTCGTCGCTGTCCTCGAACTCGACCTCGTCCGCCGTCTCGTCGGACGCGTGGACGATCTCGATCTCCTTGTCGAACTCGTCGGCGACGATCTGGATCGTGTCGTCGGCCAGCGTCTGCGTGACCATCGCCATCTCGCCGAGGCTCATCAGCTTCTTGATGATCTCCGGGATCGGGACGCCGAGGTACTCGCCGACGTCCTTGACCGTCGAGCCCGAGTTGATCTTGATGACGTCGGCCTTCAGCGAGGCGACGTCCTGCGCGGCGGGCTCGACGTAGGCACCACGACGCCGGCGACCACCGCGGCGCGGGGGGCGGCGCGGAGGCATGCCGGGGCCGCCCCCGGGACCGCCGGGGCCGCGGCGCGCGGCCTGCGAGTCGATCACCACGCGGCGCACGCCGCCGGTGTTGCCGGGCGCGCGCTCGCCCTGCAGCGAGGAGCGGGTCGGCCGCTGGCGGCGCTGATCGCCGGCCGGCGCGTCGCCGTCCGCCTTCGCCGCGCCGTCCGCGGCCGGCTGCTGGTCCTGCTTGGCCTTGGCGCGGGCCGCCTGCTGCGCCTTCTGGCGCGCCTCGAGCCGCTCGCGGGCGGAGTCGGTGGCCGGCCGGTCGAAGCCCATGCCCGTCTGCTGGGCGGGCCCCTGCGCCTGGCGCTGCGCAGGCTGCCCGTTGCTCTCCTGCTTGGGCGCCTTGCCGGTCAGCGCGCGCTCGGCCTCGTGCTCGTCCACGGCCGACGCCGACGCCTTGACGTTGAGCCCGTAGGCGTTCAGGCGCTTCATGACCTCTGCTGAGGGCATGTCGTACTGCTTGGCTAGCTCGTGGACGCGCTTCTTGGCCATGTTTGTGTGAAGTCTACGGTTTCCTCAGGGATGATCAGCGGGGCTCGGAGAGCCCGGTGAAAGCCGCGGCGGGCCACCGCTGCGTCGAAGCATTCGCGTGATGGGTGCACCCACGCACCCCGACCCGGCATCCGCGCGAGCGGATCCGGCGTCAACCGACCCTCCACGGTAGCGAAGCGATGAAGCTGCGCCCGCGGGGCGCGCTCGCCGCACCCCGCGCACTGGCGCAGCGGCGTCAGGCCTGGCCGACGACGTCGGTCGGCTTGCCCTCGAGCGCCTGGTGGGAGTCGAGCCCGCAGTAGCGCGAGCTCGGCAGCGCGGCGTTCGGGCAGCGGCGGCCGTTGGCCAGGATCGCGTGGCAGCGCCCGCCGACGTCCTCGCCCGCGTCGTCGTCGTAGCCGCTCTCGGTCTCCTGCTTGGAGAACTCGGTCTCGGACCGGATGTCGACCCGCCAGCCCGTGAGCCGGGCGGCGAGGCGCGCGTTCTGGCCCTCCCGGCCGATCGCCAGCGACAGCTGGTCGTCGGGCACGATCACCGTCGCCTGCTTGCCGTCGTCGTCGACGAGCACCTCGCGGACGCGCGCGGGGCTGAGCGCCTTGGCGACGAAGCGGGCAGGCTCCTCGTTGTACGGGATGATGTCGATCTTCTCGCCGCGCAGCTCGGACACGACCATGCGAACGCGCGAGCCACGAGGACCCACGCAGGCGCCCACGGGGTCGACCCCGTCGGCGTGCGAGATGACCGCGATCTTCGAGCGGTAGCCGGGCTCGCGGGCGACGTTGGTGATCTCGACCAGGCCGTCCGCGATCTCGGGCACCTCGAGCTCGAACAGCTTCTTGATCAGCTCAGGATCGCGGCGCGAGACGATGATGCTCGGCCCGCGCGTCGAGGACGAGACCTCCTTGATGACCGCCTTGACGCGCTGCGAGTGGTCGTAGCGCTCGCCGTCGACCTGCTCGGACTTGGGGAGCAGCGCCTCGACGCGCTCGCGCAGCTGCACGAGCGTGTAGCGGGAGTCCGACTGCTGGACGATGCCGGTGATCAGCTCGCCCACGCGGTCGCGGTACTCCTCGAACATCATGTCGCGCTCGGCCTCGCGGATGCGCTGCAGGATCACCTGCTTGGCGGTCTGCGCGGCGATCCGCCCGAAGTCGTGCGGCGTGACGTCGACGGCCTCGATCTGGTCGTCGAACTCGGCCAGGCGCGCCGGGTCGATGTCGGGCGCCTCGGGGATGATGACCTCGCCCGTCTCCGGGTCGACGCGCCGCTCCTCGAGCGTCGCGGCCTCCTCGGCCTCGTCGAGCAGCTGCTCCTCGAGGTCGGGCGGCAGGATCAGCTGGTCGACGCGGAAGTCGCCCGTCTCGCGCTCCATGCGCACGCGGGCGTAGCGGGCCGCGCCCGGCTGCTTCTTGTAGGCCGACAGGAGGGCGTCCTCCAGGGCGAGCATCAGCTTCTCCTCGGAGATGCCCTTCTCTCGCCCGAGGACGCGCACGGCGTCGACGATCTCTTGCGACATGCTCAGTCCCCCAGGAGGTTCGATCGATGGATGTCGGCGTAGGGGATCGAGACCACCCCGGTCTCGGCGGCGACGGTGACCCCGTCGCGCGAGGCGTCGAGCAGCTCGCCGGTGAACGAGTGCCGGCCCTCGTGGGCTCCACGAGTACGCACCCGTGCGCGCCGGCCGAGGTAGCGGCGGAAGTGCTCCGGCTTGGTCAGCGGCCGCTCGGTGCCCGGCGAGGACACCTCGAGCGCGTACTTCTCGCGCACGTCCGGCAGCTGCTTGGTCACGCGCTCGCAGAGCTCGAGCGTCACGCCTTCGGGGTGGTCGATGAAGAGGCGCACCAGCCGGCCTCCGACGACCTCGGCCAGCAGCACCTCGACGTCGGGCTCGACGTCCGCGAGCCGCGCTTCGATGTCTGCCTGAATCCCACTCATGACTATCCCTATCTTCATGAAAAAAGCGGGCGAGCGCCCGCTTTTCGTGGCCCTTTGGGCCGAAAAAGCTCTGCTGGTGTTATAGCACCGCAGGCGCGTTCAAGCAGCCTTCGCAGCGCGCTCTCGGTAGATCCGGTAGTCGCGTCGCTCGGGTCGCAACTGGGCCGCGAGCGCGAGCGGCTTGCGCGCCTCCGCGGGGCGCCCGAGCTCCATCAGCGCGCGGCCGAGGCAGAACAGCGCATAGTCGTTCGTCGGCGCCAGCTCGACGACCGCGGCGAACTCGACGCGGGCCGCCTCGAACTGGCGGGAGCGGAAGTACGCGCGGCCCAGGGCCTCGCGGATCGAGGCCTTCTCGGGCTCCAGCTCGGCAGCCTTCGAGAGCGGCACGGTGGCCGAGTTGAAGTCGCCGGCCTCGAGCAGCGCGGTGCCGCGTGTGAAGAGGTCATAGACGTCGTCCATCGACCCCCGATTGTAGGCGTTATCTCGTTCTCGGTGGAAGCGCCCACCACGCCCGCAGGCGGCCCGCCAGCCCGTTTCCGCGGGCAAGCTCGGTGCGCAGGCCGCGGCGCTGCGCGGGCGTCGGCGCGAGCGGGCGACCGCCGTAGCGGAGCGCGCTCAGCGCCCGAACGTAGCCGGCGGCCGCGGGGCTGCGCGGGGCGAACCGCTGCTCGAGCGAGTGCAGCGTGGTGCCTGGACCCGGTTGTTGACGCGTGCGGCGCAGCGCGCGCTCGAGCTCGGCGAGCGCGGCGGCCGCGGGTGCTCTGCCGGCGCGCCGGCGGCGGCCGCGCCACAGCAGCACGAGCGCGGCGGCGAGCGCCAGCCCACCGGCGACGCCGGCCGCGATCCAGCCCCAGGGCGTGCCCGCCTCCTCGACCAGCGCGCGGCGGCCGGGATCGGACGGGACGTCGCCGGGCAGGCTCGGCGGCGCGCTGGCGGTTGCGCCCGAGTCGCCGGCGCGGTTCTCCTCGGGCTGCCCGCGCGGCGAGGCGATCGTGGGCGTCGGGTCGAATACCACCCAGCCGACGCTCGGGTACCAGACCTCGACCCATGAGTGGGCGTCGAGGTCGCGCACGACGTACTCCCTCGCTTCGCGGTCGAGCGCGCCCGAGGTGAAGCCGGTCACCACCCGCGTCGGCACCCCCGCCATCCGCAGCACCAGCGCCATCGCCCCCGAGAAGTGCTGGCAGTAGCCGAGCTTCGAGTCGAAGAGGAAGCCCTCGAGCGACCTCGACCCCGCCGGCGGCTGCTCCGTGTAGCCGAAGTCCTGCCCGAGGTACGTCAGCACGGACTGGACGAGGTCCTCCTGCGTCTCGGCCTGCGCGCGCAGCCGCTGGGCGAGCGCCCAGGTGCGCCGGTACGGTCCCTGCTCGAGCGCGGCGCGCACCTCGTCGGGCTCGAGCTCCACGATCGTTCCGGCCGTCGGGCGAGCCTCGGGATCATCCGGGAACCCGAACTGCGGGAAGTCGAACTTGAGCTCCCGGGTCACGCTCTGACCGCTGGGGTCATCCGCCTCCCGCATCACGAGGCGCCGGAATTGCGCGAGGTCGCCGCCCCCCGGGTTCTCGACGAGGCCGAGCCCACGGCGCTGGTCCCCGTCGGTCTGCGGCGTGTAGACCTCCGCGCTGTAGGCGTCGCCGCGGCGCAGCTCGCGCCCAGCCGCGTACGTGCCGTCGCCCCGGTCGACCTCGCGGATCGTCGGCGCGTCGACCTCGTCGGCGAAACCGGCCGTGATGAACGTGGAGCTCGTGAGGTTGCGCACCGTCACGCTGATGCTCTGGGTGCCGTCCTCGAGCGTCGCGTCGTCCTCCGGCCTGCCCGCGCCGACCGCGCGATCGCCGCCCTCGCGCCAGCGCAGGCCGTCGAACTGGGCGAGGTTGACCGCCTTCCAGTACGCCGGCCAGCGCTCGGCCTTGACGCGCAGGAGCTCGCGGCCGTCGCGCGGCCAGTCGAGCGGGCCGTACTCGTGGTCCCACGAGAACGCGGTCGTCCGCGCGGACGCGGCGCCGAGCGCCCAGCTCTCGTAGTCCCACCACGGCTGGTCGCCGTCGAGCGCGGGCGCGACCAGCAGCGCCAGCACCGCGGCCGCCGTCGCCACGATCCCGGCGTTGCCGACGTCGCCCAGGCGCAGCTTCTCGAGCCGCAGGAACGCGAGCACGAGCAGCGCCAGCGCGGCGCCGCGCACGAACTCGCTCTCGAAGTCGAGCGCCACCGCGGGCACGGCGTAGAGCGCCACGAGCAGGATCAGCGCGGGGACCGCGAAGCCCGTCCGCGACCGGCGCGGCCAGAAGGCCAGCGCGGCGGCCAGGACCGGGAGCACGGTGCCGCCGACGCCGATCGCGGCGCGCGTCCACTCGTCGACGCCGCGGTACGGGACGCGGATGCCCGGGAGCGACTCGATCCCGCGCACGAGGCCGGAGGCCAGCGCGCCCCACTGGTCCGGGCGCAGCAGCTCGTCGGCCAGCCCGCCGCCCAGCAGCGCGAGGGCGAACGCGGCGACCGCCACGGCGGCGCCGGCCGCGAGGCGGGCGCGCGGACCCAGGCGCGCGGCCAGCAACAGGCCGGCGACGACGAGGCCCGCGGCCCCGAGGCCGTACAGCGCGCGGTTGGGCTCGGAGGGCTCGAGCAGGACCATCCAGTGCAGCGCCCCGAAGCCGGCGAGCGCGAAGAAGGCCACCCCGCGCGCGAGCGGGAGCGACAGCGTCGGCTCGCTGGGAAGCGTGCGGGCGGCGACGGCGGCTGCGCTCATGCTGTCTCGCCCCTCCCAGGACCGGCCACAATATTGGCGCTCCGTGTGGGGCTCACCGCCGCTGCGCTAGCCACCGCCTCCATCGCCGCGGCGGCGCCGCTGCGGGTGGTCAGGAAGCCCTGGCAGCCCGCGACCTCGAGCACGGCGCGGCGGTTCGGCAGCGCGCCCGGGATGACGAGGATGCAGCCGCCCGGCGTGCGCCCGAGCCCGCGCGGCGGGCGGTCGAGCATGCGCGCGGCCACGAGCACGACGAGCCCGCGGCGGTTCTGGGCGGCGACCAGCGACGGGCCGGTCGACTCCTCGAGCAGCGCCAGCCGCACGTGGGCCGCCGGCCACGCCAGCAGGTCCCGCTCGATCACGTGCGCGCGCCGGTCGCCGGGCAGCAGCAGCGAGCAGCCCGAGCGGCGCGCGAAGTGCACGCACAGCGACGCCGCGGCGCGGACCGCGCCGTCGAGCGCGTCGGGCGACGCCGGCGCGCGCGGGTCGAGCACGACCAGCGGCCGCGAGTCGGCTTCCGAGATCAGCTTGCGCTCCATCAGGCCGTGCCCGCGGGCGACCGCCGGCCAGTGGATCCGCGAGGCGGGCGAGCCGGGCCGGTGCTCGCGCAGGCCGTCGAGCTCGGTCTCGGCGGCGGCGATCAGCGCGGCGCGCGCGTGGGCGGGCGTGGCGTCGCCGCCGCCGGCGGTGGCGCGCACCGGGAGCACGCGCGGGAGCACGAGCACCTCGTCGGTCCCCGTCCCGCTCACGACCCGCTGGGCGAGGCCGAACGGGTCGCGCAGCACGAGCGCGGGCGGGGCGAGCCGGCGGCGTCCGCGGCGGCCGAACGTCACCTCGACCCGCACGCGGGCGTGGCGGCGGCCGGCCTGGAAGCGCACGGGCTCGGGCAGCAGCGGCTCGTCGATCCAGCCCGGGGGCAGCGGCAGGCGCCCGGACGAGGCGGAGATCTTCACGCTCAAGGGCTGCTCCTCGAGCACGCTGCGCGCGCCGAGCTCACGGTGCACCTCGGCGCCGAGCGACCCGGCGCCGATCCAGCCGGCGGCGCCCACGCCGAGCAGCGCCAGCGCCGCGCCGGTGACGTACAGCGGCTCGGCGTCGAACGTCCCGGCGACGACGAGCAGCAGCGCCCCCAGCGCCGCGCATCCGAACGCCGAGCGCACGCCGCCGTCCTAGAGGGCGGGCGTGGCCGCGATCGCGTCGGCCACGACGCTGGCCCGGTGGACGCCCGCCGCCTCGGGCACGAGCATCAGGCGGTGGGCGAGGACGGTCTCGGCGAGCGCCTGCACGTCGTCGGGCAGCGCGTGGTCGCGGCCCTGCACGAGCGCGCGCGCCTTCGCGGCGCGCAGCAGCATCAGGCCGGCGCGCGGCGAGGCCCCGAGCTCGACGCGCGAGTCGCCGCGGGTGTGCCGGGTGAGGGCGACGATGTAGTCGCGCAGCGCGCGGGAGGCGTGCACGCCGTGCGCGGCCTCGACCGCCTCGACGACCTCGGCGCGGTCGGCCACGGCCTCGAGGTCGAGCACGCGGTCGCGCGCCTCGTGGCTCGCGAGCATGCTGGCCTCGTCGGCCGCGCTCGGATAGCCGAGCGACACGCGGATCATGAAGCGGTCGACCTGCGCCTCGGGCAGCGGGTAGGTGCCCTCGTACTCGACCGGGTTCTGGGTCGCGAAGACGAGGAACGGCCGCGCCAGCTCGTGCGACGTGGCGTCGACCGTGACCTGACGCTCCTGCATGCACTCCAGCATGCCGGACTGCGTCTTCGGCGACGCGCGGTTGATCTCGTCGACGATCACGATGTTGGCGAAGATCGGGCCGGGGCGGAACTCGAAGCGCGCCTCGCGCTGGTTGTACACGTTCGTGCCCACGATGTCGGCGGGCAGCAGGTCGGCCGTGCACTGGACGCGGGCGAACGCGCAGTCGATCGAGCGGGACAGCGCGCGCGCCAGCGCGGTCTTGCCGACGCCGGGGTAGTCCTCGACGAGGATGTGCCCCTCGGCGAGCAGCGAGACGATCACCTGCTCGAGCACGTCGTCGTCGACCTTGACCGCGCGCCGGACGTTGTCGGCGATCCGGCGGGCGACCGACACCGCCGCCTCCACCTGCTCGGGGGCGACGGTGCGCTCCGCCTCGGGCGTGGGCTCCAGGGGTTCCATCAGCGGGGCACCTTCATATCGGTAGATGAACGGCGGCTCAAGACCACATCCAGGATGGCAGTTGCGACTGCGGCCTTCGCGGCCTGCGGGACGTGGTCGTCGCCGTCGGCGGTGACGATCGTGACCTCGTTGTCGGGCGCGTCGAAGGCGATCCCCGGCGCCCCGACGTCGTTGACCACGACGGCGTCGAGGTGCTTGCGCGCCAGCTTCTCGCGCGCGCGCTCGACGGCACCGTCGCCGTGCTCGGCGGCGAAGCCCACGAGCAGCTGCCCGGGGCGTCGACGGCCTGAGAGGGTGGCGAGCACGTCCGTAGTACGTACGAGGCGCAGATCGAGTTCCGGTCCCGTCGCGTCCTTCTTGAGCTTGCCCGCCTGGGGAGCGGCCGGCGTGTAGTCGGCGACGGCGGCGGCCATCAGCAGCACGTCGGCGGCGTCGAACCGCGCCTCGCACGCCGCCGCCAGCTCGGCGGCGGTCCGCACGTCGACGTACTCGATGCCTGCGCGGCGCTCGAGTGCGACGTTGGCGGCGACGACCGTGACGTCGGCGCCGCGGCGGGCCGCCTCCTCGGCGAGCGCGAAGCCCATGCGACCGGAGGAGCGGTTGCCGACGTAGCGCACGGCGTCGATCGGCTCGCGCGTGCCGCCCGCGGTGACGAGGACCTTCAGGCCGTCGAGGTCGCGGCTGGTGCGGAGGGCCTCCTCGAACGCCGCCAGCAGCTCGGGCGGCTCGGGCAGCCGGCCGATGCCCCACTCGCCGAGCGAGCCGAGCGACCCGGTTCCCGGCTCGAGCACGCGGGCGCCGCGCTCGCGCAGCCGCGCCACGTTGGCCTGGGTGGCGGGGTGCTCGTACATGGCCGCGTTCATCGCCGGCGCGAGGATCAGCGGTCGCCGGCAGGCGAGCGCCGCGGCGGTCAGCAGGTTGTCGGCGTGCCCGCCGGCGAGCTTGGCGAGCGTGTTCGCCGACGCCGGGGCGATCAGGAAGGCGTCGGCGCGCTCGACCAGCTCGAGGTGCGACAGCGGCGTGTGCTCGGGCGGCGGGTCGCCGGGGAAGGCGCCCCGCGACGGGTCCGGCTCCCACTCCGTGATCAGCACCGGCGCGCCGGTGATGCCCGCGAACGACGCCGTGCCGACGAAGCGCGTCGACGCCTCGGTCTGGATGACGCGGACGGCGTGGCCCGCCTTGATGGCCGCGCGCGCCAGCTCCAGCGCCTTGTACGCGGCGATCCCGCCGGTGACACCGAGCAGGAGGCGGGCCATGTTCTCGCTAGCGGTAGCGGTACTTGACCTTGCCGCCCGCGACCTCTTCGAGGGCGATCGTCAGGTAGTTCTTCGAGCCCGTGTCGACCATCGGGGGCGGGAACTCCTCGAACGTCCCCTCGCCGAGGTTGTGGTAGTACGAATTGATCTGGCGGGCGCGCTTGGCGGCCACGATGACGCTGGCGTACGGGGAATCCACGTTCTCCAGCAATCGGTCCACGCGGGGTGAGATCAAGAGGCGCCCTTCGTCGGTTACTTGGCGTCAGATGCTAGCGCCGCGCGGACGAGCTCCTCGAGCGCGGCCGCCGCGTCCTCGAGCCGGTCGTTGCGGACCACGTGCGGGAACTCTCCCTGCGCACGCAACTCATCCCGCGCCGTGGCGAGGCGCTTGTCGACATCCTCGTCCGAGTCCGTGCCGCGCCCGGTCAGCCGCTCGCGCAGCGCGGCCTCGGACGGCGGGGCGATGAAGATCCGCTCGGCCTCGGGCATCGACTCGGCGACCTGGCGGGCGCCCTGGACCTCGATCTCCAGCACCACCGGCGCCCCGCGCGCGAGCCGCTGCTCGAGGTCCGAGCGCAGCGTCCCGTAGCGGCGGCCGGAGTAATCGGCGTGCTCGAGGAAGTCGCCCTCGGCGACGCGGCGCGCGAACTCCTCGTCGTCGAGGAAGTGGTAGTCGACGCCGTGTGTCTCGCCGAGCCGGGGCCGGCGCGTGGTCGCCGACACCGAGAGCTCGAGCTCGGGGATGCGCCTCACCAGCGTGCGGATCAGCGTCCCCTTTCCGACCCCCGAAGGACCGGTGATGACGAACACTCTGGGCAACTAGCGGCGCAGCATGGAGACCAGCTCGGTGCGCTGGCGCTGCGAGAGGCCGCCGATCGTCTTCGACGGCGAGATCCGGCACTGCTGCAGGACCTTGTTGACCTTCACGCGGCCGTACTTGGGAACGGCCAGCAGCATGTCGAACACCTTGGCCGTCTCGACGTACTCCGGCGGCTCCAGGAGCAGGTCGTGGATGCTGACCCGGCCGCCCTTGAGATCCCGCTTCAGCTGCGCCCGGCGCGTCCGGATGTCGTTCGCCCGCTGAAGCGCCTCCATGCGCTGCACGAGCGAGCGTTCCGGGGCGGCCACGGCGGGCTTCACGGGAGTCTTGGTCGCGGGCGGCATGGGCGGCGAGTCTACATTCGATTCCCCGAGGGACAAGCGCTGGAGCGTGAATTCGCCTCGACCTCTAGTTGAGGTGAAGCCGCATGCAGGGGAGTTTACGGTAACCGGGTTTTTTGCAGGGCTTTTCGCGCTCGTTTGTGCTATTGCCGCACGACCTCGATGCCGGAGGGCGCGTTTGCAGGGAAAGCGTGTTCGAGCCCGGCCAGCTCGTCCGCGACGCGGCGCGCGGCCAGCGGATCGCGGAACGATTCCGTGCCGACGGCGACCACATCCGCGCCCACCTGCCGGAGGTCATGGGCATGCCCCCCGCTCTGGACTCCTCCCATGCCGACGATGGGCAGGTCCACGCGCTCGCGCACCTCCCGGACCTGGCTCAGCGCGATCGCGCGCACGGCCGGACCGGACACGCCACCACTGCCGCCGCCGAGCCAGGGCTCGCCGGGTCGGTGCGGGTCGATCGCCATCCCGCGCAGCGTGTTGATGAGCGACACGGCGTCGGCCCCGTGCTCCTCGGCCGCGGCGGCGACGTCCGCGGGCGACGCGCAGTTGGGCGTCAGCTTCACGACCAGCGGCTTGCCGGCGTGCGGGACGACGGCGTCGAGCAGGCCGGCGAGCTCGCGCGGGTCGGCGCCCATGACCAGCCCGGTCTTGACGTTCGGGCACGACACGTTGAGCTCGATGGCCGAGACCTCGTCGCGCTCGGAGAACGCCTCGACGAGGCGGGCGACGTCCTCGCGCCGCGAGCCCATCACGTTCACGATCAGCGGCACCGGGAGCTCGGCGAGCTGCGGCAGGTCCTCGCGGAGGTAGCCCTCGAGCCCTTTGTTCGGGAGCCCGATCGAGTTGATCATGCCGCCGGGCAGCTCGTACAGCCGCGGTGGCGGGTTGCCCTGGCGCGGCTGCAGGGTGACCGTCTTGGAGACGAAGGCGGCGAACGGGAAGTGCTCGAGCAGGGCGTCGCCGAACGCGCGGCGCGCGGCGATCGCGTCGAAGGTCCCGGACGCATTGAGGATCCGGTGCTCGAGCGGGATCCCGAGGAAGTCGATCACGCGTCGATCACCGGGCCGTCGACGCACAGGCGGACGTAGCCGTCGCGCGTGGGAACGACGCACCCGAAGCACGCTCCGAAGCCGCAGGCCATGCCTGATTCCATGGCGAGCTGGGCGGGGATCTCGTTCGCGCGGGCGATGCTCGCCACGGCTTCCAGCATGGGCGGCGGGCCGCAGGCATAGATCTGGAATCCCGACTCGCCTTCGGCGAACTGGTCACATCCGACTTCGGCATCGAGGAGGTCGGTCACGAGGCCGTGGTGGCCTCGGGAGCCGTCGTCGGTGGCAATGCGGGCGTTGGGGATGATCGCGGCGCCCTCGGCGTGTTGGGCGTCGCGGAAGCCGAGGAGTGCCAGCGCGGCGGCGCCGATCCGGTCGGCCCAGATCGCAAGCGGCGCGATCCCGACCCCGCCGCCGACGAGGATCGGTCGGCGGCCTTGGCGGGGCGGCCTGAAGCCTTTGCCGAGCGGGCCGAGGACCAGCAACTCGTCGCCCTCCTCCAGCTCACAGAGGCGGTTGGTGCCCGGGCCGACGTCCTCGAGCAGGAAGTCGAGGGTGCCGTCGTCGTGCGCGCGCATGACGCTGAACGCGCGCGGCAGGAACGGGCGCTCGTCGGCGCCGCCGCCCCAGCGCTCCGCGGCCGTGAGCATGTAGAACTGGCCGGGGTCGGGGCGCGGACCACGCGGATCGGCCACGGTGATGACCCGATACGGCCCATAGTCCCGGCGCAACACCAGCTGGGTAGGGCGGCGACCGAAGGGCGCCAAGTGTCCGCGAATCTGTGTTGGGGCTGCTTATGTCGCGCATACCGCGACTTAGCAGCCCCAGCCGCGTCGGTGGGGCTGATTTCTGTCGCATACCGACAGTTATCAGCCCCAGCCACCTCCGGGCTCCCTTCAATGCGGGTGTTCATCCCGCCGCCACCCTCCCCGTGCTCCCCTCAATGCCGCCGTTCACGATCCCGCCGCCACGCCCCGCGCGTGCAGTTCCTGCAACGAGACCACGGCCGGCTCCCCCACCCGATCGGCGGAGATCGCGCGGGCGGCCGCCATCCCGCCCGCGATCGTCGTGATGCACGGGATGCCGCGGGCGACGGCGGCGCGGCGGATCTCGTAGCCGTCGGTGCGGGCGGCCGTGCCCGTGGGGGTGTTGATGACCAGCGTCACGTCGCCGCTCTCGATCCAGTCGAGCACGTGCGGCGATCCCTCGCCGATCTTGTTCAGGCGCTCGACCGGGATCCCCATGCGCGAGATCGCCGCGGCGGTCCCGCGGGTGGCGACGATCCGGAAGCCGAGGTCGTGGAGCTGGGCGGCGATCCCCATCACCGCCGGCTTGTCCGTGTCCGTGACCGTGAGGAAGACCGCGCCCGAGGCGGGCAGCCGGGCGCCGGCGGCGGCCTGGGCCTTGGCGAACGCGGCCGGGAAGTCGGCGGCCACGCCCATCACCTCGCCGGTCGAGCGCATCTCCGGCCCGAGCAGGGCGTCGGCGCCGGCGAAGCGGTCGAACGGGAGCACCGCCTCCTTGACGGAGACGTGCTCCCCGCACGGGTCCTCGGGAAGGTCCAGCGCGGCCAGGCGCTCCCCGAGCATCACCCGGCACGCGAGCTTGGCCAGCGGCAGCCCGGTCGCCTTTGAAACGAACGGCACCGTTCGCGAGGCGCGCGGGTTGGCCTCGATCACGTACAGGTCGTCGCCGAGCACGCCGTACTGGACGTTGATCAGGCCGACGGTCCCGAGCGCGAGCGCGATCCGGCGCGTCGCCTCGCGGATCTCCCCCAGCATCTCCGAGCCGAGCGAGTGCGGCGGCAGCACGCACGCGGAGTCGCCGGAGTGGATGCCGGCCTCCTCGACGTGCTGCATGACGCCGCCGATCCAGACGTCCTCTCCGTCGCAGATCGCGTCGACGTCGACCTCGATCGCGTTCTCGAGGAAGCGATCGAGGAAGATCTCGCGTCCGCTGCCGTTCACTCGACGGAGGTAGTCGGCGAGCCCGTCGCGGTCGTAGACGATCTCCATCGCCCGCCCTCCGAGCACGTAGCTCGGGCGCACCAGCAGCGGCCACCCGATCCCGGGCGCGGCGGCCAGCGCCTCCTCGGCCGAGTGGGCGGTGGCATATGGCGGCACCCGCAGGCCGAGGTCGCCGAGCAGGCGCGAGAAGCGCCCGCGGTCCTCGGCGAGGTCGATCGCCTCGGGCTGGGTGCCGAGCAGCCGCACGCCCGCGGCCTCGAGGCCGGCCGCGAGCTTCAACGGGGTCTGACCGCCGAACTGCACCACCACTCCCTCCGGCTGCTCGACCTCGACGATCGCGAGCACGTCCTCGAGCGTGAGCGGCTCGAAGTAGAGGCGGTCGGAGGTGTCGTAGTCGGTCGAGACCGTCTCGGGGTTGCAGTTGACCATCACCGCGTCGCGGCCCGACTCGCGGACGGTCATGGCGGCGTGCACGCAGCAGTAGTCGAACTCGATCCCCTGGCCGATCCGGTTGGGGCCCGAGCCGAGGATCATCACGCTCGGCCGCTCTCCCCGCTCGATCTCGGCGCGCACCGGCGGGCGCTCCCAGGCCGAGTAGAAGTACGGCGTCTCGGCCTCGAACTCGGCTGCGCAGGTGTCGACCGCGCGGTAGGTCCGCTCGCCGTCGAAGGCCGAGTCCAACTCGCGGAGCTGCCGGAGGAACCAGAGGTCGATGCCCGTCCGGGCCCGCACCTCCTCCTCGCTCTCCCCTCGATGCAGCAGTTCGAGGATCAGGTCGTACCGGTCCGCCGACGGCGTCTCCAGCCGGGCCAGCAGATCGCCCGAGAGGTCGACCGGCGCGTCGAGCTCCCGTGACCGAAGCGCCTTCGCGAACGCCTGCCGGAACGTGCGGCCGATCGCCATCACCTCGCCGACCGACTTCATGTGCGTCGACAGCCCGCTGTCGACTCCCGGGAACTTCTCGAACGCGAACCGCGGCCACTTGACGACCGCGTAGTCGAGCACCGGCTCGAAGCTCGCCGGGGTGCGCTTCGTGATGTCGTTGTCGATCTCGTCGAGCCGGTAGCCGACGGCCAGCCGCGCCGCGATCTTGGCGATCGGGAAGCCCGTCGCCTTCGAGGCAAGCGCGCTCGAGCGCGACACCCGCGGGTTCATCTCGATCACGACCACCTCGTCGGTGGCCGGGTTGACCGCGAACTGCACGTTCGAGCCGCCGGTCTCGACGCCCACGGCGCGGATCACCGCGATCGCCTGGTCGCGCAGCACCTGGTACTGCCGGTCGGTCAGCGTCTGCTGGGGCGCGACGGTCACGCTGTCACCGGTGTGGACGCCCATCGGGTCGACGTTCTCGATCGAGCACACCACGACGACGTTGTCCGCGCTGTCGCGCATGACCTCGAGCTCGAACTCGCCCCAGCCGAGCACCGACTCGTCGATCAGCACCTGCCCGATCGGGGACGCCGCCAGGCCGCCGGCCACGATCCGCTCGAAGTCGGCCTCCGTGCGGGCGATCCCGCCGCCGCGACCGCCGAGCGTGAACGCCGGGCGGATGATCAGCGGCAGCCCGAAGGCGTCGAGCGCGGTGCGCGCCTGGGCCAGGTCCGTGGCGATCGTGTTGCGCGCGGTGCGCAGGCCGGCCTTCTGCATCGTGGCGTCGAACAGCTCGCGGTCCTCGGCGCGGCAGATCGCGTCGTAGGTCGCGCCGATCAGCTCGACCCCGAAGCGCTCCAGCGTGCCGTCCTCGTACAGCGACTTGGCGAGGTTGAGCGCGGTCTGACCGCCGAGCGTCGGCAGCAGCGCGTCCGGCCGCTCGCGCTCGATCACCTGGGCGACCGGGCCGGGCAGCAGCGGCTCGACGTAGGTCGCGGTCGCGAACTCCGGGTCGGTCATGATCGTCGCCGGGTTCGAGTTCACGAGGACGACCTCGTAGCCCTCCTCGAGCAGCACCTTGCACGCCTGGGCACCGGAGTAGTCGAACTCGGCCGCCTGGCCGATCACGATCGGCCCCGAGCCGAGCACGAGGACCTTCTGGAGGTCGTCCCTACGCGGCACGGTCGAACTCCCGAACGAACGAGTCGAACAGGCCGAGCGAGTCGTGCGGCCCCGGGCCGGCTTCGGGGTGGTACTGCACGCAGGCGGCGGGCACGTCGAGCAGCCGGAAGCCCTCGACGGTGCCGTCGTAGAGGTTCACGTGCGTGAGCTCGGCGGCCCCCAGCTCGGAGTCGATCCGCGCGCCCGGCGTTCCCGCCACCGCGAACCCGTGGTTCTGGGAGGTGATCGCGATCCGCCCGGTGGCGAGGTCCTTGACCGGGTGGTTGGCGCCGCGGTGGCCGAACGGGAGCTTGAAGGTCTCGAGGCCGGCGGCGCGGGAGAGCAGCTGATGGCCGAGGCAGATGCCGAACACCGGCTTTGAAGAGAGCAGCGTGCGGATGGTGTCGACGATGTAGTCCAGCGCAGCCGGGTCACCCGGTCCCGGCACGAGGAAGTACCCGTCGGGGTCGGTGGCCAGCAGCTCGTCCGCCGGCGTCGTGCAGGGATAGAGCTCGAGCTGAACGCCACGCTCTACGAAGTTGCGAATGATCGAGCGCTTGATGCCCGTGTCGAGCGCGACGATGCGCAGGCCACCGCCTTGTCCTTCGATGCGGGGTTCGTCCACGGTGACCTCGCGCGCGAGGTCGCGGCCGACCATCGACGGCTCGGCGAGGATGCGCTCCATCGAGTCCGCCACCGGGAACGAGGCTGGGAAGATGCCGCCCCGCATCGCGCCCTTGGAGCGGATGTGCCGCACCAGGGCGCGCGTGTCGACGCCAGTGATCCCCGGCACGCCCTCGTCTGCCAGCCAGTCGAGCCAGCCCAGCTGGGCGCCCGGGGCGTCGTCGGTGTTGGTCGCCTCGCGCATGATCGCCCCGGCCGCGTGGATCCACCCGCTCTCCCACGCCTCGCGGCTGACCCCGTAGTTGCCGACGTGGGCCGTCGTGAAGACGATCAGCTGGCGCGCGAAGCTGGGGTCGGTCATCGACTCCTGGTAGCCGGACATGCCGGTCGTGAACACGACCTCGCCGGTGACCGGCGACGGCCCCCCGACGGCGTCGCCGTCGAAGCGCTCGCCGTCCTCGAGCAGCAGATACGCGCCGGTCAAGCGAGCACCCGCTCCCAGTGCGCGACCGCGCCTGCGGCGATCGTGGCGACCACACGGCCGCGCAGCGTGCGCCCGTCGAAGCAGCAGTTGTCGGCCTTGCTCTCGTAGCCGTGCTCGCCCACCACCCACTCCGCGTCGAGGTCGACGAGGCAGAGGTCCGCCGGCCGCCCGCGCTCGATCGCGGGCAGCGGGACGTTGAGCAGCGCGGCGCCGCTCGACAGCTTGTCGACGACCAGGCCGAGCGGGAGGACGCCGGGCAGGACGAGCTCCGTGAAGAGCGCCGCGAACGCGGTCTCGAGCCCGGTGGTGCCCATCGGCGCCTCCTCGAACGGCACCTCCTTCTCCTCGCGCGCGTGCGGGGCGTGGTCGGTTGCGATGCAGTCGATCGTGCCGTCTCGGAGGCCCGCGATCAGCGCCTGCCGGTCCTCCTCGGCGCGCAGCGGCGGGTTCATCTTCAGCCGCGTGTCGAGCTCGTCGAGCAGGGCCTGGTCGGTGAGCGTGAGGTGGTGCGGCGAGGCCTCGGCCGTGACCCGCACCCCACCGGCCTTGGCGGCGGCGACCGCCGCGACCGACTCGCGCGCGCTCAGGTGCTGGATGTGGATTCGCCCGTCCTCGTAGCCGGCCAGCGCGGCGTCGCGGGCGATCAGCGTCGACTCGGAGACCGACGGGATGCCGGCCAGCCCCAGCCGCGCGGACACCGCGCCCTCGTGCATGACGCCGCGGCCCGACAGCGTCGGGTCCTCCTCGTGTAGGCACAGCACGCCGCCCGCGAGGCGCTGGTACTGGAGCGCCTTGCGCAGGATCCCGGCCCGGTGGACCGGCTTGCCGTCGTCGGTGAAGCCGAGCGCCCCGGCGTCGCGCAGCTCGGCCATCTCGGTCAGCGCCTCGCCGCCGAGCCCGCGCGTGACGGCGGCCAGGAAGCCGACCGGCACCCGCGCGTCGCGGCGGGCCTGCTCGCGCAGCGCGATGAGCACGGACGCCGAGTCGACCGTCGGGTCGGTGTTGGGCATCGCCGCCACGGCCACGTAGCCGCCGGCGGCCGCCGCCCGGGTGCCGCTCTCGAGCGTCTCCTTGTGCTCCTGCCCGGGCGTGCGCAGGTGCACGTGCGGGTCGACGAAGCCGGGGAAGAGGTGCCGGCCCTCGCCCTCGATCGTCTCGACGCCGTCCGGCGCCTCGAGGTCATGGCCGAGCTCGGCGATCTCACCGCCGCGGACCAGCACGTCGAGCGGTCCGTCGATCCCGGCGCGCGGGTCGAGCACGTGGGCGCCGCGGATCAGCAGGTCGGCGGCGGGGGTCGGGCGCGAGTCGAGCATGTCAGGCGACCGCCGCGATCGCCGGGGCGGCCTGGGGCGCGCCGCGGCCCGCCAGCAGCTCGAACAGGACCGCCATCCGCACGACGACGCCGGCCGCGACCTGCTGGCCGATGATCGCCTGCGGGGAGTCGATGACCTCGGCGGCCAGCTCCACCCCGCGATTGACCGGGCCGGGATGCATCAGCACCTGGCCGGGCGCGAGCCGGCGCCCGTCGATCTGGTAGCGGGCGGCGTACTCGCGCAGCGAGGGGACGAAGGAGTCGGTCATCCGCTCGTTCTGCATCCGCAGCGCGTAGACGACGTCGGCCTCGTGCAGGCGGTCGAGCGTGTACTCGACGTCGCAGCCGAGCGCCTCGATGTCGCGCGGGATCAGCGTCGGCGGCCCGCACACGGTCACGCGCGCGCCCATCATCCGGTACGCGTGGATGCACGAGCGGGCGACGCGCGAGTGCAACACGTCGCCGACGATCCAGATGCTCGCGCCGTCGAGCGAGCCGATGCGGTCGCGCAGCGCATAGACGTCGAGCAGCGCCTGCGTCGGGTGCTCGTGCTTGCCGTCGCCGGCGTTCACGACGCCCGCGTCGGTCCAGCGGGCGACGAGGTGCGCGGCCCCGACGTGCGGCGTGCGGATCACGATCAGGTCGGGCCGGTAGGCGGACAGCGTCTGCACCGTGTCCTTGAGCGACTCGCCCTTCTCGACCGCCGAGCCGCCGGCCGCGAAGTTCACGACGTCGGCGCTCAGCGCCTTGGCCGCCAGCTCGAAGCTCGAGCGCGTGCGCGTGGAGGCCTCGTAGAAGAGGTTGAGCACGCGCCGGCCGCGCAGCGCGGGCACCTTCTTGATCTCGCGCTCGGAGACCTCGGTGAAAGACTTCGCGCGGTCCAGGATGCGCTCGATCACGGGGCGGTCGAGGTCCTCGATCGACAGCAGGTGCCTCATGCGAGCGCCTCCTCGAGCGTGGTGATGGCGACCTCGTCGACCCCGTCGAGCTCGGACACGCGGACGTTGACCCGCTCGCCGCGGGCCGTGGGCAGGTTCTTGCCGACGTAGTCGGGCCGGATCGGCAGCTCGCGGTGGCCGCGATCGGCGAGCACGGCGAGCTGCACGCGGGCAGGGCGCCCGTAGTCGAACAGCGCCTCGATCCCGGCGCGCACCGTGCGGCCGGTGTAGAGCACGTCGTCGACGAGGACGACGGTGTACTCCTCGAGCCGGAACGGCAGGTGCGAGGCGTGCACGGCCGGGTCGACCGGCCGGCTTGCCACGTCGTCGCGGTAGAAGGCGATGTCGATGTCCCCGAGCGGGACGTCCTCCTCGAGCAGGTCGCACACGAGCTGGTGCACCCGCTTCGCGAGATGCGCGCCGCGCCGGTGGATCCCGACGAGCGCGACGGGCTGCTCGGCGTTCTTCTCGACGATCTCGTGCGCGATCCGCACGAGCGTCCGCCGGATGTCGTCCTCGTCGAGGACGACCTTTGCATGGTTCATCCGCACGTTCCTTCCTGGCCTCACGGGACCGGGTTAAAGGGACGGCGGGGAAACTAGCAGCGTCAGCGGACGGCGCGGAGCCGTTCGAGGAACCAGCGAGAACCTTCGGCGGCGCAGGCGTCCGGCGTGCCGGAGACGCCCAGGCCGCCGACCGACTCGTCGGCGGACAGCAACGAGCCGTCGTAGTCGACGCGCAGGGAGGTCACGACGCCGTCGTCGCCGACGACGTCGACGTACGTGGCGAGCACGCCGTCGACGACGTACGCGCCCGAGTGGTGGGGGTCGATCCCCGCCGGCCAGTCGAGCGCGTGCCGGCGCAGCGCCATCAGGAAGCGGCCCTGCACGGGGGCGCACTCGTCGTCGAGGCGGAACCAGGGCGCGCTCACGACGCTTCCACCGGCTCGGGCTCGGGCTTCACCAGCGCGGGCTCGCCGCGCTCGGGGAACGGCACGGCGATCTCGTCGAAGTCGCGCGGCACGACGGTGTTGGGGAAAGCGGCGCGGGCCTCGTCGCGGATGTCGCGCGGGAAGTAGCGCGTGGACAGGTGGGTGAGCGCGAGCAGGCGGACCTCGGCGTGGCGTGCGATCTCGGCCGCCTGGCGGGCCGTCGAGTGGCCGGTGTCGCGCGCGCGGTCGCGCTCGTCCTCGAGGAACGTCGCCTCGTGGACGAGCAGGTCGGCGTGGTGGGCGTAGACCTCGACGGCCTCACACGGCGCGGTGTCGCCGGAGATGACGATCCGGCGGCCGGGGCGCGCCTCCCCCATCACCTGCTCGGGCCGCACGCCGTCGACCGTCTCCCCCCGCTGGATCCGTCCCCAGGCCGGCCCTTCCGGCAGACCGAGCCCGCGGGCGGCAGCGACGTCGAACCGCCCGGGGCGCTCGTCCTCGACGAAGGCGTAGCCGTAGGCCTCGATCCGGTGCTTGACGGAGAACGGCACGATCGCGAACGACCCGAACCGGACCTCCTCGTGGGGCTCGAGCTCGACCGTGGTCAGCGGGTAGCCGGTGCGCCCGATCACGACCGGCCGCATCGCCGCCCACACGCGCGCGAGGCCCGGCGGGCCGTAGATGGTCAGCGGCCGCTCGCGCGAGCGCAGGTCGAACGTCTTCACCATTCCGAGCAGGCCGAGCCAGTGGTCGAGATGCAGGTGGGTGACGAAGATCGCATCCAGCTCGGGCAGGCCGACGGAGCGCAGCAGCTGCTGCTGCGTCCCCTCGCCGCAGTCGATCAGGATCCGCTCGCCGCCGGCGCGCAGCAACAGCGCGGGAAGCCCCCGCCGTGCCGTGGGCACCGAGCCGGCCGTGCCGGCGAAGAACAGCGAGACGTCCATGGTGATTCGAGGTTAGCCCTCGAGCACGACGAGCTCGAACGCGATCCGGCCGTCCTGTGCGGTTGCGACGCCCATCGTGTGGTGCGGCGCCCGCCGGCGCTCGGTCGGCGAGCCGGGGTTGAAGATCGTGAAGCTGCCGCCTGCGTCGAGCTCGAGCAGCGGCATGTGCGAGTGGCCGAACACGACCGCGTGAGTGTCCGGGAACCGGCGCTTCAGGCGTGCGAGGCGCCCGTCGGCGGGCCCGCTGTCGTGCAGCATCGCGATCCGCGCTCCGTCCGCCTCCACGATCCGCGTCAGCGGCAGCCGCGCCTGCAGCTCGATCGAGTCCACGTTCCCACGCACGGCGTGCACGGGCGGCCCGAGCGCCTCGATCTCGGCGAGCACCTCGGCCTCCATCACGTCCCCGGCGTGCAGGATCAGGTCCGCCGCGCGAAGCCGCTCGACACACTCCCGCGGGAGCGTCCGACCCCGCCGCGGCATGTGCGTATCGCTGATGATCGCGAGCTCCACACCGCTAAGCTCCCACATCCGGCGCCCGTAGCTCAGTGGATAGAGCGCTCGCCTCCGGAGCGAGAGGTCGCAGGTTCAAATCCTGCCGGGCGTGCTCCCCGCGGAGCCGATGCCTGTGAGCTCCAGAACGCGCTGCACGGTCGGAGAGGCGTTCGTAAGAGTCATCTCGACGCCGAACTGCTCCGCCCGCTCGCGGATCGAGACGAGTGCACCGATTCCAGCGGAGTCGATGAACCGGACGTTGGCGAGGTTCAGGACAAGCCGGCGAATCCCGTGCTGGGTCAAGAGCCGGTAGACCTCGGGCTCGATCTTGAACGTCGCCTTCATGTCGAGGTCCCCCGTGAGCGCGACTTCGACCGCCTCCGGGTCAGGCCGCGAGGTGACGTCAGGTGCTCGCATTGTGCGCCGCGCCCCGGCTCGGGTGGATCTCGAGGTGCCGATCGAGCCCGGTGAGGTCGAACACGCGCCGGACCGGGCCGGCGGGGCAGATGAGGACCAGGCGGCGGTCAACGTCCGCCAGTAGCGCCCGGATCCTCGCCACGGCGTGGATTCCGGTGGAGTCCATGAACGTGGCGGCGGTGAGATCGAGCCAGACCTCGAAGGCGCGGTCGGCGGCCGACTCGAGCGCCTCCTGCAGAGCCGGGGCGGTGGTCATGTCGATCTCGCCGGTCACCGATAGCACCGCGCGCCGGCCGACGAACATCGTGTCGACGGTGAACGGCGGTGTTGCCGGCCCGCTCAGCCGATCCGTGTGCGTCGCGTGCGCCTCTGGCGCCGTGACTGATGCGTCGAGCATTGAATCTCCTGTACGAAAAGTAGCTTCGATCAGGAGACTGTTGCGCGAACCGATCAGGTCCGCGAAACCGCCTACCGCTGCTGGACGTCGGAGGCGGCAAGGCTTGCCACCGCTTCCGCAATCGACGGTCCATCATAGCCGAGCGAGGTCGTCGACCCCAGGCTTGCGACGATACGCTGGCGCGATGAGCGACGGTGCCAGGGCAGAGACGCCCAACCTCCAGGGTGGCGACATGCTCGCCCGGATCTCGGACGAGATGGTCACCGCGAAGAAGAAGTTCTTCGGCAAGGGCCCCGAGCAGGCCAAGAGCTACATGCTCGACGACCTGCTCATCACCGTCATGCGCGGCGGGTTGACGACGGCCGAGCAGACGATGCTCAGGTTCGGCCAGGAGGACATGATCCGCCAGTTCCGCCAGCTGTTCGAGAACGAGATGACCGAGCATCTGACCGGCCTGGTCGAGCGGACGACGGGTCGCGCGGTCGTCAACTACCAGTCGCAGATCATGTTCGACCCCGACATCATCGTCGAGATGTTCTTCTTCGCCGAGCCTCGCCAGGACGGCATCGAGGCGACGGTCGAAGGTCAGGTCCGGGACTAATCGCGACAGCGAGTGTTTGAGCGCCGGGGCCCTCGGAAAGACTGGCGCGATCGAGGGCATGCGGTGCGGACGCTCGTGGACTCACGAGTTGCTGCACGTGACTTCGTCATTACACGGACGTCGACGAAGTCCCGCTGCCCACGCCACGGCTCCCCGGAGAGGTGCGTTTCAGCCAGGGCTCGCGGACGGCGTTCACATGAACCGCTATCCCCAAGGAGTCGCCACTATGGCAACCTCTTCCGCAGCACCAGGCCGGACTTCGGCCGACAGCCGCAACTTGGCCGACCGGGCCCCCGTCCGTCGCAGCACCGAGACCAAGTCGGCGTTCAAGACGACCGAGATGATCGCCTACGTCGTGGCGACCGCCGGCGTGCTGATCGCCGCGGCCCTCGTAGACCAGGCGGACGCCGGCGGCCTCGGCGCCAAGCAGGCGTGGCTGTACGTGACCATCCTCACGGTCGGATACATGGTCAGCCGCGGACTCGCCAAGTCGGGCAGCCGCGACCCCTACACCGAGGACCGCGACGGCCGCTGAGTCGCTCGCGAGATCCGCGCGACACCGGGTCCGCCCCGCGGACCCGGTGGGCGTGCGGTCTTCTGGGTAGTGCCGGCACGTCGCCGCGGGCTTCGCGCCCGCCTTCCTCGCGCAGTTGCCAGGACGGCCACCAGGGGTGACAATCCTGGGAGGCGGGCAACTGTCAACCGCAGGGAGGGGAACGACCATGACGGCGCTCGACGAGAGCAGGACAACCTCTGAGGCTGCGAGCGGACGTGTGGATCGGCGCCGGTTCCTGACCGGGGCGGCGGCCACGGCCGCGGCCGTCGGCACGCCGGGGGTCCTTGCCGCAGGCGCTTCCGCACACGGGCGCAAGCACGGCCACAGACACGGGCACGGGTCGGACCGGGTCCCGCGCGACCGGATCAGCATCCAGCTCTACACGCTCCGCGACCAGCTCGCGATCGACCTGCCGGGCACGCTCGCGGCGCTGCGCGCCATCGGCTACCGGCGCGTGGAGCACGCCGGCTTCCACGGCCGCACGGCGGCGCAGTTCAAGGCCGCCCTCGACACGGTCGGGATCCGCGCGACGTCCGGCCACGTGCAGATTCCGCAGCCGTTCAACGAGGCGGCCTGGAACGCATCGCTCCAGGATGCGCGCACGCTCGAGTCGATCTACATCGTGCAGCCGTTCTTCGGCATCGACTTCGGCACCGGCGCCGTGGTTCGCGACCGCGCGACCTGGGCGGCGTTCGCGCGCGACATGAACCGCGCCGGGCAGATGGCCAAGGCGATGGGGATCCGGCTCGGCTACCACAACCACAACTGGGAGTTCTTCCGGCTCACCGACGACCCGTCGCGGACCGCGTTCGACGTCCTCATCGAGGAGTTCGACCCTCGGTACGTGCACTTCGAGCTCGACCTGTTCTGGAGCTGGCGCGGCGCGCACGACCCGGTCGACATCCTCGAGCGGGTCGACGGGCGCGTGCGCCAGTACCACGTCAAGGACCTCAACCAGGCCGGCAGCTTCGAGGACGTCGGCCAGGGGCTGATCGACTTCGCGCGGATCTTCCGGGAGCAGGAGGTCGCCGAGTACATCGTCGAGCGCGACGACGCCGGGACCGCGCCGCGGGTGCCCGCCCAGGCGCTGGACACGGCGAGGGTCGGCTACGAGTACCTCGCGAACCTGCGCCTCCGGCGGCGCCACCGCCACTAGCGGCCACGCGGCTTGGCTTCGCACCCTGCCGGGCGCGCCAGGCGCCCGGCGGGGTGCCTAGCGCTTGACGATCTTGTGGACCTCGAAGATCTCCGGCGGGCTGGAGTACTCGATGTCGAGCTCGGCGAGCACGGGCATCTGCTGCAGCCGCTCGCCGAACGCCTCGAACTGCTCGCGCGATTGCCATATCTCGCTGACTTGCAGGTCCCCGTCCGTGCCGAAGCAGACGTGAAACTCGAGACCGTCCGGGAGACGCTCGACGCCGGCCTCCTCCAACTGACGGGTGCTTTCGTCGTAGGTCTCGGCCGTCAGAGATGTGGGCTTGAAGCGGACAACGATGCTCATGGCGCTGTTCCTCCGTCCTCGGGACGCCGCACCCTAGTGATGTACGCGCCAGTTCTTGGGTAGGACACATCAGCCCGTCCAAAGCGAGGGAGGATCCAGATGGCTGATCCAGTACCGGCTGGCAGCGACGTGTCCTCGGGCACGTACAAGTGCACGAACTGCGGGTACGAGCTCGAAGTAAGCTCGACTCAGCATCTCCCGCCCTGCCCCGAGTGCGGCAACGGCAGCTACAACACCCTGAGCGGCGGGGATTCGAGCGACGATCCGTATCCGTAGGCGGTCAGCCGCCGAACTCGGCGCTCGAGCGGGTTCGAATCCTGCCGGGCGCGCTAGGCCCGTTTGACGGTGACCGTGCCGGTCGCGACGCCGTCCGAATAGCTGCAATCGACGGCGTGCTTGCGCTCGCGCTTCTTGACCTCGTCGATGGCGAGCTCGCCGACCGTGACGTGCCACTCGACGGGCTTGTACTTCCTGCCGCTCTCGAGGTCGACCAGCGGCGCCCAGATGTCATCCCATGAGCCGACCTCCACCGGGCCGGCGCCGCAGTCGATCGTCGCGTAGTACGTGTACGGCACCCTCGGCTTCTCGGCGGCGGCGGGACCGGCCAGGACGGCTAGCGCGAATGTTGCGGTCGTCATGACCGTGAGCAAGGGGCGCAAGGGCTTCAACGTCAACCTCCGTGTCGGTGGGGCGCAGACCGGGAGAGCCGGCGGCCGAGCTGTCTCACCGTCCGTGGCGAGATCTCTGGCTTTGCGTCCCCGCCTCACGACGGGTTTGCCCTGGGCGACTCGAAGAGTGCACGATCTGCATCGGCCGCCGGATGGGTGCCCATGAGGCCGCTTGGACGACTGTTCGGGTGCAGCGATTTCCACCCTTTGGGGCCTGCCCACCGCTCGGCGCCGGCCGGACACTCCCGGCGTGAGCTGGCGCAAGGTGGCCAACCGAGGGCTTGAACGGGCGACCGGCCTTCGGCTCGTCCGCGTCGGCGCCGCACCCGCGCGTCCCGCCGCGGCGCCCAAGCCGACGCCGCGCGCCGCGCGGCCGGCAAAGCCCGACCGCATCAAGCGCTACCACGATCCGGAGGCCCGGGCGACCATGAAGGCGGTTCGGCCGTGGACGATGACGTCGTACTTCCGGATCTTCGCGCTCGTCGTCGCGGTTCGCCACGTCGTCGACAGCGGCGTGCCCGGCGCGATCGTCGAGTGCGGCGTGTGGCGTGGTGGAAGCATGCAGGCCGTCGCCCGGACCTTGCTCGGCCGCGGGGTGAGCGACCGCGAGCTGCATCTCTTCGACACGTTCGAGGGGATGCCCGAGCCGACCGACGAGGACCGGCGCGTGGGCGGCCCGCCGGCGCGCGAGCTGCTCGAAAGCAGCCCGCGGACGGAGCGGTCGATCTGGGCGATCGCCGACCTCCCCGACGTCCAGGCCGGGATGTCGCGGACGGCGTATCCGGCCGACCGCATCCACTACCACCCCGGCCTCGTGCAGGACACGATCCCGGCACAGGCGCCCGAGCAGATCGCGCTCCTGCGACTCGACACCGACTGGTACGAGTCGACCCGCCACGAGCTGGCCCACCTCTACGACCGGGTGCCCTCCGGAGGCGTGCTCATCGTCGACGACTACGACTACTGGGCGGGCTCGCGCAAGGCCGTGGACGAGTTCTTCGCTGCGCGCGGGGAGCAGCTCCTGCTGGTGCCCGTCGACTCCGGGCGGGTTGCCGTCAAGCCCTAGCCGCGCGGGAGGACGTCGCTGGCCCAGGTGGTGCGCTTCCAGTCCGGGACCGGTGGGTCGGTTCCTGCGCGCGGGAGGTAGTGGGAGCGTTCGACGAGCTGGTAGCGGTGGATGTAGCGCGGGCAGTTCGGGAAGACCTCGCGTGCCTGGACGCGGACGACGAGCAGGGCTCCCGGCCAGGACGGAAGGAGCTCGTCGGTCGGGTCGATCGTCGCCGTGCCGTTGAGCCGGAGGCGGCGCCGGTGCTCGAAGGAGATGAAGAGCAGGCCGACCTCGGGGTTGACGAGCACGTTGCCCGTGGAGACGAACATGCCGTTGCCGTCGTAGCTCGGGAACGCGAGCGTGCGCTCGTCGAGCACGCGGACGAAGCCCGGCTCGCCGCCCTTGTAGGAGCAGTTCGGCCGGCCGTGCTCGTCGGCGGTGGCGAGGAAGAGCATGTCCATCGACTCGATGAACGCGCGGTCGCCGTCGTCGATGAAGTCGCGCACCTTGACGTCCTCGAGCCGGTCGGCGAGCCGGCGCGAGTCGAAGCGGTCCTGGAGCCGGCGGCTGCCGTCGTGGTAGAAGCCCATCAGTCGCGCCAGGCCTCGCGCTCGGCCGCGAGGCCCGAGCAGCACGAGGTGCCGCCGCAGTGCGGGCAGGTGGCCGCGGACGCCGCGGACATCCAGCCGGGGTCGGCCGTCGCCGGGTCGAAGTCGAGCTCCGGCGTCCCCAGCGCCCACGTGTCGAAGACCTGCCCGCAGCGCGGGCACTCGACCGTCAGGCGCTCGGCGGCGCGGGTCATGTGCAGACGGTACCGCTTCCGTCCGGACGTGGGTCTAGCTTCGCGCCATGGCGCTTACCGCCTGTCCGAGCTGCGACTCGAGCTTCCTGCAGCCGCTGCGCTGCGAGCCGCAGGGCGAGGACGCGGTGCTGGTCGATCTGCGCTGCCCGGACTGCACGGTGCAGATCAAGGTCGCGTACTCCCGCACCGACATGGCCGAGCTCGACCGCCGGCAGACCGAGTGGCGCGACGAGATCGTCGCCGCCTACGAGCGGTCGGTCACCGAGAGCATGGAGGCGCTCGTCGACTCGCTCGTCTCGGCGCTCGACCGCGACCTGATCGGCGCGGACGACTTCGCGCCGCCGCGCCGGGCCGCTTAGCCGCCCGCGACGGCGGGCAGGATCGTCAGCTCGTCGCCGTCGGACACCGGCGTGTCGAGGCCGTCGAGGAAGCGGATGTCCTCGCCGCCGAGGTACACGTTGACGAAGCGCCGCAGGCTGCCGCCGTCGTCGGCGAGCCGCGTGCGCAGCTCGCCGTGCTCGGCGTAGAGCGCGTCGAGCGCCTCCCCCACGGTCGCGCCCTGCACCGAGGTCTCGGCCTGGTTGTCCGCCGCGTCGCGCAGCTGCGTCGGGAGCTTGATGCGGATCGCCGCCATCACGCCACCGCGGCCTCGAACGAAGACTCGAACTCGTCCAGCGACGGGGCGATCTCGGTCACCTCGAAGGTGCCGCGCACCGTGTCCAGCGTCTTCAGCCCGTCGCCGGTGATGTAGGCGACGACGCGCTCGCCCGGGTCGATGGTGCCCGCGGCGGCGAGCTTGGCCAGCACCGCCGTGGTCACACCGCCGGCTGTCTCGGTGAAGATCCCGGTCGTCTCGGCGAGCAGGCGGATGCCGGCGCGGATGTCGTCGTCGCTGACGCTCTCGATCACGCCACCGGTGGCACGCGCGAGCTCGACGGCGTACGGACCGTCCGCCGGGTTGCCGATGGCGAGCGACTTGGCGATCGTGTCGGGCTTGACCGGGCGGCAGACGTCGGTGCCCGCCGCGAACGCCTGGGCGACCGGCGAGCAGCCGTCGGCCTGGGCGCCGCACATGACCGGCACCTCGCCGGTCAGCAGGCCGGCGTCGAGGAAGTCCTGGAAGCCGCGCGCCACCTTCGTGAACAGCGACCCGGACGCGATCGGCGCGACCACGCGGTCGGGCAGCTCCCAGCCGAGCTGCTCGGCCGTCTCGTACGCCAGCGTCTTCGAGCCCTCGGCGTAGTACGGCCGCACGTTGACGTTCACGAACGCCCACGACGGCCGCTCCCCGGCGACCTCCGTGCAGAGCCGGTTGACGGCGTCGTAGTTGCCGCGGATCGAGACGATGGTCGTCCCGTAGGCCCCCGTGGCGAGCACCTTCTCGGCCTCGAGATCGGCCGGGATGAACACGTACGACGGGAGCCCGGCGGCGGCGGCGTGGGCGGCGACCGCGTTCGCGAGGTTGCCCGTGGAGGCACAGGCGATCGTCTCGAAGCCCAGCTCCTGTGCTCGAGCGAGCGCCACCGCGACCACGCGGTCCTTGAACGAGTGGGTCGGGTTCGCCGTCTCGTTCTTGATCCACAGCTCGCGGAGGCCGAGCCGCTCGGCGAGGCGATCAGCGCGGACCAGCGGGGTCCAGCCGGTCGGCAGCGCCGAGCGGGCGCTGTCGACGGGCAGGAAGTCGGCGTAGCGCCACAGCGTGTGCGGGCCCGCCTGGATGCGGCGGCGCAGCTCGTCGGAATCGCCGGAAGGCGGCGTGTAGGCGACCTCGAGCGGCCCGAAGCAGCGGCTACAGACGTAGCGAGCGTCGAGCGGGTAGGTCGAGGAGCACTCCTTGCACTTCAGGGCATCGGCCGGCATGGGTTTCGCTTTCTCCGCCCGGTCGGTGCGGCGGAGGCGTCGCGAAGATGCCCTACGCCACATCTCCCAGGCCGTCGTCTTGGAGCCTGATGGAATTGCCACCGTTTCCCGCTTGCGCGGGATGGTTGGCGGGGTTTCATAGGGCCAGTCCCTCCACCCCTCTGGATGCGTACTGCTATGTAGCGGAGAAAGGTACCACGCGCCCGCGTAGAATCCCCCACGTAATGCCCGTCGCCGAGGACCCGCTCAGTCATGCCGAGCCTGCCACGCTCCCCGTTCGGGCGCCGCTCGGCACGCCGTTCGACGGCTGAGCACGTCCCCGAGCGCGACGAGCCGCGCGTCGAGATCGTCGAGTCGCCCGGCCTTCGCTGGATCAACATCGAGCGGCCGCGGCAAGTCGACCTCGCATGGGTCGCCGAGCGCTACGAGTTCCACCCGCTCGACTACGAGGACGTCGGCTCGCGCAACCAGCGCCCGAAGGTCGACGAGTACGACGACTACCTGTTCATCGTGCTCCACTTCCCGCGCTACGACAAGTCGGTCGGGCGGCTGAACGCCGCCGAGGTCGACCTCTTCGTCGGCGCGGACTTCCTGATCACGATCCCGAACGAGCCGCTGCAGCCGATCGAGTACCTGTTCGAGCGCGTGCGCACCAACGAGGAGCTGCGCGAGTCGCACTTCTCCAAGGGCCCGGGCTACCTGCTCTACAAGATCGTCGACGACCTGGTCGACGCCTCGTTCCCGATGCTGCGCAAGATCGGCAACAAGCTCGAGCGGATCGAGGAGGAGATCTTCGAGGCCGACTCGCCCGACGTCGTGCGCGACATCTCCAACGTCAAGCAGGAGATCATCAACTTCCGCAAGATCGTCCGCCCGCAGCGGCCGGCCTTCCAGGACCTCGAGCGCAACAAGGCGCGCTACATCGCCGACGACCTCGAGATCTACTTCGAGGACATCAACGACGCCTCCGAGCGCGTGTGGGACATGCTCGAGAACTACAAGGAGGTGGTGGAGGCGCTCGAGGACACCAACGAGTCCGCCATCGCCCACCGCACGAACGAGACGTTCCGCGTGCTGACCGCGATCTCGGTGATCGTGCTCCCGCTGACGCTCGTGGCCAGCATCTGGGGCATGAACGTGCGCGTCCCCGGGGAGAGCGACACGCTCGCGTTCTACCTCGTGCTCGGGCTGATGCTGGCGATGCTCGGCGGGCTGGTGGCGTACTTCCGCAGCCGGGACTGGCTGTGACCGACGCGGCGCTCGCCGAGCGCCGCCTGCTCGAGGTGGCGGCGCTCGAGCGCCCGGCACAGGCCAAGCGGATGCTGGTCATCGTCAACCCCGTCGCGACGACCATGTCCGACCGCTTGAAGCACCTCGTGGTCTACGCGCTCCAGGGGCGCTACCAGGTGACGGCGATCGACACCCAGCGCAAGGGCCACGCGATCGACCTCTGCCGCGAGGCGGCGGAGCAGGGGTTCGACGTCGTCGTCGCCTTCGGCGGCGACGGCACGGTCAACGAGGCCGCCAACGGGCTCGCCGGGTTCCCGACGCCGCTCACCTGCCTCCCGGGCGGCTCCAACAACGTGTTCTGCAAGATGCTCGGGATCCCGCACGACGTGGTCGACGCCACCGAGCACCTGCTGCGGATGCCCGACAACTGGGAGCCGCGGGCCGTCGACCTCGGGCGGGTGAACGGGCGCTGGTTCACATTCGCGGCCGGGGTGGGGCTCGACGCCAGCGTGGTCGAGCGCGTCGATGGCCATCCGCACCTGAAGGCCCGCTACGGCGCCTGGTACTACAGCGCGGCGGCGGTCGCCACCTTCCTGCGCCGCTACGTGGTGGGGCCGCCGCGGCTCGAGCTGGAGCTCGACGGCCGCCGGGTTCGGGGCGTGAGCGCGTTCCTGCAGAACGGCTCGCCGTACACGTACTTCAAGACCCGGCCGGTGGACCTGGTCGAGGGTGCGCGGCTCGACTCGGGCGAGCTTGCCGGCGTGATGCTCACTCGCGCGCGGCCGTACGACGTTCCCACCGTGACGTTCCGCGCGCTGTCGGGAGCGGCGCGGATCGCAAAGCACCGCGGCGTCGAGGCGTTCACCGGCGTGCACCGCATCACCGTGCGCTCGCTCGACGGCCGGCCGGTGCCGACGCAGGTCGACGGCGACTACATCGGCGACGAGGAGTCCGTCGAGATCACGGTCGGGCCGGGCGCCCTGCAGGTGGTGGCCTAGCCGCCGCTGGGCGTGACGCGGTAGGCGTCGAACACCGAGTCGATCGACCGCAGGCGGTTGATCGCGGTCTTGAGCGCCTGGGTGTCCCCCACCTCGATCACGAACCGGTTCTTGACCATCGGGTGCTGGACGCTGCAGTAGGCCTCGACGATGTTGATGCCGCCCTCGGCGAACGTGCGGGCGACGTCCTCGAGCAGGCGGTGGCGGTCCCACGCGTCGACCTGGATCTCGACCTTGAACGACGTCTCGTTGTCGCCGTCCCAGGAGACGGCCACGAAGCGCTCGGGGTCCTTCTTGAGCGCCTCCGCGTTCGGGCAGTCCTCGCGGTGGATGGTGATGCCGCGGCCGAGCGACACGTAGCCCAGGATCTGGTCGCCTGACACGGGGCGGCAGCACTTGGCCAGCCGCAGCGGCACGTCGTCCACGCCCTCGACGCGGATGCCGAACTGCGACGACGACGCCTCCGGCTTGCGGCGGACGGTCGGCTTGATCAGGTCCTCGGCGGCCGACACCTCGGCCTCGGCGCTCTCCCCCTGCTTGAGCCGCTGCAGGACCTTGTTGACGACGACCTTGGGCGAGATCTTCGCCCCGCCGAGCGCGATGTAGAAGTCCTCGGCCTTGCGGAAGCCCATCTCGCGGATCACGTCGGCGAGCAGCGGCGAGCCGGTGATCTTCTGGGCGGGCAGGCCGGCCTTGCCGAGGTGCTCCTGCAGCAGGTCGCGGCCGGTGTGCTCGGAGTCGTCGCGCGACTCGGCCTTGAACCAGGCGCGGATCTTGTTGCGGGCGCGGGTCGTCTTGACGAGCGCGAGCCAGTCGCGCGACGGGCCGCGCTCGCGCTTGGCGGTGAGGATCTCGACGATGTCGCCGGACTCGAGCTCGTAGTGCAGCGGGACGATCTTGCCGTTGACCTTGGCGCCCACGCAGCGATGGCCGACGTCGGTGTGGATCTCGTAAGCGAAGTCGAGCGGCGTGGCGCCGACGGCCAGCGACTTGACCTCGCCCTTGGGCGTGAAGACGTAGACCTCGTCCTCGATCAGCTGGCCGCGCAGGTGCTCGGTGAACTCGACCGGGTCGTCCTCGTCGCCCTGCCAGTCGAGCAGCGACTTGAGCCACTTGAGCTTCATGTCGGTCGGGTCGACCCCGCCCTGCTTGTTGCTCTCCTTGTAGCGCCAGTGCGCGGCGACCCCGTACTCGGCCGTCTCGTGCATGTCGCGCGTGCGGATCTGGATCTCGAGCGGCCGCCCCTCGGGCCCGATCACGGTCGTGTGGAGGGCCTGGTACATGTTGAACTTCGGCATCGCGATCATGTCCTTGAAGCGCCCGGGGAGCGGCTTCCACAGCGAGTGGATGACGCCCACCGCCCCGTAGCAGTCCTTCACGGAGTCGACGATCACGCGCATGGCCGTGAGGTCGTAGATCTCGTTGAACTCGCGGCCCTTGCGGGTCATCTTCGAGTAGATCGAGTAGAAGTGCTTGGCGCGGCCGGAGATCTCGGCGCGGATGCCGAGCGCCTCGAGCTCCTTCGCCAGGTAGCCGCCCGCGCGCGCGACGTAGTGCTCGCGCTCCTCGCGCTGCTGGCTGACGAGCCCCTTGATCTCCTGGTACTTGCGCGGGTGCAGGGTGGTGAACGCGAGGTCCTCCAGCTCCCACTTGATCGCGTGGATGCCGAGCCGGTGGGCCAGCGGCGCGTAGATCTCCAGGGTCTCCTTCGCCTTGTCGATCTGCTTCTGCTTGGCCATCGCCTCGAGCGTGCGCATGTTGTGCAGCCGGTCGGCGAGCTTGATCAGGATGACCCGGATGTCCGTGGCCATCGCGACCATCATCTTGCGGTAGTTCTCGGCCTGCGCCTCGTCGCGCGACTGGAACGTGATCCCGGTGAGCTTGGTGACGCCGTCGACGAGGCCGGCGACCTCGTCCCCGAACGCGTCCCGGACCTCGTCGAGCGAGGCCGACGTGTCCTCCACCGTGTCGTGCAGCAGGGCCGCGCACAGCGTCTCGGTGTCGAGCCGCATGCCGGCGCAGATCTTCGCGACGCCGACGGGATGGGTGATGAAGTCCTCGCCCGACTGGCGCCGCTGGTCGGCGTGGTGCTCGCAGGCGAACACGAACGCGCGCACGACCCGCTCGCGGTCGATGCTCTCGGCGACCTCGTCGGCGTGCTCCTCGACGATCGCGAACAGGTCGGCGAGCAGCTCGCGCTCGACCGCCGTGAGGTCGGCCGGGGCGTTCGCGAGCGGACCGTGCGCGTGGTCGGCGCGATCGATCGGGCGATGGCCCGCGACGGCGACCGGCGCCTCCGTCTCGCCGGCGCCGTTCCCGTCCACGGCCGCGACCGGGGGGCCGGGCTCCACGGCGGCACCCGACGACTGACCCTCTTGGGAGGGGGTCAGGCCGCTTGCCGGATCGTGTCGGTCGTCAGGAATCGCAGTCCGTCCTCGAGGCGGAGGTGGTAGGCCCGGAAGGCCGCCGAGCGCTCGAGCGCGGTGCGCGCGCGCGTCTCGGTCAGCCGGAGGGCCGGCCCTTCGCGATCGAGGACCACGAGATCGAGCTCGGAGAGGACCCGCACCAGGCGCCCCGCGAGCGCGGCCGACCTCGGTTGCGGCCCCTCGCCCCGTAGCACGGCCTCGAGGGCCTCCCCACCGACGTCCCCGGTCCCGCGCAGTGCGCGGTAGAGGGCTGCCAGCGGGTCGCGGAGGGCGAAGTCCCACTGATGTATTCGGTGAGCAAAGCGTAGCTCAGGCTCACCCCACGCCAGATGGGTCCGGGCCGCCGCGGACGGACGTTGGAGGCGGGCGAGCGCCCGCGCGTCCGCGGGCGGGTCGACGACCACGAGATGGTCGTAGCCGGCGGCCAGCTCGGGATCGTCCGTGAGGGCCGCCCAGGAGCACACCGCGAAGCCGCCGATGCGGCCCTGGAGGGTGCGCGCGCGGTACGGCGCATGCGCGACGACCGCGAGCACGCGGTCGCCGGCCGCGACGAGATCCGCGAGCAGCCCCGCGATCCCGGTGCCGCGGACGTCGCGCATCCACTCCCCAGATTCATGGGCGAGGTGTTCGTGAGGGCCGGCGAGGTCGCGCGTCAGCTCGGTGGTGAGGCCGTCGATGAACGTGGGCTCGCCGACGATCTCGATCGGTGCCGGGCGGGACGGGCGGGCGTGGCGGAGGACGAGGCGTGGCTCGACGGCGCCGTTCCAGCGGTTCGCCTCGAGCCGGACCGCGGCGTCGACCGGCTCGTCGGGCTCCGCCGGCAGGCGGCTGCCGGCCCCGAACTGGACGCAGCGCGAGCGTGCGCCACCGGCGTGGAGCGTGAACGCCACGTGGCGGCCCTCCCCCATCGCCCGCGGGTCGGCGAGCTGGGCGGCGGGGACGAGCAGCGAGACGGCCGGGTTGCCCTGCCCGAACGGCGCGAGGCGCTCCAGCTCCTCGGCCAGCGCGAGCGTCAGCGCATCGCCGGGGACGACGGCATCGACCCGGCATTCGGGCACGAGGTCGTCGGGGCTGAGGACCTCGGCCGCGTGGGCGACGAAGGACTCGCGGAACGCGTCGACGTCCGCGCGCGCGATCGTGAGCCCGGCCGCGGCGCGGTGCCCGCCGTAGCGCTCGAGGTGCCGCCCGGCCGCGGTCAGCCCGCCCAGGAGGTCGAACGCCGGGATCGAGCGTCCGGACCCGGTTCCCTCCTCCCCCTCGAGGGCGATCAGGACCGCCGGCCGGTGATGGCGCTCGGCGATGCGCGCGGCGACGATGCCGATCACGCCCGGGTGCCAGCCCTCGGCGGCCAGGACGTACGCCGCGGCCGGGCCCTGCTCGGCCACCAGGGCCTCGGCCGCGAAGCGCATCCGCGTCTCGACGTCCCGGCGCTCGGTGTTCACCGCGTCGAGCTCGGCCGCGATCGCCCGGGCCCGCGCGGGATCCTCGGTCAGCAGCAGCTCGAGCCCCGCGTCTGCCCGGTGGAGCCGGCCGGCGGCGTTGATCCGCGGCGCGAGCCGGAAGCCGATCGCGCCGGCGTCGAGCGAGCCCGGGTCGACGCGCGCGACCTCCATCAGCGCCCGCAGGCCGGGCTTGCGCGTGCCCGCCAGCGCGCGCAGGCCTTCGCGCACGAGCCGCCGGTTCTCGCCGACGAGCGGCACGACGTCGGCCACCGTGGCGAGCGCGACGAGGTCGAGGTCCTCCTCCGCGAGCGCCGGGTCCTCCCCCGCGCCCTCGAGCAGCGCCGCCGCGAGCTTGTGGGCGACCCCCGCCGCGCACAGATCCGGGCACGGATACGCGCCCCCCCGCGCCGCGCTCGGAGCGCCGCCCGGATACGCGCCGCCCCCCGCCGCGCTCGGAGCGCCTCCGAGCCGCGGGTGGACGATCGGGGCGTCGGGGAGACGGCCGTCGGCGCGTGGGGAGTGGTGGTCGGTGACCACGACGTCCAGCCCCGCCGCGCGCGCCGCCGCGACCTCGTCGACGGCGGTGATCGCGCAGTCGACCGTGATCAGCAGATCCGTTCCGCGGGCCGCGAGCCGCTCGACCGTGCTCGCCGCGAGGCCGTAGCCGTCGTCGATCCGGCTCGGCAGGTACCAGTCGACGTCCGCGCCGACGGTGCGCAGCGCGCGCACGAGGATCGCCGTCGACGTCACGCCGTCGACGTCGTAGTCGCCGTGGACCGTGATCCGCGACTGCCGGCGCACGTGCTCGAGCACCCGCGCGGCAGCCTCGCGGAGGCCGCCGAACGCGTCGAGCGGATGCGACTCGTCCGCGGCCAGGAACGCGCGTGCGGCCGCCTCCTCGCCCAGCCCGCGCCGCGTCAGCACCTGGGCGAGCACGTGCGAGACGCCGAGCGCGGCCGCCAGCCGCTCGGCGGCGGCGTAGTCGTACGGCGGGACGGTGAAGCGGGTGTCGAGGCGGGCCACGGTCGCCGCAGCGTATGGCCGCCACAAGACGGAACCGCGGCCTCGCCCGACCCTCAACTCGAGGGCGAGAGGGTCGAAGGCCCGTCTCGGTCGAGCGTCCTGCCTGACGGTCGTCCGACGACCACGATCCAGGACGCTTCCATGGAAACTCGCCGCCGCCGGACCCCTGACCCTCCCTACCCAGCGCCGTTGACGTTCGTAGGAGAGTGCGGCCTAGACCGCCGGGTGCAGGCGCTCCTGGCGGAGCCCGACCCAGTACACGACGGCCATCCCGATCACGGCCCCCGGAACCGCCTCGACCGCGTTGAGCAGGTTCGTGTCGTTCTGCCCGGGCACGGTGAGCCCGTGGATCAGGAACCCGAACACGAACGAGCCGATCACGGCGCCCACGAACGCGCCGACGATCCCCGACCAGAAGTGATCGGGCACGAAGATCGCGAAGTGCCAGAGCGCGATCCCGACCATCACCCACACGAGCCCGGCCATCAGCGCGGCCTCCCGTGGCGACGGTTCGGCGGCTTCTTCGGCTTGTCGCCGCCGTCAGAGTCCTTGGCCGCCCGCGACCGCGCGCGGCGCCCGCCCGCGGGGCGGCTCCCGGCGGTGGCCGGCTGCGGCGCCTCCGGCTCGGGCTCGGGCTCGTCCGCGACCCCGAGGTCGCGCACCATCTCCTCGAACTCCTCGCTCGAGACGCCGCGCGCCGGATCGGGCGGCGCCGTCACTCGCGAGCGGCCGCGGCGCGGCTCGGCCGGAGCGACGTCGACCGGAGCGCCCGCCACCGCGACGGCGTACGCCGGGACGACGCCGTCGAACTGCGAGCGGATCCGCGTCTCGCGCGCCTTGTAGACCGGCTCGCGCTCCTTCCAGTGCGTCAGCACCGGGCCGGCGATGAAGACCGACGAGTAGGTGCCGGAGAGCGTGCCCACCAGCAGCGCGAACGCGAAGTCCTGCAGCGTCTCGCCGCCGAACAGCATCAGCGCGAGGATCGGCAGGCCGGCGCAGAAGCTGGTGGCCAGCGAGCGGATGATGACCTCGGACATCGAGCGGTTGTAGATCTGCGAGAACGCCGCGTTCGGCATCCGCGGGATGTTCTCCCGCACCCGGTCGAACACGACGATCGTGTCGTAGAGCGAGAAGCCCAAGATGGTCAGGAGCGCCGCGACCGTCGACGCCGTCACCTCCCGGCCGAGCAGTGCGTAGACGCCGCCGGTGATCAGCAGGTCATGCGAGAGGGCGATCAGCACCGGAACCGCGAACTTCCACTGGAAGCGCAGCGTGATGTAGATCGAGATGATGACCAGCGAGGCGATGATCGCCTTGATCGCGTTGTCGGCCACCGACTGGCCGAAGCTCGCGCCGATCGACTCGATGCTCAGGTTGTCCGCGAGCCCGAAGCTGTCCCTGAGGATGTCCTCCGCCTGGCCGGACTCGGCCGGGCCGAGCTGCTCGGCGCTGATCTGGACGACGTTCTCGCCCAGCTCCGGGTTGTCGACGGTCTGGATCTCGGCGTCGGCGAGGCCGATGCCGCCGAGCGCGTCCCGCACCTGGTCGACGGAGGCTTCGCGCTCGAGCGGCGCGGTGATCCGCGTGCCGCCCTCGAAGTCGATCCCGAAGTTCAGGCCCTGGACGGCGAGCGCGATCGCGCACACGAGCAGGATCAAGCCGGACGTCGAGAAGAACCAGCGCGAGCGGCCGATGAAGTCGAACCGGATCGGCTTCGAGTCGCGCGCGCCGAGCGCCGCGCGCGAGCGCAGGAGCGCCGTCCCGCGCATCGCGTAGAGCATCGCCTGGGTGGCGAGCACGGCGGTGAACAGCGACAGGATCACGCCGACGCCGAGCGTGAGCGCGAAGCCCTTGACGCCCGCCGTGGCGAGGATGAAGAGGATGAACGCGACGAGGAAGGTGACGACGTTCGCGTCCGCGATCGCGGTCAGGCCCTTCTTGTAGCCGGCGGAGATCGCCTGGCCGACGCTGCGGCCCGCGCGCAGCTCTTCCTTGACCCGCTCGAAGATGACGATGTTGGCGTCGGCCGCCACCCCCAGTGTGAGGATCAGGCCGGCGATGCCGGGCAGCGTGAGCGTGATCGGGATCAGCTCGACGAGCGCGTAGAAGTAGAGGCCGTAGACGCCCATCGCGAGCACCGAGATGACACCCAGCACGCGGTAGAAGACGATCAGGAAGAGCGCGACGATCAGGAAGCCCGCGGCGCCCGCCAACACGCCCTGGTCGAGCGCCTGTTCGCCGAGCGACGCGGAGACCTGCGAGCTCGAGATCAGCTCGAGCCGGATCGGCAGCGCGCCGATCTCGAGGATCTTCGCCAGGTCCTGCGCGGAGCTGATCGTGAAGCTGCCCGAGATCTGGGCGCCCGTCTCGCCGTCGATCCCGTCCGGATACTCGATGTAGCTGATGGTCGGCGACGAGACGAGCTCGTCGTCGAGCACGATCGCGAAGTGCTGTGAGCCGACGCTCGGGTCCGTGCCGGGGAGCGCGTTGTCCTGGCCGCGCTGGGCGATCTCGCGCGTGATGTTCTGGAACGCCTCGCGACCCCTGTCCGTGAAGTCGAAGGTGACGATCGGCTCGTTGCCGCCCTGCTGGTCGAAGTTCTGCTCGGGGTTGCGGATGTCCGTGCCCCCGAGCGCCGGGTTGTCCTGGATCACCCAGAAGCGGTCGGGGTCGGGGTCGTCGGCGTCGGCCTTCTGGTCGCGGACGACGAGGATGCCCTCGGGGACCTGCACGACCTCGACGTTCGCGCGCTCGGCGTCGCTCAGGTCCTCGAGCGCCTCCTCACGGCTGGCGGATGCGGTGCCGCCGTTGAGCGGCTGCTTGCTCGTCTCGTTGAACGCGTAGAAGCGCGGAGCGTCGGCGGCGCTGTTGTTGCCGTCTCGCTGCGGGTCGCACTCGGAGGCCGCCTGGACCGCACGGTAGAAGCCGGTGATCTGCCGTTTCTGGCCCGAGTTCTCGTCCGGGTTGGTCTGGCAGTCCTCGTCGAGGATGTTCGCTTCCCAGTCGTAGAAGAAGAGCTGGGCGGTCGACCCGACCTGCTGCGCGGCCCGATCGGCGTCCTCCTCGCCCGGCAGGTTGACCTCGATCTGGTTGTCGCCGGAGAGCAGCAGCTCGGGCTCGGCGACGCCGAACGCGTCGACGCGCTCGCGCATGATGTCGAGCGAGTTCTGCAGCGCCTCCGCGGTGACCGTGGGCTGCTGGGCCGTCGGCTGCCCCTCGAAGATCAGCTGGACGCCGCCCTGGAGGTCGAGCCCGAGCTTCGTGTCGCGGCTCGAGACGGCGAACAGCGACCCGGCGATCAGGCCCAGGACGATCAGCAGGACGAAGAGAGAGCGGCGGCGTTCTGACATGTACCGGCGGAAAGAGGGTAGTCGGCGCTACTTCGACGGCGTCAGGACGAGCAGGAGGCCGCCATCGTCATCGTACGCCGGGAAGAGGTCGGCGACCGCCTTGGCGGGCAGATCTCCCTCGGCGTTGACGACGACCGGCTTGCCGAGCTGCCGGACGCCCCACTCGAGCACCGTGCCGACGTGGTCGGCGCCGCCCTCGAAGTCCAGGCCCAGCACCTCACGCACCTCGCGGCCCATGACCTTCTCGTCGGAAAGCCCGGTCAGCTCGCGGGTCCCGCGGCCGCAGCCGATGATGCGGCCCGCCTGGTCGCAGACGAAGAACGCCGCGTTGGGGGCGGGGTAGTAGTCGTCGAGCAGCTCGAAGAGGAAGCCGAAGCCGCACTTCGAGCAGCCGCGCGGCTGGTTGCGGAAGCCCTGCTGACGGTCCGTCTCGCTGGTGCGCTGGCCGCAGTTCGGGCAGATGAAGAGGTGCGCCATTCGGTCTCTTAGGCTAGAGCGAGACCGCTAAAGCTTCGATCAGAACAATGTCGAGTCGGAGCTTGGCGGCTCGAGGCCGAGGTGGCGGAACGCGTGCACCGTCGCGCACCGCCCGCGCGGGGTGCGCTGGAGGAAGCCGCGCTGGAGCAGGTACGGCTCGTAGACGTCCTCGATCGTGTCCGCCTCCTCCCCCACGACCACGGCGAGCGTGGAGAGCCCCACCGGCCCGCCGGAGAACCGCGAGCAGACCGCGGCCAGGATCTCGCGGTCCAGCCGGTCGAGCCCCTCGTGGTCGACCTCGAGCAGGTCGAGCGCCGCTCCCGCGAGCGTGACCGTGACCTCGCCGCTGCCGTGCACCTGCGCGAAGTCGCGCACGCGGCGCAGCAGGCGGTTGGCGACGCGCGGCGTGCCGCGCGAGCGCTCGGCGATCGCTCCCGCGGCCGGAGCCTCGATCGCGACGCCGAGCACCCGGGCCGAGCGCGTGACGATGCGCGCGAGATCGTCGGGGCCGTAGTGGTCGAGCCGGTGCTGGATACCGAAACGGTCGCGCAGCGGTGTGGTGAGGAGGCCGGCGCGGGTGGTGGCGCCGACCAGCGTGAACGCCGGCAGGTCGAGCGTGACCACGCGCGCCCCCGCCCCCGCGCCGACCGTGATCGGCAGCTGGTGGTCCTCCATCGCGGGATAGAACGTCTCCTCGATCGCGCGCGGCAGGCGGTGGATCTCGTCGACGAAGAACACCGCCCGCGGCTCGAGCGCCGTCAGATAGGACGCGATGTCGGCCTTGCGCTCGAGCGCCGGGCCCGCGGTCTGGATGAACGGGACCCCGAGCTCGGTGGCGACGATCTGGGCCAGCGACGTCTTGCCCAGGCCGGGCGGCCCGGCGAGCAGGACGTGGTCGAGCGCCTCGCCGCGGGCCGCGGCGGCCGCGATCGAGACGCCGAGCTGATCCTTCACCGCCTCCTGCCCCACGAAGTCCTCGAGCGTGCGCGGCCGCAGCGACGCGTCGACCTCTTCGTCGGGCTGCGCCTCGGGCGCCTGCAGCCGCTCCGCTCCGGGGGTGCGGATCATCCGCGCGCACCCTTGAGCGCGTGGGCGATCAGGTCTTCGGGCGAGTCGCCGGACGCGCCGTCGAGCAGCCGGTCCGCCTCCTGGGGAGAGAAACCGAGGCCGACGAGGCCCTCGCGGGCGAGGCCGCGCGCGTCGTCGCCGCGAGTGATCACGATCGGCTCCTCGGCCGTGACCCCGACCTTCTCGCGCAGCTCGACGACGATCCGCTCGGCGGTCCGCTTGCCGATCCCGGGCGCGGCCTGCAGCCGGGCGGTGTCGCCCGCCGCGACCGCTCCCAGCAGCTCGCGTGGCGGCCCGCCGGAGAGCACCGCGAGCGCCATCTTGGGACCGACTGACTGGACGCCGATCAGCAGCAGGAAGAGATCGCGCTCCTCCTCGGTGGCGAAGCCGTAGAGCTGCAGCGCGTCGTCGCGCACGATCAGGTGGGTGAACAGCGTCGCCGGCTCGCCCACCCGCGGGACGTGGCGAAGCGTCTCCGCGGAGACGGCCAGCCGGTAGCCGACGCCGCCGCAGGAGACGACCACGTGATCGGCCCGCCGGACGGCGACCGTGCCCTCCAGCAGCGCGATCATGCGCTCAACGCCGCCGCGAGCGGCGCCCCGTTCGTGTGGCAGATGGCCACGGCCAGCGCGTCGGCCGCGTGGTCGGGCTGCGGGAGATCGGCAAGCGCGAGCAGCGTCTGGACCATCCGCTGCACCTGGTCCTTGGCCGCGCGGCCGGAGCCGCAGACCGCGGCCTTGACCTGCTGCGGGGTGTACGAGGCGCACGGCAGGCCGCGCTGGCCGGCCGCGAGCAGCACCACCCCGCGCGCCTGGCCGACCGCGAACGCCGAGCGGGCGTTGGCGCCGAAGTAGACGTCCTCGAGCGCCACCGCGTCGGGGCGGTACTCGTCCATCAGCTCGCCCACGCGCGCGTGGATGGTCTCCAGCCGGCCCGCGGCATCGCGTCCCGGCGAGGTCTCGATCACCCCGCCGTCGAGCGCCACGAGGCGCCCGCGCTGCTGCGCGACGACGCCGTAGCCCGTGTTGGCCACGCCAGGGTCGATCCCGAGGACGATCACGTACACCGAAGGGATTCTGCGCCGGGCGTCGGACGCCTTCAGGCCGCCCGTCGCAGAATCCCCGGATTCCTGCGCCGGGCGTCGGACGCCTTCAGCCCGTGGGGAGAGAACTCCCCGCGAAACCGAAGAACCAGATCGCGAACACGATGCCCGCGAGCGCGACGGAGACGATCATCACCTTGTCGAGCACGCCGTTGCGGCGGTCGACGCGGCGCTCGCCGCGCATCGAGCGCGTCCAGCCAGGACGGTACTGGTCGGTCTCAGCGCCCGTGAGCCGCACGTGTGCGCGGTTGAGCGCGCCCAGGCCCTTCCCCACCACGGCCATCCCCAACGGCAGGCCGATGATCACCAGCAGGTACGGCCCCATCGTCGGGTTCGGCGTGTCGGCGAGCCGGGAGGCCAGGTAGACGAGGCCGAGCGGGACGCCGAGCCACATCACGACGCTGCCGAACGCCATCAGCGTGACGAGGGCGACCGCGGAGGGTGACCAGGAGGAGCGCACTGACGCGCTGTTACCCCGCCACGCGCTCCAGAACCTCGGCGTCGACGTCGAAGTTCGCGTGCACGGCGTCGACGTCGTCCTGATCCTCGAGCGCGTCGATCAGCCGCAGCACCTTCACCGCGCCGTCCTCGTCCAGCGGCACGAGCGTCTTCGGGCGCTGGGCGATCTGCGCCTCGTCGACCTCGATCCCCGCGTCGGTGAGCGCGGCCCGCACCGCGGCCAGGTCGGTCGGCTCGCACAGCACCTCGTACACGTCGGCGTCCATCTGGATGTCCTCGGCGCCGGCGTCGATCGCGACCATCAGGTCGTCCTCGGAGTAGCGCTCGCCGTCGACGACCACGACGCCCTTCTTGTCGAACAGGTAGGCGACCGACCCCGGCTCGCCGAGGTTGCCGCCGTGCTTGGCGAAGATGTGGCGCATCTCGGAGCCGGTGCGGTTGCGGTTGTCGGTCAGGGCCTCGACGAGCACGGCCACGCCGCCGGGCGCGTAGCCCTCGTAGACGACGCCCTCGAGCGCGTCGGCGTCCGCGCCCTCGCCGGTGCCCTTGGCGATCGCGCGCTCGATGTTGTCCTTCGGCATCGAGGCGTCCTTGGCCTTCTGGACGGCAAGCGACAGCGCCGGGTTGCCGTCGACGTCGCCGCCGCCCTCCTTGGCCGCGACGGTGATCGCCCGCGCGAGCTTGGTGAACAGCTTGCCCCGCCGAGCGTCGACGATCGCCTTCTTGTGCTTGATCCCCGCCCACTTGGAGTGTCCGGCCATGCCTTGGAGTCTAGGAGAGCCAGGGGGCGCCGCGGGCGCATTCCTGCTCGAGCACGGCGGCGTCCTTCGGGGTGTCGAGGCAGCGCCAGAAGCCATCGTGGCGGTAGGCCGCGAGCGCGCCGTCGGCGGCGAGGCGCTCGAGCGGCTCGCGCTCGAGGACCGCGTCGGGGCCGAGGTAGTCGAGAGCGGCCGGCGCCATCACGAAGAAGCCCCCGTTGATCCACTGCTCGGCCTGTGGCTTCTCGCGGAACCCGATCACCCGGCCGTCCTCGATCGCGGCGACGCCGAACGGCAGCTCGGGGCGTACGACGGTCATGGTCGCCAGCGCGCCGCTGCTCTCGTGCGTCGAGCGCAGGGCGGCGAGGTCGATGTTCGCGACCCCGTCGGCGTAGGTGAGGCAGAACGGCTCTCGCAGCTGGTCGCGGACGGCGTGCACGCGCCCGCCTGTCGGCGTGTCGGGCCCGGTGTCGACGCACTCGAGCCGCGAATCGCCCGCCGCCCACGCCGCCACCGCCTCGCCGCCATGGCCGGTGAGCAGCGTGAACTCGCGGAAGCCCTGCGCCGCGTAGATCGCGATCACGTGCTCGAGGATCGGCCGCCCGCCGACCTGCACCAATGGCTTCGGGCGCTCGCCGTTGAGCCGAGTACCACGCCCGCCACAGAGGATCACGACCTTCATGGATGACAGTTTCGCCTGCCAGGCGAGACGAACCTCCTTCGTCGGTCGCTCGCCTTCGGCGACGTTACCCTTGCGCGCCCGTGGTGCAAGCAGCCATCTTCAAGGCGTACGACGTGCGCGGCCTGTACGGCGAGCAGATCGACGGCGACGTCGCCGAGGCGGTCGGGCGCGCGTTCGCGCGCGTGCTCGCCGACCGGGCGGGCAAGCGGCCCGACCAGCTGGGCATCGGCCTCGGGCGAGACATGCGGCTGACCGCGCCGGAGCTGGCCGCCCGCTATCGCGCGGGCCTGATGGCCGAGGGCGCGCACGTGCTCGACGCCGGGATGGTCGGCACCGAGATGCTCTACTGGCTCGTCGGCAGCCGCGACCTCGACGGCGGGCTGATGTGCACCGCCTCGCACAACCCGAAGGCGTACACGGGCGCGAAGCTCGTCGAGCGCGGGGCGGCGGCGCTCTCCGGCGACAGCGGCATCGGCGAGATCCAGCGGCTCGTGCACGACGGTCTCGGCCCCGCCCCGCACGGCGGCACCTCCGAGGACGTCGACGTCTATGCGCCCTTCCAGGAAGCGGCCCTGGCGTTCATCGACCCGTCCGCCGTCGCCCCGCTGAAGGTCGTCGTCGACGGCGGTAACGGCATGGCGGGACCGATGGTCGGCCCGCTGCTCGAGCGCCTCGGGCTCGACCTCGTGACCACGTACTGGGAGCCCGACGGCGAGTTCCCCGACCACGAGCCGAACCCGCTGCTGGAGGAGAACCGCCGCTTCATCGTCGACAAGGTGCGGGCCGAGGGCGCCGACCTCGGCATCGCCTGGGACGGCGACGCCGACCGCTGCTTCTTCATCGACGACACCGGCCGCTTCGTCGACGGCGACTTCATGACCGCCCTGCTCGCCGAGTCCGTGCTCGCCCGCCACCCCGGCGCCGACATCCTCTACGACATCAGGGCCTCGCGCGCGGTTCCCGACCTCGTCACCCGCCTCGGCGGCCGCGCGCACCTGAACCGCGTCGGGCACGCGTTCTTCAAGCGCCGCATGCGCGACGAGGGCGCCGCCTTCGGCGGCGAGGTCTCCGGCCACTACTACTTCGCCGACTTCTACAACGCCGACTCGGGGACGATCCCGGCGCTGCTGCTCCTCGAGCTGCTCTCCCGCCGCGGAGCGAAGCTCTCCGAGCTGCTCGAGCCGCTGCGCGCGCGCTACTTCGTGTCGGGCGAGATCAACTCCGAGGTCGAGGACCCCGAGGGCCGCGCCGCCGAGCTCGAGCGCCGCTACGGCGACGGGCGGATCACGAGGCTCGACGGGCTCTCGGTCGACTACGACGACTGGCACTTCAACGTGCGCCTGTCCAACACCGAGCCGCTCCTGCGCCTGAACCTCGAGAGCCTCGTCTCGCGCGAGGACATGGAGCGCCGGCGCGACGAGGTGCTGTCAGTCATCCGGGCATGACGGACGCGATCCACTGCCTCCCGATCCCGACGCCGTTCGCGGTGGGGCGGGTGAACTGCTACCTGATCGAGGACGACCCGCTGACGCTGGTCGACACCGGCCCCAACTCCGGCAAGGCGCTGGACGCCCTCGAGCGCGCGCTGGGGGAGCATGGGCGGCGGATCGAGGACCTCGAGCGGATCGTCATCACGCACCAGCACCTCGACCACCTCGGCCTCGTCGGCATCCTCGCCGACCGCTCGGGCGCCGAGGTCTGCGCGCTCGACCTGCTGGCGCCCGTGCTCGAGGAGTTCGGCGCGCACGCCGAGCGCGACGACGAGCTCGCCGAGGCGCTGATGCTGCGCAACGGGATCCCGCGCGACGTGGTCACCGCACTGCGCTCGGTCTCGCGCTCGTTCCGCGGCTGGGGCGGGAGCGCGCCCGTCGACCGGCCGCTGGCCGACGGCGGCGAGCTGCCGTTCGCGAACCGCACGCTGCAGGTGCTCCACCGGCCGGGCCACTCCCCATCGGACACGCTGTTCTGGGACGCCGAGCGCGCGGTCCTGCTGGGCGGCGACCACCTGATCGGCCACATCTCGTCCAACCCGCTCATCTCCCGTCCGCTGGGCGGCCGCTCCGGCGAGCCTGGCGCCGGCCGCCCGCGCGCGCTGATGATGTACATGGACTCGCTGCGCGACACGCGCGAGCTCGAAGCCGAGGTCGTCCTGCCCGGACACGGCGAGCCGGTCACCGACCACGTCGCGCTGATCGACGAGCGCTTCGCCATGCACGAGCGGCGGGCGCGCAAGATCGCCGGGCTGGTCGACGAGGAGCCACTGACCGCGTACGAGATCGCGCAGGCGCTGTGGGGCAACGTGGCCGTCACCCAGGCGTACCTGACCCTCTCGGAGGTGCTCGGGCACGCCGACCTGCTGGTCGACCGCGGCCAGGTGCACGAGACCGAGGTGGCGGGCGTGATCCGCTACGAGGCGGCATGATCGAAGAGGTCGAGGCGATCCTGATCGCCCTGCTGGTGGCGGTCGCCGTGCTCGGCGCGGCCGCCCGCGCGGTGAACATCCCATACCCGATCGTGCTCGTCGTCGGCGGCCTCGGGCTCGGGTTCGTGCCCGGGATGCCCGAGGCGACGCTCGAGCCCGACCTCGTGCTCGTGATCTTCCTGCCGCCGCTGCTGTACTCGGCGGCGTTCTTCGCCAACCTGCACGACCTGCGGCGCGACCTGCGCGCGATCACGCTGCAGGCGGTCGGGCTCGTGCTGGCGACGATGTGCGTCGTCGCGGTGGTGGCGCACGCGCTGATCCCCGATCTGCCGTGGGCGGCCGCCTTCACGCTCGGGGCGATCGTGGCGCCCACCGACCCGCTGGCCGCGGCGGAGATCGCCCGGCGGATGTCCGTGCCGCGGCGGATCGTGTCGATCGTCGAGGGCGAGAGCCTGATCAACGACGGCACGGCGCTCGTGGCCTACCGCGTGGCGGTGCTGGCAGTCGGCGGCACGTTCTCGATCTGGGAGGCGGGGCTGGACTTCGTCAGCGGCGCCGCGATCGGCATCGCCATCGGCCTGGTGGCCGGAGCGATCATCTCCGAGATCCGCCGGATGCTGGACGACGTCCCGGTGGAGATCACCATCTCGCTGCTCACCGGCTACGCCGCCTACCTGCCGGCCGAGGCGCTGCACGTCTCCGGCGTGCTGGCAGCGGTCACGGCCGGGATCGTGCTCGGCTGGCGGGCGCCGCGGATCTCGAGCGCCCGGATGCGGATCCAGGGCTTCGCCGTCTGGGAGACGCTCGTCTTCCTGCTCAACGCGCTGCTGTTCGTGCTGATCGGACTCCAGCTGCCGGCGATCCTCGACGGCCTGAGCGCCCGGCCGGCCGGCGAGCTGCTGCTCTGGGCGGTCGCGGTCAGCGCGGCGGTGATCCTCACGCGGCTTGTGTGGGCGCACACGATCGTCTACGTGATTCGCACGCTCGACCGCCGCGAGTCGCAACGGGCGCGCCGCTCGTCGTGGCAGAGCCGCACCGTGGTCGCCTGGTCGGGGATGCGTGGCTCGGTCTCGCTCGCCGCGGCGCTCGCGCTCGAACCGGGGTTCCCGGCCCGCGACGAGATCCAGCTGTTGACCTTCGCGGTCATCTTCGCCACGCTCGTGCTCCAGGGCCTCACGCTCCCGCGCGTGATCCGCATGCTGGGTGTGCGCGACGACGGCGAGGACGCGCGCGAGGAGCTGGTCGGCCGGCGCGCCGCGGCGGCGGTCGCGCTCTCGCGGCTGGACGAGCTCGCCGAGGAGGAGTGGACGTACGACGAGACCGTCGAGCGCATGCGCAACCTCTACCGCTACCGCAGCCGGCGCTTCGCCGCGCGCGCCGGCGAGAGCGAGGAGGACGGCGACACCATCGAGCACCGCTCGCGCAAGTACCAGAAGGTGGCCCGCGCGGTGTTCGACGCCCAGCGCGACGAGCTCGTCCGCCTGCGCAACGCGGGCGAGATCTCGAACGAGGTCATGCACCGGCTCGAGCGCGAGCTCGACCTCGAGGACGAGCGGCTGGAAATCTAGATCTCGTCCAGGTGAGCGACGTTCGCGCGGTCGTCGGCCTCCGGCGAGGGCGTTGCGCTGAACCAGGCGTCGAGGATCTCGGCGAGCACAGGCTCCGAGGTCGCGCGGAGCGAGAGCGCGAGGACGTTGGCGTCGTTCCAGCGGCGGGCGCCCCCGGCGGTCTCGGCGTCGGCGCACAGCGCGGCGCGGATGCCGTCGACCTTGTTGGCGGCGATCGAGGCGCCGGTGCCCGTCCAGCAGCACACGACGGCCTGCTCGGCGCGGCCGTCGGCCACGTCGCGGGCCGCGGCCTCCGAGGCCCACGCCCAGTCCTCGCGCTCGCCCTCCGCGAGCGCGCCGTGCAGCACGGGCTCGTGGCCGCGGGCGCGCAGCTGCGCGACCACGGCGCCGGCGACCCCGGTGTCCTCGTCGGCGGCGACGGCGATCCGCATCACGACGAACCGTAGCCGCCGCCGCCGGGCGTGCGGATCGTGATCGTGTCCCCGGGCTCGAGCGTCACGCGGGCCTTGGGACCGAGCGGGCGGCGGTTGAGGCGGTTCGTGCCGGGCTTGCCCTCGGCGCCCCCGGCGGCGCCGCGGGGCGGGTGGCGGCGGCGATCGGAGAGGATCGAGGCCTCGCAGGGCTCGAGCGCCGTGATCGCCCGGATCACGCCGTCCCCGCCCGGGTGGTGCCCCTCTCCCCCGCTCCCCGCCCGCAGCGCGTAGCGCTCGACGCGCAGCGGGTAGGCGGCCTCGAGCGCCTCGACCGGCGTGTTGAGCGTGTTCGACATCGCCACGTGGACGGCCGACGGCCCCGGGCCTGCCGGCGAGCCGCCCTGGCCGCCGCCGATCGTCTCGTAGTAGGTGAAGCGCGGCGAGCCGAACGTGAGGTTGTTCATCGTCCCCTGACCCTGGGCGGGCGCGTCGACCGCCTGGCCGAAGGCGCGCAGCAGGCAGTCGGCGATCCGGCTCGAGGTCTCGACGTTGCCGGCGACGACGGCCGCCGGGCGCCGGGCGTTGACGAGCGAGCCCTCGGGCGCGGTGACCGTGAGCGGGGCGTAGGCGCCGCCAGAGGCGGGCGCGTCGGGGTCGGCGATCACCCGCAGCACGAAGCAGCAGGCGGAGACGGTGACCGCGAGCGGGCAGTTGAGGTTGCCGCGGTGGGCGCCGGCCGTGCCCGCGAAGTCGACCCGGATCTCGTCGCCGTCGATCTCGACCGCGGCGCGCAGCTCGAGGTCGCCCTCGGCCGCCTCGACGGTCTCGGTGGCCTCGTAGCGCCCATCGGGCATCTGCGCGATCGCCGCGCGCGTGCGCCGCTCGGCGTAGTCCCAGACCTCGCCGCACGCCGCGCGCCACCACCCGCCGCTGCGCCGCGCGTGCAGCTCGCCGACGCGGCGCTCGGCGAGCCGGTGCACGGCGAGCTGGGCGCGCAGGTCGCCGCGGCGCTCGTCGGGCGCGCGCGAGTTGGCGGCGATCAGGTCGATCAGGTCGTCGTGCAGGCGCGCCGGCGGCAGGATCAGCCCTTCCTGGTGCAGCTCGGTCGAGTCGGCCGGCATCGACGCCGCGGCCATGCCCCCGACGTCGGCGTGGTGGGCGCGCGAGGCCGCCCAGCCGACCAGCGCGTCCTCGACGTGGATCGGCGACACGAGCGTGATGTCCGGCAGGTGCGAGCCGCCCAGGAACGGGTCGTTGAGCACCCAGACGTCGCCGGCGGCGACGTCGCGCTCGCGCACCGCGGCCACGGAGGCGGGCAGCGCGCCCAGGTGCACGGGGATGTGCTCGGCCTGGATGACCAGCCGGCCGTCGGGATCGAACAGCGCGGTCGAGCAGTCGCGCCGCTCCTTGATGTTGGGCGACAGCGCGCTGTGGATGAGCGCCGTGCCCATCTCCTCCGCGATCCCCCGAAGCGACCCGACCGCGACCTGGAGCTCGGCGGGGTTCACGTGCTCACCTCGGGCGCGGCCCTCTGCTCGGCGGCCGTCAGAACGACCTCGAGGCGGAGCACTCCGTGGTCGTCGGCTTCGCCGGCCCAGCCGGGCGGCACCAGGCACGTGGTCTCGGGGAACTCGACGATCGCCGGGCCGGTGACCGTGGCGCCGGGCGGCAGGCCGCGGCCGGTGAGCACCTCGGCCTCGACCTCGTCGCCGTCCCAGCGGATCGCTCGCCGGCTGCGCTCGACGTCGCCGGTGGCGGTGACGGTGACCGCCGCGCCCGGCGCGACGGCGGCGGCGCGCAGCGTGACCAGCTCGACCGACCGCTCGCGGTCGGCATGGCCGTAGCGGCGCTCGTGCTCGGCGTGGAAGGCGTCCTCGAGCTCCGCGGCGTCCTCGAACGGCACCAGCAGCTCGAACGCCTGGCCGGCGTAGCGCAGGTCGGCGGCGGCGCGCACCCGCTCGCCGTCGCGAGCGGCGGCCAGCTCGGCGACGACGCGGTCGAGATCGGCGGCATCGGCGAGCGGCGTGAGTAGGCTGCGGGACGCGTCGCGGCGCCGCTCGGCGGCGGCCAGCCCGACGGCCGACAGGACGCCGCTGGCCGGCAGGCACAGCACGCGCCGGGCACCGAGCTGGGCGGCGAGCTCGCACGCGTGCAGCGGTCCCGCGCCGCCGAACGCGATCAGCGTGGCGCCCGCGGGGTCGTGGCCGCGCTCGACCGACACGACGCGCAGCGCCTGGACCATCGCGTTCACCGCCACGGCGACGACGCCTTCGGCGGCTTCCGCGGCCGACCCCACGTCCAACCGCTCCAGTGCGACGCGGGCGGCGTCGAGGTCGAGCCGCAGGTCGGCGGCGATCGGCGACGCGGCCGGCAGGCGGCCGAGCACGAGATTGGCGTCGGTGACCGTCGGCTGCTCGCCGCCGCGGCCATAGCAGGCCGGGCCGGGGTCGGCGCCCGCGCTCTGCGGCCCGACGCGCAGCGCCCCGCCGCTGTCGACCCACGCGATCGAGCCGCCGCCGGCGCTGACCGTGTGGATGTCGACCATCGGCAGCCGCACCGGCAGGCCGGCGACGGCTCGCTGCACGGTGAGGTCGGACTCGCCGCCGCCCTCGGCGAGGAAGAACGTGTCGCAGCTCGTGCCGCCCATGTCGAAGCCCAGCGCGGGCGGCTCGCCGACGATCCGCGCCGCCACCGCGCCGCCGGCGGGGCCGGAGAGCAGCATGGCGGCAGGGTGGGCGGCGGCCTGCTCGAGCGTCGCGACCCCGCCGGAGGAGAGCATCACGTGCGGCTCCGGCAGCCCGACCGCCGCCGTGGCCTCGCGCAGCCGGCCGAGGTAGCGGCCGGTGGGCGGGCCGAGCGCGGCGTCGACGGTCGCGGTCGTCGCACGCTCGAACTCGCGCACCTCGGCGGCCACCTCGTGCGAGGCGACGACGAACGCATCCGGCAGCGCCTCGCGCAGGATCTCGGCCACCCGCGCCTCGTGCGACGGGTCGCGGAACGCGAACAGCAGGCACACGGCAACGGCCTCCACGCGAGCCCGCGCGAGCCGCTTCGCCGCCCGCCCCACGCTCGCCTCGTCGAGCGCCCGGATGACGTCGTGCGGCCCCATCCGCTCGTCGACCTCCACGCACAGCCGGCGCGGCACGACGGGCGGGGTCGGCGCCTCGTGCAGCCGGTACAGGCTCGGACGGGCCTGGCGGCCCAGGAACAGCAGGTCGCGGAAGCCCTTGGTGGTGACGAGCGCCGTGCGCGCCAGGCGGCGCTCGAGCAGCGCATTGGTCGCGACCGTGGAGCCGTGCACGAAGTGGGTGACGTCGCCGGGCCCGACACCGGCACGCTCGAGCACCTCGCGCGCCGCCGCCACCACGCCCTCCTCCTGGCGCGCGGTGCTCAGGACCTTGGCCGTGACCATGTCGTCGGGCCCGACCAGCACGGCGTCGGTGAACGTGCCGCCCACGTCGACGCCGAGCGCCCTCACGGCTGGAAGCGTAGGTCAGCGCGCCGCGGTGAGGCGTCCAAGCAGCCGAGCGGCGGTCGAGGGCCGCGGCGGTCGCCAGACCCAACGCTGCTCGAACGGCCACGCGTACACCGGGGAGCCGTCGCGGATCAGATCCACCAGGCCCGGCTGCTCGAGCTCCCGCGCCGACCACACGTAGAGCCGCTGCAGGCGCGGTCCGATCACGCTGTAGTCGAGCAGCCGGCCGAAGCCGCGCTCGATGTCGAGGTACGTCTCGATCGGCCAGGTGGCCGGGTAGCGGCGCGGGAGCACGCGGCCGAGCGAGAGGAACGTCCCGGCCATGCCGAGGCGCGGGTCGCCGAGCACCCTGCCCAGCGGAGCGAAGCGTCCCAGCGACAGGCGCGGCGCCGCCGCGAGCGCGTGCGCGTAGAGCACGCGCAGCAGCACGACGTTCATGAAGAAGCGCTCGACCTCGTTCTCGGCCCGGGCGAGGTCACGGTGCTCGAGGTACGCGGCGACGACGCTGGCGTTGTGCGCCCGGTACCAGTTCCGTGCCGTCGGCCGCTCGACGAACCTCGTCCCCAGCTCGATCGTCGAGGACGAAGGCTCGCCTCCGAGGCCGCCGTTGCGCGCGACCGTCTCGCAGGTGTCACGCAGGATGCGCTCGTTGATGGCTCTCCACCACGGGCTTCCCGGGGGTGTCGCCGTCAGCGGGTTCAGTACCCCGCGGTTGAGCTGCCAGCGCATGAACGACAAGGCCGCCCGGCGGAACGGCAGGTGCTGCGGCGCGCGGCCGTACGGGCCGCGGTAGGTCACCGACAGCAGCGCCAGGCGACCGGCGGGATCGTCGCGCGTCGCCTCGACCTGGGCGGCCGCGCGCTCCGCGGCAGATGGCCCCTGGATCACGCCAGCACGGCCGTCGCCGCCTGCTCCCCGAGCCGGACGGCGTAGTTGGTGCCGCGATCCTCGGGATAGACCTGCGTCGTGTTCGCCAGCACGAGGCCCTGGATAGGTGTCTGCAGCGGAGGGATCCGCTGGTGGTAGCCGACGGTGACGATCGGCTGGGCGGCGGGCTCGCGGTGCAGCCACGAGGCTCGCACCCACGAGCGGTCGAACGCCGGGTTGACCGTCCGCAGGCCTGGCGTGTACCGCTCCAGCAGGGCGTCGGCGTCCAGCGAGAGCAGCTCGTGGCCGTGCTCGAGGTAGTTGGCCACGTACAGGAAGCGGCGGCCCCCGTAGCGCTCAGGCTCGACGAAGTTCGTGTGCTCGACGAGGCCCACGAACGGGAGCGCGCGGTCGGCGACGTTGGTCCAGTAGTACGGGCTGAACCGGCGGTCGAGCTCGAGCAGCAGGCAGAGCGCGGCGAAGTACTCGATGTCCGGTTCGGGCAGGCCGGTCAGCTGCGCGAAGACGTCGTTCGGCACGGTCGCCAGCACGCGGTCGTAGCGCTCGGCGCCGGCGCGCTCAAAGGCGCGCGGGTCGTGCCCGGCCCGGAACGAGCCGGGCGCGCCGTATGTCACCTCCAGGCCCGGCTCGATCCGCACCGCCGGGCGGTCGATGAGCACGCGCCCGCCGCCGCCCTCGATCGACCGTGCGAGGACGGCGAACAGCGGCTCCCACGAGCGGCGCGGGTAGCCGAGGCGCTCCTCGCGCGCGTCCTCGCCGCGGCGCAGCCGCAGCTTGCTCCAGAGCCACACCATCGCGATCTCGTCGGCGCGCGCGCCGAACTTCCCGCGCAGCATCGGGCCCCACACCTCGCGCCACGCGGCGCGCCCCATCCAGCGCTCGATCCATGCGCGCGCCGTCACGCCCTCGAACCGCGTCCGGTCGCCGAGCCGCTGGAGCGCGACGGCGGCGACGCCCATGCGAACCCGATCCACGGGCGGCAGCGGGCGGAAGCGCAGCAGGTCGCCGGGGGTGGTGAACGGCCACTGGCGCCCGTGGGCGAACATCGCGACGCTCGACGGCCGCCACTCGAGCTCGTCCGGCATCCCCAGCTCGTCGTAGAGCGCGGCGATGTGGCGGTCGGAGGTGAAGAGATGGTGGTAGTAGCGCTCCAGCCGGTGGCCGCCGCCGACGTCGATCGTGGCTGCCTGCCCGCCGAGCCCCGGCCACCGCTCGTAGACGTCGACGGCGTGGCCCGCCTGGGTGAAGCGGTGAGCGGCCACGAGCCCGGCGACGCCCGCGCCGATCACGGCGACTCTCACGGGTCGAGGTTCGTCTTGTCGCGCACCACGTACAGCGGCCGGTGCTTGACCTCGTCGTAGATGCGGCCCACGTACTCGCCGATGATCCCCACGCAGATCAGCTGGATGCCGCCGAGCAGCAGGATGATCACGATCGCCGACGGCACGCCGCGGTCGTAGATGTTCGTGTAGCGAGCGACGATCGTGAGCGGGATCGCAAGGAAGGCGAGCGCCGAGAACGCGAACCCGAGCAGCGTGGCGAACTGCAGCGGGCGGTGCGAGAAGCTCGTGATGGCGTCGAACGAGAAGCGCACCATGCGGCGCAGCGAGTACTTCGTGCGGCCGGCGGCGCGGGCCTCGCGCTCGAAGGTCACCGCCGTCTGCGTGTAGCCGACCCACACGCTCATCCCGCGCAGGAAGCGGTTGCGCTCCGGCATCGCCAGCAGGGCGTCGAGCGGCCGGCGGTCCATCAGCCGGAAGTCGCCCGACTCGGGCGTCAGGTCGATGTCGGCGAGGCTGCGGAACAGCCGGTAGAACCAGCTCGCCGTCGTGCGCTTGAACGCGGTCTCGCCGCGGCGCTCGCTGCGCACGGCGTAGACGACGTCCGCGCCGTCGCGCCAGCGCGCGAGCATCTCCGGGATGACCTCGGGCGGGTCCTGCAGGTCGCCGTCGAGCATGACCACGACGTCGCCGCGGGCATGCTCGAGCGCCGCGGTCAGGGCGGCCTGGTGGCCGAAGCTGCGCGAGAGCGTGACGACCTTGACCCGCGCGTCGGCGTCCGCGAGGTCGGCGAGCGTGGCCGCGGTGCCGTCCTGGCTGCCGTCGTCCACGATCACCAGCTCGTACGGCACGTGCTCCAGCGCGGCGGTGACGCGAGCGTGGAAGGCCTCGACCGTGCCCTCCTCGTCGTGCATCGGCGCTGCGACGGAGACGAGTGTCGGCTCGCGGGGCATCTCCGTAATGTTCCCGGACATGGTGGACGAGCGCGCCTTGGAGGCCGAGCTGCACGATGTGGGCGCGCGGCTGGCGCGCGCGATGCCGGTGACGCGCAACCCGCTGAAGGCATTCGACAACAAGGCCATGGACCTGGCGGCCCAGGACGCCGAGCTGAAGGCCGCGCTGTTCCGGTTCGTCGACGTCGTGCCGGCCTGCCGGTCGCTCGAGGACCTCGCTCGCCACCTGACGGGATTCCTCGGCGAGGTCGAGAAGGGCCCGGCGCCGATCGCCGTCGCGATGCGGATGGGCAACACCAAGACCGGCCGCGCAGCGCTGGGCGCGGCCTCGGCCGCAGGGGTGCGCCACATGGCCCATCGCTTCATCGTCGGCGAAGACCCGCGCGCCGCGCTCGGCGTCCTGCGCGACCTGTGGAAGGACGGCGTGGCGTCCTCGGTCGACCTGCTGGGCGAGGCGACCGTGACCTCGGCCGAGGCCCAGCGGTACGCCGACCGCTGCGCCGACGCGCTCGACACGCTCGTCGAGGCGGCCCGCCGGTGGCCGGAGCGGCCTGCGCTGGAGCTCGACTCGGCGGGAGCGCTGCCGCGCGCCAACCTGTCGGTCAAGGTGTCGGCGCTGACGCCGCTGCTGCGACCGGATGCGCCCGAGCGCGGAAAGCGCGACGCCGCCGACCGCCTGCGACCGCTGCTGCGCCGGGCTCACGAGCTCGGCGCGCACCTGCACATCGACATGGAGTCGATGGACTCCCGCGACGCCGTGCTCGAGCTCGTGCTGGAGCTGCTGGGCGAGGAGGAGTTCCGGGCCGGCCCGTCGGCGGGCCTCGTGCTCCAGGCGTACCTGCGCGACTCGCCCGCGACGCTCGACACGATCCTCGACTGGCTCGGCCGGGTCGAGCGTGCGCATCCGCTGACCGTGCGGCTCGTCAAGGGCGCGTACTGGGACCACGAGATCGTCCAGTCGCGCCAGCACGGGTGGGACACGCCGGTGTTCGACGTCAAGGCCGACTGCGACCTCAACTTCGAGGAGCTGACGCGCCGGCTGCTCGACGCGCGGGCGGGTGGGGACGGTGTCAGGGTCGCGATCGCCTCCCACAACCTGCGCTCGGTCAGCCACGCGATCGCGTACAGCCGGCTGTCCGGCGGCTCGGACGCCGACCTCGAGATGCAGGTGCTCCGGGGCCTCGGCGATCCGCTGCAGACCGCGATCGCCCGGCAGGGCCTGCGCGTGCGGACCTACTGCCCGGTCGGCGACCTCGTGGCCGGCATGGCGTATCTCGTGCGGCGGCTGCTGGAGAACACGTCCAACGAGTCGTTCCTGGCCGAGCAGGCCAAGGGCGTCGCCTTGGACGCGCTGCTCGCGCGACCGGAGCCGTCCGCAGCGTGAAGCCGTTCGCCAACGAGCCGATCCTGGAGCTGCGTCGCGCCACCGTGCGCAACGGGCTGGCGGACGCGTTGAAGGCGCATGACGCGCGGCCGGTGCTGCGAGTGCCGGTGTGGATCGGGGATGACCGGCGGGAAGGCGACGCGATCGTCTCGACCGACCCCGGCAAGCCCGACCGCGTCGTGGCCGAGGCGGCTGCGGCCACGAGCACGGACGTCGACGCCGCGCTGAGCGCCGCCCGGCGCTGGGACGTCTCCGCGGAGACGCGCGCGGAGGTGCTGCAGCGCGCGGCGCAGTGGCTGCGCGACCGGCGACTCGAGGTCGCCGCGCTCGAGGTGCGCGAATGCGCGAAGCCGTGGCCGGAGGCCGACGGCGACGTGTGCGAGGCGATCGACTTCCTCGAGTACTACGCCCGCGGCGCGCTCGAACTATCAGATCCCACCCACCCTGCCCCGCTCCTGCAGCCGCCCGGCGAGCGCAACGAGCTGCGCTGGGACGCGCGCGGGATCGTGGCTGTGATCGCGCCGTGGAACTTCCCGGTCGCGATCGCCTGCGGGATGACCGCCGCCGGGCTGGCCACCGGCAACGCCGTCGTCCTCAAGCCGGCCGAGCAGTCGCCCGGCTGCGCGCTGCTGCTGGCGCGGGCGCTGCGAGAGTCCGGCGTGCCGCCGAGCGCGTTCGCGCTGCTGCCGGGAGAGGGCGACGTCGGCGCCGCGCTGGTCAAGGACCCGCGGGTGCACACGATCGCGTTCACGGGCTCGAACAAGGTCGGGCTCGAGATCGTCCGCACGGCTGCCGAGGTCCCGCCCGGCCAGAAGCACCTCAAGCGCGTGATCGCCGAGATGGGCGGCAAGAACTGCGTGATCGTCGACTCGGACGCCGACCTCGACGAGGTCGTCCCCGCGCTCGTCGAGTCCGCGTTCGACTTCGCCGGCCAGAAGTGCTCGGCCGCCGCCCGCGTGCTCTGCCACGAGGCCGTCCACGACGCGCTCGTCGAGCGGCTCGCGGGCGCGATCGAGGTGCTGGAGGTCGGCCAGGCCGACGACCTCGAGATCGACGTGCCGCCCGTGATCGAGGAGGACGCCCAGCAGCGCGTGGCGCGCTACGCCGCCGAGGCCGAGCGCGGAGGGCGGATCGCCGCCCGCGCTCGCGCGGTGCCCGACGGCGGCGGCTGGTTCGCCGCCCCCACGCTCGCGGCGGACCTCCCGGCGGACTCGCCGGTCCTGACCGAGGAGATCTTCGGCCCGCTGCTCGCGGTCGAGCGCGTCCGCGACGTCGACGAGGCGTGCGACCGCGTCGACGCGTCGCCGTTCGCCCTCACCGGCGGCCTGTTCGCCCGCAATCCCGACACCGTCGACCGCGTGATCGAGCGCTCCCCGGTCGGCAACCTCTACGTCAACCGCGCGATCACGGGAGCGATGGTGGCCCGCCAGCCGTTCGGCGGCAACCGCCTCTCGGGGACGGGGACGAAGGCGGGCGGGCCGGGCTACCTGCTGCAGTTCGTCGAGCCGCGCGTGGTGACCGAGAACACCATGCGCCACGGCCTCGTGGTCTAGGTCCGGCCCACGAACGGGATCAGGCGCCGGACCGCCGGACGCCGGTGCTGGCGCTGCTCGAGCGCCGCGTTGACCGAGACGAGCGCGAGCTCGGAGACGAGGCTCGCGAGCCCGAGCGCGTTGACCCGGCGCTTGGCGCGCTTGGCGTCCTCGCTCGCCTGCGGCGCGGGCGTCTCGCCGTCCAGCAGCGGCACGGCGCCGTTGCGCGCCGTGCGCGAGAACGCGATGCCCTGAGCCGCCGTGGCGACGCCGGTGACGCCCACGACGCCGACGAGCACGTCCTTGGCGCGTGCCAAGCGGCGCTCATCCCGCGTCAACCGGCGGTCCGCGGCCTCGTCGAGCCGCGCGCCCGCCCAGCCGCCGACAACGGCAGTCAGCGCAACCGACTGGATCACGCCGTAGCGCTTCCAGGCGGCGTTGATCACGCGCCCGCGCTCAGACTGGTTGGAGATCTCGGACACGCTGGGGTGCAGCGCCAAGCGGCCGAAGAGGTTGCCGCCGAGGAGCCCGGCGAGGCCGACGTCGTGGGCCGCGCGGCCGACCTGGCTGAGCGGCACGGAGGGTGCGGAGAGAGTTGGCATCCCCAAGGCCTGCCCATCAGGCGAGGGCGCAAACGTCGCCGGCGCGAGTACCGTGCCGCACGATGGCTCTCGCGTGGGTGTTCTTCAACCTCACGGGCACGCTCGTGGATCCGGCCGTGCTCGCGCAGCCGCTCGGTGACTCGAGTGAGGCCGAGGAACTGGTGCTCGACGCGCTCGACGACGGCGTCTCGATGGGGATGGCCGACGCGCTGACCGGGGAGCTGACGCCGCTCGACGCGCTCGTCGAGGCGGCGATGCGGCGCCGGCTGCGGCTCGCGGGCGCCGAGGAGGACCTCGCGGCGGCGGCGCTCGAGCTGATGCCGACGATGCCCGCATACCTCGAGGCCCCGGGGGCGCTCGAGTCCCTGCGCTCGCACGGCCTGAAGCTCGGCGTGCTGTCGCAGAGCTCGGTGGAGCGGAGCGACGCGGTGCTGCGCTTCGCCGGCCTGCGCGACCGGTTCGAGCTCGTCCTCAGCGCCCAGGAGGCGAGCGCGTACAAGCCCGACCCGCGCACGTACCGGATGGCGCTGCGGCGCGCCGAGGCCGGCCCCAGCGACGTCTGCTTCGTCTCGACGCACTGGTGGGACGTGGCCGGCGCCAAGCGCTGCGGCCTGCGCACCGGCTGGGTGGCGCGGCGCGAGCGCGCGCTGCTCGAGACCGTCCCTACACCCGACTACACGGGGGCCGACCTCGCCGAGGTCGCGGACGCGATCGTCAGCCGGCTGCACCCGCGGCCGCGAGCCGCGACCTGACCTGCTCGAGGAAGAGCCCATGCAGGCGGGTCTCCCCCGCGATCTCGGGGTGGAAGGAGATCACCAGCAGGTTGCCCTGGCGGACCGCCACCGGATGGCCGTCGACGGCGGCCAGGACCTCGACGTCGTCGCCGCAGACCTCGACCCACGGCGCCCGGATGAACACCGCGCGTACCGGCTTGCCGGACACGCCGGGGATCCGCAGGTCGGCCTCGAAGGAGCGGATCTGGCGGCCAAACGCGTTGCGGCGGCACTCGATGTCCATCACCCCGAGGTGCGCGCGGTCGAGCATGATCATGCCCGCGCAGGTCCCGAACACCGGCGTCCCGGAGCGGGCCAGCTCGCGCAGCGGCTCGGCGAGCCCCTCGCGCTCGACGCCGAGCGTCATCGTCGTCGACTCGCCGCCGGGGATCACCAGCCCGTCGAGCCCTTCGAGGTCCGCGGGCACGCGCACCTCGCGCACGTCGCCGCCGAGCTCGCGCAGCACCCGGCCGTGCGCCTCGAAGTCGCCCTGGAGCGCGAGGACCCCGATCAGAGGGCCGGAGGCCCGGTTACGGTCGCCACGGACGCCGACCGTCCCCATCAGAGGGCCGTCCGGACGAAGGCCCGGGGACATCACCAGCCGCGGTTGGCCAGGAGCTGCTGCTCGTCGAGCTTGCGGGTCTCGAGCGACGTCATGGCGCCGCCCAGGCCCTCCGACGCGCGCGCCACGCGTGCCGGGTCGGCGAAGTGGGTGGTGGCCTCGACGATCGCGGCCGCCCGCGTCGCCGGGTCCTCTGACTTGAAGATCCCCGAGCCCACGAACACGCCCTCGGCGCCGAGCTGCATCATCAGCGCGGCGTCGGCCGGCGTGGCGATCCCGCCCGCGCAGAACAGCACCACCGGCAGCTTGCCGTCGCGCGCCACCTGGCGCACGAGGTCGAGCGGCGCCTGGTGCTCCTTGGCGGCCGTCGCCAGCTCGGCGTCGTCCATCACGGTGAGCTTCTTGAGGTCGCCCTTGATGCGACGCATGTGGCGCACGGCCTCGACGATGTCGCCCGTCCCGGCCTCGCCCTTGGAGCGGATCATGGCCGCGCCCTCGGCGATCCGCCGCAGCGCCTCGCCGAGGTTCGTCGCGCCGCACACGAACGGCACCTTGAACGCCCACTTGTCGATGTGGTTGGCCTCGTCGGCCGGCGTCAGCACCTCGGACTCGTCGACGTAGTCGACCTCCAGCGCCTGCAGCACCTGCGCCTCGGCGAAGTGGCCGATCCGCGCCTTGGCCATCACCGGGATCGAGACCTCGTCCTGGATCCCGCGGATCAGCAGCGGGTCCGACATGCGCGCCACGCCGCCGTCACGCCGGATGTCGGCCGGCACGCGCTCGAGCGCCATCACCGCGGCGGCCCCGGCGTCCTCGGCGATCTTGGCCTGCTCGGCGTCGACCACGTCCATGATCACGCCGCCCTTGAGCATCTCGGCCAGGCCGGCCTTGACGCGGAAAGTCGCCTCGTCGCGCATACGCGAAGCAGGATAGCCGCGCTCTAGGCTCGATTGGTGCGGTTAACGACCGTCTTCGAGGAGCGCTACTGGTACCCGGACGACGGCGGCCAGGTGTGGATCGCCGGCTACACGCCGGTCGACGCCGACGGCCGCTACCTCGCCCGTGACGCGCCGGAGCTCACCGCGCGCCGGCTGCGGGTGTGTGGCGTGGCGGGAGCGGCCGTGCACCACGCCGAGGCGCTCGCGGCCGACGCCGCCGCGCCCGGCGCTCCGCTGGAGCTGCGGCGGGAGCCGGACAACCCGCACGACGCCAACGCCATCGCCGTGCTCGCGGGCGGCGCCCAGGTCGGTTGGGTGCCGCGCGAGGTCGCGGCCGAGCTGGCCGGCGAGCTCGACGCCGGCAAGCCCTGGTCGGCCGTCGTGCTGCGCGAGCTGCGGCCCTCCCCGCGCGACCCGCGCAAGGGCATCACCATGCTGCTCGCGCCAGATCGCGAGCTCCAGCTCGAGAGCTCGCGGGCTACTTGAGCTTGAAGGCCCGGATGCGGTCGTCGTACTGCGCCGCGTCGCGCGAGTAGACGCCGTAGGCCAGCGCCTGGATCAGCGACAGCAGGCCGGCGTGCGAGCGCACGAAGGCCGGGGAGTTCGACGAGTAGTAGAGCGTCCGCTCGGACAGCTTCGAGACCTCGGAGAGCGTGGCGTCGACGATCGCCAGCGTGTGCGCCTTGCGGTGGCGGGCGATCTTCATCGCGCGTACCACGAGCGGGTGCGGGCGGCCGGCCGACAGCCCGATCACGAGCGTCCCCTCGTCGATCCGCCCGAGCCGCGAGAGCGCCTCCTGCGAGGGCGACGCCGCCAGCTCGGCGCGGATGTCGAGCAGCATCAGCAGGTGGCGCAGGTAGGAGGCGAAGAACGCCATCTGGTCGGTGCCGGCGATCAGCAGGCGGCTCGCGGTGGCGATCGCCTCGATCGCGCCGTCGACCTCGGAGCGCGACACCTTGCGGGCCGTCTCCTCGACGTTCACGTGGTCGGCGGCCACCGCCTGCTCGAACGCGGTCTGGTCGAGCGAGAACAGCGGCGCGGCCTCGAAGCCGGCCGGCGCGCTCGCGCGGTGGTGGTGGCGGTACTCCTCGCGCGCCGCCTCCTGCAGCTCGGGGAAGCCCTCGAAGCCGAGCGCCTGCGAGAACCGCACCACCGTCGACGAGGACGTGCTCGCGCGCCGGGCCAGCTCCTCGGCGGTGTGGAAGGCGACCTCGTCCAGATGGTCGACGACGTACTGCGCGACGTCCTTCTGCGAGCGGGAGAACTCGTCGAAGCGCGACGAGATGTACGCGGAGAGCGTCTGGTGTCCGCGCGCGGCGGTGGGCATCGTGGCGGTCCTCGGCATGGCTCCGCGTCTTTCGACGGCGGCGTCATAACCTCCTCCCCGCTTATGGAGCGACTCCCTACGAGGCTCAAGGGACTGGCCCTGCTCGCCCCCGCGTTGCACGGCGACGAGCGCGGGTTCTTCATGGAGACGTTCCGGGCCGACGGATGGAGCGCGGAAGGCGTGGCCACGGAGTTCGTGCAGGACAACCACTCGCGCTCGCGGCGCGGCACGCTGCGCGGGATGCACTTCCAGACCTCGCCGGGCCAGGGCAAGCTCGTGCGCGTGGCCCGCGGGCGGGTGCTCGACGTCGTCGTCGACGTCCGGCGCGGCTCCGAGACGTTCGGCGAGTGGGAGTCGTTCGAGCTCGACGACGAGCGCGCGCTGCAGCTGTGGATCCCGGTCGGCTTCGCCCACGGCTTCTGCGTGCTGTCCGACGTCGCCGACTTCGTCTACAAGGTCACGAGCTACTACGACGGCGCGACCGAGTCGGGCTTCTCGTTCGCCGACCCCGACGTGGGCATCGAGTGGCCGGACGTCGAGCTGATCTACTCCGAGCGCGACCGCACGGCGCCGCGGTTGGCCGAGATCGCCGGCTCGCTGCCGTTCTCCGTGTGAAGGGCCGCTTCGCGCCCAGCCCGACGGGCACGCTCCACCTCGGCAACCTGCGGACCGCGCTGCTGGCCTGGCTGTTCGCCCGCTCGGCGGGCAGCGGCTTCCTCGTGCGCATGGAGGACCTCGACGCGGGCCGCGTCCGGCAGGGCGTCGCCGAGGAGCAGCTGGCCGACCTCGCCGCGATCGGGATCGACTGGGACGCCGGGGTGGCGTACCAGTCGGCACGCGGGGACCGCTATGCCGCGGCCATCGAGCAGCTGCGCGCCGGCGGCCGCCTCTACGAGTGCTTCTGCACGCGGGCCGAGATCCGGGAGGCAGCGTCGGCGCCGCACGGCCCGCTGCCGGAAGGCCACTATCCCGGCACCTGCCTGCGGCTCACAGAGGCCGAGCTGGAGGCGCGGCGGGCGACGCGACCGCCGGCCCTGCGGGTACGCGCCGGCGGTGAGCGCGTCGGATTCGTCGACCGCCTGCACGGCGACGTCGAGGGCGTGGTCGACGACTTCGTGGTGCGCCGCAACGACGGGGCGGTCGCCTACAACCTGGCGGTCGTGGTCGACGACGCCGCCCAGGGCGTCGAGGAGGTCGTGCGCGGCGACGACCTGCTCGACTCGACGCCGCGGCATCTGTTCCTCGCGCGGGCGCTCGGCCTTCCCGAGCTGTCGTACGCCCACGTGCCGCTGGTGCTCGGCCCGGACGGCGCGCGGCTCGCCAAGCGCCACGGGGACGTGACGCTGCGGGAGGTGCCCGCGCCCGCGGCCCGCGCATGGATGCTGCGCAGCCTCGGCCTGCCAGCCGATCTCCAGCCCAGCCGATTTCGATCCCTCGGCCTTGCCACGCGTGGCCACGCGCTTCACCGGAACGTAGAATCGCGCGTACCAATGTTCGTCGGACGCGAACGCGAACGGGCACGGATCGACCGGTTGCTGGAAGGAGCGCGTGGAGGGGTGAGCGGTGCGCTGCTCCTGCACGGCGAGGCGGGCATCGGGAAGACCGCGCTCATGCGCTGGGCCATCGGCCGGGCGACCGGCATGCGGGTGCTGCGCGCCCGCGGGATCGAGACGGAGTCCGACATCCCGTTCGCCGGCCTGGCCGAGCTCGTCAGCCCGCTGCTGGACCGCCTCGACGCGATCCCGGAGGTGCAGGCGCGGGCGCTGCGCGGCGCGCTCGCCCTCGGGCCGGCCACCCCGCACGACCGCTTCACGGTCCCGGCCGGCCTGCTCAGCCTGCTCGGCGTCGCCGCCGAGGAACAGCCGGTGCTCGCCGCGGTCGACGACGCCCAGTGGCTCGACGAGCCGTCGCTCGAGGCCTTGCTGTTCGCCGGGCGGCGGCTGGAGGCGGAGGGCATCGCGATGCTCGGGTCGCTGCGCGACGGCACGACCGCCGCCGCGCTCGAGGTTCCCTGGCTGGAGCGGCTGCGGATCTCGCCGCTGGCCGACGACGAGGCCCGCGAGCTGCTCTCGGCCACGCACAGCGAGCGGCTGGCGCCGTCGGTCGCGGACCGGCTGGTGAGCACGGCCGCGGGGAACCCGCTGGCGCTGCTCGAGATCCCGCGCCAGCTCTCAGACGGCCAGCGGGCGGGGCGCGAGCCGCTCGAGGAGCCCCTGCGGCCGGGCACCGGGGTCGAGCGGGCGTTCCGCCGCGCGCTCGACGCGCTCGACGGCGACGCCCGCCGCGCGCTGCTCGTCGCCGCCACCGCACACACCGGCCGGCTCGACGTGATCGAGCCCGCGCTGCGCGAGGCCGGTCTCTCACAGGAGCACCTGCTGGCGGCACAGACGGCGCGGCTGATCACGGTGGCCGACGGCGAGGTCGACTTCCGCCACCCGCTGCTGCGCTCGACCGCCTACCACGCCACCGGCGGCGCCGACCGGCGGGCCGCGCACGCCGCCCTGGCAGCCACGGCGCCCGAGGGCAGCCCGGAGCGCGCCTGGCACCTCGCCGCCTGCGCGGTGGCGCCCGACGAGGGTGTTGCGGCAGCGCTCGAGGCGGCGGCGCTCGACGCCCGGGGGCGCGGCGCGCACGCCACCGCGGCGCGCGACTTCGGCCGCGCCGCCCAGCTCACCCCGGATGACGAGCCGCGGGCGCGGCGGCTGCTCGAGGCGGCCACCGACGCCACGCGCTCGGGCGAGCCCGACCGCGCATTCGCCCTGCTCGGCGACGCGTCGCGGCTGGCGACCGACCCGCTGCTCGCCGCCGACGTCCAGCGCATGACCGGGCACGTGGAGATGCGGCGCGGCTCGCCGCTGGTGGCCTACGAGCTGCTCGTGGCCGAGGCCGAGCGCGTCCGCTCGCGCGACCCGCGGCGGGCCGCCGCGATGTTCCTCGAGGCGTCCGTGACGCACATGATCACCGGCGACATGCACGCGTTGATCGCCACCGCCGAGCGCGCGCGGGCGCTGGCCACGTCCGCCGACCCGGCGGTGGAGCTGCTCGCCACCGCGGTGATCGGCGAGGCGTACCTCGCGCTCGGCGACGTCGAGCAGGGCGACGCGCTGCTCACGGTCTGCGAGCCGTACCTGCTCGAGGGCGACCCGCTGGCGATCGTCGAGGTCGTGGGCATGGCCGCTCACTCGGCGGTCTGGATCGAGAAGTTCGACCGCGCGCAGCGGATCTTCGACCGCCTGATCGCCGCCGCCCGCGACGCCAGCGCGGTCAGCGCGCTGATCTACCCGCTCGCCGCCCGCTCGCACCTCGAGTTCCGGCTGGGGCGCTGGGCGACGGCCCGCGCGCAGGCCACGGAGTCGGTCGAGCTGGCGCAGGACACCGGCCAGCAGGCACTGCTCACGCACAGCCTCGCTGCGCTCGCCCACGTCGAGGCGGCGATGGGCCTGCAGGACGAGTGCCGCGCCCACGTCGTCGAGGGCCTGGCGCTCGTGTCGCGCTTCCAGGGCGACGCCCTGGGCGCGTACCTGCACGGCGCGCTGGGGCTGCTCGAGCTCGGGCTCGGCCGCATCCCCGAGGCGATCACGGAGCTCGAGGAGACCCAGCGGATCGCCGACCGGCTGCAGATGCAGCCGTCGCTCGTGATGTCGACGCCGGACCTCGCCGAGGCCTACGCGCGCACTGGACGGCGCGACGACGCGCTCGCGCTGCTCGACGGCTTCGAGGCCGCGGGCCGCCGCGCCCGCTCGCGCTGGACGGAGGCCGCCACCGGCCGCCTGCGCGCGCTATTGGGGCCCGACGCCGAGGTGCGGCCGCGGTTCGAGGCCGCGCTGGCGGTGCACGACGGCCTGCCGATGCCGTTCGAGCGCGCCCGCACGCTGCTCTGCTTCGGCGAGCGCCTCCGGCGCGCACGCCAGCGGGCGGAGGCGCGGCAGCCCTTGAAGGAGGCGTTGGAGACGTTCGAGCGGCTGGGCGCGCGCGGCTGGGCCGAGCGCACGCGGACCGAGCTGCGAGCGACCGGCGAGCAACAGGCGCGGCGCGCGGAGACGGCCGCCGAGCAGCTCACGCCGCACGAGCTGCAGATCGCGGTCCTCGTGGCACAGGGCATGACGAACCGCGAGGCGGCCGCCGCGCTCTTCCTGTCACCGAAGACGATCGAGTACCACCTCGGCCAGATCTACCGCAAGCTCGACGTCCGCGGCCGAGCCCAGCTCGCCCGGCTGATGGCGATGGAGCTGCCCGAGGGCGAGCGCGACCCGTCGGTCCTGGCCGAGGCGATGGGCTGACGCCGGGAGCAACGTCAACGTCAACTGCGGCTGGGTAAGGGAGCGAGGGAGCCGGCCGGGTCGGTCGAGCCTCAGGCGGGCGGTCAAGGCGGGATTACGTGGCAATCGACGTGGCGTGAAGCATCGATTGACACGTTGATGCTCCAGACGAGCACTTACGTGTCAATGGGCGATCGGACCCGCACCGATTGACACGAAACCCCGGCTTGACCAGCCTCCCTACCTACCCAGCCGCAGTTGACGTTCGCCGGTCAATCGAGCTGCTCCTCGAGGCGCGCGACGTGATCGCGGGCCTCGTCGGCCGCCGCGCGGGCGGTTTCGAGCTCCGCGCCGGCTTCCTCGGCTTGCTCGCGCGCCTCCTCGAGCCGGTCGGACGCGCGGGCCGCCGCCTTCCCGGCGCGGTCGAGCTCGCGGTCGCGTGACCGCCGCTCAGTGCGGGCCTCGCGCAACTCGGCCTCGAGCTTCTGCCGCGCCTCGCGCTCGGCCGCCTCGGCGGCCTCGCGCTCCTTCCGCTCGCGCTCCTCGCGCTTGCGCTCGGCCTCGGTGTCGCGGCGCGATGCCTTGTCGCTCGACTTCGCGCCCCGCGACGGCTTCGCAGCCGTCGCCTTCGCACGTGCCGCCTTCGAACCACGCGACGGCCTCGCCGCGGCGGGCTCGTCGCCGGCGACGTCGACCCCGAACAGGCCCCACGCCCCGCCGCCGGTGGCGTCCTCGACCAGGCGGCCGTCGTCGAGCGCCGTCCGGACCTGCTCGTCGGACGCCGCCGCGTGCAGCGTCGTGCGGAGGCGCTCGAGCGTCGCCGTGGTCGGCTTGCGGCCTCCCGGCTTCAGCTCGGCCGCGGCCTCGACGAGCGCGTCGACCGCCGCTCGCTCGGCGGCGCCGGCGTCGCGCAGGGCGGCCGCGCCCTTGCCCGCGACGGCGGCGTCCTGTGCCTCGCGCAGCTGCTCCCCGGCTGTCAGCAGGTCGTCGACCAGGCCGCGCTGCTCCCGCGACAGCGCGTTGGCCGCCCAGGCCGCCTGCGAGGGCTTGGGCAGCTTCGCCACCGCCGCGGCCGCGTCGCGCTCCTTCGCCTTGCGCAGCTCGCGGGCCGCCGCGTCGCGCTCGCGCGTGAACTCCTCCAGCGGCAGGCCGTAGAGCCGGCCGGCGGCCTCGTCGACGGGGTCAGCCACCCTCGCCGGGCCCGTGGGCCGTGACCACCGGCCCATCTCCCACCCGCCATGCGCGCGTCATGGCGGCGGAGTTGAACGTGGCGCAGACCTCGCCGTGGGCGCTGACCGCGATCAGGCCCCCGTCCTCGCCCCAGCGGCCCAGCCCTTCGATCGCCAGCGCGCAGGCCTCCTGCAACCCGAGGCCGCGGTGGCGCAGCAGCGCGTCGACCTCGTGCGCGAGCGCCGACCGGATGATCGACTCCCCGTGACCGGTGCACGAGACCGCCACCGTCTCGTCGTCGGCCCACGTGCCGGCGCCGACGAGCGGGGAGTCGCCGACGCGCCCGAGGCGCTGGCCCGAGACGCCGCCGGTCGACGTCGCCGCCGCCAGGCAGCCGTTGGCGTCGCGGGCGACCGCCCCCACAGTGCCGCGCGCGGGCGCCGCCGCTCCCGCCGCGGTCAGCGCCAGGCGCTCGCGCTCGGTCACGAACCACGTCTCGGACTCGAACTGCAGCCCCGCGGTGGCGGCGAACTCGGTCGCCGCGCCGCCCACGAGCAGCACGTGGCGGCCCTCCTCGAGCACCGCGCGCGCCGCCCGGATCGGGTTGCGCACGCCGCGGACCGCCGCCACCGCTCCCGCGCGGCGGGTGGTGCCCTCCATCATCGAGGCGTCGAGCTCGACGCGGCCGTACTCCGTGAGCGCCGCCCCGCGGCCCGCGTTGAACTCCGGATCGTCCTCGAGCACCACGACCGCCGCCTCCACCGCCTCGGCGGCGGCGCCGCCCGCGGCCAGGACGGCGTGGCCGGCGGCGACGGCCGCGCCCGTGCCGGCCCGCATGCGCTCCAGCCGGTCCGGGTCGCGCGCGAGCGCGCCCGCTCCGCCGTGCACGACGATCGCGATCTCATCCATCGCGTCGGCAGAGTAATAGCCCTCTACATTGCGTGCCGTGGCGAAGTTCGTGCTGGGCGGGGTCGCAGTCGTGGCAGTCCTGCTGCTCGCAGGAGCGCTCGTCGTCCCGAGCCTCAACCCGTTCGACGAGGAGACGGTCGACCGCAGCCAGCCGGCGCTGCTGAAGTCGCTCGCCAACCTGAGCGAGTACCGCGCGGCGACCGCCAACCTGCAGGTGGTCGTCGACGTCGAGGAGGACACCGACCTGATCCCGTCGTTCGTCAAGGGCGAGCGGACGCTGTTCGTCGCCGCGGGCAGCGTCGACGCCGCGGTCGACTTCTCGGGCCTCTCGCGCGACCCGCGGGCCGTGCAGGTCTCCGACGACCGCCGCTCGGCCACGATCACGTTGCCCCCGCCTGCGCTGAGCGAGCCGCGGATCGAGCCCGACCGCACCCGCGTCTACGACCGCGACCGCGGCATCCTCGATCGCGTGGAGGACGCGTTCTCGGACCGGCCGGGCGACGAGCAGCCGCTCTACCGGCTCGCCGAGGACAAGCTCGCCGAGGCGGCCGCCGCCGAGCCGCAGCTCCGCCGCAACGCCGAGCGCAACACCCGCGCGATGCTCCAGGGGATGCTGCGCGGCCTCGGGTTCGAGCGCGTCGAGGTGCGCTTCAGCCAGCCCGTGGTGTGAGCGTCAGGCCACCGCGCTGACGATCAGCACGAGCGCGACGAGCAGGGCGGCGACGAGCACGATCGCCCCGGCGCGCACGAGCCAGATGCCGGCCGGCGAGGAGTGCGACTCCGGGACCCGGTGGGCGGCGGCGGCGCGAGCGGCGCCCGCCCGGTGCTGGGCAGCCGCGCGCCCGGCGTCGGTTCGCCGCGCAGCCGCGAGCCGGCCTGCGGGGGTCGCGGCCACCGGGCTCTCGCCCGTGATGCCGTTGGCCGCCGCGGTCGACGCCTCGCGGCGGTGCTGCGCCGTCTCGGCCTGCATGGTGTCCAGCTCGCGGCGCAGCTGGCGCGCAGCGGCGCGCTCGTGCTCGAGCTCGCGAGCGATCCGCTCGTACATCCGCCTGGCGGCGACCTCCGCCTCCCCGCCGTCGTCGCCGTTGAGCTGGGTGGGGCGCGCGGCGAGCTCCGCGCGCAGGCGCTCGGTCTCCTCGCGCTCGCCGATCAGGGTCTGCTCGGTCTGGTCGCGCTCGGCCTGCAGCTCCGCGCGCAGGCGCTCGGTCTCCTGCGCCTCGGCCTCGATCGCTCGCTGCGCCTCCTCGCGCGCCGTGGCCAGGCTCTCGCGCACGTCGGTCGTGCCGGCGCGCTCGGCGGCCAGCCGCTGCTCGGCCTCCTCGCGGGCGGTCGCGGCCTCCTCGCGAGCGGCTGCGGCCTCTTCCTGGGCTGCCGCCAGCTCGGCCCGCAGCCGCTCGAGCTCCTCGCCACGGCCGTCGCGCTCCGCGTTCGCGGCGTCGAGCGCCGTGCGCGCGTCCCCCAGCTCGGCGACGAGCTCGTCGCGGCCGCGCTCGGCGTCGGCGACCCGCTGATAGAGGTCGGCCTGCTCCTGGTCGAGGCGCTCGTGCTCGGCGCGCAGCGGCTCGAGCTCGTCGCGCAGGCGCTTGACCTCGGCGTGCAACTCGCGCTCGGCGGCCCGCAGCGCCTCGAACTCGGCCGTGGGCACTCCCTCGGCGGCGCGCTCGGCCGCCGGCTGCTCGGCGACCGGCTTGGGCCGGCGGCGGCGCGGGCGCGGCAGCGCGGCCACCAGCCGGCGGCCCACCTCGAGCTCGGCGCCGGTGACGGCCTCGGGGTCGCCGTCGTAGGCGAACGCCGCGCGCCACTCGCCGGTGCTCGACGGCCTGAACTGCCCGCCGGGGAGCGCGGTCACGCGGCGGCGCAGATCTCCGGCCTCGACCGTGAGGACGGGGCGGCCGAGCCGCTTGCCCTCGAGGCCGCTCCAGCGCCCGACGACCTCGAGCCGGCCGGGAGCGGTGAAGCTGAAGCGCTCGAGCTCGAAGCCGACCTCGCGTACGTCGGTCATCGCTCCTCCTTGCGCTCCTCGTCGGGCTTCGCGACCGCCACCGTGTCCGTCGTGTCCTGCCGGTGGTCGACCACCGGGACGCGCTCGCGCACGTCGCGATCCTCGACGGAGAGCGCGAACGTGATCCGCCCGAAGGTCAGCAGCGCGCCGACGCACATCAGGAACACCGCCCCGAAGGCAAACCACGCTCCCGCGTCGAGATCCTGGTCGGTCGCGATCGGCGGCGGGTCGATCACCTGGGAGAGCACGAGCACCGTCGCGCCGACCGCCACCGGCGGCAGCCAGCGGCGCTCGAGGTACCCGAGATCGGGGAGCAGCAGCCCGACCGAGACGACCAGGGCGGCGATCGAGAGCACGGCCAGCAGCACCTCGACGACCTCGAAGGCCTCCCACGCCGTCAGCGTCCCGTACCACTCGAGGAACAGGCTCACGAGCAGCACCGCGGCCCCCACGGCCACGAGCAGCGGCCCGACTTCGAATCTGCGCGTCATGCGGACAGGATCGCAAGCCCTGCCGTCGGACGACCCCGCTGGGCGTCAGCTTGCGGTGGTCTCGAGCGGGTCGCTGCGCTGGCGGAGCGGGTTGTAGGCCGACGCCCGCACGACCACCTCGCCGTCGAAGCCGGGCTCGAGCGGGACGTCCACGGTGCCCTCGGCGCCGTCGATCTTCTCCGGGCTCTCGACCAGCAGCTGGCGCTCCTGCCCGGGCTTGTGCAGGGTGACGTGCAGGTACGTGGCGCGCCGCTGGAGCGCCGGATCGAGCCGGTAGTCGACGAGCACACGGGCGCCCTCGCGGCGGGCGTCGATCGCGAGCAGCTTCGGGTACGTGGCGGTGCCCGCGGCCTTGAAGGCCCGGCTCACCTGGCGCTGGGGCTTGCGCGCGCGGGCCTTCAGGTGCCACGCGGCCGGGTGGTCCCACTTCAGGCCCTGCCGGCCGGGGCTGGAGGGGCTGCGGCCGCCGAACTTGCCGCCGAAGCGCCCGCCGCCGACGCCCAGCGAGCTCCCCCAGCGCCCCGTCCAGCGGTCCCAGGCGCCGAACGGCTCGATCTGCGGCAGCACCGGCGGCAGCGTGCCGTCGGGATTGTCGACCCCGAGCACGTACGGGTGGGCGCCCGGCTCGAAGTAGCACGCATGCGAGAGCGGGGCCACGAACACGATCGGGTGATCGCCCTGGCGGCGGACGTCCTCCCAGGCGCGCGCCTCGCCGCTCTCGTGCTGGGAGAACGTCGCCACCTCGGGCGTGCCGTCCTCCCCCAGGCCGACCTGCACGACCTCCCAGTCCCCCTCGTGGCGCCCCATCCCGAGCAGGTGCTTGGGGTTGTAGTACGACCACATCCAGTACTGCAGCCAGACGCGTCCGCCGTCCGGCTTCACGCGGCCGTAGACGCGCTCGCGGTAGCCGGTGTCGGCCTGGAAGCGGCGGGAGGCGGCGAGCGGATCGCCCACCTCGTCGAGGCGGTCTCCCTCCTCCACGGCGTACGCGCTCAGCAGCGCGAGCGAGAGCCCGGCCCCGGCGCGCGACACCACGGCGCCGCCCTTGCGCTGGAGCCGGTTGTCCTCGTAGTCGGTGATCGAGGCCGCCGACATCGCCCGGTACGCCTCCTGCGGGTCGTAGACGACGGCGGGACGGTGCTTCTCGAGCCGCGGGTCGAGCGGGCTCATACGCCCGCCAGCGTCTCGGCCGAACGTCGCAGATGCTCGCGCAGCACGGCGGTGCCCTCGAGCTCGAGGCCGAGCACGAGCGCCGCGTGGTCCTCGGCGAGCTCGCGCGGCTCGATGTGCGGCCGGAGCGCGAGCAGGAACAGCTGCGTCTCCCCGTTCAGCGCCGCATGGGCGGCGGTGATCCGCGGGCTGCCGGCGGCTGCCACGATCGCGGCGTGGAGCGCGGCGTGGGCCTGGTTGACCTCGCTCCAGGCCGGGTCCTCGCCGTGGCAGGCGACCTGGAGGCGTGCGAGCGCCTCGTGCACCTCGGCCGGCAGCCGGCCGCCGCCGCGCTCGAGCGCCAGGTGGGCGGCCTCGACCTCGAGCGCGACCCGCAGCTCGTACAGCCAGCGGATCTCCTCCTTGCCGAGCTCGGCGACGTGCGCGCCGCGATGGGGCTCGATCCGCACCAGCCCCTCGGCCGCCAGCGCGCGCAGCGCCGCGCGCAGCGAGTGGCGGGCGACGCCGTACGCGTCGCACAGCTCGCGCTCGCGCAGCCAGGCTCCGGGCACCAGCTCGCCGTCGAGGATCTGGCGGCGCAGGGCATCCGCCAGCGCGTCGACCGTCGACATGCGCTGGAGCGGACGGGCGGTGGTCTTCACGCCCTGATCATGCCGTGGCCGGGCGCGGCGATGCAAGCCGCGGCAGCCGTGGGAGCGCGAGCGCCAGCAGGCCCGCGAGCACGCAGGCCCCGCCCGCCGCGGACAGCCCGGTGACCGGCTCGGCGAGCACGACCGCGCCCAGCACCCCGGCGGTCAGCGGCTCGGCCAGGGTGAGCGTCGCGGTCTCGGACGCGCTCAGCCGCTTCAGCCCGCGCGCGAAGAGCACGTAGGCGAGCGCGGTCGGGATCACGCCGAGGAAGAGCGCGAGCCCGACGCCGTCGGCCTGCATCAGCCAGCCGGGCTCGCTGGCGGCCAGTACCGGGAGGAGCACGAGGGCGCCGAGCCCGAAGGCGGCGGCCATCACCGTCTCGGGCGCGTGACCCGCCTGCAGCAGACGCTTGGCCGAGAGCGTGTAGGTGGCGTACGCCGCGCCCGCGGTGACCGCGAGCGCGACGCCGGGCAGGGACACGCTCGCCTCGCCGCCGGCCAGGGCGAGCAGCACCACGCCGGCGCATGCGAGCGCGGTGGCGACGGTCCAGCGCGCCGACGGCCGCCGCCGGTCGAGCACCCACTCGAACAGCCCGGCGAGCGTGGGCGCCGAGCCGAGGGCCACGATCGTCCCGACCGCCACGCCGGTGTCGGCCACCGCGGCGAAGAACGCGAGCTGGTAGACGGCGACGCCGCCGACCGCGGCCAGCACCGGCCCGCGGGCCCACGGCCGCGCGCGGAACCCGCTCCCCCGCAGCAGCACGAGGGCGACGAGCAGCGTGCCGCCGACGAGGATCCGAGCGGCGCCCACGCCGGCGGGGTCGGTGCCGTCGGGGCCGAGCGCCTGGGCGGTGCCGGTGGTGGCGAAGCACAGGGCGGCGAGCAGGACCTGGAAGCGAGCGGTCGCCATGCCACGGGATTGTTCCACAATTCGACAATCACATCAACCGGGCGACCCGCCGTGACAGATCATGGGGTCTCACCCCTGTAGTCGCGGAGGCTCAAGGGGTCTGACCCCCTTAGGGTTCGGGGCATGGATCTGGGGCTCGGAGGGAGCGGCGTGCTCGTCACCGGCGGCTCGGGCGGGATCGGAGCCGCCACCGCGCGGTTGCTGGCCGCCGAGGGCGCTCGCGTGGGCGTGCACTACCACTCGAACGTGGCTGCGGCGGAGGCGCTCGCGGGCGAGATCGGCGGCGTCGCGCTGCGGGCCGACCTGCGTGCGGAGGCCGACGCCGACGCCCTCGTCCCCGCCGCGGTCGACGCTCTCGGACGCCTCGACGCGTGCGTGGCGTGCGCGGGCGTGTGGCCGGCCGAGGACGTGCCGGTCGCCCGCATGCCGCTCGAGCGCTGGCGCGCGACGCTCGACGCCAACCTCACCGCCACGTTCCTCACGGCGCGCGCCTACGGCCGCCACGTCGCCGAAACCGGGGCCGGCTCGCTCGTGCTGGTGGCCTCGACGGCCGGCGTGTTCGGCGAGGCCGGCCACGCCGACTACGCGGCCGCGAAGGCCGCGATCGCCCACGGGCTCGCCCTCTCGCTCAAGAACGAGGTCGTGCGGGAGGCGCCGCACGCGCGGGTGAACGTCGTCGCGCCCGGCTGGACGGTGTCGCCGATGACGGCGGACCGGCTCACCGAGGAGGCCGTGGCGGAGGTGACGGCCACGATGGCGCTCCGCAAGGTCGCGTCCACCGAGGACATCGCGCGCACGATCGCGTTCCTGTGCTCGCCGGTGGCGTCCGGGCACGTCAGCGGGCAGGTCATCACGGTGGCCGGCGGCATGGAGGGCCGGCTGCTCCACCCTTGAGGCTCCTCGACCTCGTCGACGCGTCGGCCGCGGTGCGCGCGGCATCGGCCCGCAACGTCAAGGTGCAGACGCTCGCGGAGCTGCTGCGCGGCGTCTCGCCGGACGAGACCGCGGCCGTGGTCGCGTGGCTGTCGGGGGAGCTGACCCAGCGGCAGATCGGCGTCGGCTGGGCCGCGCTCCGGGACCTGCCGTCGCCGGCCGCCGAGCCGGCGGCGCTCGAGGTGGCGCACGTCGAGGAGGCGTTCACGCGCATCGGCGCGCTCGCCGGGCCGGGCTCGCAGGCGGCGCGGCGCGACGCCGTGCGCGACCTGCTCGCTCGCGCCACCGAAGCCGAGCAGCGCTTCCTGGTGGCGCTGCTGCTCGGCGACCTCGGGCAGGGCGCGCTCGCGGGCGTGATGGCGGACGCGGTGGCCAAGGCGGCTGGCGTGCCGCTCGCGGACGTGCGGCGCGCGCTGATGCTGCGCGGCGACCTCGGCGCCGTCGCCGCGGTCGCGCTCGCCGAGGGGTCGCCTGGCCTGGCGCGGATCGCGCTCGAGCTGCTGCGGCCGGTGCAGCCGATGCTCGCCGCGCCCGGCGACGACCTCGACGCGGCGCTGGAGCGGATCAGCCCGGCGGCCGTGGAGTTCAAGCTCGACGGCGTGCGGGTCCAGGTGCACCGCCGCGGCGACGAGGTCCGCGTCTTCTCCCGCACGCTCGACGACGTGACCGCGCGCGTGCCCGAGGTCGTGCGCGCCGCGCTCGCCCTGCCGGCCGACACGCTCGTGCTCGACGGCGAGGCGATCGCCCTCCGGGCCGACGGGCGGCCGGAGCCGTTCCAGGTGACCGCGAGCCGCTTCGGCACGCGGCGCCCCGCCGCCGCGGCGCCGCTCACGGCGCTCTTCTTCGACGTGCTGCACGCGGGCGGCGAGGACCTGCTCGACCGCCCGGGGTCGGAGCGCTTCGCCGCGCTCGCCGACCTGGTCCCGGAGCCGGGGCGCGTCCCGCGGGCGGCGGCGGCCGGCGCCGCGGCGGCGCGCGCGGTGCTCGACGACGCGCTCGCGCTCGGCCACGAGGGCGTGATCGTCAAGTCGCTCGAGGCGCCGTACGCGGCCGGCCGCCGTGGCGCGGGGTGGCTGAAGGTCAAGCCGAGGCACACGCTCGACCTCGTCGTGCTGGCGGCCGAGTGGGGCCACGGCCGCCGCCGCGGCCGGCTCAGCAACCTCCATCTCGGCGCCCGCGAGCCGGGCGGCGGGCCCGGTCATGTGATGCTCGGCAAGACCTTCAAGGGCCTCACCGACCGGATGCTCGAGTGGCAGACGTCGCGGCTGCTCGAGCTCGAGATCGGGCGCGAGGGCCACGTGGTGCACGTGCGCCCGGAGCTGGTCGTCGAGATCGCGTTCGACGGCATCCAGACCAGCACGCGCTACCCGGGCGGGGTGGCGCTGCGCTTCGCTCGCGTGCTCCGCCACCGGCCCGACAAGCCCGCCGCCGAGGCCGACACGCTCGACGCGGTGCTCGCCGTCCGGGGGTAGACTTCCGGCCATGCTGATGGCGCTCAGCGAGGCCTGGACCTTCTCGATCGGCCTGATCGCGATCTTCGGCGTCATCTTCCCCGCGCTGATGACCGGATTGATCGTGTTCGCGGTCGCCCAGGCGCTCGGCGAGCGCCAGCAGAACGAGGCGCGGCGCCACCGGCGCTAGCGTCCGGCTAGAACACGCCGGTCAGCAGCAGCCCGACGGCTGCGAGGAGGGCCGCGACCATCGCGAGCGCGATGACGCGGACCATCCAGAGGCCGCCGCCGGACGACGGCGGGGCGATCCGGCCGGTGGTGAACGGCTGCGGGGTCACGCGGACGGTCGGGCGAGGCTCGGGGTCGGTGCGGATCGCCAGCTCGCGCTCGAGGCGCTTGCGATCCGAGCGCGCCGTCACCAGCTCGGCCTCGACGCGCTCGCGCCCCGCGCGGGCCGCGGTGAGCTCGGCCAGGAGCCGCTCCCGGTCGGCCCAGGCACCCGCGAGCTCGGCCTCGAGCCGCTGCTGCTCGGCCCGGACGGCGGCCACCTCCTCATCCAGCTGCGGGCGCGCAGCCTCGACGGCCGGTGGCCCGACCTCCGGCTCGGCGAGCACGTCGTGTTCCACGGTCGCGCCCAGCAGCCGCTCGCGCGCCTCGTCTCGCTCGGCCTCGACCCGGGCGTAGCTCGCGCGCGCGGCGGTGAGCTGGCGGCGCGCCAGGTCGAGGGCCGCCTCGGTGTCGCGGGCCCGCTCGAGAGCGCGGTCGGCGGCCTCCTGGGCGCGCTCGCGCTGGCGGTACTCGTCGTTGACGAGCCGCTCGCCGTCGGCGCGGGCCTGCTCGGCGGCGGCCAGGGCGCGCTCGCGCTCGGCGCGCAGGCGCTCGAGCTCGCCGGATTCGGTGGTCGCGGTGTCGAGCGCGGCCTGCAAGGCGCGCCGCTCGCGCGTGGCGGCCGTGAGCTCCTCGCGGGTGCGCTCGAGCTCCGACGGGCGGCGCGCGCGTGCGGGAGTGCTGGGCGGCGGCTTATGGCCCGGGAGCGGGAGCTCGACGACCAGCTCGCGGCCGACCTCGAGCTCGGCGCGCTCGACGTCCAGCGCGCCGCCGTCCCAGGCGAACGCGGCAAACCACGGATCGCCGTCTTCGGCGGCCCACGGCTTGTGGTCGAGCACGGCGACGAGCCGCCGCCGCGACTCGCCGCGGTGGAGCCACAGGACCGGACGCACGAAGCGCCGTCCGCGCAGCCCGTGCCAGTGCCCGGAAACCTCGAGACGGTCGCCGACGGCGCCGAAACGCTCCACCACGAAGGTGGGCTCGGTCACCGTCGTATCCGCGATCGTCGCGCCCAAAGTCCCTGCAGGCTAGCGCCTTCGGCGATGTCGCCGCGCGCCTGAAACGCCGTGCACGCCAGCGCCCTGGACGAAAGACCGGGTTTGAGCACAACAACACTCGGTCACTACTGACACTATGTCTCCGCTGCTCAGCGTGCGGGCGCCGGTCAGCGTCAACGCGCGGCTGCTCGCGGCCTGCGCGGTCACGGCAGGGCTCGCCGCGCTGGTGGCTCTGAGCGTTGGCGGCCGCGCCGAGACGTCGGCCGCCGTTCCCGTGACGCTCGCGATCGGCGCCGTCTGCGCCGCGCTCGTCGCCCATCTGCTGCACGCGTCCGCCCGCGCGGTGACGGACCACCGCCTGCGCTGGATGGCCGCCGGCGTCACGGTCGCGCTCGCGGGCCTGGTCGCGGCCGTGCTCGGCCAGCCGGCGCTGTTCCCCGACGGCGGCCTGGTCGACCAGGGCGCCGACGCCGCCGCCGCCCGCTACCTGATCTGGCATGCGGCCCTCCTGACCGCGGGTGCGCTCGCGCTCGCCGGCGTCCCCGCCCGCCCAAGAGCGCTCGCGGCCTCCACAACCGGCGGCTTCGCGCTGCTCGCCTACGCGTCGCTCTCCCCCTCCCCGCTCGGCGATCTGACCGCCGCCGACGGCGCCTACCAGCCCGCTTTGCGCACCGCGGTCGCGCTGCTGGCCGGCGGCCAGCTCGTCGTCGCCGCCGCGTGGTGGCGGCGCGCCGAGGGAGCCCCGACCTGGGGCGAGGTGTGCGTGATCGCCCTGACCGCGCTGTCGGGTCTCGACACCGGCGCGTACCTGTTCGCCACGGAGTCCTACGCCGGTGCGTGGTGGGCCAGCCTCACGCTCCTCGCCGGCCAGTTCGCGATCCCCGCCGTCGGCCTGGTGATCGGCTTCGTCGCCGTCGCCGACCGGCTGCGCGAGCTCCAGGACGAGCTCGGCCGCGGCCTCGACGCCGAGCGCGAGCGCGCCGAGCGCGAGGAGGAGATCGCCGGCCTCGACCGCCGCCACCGCGAGCAGGCGCGCGAGCGGATCGCCCGGCTCATCGCCGGCGACGGGCTCGACGTCGCGCTGCAGCCGATCTTCGCGCTCGACAGCGGCGGCGTCGTCGGCGCCGAGGCGCTGGCGCGGTTCACCGACGCCCGCGGCGAGCCGCTGCCGACCGAGGAGACGTTCGTCGACGCGCACGCGCTCGGCCTCGGCACCGAGCTCGAGCTGGCCGTGGTCGAGCTCGCCATCGGCCGCGAGGACCGCCTCCCGGACGGCCTCTACCTGGCGTGCAACGTCTCCCCCTCCGTGCTCATCCAGCCCGAGCTCGCCGCGCTCATGGCCGCCGGCGATCGCCCGCTCGTCGTCGAGCTGACCGAGCACCACGCGGTCGAGGACTACGCCGAGCTCGACGCCGCACTCGCGCGCCTCCGCACGCTCGGGGTCCGCGTGGCGGTCGACGACGTCGGCTCGGGCTTCGCCTCCTTCCACCACGTCACGCGCGTCAAGCCGGAGATCCTCAAGCTCGACCGCACGCTCGTGAGCGGCATCGACGAGGACCCGGTACGCCAGTCGCTCGCCGCGGCGATCGTCGGCTTCGCCGGCGACGTCGGCGCGACGGTCGTCTCGGAGGGCATCGAGTCCGAGGGCGAGCTGACGTGCCTCGTCGAGCTCGCCGTCGGCTGCGGGCAGGGCTTCTTCCTCGGGCGGCCGGAGCTCGGCCCAGTCGAGTCGCGCGTCGCCCAGCTCACCGCCCGCTGAGCGATACTTCGGCCGTGATCGTCGACTGCGCTGTGTACGAGGACGGCTGCCGCTGTGCGGGCGATCTGCCGCTCGCCGACGCCGGCGAGGCCGCCCAGCGCGACGGCTCGTTCGTGTGGATCGGCGTCTTCGAGCCCTCCGAGCAGGAGTTCGACGCCGTCGCGCGCGAGTTCGACCTGCACGAGCTGGCGGTCGAGGACGCCGTCAACGCGCACCAGCGGCCCAAGCTCGAGGTCTACGGCGACACCCTGTTCGTCGTCCTCAAGACCGTCCGCTACGTGCACGACCGCCACGACGTCGAGACCGGCGAGGTCCTGCTGTTCGTCAACCGCGACTTCGTCGTCTCCGTCCGGCACGGGGAGAGCAAGCTGCACGACGTGCGGCTGCAGATCGAGCGGCGGCCCGACCTCCTGCGCTGCGGTGCCGGCGCCGTGCTGTACGCGGTCGTCGACCGCGTCGTGGACGACTACGAGCCGGTCGTGCAGGCGGTGGAGGCCGACATCCAAGACGTCGAGCACGAGGTCTTCGCGCCCACGCGCAGCAACCCCGCCGAGCGCATCTACACGCTCGAGCGCGAGGTGCTCGACCTCCACCGCGCCGTCACCCCGCTCACCCCGGCGATCGACAAGCTCGCGCGCGGCCACTACGACCTGATCGACCCGGAGCTGCGCACCTACTTCCGCGACGCGCACGACCACATCCTGCGCGTCAACGGCCGCATCGAGGCCTTCCGCGACCTGCTCTCGAGCGCGCTGCAGGCCAACCTCACGCAGGCCGCCGTGCGCCAGAACGAGGACATGCGCAAGATCTCTGCCTGGGTGGCGATCCTGGCGGTCCCGACCGGCGTCGCCGCGATCTACGGCATGAACTTCGACCATATGCCCGAGCTCGAGTGGGCCTACGGCTACCCGCTCGTGCTCGGCCTGACGGCGGTCATCTGCCTGATGCTCTACTGGCGCTTCCGGCGCTCGGGCTGGCTCTGACCGGGTAGGCCGGTCTCATGACGAGCACCACACAGCTGGGCCAGGCGGCCCTCCCGAGCTGGCGCGGCAAGGTCGCCGACGCCGTTGCCACCCCCGCGTCCAAGCGCACGCCGTGGTCGGAGGACCAGGTGCGCGCCGCGGTCGGCGTCACATTCTTCGCGCTCGCGACGTTCTACGTCGTGAGCACCGCGGTGAAGATGATCAGGACGGCTCGAGCCTGAGGTCAGGCGGCGGCGCGAGCGGCGCCGCCGGCCCACTCGAGCGCCTCGCCGTAGGCGCCGGCGAGCTCGGTGCCCGCAGCGGGGAACTCGCCCTGCTCGTACGCCATCACGGTGGTGAGCAGCTCGCCCTTGGGCCCTTCGCGGCTCAGCAGGGCGGTGCGGATCTCGTCGGAGAACGGCAGCGTCTCGAGCACGTCGTCCATCGGCGCGTCGAGCAGCGCGTCGGCGACCGAGAAGAGGCCGACGGTGAAGTGGGCGTCGGCGGCGTCCCCACCGAGCTTCTCGCACATGCGCGCGCGCTGGAGGGCGAGCTCGATCAGCTCCTCGGGGGCGCCGGAGGCGGAGGCGAGCGCCATCACGGTCGCCCAGCGGCGCACCGTCGCGGTGCCGAGCAGGGTGAGCGCCTCGTGCACGGACTCGACGTTGCGGGGGAGCGCGAAGAAGGCGGAGTTGACGTACCGCAGGAGCTTCAGCGAGAGCCCGACGTCGGAGCTGATCGCGGCATCGAGCTGCTCGAAGGTGGCGTCGGGCGCGGCGACCTCGGCGAGCGTGCGCAGCGCGGCGACCCCGCCGGTGCCGACACGGCGCTGGCGGGTGAGGTCGGGCTTGGCGTAGAAGTCGCCCTGGAAGAGCGTGAAGCCGAGCGCACGGGCGCGGACGACCTCGGCGGGGCTGGCGACGCCGGTGGCGACCAGGGTCAGCCCGGCGGCGAGCGGCGCCTCGAGGGCGGCGCGCAGCTCCTCGTCGCGGCGGCCGGCGAGCCGCTCGAGCCCGATGTCGCCGAACGCGTCGAGCAGCAGCCCGGCGGTGGCCTGCGGCCCGGCGACGCCGGCGGCGTCGTCGACCACGAGCTCCTAGCCGACGACGGAACCGTCGGCGTCGGTGAGCGGGAGCCGGACGACCGCGATGTCGCGCGGGTCGGGCGCCTCCTCGGCGATCACGGTCTCGAACTCCGGCTCGGGCTCGGGGACGACCTCCTCGATGCCGTGCAGGGCGTACTCCGGCCCGACCCCTCGCCGCGTGGCCTGGGCCGTGTATGTGCGCTCGCCTACGGCAAGCGTGAGCGTGAGCGGGCCCGCGCCGGCTTCGAGGCTCACGAGCACGAGTGCGTCCGTCGGCGGCGGAGGCGGCGGGGTCCGGCGGCCGAAGAGCGAGCTGAGCAAGGACATGCTTCACCCTGTCGTCGGCGGCCCGACGGATGATCTTGAGCGATACTCGCGACTTGATCCTCGTCGACGAGCTGCGGGAATACCCCCACACCAGGCTGCCGTTCAAGCACTGGAGCCACATGGTCAGCGACGAGAGCTTCGACGAGCTGCACGCGTTCGCCGCGCAGCTGGGAATCCCGCGGCACCGGTTCCAGGGCGACCACTACGACCTGCCGGACTTCGTACACGCGCGCGCTGTGGCCGCCGGGGCCGTCGAGGTCGGCACGCGCGAGCTGACGGCGCGGATGGTCGGGCCGCGCGGCGATCGCGTGCGGGAGCGGCGGCAGGCCCGGGTGTCAGCGGTCCATGCGGCGCAGCCCGCCCACGGCGAGCGCGCCCAGGAAGGCCGCTAGACCGAGCAGCGCGACGACCCCCGGCCACGTGTTGGCCAGGCTCGGCTCGATCCCGACGACGGTCGCCTGCCGGGCCATCTCGAGCACGTAGGTAATCGGGTTGTACTCCGCGACCTCGGCCAGCCAGCCGCGCAGCAGCACCTCCGGCGTGTACGCGGTCGAGAGGAAGACCGCGAGGAAGACCCCCTGCTGCATCAGCGGCCCGGCCTGCTGGGTGCGGAACACGACCGCCAGGTAGATCCCCCACAGCGCCGCGACCGCGCAGAAGCTGGCCGCGGCGACGTACAGCAACACCACCCCGACGACGCCGCCGGGAAGCTCCGCGCCGATCGCCAGCCCCACCAGCAGCACCACCGTGGCGGGCACGAGCGAGCGCGTGACGGCGCCGAGGATCGGGCCGATCACCAGCAGCGGGCGCGGCACGGGCGCCACCAGCAGCCGGTCGAACCAGCCCTGCTCGATGTCGCGCGCGAGGTTCGACCCGGTGGCCGCGCCCGCGAAGCCGGCTCCCTGGAGGCACGACAGCGGCACGATCCAGGACAGGTAGGAGTCGGTCGGGAAGCCGTCGAGCCCGGTGAGCCGGCCGAACTGGCCGCTCATCCCGAGCATGAAGACGACCGGCGCCACGGTCGCGGGCAGGAGCGCGCCGCGCACGCGCAGCACCTCGTTGAGCGAGCGCCGCCAGAGCGTGAGCGCGACCGCGGCCGTCATGTCCGGCGCAGCCGCTCGTGCAGCGCGAAGGTCGAGAGCGCGGTGGTGGCGACCGCCGTGCCCAGCGCGGCCGCCAGCCCGAGCCACGGGTTGCCGAGCTCGGGGTCGCCGGCCAGCAGACCGCGCACCGCCTCGACCACGTAGGTCAGCGGGTTGAAGTCGGCCGCGTCCCGCAGCACCGGCGTGAGCAGCTCCTGCGGGAAGAACGCCGGCGCCGTGAACAGCAGCACGAACATGAACGGGAACAGGCTCTGCAGCAGCGACAGCGAGCCGGTCCGCAGCGCGATCGCCGCCGACACGCCGCCCATCCCCACCGCGGTCAGGCCCGCGAGCCCGACCGTGGCCACCGCGCCGGCCACCCCGCCCGGATACTCCGCGCCGAACAGCAGCGCGACGACGAGGAAGAAGCTCGCCTGCAGGAGCGCGAGCACCAGCGTCCCCCACAGCCGGCCGAGCACGAGGCTGGTACGCCGCACGGGAGCCGCCAGCAGCCGGTCGAAGAAGCCGAACTCGATGTCGGAGGCCATCGCGATGCCGGCGGTCAGCCCGGCGAGGATCGTCCCCTGCACGATCGTCCCCGGGACCACGAAGGTCAGGTAGGAGGCCACGTCGGGGAAGTCGTCGAGCCCCTGCGCCGCGCTCGTGCCGCTGGCGATCACCGCGAGCAGCATCAGCGGGAGCACGAACGTCGGCATCAGCAGCTGCGCGCGGCGGAACTGCACGCTCGTCGCCCGGCGGCCGAGCGCGGCCACCACCCGCCACTCCTGGGCAAGGCTCACGGGGCAACCTCGCGACGTTCGCGAAGCGAGCTCGCAACGGAATCGGCGCCAGCCGATTTCGCACCCTCGAGGTGCGAGCCCGTGACCGCCATGAACACGTCGTCGAGCGTGGGCGTCTCGACCTCGACGCTCTCGACCGCGACCTCGCTCTCGTCGAGCGCGAGGATGATCGGCGCGATCGCCGCCTTGCCCGCCAGGGTGCGCACGGCCACGCGCGCGGGAGCGGCCGGGTTGGGCGGCTCCACCTCCCCCAGGCCGGCCAGCGCCTCGCGCGCCCGGGCGGCGCTCTCCGGGTCGGCGACCTCGACGTGCACGGTCGGCTGGCCGACGCGCGCCTTCAGCGTCGCGGGCGTGCCCTCGGCCACGAGCGACCCGCGGGCGATGATCCCCACGCGGCCCGCCAGCTGCTCGGCCTCTTCGAGGTACTGGGTGGTGAGGAAGACGGTCGTCCCCTCGGCATGCAGGGCACGCACCTCGCGCCACAGCGCCATCCGGCTCGTGGGATCGAGGCCCGTGGTCGGCTCGTCGAGGAACAGCACCTGCGGGCGGTGCACGAGCGCCAGCGCCAGGTCGAGCCGCCGGCGCATGCCGCCGGAGTAGCCGCCGACGCGCCGGTCGCCGGCCTCGGTGAGCCCGACGCGATCGAGCAGCGACACGGCGCGCTCGCGCGCCTCGCCTCCCCGCAGCCCGTGCAGTGCGCCCTGCATGCGCAGCAGCTCGCGGCCGGTCATCAGCGGGTCGATCGCCGCCTCCTGCAGCGCCACGCCGATCGCCCGGCGCACCGCGTCGCCGTCGTGCACCACGTCGTGGCCGGCGACGGCTGCGCTGCCCGCCGTCGGGCGCAGGAGCGTCGTGAGGATGCGCACGACGGTCGTCTTGCCCGCCCCGTTGGGGCCGAGGAAGCCGTAGATCTCGCCCTCGGCGACCTCGAGGTCGAGCTCGTCGACGGCGCGGATGCCGCCTTTGAACTCGCGCACGAGGCCCTGGACCTGGACGGCCGGGGCGCCGCTGTCGGACCCGCCGGTCAGGACGCCCGTGACCCGTCGTCGTCCACGAGCTCGCCGTTCGTCGCCGTCGCGTCGGCGAGACGGCTGCGTAGGCGCTCGCGCAGCTCGTCCGGCTCGAGATCGCTCTCCGGCCGGCGGTTGCGGGCCACGGCGACGCCCGTCGCGGCGACGCCGGCCGCGCCCGCGACACCGATCAGCTTCCAGGGGATGCGCATCGACCCAAGTAGGTTACGGCCCCGTGAGCGTCTCCACCCTGTCACTCGCCGACGCGGTGGCCACCGCGGCGACCGGCGACCTCTGGCTGTTCCGCGGCCGCTCGCTGGCCGACCGTGCGATCCAGACCGTCACCAACAGCCCCGTCAACCACGTCGGGATGGCGGTCGTGCTCGACGACCTGCCGCCGCTGCTGTGGCACGCCGAGCTCGGCCGCTCCCTGCCCGACGTGTGGACCGGCGAGCGCCAGCGCGGCGTGCAGCTGCACGTACTCGCCGACGCGGTCCGCACGTGGGATGAGAAGTACGGCCAGCACGCCTTCCTGCGCCAGCTGCAGGGCACGCTCGAGCGCTCCCACGAGGACGAGCTGATGAAGGTGATCGACCGCTACGACGGGCGCCCGTTCCCCACCACGCCAGGCCTCATGCGGTCGTGGGCGACCGGGCGCGTGCGCCGGCGGGAGGCCACCAGGGAGGCCGTCTACTGCGCCGAGCTGGTCGCCACGACCTACCAGGCGATGGGCCTGCTGCCGGACAAGCGTCCCGCCAGCTGGTACGACCCCGGCCGGTTCTGGAGCGGCGACCGAATCGAGCTCGTCGAGCCGTTCGAGCTCGGCGAGGAGATCGCGATCACCTAGCCGCTACTTGCAGGCGGCGTACGCGCGCGACGCCTTGTACGTCTTGCGGTTGGACGCCTTGACGACGACCGAGATCGTCGTCTTCTTGGCGGTCAGCTTGCGGAGCGTGACCGTCTTCAGCGCGCCGCGGCCCTTGACCTTCGTCTTGCGGTTCACCGCCACCGTCGCGGTCAGCACGCGACCGCCGTACGGGGCGCGCAGCTTGAAGCGCATGGTCTTGGCGCGCACGCACGTGCCCGCGCGCGGGAGCCCGACACGGTCGGCGAGCGCGACGGTCGGCGTCGGGGTGGGCGTGGGCGTCCCCGTCGTCGGAGGCGGCGTCGCCATCGGAGTCGCGGTCGGACTCGGCGTCGGCGTGGGGGTGGCGGGTGCGGAGATCGCAGCGGCGCCCCACAGCAGACCGAGCGTCATCGCGGAGCCCTGGAAGCGGTTGGGGTCGCCGGCCGGGAGGGCGAACGTGGCGATGAACTCGTACTCGCGCGCGCCGCTGCCGCTGATCGCGCCCGCGGCAAGCTCGCCGAAGCCGGCGAGCGGGCCGTCGTAGAGCGTCTCGGGAGCGGTCGGCACCGTGATGTCGGTCACTTGCAACAGCAGCGCGTCGGAGACCTTCCCGCCGCCCGCTCCCGGCACGTCGACGACCGCGCCGCGGCCGAGCACGAGCTGCCCGCCGAGCACGCCCGGGTTGCCGATCCGCACGGTGCCGCTGAGCTGGTCGCCGGGGCGCATGCCGGTCGTCCCGAGCACGGCGAGACCCTCGCGCGAGTTGACGATCGTGATGTCGCCGCTCGCGGCGAGCAGGCGCATGGCGGCGGCCTCCTGGCGGTCCTGCGCGGGCGCCGCGAACGCGAGCCCGAGCGCGGAAAGCGCCATGCCGAGTGCGGCGAGAAGGGGAAGCAGTCCACGCATCAGAAGTCCGTGTCCGCCGCGCCGCTCTCGGTGACCAGCGTGGTGGAGCTCGCCTTGCCGCTGACGTCAGTGGCGGAAGCCGACGGGCGCCAGGTGATCGCCCCGGTCGTGGCGACGGTCTGCGGGGCGCCCGAGACCACGGTGCCGAGCTGAACGGTGATCGCGTTGCCGCTGCGGACCATCGTCGCGTTGAGGACGGCGTTGGCGGTGACGTAGTTGCGCTGGAGTTGGAGGTCCGTGACCCCGCTGACGATGTTCAGCCGCGTCGTGTTCGCCGCGTTGTAGAAGTCCATCCGGTCGTTGTTCGCGCTGTTGTTGAGCCTCACCGTGATGGCCGTGGAGGTGCCGGTCCAGCCGGCGAGGACCGAGGCCGGGGCCATCGGCTCGCTCCAGGTGAGCGAGATCGTGTCGCCGGCGTCGGGCCGGCTGGCGACGCCGCCGTTGGTCGTCTGGACGTCGACGCCGGTGGGCGCGACGTTCTCGACGAAGCGCGACGTCACGACTGAGTTCGCGGTTCGCGGGAAATTGTCGGTGGCGACGGCGCGGATGTCGTAGAAGGCGTCGGCGACCGTCGTCGTGTTGAACGAGCACGTGTAGGGAGCGACGGTGTCCGCCGCGCAGATGTTCGTCCACGTCCCGGCGCCGGCCGGCGAGCGCTGGAAGGTCACGTTGGCGATGCCGCCGCCGTCGGACGCCGTGGCGTTGAGCGTCACGGTGCCGGTCAGCGGGGTGCCCGGGTCGGTCAGCGAGACGGTCGGCACGACGTTGTCCACGCGCCGGTTGGTGATCGCCGTCGAGCCGGTCTCGTTGCCCGCCGCGTCGGTGCCGAGCGCGCGGACCTCGTACATGCCGTCGGCGATGGCCGTGGTCGCCCAGGCGCAGGAGTAGTTCGACGGCGCGCTGACCGTCGTGTCGGTGCACCCGTCGAGCCAGGTGGTGTTGCCCACGAGCCGGTACTGACCCTTCCACGAGGCGATGCCCGACCCGGTGTCGGTCGCGGTGCCGCTGAGCGTGACCGAGCCGGCCAGCGGCGAGCCCGGGTTGGTGAGCGTCGGGGCGGCCGGGACCGTGTTGTCGATCCGGAACGTCGTGACGGCGCTGGTCGTGATGAAGCCGGCGTTGTCCTCGACGATCGCCTGCAGGTCGTACAGCCCGTCGGTGCGCGTCGTGGTGTCGAAGCCGGTGCACTCCCACGGTGCCGCGGTGTCGACGGCGCACACGTTCGCCCAGGCGCCGACGCCCTGCCGGATCTGGATCGTGACCTGCTTGACGCCGGAGCCTGCGCCGTCGGCGGCCGTCGCCGGCACGGTGATCGTGCCCTTGACCGACCCGAGGGCGGGGATCGAGCCGGTCGGCGCCGTGTTGTCGACGGTCCGGGTGAGCGTGAAGTCGTGCTCGTTGCCGACGACGTCGGTGGCGCGAGCGCGCAGCTCGTGGTCGCCGTCGGCGAGCGTCGTGCTGTCGAGCGCGCACTCCTGCGGCGAGGTCAGGCCCGAGCACAGCGTGGTCCAGGAGCCGCCCGCCGGGCGGTAGGCGATGCTGAGCGAAACGAGGCCGCTGAGGGCGTCGGTCCCGGTCGCGGTCAGCAGCTCGGTCCCGCGGATGACCCCGGGATCGCTGAGCGTGGCCACCGGCAGCGCGTTGTCGAACAGCCGCGCGAGGACGGTCGAGGTGCGCTGGTAGCCGGCCTGGTCAACGGCGATCGCGCGCACGTCGCGCACGCCGCTGGCCACGCCGGCCGAGTCCCAGTCGCACGTGTACGGCGCCGAGGTGTCCTCGCACGCGTCCGTCCACGTCCCGGCGCCCACCGGGGAGGTCTGGAAGCGCACGCGGTCGATGCCGCGCTCGGAGCTCGCGGTGCCGGAGAGGGGGACCACCCCGCGCCGCGGGGTGCCCGGGTCGTCCATCGACACGGCCACGGTGTTGAAGTCGGAGGCCGCTCCGAAGGCGTTGCCCGGGGAGGCCGAGACCGGCACGAAGTCCGCGCCCGAGGCGGTCAGCCCGGTGCCCGCGGCGACGACGACCGCGATCGCGATCCAGGTGCGCAGCAGGCGCTTCACGCCGCGGCCTCCGCGCTGCGGCGGGCGGCCTCGGCGCCGAGCCGCCGCCACAGGCCGGCGAGGCTGAGGACGACGAGCAGAAGTGCGGGGAGCGTGACGAATGCGGTGCGCACGTCGCGGCGCCCGAGGGCGGCGAGTGCATGCCCGGCGTAGGGGATGCCGTAGCGCACCCGGGCCTGGGTCGGCTGCCCGAGCCGGAAGGTCCACGGATCGGCGATCGGGTTGGCGTCGCCGCGCGTGCGGAACACGCGCTGGCCGGCGTCGTCACGGTCGATCGAGACGATCCGGTGGGTGATCAGGTGATCGGGGCCGGCACCGGCGGGAGGCTCGTACGTGATGACGTCGCCTTCGCGGAGGTCGGCGACCGGCACGACCTCGGCCAGGACGAGCGAGCCCTGGTCGTAGGTGCCCGTCATGGAGCCGGAGACGATCGCGTAGCGTTGCCAGCCCAGGAGGGCCGGAGCCAGCGCTGCCAGTGCGGCGAGCACCGCAATGGCGAGCGCCGCGCCGGACGCAATGCGCCCGGCGCGGCGGATCATCCCGTTCCCCATGAACGTTTCTGCGGGCGGTGTCGCCTAGGAGGCGGCGTTGAAGTCGAACTCGACGCTCGACGTGTCGCCCTGATAGTTGTCGTTGGCGCTGCCGTCGAGCTGCACCGTGAACTCGTAGCGGTGCTTGGCGCCGGCGGCGTAGGTGCCGAGCGCGTCGATCGCGTAGCCGCCGGTGCCCATCTGGGCGATCGTGCCGCCGGTGAACTTGACCACGTCGTCGCCGTTGCCACAGGCCGGCGCGACGGCGCCGACGAACGTGCCGCAGTCGACCACGGTGACGTTGAGCTTGCCCGAGAGCGGGTTGGTGCCGTCGCTGTCGACGGGCGCGGTGCGCGAGAGCGTGAACGCGCCGCTGAGGCTGCCGCTGTTCTCGATGTCGACGGTGCCGGTGGTGGCGGGGCCGGCGGGGCGCATGTTGCTCGCGGTGAGCACCGCAACGCCCTCGTTCGAGTTGACGATGCTCAGCGTGCCCGCGGCGAAGGTGTTCGACGGGTTGGCCGAGCTGGCCGTGAAGTCTGCGCCCGAGCCGACGACGGCGCCGGCGGCGAGCAGAAGGGTCAGAAGCGCGCCGGCAGCGAGCTTCGGCTGGCCCACGAGGACCTTGAGACGGGACATGGCGAGATGGCTCCTTGGGGAGGACGGAATGCCTTATGTGGGCGCTGGATGTGCGCCCTTACCGGCAACCGAGCCATCTCGCGCGGGCGCGAGACCTCTGGCTTTGCGTCCCCGCCTCACGACGGGTTTGCCTTGGTCAGTGCCCTAACTATCGGGTCCTGACCCCATTTCCTTGAGCCACTGGACAAATGGCTGGACGCGCGGAGCTATTTTTCGGTGCGACGCCTGCGGCGAAAGAGCTCGGTGCGCATGCGCTCGAGTGCCCTGCGGGCGAGCGCCGCGCTGTCGGGCGGCGCGCTGAAGGTGACCTCGTGCGGACCGGTCGTTCCCCCCGGCCCCGTCTCGAGGAAGGCGAGCTGCCCCAGCAGCCGCTCACACGCCTCCCGTTCCCCGGGAAGCGCGCAGTCGATCACCGCGCGGCGATAGCGCTCCAGCTCACTCGCGCGCACGGTGAGCGGCTCGGTCCCTGCCGCCATGGGATGGCTGGTCTCCGGCAAGCCGGAGAGCCAAACCATCCCAGGCACAGCTATGGCGGGGGCATCAGCCCTCGAGGCCGGCCTCGTAGCCGTCCCAGAACGACTGCTGGACCTCGGGACCCGTGGTGCGGAAGTCCTCGGCGTTGCTGCTGAGGTCACCGACCGCGACGTCGAGCTCGTACTCGTACAGCTCGGCCTCGAACGCGTCGTCGGTGGTGAGCGCGCCGACGAAGCCGTTGGCCGCGCGGGAGAGCGCGTCCTCCTGGGCGGCGACCTGGTCGGAGACGACCTCGCCGCCGTGGGTGACGGCGCCGGCGGCCGCGGCCTCCATCTCGCTCAGCGCCGCGTCGACCTCGTCGGCCGTGTCGGCGGCGTACAGCGAGCTGACGGCCTCGCCGTAGCGCTCGCCGTCGGCGTACGCCTTGTCGGCCTCAGAGGCCGGCCAGACGGCGATCGCCAGGACGGTCAGACCGGTGGCGGCCAGCGTGCCGCCGGTCAGCCAGCGAAGGAGCGAGGCGCGGCGGCCCTCCCCGGCCGCGTCGGCGGCCGGGGCAGGGGTCGTGGTGTGGGCGACGGACATGGGTGGTTCTCCTTGGGGAGGGGTTGGGTTGGAGGGTCAGGCAGGCTGCGGCTCGGGCTTGGGGCCCTCGACGCTGATGTGGGGAACGAAGCGGTCCAGCCACCGGGGCAGCCACCAGGTGCGGCTGCCGGTGAGGAGCATCACGGCGGGCAGGAGCACGCAGACCATGCTCCCGGCGATCAGGATCGCCGAGGCGAGGCCGACGCCGAACTCCTTCACCGTGGGGTCGCCGTTGATGATGAAGCTGGCGAAGACCGCGACCATGATCGCCGCCGCGGACGCGATCACCTTGCCGGTGCCGGCCAGGCCGTGGATGACCGCCTCGCGCGGGGACTTGCCGGCGTCGATCTCCTCCTTCACGCGGCTGAGGAGGAACACCTGGTAGTCCATCGCGAGCCCGAAGAGGATCGCGAACATCATCATCGGGACGAACGAGACGATCGGGATCCCGCCTTCGAGGCCGATGGCGGAGGCGCCGAGGCCCTCCTGGAAGACGGCGGTCACGATCCCGTAGGCCGCGCCGACCGACAGCAGGTTCACGACGGCCGCCTGCAGCGGCACGATCACCGACCGGAAGGCGACGAGCAGCAGCACCATGCTGAGCGCGACGACGACGGCGATGATCAGCGGCAGGCGCTCGCCGATGCGGTCGGCCAGGTCGAGCTGGTTGGCGGTCGAGCCGCCGACGTAGGCGGTCGTGCCGGAGGCCGGGATGACCTCGGTGCGGACCTCGTTGACGAGGGCGCTCGTCTCGTCGGAGATCGGCGAGCCGGTCGGGATCACGGAGATCAGCGCGGCCGTACCGTCCTCGGACACCTGCGGCTCGCCCACGGCGGCGACGCCGTCGGTCGCCGACAGGCCCTCGTGCAGCTTCGCGATCCGCGGGTCGTCCTTGGTGGCCTTCTCGGACCCGAGGTCGGCGGTGACGAGCAGCGGCCCGTTGACGCCGGGGCCGAAGCCCTCGCTCAGCAGGTCGTACGCCTGCCGCTCGGTGGTCGACGTGGGCGAGCTCGACGGGTCGGTCAACCCGAGCCCGAGCTTGAGCACGGGGAGCGTCAGCAGGAGCATCAGCACGACCGAGCCGGCGGCCAAGCGGCCGGGCCGGCGGGCGACCTTCTGGCCCCACCGCTCCCACAGCGCGCTGTGGCCGAGCGTGGGCCGCTTGTCGCGCCCGAGGCGCAGGCGCTCGATGCCGTCGCCGCACAGCCCGAGCAGCGCGGGCAGCAGCGTCATCGAGGCGAGCACGGCGACGACCACGACGATCGCGGCGGCCTGCCCGAGCACGGTCACGAGCGAGAGCCCGGACACGAACAGCGACAGCAGGGCGATCACGACCGTGCCGCCGGCGAACGCGACCGCGCTGCCGGAGGTGGCCGCGGCGTGCCCGATGGCGTCGTGCACGCTCATGCCGTCGTGGCGGGCCGAGCGGGCGCGGGTGACGATGAACAGCGCGTAGTCGATGCCCACGCCGAGGCCGATCATCGTGGCCAGCGTGGGAGCGACGTCGGAGACGTCCATCACATGGCCGAGCAGCGAGACGATGCTGAGGCCGCAGATGAGTCCGAAGATCGCGACCGCGATCGGGAGCACCATCGCGGTGACGGTGCCGAACACGAGCAGCAGGATCAGCATGGCCATGGCGATGCCGATGAGCTCGCTCATCTTCGCCTCGGTCTCGGTGATCTTGCCGCCGAGCTGGCCGCCGGCCTCGACCTGCAGGCTCTCGGCGGGCTCCGCGGCGGTCTCGAGGATGGCCTCGGCCTCGGGCACCGAGAGGTCGCCGAGCGGCGTGGAGGTGACGACCGTGCTGTACGCGGTCTTGCCGTCCTCGGAGATGGCCTTGTAGGGGTCGCTGGCGCTGGCGACGTCCGGGGACTCAGAGAGCGCCTTCATCGACGCCTCGACTTCAGCGCGGTGGGCGTCGTCGGTGAGCTTGCCCTCGTCGGTGTGGTAGACGATCGGGCTCGCGTCGGTGAGCTCGGACGAGAACGAGCGCGCCATCACGTCGGTGGCGGCGGCGCTGTCGGAGCCCGAGACCGTCATCGAGCTCGTGTACTTGGTGCCCACCGACGAGCTCGCGAACACGAGGCCGACGAGCACGACCAGCCAGGCGCCGATGACCAGCGCCTTGCGGCGGGCGGAGAACACCGCGATGCGGTGCAGCAGGGACGACACGGGGATGAACCTCCGGGGAGTAGGAATCAGCGGGCCGCCGGGGAGCGGCGGACGTCGAGCAGCTCCAGGCCCAGCGAGTCGATGCGATCGAGCACGCCGTAAAGGGCTGCCTGGTCGAGCTCGCCACGGAGCACGGTCCCGGCGGGGTGGGCCGTCGCGGACAGTCCGTCGAAGGCGCCGGCGAGCGTGACGCTCAGGCGGCCGCGGACCGTGATCTCGTAGTGGGCGGAGCTCATGGCCGGGAAGACTGCGGCCCACCCGTATGACCCGTCATCACACGATTGATATGAAGGTGTTAATCCCCGCGCCGCGCGGGGGCTAGGAGCCCGAGCGCGCGGCCTCGCTGGACCGCCTCCGCGCGCGTGTGTGCGTCGAGCTTCGCGTACAGCTTGCGCATGTGGGTCTTGACCGTGTGCACCGACAGGAACAGCTCGCTGCCGATCTCGTTCGCCGACAGGTTCGTGGGCAGGAAGCGCAGCACCGCGAGCTCGCGCTCGGAGAGCGGGTCGGCCAGCTCCTGCGCCGGGGCGGGCTCGGCTCCGCCGAGGTGGTCGAGCAGGAGCTTGAGCTGGGCCGCGTGCGCGGTCCGATGCCGCGGGTGGCCGGCGAGCAGGTCGGCGACGCCCGGGACGGTGAGCGCCATCCACACGCGGCCATCGGGCTCGGCCAGCGCGAGCGCGCGCTCGACGCTCCGCTCACGCTCCTCACCTGGCGGTCGCGCGAGGGCGTCCAGCAGGTACGCCTCGATCTCGACGTTGACGTGAAACACGAACGCGCTGCCATCGAGCACCGGGGCCACGGCCTTGGCGGCGCCCTCCGAGTCGCCGGCGGCCAGGCGCTCGCGCGCGGCGAGGTTGCACCACTGGCCGCCGCCGGGGATGCGCTCGTCCTCCAGCGCGGCGAGCACCGGCTCGACCTCCCCGAGCTGCAGCTGCGCGCGCAGCTGCCACTGGCGGGCGACGAGGGCCACGAAATGCGGGGCGCGCAGCTCGTCCGCGAGCCGCCCGGCCTCGCGAAACGCCCGCAGCGCGGCCGCGGCGTCCCCGCGGGCGAGCAGCACCATTCCCTGGGTGTGGCGCAGGCCGACGCTCGCCGCCGGCTCGGGCGCGCGCTCGAGGATCGGCTCGGCACGCTCCAGCCACTGCTCGCCTTCGGCCAGGCGGCCACGCTCGATCAGCACCGACGCCAGGTTCGTGGACGCGACGCCCGTGAACGGGTGGGTCGCCCAGCCGACGCGCTCGGCGACCGCGACCGCCTGCCGGATGCGCTCCTCAGCGAGCCGCAGCCGGCTGCTGAGGATGGCGACCCCGCCGAGCGCCCCCAGCGCGCCGATCTCGAGGTAGGGGCTGCCGAGGCGGCCGGCGAGCGCCACGGCCCGCTCGAGGTGCTGCTCGGCCTCGACGAGCTGCCCCGTCCAGCTCTCGCCGATGCCGAGGCTCATCAGCGCCAGTCCCTGGAGCTCAGGACCGCCCTCCCCCGCGTGGAGCATCTCCGTGACGGCGCCGACGACCGTCTCGAGCCCGCCGAGGTGGCGGGCACGCAGGAGCCGCACGGTGGCGAGCGCGGTCTCCGCGCGCTGACGACGCGCGGCGGGCACGCGGTCGAGCTCGTGCTCGGCGGTCGCGAGCAGCGCGTCGGCCTCCGCCCAGCGTGCCTGCGCCAGGCGGTCGGCGGCCGTGATCGTCGCCAGCTCGGCGTCGTCGACGCCGGCGGGGAAGCCGGCGAGCAGCGCCTCCAGCGTGGCCGCCTCGCCCTCGAGCACGAGGTGCACCCAGTGGCCGCCGAGCAGCTCGACGGCCAGCTCGTGGTCGTCGCCGAGCTGGGCGTGGCGGATCGCGTCGACGGGCCGGCCGTGCTCGGCGTGCCAGCCGGCGGCCAGCCGGTGCAGCCGCGGGATCTCCGCGGGCGCCGTGCGGCGCAGCTCGAGCCGCAGCAGGTCGCCGAGCAGGTGGTGGCAGCGAAACCACGAGCGCGCGACGTCGGTCGCCACCACGAGCGCGTTCCCCTCCTCGAGCTCGTGCAGCAGGCGGTCGCCGTCGCTGCGCCCGGTGAGCAGGTCGGCCAGCGGGCCGTTGACGCGCTCGAGGATGCTCGTTTTCAGCAGCAGGTCGCGCACCTCGGGCGGCTGGCTGGCGAGCACCTCGCCCAGCAGGTAGTCGGCGACGGTGCGCTCGCTGCCCGAGAACTCGGCGACGAAGCGGTCGGGCGCTTCGTGGCGGGCGAGCGACATCGCCGCCAGCCGCAGGCCCGCCGCCCAGCCCTCGGTCCGCTCGTGCAGCCGCGCGAGGTCGCCGGGCGCGACCGCGATCCCGGCGGCGACGAGCAGCTCGCCGGCCTCGTCGGCCGTGAAGTCGAGGTCGGCGGCGCGGATCTCGGTCAGCTCACCCGCCAGCCGTAGCCGGTGCAGCCCGAGCTTCGGGTCGCGGCGGGTGGTGATCAGCGTGCGCAGCTGTGCCGGCGCGTGCGCGAGCAGTTGCTCGAGCGTGGCGAGGGCGTCCGGGGAGCGCAGGTGGTGGAGATCGTCGAGCACCAGCAGGAGCGGCTTGGACAGCGCGGCGAGGCCCTCGCGCAGGCGCGCGACGAACTCCTCCTGGTCGCTGGGCACGAGCGTCGTAAGCGGATCGCCGGGTGGCAGGGCGCCGGAGCCGCGGACGGCGTCCATGACCATGCCCCAGAAGTGGATCGCGTCGGTCTCCTCGCGCTCGACCGCGACCCATGCCGCGGGCGCCTTCGCGGCGCTGAGCCATGACGACACCAGCATCGTCTTCCCGCTGCCGGCGGGCGCGGCGACGAGCGTGACCGGACCCTGGGTCCCGCGGTCGAGCAGCTCGAACAGCCGCGGACGCTCGACGAGGCCCGCGACGAGCCTCGGGGCCAGCGCGCTCGCCATGACGTCGTGCCTACAGGACCACGCCGTACGCCTCCGTGAACGCCTCCTTGGCGTATGCGTCGGATGCGTAGGCGAAGCCCTTGTCGCCCCAGCCGGTGCCCCAGCTGTTGCGCACGATGAACACGCCCGCGCGGTAGCCGACGATCGCCACTGCGTGGCCGCCGTCGGCGGTGTCCTCGTCGTAGACGTCGAGCTTGCCGGCGGTCTTCTTGGCGTTCATCCAGTTGTCGTCGACGTTCAGCCGCGTGAGGATCGGCCCGACCTCGGCGATCCAGCGCCGCCAGGTCTTCACGTTGTTGCCCGAGAAGCCGAGCGTGAGGTTGAAGTAGCTGCGGATCCGCAGCTCGGACGCGAGCGTGTAGAACTCTCCGACGTCGCCGGGGAAGAGGCTGCCGCCGCTGAACTTGAGCACGCTGTCGTGCACCGCCCCGTACTTGCGCGCGACGTCGAGCGCCGACTTGATGCTCGTCCCGGCGAGCTCGACGAACGTGGTCGGCCGCTCGATGTAGGAGTCGATCTCCTTTGAGGCCATCCACGCGAAGCGCACCGACAGGCGGTCGGCCTGCTTGATCTTGCCGGCCTTGACCAAGTGCCAGCGCAGCACAGAGTCGGCCGACGCCCAGCCGACACACGAGCCGGTCGCCTTCTGGTCGCCCACCTCCCACCACGTCTCCCGCAGATCCTTGGCGTTCGGCACCGCGGCCGCGGCATCCAACGTCCCGGCCTCGACGGCCGTGTCGGCCGCCCAGTCTCGCTCGGCGTTCGGCGAGGGAATGACGTTCAGCACCCGCCGCCCGCGCACCGCTGTTTTGAAGGGCTTATCGCTCACCGCGCGACTCTAGTCGAGTCCTGCGGTCCGGTAAACCGGACGAGACAGTGGGCTGTCTAGGCTTGGCACATGGCCGACGTCCTGCATCTCGAGGCGCGCACTGCGGCAGCGATCGCGTGCGACATGAGCAAGGCGGATGACACGTGGGCTGAGCGGCTCGAAACGTACGGCGCGCTATTCGAGGGGGCGCTGCTGCGTCGCGAGCGCCGCCTCGGCGCCGTCGTGTTCGCCTTCCGCGCTAAGGCGGGCACGCGCGAAGCGGTCGAGGACCTCGCTCGCCGCGAAGCGCTGTGCTGCGCGTTCCTCGACCAGCGGGTCGAGACCGCCGGCGACGAAGTGGTGTGGACGATCGCCGGCGACGGACGATTCGGCGTGGACGGCATTCTCGACGCGTTCCACGCGCTGCCCGCCTACCTCACACGCCGGTGACTGCGGCCGTTTCACCACGTATGACGACAGCTACGGCAACGAGCATCCGCGAGCGGGTCGACGCGCTCGACTGGGACGCGCTGCGCGAGCAGCTCGACGAGAGGGGCCACGCGATCACCGTCCCGCTGCTGGAGCGCGGCGAGACGGACGAGCTGGCCGACCTGTTCGACGGCGGCCGCTTCCGCTCGACGATCGACATGGCCCGCCACCGCTTCGGCGATGGCCGCTACCGCTACTTCGACCACCCGCTGCCGGAGGCGATCGCCGAGCTGCGCGGCTCCTTTACCGCCACCTGGCGCCGATCGCGAACGACTGGGCTTCGCTGCTGCGCGGCGACAACCCGACGTTCCCGCTCGAGCACGACGAGCTGCTCGAGCGCTGCCGGGCCGCCGGCCAGGAGCGGCCCACGCCGCTGATCCTGCGCTACGGCGAGGGCGACTGGAACGCGCTCCACCAGGACCTCTACGGCGACGTCTACTTCCCGTTCCAGATCCTCACGCTGCTGTCCGAGCCGGGCGTGGACTTCGAGGGCGGCGAGTTCGTCCTGATGGAGCAGCGCCCTCGCGCGCAGAGCCGCGCGCATGTGCTTTCGCCTCCGCGGGGCGCGTTCGTGATCTTCCACGACTCCCGGTGAGTGTCAACGGCGCGAGACGTCGACCGATCCCTGACGCCGCTGTTCTTGACATCAAACCTTTCGGCCGCCGTTGCGTTCTACCGCGTAGGGACGGCGCGCGCCGTGGCGAAAGGACTCTCCAGATTGGTTCGGCGCGCGCCGCCTCCCCGCCATGGGCCGGGGTGGATTCGAACCACCGCGCGACGGATTATGAGTCCGCTGCTCTAACCCCTGAGCTACCGGCCCCTCGGGGCAATCTACGACGCCGGGCGTGGTTGACACTTTGTCGGAGCCGTGACTAGGGTCGCGCTAAGCGACCTTGGAGGCGGCATGGCGCATCACGGATTCGAGAGCTACTGGGTCGAGGGTGAGGGTGTGCTCTCCGTCTCCGGGGAGGGGCGCGAGGTGGCGGCGGTCGGGACGGCGACGGATGGTGCGGCGCAGTCGTTCCGGTTCAGCCGGATGGGGCCGAAGGGCACCGGGAAGCAGCTCGGGGAGCCCAACCACCGCAAGCTCGCGCGGGCGATGACCGCCGGGCGGGGCGGCTTCGGGAACGTTCCCGCCGGCTACACGTACCTCGGCCAGTTCGTCGACCACGACCTGACGTTCGACAAGTCGACGGTCGCGCTCGGGGAGAACATCCCGCTCTCCCAGCTGCTCCAGGCGCGCTCGCCGAGCCTCGATCTCGACTCGCTGTACGGCGCCGGGCCGGGAGACCCCGAGTCGGCGAAGTTCTACAGCGACGGCGTGCATCTGAAGGTGGGCAGGACCGACGCCGTCGGGCCGCCGCCGTTCCAGGCCCGTGACGGGTTCGACCTCCCCCGCGTCGGCGGGAGCGGCTCGAAGGCGAAGAAGCGCAAGGCGAACGTCCCCGACCCGCGCAACGACGAGAACCTCGCGGTCGCCCAGACGCACCTGGCGATGATCCGCTTCCACAACCGGGTCGTCGACAGCCTGCCGAACGCGATGCCCGCCACGCAGAAGTTCGCGACCGCGCGCGACACGGTCACGAAGCACTACCAGTGGATGCTCAAGACCGACTACCTGCCGCGGATCGCCCAGCCCGGCGTGGTCACCAACGTGTTCAACCAGGGCCGCAAGGCGTTCGAGCCCGGCGCGGCGGCGACGTCGATCCCGACGATGCCGATCGAGTTCTCGGTCGCCGCGTTCCGCCTCGGCCACGCCATGGTGCGCGAGGTCTACGACTGGAACGCCGCGTTCCCGTCCGGCAACGGCACGCTCAACTTCCTGTTCGACTTCTCCGGCCTGAGCGGCGACTTCTTCGGCGGCGTGCGGCTGCCGAGCAACTGGATCGCCGACTGGCGGCGGCTGTACGACTTCAAGAAGGAGCAGAACCGCAACGACCTCGCCCCGCCCGGCTCGCTGAACAAGGCGATGCGGATCGACACCACGCTCGCCCCCACGCTGCACTTCCTGCGCCAGAGCGCGACCGGCGACGACACCGGCGGCATCCACGACGACCTCGCGTTCCGCAACCTGCGGCGCGCGCTGATGGTGCGGCTCGCCACCGGCCAGCAGATGTTCACGTTCCTCAAGCGCAAGGGCGTCACGCTCACCAAGCTCACGCGCGCGCAGATCCGCGACGGCAAGAACGGCGCCAGCCTGGACGGGCTCACCCCCGGCCAGCGCGACGGCGTGCTGACCAACACCCCGCTGTGGTTCTACGTCCTGCGGGAGGCCGAGCTCAACAACGGGAAGCTCAACGGCGTCGGCGCGCGGATCGTGGCCGAGACGTTCCACCGCGCGATCGAGGGCAGCACGTCCTCGATCGTCCGCGACCCGGCGTGGAAGCCGACGCTCGGGCCGAACAACAGCACGTTCCGGATGACCGACCTGCTGATGTTCGCGTTCGAGGGCAGGAAGAACCTGCTGGCGCCGCTCGGGGACTTCACCGGCGGCGACATCTAGCCGGCTACGAGCCGGCGCAGCTCCTCGAGCGCCGGCTCGTCGAGCGCCTCGAACCGCACCGCATAGGAGTCGTGGCTCGCCTGGCGCAGCACGCGCCCGCGGCCCGCGATCCGCGGCGGCACCTCGAACAGGAGCACCTCGTCGGTCGCGAGCGGCCGCGAGGTGCACACGCACATGCCGCCCGGACCGAGGTCGACGGTGTGGCCGATGATCGGCGACCCGCTGCGACGCCGCAGCGTGCACTCCAGCTCGACCCTGGCCCGCGGCGCCTGTCGCTGCTCGCTCATCCCGACCTCGTACCCGGTCAGGCGCCCGCCGCCACACGCCGCGCCTGCGAGCCGATCGCAAGCGTGACCTCCCCGCCGCGCCGGACGACGGCCGCACCCGGCCGCTCCGAGGCCCACTCGCGCAGCGACCGCGCGAACTCGGCCTCGTCGCGCGCGCTGTCCCACCGCCAGCGCATGACGAGCACGCTCTCGCCGCCCGCCCGCCAGAGCTCGTAGCGGTCCCCTCCCCAGCCCGCCGCGGCGTCGGCCGAGCGCAGCAGCTCGCGCGTCTGCAGCTCGCCCCACGTGCCGGCCCGCGCGCGCGACCAGCCGCGCCCGAGGACCGCTCGCGCCCGCAGCCGCACCCGGCGGGGCTCGTCGGCCGAGAAGTACGCGCGCGGGTGGAGGACCTGCTCGGTCGACGCCGGCGGCCGCAGGCGGAACGCGGTGTCGACCAGCGTCCAGCGCCCGCCGCCGCGCTCGAGCAGCTCGGCGACGAAGCGCTCGCCGCCGACGTACGCGAACAGCAGCTGCGCCTCGAGGAACGGCGGCAGGTCGCCGGTGTCCTCGAACGCCGAGCCGAGCAGCCCGCCGAGCGCCTCCTCGACGCTGAAGTGCTCCTGCACGTAGGTGTACATGAGCGAGGTCGCGCTCCCCTCGTGCAGCGCGGCGCGGGCGAGCTCGCGGTCGTCGGTCGCCGCCGGCTCGGTGGGGAGCCCGAAGCGCTGGTCCTCGAGCGCGTGCGTGAGCTCGTGGGCGAGCACCATCTCCTCGAGCACGCGGGTGCCGGTGCCGGCGCCCGCGACCACCCGCAGCCGCCCGTCGGCCGGGTCGTAGTAGCCGGCCACGCCCTCGCCGAACAGCGACCGGCTGATCTCGCGCAGGTCCTCGTCGGGGTCGATCAGCCCGAGCAGCTCGTAGATCTCCTCGTCGGCCTCGCGGCGCGACGCGGGGTAGTTGCGATCGAGGTCGGCGAGCCCCTCTCGCTCCGCCTGGCGCGAGCTGACCGTCACGGGCTCCGGGAGCCGCGCGAAGCGCAGCGAGCGCAGCGCCTCGACCCGGCGGGCGATCACGTCGACGGGCGCGGCGGCGGGAGCGGCCACGCCCTGCTCGTCCTCGGTGAGAGCCCACAGGCCCAGCAGGGCCACGACCAGCACGGCGATCACCGTCAGCGGCATGCGCATCCCTGATTGGATAGCGGGTCCCCGACGGAAAGGACGCCAGCTCCATGCCAGACCGCGCCGCGCTCGTCACCGGAGGCTCGAGTGGGATCGGGCTCGCGATCGCGCACGCGCTGGGCGAGGAGGGTCACGCGCTGACCGTCGTCGCGCGCCGGCCCGAGAAGCTCGCCAAGGCCGTCGAGGAGCTGCGCGCGGCGGGCCACGAGGTCGCCGAGGTGGCCGCCGACCTCACCAGCGAGGAGGAGATCGCGGCCGCCGTCGCCGCGCACCGGGAGGCGTTCGGCCGCCTCGACGTGCTCGTCAACAGCGCCGGCGTCGGCTTCGGCGCGCCGGCCGGCGAGCACCAGACCAAGCGCGTCGACATGCAGCTCGACCTCAACCTGCGCGCGATCGTGCTCTTCTACCGCGAGACCGTCGACCTCCTGAAGGCGGCCGGCGCCGAGCACCGCAACGCGCTCGTCGTCAACCTCGCGTCGATCTCCGGCAAGGTCGGCCAGCCGTGGCTGTCGGTGTACTCGGCGACCAAGGCCGCGGTCATCGGCTACACGCAGGCGATGAACACCGAGCTCAACGGCGACGGGGTCAAGTCGGTGGCGCTCTGCCCCGGCTTCGTCGACACGCCGATGACCGAGTTCATCAAGCAGCAGGTCCCGCCGGAGGCGATGATCCAGACCGCCGATGTGGCCGAAGCGGTGCGCTTCGTGCTGCGCACGTCGCCCACATGCGTGATCCCGGAGATCGTCTTCCAGCGGCCGGGTGAAAGTCTCTGAGGAAGTTTGCGCAAGAGATCTGCGTCACGAGCGTTGTCACTGTCGGTACCGTGGACACCGCGGTGGCAGGACGTGTGACGAACATGGAAGAAGACACACTGCTGCAGGCTCGCCTCGACCGCACCGAGCGGGAGGCCCAGGCGCGTCAACAGCAGCTCGAGCGCTACGCCGCCGACCTGCGCGAGGTCTTCAAGCAGGAGCGCAGCCGCGCGCAGCAGCTGCGGCAGTCCTACAAGGCCACCGTGCGGGCGCTCTCGAACGCCGTCGAGGCCCGCGACGCCTACACCGGCAAGCACGCCGAGCGCGTCACCGCGTACGGGATCGCTCTCGCCGAGGCCGTCGGGCTCGACACCGTCGGCGCCCCCGGGCTCGAGTTCGGCTTCCTGCTGCACGACGTGGGCAAGCTGGCGGTGCCGGACGCGATCCTCTACAAGCCCGACGCGCTCAGCGCGGAGGAGTTCTCGCTCGTGGCCCGCCACCCGGAGGCCGGGGCGGAGATCCTGCGCGACGTGGACTTCCTCGGCGAGGGCAAGCTCGTCGTCCGCCATCACCACGAGCGCTGGGACGGCAACGGCTACCCCGATCGCCTGGCGGGCGACGCGATCCCGCTCCCCGCGCGCGTGTTCGCGGTCGCCGACGCGCTCGACGCGCTCACCACCGACCGCCCGTACCGGCGCGCGACCCGCTTCTCCCGCGCGCGGGAGGAGATCCGCGCGCACGCCGGCACGCAGTTCGACCCCGAGGTCGTCGCCGCCTTCGAGACGATCTCGGACGAGCGCTTCGCCGAGATCCGGGACGCCGTGGCGTGACCCGGACGATCCTGATCGTCGACGACGACGCCGCGATCCGCCGCCTCATCGCCACCACGCTCGAGGACGTCTCGGGGTACCACCTGCAGGAGGCGGCCAACGGCGCCGAGGCGGTCGAGCGCGCCGTCGACTCGCGGCCGGAGATCGTGTTCCTCGACGTCGAGATGCCGCGCCTGGACGGGATCGAGGCGTGCCGGCGGCTGCGCTCGGACCCGGCGACCGCCGAGGCGACGATCGTCATGCTCACCGGCGCCTCCGGCCCGCAGGCCGAGAGCGGGGCGCTCGCCGCGGGCGCGGACCTGTTCCTCACCAAGCCCTTCTCCCCGCTGCACCTGCTCCGGCTGGTGGATCGGATCGGCGCGACCGGCTGATAGCGTCGCGCCGCGCGTGAAGCTCGGCTTGCACATCGGATACTGGGGGCTCGGCCTCAGCTCGGAGGAGCAGCTGCAGCTGGTGCAGGAGGCCGAGCGGCTGGGGTACGACTCGGTCTGGAGCGCCGAGGCCTACGGCTCCGACGCCGCGACCATCCTCGGCTGGCTGTCGCAGGCCACGACGAAGATCCGGCTCGGCTCGGCGATCTTCCAGATGCCCGGGCGCTCGGCGGCCATGACCGCGATGACCGCCGCGACGCTCGACCAGCTCTCCGGCGGCCGCATGATCCTCGGCATCGGGTCCTCCGGGCCGCAGGTGGCCGAGGGCTGGCACGGCCAGCGGTTCGCGCGCCAGCTCCAGCGCACGCGCGAGTACGTCGAGGTCGTGCGCAAGGCGCTCTCGCGGGAGCGGCTGGAGTACCAGGGTGAAACGCTCGAGCTGCCGCTGCCGGACGGGCCGGGGCGGGCGCTCAAGCTCACGATCGCCCCCGTGCAGGAGCGGATCCCGATCTACCTGGCCGCGATCGGGCCGAAGAACACGACGCTGGCAGCGGAGATCGCCGACGGCTGGATCCCGACGCTGTTCTCGCCCGAGCACGTCGCCGAGTTCCGGCCGCTGCTCGAGGAGGGCTTCTCGCAGGCGGGCAACGGCAAGGGGTTCGACGAGTTCGCGATCGCGCCGTCGGTCAACGTGATGGTGTCGGACGACGCCGCGGGGGCGCGTGACGCCATGCGGCCGTTCGTGGCGCTGTACGTCGGCGGCATGGGGTCGCGCGACAAGAACTTCTACAACGCGCTCGTGCGCCGCTACGGGTTCGAGGACGCCGCCCAGCGGGTGCAGGACCTCTACCTCGAGGGCAAGCGCGACGAGGCGGCGGCGGCGCTGCCCGACGAGCTGATCGACACCGTCTCGCTGTGCGGGCCGCCGGACCGCGTCCGCGACCGGCTCGCGGTCTACCGCGATGCGGGCGTGGACACCCTGATGGTCTCGCCGATGGCGTGGACGTTCGAGGACCGCCTGCAGCAGCTCCGGCACGTCGCCGAGCTCTCCGCTTGAAGGTCTTCCTCGGCGCCTTCGGCGATCCGGGGCACGCGTTCCCGATGCTCGCGTTGGGCGAGGCGCTGCTGGCCCGCGGGCACTCCGTGACGCTGCAGACCTGGCGGCGCTGGGAGCCGGCCGCGACGGCGGCCGGGATGGCGTTCGCAGCCGCGCCCGAATACCAGGTGTTCCCCACGCGCGAGCGGCCGCTGAAGCCGTACGAGGCGGCGGTCCGGGCGGCGCGCGAGACGCAGCCGGTCGTGCGCTCGGCGGCGCCGGACGTGGCGGTGTCGGACATCCTCACCCCCGCCCCCGCGCTGGCCGCCGAGCTCGAGGGCGTCCCGGTGGCGACGCTCGTGCCGCACGTCCACCCGCACCTGCCGCCCGGCTTCCCGCCGTACTCGATCGGCGCCCGGCTCCCGCGCACAGCGGCGGGCCGCGCGCTGTGGCGGGCGACCGACCGGCTGGTGGCGCGCGGCCTCGAGCAGGGGCGGCGGGAGTACAACGACTGCCGCGCGCGGCTCGGGCTGGGCCCGCTGCCGTGGGTCCACACCGGCGTGTCGCGCTCGCTGACGCTGGTGGCCACGCTCCCGCAGCTCGAGTACCCGCGCGAGTGGCCGCCGTGGCTGCGGATCGTCGGGCCGCTGCTGTGGGAGCCGCCCGCGGAGCCGGTGGCGCCGCCGCCGGGCGACGGCCCGGTCGTGCTCGTCGCGCCCTCGACCGCACAGGACCCCGAGCATCGGCTCCTGCGGGCGGCTCTGGAAGGCCTGGCGAGCGAGCCGGTGCGCGTGATCGCCACCTGGAACCGGCGCCGGCCGGAGTCCGCGCTGCCCGCGCCGGACAACGCGGTGGTCGTGCCGTGGCTGTCGTACGCGCGCACGATGCCCGCGTGCGACCTCGTCATCACCCACGGCGGCCACGGCACGCTGATGCGCGCGCTCTCCTGCGGGTGCCCGGTCGTCGTGTCGCCGGCGGGCGGTGACATGGCCGAGAACGCCGCCCGGGTGGACTGGGCCGGCCTCGGCGTCCGCCTGCCGCGGCGGTTCGCGACGCCACGGGGCGTGCGCCTCGCCGCGCGACGCGCACTCGGCCGCTCCGGCCTCCGCGAGAACGTCCGCGGCGTGGCGCGCTGGGTGGGCGCGAACGACGGACGCGAGCGCGCAGCCGAGGCGCTCGAGCACTGGGTGGGCACCGCGCAACGCGGGTGAGGCTCGCCCGGCGTCGCGCGGTCACACCGCGGAGCGTTTGTGCGAGGTGATTGGTATGCGTCGCGCCGCTCTCACCCCCTTCGTCCTCCCCGCCGCGCTCGGCGGCGGCGCGGTCGTCGTCGGCGGGCTCGCCGGCTTCCTGCTCGGGTTCGTCGGGGCGCTGATCGGCATCGACCGCGCACTGGGCTTCGCCGGCGTCAGCCGGATCGAGGCCGAGCGCGCGTACCGCCGGATCGCGCGCCGCCGTGCCGGAGCGCTCGCGTACCTGCCCGACGACGTCGGCTGGGCGGCGTCGGCGCCGCGCCGCGCGCTCGGCGTCCAGCCGATCGCGGTCGACTCGATCGCCGGTACGACCGACCGGCACAAGTCCGAGAGCTTCGACGCCGCGTTCCGCCCGCCGCAGTGGAGCCGCCAGCGCTGGCTGCAGCTGTGGCTCGCGGCCCACGGTGGCGGCGCGCTGCCGCCGATCGCCGTCTACCGCGTCGGCGACAAGCACTTCGTGCGCGACGGCCACCACCGTGTGTCCGTGGCTCGCGCGCTCGGCGCGGCCAGCATCGAGGCGTCGGTGGTCGAGCTAGGCGCGGCTGGGCAGCGCGCCGCGTAGGCCGCGCACGGCCTCGGCCGCGGCGGTGCGCGCGTCGCGGCCACCGGGCTTGCGGCCGTGGGCGATCAGGCGCGGCGGTGTCAACACGGCCGACACCTTGACGTCCTCGAGCCCGTCGAAGAACACCTCGCGCACGGCCTGCTCGCTGAAGCGGTAATAGTCGAACTTGAAGTGGACGCGATAGGTGCGGGTCGACCGCCCCTCGTCGTCGTCGCGCTTGGTGTAGCCGGGGACGCCGATCACGAGCAGGCCGCCCGGGCGCAGCACGCGGTGCATCTCGGCCACCGACAGCCAGAAGTGCTTGTCGTGCTCGAGCGTCGAGCAGCACAGCACGAGGTCGAACGAGTCGTCGTCGAAGACGTCCATCTTGTTGGCGTTGCCGGTGATCGAGGTGATGCCGTCGGCGCTCGGCATCTCCGCGAGGTTGAGGCAGAAGCGCTCGGCTCCGGCCAGCTCGGGGAAGCGCAGCAGCGATCCCTTGCCCATCACGCCGCCGACCTCGAGCGCGCGCTGGGGCTTCACGCCCTTGCGGCGGATGATGTTGTGGAACCGGCGCATGATCTCGGGGCTCACGGGCGCGAACCTAGCAGGAGACTTGACGCGCACCGGTGGGCGTGATCTGATCGACCACAACTCGGAGCGGGAGGTCGATGTGATGGGTCATGGCAGCTGGCGAGCGCTGGTCGGCGTCGGCGCATGCGCGGTCGCGTGGTGCGGTGGAGCCACGATCGCCGGAGCGCAGGAGCGTGGCATCGACCCGAACCAGGGCGAGAGCCTGGTCGAGGTGATCGTCGAGAGCAAGGGCGCGGCGATGCGCCTGCAGCTCGAGGCCGAGACCTACGGCGTCGACTTCAACGAGCACTACCTGCGCCGTAACGGTGACGGGACGTTCGCCGCGACCGTGTTCGGCTCCGACGAGGAGCTCGAGGCGCTCGCCGACGCGGGCTACGACCTCGGCGCGACGATCGAGGGGCCGGACACGTGGCGCGAGCGGATCGCCGACTACAGCGCCGACCGCCGCGCCGAGCAGCGCGCCGACGCGGCTGCGCTCGAGGGTGAGATCGGCACGCAGTCGCACGAGGACGAGATCGTCATCCTGCGCGTCGACTACTTCGAGAACTATGCCGGCCGCTTCCTGTCCGTCGAGGCCAAGGACCGCCTCGGCAGCGCCGCGGCCCAGGGCTCGGTCTACGTCGGGCCGACGCTGTCGCTGTCGTGGAACACGGGCGCGGGCACGCCGATCAGCACGACCCCGCGCGTCATGTCGACCAACATCGACCCCGACACCACGCCGGACACCTACATCGAGCACCGCGAGCTCGTGCGCATCGGTGAGGTCGGCACGACGTCGCCGCCGCGGCCGACGCGGATCCGCATCGGCTCGAGCACCGGCGCCGCCAAGGAGGCCGACGTCAACACGTGGCTGGGCGGCGGGCTCCCGCCGATGTCCTCGACGTTCCAGAAGGACTTCACGACCCGCTACATGGACCCGACCGAGGTCTACAACCGCTTCGACCAGCTCGCGGCCGAGTTTCCGAACATCTCCGAGCTGATCCCGCTCCCGAACAAGACCAACGGCTACCAGCGGCGAGCGCAGGCGACGATGGCCGGCGCCACCGGGTCCGGCAACACGCCTCCGGGCAACCAGCAGCAGAGCACGGTCGTGCTCACGTCACGCGACTGGGGGCACGAGGGCGGCAACGCGCTCACCGCCGAGTTCGTCAACCCCGGCACGCCGAACGCGCCGCTGACGGTGACGATGGTCGACACCGACCTCACGGTCCGCCTGGCCACCAACGCGACCGGGGCGCTCTCGAGCACTGCGGCGCAGGTCGTCGCGGCGATCAACGCCAACACCGGGGCCTCTGCGGAGCTCGTGGCGATCACCTTCCGCGGCCTCGCGGGCACCGGCATCGTCCAGGCGCGCGCTCGCGTGAACCTGTCCGACTTCCTCACCACCGGCACGAACGCGCACGTTCCTCGCGGGCCGTTCGAGTACTCGGTGATGCGGATCGGAAGGCGGGATCGCCACGTCAACGGCAATGGTGAAGGCCACTACAAGGGCTTCCACGACGCCAAGAACGGGGGCGGCGAGAAGGTCGGCGTCTTCCTGTACTGCCAGCAGCACGCCCGCGAGTGGGCGACGCCGCTGACGTGCCTGGAGACGGCGGAGCAGCTCCTGCGCAACTATGCGACCGACGCCACCACGCGCAGGCTCGTCGACAATCTCGAGATCTACATCCTGCCGTCCTCCAACCCGGACGGCTCGCACTACTCGATTCACAACTTCGCCTCGCAGCGCAAGAACATGACCGCCCACTGCGTCATCGGCGGCAAGGAGGGAGACGACCCGTTCGCGGCCAACTTCTGGACGCCGGCGCTCAACCCGCTGACCGGGGTTCCGTACACGAACTCGGACCCCGCCTCGCGCACCGCGTGGGGCACCGACATGAACCGCAACAACACGTTCGGCACGCTGTTCGACGGCTACATCGGCGCGTCGACCTCCTGCATCAGCGAGGTGTTCACCGGCCTGAGCGAGGCGTCCGAGCCCGAGATCCAGAACGAGCTATGGATCGCCGACACGTTCGACAACATCAAGTTCTCGAACAACATCCACAGCTTCGGCGGCTACTTCATGTGGGCGCCGGGCACGTACCTGCCGAACCGCGACGAGGGCGACGCGGTGCACGCCAACATCGGCATCGAGAAGTACTTCTTCGAGGCCGGTGACCGGATCCTCAACCGGATCAAGGAAACCCGCAACACGGCGATCCTGCCGGAGCGGACCGGGCCGATCGCTGACGTGCTGTACTCGGCGGCCGGCAACAGCGCCGACGAGCACTGGTACGTCCGCGACGTGATCGCCTACTCCTTCGAGACGGGCGCGGACCGGTACTTCACGACGCTCCAGGGGGCGCGAGCCGCCGGGTCGACGCAGATCACGGTCCCGAACAACGCGAGCGGGCTCGTCTACCTCAAGCCCGGCGACGTGCTGTACATCGACGTCGGCGGCACCAACCCGGAGACGCGCACGGTCGCGGCGAGGACGAACAACCTGATCACGCTCACCGAGGCGCTCGCGTTCCCGCACGCCACGGGGGCGCGGATCGAGGGCGCGGCGCTGCAGACGGGCGTCGGCTTCCAGCCGCCGTACGAGACCGAGGGCAAGTTCGAGGCGCTCGAATTCGCCGCCGGCAACTACGGCCTGCTCGAGTCGGCGTACGCGTACGCGCAGGACAAGGAGAAGCCGCAGGTTCGGATGACCGGGCCGACGCGCTCCTCGACGCCGATCGAGACCACGTTCGAGTGGGTCAACGAGCCGTCCGTGATCCGCTACACGACCGACGGGTCGAAGCCGACGTCGAGCTCGACGCTGTGGGACTCGACCGGTCCGCGCGAGCCGGGCGAGACGTTCCACGTCACGACGACGACGACGTTCCGCTGGCTCGCGGAGGACATCAAGGGCAACGTCTCGACCGGCGTGCAGCGGTTCGAGATCCGCGGCGGCACCTGATCGCTGATGACGGGCGGCCCGCTCCGGCGGGCCGCCCCTCGTCCTTACGATTGACGGCATGACGAGGCGAGCGGCACTCGGCATCGCCGCCGTCGCGGCGGTTGCCCTCGTGGCCTGGGGGCTGGTGAGCGTGCTCGTCCTGGACGCCGCCGATCCCGCCGCCGAGCGGCCGCTCTCCCAAGGCGACCCGGCGGCCTGTCGCGGGTTGCCCGGCGACGAGGGCAAAGCCTGCTACGTCCGCGAGCTGTCGGCGATGGTGCGCGGTCGGGACGATCCGCGGCCGGTGGTGCGCTCGATCGCCGAGCAGGCATGGGCGGAGGGCGGCCCGCTGCTCTCCTGGTGCCACGGGGTGATGCACACCGTGGGCCGCCGCTACGCGGCCGATTCCGGCGTGCGGCTGGCGACGCTGATGGACGCGCTGCCGAAGGGCAACGACCCGGCGTGCACGGCGGGGTTCGCGCACGGGCTGGTAACGGCGGTGGCCGGCGACGTCAACCCATCGGCGCCCGCCGAGGCAGCGCGAGCGTGCGCTGACGCCGCGACCCGCTACCAGCGCTACAGCTGCATCCACGGCTTCGGTCACGCGTTCATGCGCTCCAGCGGCGACCTGGCGCCGGCGCTCGACCTCTGCCGGGGCCTAGGCGAGCAGGCGCCGGACTGCGCCCAGGGCGCGTACCACGACTACTGGTTCGCCGCGCTCGGCGTCGACGACGCGCGGATCGCGAGCGAGCCGGAGCGCAACCCGCGGATCCTGTGCGGCGAGCAGCCGGCCGAGTTCGTGCGGCCGTGCTGGTACCGGGCGTTCGTCGAGAACCGCCCCGAGGGGTTCGTGGCCGAGAAGCCGGAGGACCTCGACGGCTTGTGCGGCGGGCTGCGCGGCCTGCAGCGGTCTGGGTGCATCACCGCGGCGTCGGTGATCGGGCCGCCGGACCCCGCCGAGCAGCTCGTGCTCTGCTCACGGCTGCGCTCGGCGGCCGACGCGGCGAGCTGCGTGCGCGGCACCAAAGCTCAGAACCTGCTCGACGCCGAACAGGCCGAGCACGTGCGCCTGATCGAGGGTTGTGCGCGCTTCCGCGGCCGCCCGCGGGGAGAGTGCTATCGCTGGCTCGGGCGGACGATCGCGGTGCTCACCGACGGCGCGTTCGCCCGCAACGGGTGCCCGCAGCTGAAGGGCGCGGTCGCGCGGCGCGAGTGCGCCGCGGGCGCGGCGCGGATGGAGGACGCGCTCGTCACGTTCAGCTGAGCACCGAAACGTTCTGCCGTCGGATGTGCTCACATACCCGTGGCTGTGCTCGGCTCTCGCGGCACGCGATTCGGTGTTCTCTGCGTGGCGTGGGCCGCGCTGCTGAGCGCTGCGCAGCCCGCGGCGGCCGCCGCCCCGCCGGCCGAGGTCCGGCCGCCGAACATCGTCTACGTGCTGGCGGACGACCTGTCGTGGGACCTCGTCCAGCACATGCCGCAGGTACGCAAGATGCAGCGCCAGGGCATGACGTTCGACCAGTTCGTGGTCGCCGACTCGCTGTGCTGCTCCTCGCGGGCGACGATCCTCACCGGGCAGTTCCCGCACAACACGCGCGTGCTCACCAACTCGCCGCCCGAGGGCGGCTACGGCGCATTCCGGGATCACGGGGCGCAGAAGCGGAGCGTCGGGATCTCGCTGCAGAAGCTGGGCTATCGCACGGCGCTGATGGGCAAGTACCTCAACCACTACGTGCCCGAGCGCCACGGCGTCGACCCGGGCTGGGACGACTGGTTCGTGACCAACAAGGGCTACAACGGCTTTCGCTACACGATGTCCGACAACGGCGAGCTCAGGCGCTTCGGTCGCAAGGACAAGGCGTACCTGACCGACGTGATCGCCCGCCGCGCGCAGCGCTTCATCCATCCCGGCAAGCGGCCGTTCTTCGTCAAGATCTCGAGCTTCGCCCCGCACCGGCCGGCTCGGGCGGCGCCGCGGCACCGCTGGATGTTCCGCGACCTTCCGCTGCCGTTGAATCCAGGCTACGACGCGCCCAACCAGAACCCACCGACCTGGCTCGGTCTTCGACCGCCGCTGACGCTGCAGTACTACGAGCGGCTGCTGCGGCACCACCGGCGGCGCGCGCGGTCGGTGCAGGCGCTCGACGAGCTGATCGGCGCCGTGCGCGAGAAGCTCAAGCGCGAGAAGCTCGCCGACAACACGTACATCATCGTCGGCTCCGACAACGGCTACCACCTCGGCCAGCACCGGCTGACGTTCGGCAAGCGGACGGCGTTCGACCACGACGTGCGCGTGCCGATGGTCGTCGTCGGGCCCGACGTGCCGAAGCGGTCGGTCTCCTCCTACCTCTCCGGGACGGTCGACCTCGCCCCGACGTTCGAGGAGTGGGCGGGTCGCCGACGTGCCAACTGGCGCCGCAACGGCCGCTCGCTCGTCCCGATCATCGCCGGAGAGCAGCCCGCGCGCTGGCGGCGGGCGCTCCTGGTCGAGCATGCCGCCCCGAGCGTGGTCGCCGGCGACCCCGACGTCCAAGGGTGGCCGATGGGTCTGCCGAGCACCTACGCCGCTCTGCGCACCCCGTACACGACGTACGTCGAGTACGAGAACGGCGACCGCGAGTTCTACGACCGGCGAACGGACCCGGCCGAGCTCAACAACACCTACGCCCTGCTCGGCGGCGAGAACCAGGCGCGCCTCGCCGCGGCGCTCGAGCGCTACCGCGGCTGCCGCCGAGCCGCGAGCTGCTGGTCCGCAGGCCAAGCCCGCGGCATCCCGGCGGGCTTCTAGCGCCACCGCTGCGGCTCCGATAGGGTCGATGGTCAGTCGGCAGCGGCGAAGCCGCTGCACGTGCCGGCACGCTGGCCGGCGAGGAGCTTGAAGATGATGTTCCGCTGGGCTCCGCAGGACGCAGTTGTGAGCCGGCTCGCGACGCAGTCGCCCAGCTCGAGCAGCATGGACGTCCTGGGGCGCTTCGCCGTTCCGACGCGTCGCCCGGCGTTCTGGCTCGCGCTGTGGGCGGCGGTCGTGGCCGCCGAGCTCGGAGCACTCCTCCCGATCCTCGTCGCTGACGAGCCGCCGGCCGGATACCGCATCCTCTTCCGCCTCGTCGGGGGCGCGTTCGCGGCGTGCGGCCTGATCGCCTGGCGCCGGCGGCCGGACAGCCGCAGCGGCCTCCTGATGGTCGCGACGGGCTTCGGGTTGCTCGTCGAGCCGCTGTTCTTCCGCCTTGATCCGTCCGCGCTCCGCACGGTCGGCGACCTGATCGAAGACGCCTGGAGCATCCCCATCATCGCGCTGCTGCTGACGTTCCTGAGCAGCGGACGGCTCGTCACCAGGATGGATCGCGTGTTGGTGGGCGTCTTCGTGCTCGAGCTGATGCTCGAGTGGGTCCGGCACCTGTTCCTCGTGCGTGAGGGGAACTTCCTCCTCGTCTATGGAAATGACGGGATCGCGGAGGCCCTCGCGGGTGCCAACGGCCTCCTGGTCTCCATCGGCTGCCTTGCCGTAGCCATCGTGATCGGCGCCCGGTGGAAGGCGGCGTCGGGACCGCGGCGCAGGGCGATGCTGCCGAGTGTCGCCGGCATCGGGTGCCTGCTGCTGTTCGCGATCGGCCAGCAGGCGTCGCCGCCGGCGCTGCAGTGGCTCGCCGTGTCTTCGCTCCTCGCCATTCCGGCGGCCTTTCTCGCGGGCCTGCTGCGGTCGCGGCTCGCGCGCGGCGTCCTCACGGAGCTCTTCGGCGAGCTGCGGACGATGCACGGCGGCATGCTGCAGGCCGCGCTCGCGAGGACGCTCGGGGATCCGGATCTCGTCGTCGCGTACCGCGTGCCGGGGCACCAGGCGTATGTCGACGCGGACGGCGGGCAGGTCACGCTGCCCGCACGCGGAGGCGACCGGGCCGTCGCGCCGATCGACCGGGACGGCCGGGAGGTCGCGGCGCTCGTCTATGACGCCACGCTCGACGACGATCCCGACCTGGTGGAGGCGGTTCGTGCCGCGGCCACCATTGCGCTCGATAACGCGCACCTCCATGCTGAGTCGGAGGCGCGGCTCACCGAGCTGCAAGCGTCACGGCAGCGCATCGTCGCGGCCGGGGACGCCGAGCGCCGCCGGCTCGAGCGCGACCTCCACGACGGCGCACAGCAGCGGCTCGTGTCCCTGGCCCTGCAGCTTCGTCTCATCCAAGCGGACATCCGCCGTGACCCCGCAATGGCCGAGCAGATGGTCACCAGCGCGGCGAGCGAGCTCGCTCAGTCGCTCCACGAGCTGCGCGAGCTGGCCCGTGGCATCCACCCGGCCGCACTCGATCACGGGCTGCCGTCGGCGCTCGAGTCGCTGGCGGGCCGCTCGACCGTGGCGACGGCGGTGTCATGCGACGTTCCCGAACGCCTGCCTCGGCCGATCGAGCTCGCGGCCTACTTCGTGGCCTGCGAGGCGCTGGCGAACGTCGGCAAGTACGCGGAGGCGACGACGGCCTCACTGCATCTGAGGCGGACCACTGCCGGCGTCGCGATCGAGATCGCCGACGACGGCGTCGGCGGGGCGCATGCCGCCGGCGGCTCCGGGCTCCGCGGCCTGGAGGACCGCGTGGAGGCGCTCGACGGCCATCTGGTGATCACAAGTCCTCGCGGCGCCGGGACGGTGATCACGGCGGAGCTGCCGTGCGAGTCGTAGTTCGCGGTCGCGCAGCCGCCGCACTCGTGGCTTGAGC
>CAWBIZ010000010.1:0-35568 GCA_963789005.1 uncultured Solirubrobacteraceae bacterium
GGCCGCGGCTTCGCCGGCCGGATCGCCGCCGAGCGCCGCGCGATCGCCATCGAGGACGTCGAGCACGCCGACATCTACAACCCGATCCTGCGCGAGAAGGGCATCCGCTCCCTGCTCGGCGTGCCCCTGCTCGTCGAAGGCCGCGTCATCGGGGTTTTGCACGCCGGCAGCCTCACTCCCCGCACCTTCACCGCCGACGAGACCGAGCTGCTCCAGCTCACCGGCGACCGCGTCGCGGTGGCGATCGAGCACGCGCGGCTGTACGAGCAGCGCCGGCTGGCCGAGGAGCTCCAGCGGCGCCTGCTCCCGAGCGACTTCAGCGGCATCCCGGACCTGGAGCTCGCCAGCCGCTATCTGCCGGCCAGCGGCGAGAGCCTCGGCGGCGACTGGTACGACGTGTTCCCGCTCGACCGCGGCCGGATCGTGGTGGCGGTGGGCGACGTCGTCGGTCACGGCCTCGGCGCCGCGTCGGTGATGGCGCAGCTGCGGACGGCGCTCCGGGCGTACGCTGTCGACGGTCACGCGCCGGCGGCGGTCGTCGAGCGCGTCAACCACCTGATGTGCCAGCTCGGGCCGGCGGCGATGACGACGCTCGCGTATGCGGTCGTCCACCCTGACGAGGAGACGCTCGACCTCGTCAACGCCGGCCATCCGCCGCCGCTCGTGATCGATCCCGCCGGCGAGGCGTCGTTCCTGCCGCTCCAAGGCGGCGTCGCCCTGGGAACCTCGGCGACGGCGCGGTATCGCTGCGAGACGCACCCCTTCCCGACCGGGACCACGGCCGTGCTCTACACCGACGGCCTGGTCGAGCGGCGCGGCCACTCGCTCGACGACGGCCTGGACCGCCTGCGGGCCGTCGCCGCCGGGCACACCGGCGTCGACCGCCTGTGCGAAAGCCTGCTCGAGCAGCTCGTGCCGGAGCAGCGCCGCGACGACATCGCGATCGTCGCCGCCCGCGTGCCGCCGCCACCGGACCGCCTGGGCATGCGGTGGCCCGCGGATCGCGACTCGCTCGTCGCCCTGCGCCGCCTCGTGCGGCGCTGGCTGCGCGCCCGCGGCGCGACCGACGACGAGATCTACGACATCACGGTGGCCATCCAGGAGGCGAGCGCCAACGCGGTCGAGCATGCCTACGGACCCGGGCACGAGTCGTTCGAGCTCGAGGCGACGTGCGACGACGGCCGCGTCCGGATCACCGTGCGCGACAACGGCCACTGGCGCGCGCCGCGGGGAGCCAACCGAGGCCGCGGCCTGCCGCTGATGCACGCGCTGATGGAGCGGGTGGACGTCGAGCACGGCGAGGACGGCACGCTGGTCGTGCTGGAGCGCACGCTCCGGGGCGAAGCGCGATGAGCTGGCTGGCGACTGTCACCGAGGAGCGGCACGGCGACCTCACGATCGCCGTGGTCGACGGCGAGGTCGACGCGTCCAACGCCGCCCACATCCGCGGCCGCCTGCGCGAGCTGATCACGAACCGCAGCGCCGCGCTGATCGTCGACCTCACCCGCACGACCTACCTCGACAGCGCCGGGATCAACGTGCTCTTCGACCTCGGAACCGAGCTGCGGGACCGCCAGCAGGAGCTGCACCTCGTCGTGCCGTCCTCGTCGCCGATCACGCGCGCGATCTCGTTCACCGGGCTCGACGCGGCGGTGCCGACCCACGCCACGCGCGACGCCGCCGTCGAAGGCGCGACGGGTTAGCCGAGGTGGGGCCGCGCGCGTGACGGCTCGCCGGCTATGGCGTAGTACAGGCGATGGCAGCGATCTGCGTCCTCCTCCTGCTCGCGCTGTTCGCCGGGTGCGGCGAGGCGGACGAGTCGGCAGAGCCGGCGCGGCCGGACACGCCCGTGAGCTCCACGCCCGGGCCAGAGCCGGTCGGCGAGCCGGCCGACGCGGCGGCGTGCGAGCGGCTGAGCCGGCGGCTCGAAGGCTGGGCGCTCGAGCGTGCCCGGGCGCGGGCCGAGCGGGAGCGGTGCCCCCTGCGCGTGGTCAGGCTCGACGGCGAAGGGCTCGCCGTCACCGACGACTACAGCCAGAGCCGGATCAACGTGGCGGTCGACGCCGGCCGGGTCACGAAGGTCACCGGGCTGTTCTGAGCGCCGCCAGCAGGCGCTCGGCGGCGGCCTCGAGCGGCTCGTCGCCGGTCACCGTGACCTCCGGCGATTGCGGCGGCTCGTAGGGGTCGTCGACCCCGGTCAGGTGCGTCAGCTCGCCCGCGCGGGCGCGGGCGTACAGCCCCTTCGGGTCGCGCCGCTCGCACTCCTCGAGCGTGGTCGCGACGTGGACCTCGAGGAACGGGAGCTCGAGCCGCTCGTGCACGGCGCGGGCGGCAGCGCGATCGGCGCGGTAGGGCGACACCAGCGCCACGAGCACGACGACGCCGGCGTCGGCCAGCAGCGCCGCCACCTCCGCGGTGCGGCGCACGTTCTCCGCGCGATCGTCGGCGGAGAACCCCAGGTCGCCGTTGAGCCCGTGCCGGAGGTTGTCCCCGTCGAGCACGTACGCCGGCCGCCCCTCCCCCACCAGCCGCGCCTCGACGGCGGCAGCGACCGTCGACTTGCCCGAGGCCGGCAGGCCGGTCATCCAGATCGTCGCCCCCGGTTGGCCGAGCGCGTCCCAGCGCTGCGCGCGGTCGAGCAGGCCCTGCTGCCAGACCACGTTCGAGGAGCGGGCCGTCACTAGAAGTAGCCCTCGCGCTTGCGGTCCTCCATCGCCGCCTCGGACACCCGGTCGTCGGCGCGCGTCTGGCCGCGCTCGGTCACCCGTGTGGCGGCGATCTCGGCGATCACGTCGTCGAGCGACGTCGCGTCCGAGCGCACGGCGCCCGTGCAGCTCATGTCGCCCACCGTGCGGTAGCGCACCGAGGCGGAGAACGGCTCCTCGCCGTCGACGCGCTCGATGAACTCCGACACCGCGTAGAGCATGCCGTCGCGCTCGAAGACCTCGCGCTCGTGGGCGAAGTAGATCGACGGGATCTCGAGCTCCTGGGTGCGGATGTACTCCCACACGTCGAGCTCGGTCCAGTTCGAGAGCGGGAACACGCGCACGTGCTCGCCGCGGCGGATGCGGCCGTTGTAGAGGTCCCACAGCTCGGGCCGCTGGCGGCGCGGCTCCCACTGGCCGTCCTCGTCGCGGAAGGAGAAGATCCGCTCCTTCGCGCGGGCGCGCTCCTCGTCGCGGCGAGCGCCGCCGAAGGCGGCGTCGAAGCCGTGCTCGGTGATCGCGTCGAGCAGCGTCACGGTCTGCAGGCGGTTGCGCGACGCCCGCGGACCGGTCTCCTCGACCACGCGGCCCGCGTCGATCGAGTCCTGCACGGAGGCCACCACCACCTGCGGCACCCGGCGGTCGCGGAACTCGATCGCCTCCGGGAAGTTGTGGCCCGTGTCCACGTGCATGACCGCGAACGGGACGTCGGCGGGAGCGAACGCCTTCTCGGCCAGGCGCAGCAGCACGATCGAGTCCTTGCCGCCGGAGAACAGCAGCACGGGCTTCTCGAACTCGGCGGCCACCTCGCGGATGACGTGGATCGCCTCGGCCTCCAGCACCTGCAGGTGAGTCGCGGTGGCAGCGGTCACGACGCGGAGACCTCCAGTGGCGCGCGGCGCCGCAGGGTGAAGAAGCAGAACAGGGCGAGCACGAGCGGGACGCCGATGAGCACGAACGCGGGCAGCTCCAGGCCGGCCTTGCTCAGCAGCCCGAGCGACGAGGCGAGGAGCACGACGCCGAGCGCCGCGCGCAGCGCGTCCTGGGGCACGCGCGTGGCGACGTTGCTGCCGACCCAGACGCCGGGGATCGAGCCGAGCAGCAGCGTGCCGGCGAGCGCGAAGTCGATGTTGCCGGACACGAGGTGGGCCAACGCCGCCACCCACAGCAGCACGGCGGCGTGCGCGACGTCGGTGCCCACGACGCGATGCGGGCTGAGCCGGAAGCCGAGGATCAGGCCGATGGCGATCAGCGTGCCCGAGCCGGCGGAGGTGACGCCGAGCACGAGCCCGATGGTGGCGCCGAGCGCGACGGCCGCCGCCTTGTGGCGAGCGTGCATGACGAACGCGCCGCGCTCGCGCGCCGCGAAGTCGGCGATCGCCAGCGCCCGCAGGAGCACGAGCGCGCCGGTGAGCGCGAGCGTCCCGCCGATGGCCAGCAGCATGAAGGTGTCGAAGTCGTCGCCCCATGAAGCGCGCAGGCGGTCGAGCAGCCAGACGCCGACGAGCGCCGCCGGGCACGAGCCGACGGCGAGCCACAGCGCCATCCGCGGGAACACGGTTCCCTTGCGGAAGTGCCGCCAGCCGCCGACGGTCTTGGTCACGGCCGCGTACGCGAGGTCGGTGCCGACCGCGACGACGGGCTGGATCCCGGCCACGAGGATGAGCAGCGGGGTCATCAGCGACCCGCCGCCCATGCCGGTGACACCGACGAGCGCGCCCACTCCGAGGCCGAAGAAGATGATCGCCGGATCCATGAGGGAGCCGGCTAGGTTAGCCGCGCCCCGGCGCTACTCGGTCATCGCCGCGCGCAGCTAGGCCACCGCCGCCATCAGGTCGAGCACGCCCTCGGTGGTCTCGCCGCCGCCGTCGTGGACGATGCGGCCGTCGCTGAGGACGACGATCCGGTCGGCGACCGAGGCGGCGTCGGCGTCGTGGGTGACCATCACGACCGTCTGGCCGAAGTCGTCGGCCGCCTGGCGCAGGAGCGCGAGCACCTCGTCCGACGACTTGGAGTCCAGGTTGCCGGTGGGCTCGTCGGCGAACACGACCGCCGGGCGGTGGATCAGCGCGCGGGCGACCGCCACGCGCTGCTGCTGGCCGCCCGACAGCTCCGACGGCCGGTGGCTCAGCCGGTCGCCGAGGCCGACGGCGTCGATCAGCTGGGTCAGCCACTCGCCTTCGGGCTTCTTGCCGGCGAGCGTGAGCGGGAGCACGATGTTCTCCTCGGCCGAGAGCACGGGCACGAGGTTGAAGGCCTGGAAGACGAACCCCAGCCGGTCGCGGCGCAGCCGGGTCAGCGCGCGGTCGTCGAGGTTCGCGAGCTCGGCGCCGTCGACGACCACCGAGCCGGCGGTCGGGCGGTCGAGGCCGGCGAGCAGCTGCATGAGCGTCGACTTGCCGGAGCCGGACGGCCCCATGATCGCCGCGAACTGGCCGGACGTGAACGCGACGGTCACGCCGCGCAGCGCCTGCACCGCGGTCTCGCCCTCGCCGTAGACCTTGCGGAGCTCGACGGTGCTGACGATGGGGCGGGCGGTCGCTGGAGTCATGCCCGGAAGGATCGTCCACGCACCCCTGCGCGAAGGGGCGGTTCGCTCGCGTCCCGCCTGGCGGCTACCCGTACCACGGGTTTCGCCCTCTGGGCGAACACCCGCAAGGGAACCTGGCCCCCTGGGCCAGCGTTCCCCCTAGTCGCTGGCTTTGAGGTAAGCCAGCACCGCCAGCACGCGGCGGTGGTCCTCCACCGTCGGCGTCAGGTCGAGCTTGGAGAAGATCGACGTGACGTGCTTCTCGACCGCGCGCTCGGTGACGACCAGCGCCTCGGCGATGGCGGCGTTCGAGCGGCCCTCGGCCATCAGCCCGAGCACCTCGCGCTCGCGCGCCGTGATGCCCTCGAGCGGGTCCTCGCGGCGGCGGCGGCCGAGCAGGAGCGCGACCACCTCGGGGTCGAGCGCAGAGCCGCCGCCCGCCACGCGACGGACGGCGTCGGTGAACGTGTCGACGTCGGCCACCCGGTCCTTGAGCAGATAGCCGGTGCGCTCGGTCGACTCGGACAGCAGCTCGAGCGCGTAGGCCTCCTCGACGTACTGGGAGAGCACGAGGACCGCGGTGTCGGGATGCTCGCTGCGGATGCGGTGGGCGGCGCGCAGGCCCTCGTCGGTGTGCGTGGGCGGCATCCGCACGTCGACGACCGCGACGGCCGGCCGGTGGGCGCCGACCTTGCGCAGGAGATCCTCGGCGTCGCCGGCCTGGCCGACGACGTCGAAGCCCGACTCCTCGAGCAGCCGCGAGAGACCCTCGCGCAGCAGCACGGAGTCATCGGCGATGACGACACTGAGGGTTGCGGCTTCGCTCATACCGGTATCTCGGCACGGAGCCTAGTGCCCGCACCGGCCGGACTGTCGAGCCGCATCCGGCCGTCGAGCGCCGAGACGCGGTCGGCGAGCCCCCGCAGGCCTGACCCGCGGTCAGGATCCGCGCCGCCGATCCCGTCGTCGGCGATCTCCACGACCGCGTGCCCGTTGACCCGCTCCACGGTCACCGTGGCCTGCGAGGCGTGCGCGTACTTGACCACGTTGGTGAGCGCTTCGGCGACCACGAAGTAGGCGGCGGCCTCGATCGGCTCGGGCAGCCGGTCCTCCGGGACCTCGGCCAGCTCGACGGGGATCGAAGCGCGCCCCGCGAGCGCCTCCAGCGCCGCGCCGAGCCCGCGGTCCGACAGCACGGCGGGATGGATGCCGCGCGCCAGCTCGCGCAGCTCGCCGAGCGCGAGCGTGAGCTCCTCGTGCGCCGCCGCCAGCATCGCCTCGGCCTTCTGCGGGTCCTTGTGGACGTTGACCTGGGCGAGCCGCATCGTGAGCGAGAGCGCCACGAGGCGCTGCTGGGCGCCGTCGTGCAGGTTGCGCTCGAGCCGCCGGCGCTCGGCCGTGCCGGCCTCGACGATCCGGTCGCGCGAGGCCCGCAGCTCCTCCACGCGCGCGCGCAGCTGCGCGTGCAGGCGCTCGTTCTCCATCGCCAGGCCTGCCGCGGCGGCCACCGAGCGCAGCAGCTCGGGCTCCTGGGTGAGCGTGACGTCGTGCACGATCGCGCCGACCACGCGGCCCTCGAGCTCGACCGCCGTCCACGCGCGCGGGCCGCTCTCCGGCAGCTCGACGACATGGCCGTCGGCGTCGACCCAGCGGCCCTTGTCCTCGAGCCAGAACACGAGCTGCAGCGAGTCGTCGCCGAGCGCCTGGCCCAGCCGGCACCGCAGCGTGCCCGTTCCCGGCTCCTCGCCGAGCCGCAGGAGCAGTGCCGACACCGCGCCGGCGCCGGCCACGCGCGTGCGCACCAGCCCGATCAGGAACACCCACGGCACCGAGGCGAAGACGATCAGCGACAGCCAGCCCAGGACGTCGGTGACCGGCGCCACGCCGAAGGCGTCGGATCCCAGCGCGGCGGCGAGCAGGACGAGGATCGTCACCGCCGCCCACAGGACCGGGGCCATCGCGCGCCGCTGCAGCGGGCTCGCGTCGCGCCGGCGGCGCAGCAGGATGCCGACGACGGCGAGCGTGAACACCGCGCCGATGACCGACACGGCGGCGTTGAGGCCGACGCGCAGCCCTTCGTTCTCGGCGATGAAGAGCGGCGACTCCGGGCAGCCCTCGCACATGCGCTCGCTGAAGCCCCAGATGAGGTGCGGGAGCGGGCCGAAGGCGGCCAGCACGTACCCGGCGCCGATCAGGCGCTGGTGCCAGCGCCGCTCCAGCCGGTTGTACGGATACGCCAGCACCATGTGCGCGAACAGCACGAAGAAGAGGTTGGACGTGAGGACGCCGACCGTGAACACCACCGGCTGATTCGCGGCCGTGGCCGAGCCGAGCAGGCTGAGGAACCCGACGCCGGCCATCATCGGCCCGAAGCGGCTGGCCGGCCGGCGCCACCAGGCGAACAGGCCGGTGCCGATGAACGACCACCCGATCAGCAGGCCGATCGCGATCGTCGCGCCCCGCTGCGGGACGTGATCGGAGTCGGCGATCACGGCCACGCTCGCCGCGCCGCTCACCAGGCCGGCCAGGGCGATCGCCACGAGGGCGCGGTGGAGGCCGGTCACAGGAGCTCCGTGAGCCGGTCGCCGGACAGCTCGGCCTTGGGGACGAAGCCGCGCGCGCCGGAGCGCATGACGAGCGGCCCGAAGTCCGACGAGTCGCGACTCGACACCAGGATCACGACCGGCCCGCCGGCGTCGCTCGTCAGGCGCGCGGCGACGTCGAACCCGTCGATGTCGGGCAGCTGGACGTCGAGCAGGACGAGCTCGGGCTGCAGGCGGCCGGCCTCGGTGAGCGCCGACGCGCCGTCGGCCGCCTCTCCCACCACGTCGAAGCCCTCGGCCTCCAAGAGGACTCGCGCGGTCGCGCGGAACGACGGATGGTCGTCCACGATCAAGACCCTGTGACCCACGTTCACAAGTCTGGCTTCGCTGAGGAAGCGCTTCCATACGGCTGGCCGTACCCGGCGCAACCATATGTTCGGCGCCAGGCGTTACTCGGCGGCGGCCGCGATCTCGCGATAGGCGGCGGCCGGATCCGGCGCGCCGAAGAGGGCCGACCCGGCTACGAACGCGGTCGCCCCGGCCGCCGCGCACGGCGCTGCGGTGGTCGCGTCGATGCCCCCGTCGACCTCGATTCCGACCCCCGGGCCGAGCATCGCCCGCAGCTGCTCGATCTTCGCCGGCGAGCCCGGGAGGAAGGCCTGGCCGCCCCAGCCGGGGTTGACGGTCATGCACAGCAGCAGGTCGAGGTCGCCCGCGACCGCGGAGGCGGCGACGACCGGGGTCGCCGGGCAGAGGGCAAGGCCGGCCGTGCAGCCCGCGGCGTGGATCGCCTGCAGCGCGTAGTGCGCGTGCGGGGTGGCCTCGACATGGATCGAGATGTGGTCGGCGCCGGCAGCGGCGAACACCTCGACGTGGCGCTCCGGCCGATCGACCATCAGGTGCACGTCGACGAGCGCGCCGGCCGCGTGGACCTGCTCGGCGAGCGCCTCGACGACGATCGCGCCCATGCTGATCGGCGGCACGAAGTGGCCGTCCATGACGTCGACGTGGATCGCCTTGGCGCCCGCGCCGAGCACGGCGGCGACCTGCTCGCCGAGGCGCGCGAAGTCGGCCGCCAGGATCGAGGGCGCCACCCCGGCCGGCGTCATATGGGCTGGAGCATCGAGCTCTTGCAGTGGTTGCAGGCGTACAGCGCGGTGTCGGACATCCGCACGATCGTGGAGTGCTCGCCGCAGTTGGGGCACACCGAGCGCAGCTCGAAGCGGTGCAGGCAGTTCACGCAGTGGTAGCGGCCCGGGAGGTTGGTCGGGCGCAGCCACGGCTCGTGGCAGGCCGGGCAGACGTCGCCGAGATCGACGTGGTCGTCGCTCATGCGCGCCGCATCCGAGCGATGAAGAAGCCGTCCGTGCCGTCCCGGTGGGGCAGCGTCTGCTGGTACCGCGCCACCGTCGGATGGTCCCAGACCGGCCCGTCGGACGGCGGCCGCTCGGCGGCGAAGTCCGTGCGGGCGGCGAGGAAGGCGTCGACGAGCTGCTCGTTCTCGGCGGGCGAGATCGTGCACGTGGAGTAGACGAGCACGCCGCCGGGGCGCACCGCGTCCGCCGCCGCGTCGAGGATCCGGCGCTGCTCGGCGGCCAGCGCGGCCGGCGCGTCGGGCGACTTGCGCCAGCGCGCGTCGGGGCGGGCGGCGAGCGTCCCGAGGTCCGAGCACGGCGGGTCGACGAGCACGCGGTCGTAGGTCCCGTGGGGAGCGGTGGCGTCCGCCGTCCGGACCTCGATCGCGCTCGCGCCCATGCGCGCGGCGGTGCGGCGCAGCGCGTCGGCGCGGCCGGGGTGGCGCTCGACGGCCACCACCTGGCCGTCATCGTTCATCAGTGCGGCCAGGTGCGTGGTCTTGCCGCCGGGCGCGGCGCACAGGTCGAGCACGGCCTCGCCCGGCTGCGGATCGAGCGTCCGGGCGACCGCCATCGCCGCGCGCGACTGCGGCATGAACAGGCCCTGCTCCCACAGCGGCGACGCGAACGCGTCGAACGGCGCGTCGAGCACGACGCCCTCGGGCAGGCGGTCCGCCGGATGCGACGGGACCGAGAGCCGGCCGGCGAGCTCGGCGGCGTCGATCCGCAGCGTGTTGGCCCGCAGCGCGGCCTCGGCGGGCTCGTTGCCGGCTGCCATCAACGCGCGCGCCGCGTCGGCGCCTAGCGTCGCGAACCACAGCTGGGCGATCCACTCGGGGTGCGAGTGCCGCAGCGCCGCCTCCGCGGGCGTCCCCTCCGGAAGCGCGGCGATCAGGGCGCGCGCCTCGCGACCGGCCCGCCGCAGGACGGCGTTCACGAGCCCGGCGCCGCGCGGCGAGTCCGGCTTGGCGAGCGCCACCGACTCGCCGACCGCGGCATGGGCGGGGACGCGATCGAGGAACGCGAGCTGGAACACGCCGAGGCGCAGCGCGGCCAGCACCGCCGGCTCGAGCCGGCTCACCGGGCGCCCGGCGAGCGCGGCGATCACGTGGTCGAGCGTCGCGCGCCGCTGCACGGTGCCGTACGTGAGCCGGGTCGCGAGCGCCCGGTCGCGTGACGGCAGGCCGAGCCGCGCGGCCTCCGCGTGGAACGCGCGATCGGCGTACGCGCCGTGCTCGAACACGCGCCGGACGACGGCGTACGCGCAGGCACGCGCGGGAGCGATCGTGGATCCGCGCGCTCGCAAGACTGAGGCGTTAGGCTGCGTTCTTCGGGCGGAGGCAACACTTCGACCGGTTAGTGGTTTGTCGGCTTGGGGCACTTGAAGAGTGGTTTTTCCAGGCGTTTGGCGGGCGTCGAACGTTCGTCCAGTCGGGCGCGCAAACGCTCAACTTTCCCCCCCTTGAGGCTAAAGGACCCCGTAGAACTTGCCGATAGGTTGCCTCGGAAGGGGAATTGAATGTCGTCGACGAACACGCATCGCGAGGCTGAGGGCGAAAATCGCCCGGTAGCCGTGCGCGATCTCAAGTTCGCCGGCACCGTGGCAGCCGGACTGGTCGCTGGGGTGCTCGGCGTCGGAGCGTTGGCTGCGCCGCTGCTCGGCTGGTCGACCTGGACGCATGGCCTGTCCCAGGACACGAAGGAGTCCGTGCGCCTCGCTCCCGGCGAGAGCTCGTCGGAGATCGAGCGCGACGCGTCGCGCCGCGGGCCTACCAACACGATCGAGCTCCCCGGCCCGGGTGCCACCACGCTCGTCCTGCCGGTCAGCGACTCCGCGACGCTTCCCACGTCCACGGGCGGCGGTGGCGGCACCGGCGGCGGTGGCACGAGCGGCGGCGTCGTCGGCCAGGGCGGCCCGGATCGCTCCGACAGCGGCTTCGGCGGCACCGACTTCGTGGACCCGAACCTCGACGACGTCGACAACGACGCCATGCCGGACTTGTGGGAGGCGCAGAACGGCCTCAACCCGCAGGCCAACGACGCGGCGCTCGACAGCGACGGCGACGGCATCTCCAACTTCGTCGAGTACATGACGCGCATGTCGCCGGTCAGCATCGACACGGACGGCGACACGATCCCGGACGGCGCCGAGGACGCCGACGGCGACGGCGTGAGCAACGGCGTCGAGGTCGGCCTTGACACGGAGCCGTGGATCGGCGACAGCGACGGCGACACGGTCCCGGACGGCGCCGAGGATCCCGACGGCGACGGCGTCCCGACGGTCGACGAGGAGCTCGCGGGCACGGACCCGGCGACTCCCCCGCCCGCGCCGCCGGCCGAGGAAGAGCCGATCGCCACCGAGCCTGAGCCGGTCGAGGTCGAGGAGCCCACGGACGAGACCGGCGACACGCCGCCGCCCGCACCCGAGCCTGAAGTGCCGGTCGAGGCGCCCGCGCCCCCGGCCGCGCCCGAGCCCGAGGCACCGCCGGCCGACGCCGCGCCCCCGACTGCGCCCGAGGCTCCGGCCGAGGAGCCCGTCGAGGAGCCCGTCGAGGAGCCTGCGCCCGAGCCCGAGCCCGAGCCGACTGTGCAGTCGCAGGCGACCGCCGAGCCTGCCCCGGTCGAGGAGCCGCAGGCCGCCCCGACCCCCGCGACGGCCCCGGCCCCGGCACCTGCCGCTCCGGCACCGGCCCCCGCACCTGCCCAGACCGCACCTGCACCTGCTCCCGCCCCGGCGCCCGCGCCGGCCGCTCCCGCGCCTGCACCGGCTCCCGAGCCGGCCGCGGACGCACCCGCAGCCTGAACCCAAAGCGTCCGGCCGCGCTTGGGGTCAGACCCCTTATGCCACGGTGAAGTCCGTCAGCTCCGCGGCTGGGCGGCCGCGGAGCCACTCGGCGGCTGCCATCGGGCGGCTGCCGGGCGGGCGGATCTCGGTCAGCTCGAGCGCGCCGTCGGCGGTGCCGAGCAGCAGGCGGTCGCCGTCGGCCCGGACGCGGCCGGCCTCCGGCCCGCCGCCGGCCGGCCGGGCGGCGATCACGCCGAGGTAGTCGCCGCCGGGCAGCGCGAGGCGAGCGCCGATGTGCGGCCGCAGCGCGCGCACCGTGCGCTCCAGCTCCGCAGCCGGGCGCGCCGGGTCGAGCGCGCGGTCGGCGGCCTCGATCTTGTGCGCGTACGTGACGCCGGCCTCGTCCTGCTCGACGTACGGCGGCCGCTCGTCGAGCGCGCGCACGAGCAGGTCGCCGCCGAGCCGCTCGAGCCGCGCCGCGAGCGACCCGTAGTCGTCGTCGGGCGCGATCGGCTCGGCCTCCTGCAGGCACACGGCGCCCGCGTCGAGCGCTTCGGTGACGCGCATGATGGAGACGCCGGTCGCCTCGTCGCCGGCCATCATCGCGCGCTCGACCGGCGCGGCCCCGCGCCAGCGCGGCAGCAGCGACGGGTGGACGTTGATCATCTCGTAGGCCGACAGCAGCGGCTCCTTGATCAGCACGCCGTAGGCGCACACGCATGCCACTTCGGGCTCGGCCGCCGCGATCCGCTCGAGCGGCTCGGGGTCGTGGAGCCGCTCGGGCTGGATCAGCTCGAGGCCCAGCTCGCGCCCGGTCAGCGCCACCGGCGGCGGCGACAGCCGCCGCCCGCGCCCGCTCGGCCGGTCGGGGCGGGTGACGACGAGCGCCGGCCGGTGCGGGCTCGCCGCCAGCCGCTCGAGCACGACCGCCGCGAACGCCGACGTCCCGAAATAGACCGTCTGCACTACGCGCTGACGGCGGGCGGAGCGCCGTCCGAGCCGCCGCCGGCCATCGCCTCGCGCATCGCGCGCATGGCCTGCTTGCGCTGGTCGCGCGTCGTGCGGTCGAGGATCAGCACGCCGTCGAGGTGGTCGACCTCGTGCTGGATCACCCGCGCTTCGAGCCCCTCGGCCTCGAGCGTCAGCGGCTTGCCCTCGAGGTCCTGGGCGCGCACGCGCACGTGGAGCGGCCGCTCGACCTCGACGCTCACGCCGGGCAGGGACAGGCAGCCCTCCTCCAGCGTGTCGACCTCTTCGCCCTTGAACTCGATCACCGGGTTCACGAGCACGCCGAGCGGCCCCTCGGGCTCGACGCGGTAGACGAGCAGGCGGTGCATGACGCCGAGCTGGGTGGCGGCCAGGCCGATGCCGAGCGCCTGGTCCATCAGCCGCTCCATCCGGCGCACCTCGTCCTCGAGCGTCGCGTCGAACACCTCGATCTCGCGGGCGCGGCTGCGCAGCACCGGGTCGCCGTACCTGCGCACGTGGCGCAGCGCGGCGTCGCGGCGCGCGCGGGTCTCGGGGTCGAGCTCCCGCCGCTCCTCGGTCTCCTCTTCCTGGGTGGCGATCTGCTCCTCGGCCATCGAGCCGTCGAGTCTAGAGACTGATTTCACGGCTCACTGCGGGTCGACGTCGACCGAATACGCGACGTCGCGGAGCGCCCGGTCGCGGGCAGCTGCCTCGACGGCATCGCCGGTCGCCAGCACGGCCGCCGCGCGCTCGGTGGTCTTGACGACGACCTGGCGGCGCTCGCGGCCGCGCAGCCGGAACAGGGGCGCCGGCCCGAGGATCTCGGTCGCCTCGCCGGTGGCGCCCGCGATCGTCGCCGCGACCTGCGCGGCGGCGGCGCGCACGGGCTGCGGGGAGTCGGCCGAGCACACCACGCGGATGAGGTCGGCGAACGGCGGGTAGCGCAGCGCGCGCCGGCGCTCGAGCTCGCCGGCGAGGAAGCCGGCCGCGTCGTGCCGCGCGGCGGCCTCGATCGCCGCAGCGTCGGGCGACGTCGTCTGCACGAGCACGCGGCCGCCCTGCGGCCCGCGTCCGGCGCGGCCGGCGAGCTGGGCGACCAGCGCGAAGGTTCGCTCCTCGGCGCGGAAGTCGGGGAAGCGCAGCGTGCTGTCGGCGTCGAGCACCACGCCCAGCGTGACGTCCGGGAAGTCGTGCCCCTTGGCCACCATCTGCGTGCCCAGCAGCAGGCCAGCCGGCGCTGCGTGGAAGCGGGCGAGCAGGTCCGGGATCGCGTCCTTGGTGGCCGCGGTGTCGGCGTCGAGCCGGAACACCGGGGACTCGAGCGCGTCGCGCAGCTCGGCCTCGATCCGCTCGGTGCCGGCCCCGTGCCGGGCGACGGCCAGCGAGCCGCACGCGTCGCAGCGCTCGGGGACCGGCTCGCGGTGCCCGCAGTGGTGGCAGGCGAGCACGCCCTCGGCGCGGTGCAGCACGAGCGCGACGTCGCAGCTCGGGCACTCCCACACCTTCCCGCACGACCGGCACGTGAGGAAGTTCGACCAGCCGCGGCGGTTGAGCAGCACGATCGACTTGCGCGCGGCGGCCAGCGCCCGGCGGGTGAGCGGGTGCAGCGGGCTCGCGGCGCCGCGCATGTCGAGCACCTTGACGGGCGGGAGCGGCCGCGCGTCGACGCGGCTCGAGAGCGTCAGCCGCGGCAGCGCCCGCCAGGTCTCCGGCCGCGGCGTGGCCGAGCCGGCGACCAGCGTCGCCCCCGCCCGGTGGGCGCGCTCGGCGGCCACGTGGCGGGCGTCGTAGCGCGGGTCGCCCTCGTGCTTGAAGGAGGCGTCGTGCTCCTCGTCGATCACGATCAGCCCGAGGTCGGCGACCGGCGCGAACACCGCCGACCGCGGGCCGACGGCGATCCGCGCGCGCCCGGCGCGCAGCCGGCGCCACTCGTCGTAGCGCTCGCCCTCGCCCAGCGCCGAGTGCAGCAGCGCGACGGTGTCGCCGAAGCGCGCCTGGAAGCGCGCGACCGTCTGCGGCGTGAGCGCGATCTCCGGGACGAGCACGATCACCCCGCGCCCGCGCTGCAGTGCCTCGGCGCACGCGCGCAGGTAGACCTCGGTCTTGCCCGAGCCGGTGATGCCGTGCAAGAGGTGCTCGCCGCCGGCGCGGAGCGCGCCGACCGCGGCCTCCTGCTCGCCCGTCAGCTCCAGCTCGCGGTCGGGCGCGGCGTTCGTGCGCGGCGCCCGGCGGTGCGCACGCGCCGCGATCGAGACGAGCCCGCGTGCCTCCAGCCGCCGCAGCGCCGCCAGGTTCTCGCCCGCTGGCGCCGGCAGCCGCTCGAGCAGCGCGCGCTGGTTGTCGGTCAGCCGCGCGCCGTCGACCTCGCCGGTGCGCGCGGCCCACAGCACCGTGCGCTCGCGGCCCCGCGGCGGGAGCACGAGCGACAGGGCCCGCGCCGGCGTCGAGCAGTACTCGGCGGCCATCCACAGCGCCAGCTCGACCAGCTCCTCCGGCACCGCGTCCTCGCGCACGGCGCTCGCCTGCACGAGCTTCTCGACCGGCACCTCGCTGCGCTCGGCCAGGTCCACGACCACCCCGTCGAGCGCCTGCCGCCCGAACGGGACCCGCACCACCGACCCCACACGGACCGGCTGCTCGGGCAGCAGGTAGTCGAACGGGCCGCTGAGCTTGCGGGTCGTTGTAAGTGGCTGGACGCGAGCGATCATGGCCGAGGCTGACGATAGTTTGGGGCGCGGCTTGATCCTCCTAGGCGACAACCTGCCGCTGTCTACGCGACCTCGAGGACGGGTCGGTGCAGATGGTCTACGCCGACCCGCCGTTCAACACCGGTCGCACGCAGGCTCGGCGCAGCCTCGCGGTCGTGGCGTCGGAGGACGGCGACCGGACCGGGTTCGGCGGGCGCCGGTACGCGACGACGCTGCTGCAGGAGTCCTCGTACCGCGACGTGTTCGACGACTACCTCGCGTTCCTCGAGCCGCGCTTGCGAGAGCTGCACCGCGTCCTCGCGCCCGAGGGGACGCTGTACCTGCACCTCGACTACCGCGAGGCGCACTACGTGAAGCTCCTGCTCGACGAGCTGTTCGGGCGCGAGTGCTTCCTCAACGAGCTGATCTGGGCCTACGACTACGGCGCCAAGCCGCGCAGCCGGTGGCCGCAGAAGCACGACACGATCCTCGTCTACGTGCGCGACCCCGACCGTTACCTGTTCGACGCCGAGGCGGTCGACCGCGAGCCGTACATGGCGCCCGGCCTCGTGACCCCCGAGCAGCGCGAGCGCGGCAAGCGGCCGACGAGCGTCATGTGGCACACGATCGTCTCCCCCACCGGCCGCGAGAAGACGGGCTACCCGACGCAGAAGCCCGAGGGCCTCGTGCGCCGCTTCGTGCAGGCCTCCTCCGGCCCCGGCGACCTGTGCCTGGACCCGTTCGCGGGCTCGGGCACGCTCGGCGCGGTCGCCGCCGCGCTCGGCCGCCGCTATCTGCTCATGGACGAAAGCCCCGAGGCCGTCGCCGTCATGCGGGAGCGGCTTGTCTGAGCGTGTCCGGGCGCGCGGACCCGGGCGCGTGAACCTGATCGGCGAGCACACCGACTACAACACCGGGCTGGCGCTGCCGTTCGCGATCGAGCGCGGAGTGACGGTGACCGCCGAGCCGGCCGCCCGCTACAGCGTGCACGCGCTCGATCTCGGAGAGCACGACGAGTTCGACCACCCGGCGCGGTCCACGGGGTGGCGGGCGTTCGTACACGGCACGCTCGCGGAACTGGAAGCCGAGGGGTACGCCGTGCGCCCCTGCCGGCTCACCATCGAGGGAGACCTTCCTCGCGGCGCTGGGCTGTCGTCCTCGGCCGCGCTCTCCGTCGCGCTGGCTCTGGCGCTCCTGGCCGTCGCCGGCGAGGAAGAGCCCGACGACCGGCGCGAGCTGGCGAAGCTGTGCTCGCAGGTGGAGAACTACCACGTCGGGGCCGGGACCGGACTGCTCGACCAGCTCGCGGCGCTGTACGGCGAGCCTGGGCATGCGGTGCGGATCGACTTCGCGACGCTCGCGCTCGAGCCGGTGCCGCTCGAGCTCGGCGACTGGACGCTGGCGACGCTCGACTCGGGCGCCGCCCACTCGCACGCCGACTCGGGATACAACGACCGCCGCCGCGAATGCCGCGAGGCGTGCCGGATCCTCCGCGTCCCCTCGCTGCGAAAGGCGCGCGACATCGACCGCCTCCCGGAGCCGCTGCGATCCCGCGCCCGCCACGTCCTGACCGAAAACGGGCGCGTCGACGCCATGATCGAGGCGCTGCGCACCGGCGACCTCGGGGCCGCCGCCCGCCTGCTCGACGCCTCCCACGCCAGCCTGCGCGACGACTACGAGGTCTCGGTGCCCGAGGTCGAGCGCACGGTCGAGCGCCTCAAGTCCGCGGGGGCCGCCGGCGCGCGGATGGTCGGCGGCGGCTTTGGAGGCGCGGTGCTGGCGCTCCTACCGCCCGGCGTCGCCGTCCCCGCCGGGGCGCTGGCGGTCGCGCCCGGTCCCTCCGCCCGTCTCCTCTGAACCGGTCAGCTCGTCGCCGAGCGGCCGCGTGAAGGCCCAGACGAGCATCAGCAGCCCGAAGGCGAGCATGGCGAGGCCGCCGTAGAGGTTGATGTTGACCCCCGCCGCCCGCTCGATGTCGGCGTCGCTGTCGAACAGCCCGAGGATCGCCAGCAGGAGCCCGTAGGCGACGAACAGGCCGCCGATCACGCGTCGCAGGTCGAACAGGTTGGCCGCGCGTCGTGCGCGGCTGTCGCTCGTGGTGGAAGTGGGTTCGGACATGCGCTCCTACCAGAAGAGGATCGTGAGGAGGGTGGCACCCGCCAGGACGGTGCCGCCGAGCAGCTTCGGCGACTCCCACCAGCGGTGCTGGCGGCGGGAGGCGAACTCGTCCTCGTTCGCCATCCCGTAGACGAGGCCCTGCAGCTCGCTGACCGGCTTGGGCGCGGTACGCAGCGAGACGACGACGGTGACGATCGCGTCGACGATGAACGCGGCGCCCGCGCCCCACATCGACTCCGAGAGGTCCGAGCCGAACTCGAACCAGCCCGCCTTGTAGCCGATCCAGGTGATCGCGGCCGCCGCCGTGCCCGCCACGAGGCCCCAGAAGCCCGCCGCGGGGGTCATCCGGCGCCAGAACATGCCGATGATGAACGTGGCGAAGAGCGGCGCGTTGAAGATCGAGAACAGCGCCTGGACGTAGTTCATGAGGTTGTCGTAGGTCGACGCGATCAGCGCCGTCCCCATGGCCACCACGATGCCGCCGATCGTGGCCACGCGGCCGAAGCGCACGTACCACTCGTCCGGCTGCCCGCTGCGGACGTAGGGCTCCACGATGTCCGTCGTGACCACCGTGTTGAAGGCCGACACGTTGGCCGCCACGCCCGCCATGAACGAGGCCATGAGCCCCGTGATCGCCAGCCCGAGCATGCCGTTCGGCAGGTACTCGTTCATCAGCAGCGGGATGACGTTGTTGTACTCGAGGTTGGGATCGCCGCCGCCGATGTTGGGGATCACGGCGATCGCGATCAGCCCCGGCGTGATCATCACGAACGGCAGCAGCAGCTTCGGGAACGCGCCGATCAGCGGGGTGCGCTGGGCGGCCGAGAGGTCCTTGGCGGACAGCGCGCGCTGGACCTCGGCGAAGTTCGTCGTCCAGTAGCCGAACGAGAGCACGAACCCGAGGCCGAACACGAGCCCGATCCAGCTCGACCCGATCGGGTTGGTGACGTTGCCGGGCGACGTGCCCTCGAGCGCGTGCAGGCCCTCCTCCCCCAGCTGCTCGTTCCCGCGCACGGCCTCCTTGATCGCGTCCCAGCCGCCGACGTCGATCAGGCCGATGACCGTGATCGGCACGAGCGCCGCCACGATCACGAAGAACTGCAGCACCTCGTTGTAGATCGCCGACGACAGCCCGCCGAGGCTGATGTAGCCCATGACGATCACGCCCGCCACGACGATGCCGACGATGATCGGCCAGCCGAGCAGCAGGTCGAGCACGAGCGCCAGCGCGTAGAGGTTGACGCCCGCGATCAGCACGGTCGCCACCGCGAAGCTCACGGCGTTGAACAGGTGCGCCCGATCGTTGAAGCGCATCCGCAGGTACTCCGGCACCGAGCGGACCTTGGAGCCGTAGTAGAACGGCATCATCACCAGGCCGAGGAAGACCATCGCCGGGATCGCGCCGATCCAGTAGTAGTTGACCGTGGCGACGCCGTACTGTGCGCCGTTGGCCGACATGCCGATCACCTCGAGCGCGCCGAGGTTGGCCGAGATGAAGGCGAGGCCGGTGATCCACGCCGGCAGCGAGCGGCCGGAGAGGAAGTAGTCCAGGCTCGAGCGGATGTAGCGCTTCGCCGCGAACCCCACGCCGAGGACGACGATGAAGTACGCGGCGAGGATCGCGTAGTCGATGACGTTGGTGTCGAGCCGCAGGTCGTCCACGGAGCCTCCCTCGGGAGGCCCCTTACCCACGCATGGCGCTACGTATCCGTCAGGCGACTGACTGGGCGGCGGCGCCCAAACCGGACGCCTCGCGCAGCGCGGCCGCCTTGTCCGTCTTCTCCCAGGTGAAGTCGTGGTCCTCGCGGCCGAAGTGGCCGTAGGCCGCCGTCTTCTGGTAGATCGGACGGTGCAGCTTGAGGTACTGGCGGAAGGCTCCCGGGCGCAGATCGAAGTGCTCGTTGATGAGCTCGAGGATCTTCGCGCGGCCGACGTTCTCGGTCCCGAACGTCTCCACCATCACCGACACCGGGTGCGCGACGCCGATCGCGTAGGCGACCTGCACCTCGCAGCGGTCCGCGAGGCCGGCGGCCACGACGTTCTTGGCCACGTAGCGCGCGGCATACGCGGCCGAGCGGTCGACCTTGCTCGGGTCCTTGCCGGAGAACGCGCCGCCGCCGTGGCGGGCCATGCCGCCGTAGGTGTCGACGATGATCTTGCGGCCGGTGAGGCCCGCGTCGCCGACCGGGCCGCCGATCACGAAGCGCCCGGTGGGGTTGACGAGGAAGTTCTTGCGCAGCTTCTTGGCGTCGTAGAGGTCGCGCGGCAGGATCGGCTCGACGACGTGCTCCCAGAGGTCGTCCGGGATCAGCGACTCGGCGCCCTCCTTGTGCTGCGTCGAGATCAGCAGCTTCTCGATCTCGACCGGCTTGCCGTCGCGGTAGCGGACCGAGACCTGCGTCTTGCCGTCGGGCCGCAGGTAGGGCACGACCTCGCTGTGGCGGACGGCGGCGAGCCGGTGCGCGAGCTTGTGGGCGAGCGAGATCGGGAGCGGCATCAGCTCCTCCGTCTCGCTCGACGCGTAGCCGAACATCATCCCCTGGTCGCCCGCGCCGGCGACGTCGAGCTCGTCGTCGTCGGACGGGTCGGTGCGCGTCTCGTACGCGTTGTCGACGCCCTGGGCGATGTCGGGCGACTGCTTGTCGATCGCGTTGATGACCGCGCACGAGTCGGCGCTGAAGCCGAGGTCGGCGTCGGTGTAGCCGATCTTGCGGATCGTCGATCGCGCGATGTCCTGGATGTCGACGTACGTGGTCGTCGAGATCTCGCCGGACACGACGACGAGCCCGGTGTTGACCAGCGTCTCGCACGCGACACGGCCGTTGGGGTCGTCGCGCAGCACCGCGTCGAGCACACCGTCGGAGATCTGGTCGGCGATCTTGTCCGGGTGGCCCTCGGTGACGGACTCGGAGGTGAAGAGGTACTCGTTGTCGCTCAGCTCGCTCATGAGCCGCAACAGGCTAGCGGGCGCGCTGCTTGCGTTCGACGAAATCGATGATCAGCGGGATGCCCTCGAGCCCGTAGCGCTCCCGCAGGCGGTTCTCCACGAAGTACGCGTACTCGCGCGTGAGCTTGGTGCGGTTGTTCACGTGGATCTGGAATCGCGGCGGCGCCGTCTCGATCTGGGCCATGTAGAACATCTTCAGCCGGTGCCCCTGCTTGGCCGGCGCCTGGCGCTGGGCGGTGACCTCGGCGAGGAAGCGGTTGAGCTCGGGTGTCGCGACGCGGTGCGCGGCGCGCTCGCCGAGCGAGAGCGCCTCCTGCAGCAGCCGCTGCACGTTGCGGCCGGAGGTGGCGGACGCGGTCAGCACCTTCGGGCGCAGGCGCAGCTTGCGGTTCACCCGCGCGCGCTCGGCGTCCAGCTCGGCGGCGCCGACGCCGCCGCCCGGGCCGAGCGGCTCGCCCTCGCCGCCGGTCAGGTCCCACTTGTTGAGCACGAGCGCGGTGGCACAGCCCGAGCGCATGGCCAGATCGGCGATCCGCAGGTCCTGCGCGGTGACGCCGTCCTGCGCGTCGCAGACGACGAGCGCGACGTCGGCGCGCTCGGCGGCCCGCTGCGAGCGCAGCGTCGTGTAGTACTCGACCGACTCGGAGACCTTTGCCGCGCGGCGGATGCCGGCGGTGTCGACCAGCAGCATCTGGTGCCCGTCGACCTCGATCGGCGTGTCGATGGCGTCCCGCGTCGTGCCCGCGACCGGCGAGACGATCACGCGGTCGCGTCCCAGGAACGCGTTGACGAGCGAGGACTTGCCGACGTTGGGACGGCCGATCACGGCCAGGCGGACGACGTCCTCGTCCTCGTCGGGCTCGTCCTCGCCGGGCGCGAGCTCCACCAGGCGGTCGAGCAGGTCGCCGGTGCCGAGGCCCTGGGCGGCGGAGACCGGCAGCGGGTCGCCGAGGCCGAGGCCGTGGAAGTCGTGCATCAGCACGAGGTCATTCGGCGAGTCGATCTTGTTCGCCGCCACCACCACCGGCAGCGCTCCCGCGCGCAGGATCTGGGCGATCTCCTCGTCGCCGGGCCGCACGCCTGCACGCGCGTCGACCACCAGCAGCGCGACCTCGGCGTCGGCGATCGCCTCGCGCGCCTGGTCCTGGATCGAGACGGCCAGCGGATCCTCGTCCTGCAGGTCCACGCCCCCGGTGTCGATCAGCGTCAGCCGGCGCCCGTTCCACTCGGTGGAGAGCTCCTTGCGGTCGCGCGTGATCCCCGGCCGCTCGTGCACGACCGCCTCGCGCGTCTGCGTGAGGCGGTTGACCAGAGACGACTTGCCCACATTGGGATATCCGACGACCGCGACCTTCATGGCCGGGCGAGGATAGAGCCGCGAGCTAGGGCTTCTTGCCCTTGGCCGGGCTGGCGGGACCGGGGGTTGCCGGGCTTGCCTTCGCCGGGCGCTTCGCCACCGGCGGCCCTCGTCTGACCGGCGTGCGCGCGGGCGGCGCGGCGATCGGGCCGCGAGCCTGCGGCGCCGGCTTGACCGCGGTGGCCGCCGGCGGGGCCGCCTTCGCGCGCCCGAGCGCCCGGCCGCGGCCCTCCGCATCGCGACCGCGTGCGGCGCGGCGATCGGCGGCGCGGCCGCGGTCGGCAGCGGCGCGACGATCGGCCGCGGCGCGTCGTCGGGCGGCGCGACGGTCGGCAGCAGCGCGGCGGCGGCCGGCCGCGGCGCGACGATCTGCGGCGGCGCTGCGGCGGTCGGCCGCGCTGCGGCGACGGCCGTCGGCGGCGCGCCGGTCGACAGCGCGTTCGCCTGTGCCGCGACTGGCGCCGGGCGACGCGACGGACGCCGCGGATGCCGGCGCCACGCTCGTCGCCGGCGCCGGCGCAGGCGCTTTCGCCGCAGCCGCGACGCGGGTCGGCGGCGCCGGTCGCTGGGTGTCGACCACGGCCGCCGCTCCGCCGCACGCGAGCAGGCTGGCGACGGCGACCTTGGCCACCGTGCCGCCGCCGATGGCGGCGGCCAGCCCGCCGCCGCCGGTCGAGCCGCCGAGCACGCTCGCCTTCAGCGCCAGCGACGGCGCGGCGGGCAGGGCGGCGCCGAGCAGCCGCCGCTGCTGCCGAACGTGCTCGCGGAAGGCCCGGCAGCCGGGGCAGTCGCGCAGGTGGTGCCGCAGCTCGGTGCGCCGGAGCGCGCCACCGCGCAGGCTCGCGAGCTGCTCGCGGATCGCGGCGCACGGCGTCTCGCGCGCCTCGCGGCGCTGGATCAGCGCGGTGCGCGCGCGGAACACCAGGCCCTTGACCTGCGCGGTCTCGCAACCGAGCACGTGCGCGACCTCGGCGTGCGAGAGCGCGCCGCCCTGGCTGAGCAGCAGCGCCGCGCGCTGGTCGTCGGGCAGCTCGAGCATGTCCTCGAGCAGCTCCTGCACCTCGGCGCGGCGCTCGACCTCGTCGGCGAGGGCGATCGTGGAGGGCTCGTGCGGCGCCGCTGCCTGCTCCCGCCGCGTCCGCAGGAGGGAGACGCAGCGGTTGCGCGCGATCGTGTAGAGCCACGGCTTCAGCGCAACGCTGCGGCCGGCATTGAGGCCAAGATCCCGGAACGCGGCCGCGAAGGTGTGCTGGGCGGCGTCCTCGGCCTCCTCGGTCGAGCCGAGCATGTGGCGGCAGAAGCCGAGGATCTGCGGCCCGTAGCGATCGAACGCGGCCTCGAAGGCGGCTTCGTTCCCGCGCCGCATCTGCGCGACGAGCGCGTCGTCGCCCACCAGCGCGAGCAGCCGCCGGCTCCCGAGCACGCCGACCGGCAGCGCGTCACTCGCGAACCTCATCGGGTCGGCCGCGTTTCAACAGGCATGAAGAAGACCACCGTAGCCATCGCGCTCATCGTCGGGCTCTTTGTACCCGCGGGCGCGACCGCGAAGTCGGATGATGCCGATCGCCGCGCCGCGAAGGCGGAGTGCAAGACCGAGCGCGGCAAGTCGAGCGCCACCCGTGAGGCCTTCAAGGCCCGGTACCGCAGCATGAGCCGCTGCGTGAGCCGCACCGCCGCCGAGGAGGCGACCGAGGAGACGAAGGCGCGCAAGAACGCCGCGCACGACTGCAAGGAAGAGCGTGCGGCGGATCGCGAGGCGTTCGCCGAGAAGTACGGCACGAACGCGAACAAGAAGAACGCGTACGGCAAGTGCGTCTCCTCCAAGGCCAAGGCCAAGGAAGAGGAGATGGACGAGGCCGACGCCGACGAGGCCACCGAGCGCAAGCACGCCGCCCGGGAGTGCGCGGGCGAGCGCGAGGAGATCGGCCGCCAGGCGTTCGCCACCAAGTGGGGAACGAACGCGAACAAGAAGAACGCGTTCGGTAAGTGCGTGTCGAAGACGGCGCGGGAGAACTCCGAGGAGGAGGGCTCCTAGGACGCCCGGGGGGCGGCGCAGGGACGCGCCGCCCTCTTCATTTTCGCCTGCCAGTCGAACGACGTCCGTGTCGTTCGCCTTCGGCGACGTTACTCACGCGCGCCTCGACCACGAGCGTGACGATCTGCTCGACGACCTCGTCGAGCGTGAGCCCGGTGGTGTCGACGGGCGTGGCGTCGGGAGCGGGCTCGTGCACGGTGCGGTCGGCGGAGGCGTCGCGCTCGTCGCGCAGCGCCTGCTCGCGGGCGACCTGGTGCGGGTCGGCGCCCAGCTCCGCCGCGCGGCGGCGGGCGCGCTCGCCGGGGTCGGCGGTGAGGAAGACCTTGACGGCGGCGTCGGGCACCACGACGGTGGCGACGTCGCGCCCCTCCGCGACCCAGTCGCCCTCGGCCATCAGCGCCTGCTGCTTGGCCACGAGCGCCGCGCGCACGCCGAGGTCGGCGGCCACCCGCGACGCCGCCTCCGACACCTCGGGCGTCCGGATCGCCTCGGTCACGTCGCGCCCGTCGATCCGCACGCGGTCGCCGACCTCGATCTCGATCCGCTCCGCCACCTGCGCGGCGGGCTCGTCGCTCTCGCTCGCCGCCAGGCCGACGGCGCGGTACATCGCTCCGGTGTCGAGGTAGGTGAAGCCCAGCTCGCGGGCGACCGCGCGCGAGACCGTGGACTTGCCGGCGCCTGCGGGGCCGTCGATGGCGATGACCATGGCGGATGAGCTTACGAGCGGGCGCGGCGGGCGCGGGCGGCGTAGGCGGCCGGGATGGCCGCGACGCCGACGGCGCGTCGGGCCGTCGGGCGACATGGCGAACAGCGTGTCGTCGGCGCTCTCGACGAACAGCGCGCCGATGTGCACCAGCACGAGCACCAGCGCGACGCTCCCGATCAGGCGGTGCCCGTCGATCCGCCCGCGGCCGGCGAGCAGCGGCTGGAAGGCGATCACCGGGACCGCGATCGCCGCCGCCGCAGTGGAGAGGATCAACGCGGTCGACGCGTCGGCGAGGTGGGCATCGGTGAGCGCGAGCACGAGCGGCACGCAACCCGCGGCGAGACGGCGGCGGCGAGGAGCAACGAGTGGCGTCGGCGCGGGCTGGGGCGGCGCGGCCGCGCGGCGCCCGACGTGGGCGAGCGCATGGCGGCGGGCTCAGCCACGCGTGAGCGTGAGATCGACGACGGCGCGGCGGTCGTCGAGGTCGACGACGCGGCGGATGAAGACGTCCCCGTACGCGCCGTCGTCGTAGCCGACGTGGATGTTGGGCTCGCCGAACTGGTTGATCGTCGGGGCGGTCTCGATCCGGTAGCGGCCGTCCGGCCCGGTCCGCACGCTCGCGCGGTTGTCCTGCTCGCCGCCGGTCTCGGTCGCCAGCCACACCTGCACGCGCACGTCCTCGAGCGGCCGGCAGCCGTTCGCCGAGCGCACCAGGCCGGTGATCACCAGGCCCTCGTCGGCGCCGTCGAACATCAACGGCGGCTGGGTAAGGAGGCTGGAGATCCCGGCGGTGCATTGCGTCAACTGCGCGGCCATTCGGGCACGCGGTTGACGAAGCGCACCGTATGGTCGACGTTAGCCGCGCGGAGACCGGGGCCTGCGATGACGAAGTTCGCGCCATCGCCGCCGCGGCCGGCTCCCTCACACTCCCTACCCAGCGCAGTTGACGTTCGCCCGCGCAGCCCTCAGCCGCGAAGCGACGCGAGGTCGTGCCTCGAAGCCGGGATAGGAGACCGCGGCCGCTTCCATGCCCACGACCTCGACCCCCTCGCGGGAGGCGAGGCCGGCGACCGCGCCGAGCATCGCCAGCCGGTGGTCGCCGTGGGCGTGCAGCACGCCGCCCCGCAGGCCGCCGGTGCCCTCGACGACGAAGCCGTCGGCGGTCGCCTCGAGCCGCCCGCCGAGCCCGCGCAGGCCCTCGACCACGGTGGCGATGCGGTCGGACTCCTTGAGGCGCAGCTCGGCGGCGCCGCGCACGACCGTCTCCCCCTCGGCGAAGCAGCCGAGCAGCGCGACGAGCGGCAGCTCGTCGATCGCCAGCGGCACCTCGCCCGCCTCGACGACGGTGCCGACCAAGGGCCCGTGGGCGACGTCGAGCTCGCACACCGGCTCTTCCGCGGACAGCGCGCCGCCGGGCTCCTCGAGCGGTCCGACGACGACGCCGCCCATGCGCCGGAGGATCTGGAAGAAGCCCGTGCGCGTCCAGTTCGCGCCCATCCCCTCGATCACGATCCGCGAGCGCGGCACGAGCACGGCGGCGGCGGCGTGGAAGGCGGCCGAGGACGGGTCGCCCGGCACGTGGAGGGCGCCGAGCTCGAGCTCGTCCTGCGGGGAGACCGTCACCCGCGCGCCGTCGCGGGCGATGCGCACGCCGGCGCCCGCCAGCATGCGCTCGGTGTGGTCGCGGCTGGGCGCGGGCTCGACCACGGTCGTCGAGCCCGACGCCAGCAGGCCGGCGAGCAGCACGCACGACTTCACCTGCGCGGAGGCGACCGGCATCCGGTAGTCGATCCCGCTGAGCGGGCTGCCGGTCACGGTGAACGGCGGGTAGCGATCCTCCGTGGCCTCGATCCGGGCGCCCATCAGCGCGAGCGGCGCGGCCACGCGGTCGACCGGGCGACGGCGGATCGACGCGTCGCCGTCGAGCGTCCAGCGCCCGCCCTCCTGGCCTGCGAGCCACCCGGGCAGCAGCCGCATCAGCGTGCCGGCGTTGCCGACGTCGATCGGCGCTGCCGCGGGCGCCGCGGCGCGCAGGCCCGCGCCGCGGATCACCATCGCGTCGGGGCGGCGCTCGACGAGCGCGCCGAGCATCTGCACGGCGGCCAGCGTCGAGTTCGTGTCCTCCGCGTCGAGGTAGCCGGTGATGCGCACGGGCTCGTCGGTCATCGCCGCCAGCAGCGCCGCGCGGTGCGAGAGCGACTTGTCCGGCGGCGCGGCGAGCGTCCCGCGCAGCGGCCCGTCAGGTCCGAAGCGCGCGTTCACGGCCGCACCGAGCGGAGCACGGCGACGGGACCGCCGGATTGCGCGATCACGGCCGGGCCACCGTGAGCCCGAGGGCCACGACGAGCGCCTGCGCCTCGGCCGCCTGGCGCTCGCCCGCCACCCACAGCGCGATCGTGCCCGAGGACATGTCCGCCGCGGGGTAGAGCGCCATGTCGAGGATGTTGACGCCCGCGCGCCCGAGCGCCAGCGCCACCTCGGCCACCACGCCCGGCCGGTTGGGCACGGCGACGCGCAGCTCGTGCACATCGCCGCCCGCGAGGTCGGCCTCGAGCAGGCGCCGGCGCTCCTCCCGGGCGCCCTCGTTCCAGGCCGCCACCGCCTCGCCGTCGCGCGCCGCGAGCGCGCCGCGGACCTCGGTCAAGCGGCTCACGGTGTCGTCGATGGCGTCCACCAGCGCGTCGGCGTTGGCGAGGTAGATGTCGCGCCAGATCGCCGTGTTGGCTCCCGCGACGCGGGTGGCGTCGCGGAACGAGGGGCCGGTCGCCGGGAGCCGCTCGCCCTCGTCGGAGAGCACGCGCGCCGCGCGCGCCACGAGCACGTTGGCCAGCACGTGCGGGAGGTGGGAGACGGTCGCGAGCAGCGCGTCGTGGGTGTCGGCGTCGAGCGCCGCGGGGCGCGCGCCGAGGTCCTTGAGCAGCCGGTGCAGGCGCTCGTAGAGCATTCCGCCGGTGCGCTCGGTGGGCGTCAGGTACCAGGTGGCGCCGTCGAACAGGTCGGGCCGGGCGTGGGCGACGCCCGCCGTCTCGGCGCCGGCCAGCGGGTGGCCGCCGATGAAGCGCGGATCGTCGACGGCCGCCACCACCGAGCGCTTGGTCGAGCCCACGTCGGTGACGACGCAGTCCTCCCCCGCCGCCGCCAGCACCTCGCGGACCGCCGCCGGCAGGTCGCCGACCGGGGTGGCCACGAACGCCGCCTCGGCGCCGTCCAGGGCTGCGCCGAGTGAGTCGCACGCCTCGCTCACCGCGCCGCGCTCGAGCGCGGCCGCGAGCACCCCGTCGCCGGGGTCGAAGCCCCGCACGTGAGCGCCCAGCCGCTCGCGCGCGGCCAGGCCGACCGAGCCGCCGATCAGGCCCACGCCGACCACGGCCAGGCGCGGGTCGTCACCCATCGTCGGCCCACGCTCCGCGCCGCCGGCCCCTTACGCGGGTGACGAGGACAGCACCTTCCCCGCGACGGCGGCGGCGCGCTCGACCTGCTCGGCGTACTCGGCGAAGCGGTCCGCGTAGAGCTGCTGCGGCCCGTCGCAGATCGCCTCCTCGGGGTGCGGGTGCACCTCGACGATGATCCCGTCGGCGCCCGCGGCGGCCGCGGCGAGCGAGAGCGGGGTCACGAGGTCGCGCCGGCCGGCGGCGTGGCTCGGGTCGACGATCACCGGCAGGTGCGAGAGCTCCTTCAGCACCGGGATCGCGGTCAGGTCGAGCGTGAAGCGGTACGCGGTCTCGAACGTGCGGATGCCGCGCTCGCACAGGATCACGTCCGGGTTGCCCTCCTTGAGCACGTACTCGGCCGCCATCAGCAGCTCCTCGAGCGTCGAGGACAGGCCGCGCTTGACCAGCACGGGCTTGCCGGCGCGGCCGATCTCGGCCAGCAGCGGGTAGTTCTGCATGTTGCGGGCGCCGACCTGGATCACGTCGGCGACCTCGACGACGGCCTCGAGGTCGCGCGCGTCCATCACCTCGGTGACGATCGGCAGCCCGGTCTCGGCCTTGGCCTCCTCGAGCAATCGCAGGCCCTCTTGACCCAGGCCCTGGAACGCGTACGGCGACGTGCGCGGCTTGTACGCGCCGCCGCGGAACAGCGAGGCGCCGGCGGCCGCCACCGCGTAGGCCGTGGTCAGCGTCTGGTCGCGCGACTCGACGGTGCACGGCCCGGCGATCAGCGAGAAGTGCTCGCCGCCGATCTTGCGGCCCTCGACGTCGATCACCGTGCGCTCGCCCGCGCGCACCTGTGAGGACGCGAGCTTGTACGGCTTCAGGATCGGCACCACCTGCGCCACTCCCGGCGTGCCCTCGAGCTCCAGCCGGGCCACGTGCTCACGGTCGCCGATGGCGCCGATCACGGTGACTTCCTCGCCGCGCGAGGGGTGGGCGCGAGCGCCGACGGACTCGATCCGGTCGATGACGGCCTGGACCTGTTCCTCGGTCGCCGTCGCCTTCATCACGATCATCATCTGGTTGCTTCTCCTAGGTCTCCAAAGAGGGTACGCACGACTCGCCGGTGCGGCGCTCGGCCCGAGAGGGTCCGATCAAAGGACGGCGCGTCGAGCGCACCGGCCGAGCGCCTAGCTAAATCGCCAGACGCGGTAGGAGAAGCGATAGGCGCGAGCGGCCTGCGGAAGAGCGCGCGATGCAGGGCGGTCGGCCATCGGACGAGGAGTTGTAGCAGCGGCGTGATCGCGAGGCAAATGGACGCCTGCGGAAAGGTACGGTTGGGATCTCCGTGTTCGGTGCCGACGATATCTTCGTGAAGGCGATGCACCGCGCCCCGCCCACCCTTCGCGCGCTCGTGCTGGTGCCGCTGCTGGCGGTGCTGGTCGACTCCGCGCGAGCGACGTTCGCGTGCGGCTCGCAGGCGCAGACGTGCCTGGAGGCCGCCGGACGCGGCTGGCTCGGGCCGGCCGCGATCGTGCTGGTCGCCGTCTACTCGCTCGCGCTCGCACTCGGCGTCGCCCGGTTCGGCCGCGGCGCCGTGCGCGACCGGCCGCTGCCGCTCGCGCGGCTATGGCTAACCGGCAGCCTCGGGGTCGGCGCGGCGGTGGGCGGCGAGGCGCTGCTCGTCGGCGCCACCGGCGACGCCGCCGCGCTCGGCGGCGGGTGGCTCGAGCTCGCCGCGCTCTGTGCCGCCTCGGGCGGCGTGATCGCGCTCGCGCTGCGGGTCGCTCCCGCGGCCGCCGCGCTCGTCCGCGACCTGCGGCCCACCGCCCCGCGGATCGCATTCGCGTGGGCCGCAGAGCCCGGCCTTCCGCCGCTCCCGGTCCGCGCCATCACCGCGCCGCGAAGCCCGGCCACGGCCGAGCGCGCCCCGCCCAGCTCCTGACGAAGCCGCGCGCCGCATAGGCGCGCCCTGCCACCCGCACGCCACCGCCGCGTGCCCGTTTCGTCAACGCATCTTCAAAGGAGCACCATGTCCAAGCGCCTCTACGCCGTCATCGCTGCTGCCGCCGTCGTCGTCATCGCGGCCGTCGCCGTCTCGAGCAGCGGCGGCGCCAGGCCCGCGCCGCCCGCCACCACGAGCTCGCTGCTCGCCGGGATCCCGGAGCGCGGCGGGGTGCTCGGCGACCCGGACGCGCCCCTGACCGTCACCGAGTACGTCGACCTGCAGTGCCCGGTGTGCGCTCGCGCGGCCGAGAGCACGCTCCCGGCGCTGATCCGCGACGAGGTGCGCTCCGGCAGGGTCAAGCTCGCGGTCCGGACGCTGCACTTCCTCGGCCCGGACTCCGAGCGCGCCGCGCGGGTCGCTGCAGGCGCCGAGCGCCAAGGCCGGCTGTGGGCCTTCCTCGAGGCGTTCTACGCCCGCCAGGGGATCGAGAACTCGGGCTACGTGACCGACGACTTCCTGCATGACGTCTCTCGCGCGGCGGGCGTCGACGCCGGCGCGGCGCTCGGCCAGGCGGACTCGGCGTTCGCCTCCCGGCGGCTGGAGCGCGCGAACGCGGATGCGGCGCGCCTCGGCGTCGCCGGCACGCCGACGCTGACGGTGCAGCGCGGCGACGGGCCCGCGCGCCTGCTCGCGGCGAGCCCGCTCGACGCCGCCGCCGTCCAGGCCGAGCTCGCTCGCGAGGCCGCGCGATGAGGGCGGCCGCGATCGGCGTCGCGCTGGCCGGCCTCGGCATCGCGGGCTATCTGACCGTGGTCCACTACACCGGCGGCACGCCGGTGTGCGCCGTCGCGGACGGCTGTGCCGCCGTCCAGCAGTCGGACTACGCCGCGCTCGCGGGGGTGCCCGTCGCCGTGCTCGGCCTCGCCGGGTACCTCGCCGTCGTTGCCGCGCTGGTGCGCGACGGCGAGGCGTGGCGCACGGCGGCCGCGTTCCTCTCGCTCGTCGGCCTCGGCTTCTCGGCCTGGCTCACCTACGTCGAGGTCGGGGTCCTACGGGCGATCTGCATCTGGTGCGTCGGCTCGGCGGTGTGCACGGCGCTGCTGGCCGCGCTCACCGTCGCACGGATGCTGCGCCCTCAGGCCGCGAACGGGTCGTACGTGCCGAACGTCCAGACGTTGCCCTCAGGATCGCGGGCGCTGAACTCGCGCGAGCCGTAGTCCATGTCCGCCAGCTCGCGGGCGACGTCGGCGCCGGCGGCGCGGGCGCGGTCGTGCAGCGCGTCGGGATCGGCGACGACGACGTAGATCGACGCGTGCCCGGTGTCGAACTGCGGATCGCCGAGTCCGGCGGAGCCGATCATGACCATGCCGCGGCCGTGCGTGAGCTCGGCGTGGCCGATCGTGCCGTCCTCGTTCTCCATGACGGCCTTGCGCTCGAAGCCGAACGCGCTTTCGAGGAAGTCGATCGCGCCCTTGGCGTCCTGGTAGCGAAGCGTGGGGATGACCATGGGGTCGAGGCTACTCCGGGCGCGCGGCGCGTCTCCGCGGGAACGTCAACGGCGGCTGGGTAAGGGGGCGAGGGTGCCGGCGGGGGTGCATTACGTCAACCTCGCGGGCGGCTCGGGCATCGCGTTGACGAAGCGCACCGTGTGGGTGCGTAACGTCAACGGCGCCGGCGAGATCGGTCTGCGGTTGACGAAATGCACCCTCGCCGCCGCGACGGCTCCCCTCTCCCCTACCCCGCCGCCGTTGACGTTCGCCGGAGGCCGTCTACAACAGCGCGCCGAGCGCTTCGAGGAAGCGCTCGTTCTCGGCCTGCGTGCCGACGGTGACCCGGAGCGCGCCCTCGCGGCCGAGCGACGCTCCCGCGCGCACGAGCACGCCGCGTTGGGCGAGGCCCTGCATGACCTCGCCCTCCTCGCGGCCGTCCCCGAGGTCGAACCAGACGAAGTTGGCCTGCGAGGACGCGGGCTCGATGCCGAGCTCGCGCAGGCCGTCCTCGAGCCCGATCCGCTCCGCGAGGTTGCGCTCCACGCGGCGGACGACCTCGTCCTGGTGGTTGAGCGCCTCGAGCGCGGCGGCCTGGGCGGCGGCGTTGCAGAAGAACGGCTGGCGCACCTGGTCGACGGCGGTGCGGAACTCCTCGGAGCCGCACAGCCCGTAGCCGACCCGCAGCCCGCACAGCCCGTAGATCTTCGAGAACGTGCGCAGGAGGACGAGGTTGGGATGGCGGTCGAGCAGGTCGACGGACTCCTCGGGATCCTGGAGCACGTTGAACTCGCAGTACGCCTCGTCGAGGATCACGCACACGTGGCGCGGGACGTCGGCCACGAAGGCGGCGATCTCGTCGAACGGCAGCGCCGTCGAGGTGGGGTTGTTGGGGTTGCAGACGATCGCCAGGCGGGTCGAGACGGTGATCTCGCGCCGCATCGCCTCGAGGTCGTGCTTGTGCTCGGCGTCCACGGGAACCTCGATCGCCCGCGCTCCCGACGCGGCGGCGAGGTGCGGGTAGACCGAGAACGACGGCCAGGCGTAGACGAGCTCGGCTCCCGGCTCCAGCAGCGCGTCGCCGGCGGCGAGCAGGACGTCGCACGAGCCGTTGCCGATCGCGATCCGGCCGGCGGGCACGCCGTGGCGGTCGGCCAGCTTGCGGCGCAGGGCCGCGTTGGTGGGATCGGGGTACCGGTTGAGCCCGGTGAGCGAGCGGGTGATCGCCTCGATCACGGCCGGCACCGGCGGGTACGGCGACTCGTTGGAGGCGAGCTTCGCGATCGGGCCCTCGGAGGCGTAGCCGTCGGCGGCCGGGTAGACCGGGATGCGCCGGAGCTTGCTGGCGAACTCGAGGGCCATCGACCGCAGGTTACTGCGCGCCCTGCAGGTCCAGCCGCAGCTTGGCGGCCTCGCCGAGGTAGACGTGCTGGGGGTCGACGCCGACCGGCGGATAGCAGTGCATGAGCACGCGGATCACCCGCGGGAGGGCTCCCGGGACGGGGATCTCGCGCGTGCACAGGAGCGGCACGCGGCTGAGGCCGATCTGGCGCGCGGCGACCGCCGGGAACTCCGCGTCGAGGTCGTCGGTGAGCGTGAAGATGCAGCTCACGATCGAGTCGGCGTCGAGCTTGTTGCGGGCCAGCAGCTCGCCCATCAGCTCGCCGGTGGCGGCGAGGATCGCCTCGCCCTCGTTGGCCTCGACCGTGGTGGCGCCCCGGAGCGCGATCAGCCGCATCGCGCGAGCAGGCTATCGGGGTCCGCGGCGCAGCTTCTCGATCTCGGACGCGGTCAGGCGGCGGTGGCGCCCCTCCTCGAGCCCGCCGAGCCACAACGGGCCGAACCGGACGCGCTCGAGCGCGATCACGGGATGGCCGACCGCCTCGAGCATCCGCCGCACCTGGCGCTTGCGGCCCTCGTGGATGGTGAGCTCGACGCGGTCGGCGCCGAGGCGCTTGACGCGCGCGGGCGCCGTGCGCCCATCGTCGAGCTCGACGCCGGCGCGTAGCGCGCGCAGCGCCTCCTCCTTCACGGGCGCGCGGCGGACCTTCGCGTGGTACGTGCGCGGGACCTCGAAGGAGGGGTGGGTGAGGCGATGGGCGAGCGCGCCGTCGTCGGTGAGCAGGATCAGGCCGGTGGTGTCGGCGTCGAGGCGGCCGATCGGGTACAGGCGGCGCGCGCTGGGGACGAGCGAGACGATCGTCGGGCGACCCTGGGGATCGCGGACGGTGGAGACGACCCCGCGCGGCTTGTGCACGGCGTACACCGCCCGCTGGCCGGTCGAGACCCGGACCGGCTTGCCGTCGACCTCCACCGGCACGGTGCCGTCGACGTCGCGTGCCGGGTCGCGCACGGTCTCGCCGCCGACGGTCACCCGCCCGGCGAAGACGATCTCCTCGGAGGCCCGGCGCGAGGCGACCCCGGCGTGCGCGAGGTACTTGGCGAGGCGCATGACGCTGCCACCATACGGCGCGTGGACCTCGCCCTTCTCGACGCTGAGCTGGAGGCCGCCGGCCAGCCCGCCTTCCGCGCCCGCCAGGTGTGGAGCTGGGCCGCGCGCGGCGCCGCCGGCTACGAGGAGATGACCGATCTGCCCGCCGCGCTGCGCGCCCGACTTGCCGCAGCGGTCCCGTTCTCCAGCCTCGACCCGGTGCACGAGGCGCAGGCCGCCGACGGAACGGTCAAGACGCTGTTCCACACCCACGACGGGCGACCGGTCGAGGCGGTGCTGATGCGCTTCCGCGACGGCCGCCGCTCGGTCTGCGTCTCGTCGCAGTCGGGCTGCCCGCTGACGTGCACGTTCTGCGCCACCGGGACGATGAAGTTCGGCCGCAACCTCACGGCGTCGGAGATCCTCGACCAGGTGCTGCACTTCCGGCGGATCGAGCCCGTCGACCACCTGGTCTTCATGGGCATGGGCGAGCCGATGATGAACCTCGACCACGTGCTCGGCGCGGCGCGCCGACTGCCGGACGCCGGCATCACGCACCGCCGCACGACGATCTCGACGGTCGGCTGGGTGCCCGGGATCCGGCAGCTGACGGAGAGCGACATGCCGATCCGGCTCGCGTTCTCGCTCCACGCGCCCGACGACGAGCTGCGCTCGCGGATCATGCCGGTCAACGACCGCTACGGGATCGACGAGGTGCTCGAGGCGTGCCGGGACTACTACGCGCGCCGCCGGCGGCGGGTGTTCATCGAGTACGTGATGCTGGCGGGGGTCAACGACACCTACGCGCAGGCGGTGGCGCTCGCGCGCCGGCTGGGCTCGAAGGTCTTCAAGGTCAACCTGATCCCGTACAACCCCACCGGGACGTACGACGGCTCCTCCCCGGCCGCGATCGCGGCCTTCAAGGCGGTGCTGGAGGAGCACGGCGTGCGGGCGACCGTGCGGCTCACGCGCGGGCGCGACATCGAGGCCGCCTGCGGTCAGCTGGCGGCCTCGGCGAGCTAGCCGCCGGCGCGCTGCTCGCCGGCCCGGAGCAGGCGGTCGCGGAGCGCCGCCTCGTCCTCCGGGCTCGGATCCCACTGCGCCGGATCGGGCAGCTCGTCGAGCGAGCGCAGGCCGAAGAGCTTGAGGAACAGCGGCGTCGTCCGGTAGAGCACGGCGCCGAACTGCGAGCGGCCGGACTCCTCGATCAGGCCGCGCTCGACCAGTGCCGCAGTCGCCGACTCGGAGGCGACGCCGCGGATGCGGGCCACCTCGGGGCGGGAGACCGGCTGCAGGTAGCCGACGATCGCCAGCGTCTCGGCCTGGGCGGCGGTCAGCGCGGAGGTGCGGGGGCGGGCGAGCAGCCGCCGCGCGGCCTCCTCGGCGTCCGGGTGCGAGGCCAGCGTCCAGCCGCCGGCGACCTCGCGCAGTACGACGCCGCGGCCCTCGAGCGCGCCCGCCAGCTCGCCGAGCGCTTCGCCGACGGCCTCCTCGCCGGCCTGCGCCGCATCGGCCAGCTCCTCCACGGTGACCGGCTCTGGCGAGAGGAAGAGCAGCGCCTCAATCTGCGCGGCGAGGGCATTCATGCGTG